>CAVUOO010000001.1:0-504080 GCA_963743195.1 uncultured Gemmatimonadales bacterium
GAGTGCATGCAGCCGACTGAAGCCGGCAGCGACCCTGTGTTGTGGGCCGTGTCTCGCGGGGGAGAGTTCATCGGCACGATGCCGTGCTCTCCGCAGGTGACCACGAATGAGTTCGACGTGCGTGGTTACAGCTGGCTGGGAGAACTGCTGGGTCCGCCGGTGGACCCGACAGTCTGAGCGCAACCTTACGGGCTCGCTCGCTTGCGAAAATCGCTGCGGCGCTGACCGAGCCCCAGCAGCATTTCAAAGGCCACCACCGCGGATGCCAGCCACACCGTGCCGGCGCTCCATCCGCCGGCAATGTCCGATGTCCAGTGGACGCCCAGATAGACCCGCGGACAAGCCCACTAGCACAATCATCGTCAAGGCGATCAGCAGAGAGCCGCCGACCTGGCCACCCACGGCCAGGGCTCTCGGAGTGCGATGTACGCGAGCGCCCCGAAGGTGATGTAAGAGCCCATCGCGTGACCGCTGGGAAACGAGTACCAGCGCGCCACGGTGAGCGCCGTGGCCAGGTCGGGCCGCGTTCGCGCGAAGATCGTCTTGAGTACCAGGTTCAGGATCGCGCCGGACGAGGCGGTGACCAGCAGGAAGATGGCGGACGCCCGCTCCTTCCGCTGAACGAGCAGGATCGCCGCCGCCACCGGCACGATGACCGCCAGACCGGCGGGGCCACCCAGGGTCGTCGCGGTCCAGAAGAGAACCGTCATGGCAGGCTGGCGCTCGTGCCCGAACCAGGTGTGGATGGCTTGATCGGCGCGATACAGTGCCGAGGTGGAGCGCCGGACCTGCTCCACCAGTCGCCGAACAGGTATCCGGCGAATATGGCCGTGATGCCACCCAGGACGATGACGAGGAGTATGGGCGCGTAGGAACCGAGTGCGCCGGAGTGTCCGATGGTCCATTTCCCCACCCGGCTGCGCGAGAACCACACCGACCCGCTCTTTGCGGTCGCCTTGCCCACGTTGATGAGGCCGGCGAGCGGCAGTAGCACAACGCCCAGAAGATGAGGAACAAGACGACGGGGAGCGAGAACGCGAAAAACGGAGGCATCGAACTAGCGATCCTGGGCCAGAACCACGACGCGCTTCGCCCGGATGACCTCGCGCTTGCTCTTCTTCCCATCCACGACGATCTCGCCCCCTTCGAGAAGCTCGGCCGCGACGGCGGGCGAGAGGGGCTCGCCTGCAGGGTTGAACAGAGTCGTGTTCCCGTCGACGCGCACGGCCACGGGCCTGGATTCGCCCGTTTTCTCGGTGGGAGACCTTACCGGCGATGATCCATCCTTCCCGGTCCGGATTCGGGCCGACCGCAACGACAGCGACCTTCCGTCCATGCTCGAGCAGTGCGTCGATCTCTTCGTCGCCTGCGCGGTGTGCTTGTCCCTTATGCGGGCCTCGCTGCGAACGCGTCCTGATCAGGGCCCCGCGGCTCGGCGGCCACCGATCTCGTCGCCGGACGCCTCGTCGAACAGCTCCTCATTGTAGGTATATGGAATAGCCACGCGCAGCGCCCGGGGCATGGCATCGAAGCGGTAGGTCATCCGGGTGGCGCGAGGAATTCTCGAGCTTGACCCGACTGCCATCGAGGTGCAGGTCGACCGAGGCGGGCACACTGATCCAGAAGTCTCACCCTGGAAGTATTCGGAACGCCCGTGAACAGGCTCGCGATGCAGCAAGGTCGAAAGGATCTGCGCGAGTGTGGCGAGAGGGGCTCCGGCGGTGATGATGCAGACGTCCAACATCCCGTCATCGATGTGGGCCTCGGGCGTTGCCTCGGCAACGTTCCCGTACCGGCGCGTGTTGCCGACGATGACCTGGAGCGCGTCACCCTTCCACAGCACGCCATCGCCCCGAGCAGCGCCCGATGAACGTATCTCGATCGGGAAGGAGTGCTGGGAGGGCAGCTCCTTCACCGCCGCGAGCGCCACTGCCGCTTCCCCCGATCCTCTCCTTGAGCGAGTGGACATCGGCGCATGATGGCAGCATCGATGCCCAGTCCAGCCATCAGGAGGAAATGGTTCCTGGGGAGATCGACGGAGTCTGCCGAGATGTGCCCCAGGTCGACCTTGCGTCCCTCACTGTTGATGAGGAAGAGCGGCCTTGACCGGATCTTCCGGCAGACCGATCTCGTGGGCCCAGACATTGGCGGTTCCACCAGGGATGAGTCCGACGACACTGCGGCGACGCTTGGCCGCCATGACGCCGTTGACGACCTGATTGAGGGTCCGTCGCCCCCATAGCCGATCACGAGATCATAGTCCTCTTCGGCCGCTTCGCCCGCCAGCTGCATCGTGTGCCCGCCGAATTCCTTGAGGGCGATATCCGTCTTCCAGCCCGCCGCGGAGAATAGAACGAGGATGTCGGTCAGCCTGGCGACGTTCTTGCCCAAGCGCGGATTGATGATCAGATACGCCGTCTTGCGTTTCATGACTTGAACGATCCTGTCTGTTCGGCGGACGTGAGCATATGCAAACCCGCGGCTTAACGGGAGTGAATGCCGACTCGGCAGCGCCGAGTTACGCCGAACAGGATAGCTGTAGCCAGGGAGGCGTGTCGGCTCACGTGATCCGGCTCACGAATCATTGCGCGTACGGGTGACCCGGCTCACGATCCACCGCCACCGCACGAGCTACCTTGCGAAGCGTGCAGTACACGAGGATCGTAGCGAAAACGGGAACCTAAAGGAGAGGGTATGCGGAGAGTCGCAGTAGGAGTCGCGGGATCTTCTCGTCAGCGTAATGGCAACCGCGCGAGTGGCCAATGCGCAGGGCGCCGAGTTCTCGCTCGGGGCCGGAGCGAGCCTACCGCTCAGCAACTTCAAGGACGTCGCCAAGACGGGCTATCATGGGCTGGTCGGCGTTCGTTCGCGCCGTCCTCATTTCCGCTCGGCATCCAGATCGACGGCCAGTACCACCGACTCAAGCAGAAGGCCAGCGTCGGGGACCGCACCAATCAGATCATCATGGGTACGGCAAACCTCATTTACAAATTCAAGACATCCGAGGACAGCAAGTTTCGCCCGTATCTGATCGGCGGGGGCGGCATCTACAACTTCAAGCTGGTGAGCGGCAGCGACGTGGCCGGACCTGGTGTCGGCAACACCGGCAATACTGCCACCAAGTTCGGCTTCAACGCCGGCGCCGGATTCGACATCAAGGCGGGTGGTGTCGGCTTCTTCGCCGAAGGCCGATTCCACGACGTGTTCACCAACGGTCCGAATACGAAGTTCATTCCGATCACGGTGGGCATCCGCCTCGGCGGCAACTAGCAGTCGTCGAGGTCGGTGGCGGCGGATTCTTCTTCCGCCGGCCCTGAAGAAGGCGCGGGAATTTCATCGGGAAGGGAGAGACTGAACTCCTTCCCGATCTTCCATTCCGGGATAAGTTGATCCAGGCGGCCGGTTCGGCCGCTCCCTCCTCGTGGGGAGGTTCCTCGACCTTTCACATGGTCTCGGAGCCGCGTGTCCCCACGGGTTCTCCCGCTTCCCAAGATCGCGCCGATCGTTCCGATCGAGCGTGCCCTCCCGTTCGATGATCGGGACTGGCTGTTCGAGCCCAAGTTCGACGGCTTCCGGGGGGTGCTCTACATCAACCAGGACGCGGCCACCTTCTACTCCAAGCGCGGGCTGCCGTTCAGGCGGTTCTCTCGACTCGCCGCCGACGTGAGTGACGCGCTCGGCGTGCAGAACGCGATTCTCGATGGCGAGGTTCTGGCGATGAACGAGGAACCGGGCAGCACAACTTCCGGAGTCTCATGTCGTCGTCCGGCCACCTCCACTATGCCGCATTCGACGTGCTCTGGCTCAACGGGCGCGACCTGCAGGGATTGCCTCTCCTCAAACGGCGGCCGCTTCTCGAGCAGCTCGTCGGGCGCACGACGCCGATTCTCTCCCGGACATTGATGGTCCCGGGCGAGGGCCGAGAACCTGTTCGAGGCCGTGAAGCGACTCGACCTCGAGGGGATCGTCTGCAAGCGCGCGGACGATCCATACGACCCCAAGTCGGTCTGGTTCAAGGTGAAGAACAAGGCCTACTCGCAGATGACGGAGAACCGCTTCGAGCGGCTCAATCGGAAGCGATGAGCGGGAAGTCGGATTCAATTCGATGGGGCATCCGGTGGGAGACGGTGGAACGCCCCGACGGGAACCCGCTGTACGGGGCGCTGATGCCGGAGGCGGCCCTCCTCAGCCTCCGTGCGGCGCGAGCGCGCGGAGCGCCGCCTGCAGCTGATCCGCCCCACTCGCTCCAGCCCCTTCCGGGCCGGCGAATTGAAGCCGGTGCGCTACGTCGTGTTTGCGCGCCGAGAGGACGAGGTCCACGGGCTGTAGATCCGATCTGAGCGAAGCGCTGTACGATCGGGTATCTTCCGAGAGTCCTCCCGCTCACCTGCCTGTCACCGCCGGTCGTCGTTGCCGGATCCAAGGGCCCACAGTGTCTCCGACAGAATCACAGCAGGGGGTGTGTCTTCAAACCCTCCTGGTGGTAGACGACCAATCGCCACTGCGCGCGATCATCGCGCGCGCTCTGGTAGCCGCGGGATACCACGTCCTGGAGGCGGACGAGGGCGCGCAGGCCCTGGAGCTGATTCAGAGCCCGGAGAACGACGTCAGGCTGGTCATCAGCGATATCCGGATGCCGGGCATGGACGGGTACGAGCTCGCCGACCGGCTCACCCAGCGTCCCCACCCGATGCCCATGATCTTCATTTCCGGCTATGGGCAAACCGGAATCTCCCTGCCCGGCTCCATCTTCCTCAAGCCGTTCTCCACGCAGGAACTGCTGACCGAAGTCCGGCGACTCCTGGCTGGCGCTCCCGAGGAAGCTTAAGAGGGCCGGCGCAGGGGTCTGGCGGGTCCCGGGACTTCCCGTATCATTCCGCCCAACTCTCAACCCAGCGTCAACTCCATGCCTCCACGCCGTCGCTCCACGAAGACCCGCCGGACCCCGAAGAACCTTCGCCAACTGATCAAGCGCCGTCTCTCGCCACATCGGTCCCCGACCCATCCGGGCGAGACTCTCCTGGCGGAATACCTCGAGGCGTGGGGAATGACGGCCGCCGCCCTCGCCAAGCGCCTGGGCATTCCCACCTCCCGGCTCAGGTCGATCATCCGCGGGGAACGGGCCATACTGGCGGAAGATGCCCTTCGTCTGGCTCGGGTGCTGGGGACGAAGGCCGAGTACTGGCTGAGCCTGCAGCACAGCTGGGATCTCTGGCACACGATGCAGGGATCATCCGGACGAGCCATTGCGAAGCTTCGACCGATCACCCGCAAGGCCAGTCGGTCCCTCGTGGCGAAGGCGATGCAGGCGGAGAAGCGCCTCGAGACGGCGGCCCGCAAGCGTCTCCGGCCCCTGATGGCGACCTCGGGCAACTTCGGCAAACGCCTGGTCAAGGGGGTGCGCGACGTGGTCCGGAATCGGAAGTGAGTCGGAAGCCTCCCTCGAGGCCGGGTGTTAGTGGTCTGACTCACCGCGCCGACTGTTGCCATGTCCCAGATTCGATGCGACTATATGCGCTTCCGGGCGCCGAATGGCAGCACGAAACCTTGCTCAAATGGAGAGCCACGATGCTTCGCCTTCCCTGGTCCTGCGCCGGCACTGTGATCCTCGCGTTGGCCGTCTCGCATCCCGCGGCCGCCCAGGCCCCGGCACCGAGCCCGGTCGCAGCGGCTCCCTCCACTGTTTCCCTTGCTCCGACGCTCGCCGCTACCCACCTCAGCTTCACGTCCGAGGACCAGGCGCCACTCGCGGTCAACGCCGCCGCGTCCCGCATGGGGCCACACGAAGGCAAAGCCGCCGCGATCGTCGGCGCCGCCGCGATCGTCACGGGGCTGGTGGTCGGCGGGGACGGCGGCACCGCGCTGGTCATCGGCGGCGTCGGCCTCGGGCTGTTCGGCCTCTATGTCTGGCAGCGGGGGGATTGAGCCGACATGAACGAGGAAGTGTTCAACCTCGAGCTGCGGAAGTTCCTCAAGCACTTCGGGATTACGGCGCAACGCGAGATCGAGAAGGCGGTGGACGCGGCGATACGGCGCGGTGCGCTCGGCGACGTGAGTGTTCTGCCCGTTCATGCCACCCTGGCGATTCCCGCCGTACTTCCCGAGCTTCACATCGATGGCGAGATCGCGCTCACGGCAGACCCGCCTCCACCGACGGGCTGGAGACCACCCACGCAGGAAGAAGTCTCAGCGCCGCCGAAAGTTCCCTGACCGCCCGATCTGGCGTGGTCTGCGAAATGCCCTAGCTTCTTTAGCATCCACTACGCCAAGCACTCTCTCCCGCGAGGCAAGCCATGGCCAAAGGGCGCCGGACTACTCATCGCAGTGCTTCTGGGAAAAAGCTCTACGCGGTTCGCGACGCGAAGGGGCGATTCAAAGACATCCAAACGTACGAGCGCGCCCACCGCGCGGACTTGAAGCGCAAATCGAAGAAGGAGAAATAGGCCACACTGGCCGAGGCCGAGGTCTACCTCGCCGTGAAGAACGCCTCCTTGATTCCACTGAATACGAACTGCACCGCGACGGCCGCCAGAATGAGACCCATGACTCGGGTGACGACGCGGATGCCCGTCTTTCCCAAGCGTACCAGCAGCGGCTCACCGAGGCGCAGCGAGAAAAACGAAATCACGCCCGTCACGACGATCGCGCCATAGACGACGAGGATCTGCGTTGCCCCTCGGGCCTGCCCCGCGATGACGATCACCGTCGAGATCGCCCGGGGCCTGCGAGCATCGGTATGGCGAGGGGTGTGAGCGCGACGTCTTCTTTGGCCTGACCCTCGACCACTTCCTCCCGCCCTTCCTGCGTCCGTCGCTCCCCGCGCAGCATGTCGATCGCGACGAACCAGAGGATGAGTCCGCCGGCGGTTCGAAACGCTGCCAGGGTAATCCCGAAGGCACGGAAGAGGAGCGTCCCGGTCGCGGCGAAGAGGATCAGCAACACCGTCATCGCGATGCACGCGCGGCGCGCGGTCCTCCGCCGCTCGAGCGGCGTCTCGTTCTGGGTGATGACGAGGTAGGTCGGGATTGCGGCGATGGGGTCCACGATGAAGAGGACCGACGTGAAGGTTACCAATGCAAAGCGGGCCAGCTCGTCCAAGTCAATTCCTTTCAAAAACTGTATCGCGCCCCCAACTGCAGCTGATAGTATGACGCCGGATCATCGCCCGAGTACGCGTCAAAGGTCGTGTCGAACTCGAAGATCGGCGCCGAGTCCGTCCCCGTGGATTGGCCGACCTGAATAAGGGGAGAGTTGTTGGGCTGCCGGGACAGGCCCCAACGCGAGTTGAGCAGGTTCAGGAAATTGAAGACCTGCAGCTCCAGCGAAAGCGGGCCCGGACCTACTCGTGGAAGCGTCTGGCGAAGCGAGAGGTCGAGGTCGTGAACCCATGGAGCGCGGCAACTGTTCCGCGCCATGATCCTGCCTCGCTGGCGGTCCAGACACGGCGTTCGAGCGATCAACGACTCCAGCGCCGCCTCCTGCCCCGCAACTGCATCGGGTGCCCCGTTGAACCGGATCTCGGAAGCGTCGCGGACATCCCGTGGGATGTAGATGGGATCGTTTGCGCTGGTACCATCGCCGTTGAGATCACCGGTCTCCCCGTGCTGCGCCGTCAGCGTGTACGGCACGCCGGATCCTCCGACGTATATAATGGAAAGAGCCGTCGCCCATTTGGTCCACGGCGCCCTGAAGGTTCCCGCGATCACGACTCGGTGGGGCTGATCGAGGTCCGACACGCCGAGCGTTGCGCGCTCCACTCTGCCGGACACCGTGACGTGAGTCGATGTTGCCGTATCCGTACGGATCCGAAATCGTCCCCGCGTCGCGAGCCCGGGAATAGGTGTAGGCTGCGCTCACGGTAAAATCCGCTCTCACCGCCTTCGACCAATCGAACGGACGCCTCCCAGGAATAGTTGTGCGTCTGCGGAACCATGTCGAACACCTGGGGAAACCGAGCGTCCACCACGCTGGCCGTCGCCACACCGGAAGAATCGAAGGTGCCGTAGAGCACGCGGCCGTGGGGATCGGTGTCCGACCGGGCCCGCCAGCGCCCGATTCACGAAGAAGTAGTCGCTCGTCATGCGCGTGTAGAGCAGATCCACCGTCGCCTGCCCGCCGGCCGGCAGGACACGCTCGTACGACAGCGACGTGCGGAGCGATCGCGGATAGCTCACCGCCCGGTCGAGCAGAAAGACGGTGCTGGTGCCCGCGTCGGTGATCGTCTGCCCATTGGCGCACGTCTGCGGAGGATGCGCGTAGCTCGGGTCGAACGCAGGCGGCGGACCGGCGCCGTCCGCGTTGCAATCCAGCTCCGCGACGCCCTTTCCATAGTTGGAGAAGGCATTGAGCCAGAGGCCGAACGGCGGGCGACCGGTGAATACGCCGACGCCTCCCCGCACCACGTCGCGCCCGTCCCCACCGACGTCCCAGGTGAATCCCACCCGAGGCGATGCCATGAGCGAGCGGTGAGGCATCGCATCCGTGCGGCGACCGAAGAGGGCGTCCACTTCGGGGAGTAGGGTGGTCGCTGCCCCAACGTGGGCAGCTCGAGTCGCAGCCCGCCCGTGATTACCAAGCGCTTGCCGACCTGCCAATCATCTCCGGCATAGGCCGTGACCTCGCTGCCGGAGATGGCGCTGCTTCCCCCACCCAGATCCTTCCCCACGGAGAAGGACGACGCGACGCCCTGCGCGAGCGAGTCCAGTCCGTCGAACGTCCACGATCCGAAGGCGAGCGGGAAGTCGGTACGCCCGACTCCGAAGAACTCGAGCTTGGCACCCAGCATCACACCGTGAGTCGCACCGGAGCGTAACCGCAGGTTGTCGTCGATCTCCAGCGTGTGCTGGCGCACCGCGAAGTCACTCGCGCCGGGCCAGGTCCCCGCGATCAGCGTGACCGGCTCGGACCCCTGCAGCGCGGGAACGGAGACTCTGAGCTCCGGCGCACGAACGAATGGCTCCGCCGATACCGGCCCCGAATACCGATCAACGATGACCTCGTTGGACCCGCCGTTTCCGACGAGAAGTGAGGAGCTGTGCCGTGGTCACGTTGCTGATGCCGAGCTGCCGGTAACCCCATGAGGAGAGGGGAAACTCGGTGACATCGTCGCTACGGGTGAAGCTGTCGGAATGGCCCGCCCGTAGCTGTGCCGCAGCACGAGCCGTCCGTTCAGGCTGGGAAGCGCGATGTCGATTCGGGCGAACAGATTGAGGGTAGGATTATCGATGGTGACCGGTCCGGCTGAGCCCGGTGCTATCCCACGCTTCGCTACCAGATCGGCGAATCGAGAAATGTCATCGGCGCTTGCCGGCGGAGTATTGGCGTCGGGCCCCGTCGCGGCCGGCATACGGGCCCGGGGCCGGCTCCGCGTGATGCCGTATTTCTCCGCTGACCAGGAACTGGACCCGATTCTTCACAATCGGGCCGCCGAGCCAGCCGCCGGTCTGCGCCTGATCGTAGGGCGAATTACGCAGCAGCGGCACGTCGCGGGCGAGCGACTGATCGCGGTAGGTGGTGAACAGGCTGCCATGATAGGCGTTGGTCCCGGCCCGCGTGACTCCGTTGATGAGCGCGCCGGCGAAATTGCCCATGGACACGTCATACGGAGCGATGAGAACCTGATACTCCTTGACTGCCTCGAGCGAGATCGGCTTGCCGCCGCTGGCGATTCCCGCAGGCGTTCGCCCGTGCAGCGCCTGCTCGCCGGCACCATCGATCTGGAAGTTGTCGTATCGATCGTTCACGCCGCCGCCGGACACGCCGAACCGCGTCGAGACGTGCGGGCTCAGACGCACGAAGTCGTAGAGGTCGCGATTGCGAGTAGGGAGACGGTGGAGGTCCGAGTCGGAGACGACCATCGCCAGGCCGCCGTTTGGCGCAAGCGTCGTCGGCGCGGCAAGCACGGCCAGCTCGGGAAGCTCGACGGCGGCCGGCTCGAGGCGGCAGTGGACGGAGAGTCGCTGTCCGAGCGAGAGGTAGAGACTATCGATGAGGAGGGGACGGAACCCGATACCGCGGAGGGTCACCGAATACGGGCCGCCGGTCTCCAGCCCGACGATCAGGAAGCGGCTCTGGTGAACCGAGCCTCGGGACACGAACCCGGTCTCGCCATTGACGATCCGGACTTCCACGCCCTCGGCGTCCGCACCCTCCGCGTCGACGGTCCCTCCGATCGCGGCGGTGGTTGCACTCTGGGCCCACACGGGTCCGGCTCGCGGCCAAAAGCAGGCGAGCATCGCGAACAGCAGAACGCGGCGCTCATTCATGTCGTTACCGCGATCCCGGCTCGGCCCTCGCCTGTAACGCCAGCAAGTGGGCCAATGCGCGGGCCGATCCCTCCCGATCACCGAGGCGCGCGGCCAGCCGGGCCTCGTCGCGCAACGAGCTCGAGAGATATTCCGGCGCGAAATACCACTCCGCTCGTCGCGCCGCCTGCAGCGCGCGCGGCAGATCACCGAGCCGTTCCCAGACCCGGATGAGCGCGGGGTCGGCCCAGTGCGAAACCGCGCAGCAGCCGAGGCGAGTGGTGGAGTCGGCCACCAGGGCGAGCCGTCGGGCCTCGGGAGAGCCTTCGACCGTGGCGAGTATCGCAGCCAGGATCTCGCCACGGGTCCGGAGCCACGGGGTTTCGCCGGCAAGCGGTTTCATCGTCGGGAGGAGCCGCGCGGCGATCACAGTGTCGCCATGCCACAGGTCCCATTGCGCCAGCGCGAGCAGCTCACCGGCGTCGGCGCGGCGATCTCCCCTTGCCGCAATGCGTGCCCGAATGTCGGCTGCCACTGCGGCCGCCCGGGCCGTGTCGGCATCCCAATAGAGATTGTAGTAGATGGAAAGGACCGGATCGCAATAGAGCTGCTGGTCGAGCGTCCGCCCGGCGTCGAGCACGCGAAGCGCTGCCTTTGGACGGCCGCCATTGAGATTGAGATGGGCCGACTCGGCGCAGGCGACCTGTCGCTCGACGAGCGTGGACGCCCGCCGCCTCAGAATCTCGACCGCCCGGTCGGCGTCTTCCAAGGCGACGCCATCCATCTGACTGGTCCACTGGAGCCGTCCGAGCGTCTCGGAGTCGAGCGAGTCGAATCGCGCTCGGACCGAGGCGAGCGCCGACGGATCGGCGACCGAGGCAACCCGCCAACGGACGTAGTCCGCCATGGCGCCGACCGAGTCCACCGCCAGATAAGCGCGCTCGAGCGTGCGCAGGGTCGCACTGTCGCGGTCGAAGGCCGCGATCTCGATGAGCCCGGCGATCGCGTCAACCGATCCGGGGCTCAGCGCCCGGGCTCGTCCGAATGCGGCGAGCGCTCTGGAGCGAGCGTCGTCGATGCCCGCGGCCGCACCCTGGTACAACAAGAGCCGGCCGAAATGCGCGAAGATCTCGGCACGATCGGGTTGGGCTTCGCTCGCCTCTTCCCAGGCGAGCAGGTGATCGCGCGCAGTTGTGCCGTTGGGGAATTGCCGGCCGGCGAGCAGGTCGAGGTAGTCGCGGTCGCGGCCGTCGAGCGATGTCAGGTTGGCCCGTCCGATCCCGATACCACGAGACCACAGACTGTCCATCTCTACCGGCCACCCGTTGGCGCTGATGGCCGGCTCGATGGGACGCAGCCGGAATCGTGAGCCGGAGGCATCGGCCAGGCCGAGGCCCGCGAGCGCGAAGGTCGAGTCGGCCGCCACGGCGCGGGCAAAGCGTGTGACGGCGACATCGTATTCGCCGCGGCGAAGCGCGGCACGCCCCGCCAGATACGTCTTGAGCACGGCCAGAGGCACCGCGGCGAGCTGAGGCAGCCGCCACTCGGCCTCTCCCGCCATCTGCGAGAGCACGGATGCGGCGAGGCGATCGATGAGCCGGGGAAGACTGTCGGCGCTACCCGAGGCCGTGGCGATGAGCCGGACCTGTCCGCCGGCAGTTGACCGCAGCGTCGCGTTGAGGATCAATCCGGATCCGGTGCTTCGGACGACTTCGCCCTCGAGCACCTGTGCGGCGCCGCTCTGAACGGCCGACGAGGTCGTGGTCGGCTTCACCACCGACAGGCCGCCCTCACCCCAGAGTCTGGCCGCGAGGAGATCCGCGAGTCCCTCACCGAGCTGCCGCAGCGATGAATCGGTCGAGGCAACGCGGAAGGGAACGATCAGGACGGGAGAGGAGGCGGCCGAGCTCGCTTCGGTCGCGTGACGGTTCTGTGCGCCGGCGGCCAGCCAGAGTGCGCCGGGAATGATCGCCGCCAGGCACACGGCGAAAACCCGGCGCCGGGTCCGAGTTGGCTTGGGGTCGGCAGGCTGGGCGTGTACGACCACTGGCGGGAGCGCCGTGGGCGAGGATACACGCTGGCCGGGGGTTCTCCGAATCTCCTCGACGAGCGCCGCCAGCGCGGGGTCGGGAGCGGCGCCGAGCTCGTTGGTGACCAGCGCCTCGTGCACACGCGCGCGCTCGAGTGCTCCGGAGCGGTCGCCCACCGCGAGCAGAGCCCGCATGAGATGCAGCGTGGATTCCGTGGAATAGGGGTCGGCGACGACGAGCTGACGCCACCACTCGGCGGCCCGACGCGGCTGACCAGACGCGTCCGCAGCGAGCGCGAGACGCTCGAGCGACGTCCGATAGCGCCGGGCGATGTCGCCACGCGACTCCTCCACCCAGCGCTCGAATTCCGGGGCATCACTGAGATGGAAGCCGTCGAGGAACGCTCCCCGGTAGAGCGCCACGGCCGCCTCCCAGTCGCCGCGACCGAATGCGCGATCGAACTGGTCGAGATCACTCCCAACGACTTCCGGATTCAGGCTGAGTGGATTGGTTCCCGCGAAGACGGATTCGCCGAGCTGCCGGCGCATCTCGTATACGAGCTGCTCGAGAGCGTGTCGGCCGTGCTCCCCACTTCTTTCCGGCCAGAGGTAGAGCAGGACCTTGTCCCGACTCATCCCCCGTTCGCCCACGCTCGCGAGCAGAGCGAGCAGCGCTAGCCGCCGGCGCTGGGCGAAGGCAGCCGCCCGAGTGCCGTTCGCCAACGCGAGTCCGCCGAGCGTTTCAAGCAGGTACATCGGGCCCGGCTGAGTCGAGCCTGAGGGGGATATGAGGGTGCGCTTCTAGTCTACGCCCCGTTGACGACCCCAGCAAGTCGCGAACACCGACCTCTGCAGGGTTCCGAGACCACAACGGGGAGGATATATGTCCGTTTCGGGAGGCCTCATGAGCGTGTCCGCTCTGGCTGCACTCGCCATCAGTATCGCAGGTTGTGATTCGACTACGTCACCAGCGACCGTGGATCAGGCTGTGTCGCCGGACTTCGGTGGAGCACGGAGCCCGAAGTCGCTGGTGCCGTTCGTCGTCATGGGCGTCAGCATCGAGGAGGGACGTCAGTCCAACGGGACGACGCACACCTCGCAAGAGCAGGCGTGGCCGGCACAGTTTGCCAAAGCCGCGGGAATTCCGTTCAGCCAGCCGCTCGTCGGTGATCCGGGGTGTCCTCCGCCCTCGATCGCACCACTGATTTCAGGCGCGACGGCGGGACCGTTCGATTGCGCGCCGAGTCTCCCGGGAGTCGTGCTTCCGGCGAATGATCTCGGCGTCACCAACTCGAGCACCCACGATGCGTTGTTCACGACTCCGGAGATCGCCGGCTCGCAGGTGCCGTTCCGAGGGCTGCGCTACAGTCGCATTCTTCCGCCGGGCCAGACTCAGGTGACAGCCATGCTCACCGAACACCCTCGATTGGTTGCGGTGGATCTGGGCGGCGCCGAAATGGGAGCGGCTGAATTCGGTGATCCGTCGGAAGTGACTCCGTACGAGGACTGGCGCAAGGACTACGATGTAATCATCGGTCAGGTGAAGAGCACAGGAGCCCGCGGGCTCCTCGTCTGGTACAACAGCGACCCCGCGCTGCTCGCCGGTGAGCGAAGAGGATGGGAGCTATGGGCCAACCGCGCGGAGTTCGCGTCGCAGGGTCTGGTGGTTCCCGAGGATTGTCACACCAGCGGCCGAAACAATCTCATCAACGTGGCCGACATTCTGTTCCAGCTGGTGGATGCGAAGGTCAACGACGGGACGCTTCCGATCATCAGCTGCACCGACGCCCCAGGCGGCGAGGACGATATCCTGACTCCGAGCGACGTGGAAACGGTGAAGGCGGTCGCCGCTCGCTACCTGGCCCACATTCGCCAACTGGCGCGCCAGAATGGCTACGCGGTCATCACGCTCGACGATGTGCTGCACAGCCGCCCGGAGTTCAAGCCCGCGTTGAGCTTCACGAGAATGCTGTATTCTGACCATCCGTACGGCCCGCTCCTCAGTCTCGATGAAACCCATCCCAACGGTCGCGGTCATGCCATCATCGCCGCTGCGGCGGCCAAGGCCCTTTCCGAGACGTATGGAATCGAGTTCGGCTCGTCCCGATCGGACGACCGAAAGCAGCATGAACATGCCGTTGAAACGGAGTAATCCGAGGACGACCCCCGCCCCGGCACAACGCCGGGCGGCGGTGGTCCTAGGCGATCCTCCTCAGCGCCTCGGCGAAGAGGGACTGGACATCCTGCAATCGGGTGGACGGATCGTTGTTGTAATCCATCAAACGGTGATGATACGGCCGTCCAGTCGTGCGTTCGTCCACGATTTCCGGACGAGCTCCAGGGCCGGACGGCGATGGTGAAACGCTCCGGCCCTTTCGACCGTTGCCCGCTCCAGCGCGCAGTAGATGCTCCAGGCGACGGGCGGGTCTCCTCTCCGCCAAACTCCAGTAGTGATCGATCTCGCCGGTGCCAGCATCAAGGAAGGGTTCTGCCCAAAGAGGAGACCGCATGCACCCTCCCAGCGTTGGTTGACAGCCTGGAACCGGCAATGAGCCGGCGGCGGCCCATGACCGAGCGTCAGCGCCACAGCACAAGAATCAGTGCCATTCTCCGGCCTCTCAGGTTGGCTGTATTGTGGAGACATGGACAAGAGACGACTCGAAGCCTGCAACTGAAGCGCATCGCTCGCTAGCCGCTGGTGTCCGTTCGCTCCCGCCGACAGATTTCGACGCCTCCTACCGGAGCCATCGTGGCCCAGCACCTCATGCAGAAGCCCGCCGGCGTCCGCGAGTTCTCGCCGCGGTCCGTCCTCGTCGGGCTCCTCGTCGCCCTCGTAATCGGCGCCTCATATCCCTACATGGTGCTCAAGTTCGGGTTCGGCCCGAACGTCTCGGTGGTCTCGGCGTTCTTCGGGTTCCTGGCCCTGGGGCTGTTCTCGCGGAGCTACAACCGCTGGGAGAACAACATCGTCCAGACGGCGGGGACGACGGCCGGACAGATCGCGTTCCTCTGCTGGCTGCTGGCTGCATTCGACATTCTGGCCGCGGAGCCGGGGAGCAGGTTCCAAGTGCGGCTCACGTGGGAGCAGACCTGGATCTGGCTCTCGGCATCGGGGCTCCTCGGCGTGTTCCTGGCCGTGCCGCTCCGGCGGCACTTCATCGAGGACGAGCAGCTCCGCTTTGCCGACGGCGTGGCGGCGGGCGAGACGCTCATCATGCTCGATTCGCACGGACCCGAGGCCCGGAGGTCGGCGTTCGCGATGGTGGGGTCGCTGGTCGCCTCGGGGCTCACCTTCCTCGCGACGCAGCTCCGCTGGATCGCCGACGCGGTGCCGGTCACCCTCAACGCGTTCTCGGCCCGCGGCGGGGTCGGCTTCGCGATCTCGCTGCTCAACATCGGCTCCGGGATCATCATCGGCCCCCGGGTGAGCACGAGCATGATGATCGGCGCCCTGATCGGCTGGGTGCTGTTCCCGCCGTGGCTGCTCCGCCACGGACTGATCACGCCCGACGCGAAGCGGGTGGACATCCTGCTCACGGTGATGTGGCCCGCGGTCGGGATGATGGTCGCGGCGGGAATCGCCGGGCTCGTGCTCCGGTGGCGCGTCCTCCTCAAGAGCTTCCAGGGGCTTACCGCGGCACGCGCCGAGGCGTACGACCTGCCGCTTCGCTGGGTCTGGATCGGGTGCGCGGCCTCGGCGGCCGTCCTGCTCGTCGTGCAGCGGCTCTTCTTCGGGACGCCGGTGTGGCAGTCCGTCGTCGCCATCCTCTTCGCGCTGCCGCTGGGGCTGGTGGCGCTCCGGGTGCTGGGCGAGACCAACTGGGGCCCGATCAGCACGATGGTCAACCTGGTGCAGGCGATCTTCGGCGTGCTCGCGCCCGGCGACCTCCGGGCCAGCATGGTGTCGAGCGGGATCACCGGTGCCGTGGCGGCGGAGTCGGAAGGACTGATGCAGGACTTCAAGGCGGGCTGGATGATCGGATCCACGCCGAGGATCCTGACCTATATGCAGCTCCTGGCGGTGCCAGTCGGTGCGCTGGCGCTGGCGGTCATGTACCCACTCATCCGGGACACGTACGGCATCATAGGTGAGCATGCCCAGCTTCTGAGTCCGACGTCGCAGCGGTGGGTGGGGTTCGCCAAGGTGGTGACCCGCGAGCTCGGCCCCGCGGGCCCCGTCTCCGCCGCCGCGGCCGCCCGGGTCATGTGGATGAAGACCTCGTTCGCCTGGGGTGCCGCGATCGGGGTGCTCATTACGCTGCTGGAGCTGCGCCCGGCATGGCGCCGGTTCGTCCCCTCGCCCACGGGGATGGGGATCGCGGCGCTGATCCCGTTCAGCGCGGTGACCGGCATCTTCACGGGCGCAATGCTGGACGTGGTATGGAAGCGGGTGGCGCCTCGGAACCAGGCGCAGTACTCGATACCGGCGGCGTCCGGGCTCATCGCGGGCGAGGCCCTCGTCGCAGTGGCCATTCCGCTGCTGGTCACGCTGGGGCTGATGAAACTGTGACGCCGAGGGAGATCCCGCGTTGAACAAGACCCGGCTCGAAGCCTTCAGCGACGGCGTGATCGCCATCATCATCACGATCATGGTGCTGGAGCTGAAGGTTCCGCACGGCGACGGCCTCGGAGCGCTCGCGGCCGCTGCTGCCCGTGTTCCTGAGCTACGTGCTGAGCTTCGTCTTCGTCGGCATCTACTGGAACAACCACCATCACATGCTGCACGCGGCCGAGCAGGTCAACGGCGCGCGTCCTGTGGGCCAACCTGCACCTGCTGTTCTGGCTGTCGCTCGTGCCGTTCGCGACCGGGTGGATGGGCGAGAACCACTTCGCGCCCCTGCCCACGGCGGTGTACGGCGTGGTGCTGCTTCATGTCGGCCATCGCGTACCTCATCCTGCAACGCGCGATCATCCGCGCCGACGGCCCCGACTCGCCGCTCGCGCGCGCGGTCGGCGCCGACCGGAAAGGGCGCATCTCCTGGGCACTGTGTCTCGTCGCGATGCCTGCGGCATTCGTCCGTCCAGGGCTGGCGGACGCGATCTTCGTGCTCGTGGCGCTCATCTGGCTCATTCCGGATCCGCGGGTGGAGCGGCAGCTCAAGAGTTTGGAGTAGCCGCGCCGCAGCGCGAGAACACGGCCAGGGCGAGTACGGTCCCTGCCCTTCCCACGGCATGCTGCACCGCCATCATGCGGTAGACAACGAGCGCCACACCCGAACCAGATAAGGGCCGCGACGAGACTGTGGGTGTAGGGCATGTAGTAGAGATCGAACGGATTGGAGGCAGTGATGCCCGGAACGATCCGGACTTCTCGATGCCGAGCAGGATGAAGGGGCCCACAAGACGTCGAGCAGCTGCACTGCGATGAACAGCGCCCAGAGCGGAATCGTCGGGGCGAACCGCTTGGCCGCGAAGTCACGCCGTAGTGTCCGACGAACATGGCAGTCGTCTCACGCTACGATGCGTGCTGGCCGATCCTCGAAGAGTCGCACGGTCACGGCGCCGAAGATGAACCCACCAACGTGCGCGGCGTACGCCACGCCGCCGCCGGGCTCCGGCACCCTCGCCACTCTGCCGAGATCGACGAGCTGCGTGAGAAACCACACCCCGATCAGGAGCACGGCCGGAATGTAGGTGACGCGCACAAACACGAAGATCATGAGGAGGGAGCGGATCCTGTCACGCGGGTAGGTGACGATGAATGCGCCCATGACCGCCGCGATCGCACCGCTCGCTCCGAGGTTAGGAATGGTCGAGCTGGGTCCGGCCACGATCTGCGCGGCTGAAGCGGCCAGGCCGCCAAGAAGGTAGAACACGAGGTACCGCGATGGTTGCATCAGGTCTTCCACCTCGGGACCGAAGGCCCACAGGAATACCATGTTCCCAAGGATGTGCGACCAACTCCCGTGCATGAACATCGCGGTCAGGATGTTGATCCAGTGATGGCCGGCGACGATGTCGGCTGGGACCTCCGACCATCGAGTCACGAATGGCTCTCCGCCGAACAGCTCGAGGCAGAAGACCACGGCGTTCACCCCGATGAGGCCGGCCGTGACCACGGGGAAGTGCGTGGGGCGCCGAGAAGCATCGCCCAGCGGAATCAACCCCATGTCATCCTCCGGAGATCAGGAAGCCCCGGCTCCGTGAAGGGCGCTGCCGATCTCGGCCTTCGCCGATGACAGCATGAAGGCACCCATGAGATGCGTCACCCCGCTTACGAGAGCGAAACCGGCGATCAGTCCCAGGATCGCCGCCAGGGTGGCGGGAGGAGCCATGAGGGCGTACGCGCCGGCGAAGACGGACACGATGCCGAACGCGAGCGTCCATCCCCAGGAGAGCCCGAGGCGGCGCTCCACCGTCGCGGCGAAGATCGCCAGCCCACCAGTGAGAAAGAGCCACCAGGCCACCCAGGCGACGGCAAAAGCGAGAGAGAGACCGGGATAGTATTTGAGCGCGGCGATGCCGAAGACCACACTGACCAGACCGCTGAGGAACAACACCCACCAATTGCCGAACAGATGGCGCAGGCCGATGGCGTGCACGACCTGCACGCTGCCGGTGAAGAGCGCCCAGATGGCGATCACGAGCGCGAACGACGCGATGGACTCGAGGGGACGCCAGAAGATCAGGACTGCGACCGCGATGGCGAGAACGCCGCGGAGGACCAGCGCCCACCATGCAGCCCGGTAGGCGGTCCGACCAAGATCGGAAACCATAGCAATCTCCCGCCGCACATGTGCGGCGCGCCGACAGGTAAGCGGCCGGCGAGTCCCCTCCGTGGTCATGGCCACCCGTTGCTAATAGGGCGACCCCCGACCGTGGCACTAACCTACGGTGCCGGTCGGAGGTCGCCAGAGGATGTCCGGTGCAGCGATACACGGTCGTTACACGAGATTGCGCGCCCCGTCGGCAAGGTCGTCCTCCCGCTCCAGTGCCTCCCGGTCCCATCCGGCGAGATCAGCCGCCGCCTCGTAGGAGCTTTGCAGGAACTCCAGCAACATCGCCTCGCCATCACCGGCCTGACGCACTGCATCGTACGGCAGAACGAATTCTCCGAATGTCGAGTCGTAACGCACGCTCGCCGGACGCACCGTCGCGGACTTGAAGCCGGCAGGCTCGGGGTAGGCGTACGAGTAGAACACCGGGTACGGCAGCGCATCGCCTCCCGGCCAGAACCCGCAGCTGCTCACTTCGTGGCTGTACGCCTCGCGGGCGACCCAGTCCGGCAGATTCGGTATGCCGCCGGGGTGCGGCGGCGCGCGGCGGCCCGAGAAGCGCGTGACCGCGAGGTCGAAGCTGCCCCAGAAGAAGTGGACCGGACTGCACTTTCCCGATGAATCGCGAGCGAAAGGCCTTGAAGACCTGGTCCGCCCGAGCCATCGCGCGCCAGAACCGCGTGACCTGCTCCGCGTCGTAGGCGGAATGCTCCCGGTCCCGATCGAGCGGTACGGCGTCCGGGATCTCGTTCGGCATCGTCCGGATGGTGACCGCGAGGCCGAGCGTCCCGAGCCGAGCGAACAGCTCGCGGTAGAAGTCCGCGACGGTTCGTGGCGCCAGCCGGAGCGTCTCGATTCCGCCGTCGCTGGTCTCGATCAGAAGCCGATGGTCGATGAAATCGAAATCGATCTGGAAGGTCCGCGATCCGTGCGGTATCGGCGTGGTTGTGAGCCCACGCGCCGTGAGATACAGGGGAACGTGCCACGAGTGGTTGACCCACGGCGTCTGGACGAGGCGGATCTTGCCAACGATCTGGGTCCACCGGTGCAGCGTGGCCTGGGTGTCGCGCCACTCGTCGTACGACAATGCGGGCCAGGGAGAGGCAGGCATGCCTCAACAATATCGCTAAAGCACTCCGAGGTCGAACTCGCGTCACTTGCTCGGCGTCGAGGACGCCTCGACTGCGGTGGTCACCACGGGGCCGACTCCCTCCACCTGGAGCACGGTTCCCCGGGGAACCCACCAGAAGTGATGCACCCTGGCCGGAATGAGCAGAAAGCTCTCGGGCCCCAGGGGATGCACTCCCTTGAGACTGAAGCGATCTCCCCGGCCGGCATACAGGGCCCCATGCAGAACCGTCAGGTGAAGCTCCTGATCGGCCCACTGCGGTGGCTGCCGGTAACTGTGGGTGAACTTCTGCCGCTCGGCGAAGAGACCCGGCTTCTGCCGGCTTCCGGCCAGGTGCTCGATGACGGGTCTTATTGTGTCACCGGCGGACACGCGGGGTACCGTCCCTTGTGCCCAGGCGGCGGCTGGGCCGAGCACGAGGCAGAGACCCAGCGAAACGATACGAGCAGCGGGAGTTCGTAATGCTGCACTCCTCATGGCTTGCACTCCTCTGTCATGAACTCTTCGGCCTATCTGTTCCTCAAGAGAGTGGTCGCGTCGTCATCATTGGTCACCTGGAGGCCATGCCGACCGCTCCGCGTCGGTGTAGTCGGGCCGCACGACCCTGCCCTCCTCCGAGGATCGGATACCGGCCTCGATGATCGCCATGAGGGTAGTGGCCTGTGCCGGCGTGACCGGCGGCGAGCGTTTGTCCCGGATGGCGTCACGGAGTGCGGCGTAGTAGCCGAGGTAATTGCCCGCCGGCACGGAGATCTCCTTCGTGCCGCTTCCATCCACGGTGTTCACGATCAGAGGATCCGCGTCGCGGCCCCACTCCGGGGAGCCGGGGAGCCGGCCACTCACGAGCTGAGCCTCCTGCGGATCGCTCACTCGCTTGACGAGGCTGCCCTTGGTGCCGCGCACCAGGAACCTCGGCGGAGCGTCGGCGGCGATCATGCTGGAGACGAGAATGACACGTCTCGGGCCATCCCCGAGCACGGCCTGAAACCAGTCGGTCGCCGCTCCGCCTTTGCGCTGGATCTGAAGGTCTGCCTGTACGGTCTCGGGCGGGCCGAAGAGCACGAGGGCCTGATCGATCAGGTGCGGGCCGAGGTCGTACCAGACGCCGGAGCCGGGGCCCGCGCGCTCCCTCCAGCGATCGCGGATCTCGGGGCGATACCGACTCATCTCCGACCTGAATTCGACGACCTCACCGATCAACCCACCGGCGAGCTCGTGCGCGATTCCGAGAAAGTCGCTGTCCCAGCGGCGATTCTGAAACACGGAGAGGATACGATCTACTTCCAGCGAGGTGGCGGCGAGTGCGCGAGCCTGGGTGAGCGTGATGGTGAACGGTTTGTCCACCACGACATGTTTGCCGGCGCGCAGCGCCGCATCGGCGAGCGGTGCGTGGGTGTCGTTGGGGGTCGCGACGACGACGAGATCGACCTCAGGATGACGCGCGGCGAGCTGCGGATCGGCAACGACCTCTACGCCAGGGTAGGCGGAGGCTGCGCTCGGGGACTGACGGGAGCCGATCACCGTGAGCGCGAGGCCGGGTGTCGCCGAGATGAGCGGCGCGTGGAACACGCGACCGGCGTACCCGAAGCCGATGAGCGCGACCCGAATGTCGGTCACCAGCCCACACTCTCAGAAAGAAACCACCGTAGAGAAGACGGCCGGCTGGAAACAGGTCCTGGATCAGGACCGTGAAGTACTATGGCTTGTAGCGCTCCAGACTTCCAGTCACTCCGCTCTCCGTGGACCCCCCGACCGCGAGAATGTAGGACACCCCGCCGTAGGTCACGGTTCGCGCGACAAACCCATCGCGGGCAATGATCATGTGGGACTTTTCCGCCCAGGTGTTGGTAGCAGGATCATACGCATTCACGCCGAAGTCGATTTCCCCCGTCTCTCCACTTGCATCCAGGAGGAACCCACCGAGGACGTACAGCTTCTTGCCGAGAACCGTTGCGGCGGGACCATCAAGCGACCCGCCGGTGGATTTCGTGGTCCAGGTGTTTGTCGCCGGGTCGTAGACGTCCAGCCCGCCTTCCAAGGTGCTGCCAAAACCGCCATCCACGACGTAGAGCTTGCCGTCGATCACACTGGCGGCTCCACGCCCGTGTTGCTGCGGGCAATCCGCTCTTCGGGTCCAGGTGTTGCTGCTCGGATCATAGCGATACAGCCTCGAACAGGTTGGGCAGTTGGCAACCAGCACATAGAGCTTGCCGTTGATCGCCGCGGAGACGCCATCGAAGCTTGTCACCGGCATGCTGGCCCTGGTGGTCCAGGCGTTGGTCGCCGGGTCATACACGTAGAGCGAGTTGGTGCCACTTCCGCTGGAGCTCACACCACCCGACACGTAGATCTTGCCGGCGATAACGGCTGTGCCGTTGGTCCGGCCTCTCGGGTGCGGAAGGCTTGCCTTCCGGGTCCAGGTGTTGGTGACGGCGTTGTAGGCCTCGACCCGCCCGAGCACCGTGTTGTTATCGTCAAGCCCACCGATGGCGTAGAGAATCGGCTGCCCCGACGAGTTATTTACCACATTGCCGGCGAGGCCGTATCGCGGGGTGGGCATCGGAGCTCGACTCGTCCAGGTTCCCAGCCCGGAGCTCAGAAGCTCGGGCTGGCTCACGAATGGCGGCGCCTCAACTGGATTCCGCGCTGTTTCTGGCTGGGTGGGGATCGAGGTCTCCCCGCACGCGGCGAGCGCCAGCGCGCCGAGTGTGAGGGTCAGGTCGAGCGATGTTGGGCGGGCCACGGGGGGCCTCCTGGCGAAACGGGTGAGCTCCGAACATCCTCTCCGGCTACAACTACCACCGCTGTATCAAGCGGCCATCAAGCGCCGACGGTCAGTCGCAACACCTCGCTATTGCGAACAGGAAGATCACAACGGGGGCTCGTAGGTCAGGGCCACGATGACGAGGAGCCCACCAGCGATCGCGCCGATCAGCCCGACCGTCTTGAGTGCATCCCCTTTGCGAATAGCCAGGCTCTCGATGTCGCCGAGCGGAATGCCGGCGGTCGCACGATGGACCGAGCCCACGAGACTATCACCAGAGAGACTCGGGTTGACCACGGTCACTCGACTGCTGTCATGTCGAGTAACCAGGACCTTGGTGGGGTGACGATCCGCGAGGAGTCGGGCGGGTGGTACGCTCTCCACACGCCAGGACGTGCATGCCGATACGTACGCCGCGATCAGAGCAACGGTCAGGGATCGCCGCAGGTGACGAGGCAGCATGAGCCGCTCCTTGGAGGGTCGAGCGTGGGTCAAGAGATACGAAGTTACTTCGCTGAATCGCGCGGAGCCGCGTCGGCGTTAGCCGTGAATACCAGCTTCCATGTACCCCGTTCGCGCGTCCAGACGTCGATGACGGACATTTGCTGGGCAGGCTTCCCTGCCTGCGTGACCCGGTAGTCCGCCGTCGCCACGACGGTCGAGCCGTAGTCGCGAATCTTCCAGTTCGAGAGCTCCTCGTGCTCGCCGGCGGTATCGGGCCGGATCATTCCAAGCAGCTCGCCCCGGTCGCTGGACGGCCAGCCGTCATAGAAGGACTCGAAGTTCGGCGCCGTCAGGCGCGCCATGGGGATCGTATCGCCCTTGATCTCACCTTCCCACCATGCTTGTTCCGATTTCATCACCGCTCGCACGTTGGCCGAACTGTCAGTCGCCTGGGCGAGGACCGGCCGACCAGCAAACGCGAGCTGACTCGCCGCGATGAATGCCCACAGCGCACCGACGGGCATATGACCTCCACATGGAATGAAGAACGGGCACGGGTCGGGAGGTGTGCCCATCACCGGACCGTGAGGTGATACGTGATGTCCTGCCCGAACCCGCACGACGCCGATTGCGCCCGCCACCGGATCGTGTGCTCCCCGGGCGTCCTCGGGCTGATGAAGAGGTAGAATCCCTCGTCCGCGACCGGCGAAAGGGTGAGCTCCGGAATATCCGCCTCGGTCGCGCCGAACACGTTGTCCTCGGGCAGCACGATCGTGAAGATCGTCGACCGCACCAGGTATTTCTCCGGCTGCGCCACCGGCACGCCATCGATATCGACCTGTGGAAAGGTGGCGTCCGAGATACAGGCGACCTGACCTCGGATGAATTCTTCTGTTCGGGACTCGGGCGGATCGTTCAGGAACGCGAAATAGGCGAGGTTGATCAGAGGGAAGAAGAGTGCCGTGCCCGTGGGGACGGTGCACTCGCGCGAAACCGGATCACCGCCCAATGAGCCCGCGAGGAACCAGACATGTCCGCGTTGGCCCTCGGCGCAGCGCTCGCCTGTGGGATCGAGGAGAGGGGTGAGGCTGGCGGGCGTCTCGAGCGCCCATTGCCACCAGGCCGCCGACCATTCGGCGTACGGGCGGCCGCCGGGTGACGAGCGCGGCGGAGCGATCCCGTGGCTTGCGGCCACCTGCGGCGATGGGGCACCACGCTCGTTCGGCGCGAGGGGTGTCGCAGCGTCGGAGCACGCGCACAGCAGTATCGCCGCCCCGACTGAGAGAATTTGGATTCTCGGTATCATGGAGCCCTCCCTTAGGGAACACCACCTGAAACCAGGGAACACCACCTGAAACCGCCACCGGGGCATAGGAGTCCCTCCTCGCCCCAGCCTGCCAGGCCAGGGACAGTGGCGAATCAACGGGGCCAGCGGGGGAGCCGGCCGGTTGCCGGACCCGAATCCGGCAGGTAGGTTCGCAGAGGGTAGCCGGCAGGGCTTCCCCAGCTCTTCCCTGATCATGACTTCGCGAGTCGGGCCGCCACCCAGAGGGTGGAAGACGCGCGCATGATCCAGCTCAACGTTCTCGGCAGTTTGGACTTACGCGACCAGGCAGGCCGCACGCTCGATCATGTGCTGGCTCAGCCCAAACGGCTCGCGCTCCTCGTTTATCTCTCTCTCGCCTCGCCACGCGACTACCACCGACGCGACAAGCTGGTTGCCCTCTTCTGGCCAGAGCTCGACGATGCGCATGCCCGAAATGCCCTGAGCAAGGCGGTGCACTTCCTCCGGCGGGGTGTGGGGGACGACGCGATCGAGGTGCGGGGTGACGAGCTGCGTGTGGCACGCGACAAGGTCGGCTGCGACGCGGTGCTATTCGACGAGCTGGTCGAGCTGGACCGCTTGGCCGATGCTCTCGCGCTTTACCGGGGCGATCTGCTCGAGGGATTCTTCCTCGAGGAAGCGCTCGGGTTCGAGCGCTGGCTCGATGACGAGCGCGACCGCATCAAGCGGCGCGCCGCTCTCTCGGCGCAGCGCCTGGCGCTGACGGAAACGAACGCCGGCCGCCTGGCGGAGGCCGCCGAGTGGATCCGCCGCGAGCTGGACCTGCACCCGGACGACGAGGGGGCGTTGCGCCGATTCGTCCTCGCTCTGCACCACTCCGGTGATCGCGCCGGCGCACTGCGAGAGTTCGATCGAGCGGTACGGCGCCTGGCCGACGACTATGGCGTCGAGCCCTCGCGCGAGACACGACGCGTTCGCGAGGTTCTCGAACAGCCGGCTCCGTCGGCAGAGTCGTTCCCCGTTGCTCCACAGTCACTCCGCGTACCGGACACCTCCGGTCGCACCGCGCCCCTGACCGCGTCGCAGGCCGGTCGGCACTTCAGTCGCCGGTCACGTGCACTCGCCGCGATCACGACCGGGGTCGCCATCATCGGCGCAGGCTGGTTCCTCTCCGCACACCGACGTGTTGATCGATCGTCCGCCGTCACAGTCGGCTCGATCGCCGTTCTTCCGTTCGCCAACCGGAGCGACGATTCGAGCGGCGAGTACTTGAGTGACGGGATCACCGACGAGTTGATCGCTCGCCTGGCCGAAGCGCCGGGACTGCGGGTCGCCGCGAGAACGTCTGCGTTTACGTACAAGACGCGGTCCGAGCCGATGCGCGACGTGGCCAACCGGCTCAACGTGGATGCGGTGCTCGAGGGGACGGCACGACGGACGCCGGATTCGATCCGGATCACCGCGCGGCTGGTGGACCCCGGCACCGATGCACAGCTCTGGGCCGGGAGCTACCAACGCACTGCGGCCGACGTGCCGGACATCGAGAGCCTCATCGCCCAGGCGACGCTGACCGCGCTCGGGCACGACTACAAGGCTCGGTCGATCGCGGGAAGCGGACGGGCATACGATCTATACCTCAAGGGTCACTACTACTACGGAAAGTTCGAGACCGACGACGTTCGGCGGGCCCTCCAGTACTTCTCCCAGGCGATCGACGTCGATCCTACCTTCGCTCTCGGCTACGCCGGACTCTCCGACGCCTACTATCAACTCTCCACGCGCTGGATCCCCGCCGATCAGGCGATGCCGAAGGCGCGGGCGGCGGCGACCCACGCGCTCGAGCTCGACTCGGAACTTGCGGAGGCACATGTAGCGCTCTCCCGCGTTCAGGCGTACTGGGAGTATGACTGGGACGGCGCCGAGCGGTCGCTTCGCCGCGCGCTCGCGCTCAAGCCGGGCCTCGCCTCGGTGCACGAGGCGTACGGGCTCCTACTAATGTTCCGGGGACGCTCGGATTCGGCGCTCGCCCAACTCCGCAAGGCACAGGAGCTCGACCCGCTCGCCCCCGGCATAGCGGAGGAGGCCGTCTGGCCGCTCTTTCTCGGTGGGCGTGTCACTGAAGCCCTGGAGGCGTACGGTCGCGTCGCGCAGGGGTACCAGACGGATGGGCTCGGGGCCTCGCTCGGGGAGATGCACGTGCTCCTCGGCGAGTATTCCACAGCGATCGAGCTGATCGAGAAATACAACGCGAAGCACCAGGACATGGATGCGCGCTACTACGCTGTCCTCGCCCGCGCGTACCACGCCGTCGGCCGCGAACAGGACGCGCACGCGATCCTCGATATGCTGCTCGCGCGCTCGCATGAGCGGGACTTCGGGAACTCCTACATGCTGGCGATTCTCTACGCGGGGCTGGGAGAACGCGAGCGGGCGCTGGAGTGGCTGGAGCGCTGCGACTCGGTGCGAAACGAGAACATCGTCCTCACTAAGGTGGATCCGGAGCTGGCGAGCCTACGCTCCGAGCCCCGATTCGAGGCACTGCTTCGGCGAATCGGACTCGACTGACTCGCTCTAGGCCTTTACGACTCCGGGCCTCAACGCGAGACAGGCCTGTTCCACGTGCCGCTGGTCCGTCCCGCAGCACCCACCGATGACACACAGCGAGGGAAGCTGGTCGCGAAGCTTCGCATGAAGGGCGCCGAACTCCCTGATGTCGCCCTCATCCAGGGCGGTGGCCTCGTTCAGCTCGGCGTGACTCTTGGGCGAGGCGTTCGCCCGGATGCCTCGAACGCGGCGACGCCACGGCCCGGTCGAAAGCCCGAGAAGCACGTGGCTCGGGTGGGCACAGTTCACCATGTAGTACGCGGGATACGTGTCCGTCGCGGCATCGGTCGTCTCGATAGCGCTCTGCAGCGTCTCGCCCGTTGGCAATCGCCCGTCGGTCTCCACCGTGAACGACAGCACCACCGGCATCGAGGCCGAGCGCGCGGCGAGCGCGATGCCGATGGCCTCGTCCACGTAATTGAGCGTCAGCGCGGAGACGAGATCGGCCTCGGTGTCGGCGAAGGCCTCGATCTGCGGGCGATGATAGTCGGCGGCCTGGGCCGACGTCATCATCGCTGAGGGAACGTAGCCATCGCCTCTCGGCCCGATGTCGCCGGCGATCACGGCCGGGAGACCATCGCGGTCCAGGACGGCGCGGAAGCCTTCCATCAGTTGAATGGATCGGCGGTAGATATCGCGGAGGCGGTCGCTCGAATAGCCGAGCGGAGCGCCCCAGTCCGGGCTCGCGCGCCAAGTCGGGCTCTCGAGGACGAGGCCGAGCCGGAGCCGGCGCGCGAGATCGGTGTAGGTCGAGAAGTATCGATGCAGCGCCGCCTGGCCCGCGCTGGTGTCGAGCAGCGTGAAGGCGGCGAACGACGGCAGCTCGAGCCCATAGTGAAAGATCAGGGTGGTCTCGATCCCACCGTCGGTGAGAAGAGGGGTGCCCCGGGACTGGGGCAGATCGTGGCGATGACGCGGCATCGGCCTATCCTCTCGCAATGGTGATCTCGAATAGCGGAAGCTCACGCGCTTCTCCAAGCACCGGAGCGGCGACGCGGCCGACGAGCCGCGCGCCACACCGCTCGTAGAACCCCGCCGCGGAGGGGTCGGCCTCGATGCGAACGGCGCCGGGACGAGTCTCGCGCACCGCCGCTATCGCGACGCTCCAGAGCCGTCGGCCGAGCCCGCGCCGCTGGTGGTCGGGCGCGATCCAGAGGTGATCGAGACGCCAGGCGGTTTGCTCGTCTACGAGGGCGGCGAATCCGGCGGGCGCTGCCGATTCACGCTCCACGCCGACCCAGACACGATGCAGCGCGAGATAGGCGGCGTCCACCGTCAAGGCGGCGTCCCACGCATCGAGCCACTCGGCCGGATAGCCCAGATGCGCCTTCGCGGCCTTGGCAATCGCGGTCAGCGATGCGGCATCATCGGGAACTGCGCGTCGAATGTCGTACATGTCGTCGGCGACTCCGGGCTTGCACCGCGACGCCGGGCTTGCGCTCCGGGCGGGACCGTCTCGCTCGGGGCGCTGCAGGCCACCGTCAGGGTCCCGAGTCCAAGGCGAGGAGTCCCCGGCCTGACGCGCCTCCTCGCGACCCGGTCCCTGGCCCTTCGCCGCCCGGCGTCGCTGGTTCGTATAACGCGCCGCGCGAGCGCTCCCGAGGGCGCTTCACCGCGGCTGGTCCGCGCGAGCCGGAGGGGCAGGGGTTCGGAGGCAACCTCCCCGGTGGGTGGGGCCGGGATGTCTTGGAGGTTGCCGGAGAGCCCCAGTCCCTCCGGTGAAGCGACCCAGCAGCGATGCTCAGGACGCGGGTCCGATGTTCTGGTTGACCCGGAACACGTTGTCGGGATCATACCGTCGCTTGAGGAACTGCAGCCGACCAAATGTTCCCGGCTCGTATGCAGCCTGCACTCGGTCGGTGTCGTCCGTATCCAGATAGTTGACGTACACCGCTTCCGTGGCGAACGGCTGCATGGCGGCCCACACCTCGCGCGTCCACGCGATGTTGGCCGCCGCCGTCGCCTTGTCGGTCCAGATGCCCACGATGAGCAGACTGAACGCGGCGCTGCGGTGAGGAAACGCCGTGTGCCCGACGGGGACGCGGCCCATTGCGCCTCCCAGGGGCTCGAAGGCCAGCGCAGAGTGTGGGGATGGGACCGCCGCGAAGAAGCGAACGAGGGCATCGATCGCCTGGTCGTCCAGCCCGCGCAGGAAGTTCGACTTCCAGTAGTTGTAGCGGCCGGGTGGAAATGCCGCGTCGAACATGCTCTGGACATCGACATAGGCCATCGGCTGCACGCTGTCCGCGACGGGAGAGCCGAACGTCCTGAGTGGCCGCAGTGCCTCCTCTGCCTTGTCGAGCGGTCCGGCATAACACATCGGAATCGCAAACATCCGCGCGCCTTCGGGCGAGGTCAGGAAGACTCCGTAGCCCATCACCTCGTCGGGGGCGGCGGCCATGAAGTCCCGGAAGAACCTGAGCGCCGGCGCGGCCGTCTCGAGCGGGTGGAAGACAACGCCGGCCAACATCCGGTTGACGGGATGGAGCCGGTACTCGAAGGACGTGACGATCCCGAAGTTCCCGCCTCCGCCACGCACCCCCCAGAACAGGTCGTCGTTTTCCCCGTCGCCGGCGGTCAGGAGCTGCCCGTCGGCGGTCACGATCCGGACAGACCGCAAGTTGTCGCATGCCAGGCCGTGCTTGCGCATGAGCCAGCCCATCCCGCCGCCGAGGGTCAGGCCGGCGATACCTGTCGTTGAGATGAAGCCGCCGGTAGTGGCGAGACCGTGCGCCTGGGTCTCCCGGTCGAACTCGCCCCAGGTGAGGCCAGCATCGGCATGGATGGTTCGGCTCGCGGGATCAAGGTCCACTCCTTTCATGGGCGAGAGATCGATGACGATCCCATCGTCGCAGAGCGCCTTTCCCGCAACATTGTGGCCGCCGCCGCGGACGGCGATGAGGAGATTGTACCGCCGGCCAAACTCCAGGGCGTGCTGAACGTCGGATACCGCCTTGCAGCGGACGATCAGCGCCGGGTGCTTATCGATCATCGCGTTGAAGATCGCCCGGGCCGCATCGTAGCCCGGAAGCCCGGGGCGAAGCAGCTCGCCGCGGAGTCGGCCCTGGAGCTTGGCCAGGACATCGGCCCCGAGCGTGGATGCGACGGTGGTATGCGAGCCGATTGCCATGGAACCTCCTGCGGCATCGGAAGTGTGAGGGAGGGTTTGTTCAGATGGAGACGATTATGAGCGAGGCGACGGGCATCTGCAAGGCTGAGCCGAGGCCGATCGGACCGACCCTTATGCGCCGTCGAAGAAGGTCACGAGCCCCGATTCCAGCGAGTACTCCGCGCCGACCACCATGAGACCATTCTTCGTGATCAGCTCCTCGAGCAGCTCGGAACCATGGCGCAAGTGATCCACCGAGGTGCGGACGTTGGCGCGGACGGCGTCACGCATCAGCGCCTCCGGATCGACCGTTCCCCGGCCGGCCAACAGGGTCGCCACCGATGGGCGAACACGATCCACGATGGAGCGCAGATTCTTCGACTCCGCCGTCGCGCCACCCAGCAGCTCCTCGAGCGTCGCGGCGACGGCTCCGCATTGCGAATGACCCATGACCACCACCAATCGCGTACCGTACCGGCTGGCGGCGAACTCGACGCTGCCGACCTGAGAGGGCGCGACGACGTTTCCGGCGACGCGGATCACGAAGAGGTCGCCGAAACCCTGGTCGAACACCAGTTCCGCGGGGACACGGGAGTCGGAGCATCCGAGCACGATGGCGAAGGGTTGCTGGCCGCCGACCAGCTCGGCGCGACGAACCCGGTGGGATGCGTTGGCGGTCTCGGATTGGTCCTGCACGAAGCGATTGTTCCCCTCGCGCAGTTGGGCGAGGGCGGCGGCGGCTGAGATCATGGAAACAAACTAACCAGACGCGGCCCTGAAGCTGCGGCCGAGCTCGGCGCCGAGCCCGAAGTAGTACCGGAACACATGGAACAACGGCCGCCAGCGGCCCGGGTCCACGTGCGCACCCCTCCGCGGCTGACGAACGGCGCCATATCGGGCATGTACAGGATGGCGTTCGGGCAGAACCTGAAGGGTGGCGCACTCATCTCGCGCGCCGATGTGGCGCACGCGATGCTGGAGGCTATCCGGCAGCCGGAGACGATTCGACAGGAGATCGGGATTGCGGACTGATGAGCTGTATTAGCACTGATCATCTCGTCGCACGCCATCCGACGGAGTGGCGACGAAGAAGGAAGGCGCCGCGAATCGATGGGAGGCAAACGCCGCAGTGACGCCTCGAGCGATGTGGTCGGCATCGCGGACCCGCACCAGCGCGATAATGCACCCGCCGAACCCGCCGCCGGTCATCCGGGCACCCAGCGCGCCGGCCCCGAGCGCGGCATCCACTGCGACGTCGAGCTCGGGGACCGTCACCTCGTAATCATCGCGCAAGGAGGCATGGGAGTCGGTGAGCATAGGCCCGATCTCCGTTGCCTTCTCCGAGCGCAGCAGGGCCACCGTGGCGAGCACCCGCTCGTTCTCGGTGACGACGTGGCGCACCCGCCGGCGCATTGCGTTGTCGGGAAGCGCCGCGAGTGACGAGGACAGGTCGCCGACTTCGCGCAATGACGCGATGCCAAGCGCTCGGGCCGCGGCCTCGCAGGTGGAGCGCCGGGCGGCGTACTCGTTGTCGGCGTGCCGGTGCGGGGCGTGGGTATCGACGATCAGCATCGCGAGGCCCGCCGACTCGAGGTCGAACGAGACCTGCTCGGTGGCCCGAGTCTTACAATCGAGGAAGAGCGCGTGTCCGCGACGGCAGAGGGTCGAAGCGCTCTGGTCCATGATCCCACACGGGACGCCGACGTAGCCGTTCTCCGCCCGCTGAGCGAGTGCAGGCCACGTGGTCACGGGGATTCGCTCGGATGCCGCCGCAAGATCGATGAGGGCGGCCAGGACCGCGCACTCCAGCGCCGCCGACGAGGAGAGGCCGGCGCCGATCGGCACGTCCGATGCGATGGCGAGCCGGGCGTGAGGCACGTCTACTCCGCCCTGCAGCAATGCCCAGACCACTCCGGCTACATAGCCTGCCCACCCATGTACCTCGCCAGGCACGAGGTCTTGCCGGCCGAACGTGACCGACTCCGTCTCGGCCTCCGAGCATACGCTCCAACCAGGCCAGTCCGATCCGGCTACGCCAACCGCGGTGCGCTGCGGCAGCGCGAAGGGCAGAACGTACCCGTTGTTGTAGTCGGTGTGCTCACCGATGAGGTTCACGCGGCCGGGCGCCGACCAGATCAGAGCGGGATCGCGTCCATATCTCGTGGAAAAGGCCGCCGCAATGCGCTCGAGGGCGGACTTCACGGCTTCGCCTCTCGAAGCATGCGCGCCGCGTCTTCCGGAAGCACATCATTCACGAACGCGCCCATTGCCGCCTCCGATCCGGCGAGATACTTGAGCTTTCCGCTCGCCCGCCGAATGCTGAAGAGCTGCACGTGAAGGTAGGAGAGATCGCGGTCCACTCGCACCGGCGCCTGGTGCCAGGCGGAGATGTAGGGCATTGGCGTCCCGAAGAGGGCGTCGAAGCGGCGCAAGACGTCCAGATAGAGCGGCCCGAACGCCTCACGCTCCTCCACGGTCAGCGACGGCAGGTCCGGCATGTGGCGGTGCGGCGCAATCAGAACCTCGAAGGGCCAGCGAGCCGCCGCCGGCACGAACGCGGTCCAGTGCCCGTTCGCGCCGACCACGCGGTCGGCCGAGGAGCGCTCCGCGGCGAGCACGTCGGCGAAGAGATTCCGGCCTCCGGTTTCGGTTGCATGTCGGCGCGCAGCGGCGAGCATCGCACGGGTCCGCGGCGTGACGTACGGGTAGGCGTAGATCTGTCCGTGCGGGTGATGCAGCGTCACGCCGATCTCTTCGCCGCGATTCTCGAAGCAGAAGACCTGCTCCACGCCTTGCTGTGCGGAAAGCGCCGTGGTCCGATCGGTCAGCGCGGCGAGGACGGTCTGCACGCGTCGAGGGCTGAGCGTGGCGAACGATGCGTTGTGATCGGAGGTGAAGCACACGACCTCGCACCGTCCGCGCGCGGGGAGAGGCCTGTTGATCGATGGGAACACCGCATCGTCCAGGTCCGGGTCGCGATCGCTGAACGAGGGAAAACGGTTCTCGAAGACGACGACGTCGTAGTTCGACGGAATCTCGGTCAGGCGGTCCGCGGTGGACGGACAGAGCGGGCATTCATCGGTCGGCGGAAGAAAAATGCGCGTCTGCCGGTGCGCGGCGATCGCGATCCACTCGTCCATGAGCGGGTCGTACCGAAGACGCGAGCCGGAAGGTGGCGGCGGGAGATCACGCCGGTCGACCGCATCGGGGCGGGCGTGGTCGCTCTCGTCATAGTAGATGAGCTCGCGCCCGTCGGCCATCCGCGTGACGGTCTTCTTCATCCAGCTCGGCCTCCGACGCCATGAACGAGGGCGGACGATCTTTCAGATCGAACCCGAGGCTATCACGCGAGGTGAGGCTCGTCAACGGGAGTGCTTGGCGGGGCGGGAGAAGGGCGGTGTCCGGCTCCTAGTCCTGGCGGGCGCCAGAAAGACCTGACGGAGTGCACGTCCGGAACACCGCTCACCCGGGAAAGCAACTGACGATTCAATGCCAGCGCTGTCGCGGCTGCACGATCGCAGTCGGCAGCGAAGGAACCCGGACATATCGCGTCGCGTACACACACCGTACGGCAATTTTTCCGACGTCGTTTCATTGTCACTGGGAGCTAACTGAGGGGCTGATCGGCCCTTGACGGTTCCGTGTGCGCCGGTCAGCGCTAACTTACGAACTCCTCTTGGAGGGTTCTTCCCTGCCCCTGTCTCTCATGCTCGCCGCGCTGCTTGCAACGGCGGCCGCGACCCCGACGGTTCACGAACTCGGCACCCAATGCTGCACGGCGACGATCCGCGTGCGAGTGCCCCAAGGAACCGGACCCGTCTACCTGTCGGGCAGTCTTCCCCAGCTCGGACCCTGGCGCGCCGATGCACTCGCCATGACGGGAACGGGGCGCCGGCGCAGCGTTCGGGTCACCGCACCACGCGGCACGACTCTCGAGTACAAGTTCACGTTGGGCTCGTGGGAGCGTGAGGCGTTGACCGCAACGGGTGCGGTGCCGGAGAACAATCGACTGGTCTTCAACCGTGACACGGTGGTCGATCAGCAGGTCGCCGGCTTCAAGAAGGAGCAACGCGAGTACCTCGCCGATTGGCGGGGCTCGGGCGTGCAGGGCCGTCTCGTGTACTGGACCGACGTTTCGTCGGCGTTCCTCGGGCCCAAGCGCCACGTCGAGATCTGGCTGCCACCGGGCTACGACGACAACCCCACCACCCGATACCCCGTGCTGTACATGCACGACGGTCAGAACCTCTTCGACCCGCGGATCGCCAATACCGGTGTGGACTGGGGCGTCGACGAGGCGGTCGTCAAGCTGGTGAATCAAGACGTCATTCCGCCCATCATCGTCGTCGGTGTGTGGAGTACCAGCGCACGGTCGAAGGAGTACTCGCCGTGGCACGATGCGCCCGACTACGCTCGCTTCCTCATCGAGGAGCTGATGCCGAGGGTCAACCGGGAGTTTCGAACCCGGACGGGCCCCGAAAACACCGCCGCCATGGGATCGTCCATGGGCGGGCTCCTCTCCTTTTATCTGGTCACCCACCATCCGGAGACGTTCGGCGCGTGCGGCTGCATGTCCACGCACTTTCCGCTCTCGGAGGATGTGGCAGCTCGATTCTTGAGCATCCCGGCGAAGGGCGTTCCGGACACGACGCCATACGTCATCCGGGACATCCGGTCGGGGCTCAAGGCACCGCCTGGAGCCCGCTACTGGTTCGACTACGGGTCGATGAGCCTCGACTCCGCCTATGGTCCCACCCACGCGGCGGTGCGAGACTGGCTTCGCGACCAGGGATTGGAGGAGGGGCGAGACTTCGTGGTTCGCCGATACGAGGGAGCCACCCACAACGAGGCCTCGTGGCGCGCCCGTCTCACCGACGTGTTGACGTTTCTGTACGGGCCCAGGCGGGCACAGCCGGCGATGAACCTCGACGTCCCGGCCTGGTCGAAGGACGCGATCTGGTACCAGATCTTCGTGGAGCGGTTTCGCAACGGCGATCCATCCAACGATCCCACGCCGCATGATATCGAGGGGATAACCAACGAGCCGCCGCCCAAGGGCTGGCGTCCGACACCGTGGACCCAGGACTGGTATCGGCGAGATCCGTGGGCCGTGGCCACCGGAAAGGATTTCTACGGCGAGATTCAGTTTCGCCGCTATGGCGGGGACCTGCAGGGTGTGCTCGACCGGCTCGATTATCTGCAACAGCTTGGCGTGACGGCGCTCTATCTCAATCCGGTGAACGATGCCCCCTCGCTGCACAAGTACGACGCCCGGAACTACGCTCACATCGATCGCAACTTCGGGCCCGATCCCCGGGGCGACGAAGCCCGGATCGGGGTCGAGAATCCCACCGACACTTCTACGTGGAAGTGGACGGCGGCCGATAGCCTCTTTCTCGTTCTGGTCCGCGAGGTCCATCGCCGCGGCATGCGGATCATCATGGACTACTCGTGGAACCACACCGGGATCACGTTCTGGGCCTGGCGGGACATCCTCGAGCACCAGCGGGCGTCGCGGTTTGCCGACTGGTACGAGATCGACCAATTCGACGATCCCCTCACACCCGACACCAACGAGTTCAGCTATCGGGGATGGGTCGGCGTCCCATGGCTACCGGAATGGAAGAAGATCGGCCGGCCGCCTGGGCAGACCCGAGGCCCGATCGAGGGGAACCTCGTCCCCGGCGTCCGTGATCTCGTGTTCAACGTCACCCGCCGGTGGCTCGACCCGAACGGCGACGGCGACCCGTCGGACGGAGTGGACGGTTTCCGGCTCGACGTCGCCGACGTCGTGCCGCTCGGCTTCTGGAGAGAATACCGCCGGTTCGTGCGCAGCATCAATCCGAATGCGTATCTGGTGGGCGAAGTGTGGTGGGAGCAGTGGCCCGACAAGCTGTGGGACCCGGCGCCGTGGCTCAAGGGAGACGTGTTCGACGCGGTGATGAACTACCGCTGGTATGCCCCGACGCGGAGTTTCTTCGATGCGGTCCCGCCGAGCCTCACGGCGTCGGGCTACGCGGCAAAGCTCGACTCGCTGACCGTCGGCATCTCGCAAGCGAATCTCAGGGCGATGATGAATCTCACAGCGAGCCATGACACGCCGCGATTCAGCACGTCGATTTACAATCGGGACAAGTACAAGTACCGAAACACTCCGCGGGAAAACCCGGACTATCGAATCGACCGGCCCGACGAACGCACGCGGCGGATTCAGCAGCTGATCCTCGTGCAGCAGTTCACGTACGTCGGGGCGCCGCACGTCTGGAATGGCGACGAGGTCGGGATGTGGGGGGCAGACGATCCCGATGACCGGAAGCCGATGGTGTGGTCCGATCTGCGATACGACGATGAGAGCGCACGGCCGGATGGCCGAGCCCGTCACCGCGACCGGGTCTTCCCCGACACTACCCTCTTCCGCGTGTACCGCGATTTGATCGCGCTCCGGAAGGAGCATCTCAGGCTGCTGGTCGATGGGAGCTTCAAGTGGCTCCTCACCGATGACTCGCGCGGGCTGCTGGCCTACGAGCGCGTGCTCGGGAATCAACGTGCAATCGTCGCCTTCAATGTCTCGGGAGCACCACAGGAGGTCGCGATACCCGCGGATGGCCGCTATCGTCGCGCGTTCCCAGCGGGCGCGATGGTGGATGCGGCTGGTGGTAGTCTCAGCGCAAAGCTACCTGAACAATCAGCAAGGGTGTGGATCAGGGAGTGATCTTACCTGCGAACCACGGAGACACGGAGAGCACTGAGACAGCACGGACTGCGCCCTTTCGAGTCGGAAAAGCCAAGCACGCAAAGGAAAGGTGATGACTTCTGAAAGGCAGGCTCAAGATTGTAGTTTTCTGGGAACGGAGCCGTGGGACTCATCCAGCATCCAACGAATTCAATCAGCGAGAGGATTATTGGAGCGGCAATCGAGGTACACCGGCAGCTAGGACCGGGACTGCTCGAATCGAGTTATCACACCTGCCTTTGCCGCGAGTTGGAGATTCGAGACATCTCGCATCAGAGTCAAGTAGAATTACCTCTCGAATACAAAGGAGTACGAATAGCGAAGGGATACGTAATTGATCTCCTGATCGAAGACTCCCTCATTGTCGAGATCAAGTCGGTCGAGAAGCTTCTGCCGATACATTCCTCACAATTACTGACCTACTTACGCCTGCGGGGAATATCCTCTGGCCTACTGATCAACTTCAATACCCCTAGCCTGTTCCAGGGCATCAAGAGAATGCTGCGCTGATCCTGCTGTTTCCGTGCGGTCTCCGTGTTTTCCGTGTCTCCGTGGTGCGCAGTTACCAGTTCTAGTGGCGCGTTGCGGATGATGTCGTAGCGGCCGAGAACGGTAAGCTTGTCGCCAGGCTGCCGGCGCAATCCGCGAGGGTCTGGATTCAGGAATGAGCGACGCGACTAGCGCTTCATATCGGGGCACACATACGGTTCCCGGGCCGCCCGGTAATGCTGCTCTTCGCTACCACTGCGGAGGCGAACCACTACGGTGAGCTCCGTGTCGGTCAGGGATCGGATGGTTGCGCCGATGTCCGCCTGGTCCTCCCGCCAGCGCAACGTACTGTCGGATGTCGGCTCCCACCGGGCGATCCGGTACGTTTCCCAGCATGAATCCATCAGCAGCGTACTGTCGCTGAGGAAGATCCGCATGACTCCGGGCAGGCCGGTCGAATCGGAGCGCATCCAGACACGATCCGTGAGCCGGCTGGTTCCCGGGCCGACGTAGCGCTCGGTCAGCAGGACCAGGCCCGATTCGGTCGTGAGCGAGACCATACCGTTCTTCACCGTTCCGCTCGCGCCCGAGTAGGAGTCCACCAGCTCGGTTCCCTCCGGGAACATGCCGAAGACGCGAACGGCCTTGGCGCCCTCGCCTTGATCCATCGCGACGAGGACCCGGTCAACCTCACCGCCAGTGTCGAGGCTGCGGCTGAAGATGTACGGTTTTTCCTGCAGCGTGCGATGCACGCCGGCTCCCACAGCCGGATGGCTCCGACGGAACTGTCCGACCTTTCGCCAATGCTCGAGGACCGCTGCCGTCGCTCCGCTCTGCAGATCCCCCCAGTTCATGTTCGAGCGAAGATTGGCATCGCCTTCGGCTCCAGGGATCTTGAGCGGCCTCGCGAGCTCGTCCCCATAGTAGATCTGAGCAGTACCGGGAGCGAGGAGGAGCCGAGTGCCGGCGCCGAGCGGGTCCTTGCGGTCGAGGTCGTAGGGCGAGCCGTCGTCGTGGGAGCTGAGATAGTTGAGGATGGTGACGCCCCGGAGTTCGCCTTCGTCGAGCGTCATCGAATACCGCGTGTACAGACTGTCGAGCGACCCGGCTGCATCCGCGCTTGAAGCCGAAATTGATGAGACCGTCGTAGCCGTTGGTGAAGAAATCGACGCTGCGATCGCCGTAGCCGTATTCCCTGCCCTGGCTCGGCTCCCAGCCATAGACCTCGCCGACCATATAGAAAGGAAGACTATCAAGGACCTTGGATGGATGGGCCCGGCGCCAGTCGCGGAGCGCCCTCTGCGCTTCGTGCTTGAGCTCGAGACTCACACCGGCCTCGAAGTGCTTGGCCGTGTCCACCCGATAGCCGTCGAAGCCGAACTCCCGCACCCAGTCGGTCAGCCACTTGATGATGTAATAGCGTGGAGCGCGGGGGTAGTGCGTGCGACGAAAGAACGCGTCTAGCTCGGCGATTTCGCGACTCCGGCGCCCCTCGCGTGTCCACTTCTCGAGCAGGACGGGGGGGAGCTGGACTGGTCTGTCGCGATCGGTACGGACGTCGGGGAGATGGGCGACCAGATTGCAGTCGACGGTCGTCGCATAGTCCTTGTAGCTGCAGGTCGGGCTTGCCCGCACCCAACTGACCGGCCACGGCGGATCCTTCGGCGTCGGGGGGCCGGTGTGGTTGATGACCGCGTCCATGATGACGCGGATCCCGTGGCGGTGGGCCGCATCCACTACCCGGCGAAGATCATCCTTGGTTCCGAGCGCCGGATCCACCGCGGTCCAGTCACGAGTCCAGTAGCCGTGATAGCCGTAGGTCCGACCGGTCCCCTCGTCCACGCTTCCATGGATTTGCTCGACGAAGGGCGTCATCCAGATCGCAGTCACACCCAGGCTGTCGAAGTACCCCTCCTCGATTTTCCGGAGCACACCAGCGAGATCCCCACCCTCGAAGCCGCGCAGCAGTCGCGCCATCCTTGCCACGACCCAAGGCGTGATCGTTGGCTCGAATCGCCGTCCTGGAAACGATCGATGAGCAGGAAGTAGATGGTTCCGCTATTCCAGGAATGCGCGACCGTCATCCCCGCAGGCGGAGCCTGGCCGGCTCCGGCTGCAGGGTGGCCCACGACGAGCGCGGATCCGAGACCGATCAGGCCGAGGAGGGAAACCCTGGATGCCACGTACCCGCCTGCTTGTCGTCCTTGTCTTCGACCCGGAGCGTGAGCACTGCCGCAAGGAAGAGCGAGCAGCCGCCGATCGCGAGGGCGTAGATCGCATGTCCACCGAAGAACCGGCCCACGATGAAGCCCAGGAGCGCAGCCGCGATGATCTGAGGGATCACAATGAAGAAGTTGAACACGCCCATGTAATAACCCATCTTGGACGGCGGCAACGAGCCGGTCAGGATCGCGTAGGGCATCGCAAGGATGCTCGCCCATGCGACGCCAACTCCCACCATCGATCCCAGCAGATACTGCGGATCCTTGAGAATCAGAATGGACAGCAAGCCCAGGCCGCCGCAGGCGAGGCAGATCGCGTGCGCGATCCTCCGGCTGGTCCGCCGCGCCAGCATCGGGAGGGCGAAAGCCACGACGGCGGCGACGCCGTTGTACATGCCGAACCCGACGCCGACCCAATTGGCACCCTCGTTATAGAGCGATGAGGTCGTGTCGTTGGTGCCGTAGATATGGCTGGTCACAGCGGGAGTGGTGTAGATCCACATCGCGAAGAGGGCGAACCAGGAGAAAAACTGGACCCACGCGAGCTGCTTCATCGTGTGGGGCATGTCCTGGAAGTCGTTCAGGATGGTGACGAAGCCGTTGTCGTAGCGACCAGCCTTCTGCAGCAGGCCGCTCGCGATCAAGAGCAGGCCGACCACGACGAGGCCCGCCGACAGGATCAGGACCTGATAGATCGCGGCATGAATCAGCCAGGCGCAGAGCACCGAGCCGACCGCAGCGAAGCCCCATCCGAGCCGGATCTGTGCCCTCCCATGGAGCGCGAATTCCTCGGGGGTCCTGAGCTCGGGGACCGCATGCTCCCGCGCCTGGTTCTCGGCGAAGGAGGCCAGATCTCCCGGAGAGTATTCCTTCGAGCGCACCACCGTCCACAACACCGCGAGGAAGAAGACGGCAGCGCCAAAGTAGAAGGAGAGGCGCACCGAGTCCGGGATCATGTGCTCGGGTGCCTCATTGCTCACGCCGAACTGTTTGGTGAGGAGCCACGGGAGCATCGAGGCCAGGACGGCGCCGGTGCCGATGAGGAAGCTTTGCATCGCGAAACCAGTCGTCCGCTGCTCCGATGGAAGGTTGTCACCGACGAAGGCACGGAAGGGCTCCATCGAGATGTTGATCGATGCGTCCATGATCCAGAGCGTCCCTGCCGCGATCCAGAGGGACGGAGAGTTCGGCATGAACGCCAGCGCCAGCGACGCGAGGATCGCACCGGTGAGAAAGTACGGGCGCCGGCGGCCGAGGCGATTCCAGGTGCGGTCGCTCAGATAGCCGATGATCGGCTGGACCAGCAGACCCGTCGTCGGCGCGGCGATCCAGAGGATCGGGATATTCTCGACCTTGGCGCCCAGTGTCTCGAAGATCCGGCTCACGTTCGCATTCTGCAGCGCGAAGCCGATCTGGATGCCGAGGAAGCCAAAGCTCATGTTCCAGATCTCCCAAAACGTCAGGAGCGGCTTGGCCCGAACGGCGATCGAAGGAGTGGCGACGTGGGCCATGATCAGCTCGGCCTCAAGAGGAGAAAGGAGAAAGGAGAAAGAAGAATCGGGTCATCGCGCCGGCCTGATGCGGATTGCCTGGCCGCCACCCGGCGCGAGCAAGACGCGGAGCCGGGTCGCAGAGGTGACGGGACGCCGCGTGATCGTGATCGGGAGCGGATTGTCCAGCCAGTTGGCCTTCGGACCGTCGGCGTAGATCTCGGCGACGTACCGTTTTCCCGGGTCGAGGAAGCCCAGCGGAACGTCGAGGGTTCGCGCTTCCTCATCCGTGATGGCGCCGAGGAACCAGGTCCTGCTTCCACGCTCCCGGCGGGCCACGACCACGTAGTCGCCGATTTTCCCATCGATCACGCGGGTCGTGTCCCAGTCCACGGCCACGTCACGGATGAACTGAAAGGCCGGCTGTCCTTCGTAGTTCTCCGGAAGATCGGCCGCCATCTGGAGGGGTGAGTAGAGCACCACATAGAGCGCCAGCTGCTTGGCGAGCGTGGTGCGCACTCGCGGCTCGTCGGGCCTGCGGGCGGGACCGGTATGTGTCCTCAGGATATCGAATATCCCGGGTGTGAAGTCCATCGGCCCGGCGAGCATCCGGGTAAAGAACAGGATGGTTTCGTGCTCGGGCGGGTTGCCGCCGTCGGCGCTCCACGCATTGTATTCCTGCCCCCGAGACCCCTCGCGGCTCATCATGTTGGGATAGGTCCGCCGCTCCCCGGTGTCGTGCATCGGCTCGTGCACGTCCACCATTATGCCGTACCGCGCGGCCGTCTCGATCACCTTGCGATAATGGTTCACCATGAACTGGGAATAGTGCGAGTGTCCCTCGCTGGTGAGATCCGTCACGTAGCCCGTTTTGATCGCGTCGAGGCCCAACGAGCGATATAGGCTGAAGGCGCTGTCCAGCTGGCGCTCGTAGTTCTGAATCCCGCCCGAGGTCTCGTTATGGACGATCAGCCGCACGCCCTTCGCCTTTGCGTACTCGGCGATGGCCTTGAGGTCGTAGTCGGGATAGGCCTGCGTGAACGAAAAGGCGTTCCGGTTGGCGATCCAGTCGCCGTCCCAGCCGACGTTCCACCCCTCGACCAGCACCCCACCGAATCCGTTGGCCGCGGCAAAGTCGATATACCGTTTCGTATTCTCCGTCGTGGCCCCATGCTTGGGCCCCGAGCTCCACGTCATCGTCCCGATGTGCATTCCCCACCAGATCCCGACGTACTTCATCGGGTGGATCCAGTCGGTGCTGGCGAGCTTGTTCGGGGGATTGAGGTTGAGGCCGAGGAGCGAAGGGGCGAGCCCAGTGGCCTTGTCGGCGACCTGTATGGTCCGCCACGGGGTCACGAACGGGGTGCGTCCGCGCACCTTGATCCCGTCGGCCATCGGGGCCAGGGCCGCTGTAAGCAAGCGGCTCTCGATGCGTGTGCCGCGGAGGAACATGCGGGCGTAGTCCACCAGGTTCGCCTCGTGGATCACCATGAACGTGCGACCGTCCTCGCTCTCCATCGTCAGCGGCGTCTGCACGCTGTCGACCACGCTGACGGGACCGGACGAGTACAGCATCTCGGAGCGGTCCTTCCGCGCACAGTTCGACGGAATCCACCAAGCGCGCGAGTTGTCCGCCAGGTTGAATTCGAGTCAGCTCGTCGTTGATCTCGAAGGCGCCGAGCCCCGGCTGCTCGGGGACTTCATACCGGAACCCGATGCCGTCGTCGAAGGCGCGCACCCGGAGGGTGAACCGCCTGTGCGCCGCCGTCGTTTCTTCTACGGTGACGGCCAGCTCGTTGTGATGATCGCGTACCCGCGCCACCTCGCCCCACGGCTGGGTCCACCACTCGTCGTGGGTGTCTCGAGTCGTGTCGGTGATGCGCAGGCTATCGAGGAGACGGGGCGCTCCCGGAAGTCGAAGCCGAGCACGGAGGGGAGGATCAGCATGCGCCCGTCTCGGGCGAGGCTGTAGGTGAGGTGGCCGTCCTGGACTTCCACGGTCACTTGGTTACGCCCGTCGGGCGATGCGACGCCGACCTGGCCCGGGAGCGGTGCGGCAGCAAGCGCCAGCCCAGCTACCGCAAGGCAGGGCGCACGAAAGCGGTGGGACCGCCTCAGGAGGAGCTGGAGGGCGGAAGACCGGTGCATTGAGGGTCCCTGGGATCTGAAGGTCGGATCGTATACGAGGGCTGCGCGACAAGGTAAGGCCGCCGGCGTCCTTCGGCCAGCGGATCTTGCGCCCGGCGGGCGCCACGCTGAACATACGCGAACCCATTCTCGGGGCAAACCGACCGTGCATCAGATCCAACTCGGCGCGCATCGACTACGCCATCCTGATCGTCTACTTCGTCTTCGTTCTCGGAATCGGCTTTGCCCTTCGCCGATTCGTCAAGAGCAGCGAGGACTTCTTTCTGTCGGGGCGTTCCATTCCCACGTGGATCGCCGGGCTCGCCTTCCTCTCCGCGAACCTGGGCGCGCAGGAAGTGATCGGGATGGCCGCCTCGGGCGCCAAGTACGGAATGATGACGAGCCATTTCTACTGGGTCGGCGCCATTCCTGCGATGGTGTTCGTCGGCATCTTCATGATGCCGTTCTACTACGGCTCACGCGCGCGATCGGTGCCGGAATACCTCCGGCTCCGGTTCGACGAGAAGACACGCGGGTTCAACGCGATGACGTTCGCCGTGATGACGGTGTTCTCGTCGGGCATCTCGATGTACGCGCTGGCCAAGCTGCTCGAGCTCGTCCTCGGCTGGAACTTCAACACCAGCGTCGTCCTGTCCGCGGTCATCGTGCTGGCCTACATCTTCCTCGGCGGACTGACCTCCGCGATCTACAACGAGGTGCTGCAGTTCTTCCTCATCGTGCTCGGCTTTCTTCCCCTCGTGCTGCTCGGCCTGAAGGACGTGGGCGGCTGGTCCGGCCTGAAGGAGAAACTGGTGCCTGTGGCGACGAACGCCGGCTACGCTCCGGGCGCCTGGTCGGACTCATGGCGCCATCTCGGCTCCGCCAGCGCCAATCCGATGGGTGTGGAGTGGTTCGGCATGGTGATGGGACTGGGCTTCGTCCTGTCGTTCGGGTACTGGTGTACCGACTTTCTGGTCATCCAGCGCGCGATGGCCGCCGAGTCGATGACCGCCGCGCGCCGCACCCCGCTCCTCGCCGCCATTCCGAAGATGCTCTTCCCCGGCCTCGTGATCCTGCCGGGAATGATCGCCATTGCGCTGCACACGACCCGCGGCGGCCTGCTGCCGGTCGGCAGCGACGGGGTCCCCAACTACAACCTCGCCGTACCGGTCATGCTCGCGCATTACCTGCCGTCGGGTCTGCTCGGGCTCGGGCTCACGGCGCTCATGGCATCGTTCATGTCCGGCATGGCCGGCAACGTGACGGCGTTCAACACTGTCTGGACCTACGACATTTACCAGTCGTACATCCAACCGGGGCAGACGGACCAGCACTATCTTCGGATGGGTCACACGGCCACCGTGGTCGGCATTGCCCTCAGCGTGGCCGCGGCGTATGCAACGACGCGATTCAACAACATCATGGACATGCTCCAGCTCGTGTTCGCGTTCGTCAATGCGCCGCTGTTCGCCACCTTCCTCCTGGGCATGTTCTGGCGCAGGGCCACGGGGCACGGCGCATTCTTCGGTCTGCTCAGCGGAACGGCCGCCGCGGCGCTCCATCACGGGCTGACGCTGCCTCACGGCGCGATGCCCGGGATCAAGGGCGCGTTCCTCGGCACGACCCTGCAGACGTATCCCAGCGAAATGGCGCAGAACTTCTGGACAGCGATCGTCGCGTGGACCGTTTGCTTCGTGGCGACAATCGTGATCTCGCTCTTGACTCAACAGAACAAGACGGACGAGCAGCTCGGAGGCCTGGTGTATTCACTGACCCCTCGGTTGACGGACGGTGATCTCGACTGGTACAAGCGACCCGCCACACTCGGCATCGTCGTGCTCGGGCTCACGCTCCTGCTCAACATCATCTTCTGGTGACCGCGCGATGAACCTCGACCTGCGGTATCCGATCGGACTCATGTTCACGATCGATGGCGCCCTGCTGACTGGGTTCGGATTGATATCGAACCCGGCGATCTATGATCGATCACTGGGCATCAACGTGAACCTCTGGTGGGGACTTGCCCTGCTCGTGTTCGGCGTGGTGATGCTCACCTTCGCCATACGGTCTTCACCCCGCAGCCCTCGGACCTGAGCACCTCCGTTACCCGGGCTCCTTTCGGCAAGACGCCGAGTGGAGACCTCGTCGAGTCCTTCACGCTGGTGAATGCGCATGACGTCGAGCTGCGCGCGCTGGCGTACGGCGGGACCATCACCTCACTCTCCGTCCCCGACCGGGACGGACGCATGGCCGATGTCGTCCTGGGCCATGACTCCCTCGAAGACTACCGCAGCGACAAATCCTACTTCGGCGCGATCGTCGGACGGTACGCCAACCGGATCGCCGGAGCGCGGTTCGCCATCGACGGCAAGTCCTACCAGCTGTCCGCGAACGCCGCCCCCAACCACCTTCACGGCGGTCACACGGGGCTCGACCGGGTCCTGTGGGAAGCCACGCCATTCAACACAGCGGAGTCGGCCGGACTGGTGCTGCGTTACACCAGTCCTGATGGCGAGGAGGGCTATCCCGGCACCCTGAACGCCCGAGTTCAGTATGCGCTGACGGATCGGAACGAGCTGGTGGTGGATTACTTCGCGGTCACCGATCAGGCCACACCGGTCAATCTCACCCAGCATACCTGTTTCAATCTCGCGGGCGGCACCGCTGCCGACATTCTCGGACACGTGCTCTGGATCAACGCGGACCTGATGACGCCGGTGGATGAGACCCTGATCCCGACTGGACAGCTCGTCCCCGTCGCCGACGGCCCCTTCGATTTCCGTAAGCCCACGGTGATCGGCGACCGGATCGCGGATGACGACGAGCAGCTCCGGTTCGCCCGAGGGTTCGACCACAATTTCGTGCTGAATCGCGAGGGGACGGGGCTCGTACATGCGGCAAGAGTCGTGGACCCTTCGTCGGGTCGCACTCTCGACGTCCACACGACCGAGCCGGGCCTGCATTTCTATTCGGGCAACTTCATCGACGGAAGAGTCCCCGGGAAAGAGGGTCGGGCGTACGGGCCTCGCGCTGGACTCTGTCTCGAGACTCAGCACTATCCCGACTCACCGAATCAGCCGGAATTCCCCTCCACGGTGCTTCGGCCAGGTCAAGAGTATCGCTCGCGAACCGTGTTCGCGTTCGGTGTGATGTAAAGATGTGGACTGGCGCCCGCAGTCGCCGAACGGCATACTTTGGTGCGTCGCAGGCCCAGCGCACCGGTGCGATGATCACGTCGAGCAAGGGAGGACATGTGCTCCGAAACCTCGTGGGCCTGGCCACCGCGTTGCTGACCGTTTCCGCGTGCTCGCATACGGGAGGTGGAGGCGAAGTCCGGCCCACCGAAATTCCGGTCTCGGTGGAGGTGAAGAACCAGCACGCGCTCCCCATGGAGGTCTTCGCGGTTGGATCAGGAATCACCCAGCGGTTGGGAACCGTGCATCCCGGGATGGCCAGCCACTTCACGGTCCCCGCGAACCTCGTTGGCAACGGCTCGGTAACGTTCGAGGCCCGTCCGTCGGGAAACGGGCAACCGTTCCGCTCGGGTGAAATTCTGCTGGCCCCCGGTGCGGTCGTCGACTTTACGATCGCCCCTCAGCTCTTCAACAGCACCGTCACCCGTCGACCGTAGCGCTCAATGCTGGGTGGGCGCGCCGAACTCCAACGTCACTGACTCCACTTCCACCCCGTAACGCTCGGGCTCGACGGTCACGCCGTCCTCTCGTCGCAGGGACAATTGCAGTCGCTCCAAGTGGTCGAGGCGTGGATGATCGGTGCGACCGCCTCGGCCTTCCGCCGGTCCAACCCAGTAGTTCCACTCTCCAGGAAACCCTTCCGGCAGCAGCACGCCGCGGCCCACCACCAGCTTCTCGATCGGGATAGACGGCTCGCTCCAACTACTGTCCACCGGCACCGCCGCGGTCCAGCTGGTGCCGTCGTCCTCCATTAGGGTGAGATGGAGGACCTGACGACCACCCAGGCCCCGGAGCCGCAGGCGTACTGCCGTCGCATTTCCGATCGTTTCCCCGCGCGGCTTGACTCGGTTTGCGACCACGAGCGAAGCGGTGTAGTCTGGCGGGCCGGATCCGGCCGAGTCTACCGGGAGCGCGAAATGAAGTACCGGACGCCCGGTGACCTCGGACCACGTCACCAGGAAGAGCCCCTGGCGCCCTGCATCGCCGATGCGGCTGAACGTCAGGTGTCCGGCATCGGACGCGGGGTCGAACAGGCTTAAAGGGGTCGTTGAGCCGACGATGTCCACCGACCATGCATCGTGCCCATAGTAGCTCCAGGCGTTCGGCCTCTGATGCAGTCCCCCCGGAAAGGTGAGAGCACTGTCTCCGCGGAAGAGCGTGATCACGAGCTCCTGTGGGCCTTCCCGCAAGTCCGCCGATGGTACGGTAGCCGCGGACTGGTAGGGCCCAATGGCTCGCATCGGGTACCCTCGATAGAACGATCCGCCCTTCGGCCGCAAAAAGAGCACGGCCGAGTCGGGAGGCGCGCTGTCGACCACGCGGGCCTCGAGCGTCGCGTCGTGCCCGGCGAGCGAGGCCGGCGCGAAGAGTGGAACGACCAAAGGAGGCAGGGTATCCGGGGGCGGTGCGTGATACTCCTTGAGTCCGACGCGACCCACGTAGGCCGGCAGAGTGGCGACATCGACGGTCCCGCTCGAGCTCAGCAGGTAGACGCCGGGCGTCACGGTGATTCGTCCGCCGGCGGCGCGCTCCTCGCGCGAGCCCCCTTCGGTCACCGGTTGTGCCGAAAAGGTATCACCGAGGTCTGGCAGCTTGACCGTCATGGACCAGGGGAGACGGATGGCACGCGTGACGATCTTGTCGGGATTCGGCGGCTCGAACGGATCTCTGGCCGGCACTGCGTCGGGGTAGACCTCGAGACGCCAGAGACCGGGACGCACTTTGTCGAGGAAGTAGGTGCCCTTTCCCTCGTAGGCCACCACAGGTGACGAGCCATAGCCGGCGATCCTCCGGAGCGAGGAGAGATCGGGAGGAGTGGACGAGGTCGAGCCGGCATGGAGAAAGGCGTCGCGGGCAACGAGCTCCCCCAGGTTTTCGTCGGCGGAGACGTGGAAGTCGCCGAACCGGGTGTTCCGGGGATACGGCCCGTAGGAGCGCATTCGCGGCAGGCGGTGCATCGCCTCCGCCGCAATCATGGCGCTGATCGCCTTTCGAGGCGTATAGACGAGATTGAGGTAATGGGTTTGCCAGCCGAGGTTGCGCGATGCGGTCTGCAGCATATCGTAGGCGAACATCGCGGCGAACTGGGCGCCTACCGCACGAAAGGTCCGCGCCATGGCGGGGTACATCGTGCCGGTGCGAAGGTCGGGGCTGTCGAACTCGTAGACGATGCGCGGCAGGCGAGCAAGCTCGGGCCGCAACATGTCGGGATAAGAGTCGACTCCTCGCAGATAGTTTCCCTGGAGCTCGTGGCCGGAGTTGAGCCCCGTCGGATACCACCCAAACGTCACGCCCTGCGCCCGCGATCGCCGAATCGCTTCGCCGATCCGAAAATCCTGGCTCACATTGTAGAAGACGAGCTTGCGGCACCCGGTTTGTCGCACCGCATTGGTGAGCGTGTTGATGTAGCGAATCGAGCCGTCGAGGTCCTCGGGATGGTGCGCCGGCTCGTTCACGAGCTCGATGAAGAGGATGGCGGGCTCGTCCTTGAGTGCGACTCCGGTGTATGGGTTCACGTGCTCCAGGATCTGACGCAGGTAGTTGACTTGCGCGGCGAGGGCCGCCGGATCGGTGCCCATCCGGTCTTTTCGGTAGTGCCGCCCGAAGCCCGGCGCCGTCGTGTCGTCGAGCGCGTCGGGCCAGTTCGAGCCGTAGAGCTGAATCGGGGAGAACAACATGTAGATCCCGCGTTCCCGCGCGCGGGCGATGAGGTAGTCCTGCAGGTCCAGATGGTCGTTCGCGATCAGGTTGCCGGCGGTATCCGAGGCCTCCCAATCTCCCCAGAAGGTCAGGCGCATCCCGTCCCATCCCATTCGGGCGAATTGCGCCATGTCCTCGTCGATCATCTTCTTGCGATCGGCGTGCAGATAGCCGGCCGCTCGATAGTCCGAGGCAGTCGGGAGCACGTAGTTCGCGCCGAAGAGGGTCACCTCCTGGCGGTCGTCGCTCCAACGGATCACGCCCTGCTTGTCGAGGTAGACGGCACGATTGGCCGGTGCAGGGGGAGCACCGGCCACGCGTTGTGCGTGCGCGGCGGGGACTCCGGCAAGCAAGGCCGTGATCAGGATGGTCTGACGGAGCGTTGCAGGCATACGAAGAGTGATTGGTACCCCGATGCCGGACGGTGGCTCGTCAGTTGCCGGGATTAGCGTACTTCGATAGCAGCGTCTGGAAGCGGGGATCGTCCCGGATCGGATCCCAGTTCGGGTCGAGGCGGACGTAGGGAGCCGTCGTGACGGAGGGCCCCGACAGCACCCGCTCCGTCTCTGCGAGCGCCGCATCGGTCTCGCCGACTCTCATCAGAATCAACGCACGCGCTCCCCCCATATCACCATAGCGATTTGTGTTGTGCTCCGCGAGCCAACGATCCTCGCGCAGTGCGTCCGTGCGGCGCCCCAGCTTTGCCAGGACGAGGCCGCGCGCGGCATGGATGTCGCGGTCGTCGGGGCGCGCACGCTCCTGGGTGCTGCGTATGAGCGCGGCCGAATCAAGCACCGCACGTACGGCGGCAGTGTCCCCTCGGAGACGGTACGCCGGCTCGGTCCAATAAGTGAGGTCCAAGGGGGGCCCTTCCGCGCCCACCGGTGGGCGCATGACGCGGACGAGCGAAAGGATCGAGTCCGGGCGCCGCTCCAGCAGCAGCAGCAATAGGTGATCCACCCCCACAGGGTCGCCTCCCATTCCCGGATCGGCGGCCAGCGGCAACCATTTCAGCACAGCGCGGAGCGTGTCCAACTCGCCCCGCCATAGCACGTAGCTCCAGGCGATCGAGAGACGCGTTTGGATCAGGTCCGGTGCCAGCGCGAGCCCATGCCGGTACGCCTCGATGGCCTCCCGGTAGCGATGAAGGTAGTGGTAGGTATCCCCAATGACATGGAACAGATTCGCATTTCGCGGATCAAGTCTCCGTGCGTGGTCGAACGCCACGAAGGCGCCGTCCCAATTGCCGAGGGGCCGCTGCACCCTACCGATCCATAACCACAGCTCCGCGTCATTCGGCGCGCCGCGCAACCCGAGGTTGAACTCGTGCAAGGCCTCCCGGAAGTCGCCGCGACCGACATAGCGCGCGAGGCCCCTTGCGAAATGCCCCTCTGGCAGATCCGGTGCGAGCCGGAGGGCCACGTCGGCTTCTTGCCGCGCCCGCTCCAGCCTGGTGGCGGATGGATCGTACCCCAAGGCGTACATCGCCCAGTGGACGACGGACAACGCCGCGTGCGCCAGGGCAAAGCTCGAATCGAGCACTAGCGCCCGCTCGAAGAGCTGCTGTGCGATCTCCCAGTTCTGGCGGAGGAGACCCGGCCGCCGCCGGTACTCGAGTCCCTGCAGGTAGAGCTGGTACGCGTCGGCGTTCTGCGTGGGCGCCGCCGCTATGACTCCCGCCTCCGCGGTCGTCAGCGCCGTCCCGACTGAGGCAACAATCCGCTGGGCAATGTCGCTCTGCACCTGAAAGGCGTCGTCCAGGGTCCGGTCGTAGCGCTCCACCCAGAGCCCCGCTTGGGTGACCGGGTCGAGGAGCTGCACAACGACCCGGAGGCGCTTACCGTCGATCTGCACGGTGGCTTCGACAATGCTCCCAACCCCCAGCTCCTCGCCTATCTGGCGCAGCGGCTTCGACGTCTTCTGGTAATCGCCGACCGAAACGCGACCGACGACCCTGAGCGACGCTACCTTACCGAGCCGGGTCAGCAGCTCGTCGTGTAGCCCGCCGGCGAAGTACGCGTTCGAAGAGTCCGCACCGAGGGTCCGGAACGGCAGGACGGCGATCGCCGTCCGGGGCGCATGGACCTGGGCCACGGGCGGTCTCAGCCAACGTCGCATCCCAACGGTCGCGGCGAGCACAACAACAGCAGCACCCGCTGCCCACGACACCCAGCGACGGACCCGCCTCCCTTTCGCGGTCAGCGGGGTTCCAATCGCCTTCCTCCCCTCGCTCGGGGTGCTCGGCGGCGCGATCGCGTGGGGTGATCCCTCCACCGTCGCCGCCCGCTTGACCTGCGCCGTCGGTGTGGGACGTGGCACGCCGTTCCCCAGCCCGGGCAGCTCCCCCCTCTGCAGCCTCCCGATCGTGGCCAGGACCGAGGGGTCAGGCTCCATCCCGAACTCCCGGCGGAGGCGATGGACGTGAAGCTCCCCAACCTGGATCGCGTTGGCGCGATCACCGATCGCTGAGAGCGCCTGCATCTGGTGGAGCACGCAATGCGAGTTCAGCGGGTCGTGCTCCACGGCTCGTCCCCACCAGCGCGCCGCCTCCGCCGAGGCCCCGGTGCCTTCCGCAGACGAGGCCAGCCCTTCGAGCGCCTCCATACACTCGCGTGCCAGTCGGGCGCGCTCCCCGGATAGCCAGTACTCGAACTCCGGCGCAGCGTCCACATGGAACCCCTCCAGCAGTGGACCACCATATGCCCGGACGGCGTCCGTGAGCCTTCCGGAGGCCATGGCCTGGCTGAACACCAGCACATCCGAGCCGACCACGGAAGAGTCGAGACGCAGGAGACTGGCGATGGATGGAATGGACCTTGGCGTGAGCGCGTGGCGGATGGCGTGGAGGGCGTCGCGCAGGCCGTGCCGGGCGTGGGCCTCATCGCTTTCGGGCCAGAGCAGGGCGAGGAGGCGATCTCGGGTGCAGCCGAGGTCGCCACATACGGCGAGCACCGCGAGGACTGCCATGGCCCGGCGGTGGGGAAGGTCCGATACCGGAGTCCCGCCGGGCCCGTCCAGCGCGAACCCGCCGAGTACACGGAGTCGGAACATGCTGACCCCCTCCGGGATTCTCCGCGGCGTCGTCACCATTTCTCCCCTGTCCCTTTTCTTAGAACCTCGGGGCCGCCCGACGCCGCAACGACGGGCAGCCGACGCCCTGGTCTTACTATATCGCTCGCATGGGTAGCGCGGAACACCAGCTTAGGGTAATCCCGACTTACGGAGGCGGTTATGACAAGGTCCAGAGTGATGAGGCGGGTCCTCAGTGGGGTAATCCTGACGACGCCCTGGCGACGAATGCGCGACGGCCGAGTCGCACCTTTGACATCCAAGCCAGCGCCGATCAGCGGCGGCTTGGTCGGACAAAGGTGTAGCCAGACTGCAGCTCTCACAGGAGGCAGAATGAAGAAGCGAGGGCATCACGGATCGTGGATCCTCATCGCGGCGCTGGTTCTGACGAGCTCAGCCTGCGCGTTCGGCTCCCGCACGGCGTCGGACTCATGGCGGGCCGACGAGCCAGCGGGTGCGGTTCAGCTCAACGTGACCAATAATTCGGGTGCCCCGATGGAGATCTACGCCAGCGGAACAGGAACCTCCTACCGGATCGGTACTGTGTTTCCCGGTCTCACCAGCCACTTCGTGTTGCGACCAGGCATGGTCGTCGACGCTCCGGTGGAGTTTCTGGCCCGTTCAACTGGGCGGTTGGTAGTCCGCTCCGGCCAATTCATGCTCGTGCCGGGGAACGTCGTGGACTTCGAGCTCGAAACGACTCCGGTAGGCAGCGTCGCCACCGTGCGACCGTAAGGGCCTGGGTGGCTGAGGCGGTGGGCTGAAGACATAGGTGAGGGCCAGAGGTATCTTTGCGGCGTATGCCACTCTATGCGGCGTTCCTCCGCGGCGTCAGCCCGATGAATGCCAGGATGCCCGACCTGAAGAAGGCGTTCGAGGCGGCCGGCTTTACTGATGTGCGGACCCTTCTCTCGAGCGGCAACGTCATCTTTGCCGCCTCGGCGGCGTCGGAGGGGGCCATTCAGAGGAAGGCCGAAGCGATGATGACGAAGCAGCTCGGTCGGACCTTTCTCACGATTGTCCGACCGATCGATGTTCTCCGCGACATACTCGCGTCCGATCCCTATCAGAAGTTCCGTCTTCCGGCGAACGCGAAGCGCATCGTCACCTTTCTCCGTGAGAAACCGACATCAAGGATCACGCTTCCAGGTGAAGTTGACGGCGCCCGCATTCTCGCAGTCGACGGCAGCCATGCCTTCAGCTTCTACACACCGACCCCGAAGGGACCCGTGTTCATGACGCTGATCGAAAAGACATTCGGCACGGAGCTGACGACCCGCACGTGGGATACTGTCGGGAAAGTCGCGCGGTAAGCAACCCCATGCACGGCTCCTGGTGCGCAGTTCTGCTCAATCTCACTTTCCGCCCGCGCTACGAATGGATGGAAGCGCGACACCCCTGACGACATGAAGCGCCACGCTCGCCGGCGCCAGGCCGTCGACGCTCGCGGTCAGCCTGAGCACACCCGGTCGTGACGCGGCCAGAATCACCAGGCCGCGTCCGTTGAACGTGTGCCGCTGATCCTTTCCGTAGGGCTCGAGGTCACGCAGGTCGGCGTTGTCGAGCGCGAGCACACTTCCCCCGGAAACAGCAAATCGTACCAGGTCGCCCGCCGTAGGAACGACGGTACCCGCCGAATCGATGATCTCGAAGGCCACGAGCGCGACATCCCCTGAGGTCGTGTTGACCGTATCGCGGTCGGTCGTCAGTCGAATCGAGACCGGCGGACCCGCGGTCCGCACCTCTGCGTCGCAAGCCGGCGTTCCATCGCGCCGCTTGCCCACCGCTTTGAGGACTCCAGGCTCGTAGGGGACATCCCAGCTCAGGTGCAGATCATTCGTCGTCGGGTTGACGACGGGTTGGGCATAGGTGTTCCATCCGCCGGAGGTTCCCTGCGCCGGGAACTCGAGGCGCTTCTCCCCGAGCGAACGACCGTTGAGGAACAGCTCGACGCTGTTGCAGTTGGTGTACGCCAGCACTGGAATCACCTGGCCATTTCGCCCCGGCCAGTTCCAGTGCGGAAAGAGGTGGAGCACGGGCCGATCGGTCCAGAGGCTCTGATAGAGATAGTACGAATCCTTGGGGCGACCCGTGATGTCCATGACTCCCGACCCGAACCCCTTGAACGGCCAGGTGGCCTCGCCGAGATAGTCGATCCCGGTCCACATGAAGTCGCCGGCGAAGTAGTCGTTCAGCGTTACCCACTTCCACCGCCGCTCGGCCTCGAGCATTCCATGGTCGTAGTTCGGCCGGACGAGCGCCGAGTCCGGACCCAGCGAGTATTGCTCGTCGAACGACTGGAAGATCGTCCCGCTCTCGGTCCCGATCATCTTCCATTCGGGATGGTCGTGGCGGTCCTGCGCGGCGAAGAGCTCCCGGCGCTCGTGCCATCGGTCCACATAGTTGTAGCCCACGATGTCTTCGGCGTTGAGAAAATCGAGGGTCGCGGGATGGCCGTCGGCGGCGATGTTGTCGTTGCCGGTCGTGACCGGCCTGGTCGGGTCCTCGCGATGAAAGATTTCCACGAGTCGGCGGAGCACGCCGACGCCATCCGGCGTGGTCTGCTCACCGATCTCGTTCCCGGCGCTCCACAGGACGATCGACGGGTGATTCCGGTCGCGGCGGACGAAGTCGGTGACGTCTCGCTCCGACCACTCGGTGAAATACTTGTGATACCCCTCCGGCACCTTGGCGATGGTCCATTCGTCGAAAGCCTCCGCCATCACCAGGAACCCGAGGCGGTCGCACAGGTCGAGAAACTCGGGAGCCGGCGGGTTGTGGGAGGTGCGAATGGCATTCGCCCCCATCTGCTTCAGCGTCGTGAGCCGCCGGAGCCAGACCTGTTCCGGGACGGCGGCGCCGAGCGCACCGGCATCGTGGTGCAGGTTGACGCCACGCATCTTGACCTGGCGGCCGTTGAGCAGGAACCCTCGATCCTTATCGTACGCGATGCCGCGGATACCGAACGTCGTGGTGAGCACGTCGGTGGTTCGCCCGCCGTCGGTGACCGTCGAGCGAAGTGTATAGAGGTGGGGTGTCTCGACCGACCAGAGAAGCGGAGTGCCGACCTCGAGGTGCTGCTCCAACTCGATCTTCTGGCCCGCAGCCAGGGAGAATGGAGCTTCCACCCGAGCAACCTCCCTCCCACCGCTGTCCACAACTGACGAGCGGAGCACGCCTCGTCGCGGCGTCCGGTAACCGTTCTCCACGACAGTGCGCGCCAGTACGTCCGCCCCGGCGGAGTCGGCGCGTGGGGTCGTGAGGTACGTTCCCCAATGACCCACATGCAACGGATCCACGACGCTCAGCCACACGTGGCGATAGATCCCGCTCCCGGTGTACCACCGCGAGCTGGGTTGCCGAGAGTTGTCCACCCGCACAGCGACCACATTGACACCTGAGACGAGGTGGTCCGTGACATCATAGGCGAAGCTGATGTACCCGTACGGCCGATGACCGAGGTGTACCCCGTTGACCCAGACATCGCTGTTCATGTACACCCCGTCGAATTCGAGCCACACCTCGTGACCGCGTGTGCCGCCCGGCAGCTGGAATGACTTGCGGTACCAGCCGGTGCCCATCGGGAAGTAGCCCAGGCGGCCACCGCCTGGCGCATCCTTGCTCGGGGTTCCCTCGATGCTCCAGTCGTGCGGCAGGTCGAGCGTGCGCCACTGGTGGTCGTCGAACTTCGGCAGCTCGGCCCCGGCGGGGTCACCGAGCGTAAAGCGCCAGCCGGGATCCATGGAGAGGCGTTGTCGCTGGGCGGCGGCGGGTGTCGCCGTCGCGGTCACAACGACGAGGCTGAGCAGCAGCGTCGGGACGGAGCTGAGGATGCGCATGTTCACCGGATGTAGTGCTGGATTGTCAGGCGTCCGGGTTGGCGTACTTCACCGCGGGCCTTACCCGTCTCGTCTAGTTGGGCCATGATCGTTGCCGATCCCTGCCTCTCTCGTGACCCTACGGTGTCAATCCTGCGGCGGAGGCGTTACGGGGGCAAGAGCCTTAGATCCTGAGGCTCAGACCGGCGCTGTAGGTCCGGGAGCGGGGATAGATGTTACCGTCGATGCCGTTCAGCGACGAAGTCACGGGGTTCGGCCCGCTGTTGGCGGTCGGATCCACGCCGCTGTAGCTGGTGATGGTGAACACGTTCTGCACCGTGCCGAAGACCCGCGCCGACTGGCCACGGAGATTGAACGAGTAGCCGAGCGTCAGGTTGTCCATCCGCAGGAACGACGCGTCCTCCACATAGTAGTCCGACTGAACCTGCGGCGTGGCGAAGTTGGTCTTCAACACCGAGGCGTGGAGGTTGAGCGGCGAGTCGTAACCGAGTTGCGCGTAGGTGCCCATGGCGGAGGCGTTGTTGTTGTACACGTAATTGCCGAGGTAGGACCGGAGGGTGAAGCCCAGGTCCCAGTTGCCGTAGGCCAGATAGGACGAGTGGCCCAGGATCCACTTCGGCGCCGGGTCGTGGAACGGCCGGAGGTCGTTCTGATTGATGATCCCGTCGTGGTTCTGATCCACGTACAGGTCCTGATCGTCGATGACGCCGTTCGGCAACCCGTCGACCCGGTCACCATTCACGTCGCGGTAGATCGGTTTTCCATCTTCCCTGATGTGCTGGTAGACATAGAACGAGTTCACCGGCACGCCAGGCGACAGAACCTCGATGAAGGTTCCCAAGCCGATGGCGCCCTGCAGGATCTTTAGTGTGGCTCCACCGAACGGGCTGATGCTGCGGAGGTTGTTCTTGTTGCGTGCCGCGGTGAAGGCGGCCTTCCAGCTCAGTCCCTTCCGGCCCCCCTCCAGTATCCGGGCGCCGAGACTCAACTCGAGGCCACCGTTCCGCATGCTGCCGATGTTGGTGGTGACGAAGTTCGACAGGTTGCCGAAGGCCGCCACGGGCACCGTGAAGATGAGGTCGTCGGTCAGCTTGCGGTACCAGTCGATCGCCCCGCTGAAGCGCTGATTGCTGAACCCGAAGTCGAGGCCGATGTTGAACGCGCGAGTCTCTTCCCACTTGATATTCGGGTCCACCGCGCTGGGCCGGCTGGTGGTGAAGATGGAGTCGCCGAACTGATACTGGGTTTGCGCATCGCCGATCTGATACGACGTATGGGCCAGGTAGTTCCCGAACGACTGGTTGCCGGTCTCGGCCCACGATGCCCGGAGCTTCAGGTCCGAGAGCCCTTTGACGCTTCGCAGGAACGGCTCCTGTGAGAGCCGCCAGGCGACGGCCACCGAGGGGAAGGTGCCGTAGTCGTTCCCGGCGCCAAAGCGCGAAGAGCCGTCGCGACGGATGCTGAACGACGCGATGTACTTGTCTTCGATGTTGTAATTCAGCCGCCCGAAGAAGGAGATCAGCTTGCTCTGCTGCACGTTCAGGATGTTCCTGACCAGGTCCGCCGTCGGAAGCCCGTCGTTCCCCAGAGCGTCGCTGTGGAGACCGGTGGCCTCGAAGTAGAGAGAGTCGAACCTGGTCTTGGTCCAGGAGTAGCCGGAGGTGAGGTCGAGAGTCCCGGGGCCGACGGGGCGCGGAGGAGCGTAGTTGAGGTACGCTTCGAACACGGTATTGACCTGAGTCGGATTGTAGCGGCTCTGCGTGCCACCGGCCCCCTGAACCACCTGTCGATGCAGGACGCTTGGAGTGAAGTCCTCCCGTTCGGCCTCGGTCACGTCGAAGCCGAGGTTGAGGTTGGCCCGGAGCCCCTCGATCCACGGCAGGCTGTATTCGGTCTGCGCGTTACCGATGGCGCGGTAGGTCGTCGCCTTTTCCTCCGCCAGGTTCACGATGGCTACAGGGTTGTCCGCAGACCGCGGCCCGCCAGGCCAGTCATAGAACCCCGTCGGAGCGTTGGGGTCGAAGACCGGCTGAGTCGGCCCCATCCCCGCGGCATTGTCGAGGACCCCTGGAGGCGTGAATCTGTCGTCCGACCGGGAGCCTCTCAGGTTGAAGCGCAGATTGAGCCGGTCGCCGGCGAGCCGCTGGTTGTAGTTCGCCCCCAGCGAGATCCGCCGGACACTGTTTTTGTCGATGATCCCGCGCTGGTCGAGGTAATTGAACGACACGCGGTAGTCCACGCCCGCGCCAGCGCCCGAGATGGCGGCGTTGTGCTCCTGGCCAATCCCGGTCCGGTCGATCGCACGGAACCAGTCGGTGTTGGCGTTCAGCAGCTGGCTCTCGTTCTGCGGCGCGAAGCGATGCACCGCCAACCGGAACTGGTCCGCATCCAGCATGACAGGCAATCGGGTGACCTGCGAGGCCGACGCGGTGCCGGTGTACTCGAACTTCGGTCCCTCGCCCTGCTGCCCCCGCTTGGTCGTGATCAGGACTACGCCGTTGGCGGCGTTGGCCCCGTAGATCGCCGCGGAAGCGGCGTCACGTAGCACCGTGATGCTGGCGATGTCGTCGGGGTTCAGGAAGTTGAGCGGGTCGCGCCCGGGGGTTACCCCGCCGCCGGCGTCGGTCCCCAGCGGCAACCCGTCGATGACGTAGAGCGGCTCGTTGCTCGCGTTGGTCGAGGTCGGGCCGCGAACCCGAATCGAGGTCAATCCGCCGGGCTCGTTGTTTTCGATGACCTGCACCCCGGCGACCTTGTTCTGGATCAGCTCGGTCGGCGTGACGATGCGGCCGGTGTTGAACTCCTCCGCGGTCACGTTGGTCACCGCACCGGTGATGTTACCCTGCCGTTCCTCGCCGTACCCGATCACCACCATCTCCGCCAGGTTGACCCCCTGGGGCGTCAGCGCGAGATCCACATCGACCGTCTGGCCACCCGCCACCGTCACAGGCTGGGCCAGCGGAGCGTAGCCGATCATCGTTACCCGCAGCGTGTCCGTTCCCGCGGCGACCCCGGTGAGCAAGTAGGCACCGTCGACCCGGGTCTCGGTAGTCGCGCCGTCCAACCTGACCGTCGCATCCCGCAGCGGGAGCTGCGACGACTGGTCGGTCACTCGCCCTCGGACCGTGCCAGTTGTTTCCTGGGCACGCAGCGGCGCAATACACACTGCGGCCAGGAATAGACCACTACCGCACCGTAGCAGTCTCATGATGGGCAGGTCTGTGCGACCGTGAGCTCCTTGCTGATGATACGCATTCTCATCGGGCCAGAAGCTCGACACCGAAGGGCGGCAGATGGACGCGGAGCGTGTCGCCTGACGCTCCCTCCGATTTGCCCGAAAGGAGGTCGTTCATGCGGGGGCTGAGTAGTGTCTCGGGAAGGCTGTCACGTTTGAGCGCGACGGTCGTCGCGGTGCCCGTCAGATTCACGAGTAGGAGGCTGGCCTGGGCCGGCGTCCTACGCACCACCGCGAGCACATCCGGTCGATCGGTCGCGACGACTCGCTGATCGCCGGACACGAGCTCGGGACGCGATCGCCTGATCGCCAACAGTCGCCGGTAGAACGAGAGGAGCGAGTTCGGATCGCGCGTCTCCTCTTCGACCGAGAGTCCGTCGGCATCCTTGGCGTAGCGATTGGTCCACCAGGCGCCGGTACCCCGGTACCACGCGGCAGAGCCGGGGGCATCGCCCCTGCGACCCCACTCGAACGCCTCACGGACCGGAATGTCGTTGGCGTCGGTGCCCCAGGTCTTGTTCTGCCTGCCCTTCATCCCGATCTCCTGCCCGTAGTAGATCAGCGGCGTGCCGTCGAGCAGGATGTTGAGAGCCGCACCGATCCGCTCCTTGCGCGCGTCGCCCCCGACCTCGGAGGCAAACCGATTCATGTCGTGATTCTCGATGAAGACGAGCTGACCCTTACCCGGCGGCGTCCTGCGCCACATCTCGGCGATCGTACCGGCGATGGAGTCTCGCTGCAACGACAGGATCGCGTTGCGCAGGGGAAACGCGAATACCATGTCCACCCCGCCACGGGTCAGGAAGTCCTCGCCATACCCCCAGTCGTACTGCTCGGCGATGATCCTGATGCGCGGGTTGGTCGCACGAGCCTGCGCAAAGATCGGCGCCCAAAAGTCGGCAAAGAGACCGGTGAGCTTTCCCTTGAGGTCCAGATCATCCATCATGTGGTCGATTCGGAAGCCATCGACCCCATCGTCGAAGCGCCCGTCCCCGTTCGGGTCGACCAGGGAGACGAAGAGATTCTGGAAATAGCGTTGCGTCTGTGAGTGGAGGAGATTGAGCGAGGCGATGTTCACCTTGGCACCATCGTACATCGGCACGACGGTCAGCCCGAAGACGCCGGACTCGGGGTCCGTGTTCCCGGCGCTGTTGTACAGAATGTACCGGCTGTACTCCGATTCCGGATTCCTCAGCGACTCCCGCAGCCAGGGACTGTCCTCCGCCACGTACTGAATTTCCTGGTCGAGATAGATCTTCATGCCGCGGGCGTGAATCGCCTGCACCAGCTCGCGATACGCATCCAGCCCACCGAACGTGGAGTCGACGCCTTCGAAGCTCGTGGCGAAATAGTTGTGGTAGAACGGTGAGGGATTGATCGGCGTCAGCAGGATGGATGTCACGCCCAGATCCTGGAGATACCCGAGCTTCTGCGTGATGCCGCGCAAATCACCGATGTGGTCGCCGTTGCTGTCCCGGAAGCTGCGCACGAAGATCTGATAAAACACGTCCCCCTCGTCCACGGCGGCGGCGCCCTGGGACTGCTGCTTCGGCCCCTTCAGGACCACAGCACCGTATGCCTGGAGCGCCACAGTATCACCGCGCTCCACGCGGCTCGACAGAAGATCGCGGGCGCCGGCAAGGTTGACACCCGTGACGGCCAATCGAACCGGATGAGACCGGGCATTGACCAGGACGATGAGATCGCGTCGGCGATATGAGATCACATCGTCGGGCGCGCTGGTTTTCACCTCGTCGAGATCCCGCGTCACGAGAGCCGGTTCGGTGCGGGCCAGCTTTACCACGGACGCATAGAATGTCCGAGCCTGGGATGCCCGCGGCTGATTCCAGACGATGGGCTGCCGTTCGAACAGGCCGAGCTTCTGCGGGCTCTCCACCTCTTGCCCGTCGTAGAGGAGCGGTCGGCCGGGGAGCAGCGCAATCGCGACATACGCCGCACGCGCTCCCGCCGAGCCGCCGAAGAGCCTGAGCGGCGGGTCGTCCCAGGCGGTCTCATCGTGATTGGTGGTAAAGCGCATGCGCATGCCGCCGGGCGGCATCTTCGGCAGGTCCGCGAGCTCATCTCGGATAAACGTCGAGGCCGCGGTCCCTCTCCAGACGTCCTTGAGCCGCTTGTAGGAGTCCCACCCGTAGGTCAGGTCGTAACCCGCCCGGTGCATCTCGAGATCGCCCCACTCCGCCAGAAGCAGGATCGGTCTCGGCACCGCGGCACGGAGCGCCGGCACGGCCTCACGCCAGAAGTCGTACGACACGAATCCCGCGGCATCGACCCGGAATCCGTCGATCTCGAACTTCTCGAGCCAGTAGCGCATCGAGGCGATCATCTCGCGCCGGACCGCTGGATTCCCGTAGTCGAGCTGCAACACGTCGTCCCAGTCCGTCAGTTTGCCGTCCGGTCCGCGCGGGACGCTCGGCTTGCCATGCTCGTCCCGGACGTAGTAGTCCGGATGCTCGCGGACCCACGGGTGGTCGGCCGCGGTGTGGTCCGGGACCCAGTCGAGAATGATCTTCATGCCACGCTCATGCACTGCGTGGACGAGCGCGTGAAAGTCGGTGGCATTCCCGTACGCCGGATTGATTCCCCGGAAATCCCTCGATGCGTACGGCGAGCCGAGCGTCCCCTTGTGGTTGCGGACTCCGATCGGATGGATCGGCATCAGCCAGACCACGTTGGCTCCCGTGGCCTGTATTCGATCGAGACCTCCGATGACCCCCCGGAAGTTGCCGGCCGGCGAGAAGTCCTGGACGAATACCTCGTAGATGGCGCTACGAGTCACCCAGGAAGTGTCCGGCGCCATCGCTGAGGAGGCGGGGACGGTGGCTTGGGAAATCGCGGTCCGAGGGATTGCGAGGCAACCTGCCCAAAGCGCGAGGCAGGCAAGAAGATTCGGCATGGATGATCCTCCAGAGACGTCGGAAAGACGGAGAGGACGGACGTCGGATAGAGGCGGGAATGAAAAGGACGCAAAGGTGGTGTCCCTCTGCGTCCTTTCCGATTACAGCGTCTTTTCCGTGCTTTCCGCCTTCCGCGCCCTCTCCGTTGTATCAGTATCCCGGATTCTGGACCAGGTTGGGGTTGGCCGAAAGCTCGGACGCGGGTAGCGGGTACAGATTACGGAACGTCTCGGTCGATGTACCAGCCGGCGCGCCACCCTTCCACTGCCACACGTAGTCACCGCCCGTAAACAGCCCGAACCGAACCAAGTCGGTCCGGCGATGGGCTTCCCACAGCAGCTCCCGACCACGCTCATCCAGGATGAACTGCAGGCTGAGCTGCGGGTCGGTGATATCGGCGCTCGTGTTGCCGTAGGCCCGCTCTCGCAGGGCGTTGACATAAGACAGTGCCTGCGCTCGATCGCCCCCGGTCCTAAGCAGCGCCTCGGCGGCGACCAGGTACATGTCGGCGAGACGGAACAGTGGGAAGTCGGTGTCCACGTGGGTGGCGTCGGAACCGGCGGTACCGGTACTGGTGACGTTCTCGTACTTGGGCGCCGGGATGCCCTTGCTGAAGTCGCTGATGGAGGTGACGTCCACCGACTGGCCATCGGTCCAGAAGAAGGACCGCCGCGGATCGTCCACCGCAAACCGATTATAGGCCTCCGCCTTGAGACGCAGCCCGAACCAGCAGCCGTTGACGCCGTAGGTGGCCGGGTTCATCGAGCCGCCGCAGGAGGCGTGGACCAGGAACGTGCCGCCGCCCCACGTTTCGGTGGTCTTCCCGTCCTGGATGATGGGGAAGATGATCTCGGGCGAGGTGTTGTTGTCCGCCTGGAAAACATGCCGGAAGCTGGGATCGAGAGAGAACGGTCCGGCGATCACGGCCTGTGCCGCCGCCAGCGCTTCGGCATAGTGTGGCGTGCCGGTGTATACCTCGGAGTTCAGATAGATATGGGCCAGCAATGCAGAAGCGGCTTCCTTCGTCGCTCGGCCATAGGTCCCCTGGCCATTGGCCCCCGGCAGATCGGCCTGGGCGGCCGTCAGCTCGCTCACGATGTAGTCGTAGATCGCTTGGCGCGTGCTCTGAGCCGGTGGGTTGGCGCCAAGCTGGTCGGCCTCGGTCACCAGCGGAATGTTGCCGAACAGGTCGATGCCGTGCCAGTAGCTGAGCGCGCGAAGGAACCGGGCCTCGGCACGGAACGTCTGGATCTGCGCCTTGAGGGCCGGTGAGACGTTCCGCTCGGCAAGCTTCGCGTCCGTCGTCTGCCGCAAGAATTCGTTAACCAGGCTGACCTGGAACGCGACCCGGTAGTACATCGAGACGACGAAGGTGTTGTTCGAGGCCCAGAGCTGGGTATTCATCTCCGGCAGTCCGATGTCTCCCCAGGCGATTACCGCCTCGTCGGTGGGGAGCTCCTGGGCCTCCCAGTAGAGACGAAGGTACTGCGAGAAGCCCTCGTCGATGCCCTGGATGTCGCCATTCCCGGACGGCCCCTGCTGTCCGCTGACCGCGAGCCCGGCGTAGATCTTCGCCAGAAAGGCCCGATAAGAGCCGGGGTCATTGAAGTAATTGGTATCGGTGATCGTGCTGGTCGGTAGCTCCTTGGTGTCGGTGCAACCGACCGCACCCAGGATCAGGAGCGTAGCCGCGATGAGCGCACGACGCGGTCTGCGGTTCATGGCTCTATCCTCTTAGCGAAGTAAGCGTCCGTGGTCATGGGTTTACAGTCTCAGGCTCAGGCCGCCGCTGAACGTGCGGGAGCGCGGATAGATGTTGTTGTCGATCCCGTTCACGGACGACGTCGTCGGGCTCGGCGATACGTTCGCCGCCGGATCAACACCGCTGTAGCCGGTGATGGTGAACACGTTCTGGACCGTCCCGAACACCCGCGCCTGCTGTCCGCGCAGGTTGAAGTTATATCCCAGCGTGATGTTATCCAACCGCAGGAACGAGGCGTCTTCCACATAGAAATCCGACTGCAGCTGCTGGGTGGCGAACCCGGTCTCGAGCACCGAGCTGTGGAGGTTGTACGGCGAGCCCTGCGTGAGCTCCCGGTAGTCGCCCATGGCGGAAGCGACGTTGTTATACGCGTAGTTCCCGATGTAAGCCCGCAGGGTGAAGCCGAGATCCCAGGCGCCCATCGCCAGGTATGACGAGTGGCCCAGGATCCAACTCGGCGCGGGGTCGTGGAACGGCCGCAAATCGCCCTGGTTGATGATGCCGTCACCATTCACGTCCACATACAGATCCTGGTCGTTGATGACGCCGTTCGGAATGCCGTCGACGCGGTCGCCATTGACATCCTTGTAGATCGGCTTCCCGTTCTCCCGGATGTGGGTGAAAACATAGAACGAGTTCACCGGCACTCCGGGCTGCAGGACCTGGATGGTAGTGCCCACTCCGCCGGAGACGTTGCCGACCAGGATCTTGAGGGCCTGGCCGCCAAACGGTGTGATTTGGGTGAGCTCGTTGTTGTTGTGGGCGGCGGTGAAATCCATGTTCCAGTTCAGCCCAGTCCTCGAGCTGCTTTCGAGCACCTTGGCGCTGAGGCTGAACTCGATGCCCCGATTCTTCATGCTCCCGATGTTCGTGGTCACGAAGTTCGACAGGTTGCTGAAAGCCGCCACGGGTACCCTGAAAAGCAGGTCGCTGGTCTTCTTGCTGTACCAGTCGATGGCCCCGCTCACGCGCTGGTTGGCGAACCCGAAGTCGAGACCGATGTTGAAGGCTCGTGTCTCCTCCCACTTGATGTTCGGATCCACAGCGCTCGGACGACTGGTGGTAAAGACGCTGTCGCCGAATTGGTAGCTGGACAGCCCGTCGCTGAGCTGATACGAGGAGTACGCCAGGTAGTCTCCGAACGACTGGTTTCCCGTCTTCGCCCAGGACCCTCTGAGCTTCAGGTCGGACAGCCCTTTGAGTCCTCGCAGGAACGGCTCCTGGGAGACCCGCCACGCGACGGAAACCGACGGGAAGGTCCCGTAATCGTGTCCCGCGCCGAAGCGGGACGATCCGTCACGCCGGACGCTTGCGGCGAGGATGTACTTGTCGTTGACGTTGTAGTTGGCCCGGCCGAAGAAGGAGATCAGCTTGCTCTCCTGGATGAACAGATTGTTCTTGATCCTCGACGCCACCGCAAGCCCGTCGTTCCCGAGCTCATCGGTCGAGAGGCCATCCCCCTGATAGAACGACGAGTCCGTGTGGCTCTTGCTCCACGAGTAGCCGGCGGTGAGGTCGAGCGTGCCCGGACCGATGGGCTTGGGTGTCGTGTAGTTGAGGAACGTCTCCAGCACCGTGTTCGTTTGGCTCGGGGTGAACCGGCTCTGGAACCCGCCGTTGCCAGTCTTGGTCTGCGCGTGCACGACGCTCGGCTGGAAGTTCTCCCGCTCGGCCCTGGTGAGGTCGAAGCCGAGGTTGACATTGGCGCGGAGGCCGTTGATGAACGGCAGGCTGTACTCGCCCTGCACGTTACCGACGCTGCGATACGTCGTAGCCTTTTCCTCGGCGAGCGTCAGCAGCTCCACCGGGTTATCCGGCGAGGTCAAGTTGTTGCCCGGCCAGTTGTAGAAGCCGGTGGACGAGGAGGGATCGAAGACCGACTGCGTGGGACCGAACTGGGCCGCGTTGGAAAGAACGCCGAGAGGAACGAACTTGTCGTCCTCGCGAGTGCCCCTCAGGTTGAGCCGCAGAGTGAGGCGGTCATTGGCGAGCCGCTGATTGTAGTTGGCTCCCAACCCGATTCGCCTGGTGCTGTTCTTGTCGATGATGCCCTTCTGGTCGAGGAAGTTGCCCGAGATTCTGTAGTCCATTGCTGAGCCGGCACCGGACACGGCGACGTTGTGCTCCTGGCCGAATCCCGTCCGATCGATTTCCCGGAACCAGTCGGTATTCGCGGTCTGAAGCTGCCCCACGCTGCCCGGCGCGAACTGCGCGACCGCCGACGCGAACTGATCAGCCGTGAGCATCGACGGAGTCTTGGTGATCTGCGAGGCCGACGCCGAGCCGGTGTATTCGAACTTCGGCCCCTCGCCTTGCTTCCCGCGCTTGGTGGTGATGAGAACCACGCCGTTCGCGGCGTTCGTCCCATAGATGGCCGCCGCGCCGGCGTCGCGCAGCACCGTGATGCTCGCGATGTCCTCGGGGTTGAGGAAGTTGAGGGGGTCGCGTCCGAGGCCGGTCACGCCGCCGATCGGGAGCCCGTCGACCACATAAAGCGGCTCATTGCTCGCACTGGTGGACGTCGGCCCGCGAACCCGGATCGAGGTCCGGCCACCGGGCTCGTTGTTCTCGACCACCTGAACGCCAGGGACCTTGCTCTGGATGAGCTCGGTGGGTGTGATGACGCGGCCGGTGTTGAACTCCCCGGACGTCACGCTGGTCACGGCACCGGTGATGTTGCCCTGCTTTTCCTCGCCGTAGCCCACGACCACCATCTCCGCCAGGTTGACGGCCTGGGCGGTAAGGGCGACATCCACGTCAACCGGCTGGCCGTCAGCCACCGTGACGGCGCGCGCCTGCGGCGCGTAGCCGATCATCGTCACCCTGAGGCTGTCCGTTCCCGTCGGAACATTCTCGAGGGTGTAAGCACCGTCCACCCGCGTTTCGGCCCGCAAACCTCCGATCGAAACCGTCGCTCCCCGAAGAGGCAGCTGCGACGCCTCGTCAGTGACGCGTCCCCGGACCGTGCCGGTGGTTCCCTGCGCGCGTAGCGGCGCGACATACACTGCCGCCAGGAGCAGGCAGATGCCGAAGCGTAGCCCTCTCATGTTGCGTGCGTCCTTTCAGGTGCGGGCGAACCGAAAACGAGGGGAAGCAGAGCAGCGTCTTGGATGACCGTGACGCGCCCAAACAAGAGCGCCGGCCTAGACGGCCATGCGCCAGACAATCGTGTCCACGTCGGGACAGACACTGCCTTGTTTCACGGAATGCTCACAGGAGGTGCGGGTGCGGAAAGGAGCGCGCTGACGGCCGAGTAGTCGCCCCAATCACCCGCACTTACGGTCCGAATATTCCGGCCAAAACCCGGGTCGTCAAGGGGCGCTCGACGAGCCTCGTTTCAGATCGGTTTCGCCCTCCGCAGCACCCTCCAAGCCCAGACACAAAGGCCCGCAGCCGCAAGCGTGATGAGGATATACCAGGGGTCGGTCGCCAGATGGGGACCCTCGACGACCGCGCGCCAGACGTGCACGACGACGAGGATGCCGAAAATGACCCCGGTGGTCATTACGTAGGCTCTCATGACCGGCTCCTGCGGCGGGCTACTTCCGTTCGGCGATGCAGCGGCGCACCTCGGCGACCAGGCGCTCGGGTGGGAAGGGCTTCGAGAGGACCGCGCACGGCGCGACGATTCCGCGCTCCGTCAACTGGTCGGTCCCGTACGCCGACATCAGCACGACCGGCAGATCGGGCTGCAGGATGGCGAGTCTTCGGAGCAGACTGACGCCGTCGAGACGCGGCATGACGATGTCGGTCACGATCACGTCGAAAGACACCCCGCTGCTCGAGATGTAGTCGAGTGCCTCGAGTCCGTCCCCAGCCTCGTGTACGTGAAAGCCTTCCTCACGCAGAATCCGAGCAGCCAAGCGGCGCAGGTCCGGCTCGTCATCCACAACAAGGATCTGCGGCGCCAATCCGCTTTGACCGCCGGAAGGCCGAGACTCCGCATTCCGCGTGACCGGCACATCAACATCCGTAGCTTGAGAAGCTCAAGAGTACCCCATGCCGGTTACGGGCGGCAGGGGCCAAGGTCTTAGCGCGGCGTCCAGGTCGGAGATGTGCTGAAGAGGCCGTCCACTATTCCGATGCGATAAGCGATCACTACGCCAAAGATGAGGCTGACCACGCCGGAGGCGATTCGGAGACCCTGATGCAGTCGCCCGAACCTGGTGCCGGCCCGAGCGAACGGCCATGCGATCGCCGCCGTGATCAGCATCATTCCGGCGACGGTTCCCACCCCGAAGATCACGAGATAAAGCATGGCCCAGCGTGGGTCCTTGATCGTGGTCAGCACCAGGAGCGCGACCGCCGCTGACCCGGCCAGGCCGTGTACGACCCCGACTACGAGCGGTCGAACGAGCTGGTACCCTCCGAGCGACCCCAACCATCCGTCCAGCCGCGCGAGCGGTGTTTGCTCCGGCAGGTGGGGATGCGCCTCGGGGTCGTGACTGTGAGCGTGCGTGTGGACATAGTCACCGTGCGGGTGCGGATGGGCATGCACCCGAACGGGAGTGTGGCCATGCCCCCCTGGCGTGTCGCTCTCCGTGACCGGTTGGAACATGCCGGACAGGTTCATGAAACCCAGCACGATCAACATCACGCCCACCGCGAGCTCGAGGGACAGCCCCACGCGGGGCGGGATGACCCACCCCAGCAGGATGATCCCGGCGCCGACAATCACGATCGTGAGTGTGTGCCCCACACCCCAGAGCGCTCCAATGGTGGCGGCGCCGCCACGCTTCCGATGCCGCGCGACGATGGTCGTGACCGCGACGACGTGATCGGGATCGGTTGCATGCCGCATCCCGAGGAAAAACCCGAGGAGGATGACGGCGAGCAGACTGGTCATGGACTGACGCCGGCAACTGCGCCGCCCCGCGCCGCCGTCAGGCCGGCCTCGAGCAGCTCGATGAGGTCTGTCATGCCCTGTCCCGTTTTCGCCGAGACCTCGAGCACTTTCATCCCTGGCCGCACCGACTGGACGCTCGCCAGCGCTGCGGCACGGTCGAATCCGACCGCCTCGGCCAGGTCGATCTTGGTGATCAGGGCGATGTCGGCGGTGTTGAAGATCGTGGGGTACTTGCAGCGGCTTGTCCTCGCCTTCGGTGACCGAGACCGCCACGAAACGGAGGCTCTCGCCCAGATCGTACGACGCGGGGCAGACGAGATTGCCCACGTTCTCGACGAACAGGAAGTCGAGCCGGTCGAGCTCCCAGCCCTCGAGGCCCTGCTGCACCATGGCCGCCTCGAGGTGGCATACGGTGCCGGTCGTGATCTGACGCACCGGTGCTCCGCTGCGGCGAGTCGCGCGGCGTCGTTTTCGGTGGCGAGGTCACCGACGAGGGCGGCGACACGATGCCGCTGATGCAAGGCGGCAAGAGTCTTCTCCAGCAGCGTCGTCTTGCCGGCACCGGGGCTCGACACCAGGCTCACGACGAAGACTCCCGCCTCGTGGAATCGCCGGCGCAGCTCGCGCGCGTTCAGATCGTTCTGCTTGAGGATGTTCTTCCGGACCTCGACGAGGCGTGGCTCGGGATTCATTGCTCGATCTCCAGGGCGAACAGCTCCAGCTCCCTGCCCCGCTGCACCTGGGACGTGGGAGTGCCGCACACGGCACAGCAGAACAATTGCACGCTGCTCAGCTCGCGCTCCGCGTCGCACTGCGGACAGTAGACCACGACGGGAACGTCCTCGATTACCAGCCGAGACCCTTCCAACGGGGTCGCGGCACAGGCCATCTCGTACGATGCCATCAACGCTTCGGGCACGACGCCCGACAGGGCGCCGATTCGAAGGTGGAGCGCGCACACGCGCCCACCGAGCTTGTCGGCCTCTTCCTGCGCCATGTCTACCAGACTGAGGGCTATCGAGAGCTCGTGCATGGTCCGAGCGCGCCGAGCGCGGCCTGCCCAAGGCTGATGCCGCCGTCATTCGGCGGGACGACATGGTTGATCCAGAGCTCCAGCCCGTGCTTCTCGAGCAGGCCGGCGAGCTCGTCCACCAGCATCGCGTTCTGGAATACTCCACCCGATGCGACGACGGCGCAGACCGTTTGCGCGGAGCACAAGGCCGTGACTGCATCGCACAGGCCGCGAGCCATCCCCGCCTGGAACGACCGCGCGATGTCGGCGGGGTCTCGCGCGCGCAGGCGGTCCATCGCAACCGCCCGCAGCAGCGGTCGCCAGTCCAGCTCACCGCCGTGGAATGGGAAGTCGTAGGGGTCCGTCTCGTTGCCTCCGCGAGCCAGGTGCTCCAGCCAGATGGCGGCCTGGCCTTCGAAGGTCACGGGACGGGTAAATCCCAGGAGTGCGGCCGCCGTGTCGAAGAGGCGGCCCGCCGAGGTGGTCGTAAACACACGCGTCCGCGACCGAAGCAGGCGGCGCGCCGACTCGTAGCGTCTGGGGAACTCGAACGGCGGTCGGCCGAGATCGGGAAGACCGTCTATTTGATCGAGAAATCCGGCCGCAGCCTGCACAGGGTGCCGTGACGCACCATCCCCACCGGGGAGCGACGCCGGGCGAAGATGCGCGACCCGCTCGAGACCTTCCCGAATGCTTCCCGCGAAGAACTCCCCACCCCAGATCGTTCCGTCGTCACCGTAACCGGTGCCATCCAGGCTTACACCGAGCACCTTCTCATGCCACGCGCCTCGCTCCGCGAGCACCGACGCGACGTGCGCCCGATGGTGCTGAACCGCCAGGGTCTGCGTAGCACCGAGCCCCGCGGCGTGCGCCGTCGAGCGGTATTGAGGATGGGCGTCGTGCACCATAAGAAGGTCTTCGCGATGCATGTCGTACATCTCGAGGAGATCGGTGATCGTCTCCTCGAACGCTCGGGCCGCCTCGTATTGATCGAGGTCGCCGATATGCTGGCTCACGAATGCCTGCCCGTCAACGACCAGCGTGACCGCATTCTTGAGGTCCGCGCCGAGTGCGAGTACCGGGCGATCGGTCGGAATCGACGCGACGGCCGCCGGCGCATAGCCTCGTCCGCGACGGAGCATTACGGGGCCCGAGGGGCCGCTTCGCACGACCGAGTCCTCGACGCGGCGCGCGATGGGCCGCTCGCCTACGAGAAAGGCATCGGCGATGCCGGACAGTCGCTGCGCCGCGTCCTCGTCCTCGTAGGCGATCGGTTCGCTCGAGCGGTTCGCGCTCGTCATGACCAGGACGTCGGGCGCACCGGCGTTGAACAGAGGTGGTGAAGGGGCGTGTAGGGGAGCATGACGCCAAGCTCCCGGTTGTCTGGCGCGACGCCCGCAAGCATGACTCGCGCGCGGGCGACCACGATCGGCGCCGCCGTCGAAGCGAGCAACTCTTCCGCCTCGGGCGAGAGCTCGACCAGGCCTCGCGCGGTCGCCAGGTCACGCGCCATCAAGGCGAATGGTTTCTCTTTCCGGAACTTTCGTCACCCGCAGGGCCGCAACGGCGTCCGGGTTTCGCGCATCGCACGCGAGGTGATATCCGCCGATTCCCTTCACGGCCAAGATCGCACCGGTCCGAAGCAGCTCCGCCGCGCGTCGAACGACTGCATCGCTCCCGGTTACCGTTTCCGCACCCGTGCGCAACTGGTAGCGCGGGACCACAAGTGGCACAGGCCACCGGCTGAGCGTGGAAGCGTCGGCTTTCCGGGTCATGGTACTCGCGAGCACATCCCTGGTCCATCGTCCATGCGGCCATCGTGGTCGCAGCGCGGTCGTAGGGGAGGCGGCGGATGATCGAATAGCGCGGGCCGCAGTCCGTGCAGTTGATGTAGGGATAGCGATGGCGGCGGTCGGCGGGATTGAATAACTCGGCGAGACAACGCGGCGCACACGGCCAGGTCGGGCGAGATGCCCGTCGTGGGCTGCTCACGCTGGACGGCTCGCGCGGATGACGAAGTCTTCGAGTCCGCTCGGCGAGGCCGCGTCCACATCGATGGCGGTGATGGTCGCCGCGGTCGGAGCCGAGGTGCGCAGCTCCTCGAGAAAGGCCTCCAGGCGATCGTGGTCGCCCTCGAGGTGAATCTCCACCCCCTCGTCGTCGTTCAGGACCCAGCCGGCGAGCGTGTTGGCGCGGGCCAGCCGATAGACGAATGGGCGAAAGCCGACTCCTTGAACCACACCGCGCACGTGGATCGAGCAAGCGGCAGTCATGCGTGTATTACTCGCTCACCGTGCAGCCGCGGCCCTGCCAGCCGACCTGCACCACCGCTCCTTCGTCCACGAGCACCGGGACGGTCCGCTGGGGCCCCGCGACGGCCCGGAGCCGTTCGCGCGCGGCGCGGTCGACCTCGACGTCGTATTCGACGAAGTCCAAGCCTCGCATCTCCAGCCACTCGCGCATGTCGCGCGTATAGGGGCAGGTCGAGGTGCCGTAGAGCTCAAACACCTTCATCGTGCAGCTCCTCCAGATTCTCGCGCATGACGTGATAGATCGACGCCTGCACCTCCTGGATGCGCGGGATGTAGTCCGAGGTGACGACGACATAGTGGTCGGCCAGGCCTTGGCGCCGGATCTCACCGCCGTCGTAGCCGAGCAGCGCGACCGTCAGGAGACCCCGCTTGCGCGCCTCGACGAGCGCCGCGATGACGTTGCGCGATCCGCCGCTGGTCGAGATCGCGATCGCCACGTCGTCCGGCATGGGCCTGCGCGATGAGCTGGCGGAGGAAGATGACATCGGCCCCGACGTCGTTGGCGATGGCGGTCACGGTGGCCGGCTCCATCGAGAGCGAGACGGCGGGAATCGGCCGGAAGCCCGCGGGCGGAGCGATGCAGTCGATCGCGAAATCGTTGGCATCGGTGGCTGAGCCGCCGTTCCCGAAGATGATCAACTTGCCGCCACGACTCAGTCGCTGATGGATGGCGAGCGTGGCTTCGGTGATGCGTTCCACTTCTTCCCGAGCCACCTGCGCCCGAAGCGACGAGTCGTCCTGTACCTTCATCAAGATCGATGACGCGACCTGTGCGACGAGGTCCGCCGGCGACTGCTTCTCGCGTCCGAGGAATGGATAGAGGAACCCCGCCTGTCCGACCTCGTGACCGAGCTCCCGGTGCTCGAAGAAGACGTGGACGGTCTCCCAGAGCGTATGGTACAGGATCTCGATCAGCTCCTGGTGCATGAACGGATTCTGCGTCGCCGCCGCGACCGCGTAGCTGCCATCGGTTCCCGGAAGCGCGAAGGTCAGGGCCCCGCGTGCCGCGGCCGACGTGAGCGCCGCCAGTACCTCGGGATCACCCTCCGGCGGCCCGAAGCCCATGACCATGTCGTCGGGCCGGGCGAGCGCCTCGATCCAGGGCCCGAACAGCACACTGAGGTCGAGCGCGGGAAGCGCCCGCTTCCCGACGATGACAGGATGCACGAACTCCACCGACACGTGCTGCGCATCGGTGGCGTAGGGTCCGCGACCGAAGGCGAGCAGCCGCCCCCCGCGAAGGAAGCGCTCGGACATCTCCCGGCAGATCTCGGCAAGCCGTGGCGCTTCTCCGGCGAAGAACTCCTCGTTCACCCTGTTGCGAACCAGGAGAGACTCTTCCACCCGCGACGCCAGACCCGTGGCCATCGGCGTGGCCGGCCCTAGCAGATTCTCGGCAGCGGATCGCCGACGAGCATGTCCACGATCCGGCTGCCGCCGTATCGCGTCGTAACCAGGACCGCTGCGGCGGGCTCCTCATGGACTTCGCCGATGATCACCGCCTCGGCCCCACCGGGAACGGCCCGGAGGGTGTCGAGCGCGCGGTCGGCCTGGTCGGCTGCGATCACCGCCAGGAATTGGCCTTCGTTGGCGATGTGCAGCGGGTCGAGACCGAGGAGCTCGCAGGCGCCTCGCACCTCGTCCCGCACCGGAATGGCCTCCTCGAACAGATGAATCGCGAGACCCGAATCGAGCGCGAGCTCGTTGAGCGAGGTCGCGACGCCGCCGCGTGTGGGATCGCGCATCCAGCGTATCCCGGGCGCGACCGCGTCCGCGAGCGCCTGGACCATCGGCAACACCGATCGGGTGTCGGACCGCAGGTCGGCTTCCAGATCCAGCTCGCCGCGCGCCAGCAGAATCGTGATGCCGTGATCGCCGATGGGACCGGAAAGGAGGACCTTGTCTCCCGGACGGACCGAGCGGGAGGAGAGAGAGATGCCTGCCATGGGACGGCCGAGGCCGGTGGTCGTGATGTAGAGCTGATCGGTCTTGCCGTGCTCGACGACTTTGGTGTCGCCGCCCACGATGGCGACGCCTGCCGCGCGTGCTGCCCGGGCCATCGCCTGCACCTCGGCCGTCAGCACCTCCGAGGGCAGCCCGGCTTCGAGCACGAACGTTGTCACCAGCGCAATCGGCTCGGCACCGCTCACGGCCAGATCGTTCACGGTCCCGTTGACCGCGAGCTCCCCAATCGACCCGCCGGGAAAGACCAGGGGCGTGACGACAAAGCTGTCGGTGGTGATGGCGACCGAGGTTTCACCGATTGCGACTCGAGCGGCATCGCCAAGCAGATCCGCACCGGCCGGCGCGCGACGATCGTACAGGAGGGGAACGAACAGACCATCGACCAGGCGTCGCGTGGCCTTGCCACCGGCGCCGTGGGCCATCTCGATCTGGGGGTCGCGGAATCGCACGGCCGCCATCCCACCCGCCGGCGACGCCGTCAGGCCGGCGTCAGCACCTTGAGCGGCGACGCCGCCTTCCGATGTTCGTAGTTGTAGTACGCTGCGCATGAGCCTTCCGAGGACACCATCAGGGCTCCTACCGGGTGTTCGGGTGTGCATTCCCGCCCGAAGAGTTTGCATTGCGCCGGTTTGAGTACGCCTTTGAGCACCTCACCACACTGCGCGGCCTTCGGATCGGTGACCCGCACTCCGGCGACGCTGAACACCCGCTCGGCGTCCCACTGGGCGTACCCTTCCCGCAGGCAGAGCGCCGACTGCGAAATGAAGCCGAGCCCACGCCACTCGAAATAGGGACGAAGCTCAAAGACTTCGGCCATGGCGGCCAATGCTGCGCGATTGCCTTCCCACGGTACCACCCGGCGGTACTGATTCTCGACGACCGACCTACCCTCCTTCAACTGCCGGAGCAGCATCACGATCGACTGCAGGAGATCGAGGGGCTCGAAGCCGGACACGACGATCGGCCTCTTTTCATCCCGTGCGATCCACTCGTACGGCCGGCAGCCGATGACCGTCGAGACGTGTCCCGGTCCGATGAAGCCATCGAGCCGCATGTCCGGGGAATCGAGGATCGCGCGGATGGCGGGGATGATCGTCACGTGATTGCAGAACACCGAGAAATTCTTGACCCCCTCCGCCTTGGCGCGCATCAGCGTCAGCGCGGTCGATGGCGCGGTCGTCTCGAATCCGATGGCGAAGAACATCACGTGGCGGTCGGGATTGGTCCGGGCCAGCTTGAGCGCGTCGGTCGGGGAGTACACGATCCGCACGTCCAGGCCCTTCGCCTTGTGCTCGAGGGGACTGCCATGCGCACCGGGCACGCGCATCATGTCGCCGAACGCGGTGAAGGTGACGAGTGGCTCCTTCGCGAGCGCGAGCCCGTCGTCTATCCGCCCCATCGGCAGAACGCACACCGGGCATCCGGGCCCGTGAATCAACTCGATGTTGGAGGGTAGCACGTCCTTGAGGCCGAACCGGTAGATGGCATGGGTGTGCCCGCCACAGACCTCCATCAGACGATAGTGCCGCCCCGGGTCGGCAAGGCGGCGGATCTCTTCGGATGTCCGTGCAATGACATCGGGATCCCTGAACTCGTCCACGTACTTCACGGCTGCTCCCTCCCCTCCAGCCCGTAGCCGCGTACCTCTTCCATAGCGGCCTCGTCTTCTCCGAGGATGGCCAGCGTCCGCATCTGCTCGGCAGCCTCGTGCTCGCTGATCTTGCTCATAGCGAAGCCGACATGAATCAGGACCCAGTCGCCGACCGCGGGCTTGTCATCGTCGAGCAAGCCGAGATCTACCCGGCGGCGCACGCCGGTGACCTCCACCATCGCCAGATGGGGGAATTCCGGGACTAGCTCGACGATCTTGCCGGGTATGGCTAAGCACATGGTTACCTCATCTGACTACTTATGGGCAACGACGTCAAACGTCAACCCTATGTCTTTCTTCACCTTCATCATGCCCTCGGCGACCGTGACTTGCTTGAGCTGGAAGTCCGGCTGCCGGATCGAGAAGTCGCCCGAGGCACGGAGGGAGTCTTCGCGCAGGAGCACTCGAGCACCCACCGGAAGCGCCCGCGTGACCCCGTGAAGCCGAAGATCGCCCTTCATGTTCACGTCAAAGTGCACGCCGCCTGCCGACTTCACGGTAGTGCGTGCCGTAGGCGCATCCTAGACGATTTCCGGGAACTTCGCCACTTCCAGAATCTCGTCCTGCATGATGTGCATGATGTCCCAGCGCTCGCGGGGACTGAACTCGTCGATCAGCTCGATCGAATCGGAGCTGATCCTGAGCTTGAGCGATCCGCTGGGGCCACCGTTGGTCTCCAACTCGACCTCTCCGTCGAACTTTCGGACCGCGAACGTCGGGTTGTGCGCGAGCGAGGACAGCATTCCGGCAGCAAGGGCCTTCACTGTGAGCTTGCACTCCATGGGGGCGATCACGTAGCGCACGCCGGCCCCCCTCAGGGAGAGCGAGTGGCGACGGCGGAATCGGCTCCGGCTTCGCTGCTCCCCTGGCCGGTCACCGTCCGCGCCACGATATCGAAGGTGAGCTTCAAATCGTCCTTCACCTTGAGCATTCCACCAGCCGCCGTGATGGGCCGGATGCCGTAATCGCTCTGGCGAACCGTGGCCTCACCCTGGGCGCGGACGACGTCCCCCGTCACGAACAGGCGCACCGCCACGGGCTGCGGACGCGTGACGCCATGCAGGGTCAACTCTCCCGAGAGCGTGAGCTGCATGGCACTGTGCACGACTGCTTGCCCCGGGTGACACTCATAGGTGATCTCGGGGTACGTTGCCGTCACGAGGACCTCCTCCCGGGCTCTCCGCTCGATCTCCCGGCGGTCCGCCTCATTCACCTCGTTGGTCAGCGACAGCGCATCCGGACGGACCACCAGGTACAGGGAGGCCGAGGTCATCGCCTCCGGATCGAGCTCGAGCTCGCCCTTGACATCGCGCATCACCAGCGCAGGGTCGTGGCCAAACGCGGCCAGCGGGCCGCTCGCGAAGACCTTGACCGTCAGGCGGCTGGCCGGTGGATCAATGCGATATCGCACGAGCTCGCTCACATTGCACGGAGTTTGAGGTACCGCTGCACGTCCGGCACGGCCGTCTGCAGGAGCTTGCCGGTATCGATGTTGCCCAGATAACGCCGGGTCAACGAGCTGGAGAGGATGAGCCCCGCGCCGAACAGCAGGCATGCCGCACCCCCGAAAAGCAGCAAGGCATCGTGGTCGCTGGCCTCGCCATTGTGAGTCGTTCGGATCGCGTCCATGACGGCAATCTCCTGGGTTAGTGTGATATGGCCCGACCGATCAGTTCCTCGATCTGTATGATGGCTTCGTCTACTGCGGCGCGCACCGGTTGGCTCAGCTCCATCAGACCCTCTGGAGGCCCCAGTGTCGCCGGCTCGCATCCCACGACGACAACCGAACCCAGCGCTCCACCGAGCGCCTTGGCCAGGCGCAGCACGTTGACCGGGTTCATGTCGTGCCCGTCAGGCAAACCCGCCGGGATCGCGGGGTCGTCCAGCTCCTCGAGGTCAGGCTCGACGATGTAAACCGTGCCGGGCTTCTCCCCGCGAGGACACGCGTCGACCAGGATGGCCAGGTCGGGGCGAGCCATGAGGGCATAGGCCAGGTCGTATCCTCGGATCCCATAGTCTTCGACCCGCACGCCCTTCGGGAGTGACCGCTGGGCCAGGCGCTGGGCAACCTCGACGCCGAATCCGTCATCCCCCAGGAAGACGTTGCCGATGCCGGCCACGAGCACGCTCGGCGACTTCGCGGCTCCATTCGTCTCTTCGGGCTCGAGTGGCTCCAGCTCATCGGGCGCGAAGAAGAAGCGGTGTCCGGGCTGCCTTCTGTTCCCCAACTCCCCTCCCGGATCGTCGTCGAGCACGACGGACACCATGAAGTGCCCCTCCAGATCCTGCTCGACCGATTCGACCCAGGCGCTTCGTCCGTCGAGCGCGAGATCGAATACATCGCCGCGCGCACGAGGGTGGAGGCGGACCCGGTCGCCGCGATCGATCAGCCGCCCGCCGAGTCGCAACGGCTCGACCGGCCGATCGGCACCGAGAAGGATCCAGTCTTCTTCGTTCACGATCCCTCGGGTGAGCGGACCGGCCGCATCGTTCCATGCAGGCTCATCATCTGCTCGGCAACGAGCGACTCGGTGCGCTCGAGGAGAAGGCGGGCACGCTCGTCCGAGCGGCGGATCTCGGCCTTTTCCTCGTCGGTGAGCGTCATGATCCGGAGCGACAGGATCTCGTCGATCTCGGTCGCGTCGAACAGATCACCGGCGCTCTCCGGCGCGATCCGCGGGTAATCGTAGATGATGATGGGCGAGAACAGCGCCGTGTCCCGGCTTCCCTCCTCGCCCACGAGTACCGGCCAGCCGCCGATGTTCCGGCATCTGGCAGCGACCACACGCAGCGACTCCGGCGGGTCGAGCAACGACGCGAGCTCGCCGCGATCGACCCGCAGGATGAGGTGCGCCGACACCAGCGCGTTCGGCAACGCATCCTCGCGGGTGCCACCCGGGGGAGCGCTCCATTCGGTGAGATTCACGAGGCGGGCGGTGACGACGAAGGTGCCTTCGCCGTCCGGGCGGGCGGAGACTTCGACTTCACCATCGAGTCTGACATGGCGGCGGCTGATGCCGCCCTCGATCTTCTCGGCTGCCGGAAACACAAACGGAAGCCGCTTGATGGCGGCCAACAACTCGCCGACAGAATGCACCGGAACCGCGACTTCCCGTTCGACGGCCTCCTGCCAGGCCGGCTCCTGGCCGCCGCTCGTACGCACGACGAGCTGGAGAAAACGCGCGGTGACCTCGATAGAGGTTTCCGACGTGCCCAACACGATGAACTCGGCCTGCATCGCACAGGGCTCGACACCAGACTCCAGCAGACTGTACGACTCCGGGTAGATCACACCGAAGTTGAACCGCTGCCGATTCTTGACCGACGAGGGCCGGTAGGGATAGAGCATGTACCCCTCGTAGAGCAGCGCGGCGGCGACGCGATCGACGGGATCGGGGCTCATACCCTCGCCTCGTCGTCCACTGCCAGCAGGAGTCGCTCGACGGCCTGCTCCCACGTGGGGATTCCCCGCTCCACCTTGTAGCGATACAACCGATCGAACACATCGCGCCGGAGCCGGAACCACGCGGCGTTCGGGTAGTGGATCTCCATCAGCTCCTGCCAGAGCTTCACCGGCAGCCGGAACCGCGCCTCCTTCGTCCACGAGATCGGGGAAACCTGAAGTGCACCGGTGGAATCCTCGTAGAACACGCTTCCGCTGAACAGGAAGTCGAGCGGGACCTCCCCCTCGTTCAGGCCGTAGAAGAACTTGGTGGCCGCGAGGTTGAAGTCGTATGTGCAGGGAACCGGCAGCTCCACTGTCGTCTCGCGCTCGAAGCGCGGCACCACGTGGGTCACGAGCGTCCAGAGCATCGGGCGGAGCGTGCGACCCCAGCGATCCGGCTCTCCGAACAGGTCGCGGAGCCGATCCTTTTCCTCCTCGGTGTACTGTCGCCGCGTCACCTCGAGCCGGATCTGACAGTTGAGCACCACGGAGTGGATGACTTCTTCCGCGGGCGCGTTGGCGATGCGGAGCCGGAAGGCCATCTGCGGCACGATCGTCCACGGCGTAATCGCCGCACCCTCGACCTGGAAATCGAGCTCAGGCATGGAGGGCCTCCCCGGGATGGGCGCTCCGCTCGAGGTCGGCAAAGAACGTGTCGATCTGCTCCCAGACCTCGTCTCCGCCTGCGAACCCCTTCCAGTGCGCCCGAATGATGCCCACCAGCTTGAAGCACTGATCGATCGGAACCATGAAGCACACCGCCTCGCCCGCCACACCGCCGAGTCCGCGATCGTCACCGAGGCGATCGACGAGGAGCGCCTCGACATCGGGGGTCATTGTATCGAGCACCGGATTCTCTCTGCGGATGTCGCCCCAGGCCTCGAGGTCGAGTAGCGACTCGGTAGCGCCGGCGGGGCTCGGATAGCAGGCGACGACCTTGTTGGCGCTGGTACTGAAGTAGAAGAACGCGAGGTTGATCGGGAGCCTCAGATCCTCCCATTGCGTATCGGTCAGGCGAAAGCCATCGAGCCGGCGCACGCGCCTGGGGACGCGCTTGAAGCGCCTGCCCTCCTGCGCGCCGAAGAGCACGGTGCACGGACCGCACGTGCACACGAGCCGGCGTGCAGCCGGCTCGAGAAGATGATCGTGCTCGGGCCCCAGCTCGAGGCCGCACAAGTCGCAGCGCTCGACCGGCGGCCGCGGACGAGCGAACCGCCGGAGGATATCGAACGCACGCTCCGGGCTGGTCTCATCGAGTGACATGTTCAACTCAGAACTCGAAGCCCGCCGCTACAGACATGTCCCACCTCTGTGACTTCCTCCCAGATGGGACCCCCCGGGCCGGGCTCACGGCTGGGCTCCAGCTCGCCGTCCACGACGATCGCGGTGACGTCGGGTGCGGCCTCGTGGATCGCCTGCTCGATGGCATTCTTGAGCGTCATCGCCGACGATGGGCAGCCGTGACAGCTTCCCTGGAGCCGAAGCCGGACGGTGCCCGCGGCGTCGATGTCCACGAGCTCGACGTTGCCACCGTGCGATTTGAGATACGGCCGCGTCTTGTCGAGAGCCCCTCGCACGCGGGTCTCCAGATCCTTGGGGTGGAGACCATACAGCAGCAGGAGACTCGCGACCAGTGCGTCCTCGGTGAACTGGTCGGCGAGTCGTCGCCCTGCGTCTCCGCTTCGCTGGGCCAGCTGAAGAATGCGCGTCAGGCCGGCGGCGTTGAGGTCCATGACCGCCTTGACCAAATCCTGCGCCGCCGACCGCGCATCCGCGTCGGCGGTCGTCTCAAGCCTCCGGACGAGATCATCAACCACTTCCATCCGGCGCTCGAATTCCGATTGATGCGGCATCGGTCAGCCGTGATTGCCGAAGAGCGGCGAGTGGTGCGTCTCGAGCACCTTGCCGTTGCCGAGATACATGTGGACGCCGCAGGGCAGACACGGATCGAAGCTCCGCACCGCCCGCATGATGTCGATGCCCTTGAACTTGTCGGGGCCGTTCTCCTCGAAGATCGGCGTGTTCTGGACCGCGTCCTCGTACGGACCAGGCGTTCCGTAGACGTCGCGCACGCTGCCGTTCCACGGCGTCGGCGGATACGGGTGGTAGTTGGCGATCTTGCCGTTCCGGATGACCACGTGATGCGAGAGCACGCCGCGCACGGCCTCGTGGAAGCCGCAGCCGATCGCCTCGTCCGGCACGGTGAACGTCGGTCCAGGTCTTGGTGCGGCCGGCGTGCAGCTCGCCGAGCGCCTTCTCGACGAAGTGATACGCCGCGGCGGCCGCGTACGCCTGGAAGTAGGTGCGCGCGCGGTCGCGCTCGATCGCGTTGCTCCACTTCGGAATCTTCCACTCGAACTCCACCTCGGGCTTCGTCGCTGTCTTCGGCAGGTAGATCTTCACGCTGTTGCCGGTCGCCTTGACGTAGCCGATGTCCACGATGTCCGGCGAGCGCCGTCGCCCAGAAGCGCGCGAGCGGGCCGCCGCCGGTGTCGAGCGCGAGGTGCGTCTGTTCGCCGTCGAACCAGCGCGGCGACATCACCCAGCTGTAGTTGCCGTCGAAGTCGCGCTTCTGCGGCCGCGGGATGGTCGTCTGGTTCCAGGGATGCCGCTGATCGACCGGGTTGCCGAGCGGATCGTTCTTGACGAACGTCTCGCCGTTGTGCCCAGTCGTCGTAGTAGGAGTGCCCGAGCAGGATGCGGATGCCGAGGTTGATGTCGACCAGGTCGTGTGGTGACCAGCTTGCCGTCGACCACGACGCCCGGCGTGACGAACATCGCCTCGCCCCAGTCGGTCATGTTCTTGTAGGTGTAGTCGCAGACGTCGGGGTCGTTGAACGAGCCCCAGCAGCCGAGCAGCGTGCGCCGGTAGCCGACCTTCTCGTAGCCGGGCAGCGCTTCGTACAAGAAGTCGAACAGGTCGTCGTGCAGCGGCAGGCACTTCTTCATGAACTCGACGTAGCGCGCCAGCCGCACGAGGTAGTCGGTGAAGAGCTGCACGGTGGGCACGGTGCCGACGCCGCCCGGATAGAGCGTCGACGGGTGCACGTGCCGGCCTTCCATCAGGCAGAACATCTCGCGGGTGTAGCGGCTGACGTGCAGCGTCTCGCGGTAGAACTCGCCGGTGAACGGATTGAGCGCCGTCATGATGTCGGCGATCGTCCGGTAGCCGTGGTCGGCGGCGTGCGGGGCCGGCGTCTTCTGCGCCTTCTCCCAGACCTCGGGGTTGGTCTCCTTCACCATCTGCTCGCAGAAATCCACGCCCACCAGGTTGTCCTGGAAGATGTTGTGATCGAACATGTACTCGGCGGCCTCGCCGAGATTGACGATCCACTCGGCAATCGCGCGGCGGGCGGATGCCGAAGGCCATGTTCTGGGCGTAGGTCGCGCACGTGGCGTGGTTGTCGCCGCAGATGCCGCAGATGCGGCTGGTGATGAAGTGGGCGTCGCGCGGATCCTTGCCCTTCATGAAGATGCTGTAGCCGCGGAAGATCGACGACGTGCTGTGGCACTCGGCGACCTCGCGGTTCTCGAAGTCGATCTTGGTGAAGATCCCGAGGCTGCCGACGATTCGGGTAATCGGGTCCCAGTTCATCTCCACCAGCTTGCGCGCTTCCGCCGTGGTCTCCTTCCGTGGGACGGTTGCGGTGGTCATCGCGGTCGCTCCTTCGTAGCTGCTTAGAAGGACCTGGGGTGATAGCCGGTCGTCAGCTCGGGACGCGAATGGCGCCACTTCGGCTCCTTGTTCACGCGTCGCATTCGTGAACGAGCGCAGCGCGCGTGATCGCCCGGCCATAGACGCGCGACGCCGGCGGTCGAGAGCCGCGCGCCGGGCGGCTCGTCCATGAACGGCATGAACTTGTCGGGGAAGCCCGGCATGGTGCAGCCGATGCAGATGCCGCCGACGTTCGGACAGCCGCCGATGCCGGCCATCCAGCCGCGCTTCGGCACGTTGCAGTTCACCACCGGTCCCCAGCATCCCAGCTTGACGATGCACTTCGGCGAGCCGTACTCGTGGGCGAAGTCGCCCTGCTCGTAGTAGCCCGCCGCGGTCGCAGCCCTCGTGCACGGTGTTGCCGAAGAGCCAGGTGGGCCGCAGCTGATCGTCGAGCGGAATCATCGGCGCGAGACCGGCGACCTGATACAGCAGATACAGCAGCGTTTCCATGAAGTTGTCGGGCTGCACCGGACACCCGGGCACGTTGACGATCGGCAGGCCGGCCTTCGATTTCCAGTCCCAGCCGAGATAGTCGGCGAGCCCCATGCAGCCGGTGGGATTGCCTTCCATCGCGTGGATGCCGCCGTAGGTCGCGCACGTTCCGATCGCGACGACGCCGAGCGCCTTGGGCGCGAGCCGGTCGATCCACTCGTGGTCGTGATCGGCTGACCGGTCGTCGCGTCCGTCCCCATCGCCGCCCAGTAGCCTTCCTTCTTGATGTTCTCGTTGGGGATCGAGCCCTCGACCACGAGCACGAAGGGGTCGAGCTTCCCCGCCTTGGCGTCGTACCAGGGCTTCAGGAACTCGTCGCCCACCTCGTACGCGAGGACGGGGTTGTGGAGGTGGACTTTGGGCAGGCCAGGAATGGCGCCGAGAATCACGTCCTCGATGCTGGGCTGCGTGGCCGCCGTGATCGATACCGAATCACCGTCGCACCCCAGGCCCGCAGTGATCCACAGAATGTGGATGTCCGGCACCGGCGGACGGCCGCTGGGTCTTGCGGCCATAGGGGGCAACGGCTGTCATAGACGCTCCTTACCAGGCTGCGTGGACTCGGAGAATGAGGTCCTGGATCCCGAGCAGAATCCGCCGCACCTGAGTTAGGAAGTGTCGTACGACGCCGCAAGCGGGCCCGCTCCGGCCATTCTATGGGAGAATTTCCTACGGTGGGCATCGGGGAATCCCCGATGTCATGGAGTGATACGCTACCTCGATTGCTCCTTCTTCTCGTTCAACTCGTTCATCCTCCACTCGATGGCCCGTTGAACCAGATCGCGCGAGCTCTGAAGCTCGAGCTTTTCCTTGATATGCGCCTGATACGATTCGACCGTCTTGATACTGATCCGAAGGTCTTCTGCGATCTGTCTGGTACCGAGACCGGCACCGATGAGGCGGAACACTTCCAGCTCGCGATCGCTGAGTCGGGCGATGGGCGCCTGCTCGGCCTCGCGGCCGCCGGACACGATCTGCCGAAGCATCCGGCTCGCGATCCGCTCGCTCAGATACAGCTCATGACGGAGGATCCGGCGCAGAGCCACGAGGACATTCTCTGTCGCCTCCTGTTTCATGATGTAGCCGTTGGCCCCGGCTCGGAGCGCCCGCTCGGCGTACGTCGTCTCGTCGTGCATCGAGAGCACCAGGACAGGGAGGTTCGGATCGATGGATCGGATCGTCTTGAGCAGGTCGATCCCATCGGGACCAGGCAGCGATATATCGAGCACCAGTACATCGGGACGGGACGCGGCGATGGCCGCGAGTGCCGACTCGGCCTCCTCGGCAGCCCCACAGACTACGAGATCGGGCTCCTGATCGATCATGAGCGCCAGACCCTGGCGAACAATAGGGTGGTCGTCCACCACGAAGACACGGTGTTTCTTCCGTGGCGGAGCGATGGTGGATGTGGCGTAAGGCTGCATCAAAACCTCCCGACTAATTTTGCACCGGAAATCGGCAACACACCACCGTGCCGTGCTGCGCGCCGCGGCGCACCTCGAGCGTGCCACCGACCATGTTGGCCCGATAGCTCATGATCCGGAGTCCGAGGCCGGGGCTCCGCGCCGGTGGCTCGGTCAGGCCGATCCCATCATCCTCGACCGTCAGCAGGCCTGCGCCGTTTTCCCGGCTCAAGCCGAGCACGATAGCGCTGGCGCGACCGTGCTTGAGCGCATTGTTCACTGCTTCCTGCGCGATGTGATACAGATGCGTCGCGACCCCGATGTCGCGGATCAGGATCGGCTCGGCACACTCGACGCGGCACGAGATGTGGAACAGGTCTTCCACTTCGGCGGCCCATTGCCTGAGCGCCGACATGAGACCGTCGGCCTCCGAGAACACCGGCAGAAGTCCGCGCGCCAGCTGACGGGTCTTGTTGATCGCCTCGTTGACCAGATGAACGATCTTTCGCGCCTGGTCGGCCTGTGCTTTCCCGTCTCCGGCCAGTTGTTGGGCGAGCACCTTGCTCATGAAGGCAATGCCGGTGAGGTGCTGTCCCAGGCCGTCGTGGAGGTCCTGGCCGATCTGTTGCTGCTCTCGTGTGCTGATCTCGAGCAGCGCCCGCTCCATCCGTTTGCGCTCGGTGATGTCGATACCCGTGGTGATGATGTGTGACGTACCCGAACCGTCGCCCGGGAGAGACGTCGTGGACCAGGCGATGCGCCTGCGCAAGCCGTCGCTCGCGAGCCAGTCACTCTCCCAACCTTCGCCTCCCTGCCCCGGCTTCAAAGCTGCGAGGTGTGTCCGCCAGCGCTCGGAGTCCTCCGGCGACGAGAACAACTCCCAAAAGCGTCGCCCTCGCACCTCCTCGAACGTCCGACCGCTCAGCAGTTCGCAGGCTCGGTTGAAGCGGACGATCTCTCCGCTGGGGCTCAGCACCGCCACGAGTGCACCGACGGTGTCGAGGATGCCCGACAGCAAATCGCCCTCGCGCAGCAGGGCCGACTCCGCCCGTTTGAGGTCGGTGATGTCGAAGCCTACGCCGTGGATGAACCAGGGCTGCCCGTTCTCTCCCCTCACGATCTTGGCCTCGCACTGAAACCAGATCACTCGCCGGTCGCGGGAGATGACGCGATAGGCCGACCGGAGCGGCCGGCCGGTCAGGAGCATCTCCGCGGCCTCGGCGCTCCAGCGCTCGCGATCGTCGGGATGAATGTGCTGGTACCAGCGGACGGGGTCTTCCAGCCACTCGGCCTGGGAGAATCCCATGACCTCCTCGATCCGCGGGCTGACGTAGGCCTCGCCGATGCGTCGGTCGAGGTAGGCCATGAAGACCACGGCGGGAAGCTGCTCCACCAACGCGCGATACTTGGCCTCGGGATTGGGAAGGAGAGGATCGAGAGGAGCGCTGGAGTCGTTCGGCTCCCGGGCAAAGATGCTGGCGAGACTCTGGAGGATGCCCTCGGCTTCGGTGATGTTCACACTGATCTCACTCCGGCCGGCGCCGACGGCCCGCGCGCCTGGCGGGTTCCTTGTTCAACGAGGCCTGCGTGAACCGGCGCAGGGCCAGAATGGCTTTGCCGTACGTCTGTACCGCCGCGGACGAGAGTAGCGACCCCGGCGGCTGGTCCATGAACGGCTGAAATTTGTCGGGGAACCCCGGCATCGTACACCCGATGCAGATCCCCCCGACGTTGGGGCACCCGCCCACTCCTCCCATCCACCCCCGCTTGCCCACGTTGCACTGCACGACAGGTCCCCAACATCCCAACTTGACGATGCAGAGGGGTGATCCGTACACGTCGGCGAACTCCCCCTGCTCGATAGTAGCCTCCCCGGTCACAACCCTCGTGCACCGTCTGCCCGAAAAGCCACTGCGGCCGGAGGGATTCATCGAGCGTGATGGGAGGCGCGTGTCCTGCGGCCTGGTGAAGGAGGTAGAGCAGCGTCTCGGTCATGTTGTCCGGTTGCACCGGACAGCCTGGAATGCAGACGATCGGCACTCCGGCAGATGAGGTCCAATCCCAGCCGAGATAGTCGGGAAGGCCCATGCAGCCCGTGGGGTTTCCTTCCATGGCGTGAATTCCGCCGTATGCCGCGCAGGTGCCCGCAGCTACAACCGCCCAGGCCTTGGGGGCGAGCTTATCGATCCATTCGCACGTGGTGATCGGCTGCCCGGTCACCGGATCGGTGCCGAAGGTCGCCCAGTAACCCTCCTCCTTGTTGCCTTCATCGGGGATCGAGCCTTCGACGACCAGAATGAACGGATCGAGCTCGCCGCGCACGCCGCGCCGAAAGTAGTCGACGAACTCGTCGCCCACTTCCGGTGCGAGGAAGGGGTTGTAGAGCTTCACTTTGGGGGCCCACGGGAAGGCGCCGGAGACCAGATCCTCGAGGCTGGGCTGGGTTGCCCCGGTCATCGCGATCGTATCCCCGTCGCAGCTCAGGCCTGCGGTGAGCCACAAGACCGAAATTTCCGAGACGGGCATTACGACCCCCGGGGGACGGGATAGCGGCCAACCCTCTCCAAACTACCTCAATCCGGCGCGAGTGGGGCCCGCGTCACAGACTTGGTGGCGACGATGGAGCATCCTCATACATAGAGAAAAAGGAGCGTCTCAATGCGGGGAGGGATTTCCATGCGAAACGTCGTCCTTATCGGACTCGGGGTCGGCTTCGGGGCACTGGTAATCAGAATGCTTCCGGACATTGGGAGATACATCAAGATCTCGCGGATGTGAGCCGCGAATCTCAGTGAAGCTCGGAGAGAAACGTCCGCATCGCCGTCGCCACCGCGGCCGAGTGCGAGTCGAAGACATAGTGATTGGCGCCATGCAGCTCCAAGACCCGGGCGGACGGCAGTTCGCGCCTCAAACGAGCGCGCTCACCGGCTGCCCATTGTTGTAGGGTCCCCGTGAAGTGTCGTGCCGCAGCACGCCCCGTTGAATCGAGCGTGGCCCAGGTGGGAAATATCTGCGCCGCCGAGTCCACGACCGCATAAATCGCGAGCACCGGTGCTCGCACCGCCCTGTAGTCCGGGTGCCCGCATCCCTGCAGCACGAGCGAGTCGATCGTCCCCGGTGTGACGTTGGCAGTCAGCCGGCCGGCCGAGTCGTAGCGCCCGATCGCGCGAAGCTGTGACTCGGGAATGTGCATGCCGAACGCATGCATGGTGTAGGCCTGGACGGCCGCCGGCGAGGCGGAGTCGGCGGCCAGCATGGGAGGCCAGGGAGCGCTCTCACCCAGGAGCTTGACGACGTCGGTGTGGTCGTAGGCCGCGTCGAGGTAGATCAGTCCGCTGACGCGCGCGGGGTACGCGCCGGCAAAGGCGGTAAGCTCGTCGCCGGCGATCGAATGGCCCGCGAGCGCGACGCGCGAGATTCGCAGCGAGTCGAGTACCGTCCGAAGGTCGGCGACCCGCGTGACGACATCGTACCCCGTCGAAGTCTGGGTCGAGGCGCCATATCCGCGGCGGGTGATGGCGTACACATGGTTGTGGTCGGTGAACCGCGGCGCGAAGTCGTCGAACCCGTGCGCCACGTCCTGCAGACCGGAGAGGAATACGAGGGGCCGACCGTCGCCGCCCCAGTCGAGCACTTCGAGCGAGACGCCGGGCGCTACCTGGACGAGACGGACCTCGTGGGGGGAAGGATCGAACCACGACGGAGAGGAGCTCCGTTGCGGCACGGCGGTGGACCCGCATCCGAGAAGTGCCAGCCCGATCAACCCGGTGCAACGCATCCTCGTTCAGACCTCGTTAACGTAAACGATGAAGCCCAGGTGCTGGTGCCGCAGGATGTGACCGAGCGACTGCTGGTGTCGGAGCTGCGTCGCAGAGGCGGCTTCGTCGAATACAACACCACGTTTCGCTCGGCGAAGGAGCATGAGGACGGGGTAATCGTCACGCTGGACCGGCAGGGCGTCCCCACTACACTCCGGGCGGCCATCGTCGTCGGGTGCGATGGCGCGCACAGCACCGTGCGCCATCTCCTCAACATCGGGTTCGAGGGAGCGGCCTACGACGCCTCCTTCATGCTGGCCGACATCCAAACGAACGACAGCTTTCCCGCCAACGAGCTGTTGCTGTGCCCGAGCGAGTTAGGGCCCGCCGCCATCTTCCCGATGAACGCCATCCGACGCCGCGTCGTGGCAACCATCGATCATCCCGAGGGCGACGCCCCGTCACTGGAGCTGGTGCGGAAGATACTCGCGGAGCGGGCACCCAGCGGGATCGAGGCGCAAGCGCTGCACTGGAGCAGCTATTTCCGCATCCATCACCGGCACGTTCAGCGGCTCAGAGTCGGACGGCTCTTCATCGCCGGCGACGCCGGGCACATTCATAGCCCGTTTGGCGGGCAGGGGATGAATACCGGGCTACACGACGCGTGGAATCTGGTCTGGAAGCTCGACCTGTTTCTCAGGGGACGGGGAAACCAACGGCTGCTCGACAGCTACAGCAGCGAGCGCCTTCCCGTCATCCAGAACGTGATCGCGACGACGCATCACTTGACGCAGGTCATGGGCACCCCGAACAAGCTTGCCCAGGCTCTCCGCGACACCGTCATCCCGATGGTCTCCCGACTCGCGCCATTTCAGCATGCGTTCGTCGAGCGGCTCTCGGAGCTCGGCATCGCTTATCCGGGCAGCCCGATCGTCGAGGGACCCGGGAAACGGTTCTTCGACGATTCGTTGCGTGGGGGCAAGGGGATCGAGAGCCGCTTCCTGCTCATGGTCGATGAGGTAAACGCGTCCGAGGCGAAGCGGCTCGCGGAGTCCTACGCAGACCTCGTCGAGGTGAGGTCCTTCAGGAGCCCGGGCCTGACCCTGGTCCGTCCCGATGGGTACATCGCCTACGAAACGCATGGCCGAGTGGGAAGTGAGGAGCTGGCATCGCTGCGAGACGTGCTCGATCGTCAGACAGAAACGAAAACGATGACCGCCTCTGCGAGCTAGGATCGTGGGCTAAGTCGCTCATGATGTTGGATCCGGCGCCAAGACCACGGCCTCGGCAGACTGACCAGGCATGTCGATGACTGGAAGTCGCGCTTCTATGTCGGAGCGGTAGGGCTCGTATCTCGCCGGCAGCATCAGTCGCTCGCCCAGGTGCTCCTTGGCCTCATCGATCGTGAACCCCGGCGAGTCTGTCGCGAGCTCGAACAGAATCCCGCCAGGCTCGCGAAAGTACACCGAGTGGAAGTATTGCCGGTCGATCACCGGCGTCGGCGCGAGGCCGGACCGGACGACCCTCTCGCGAAGCTCCAGCTGATTCGCGTCGTCGGTCACTCTCCACGCCACGTGGTGGACCACGCCCGTGCCCTCGACTCCGTCTGGAAAACCACCGATCGACCGGACATCGACCGTCGTGCCCGGGCCGCCGTCGCCCGCCGCAAACCGGCGCGTTGCACCATTCTCATGGACCAGGCGAAATCCGAGCGTGTCCACCAGAATCCGTTCCGTGGGCTCACCGCTTTGCACCCAGAGTGTCACCCGGCAGAAGCCGTGGATCGCGTGCGCGCGCGGAATACCCGGCGCGTGGTCCCACGCCGCTCTTTCCTCCGCACCCTGATGCGCGACGATCTCGAGCAGGAGCCCGTCCGGGTCCTTGAACGAGATGACCTGCTCGCTTGCGGAGGTAGGTGACCCGCGTTTGACGGGCCCCTCGTAGGCCACGCCGTGGTGCAGCAGTCGCTGAACCCAGAATCCCAGCGCGCCCGATGGAACCGCGAAAGACACGACCGCCGCCTGCCCCGCTCCTTGACGACCCCGGCTCGCTCCGGGCCACGGGAAAAAGGTCAGGATGCTGCCTGGATGACCGACATCATCGCCAAAGTAGAAATGGTAGGTACCCGGATCGTCGAAGTTGATTGTGCGCTTGACGAGACGGAGACCGAGAACGCGCACATAGAAGTCCAGGTTACGCTGGGGATCGCTTGCGATCGCCGTGACGTGATGGATCCCGAGAACAGTCATTGCACCCTCGAATTCAACCGCAAGAAAGCGGATGGCTGCGACACGAGAGATAATGGAGATTGCGCCATCACTTCGACAGGGAGCGCCAGATGCCCGCAATCGCCGTTTCTTCACCCAAAGCCAATGCGGCGATCATTCATCCTCCCGGTCGTCTCGTCGCGATCGGTGACACGAGGCTCTGGATCGAAGAGGAGGGAGCCGGCGAGCCCATCCTGCTGCTTGCCGGCGGTCCGGCCACGTCACACGTCGTGTTCCATCCGGTCTTCGGCACGCTGGCCGAGAGCCATAGCGTCATCTATGTGGACTATCGCGGGCGAGGACGATCGGAGTCGGTTGAAGATCCGCGGACCATCACCTTCGCCGGGGACGTGGCAGACGTCGCCGAGCTGATGCGCACACTCGAGCTCGGCCCGGTGAATGTGTACGGATTTTCATACGGAGGCATGGTTGCGCAGTCGCTCGCGCTCGACCACCCGGAGCTGGTGAAGCGGCTGGTGCTCGCGAACACGCTTCACAGTCCGGAGATGTGGCAGCGGAACCACGAGAACATCAACCGCGAGCTGGAGCTGCAGTATCCGGAGGTCTGGGAAGAGATCCTGGCCCTTCGCGCCCAAGGCGTGCGGTCAACCGACGCTCGGGTGCAGCGGCTCTACGCTGTCCACGCTCCGCTGATTCGATTCTATAACCCCGACAACGCCAGCGCGATTCCGTCCGAGCCAGGATCGAAGAACGCCGCCCTGTATCCGGTCTTCGTGGGCGACGACGTCGAGTTCTTTCTCGGGGGGGAGGTGGCTCGGCTTCCGGACTTCCGCCCGCGGCTGAAGGAATTGCGCATGCCCACCCTGATCCTGGCCGGCCGGTACGATCGCGCGCTCAGCCCCAAGTACCAGCTCGACTTCGTCCGATACGCACCACAGGCTGTGTTTCACTGGATGGAGCGGAGCGGAACCTTCTCACACATCGAGGAACCGGAGACCGTGATAGCCCTCCTCCGACGCTTCATTCGCCCAGACTGACAGCCTGGTTTTTCAGGGGACGAAGGCAGACTGGCCGGCCGCGTGGACCTGGCTACCCTGGCCTCCTTCCGCCCGGTATAGCGTGACCCGATAGGCTGGACCTCCATGGAACGAACGCCACCTGATCCACGCCGCGACCCAAGACTCACGACGAGGCGGATCGGCCCGCCAGCCATATCACGAATCCCCCGATCGCGGCGCTCACCACTCCGGCAGCCAGCCCTGCCCCGACACCTGCCCCGCCCCAGACGACCGGTGCCAAACCGCCGGTGATCGTGATCAACCCGGCCCAGAGCCACAGGGTGGTTTGAGCCCACCCGCGCCGCGTGAGCAGCGCCCCAGCCGCAACGATCCCAAGGATGGCATACCCGAACTGCGTCGCGGTGGCAATCTGCTGGCCGGACGTGTCCGCCGAACTGAGCTCGTGTATTGCACCATTGAGCCCGAGCGCGGCGAGCGCAAGCAGCAGCACGATCGCCGTCCAGTAGGCGATCATCCGGAGCTTCCGTCGCGCATCACTCGGCTCGCCGTGTCGTTTCTCGACCACAGAGCTCACGTCCTTCGGAGTCTCGCTCACGTCACGCCGGCAGCCCCGCGCGCGTACGACATCGCCGTCTTGCCGAGCTGCCGCCGGAGAAACGCGATCTGGCCAAGATGATATGAATCGTGCTGCGCGAGAAATACGATCATGCCGAGGCGAGTCGTGTCGCCGAGTGGGAACCGATGGACATTCTGCTCACCCAACTGCTCGGCGGTGAGCTCCTCGAGGACCTGCTGGAGATGACTGCTCACCGCCAGCCACGCGTGCCGGATTTGGTCCAGCGTCGGCCACTTCTTTATGTCCGCGATGCTCCTCGCGTCCTCGAGATAAGGGGCGATCGGATTGGCGAGCGGACTCCCCAGGCGCGTGACCAGGAAGTGGCGGGTATCGGTCAGATGCGCGGCGAGAAAGGCAATGCTGTTGCCACCCCCGGCGAGACATTGGCGCGCCTCCGTGGCCGAGATGTCCGGCAGACAATTGAGGAGAAGATCGGTGTTGAGCGCGAACAGAGCGGCAAACGGCGCAACCTGCTGATCCATGATGTCCTCGTCGTGCCTCAGGTCGGCTTGTCGGACCCTTTTCTCCAGAGACCGCGTAGGTACGGTCGGCGCGGAGACTATCGAGTTTGACGCCAGCGGTGTCGCGTCGGGGTCAACCTCAGAGATACTCGATGACGGTGGCCCCCAGCCAGATCGCTCCCATCACCGCCAGCAGGAGTTGCAACCAGCCCCACCCAGGTGCACGAGCTCGAGCCTTCCGAGCGCCGGTCCATCTCCACGTGGCGATCCACGCGAGCCATATGATCCAGACGAAGAGGCTGCCGACGTAGAAACCGGTTGGCCGGCCGTGGGTCGCCGCGAGACTCTCGCCGAGACGGACGACCGCGAAAGACAGCAGAATCGCGCCGATCCAGAGCGTCAAGATGCGGCGACCCGATATGGTTGCGAAGCTCATTTCACCTCCGGGGGTTGTACTCCATCCCTGCATGTGGAATGTCTGAACGACGTCCACGCCCGGCATCGCCGCACAACTCGACACGAGGAGCTCACAGGGGCGCGACGCTCACCTCCTTGAAGTACACCGTATCTGCACTCCCGTGATTCTGAAGACCGATGTACCCGTCGTCGGGCCTGGGACCCCGATCGGGCTCCCACTGCTCGCGCTTGGGCGGAGTCGGCGCGCCCTCCGTGTAGTCGGTGACCAGCGCACCGTTGAGCTTGACCCACGTGCGCCGCCCGTCGAGACCGATCTCCATCTCGTTCCACTCGCCTGGCCGGCCTGTGCGAGCCATGGCCCTGGTCAACGAGTACAGCACGCCGGTCACGTGATACTCGTCTTCGGAATCATCGATCTGGACCTCGTATCCACGATTCACCGGCATCCACGGCTCAATCGGCTTCTCGGGAATGCGAATGAACACACCCGAATTCCCTACGGTTCCTGCCGTTCGAAAAACGACCCGTAACCTGCATCGACCCAGTTTTCTGGCCGTATACCAGAGCAGCCCCATCCCTCCCTCCGTCTTGAGCGCCCCGTCTTCGACGATGAAGCGCCCGGGGCCAACATGCTCCCAACCGGTCAGGTCATGACCGTTGAAGAGGGGAACCCACGCCGGGTCGGAATCCATGAGATATGGCGTCACGTTGCTTGCGATGCGCGCGAACTCGGCCTTGGTGAGCGGGAGTCGCCGGAATGCGGCCCATCCCTCGCGGGGCCGAAGGTTCTCGGCGACCGGTGCGTCGGAACCATAGAGTATTCGCTCGACACCGACCTGGCGAATCCGCTTCACCACGAGGGCTGCGTGCGTGGGCGAGATCCCGGTGTCCACCACCGTCGCGACGTCGAACCAGAGTCGGCGCGTTCGCGGATCGTGGTTCTGCACGGCCTCGGCGAGCACCGCCATCGCACTGTCGGCGGGTGGGTCGTCGTAACCCGGGCCGGTGCCGGCCAGGTGTGCAACTTGAACATCGATGTCCGGAACGAGGGGTAGTAGCTGGTCCACGAAGACGCGCGCCTGGGCGGCGCCGTACGGACGCTTCTGCGAGACCGACGCGCGAAGGTGCACGACGATCGCCATGTGGTGGTCGTTCGCCGCTCGAAAGACCTGCTTCAATCGCTCGACATGATCGGGGTTGTCCAACTGCACGTCCGAGTTGCCGAAGTGGAGCTTGATTCCGTGGCTGAGACCTGGGGTGTGCGCGCATCGGTCCAGCTCCTCGAGCGCGTACGCCTTGAGCGGATTGAAGCTGCAGAACGCGCGCAACCGATCCGGAAATTCCGCCGCCTGCGCCGCGGTCCAGTCGTTCTCGGCGCGGACCTTGGCGTACTCGTCATCGACGGTGCGTGCCGGGCTTCCGAAGATGTAGGCGACGGACAGGAGAAGGGCGTGGCGAATACCGGCCGAATCGAGGAGGACCACGAGGTCGCGCGCCGAGACTCCCGCTGACGAGCGGCCGAGGAGCGCGGCGATGTTGGGACTGAAGATGTGCTGGTGATAATCGGCGGCTGGGGCACTCTGCCCGGCCGCCGGATTCGCAGAGACGATCACCATGGCCGAGGCTAGAGGGAGTCGCAGGAAGAGCGGCCGTATCTGAGCGTAAGTGGCGGACCGGGACCTACCCGGCAAGCGCCATCACCAGAGCGATGCCTCCGACTGCGATGAGGCAGGCGGCCCAGATGAGGTCGAGGTTGAACCACGCGCGCTGCAGCAGCCTCAGGCCCAGATAGCGGTACACCGTCCACGCGATGACCGCGCCCACCAGAACCATCGCACCGGTGTGAACCAGCGCCACCACCGACGCCGAGAGAAGGCCGGCGCCGGCAAGCTCGGCCATCGCCATGTGGCCGGTGCCGCCGTGTGGCATCGCGCCGAGTCCGAGGTACACCGGCAACAGCATCAACCCGGCGCCGTGGGCGGTGGCCATGAGAAACGACCACAGCACCAGGTGCTCCGAGCCAATGCGCGCGAGAAAACGTGGATGCCGGCGATTGACGAGCTTGTAGACGCCGAATCCAATCAGGAGACACCCGGCAATGAGCCCGAGTCCCCTCACCTGCTCCAGCGATACCGTCACCAGCGCAAACGGCAGGAGGACGGCCGCCATTGCCAGAACGTGCCCCGCCGCGATGGGGGGCACCGCGGCGAACACGGCGCTCCCCCGTTTTTCCTGCATCCCGTTCGAGACCGCGAACAGCCAGCCCATTCCGGGATTGAGCCCGTGGTAGCACCCGAGCGCGACGATGGCGAGCCAGGCGCCCGGATGCTCAGCGAACCCGATCACTGATTCACTCCTGTCCTAACTCGGGAAGCAGAACGAATCGGTCGAGCAGTCGCCACCCTCGAGACGGGTCTGGTGCGACCGGTATCCCGGCTCGAACTCGACGAAGAACTCCTTGTCCAGCTCGATACCGCCGCCGGGCTTGGCATGGGCCATGACCTGCAGGCCCGGCACGCCCTCGGGATAGAACTGGGTGTCCCACGTGCTGTAGAGCGAGTTGGTGAAGTAGACCCGCTTCGCGTCACGGCTGATCTCGACCATCTGGGGCCCGCCGCCGAACGCCTTCCCGTTGGGGTGTGGCGTATGGTCCGCGATGCCACCGACCCTGATCGACCCGGAGAGCTGGGGCTTCATGGGATCGGAGACATCGTACTGCCGCAGCTCCCCAGTTCCCCAGCACGCGACATACAGATGCTTGTCATCCATCGACAGGTCGATGTCGCTCACCAGCGGCGGGACCGCGCCGAAGCCCTTGAGCAGATCGGGGAGCTTCGCGGCATCGGCTGGCTCGGGTGGGATGGTGGCCGTCTTGAGCGCCTTGAACTTCCCATTCTCGCGATACCAGGTCCAGATCGAGGCCTCGAGGTTCGTCGTGTCCACTACCACGCCGACAAACCCGTAGTCCTTGCTCGGATCGTGCGCCGGCCTGATCTCGAGCACCATCTGGTGGTTGGCGCCGAGGTCGATGCTCTGGATGTTCTTGCGGGCGCGCAGATTCCAGAAGTGGAGCGTGTGGCCGTAGCGGTTGCTCAGCAAATCCTCCGCGACGATCCCGTTCTCGAATTGCGGCGGCAGCGCCCACTCGCTCGAGACCATGTAGTCCTTGCTGATGTTCCACCAGAAGTCGTACCCCTTCGTCTGGTTGCCCATGTCCTTCGCCCAGGGGCCGATGATCTCGAAGCTCTCGCAGTCCATGAGGATGATGCCCGGGACCCCTTCCGTTCCGTCGGCACCTCGGCCGCCGAGCGTACTGATGTAGATCCCCTCCGGACCGCAATGCACGGTGTGCGGGCGGGAGTATCCGGTCTTCCGGATCACCTCTTCCGGCTCGATCACCTTGACGATCCTGGCCCTGGTCGGGTCGGGCTTGGTATCGATGATATAGATGCGGGACGAGCGCATCCCCGGCACGATGAGGTAGCGGCGCTCCACGTGCGGGTGCGAGGTCAGCGGGCAGAGCATCGAGCTGCAGGCGTTCCACCCGAAGTGGTGGAGCTCGTCGCCCGGGTGGGTCAACTCGATCTTGTGAACGATTTTGCCGAACGTCTTCGATCCGCGGACCACATCCACGACCCCGATGGCGTCGGGTCTGGTCTTGTCTGGGCGGAGCAGTGCGGTGTAGGCGTAGCGTTCGGTGGGTCCTGCCATCGCCAACTTGGGGGACGGATAGAACGTCGGGTCGGGGCGCAATGTCGCAGTCATAATGTCCTCACGGGGGCACGGTCCATCCAAGAGTATCGGCTTTCCTGTATACGCGAAACCTCGAGACAAAACGAGCCAATTGCCAGGCTACCAGATGCTGACCCGGACGGAATCCGCCCGGTACATCTTGTCCCCGGGCCTGACTCCAAACGCCTGATAGAACGGCACCAGGTTCGCCACCGGGCCGATCACTCGCAGCGAGTATGGGCGAATGCACGTCGGTCTTCACCCGCACGGCCACAGCTTCCGGCCGCATCTGGACCATCCAGCCCAGCGCCCAGCCGATGAAGTAGCGCTGCGCCGGCGTCAGGCCGCCGATCTTGACACCGCGCTTGTACTCCTCGGTTTTGGTGAACGCGTCCCAGCCGAGCGTGAGACCGCCGAGGTCGGCGATGTTCTCGCCCTCCGTGGCGCGCGCCGTTGGCATGGAGGCTCTCGACGACGACGTACTCGTTGAACTGCTCGACGATCCGCTGGGCTCGCTGCTTGAACTTCGTCTCGTCTGCGGGGGTCCACCAGTGGTGGAGGTTGCCGTGCTCGTCGAACTGACGCCCCTCGTCGTCGAAGCCGTGGGTGATCTCGTGGCCGATCGTGGCGGCGCCGGCGTAGCCGTAGACGATCGCGTCGTCCACCAGGGAGTCGGCGATTCCGGGAAGCAGAAGATCGGCGGCCGGCAGGACGATCTCGTTGTTCGACGGGTTGTAGTACGCGTTGTAGGTCTGTGGCGTCATGTCCCACTCGGTGCGGTCCACCGGCTTGCCGAAGCTTTGCGATCGCGTAGTCAGCTCCGCCAGACGTTCCCTCGCAGCACGTTGCCGAGAAACGAGTGGCGATCGACGGCGTAGGCCGAGTAGTCCTTCCACTGGTCCGGATAGCCGACTTTTCTGGTGACGGCTCCAGCTTCTTGAGCGCGTGACCCTTGGTCGCCGGGCTCATCCAGGTGAGGCGTTGAATGCGGTCCGCGAATGCGGCGAAGATCGCAGCCGTGAGCTTGACGTAGCGCTCCCGGGTGGCGGGTGAGAAGTATCGGGCACGTACAGCTGGCCGAGCGCGTCTCCGAGGTACTCCTCCTCCTCGTCCAGCACGCGCTTCCATCGCGGGCGCTGCTCCTGCCTTCCCAGCAGAACGGTTCCGTAGAAGTGGAAGTACTCGGCGTCGATGCGGCCTCCCGCGTCGGGCGCAAAGGCGTACGCCAGATGCCAGCGCAGATACGTCTTCCAGTCGTCGATGCCATGCGCGCGCAGAGACCGTTCGATCTGCTGGAAGAACTCCGGCTGCCCGACGATCACGGAGTCGACGCCGGTGACGCCGCCCTCGGCGAGATGATCGCGCCAGCCAATCGTCGGCGTCAGCTTGCCGAGCGCCTCGAGCCCCATCGCGTTGTAGTTCTTGATCGGGTCGCGCAGGTCGGCGAGCTGGCGCGAGGCTCCGGCGAGCTCGGTCTCGATCGTCATCACCGTTGTCGCGTGCGAGGTCGCGGTGATGCTGTCCTCGCCGAGCAAGCGGAACATCCGGGCCACGTGGGCGACGTACTCCCGCCGCAGCATGGTCGTGCGCTCATCGGTGTCGAAGTAGTAGTCGCGATCGGGGAGACCGAGACCGCCCTGACCGAGGTGCACCGCATAGCGGTCGCTGTGCTTCTCGTCCTGTTGTATGTACACACCGTACAGGGCGCCGACACCGATGTGCTGCAGGTGAGCGACTGCGTTCGTGAGCGCCGGCAGGTCCTTCACCGCGGCGATGCGGGCAAACTCGTTGTCGAGCGCAGCGAACCCCTGCCCGGTCCACAGCCGCCGTGTCCATCGCGGTCGCCCAGAAATCGCCGATCTTCTGCTGGTTGCTCCCCGGCGCGGGCTGGGCGGCGGCGGCCTCCTCGCTGATTGCGCGGAGGCGCCCGTACGTCTCCTCCTGAATGACGTTGCCGACGCCCCACCACACTTCGCTCTTTGGAATAGGGTGCTCACGCAGCCACTTGCCGACGGCAAAGTGAAAGAAGTCGTCGCGTGGACTCACCGAGTGATCGATGAACTGATCGAGATAGTGCTCGTTCGCGCTCGAAGAGGATGGCGGAATGGCAGTGCTCTGGGCATAAAGCCGCCCGACCGCCGCTCCTGGAAGGACCAGCGCATAGAGAACAAGAAAACGAAGACGACGGAGGTCGCGCGCGTGACGCACGAGCGAGCCGGTAGATATCTACGACTGTGTCGCGATGATCCGTTCCTTGATCTTCTTGTATGTGGCAGCCGGAATGATGCCTCGCTGGACGAGCTCGTCCTTGCGCTTGTACGGGCGTCCCTTGATGATCGCAGCCGCATACGCGTCCCCGATGCCTTTCAGGGTCATCAGCGAGTCCTTGTCGGCACTGTTGATGTCGATCTTGTTGGCGGCGGCGGCACCGGTGTCATGGGTGACGGCGCCGGCGGCGGGCTCCTTGGCCGGAGCCTTACTCGTATCCTGGCTCTGGGCGGCGGCGGTACTTGCTAGAACGAGCACGGCGACGAGCGCGGCCGTCAGAGTGCGAAGGGATGTCATGAGAGGTTCCTAGTGAATGTGGCTGGCGACCCTGTCCGAGAGCGCTCTCACCTTGAGAACGCATGCGGGACGCTCCGAGAGGAGGATGACTAATACTGTGGGGCGGGCCGCCTGCCGGGAAGGGAGGCCTCGATGACCGGCTTGAGGTCGATCACGGGCGTTCCGTCGATTGCCTCGAGCCCGTCCACGTCTATCGTTCCCCCTCGATCCCGAGCACCTTGACTCGATGCAGACCAACGGGATTGGGGCGGTCGGCGGAGCGAGTGCCGAAGACGCCCGTCACGGGGTTGCTCGCGTCGTCCCTCGGATGGACGGCGAGGACCGTGCGATCCGCTTCGTGAAGCCACGTGAGGATGATGAGCTCCTGACCGTCGTGGATCGCATCGAGGCCGCGCACGAACGCGGGATCGATCTCGATCGTCGCGTTGGGTGCACCCTCGAAGCCCTGCTTCGGAGCATCGGCCCGCCGCGTGAGATTCGACCGGACGAATCCGATCGGTTTCACAGGGTAGGTGGCGGGCGTAGTCCCCTCGACCAGGAGCATTTCCGTATCGGCAATCTGCTGGCGCAACGCCTTTGCGGGCGCATACTCGGGCGACGCCCACCACGCACGCGCCGCGGCCGCATCGGCAAACTCCAGGATCACCAACCGTCGCGGCTGCCAGGAGCCCTCGAGGATTTCGCTGGCACCGCCGCGGACCACGTAGCGGCCCCCGCATGTCGCAACCGTGGGCGTGGCCATGACCCGATATCGCTCGTACGCCACAGGATCGTGGATGTCGATCTGGACGATGATGTAGGCGGCCATGAGCTCAATTCCTCAGGTCACGGCTGGAGGACGGCACGGATGTACCGTACTTTCGGACCCGCACAGGGAGTCAGCATGCGATGCAGCCGCGTTGCTCCGGTCGTCATTGGAGTCCTCTTCTGTTTCGAAACCGCCCACGCTCAGCGACCCCGGTCCCTTCCCCCGACCGCGGCCCCGAGGTTCGAAAGCTGGCGGCCAGCCCCGCCGCTCGAGAACAGCAAACTGGTCGTGCGTTTGGTTCCGAGCCACGCGAACCGCACCCGTCATGCGCTGATCGGCGGCGCCATTGGCGCGGTCGCGGGCTTCGCCGTGTGCACCACGATCTCCACCCTTGCTGACGACTCCGCCGACGGCGGTGTTTCGTTCTGCCCTCTCGACACCACGCTCTTGATCATGGGAGGAGGGTTCGCGCTCGGAGCGGCCATCGGGTGGGCGATCTGATCAGCCGGGCTCGACGGCGCTGCGGACCCCCCACCCGACGATTCCGCCAAACAACCCCAAGGTGGCCGCCGTCGCCACCGTGATCGCTGCCATGACGAGAATCCCGACCCATGGCCCGGGCTGGGTGCTGAACGGCGCGGTGCCGAATACCCACCACATCGCCTGGCGCGCGATGCCTCCAATCACCCCCGTGAATCCGCCGGCCAGTACACCCGACCACAGCGCCCCCTTGAGGTGCTTCGACACGTCGAGGCGACCGCCGCCGATCCCGGCCACGAAGTACAGCACATAGCTGAGTGAATGGAACGCTTCGGCGTTCGCCAGCCCGAAGTGGACCCCGAGCGCGCTCAAGACCTCGATCGCGAGGATCGCGGCGCCACAGACCACTAGCACGTTTCGCTTTCTCATAGCGCCTCGGTCTCGAGTCGACGATCCCTGGTTTCCATCTCTTCCCTGTCTTCCTCGGCCCAGTCTTCCTCGCCAGTAGCCACTGGCCACCAGCCCATTCTCTGACTAAAGTCAGAGAATGGAGACCGACGAGATCGCCCAGGTCCGGCGCTTCCACCGCCTCGTCATGCAGCGAGCCGGCGCGCTCGACGATCACTTCCTCGGCCGCGACCGCCCGATGGGAGAGTCGCGGCTGCTCTACGAAATCGGTCCCGAGGGCTCCGACCTCCGCGACCTTCGCCAACGGCTCGGTCTCGACTCCGGCTACGTGAGCCGCCTCGTCGCCGCGCTCGAGCGGAAGGGGCTCATCCGGCTGAGCCGGGGATCCGACGATCAGCGGGTGCGGCAAGCCAAATGGACCGCGGCGGGGCGCCGCGAAGTCCGCGAGCTCAACGAGCGGTCGGACAAGACCACCGAGGCGCTCCTCGCAAAATTCTCCCCCGCTCAGCGTGGGCGGCTGATCGCCGCGATGACGGAAGTCCACCGCCTGCTGCAGCTGGCCGGCCTCACCATCGAGCGCGTCGATCCCTCGAGCCCAACCGCCCGCTGGTGCGTCGCCCAGTATTTCGCCGAGCTCGACCGGAGGTTCGAGAAGGGATTCGACCCCTCCGCGAGTCTCCCGGCCGAGGACCACGATCTGGTGCCGCCGACCGGTGCCTTCCTCGTGGCTTCGATAGACGGTCGTACCGTCGCCGGCGCTGCGGTCAAGACACTCTCGCCCGGCGTGGGCACGCTCAAGCGCATGTGGGTCGATGACAGTGTGCGCGGACTGGGCATCGGTCGGCGGATCCTGGAGGCGGCGGAAGACCAGGCGCGAGGGCTCGGGATCAGGACCCTCAGACTCGAGACGAACGGCACCCTCAAGGAAGCGATCCGGCTCTACCTGAGCGCGGGCTACCGGGAAGTCGAAGCGTTCAACACCGATCCGTATGCTCAGCACTGGTTCGAGAAGAGGCTGCGTTAAGCGAGGCCGAGCCGTCCCGGAAGGCCCGCGATCTCGGGCGGCACCGGTATCGCGGGCAGAGCCTCGAGCCTCGAGCGCAGCTCGCGCAACCCAGGCTCGCCCTGATATCGCTCGAACTCCGACTCGCGGTCGAGCAAGGCCACATCTCGCCATCCCGCTTCGATGGCACGCTCGAGCTCCGTGAGCGCTGCATCCAAACGCCCGACGGCCGCGAGCCAGGCCGCGGCGTCGTACCGTGCTTCTCCTTCGCTCGCTCCCCACATCCACTCGAAAGCGTAGTCGCCGCGCCGCTCGAGGATCTCGTCCGCAACCGATGCCGCGGCCGCCGCTTCGCGTTTCATGCCCAACCACCGGAAGGCGCGTGCTTGTCCGTATTGCGCCCGCGCGGCGAGATACCCCATGCCGATTCGATGTGACGAGGCCGCGGCGATCTCCTGCGCCCGCTCGAAGGCGCCGATCGCCTCGTCGTAGACGGCGGCCCGGAGCGCCAGCTCGCCCAGGAGACAGTGGCTCATCGCCGTAAACGAAGCAGAGTACACATGGTCGATCCCTGGATACAACTCGGTCGCCTCGAGCAGCAGGCGTCGTGATTCCGCCGGCTCGTGGTCGCGGAGATGGAGCCCGGCCCTCAGCGTTCGCGCGCCGACGAACTTGAAGTCACGCGTCACTCCGCTCCGCTCGATGCGGAGCGCGCAGTCGATCAGCATCTTCGCCGGCGCATACTGCCCCGCCACGGCGAAGAGCCACCCAAGTCCCAGGTACCCTGGCTCGGCGGTCGGCTCGGCGAGGACGCCGCGCAGATACGGCCCCACCGCCGATCCCACGTCGCGGGGGCGGCGCTCGTCGAGCGCACCCAGGTGCCTCGCGACGGCGAGCATGTAGTGAGCATAGAAGGTGTCGGGCGCGAGCTCGCTTGCACGCAGGCCCGCCAGCTCTGCTTCGCGATACCGGTGCAGGCGCGTGTAGGCGTAACACTGCCAGGTCCGCGCCTCGCCGAGATCGGGATCGAGCTCGAGGGCGCGCTCGAGGTGGGTCACCGCCGCGTCGAGGTCTTCGCGGCGCGTCTTGACGATGTAGCGAAAGGCGTACAACGCGCCCAGTCCGGAATAGGCGAGGGCGTACGTCGAATCGGCCTCGAGCGCCTGGCGGTACCACCTTTCCGCCTCGTCGAAGGCCGCCGGGCCGAACTGCCTGAACGCCTGACGTCCCTTGGCGTACGCCTCATACGCAGCGAGGACGCGAGCGACGGGTCGGGGCGGTCGAGGCACTTCCACCGTCGGGAGATCACCGCTCAGGCTCTCTACCACAGCCGCGGCCACGCGGTCCTGAATTGCAAACACCTCCTCCAGCCCGCCCTCGAACCGCCGGGCCGCCAGCACGCGGCCATCTGTCGCAGAGACACACTGGGTAGTGATGACGAGCTTCGATCCGACCGACTGATAGCCGCCCAGCACGACCCAGCGCGCAGCGACGGCGCGGCCAACCCCCGCGGCGTCGTCCGGCGTGCGCGCCTTCCCGCCGCGATCCCGGACCGCTCGAGCGATGCGATCGCGCGCCACGACGGTGAGTCCACCGACACGCTGGAGATCGAGCTGCACCGCCTCCGCCATCCCGCCGCCGAGCCATGAGAGGGACTGGTCCTCGCCGAGGTCGATGAAGTCGAGAACGGCGAGGACCTTGGCCGAGACGGCAGCGATCGGCACCGTCGCGGCGGGTGCGGCGGGCGTTACCACCTCCAGCGCCGCGGCGAAGTCTTCGGCCGTCGCGAATCGTCCCTCGGGCTGTTTCGCGAGCGCGCGAAGCACGGCCGCCTCGACGTGCCGGGGCACGTCCTCCCGCAGGGTGCAGAGCGGAGGGGCCGGTGTCATGAAGTGCTGTGTGATCACCGCCATCGTGCTCGCGCCGGAGAAGGGCGGCTGTCCCGCCAGCAGCTCGTGCAGCAGACAGCCGAGGCTGTAGATGTCGCTCCTTCCGTCGAGGTCACGGCCGCCGCTCGCCTGTTCCGGACTCATGTAGGTGACCGTGCCGACCGTCATCCCCGTCTCGGTGAGCGTCGCTCCCGTCGTGTCGCCCGCCGAGCGGTCGGTCGACCGGGCGATGCCGAAGTCGGCAACCAGAGCGTGGCCGTGGGACAGCATCACGTTCTCGGGCTTGATGTCTCGATGGATGATGCCCCGTCGATGCGCGTACCCGAGCGCCTCCGCGATCTCGCGGACCAGGCGAACCGCATCGGCGACGGGGAGCGTGCCCTCGCGGCGGAGGCGATCACGCAGACTCTCCCCCTCGACATACGGCATGGTGAACCAGAAGAAGCCGTCCGCGTCGCCGGAATCGTGAACCGAGAGGATGTTCGGGTGCTGGAGCCGTGCGGCGAATCGGATCTCGCGGTGGAAGCGCTCGGCGCCGAGCAGGTGAGCGAGGTCGGGGTGAAGGACCTTGAGTGCCACCGGGCGGTCGTGCTTCAGATCACGGACGAGATAGACCGTAGCCATCCCGCCGCGGCCGAGCTGACGCTCGAGCGCATAACGGTCGCGCAAAGCCTCGGCGAGCGAGACCGACACATCGTCCCCCTGCTTCATCGGTCGAGAGGGCGGAGGGTGACGGACACGACGCGTGGGCCGTCGCCCTTCGAGCGAAGAGTAAGCCGGCGAGGTCCGGGAGTCGGAAAGATGAGATCCGTGATCACCGTTTCGCCGCCCTGACCAAAGACCTCGAGAGACGACGCGTCCAACAGCATCCGCACCCGCACCGTGTCTCCCGAGATTCGAAGCGGCGCCATGTGTCGCGCCGCGAATGCGGAATCAAAGCCCACCTCACCTGACCGGCGCCGGTCCACGCTCAGCTGGCCGTTCGCGGCATCCACCGTCACCGTCGTGCGATCGCTGTCACCGCTCATCACGTCGAGGCTCACGGGCGCACGTGAGGCGCCGGCGAACACGACGCTCACGTCCAGGGCCTCCGGCAGGGCGCCCCGCGACTCGAGCCAGGCCGATGCATCGGCCGGCGACCCCCCCTTGAACTCGCGCGGTGAGCCGCGGCCCAGCGACGCCAGCTCAGCCACCGGCCGCTGGACGAGACGCAATCCACCGGGCGTGCGGCGCAGGCTCAGCACGCGCGGGGCCGACATCGCGCTGCGCCACGGCGTGGTCGGCACCTTCTGACCATAGAGCCAGTTGCTCATCCAGCCGATCCAGACGCGCCGCCCATCCGATGCCGGAACGTCGTTCCACGACACCGCCGCGTAGAAGTCGGCACCATAGTCCGCCCAGCGCGTCTTGGTCGTGTCACCGTCGGACGCGAATCGCGAACCGTCGAACGTCCCGGTGAAATACTGCGTGCCCGATCCACCGACGGGGTTTCCCGGATTGATGTTCACGACCAGCACCCACGCGGCGCCGCCGCCCTCGACCGGCAACGGAAAGAGGTCGGGGCACTCCCACGCACTATCGACCGCGCCTGCGGGGCCGAATGCTCCGGTGCGGGTCCAGTGTCGCAGGTCCGCTGACGAGTAGAAGAGGATCTGGTGGTCCGACGGGAGCGACACCGCCATCACCCAATGCCGACCCGGCGCGTACCAGAAGACCTTGGGGTCGCGGAAGTCGGCCTTCTCGAGATCGATCACGGGCTCGGGGAGACGAGTCCAGGTGCGGCCGCGGTCGGTGCTGTACGCAAGACGCTGGTCCTGCCGGCCGTCACGGTGTCCGGTGAAGACCGCGACGAGCGGCGGCCGATCGCGCGCGCCGAAGCCGCTCGTGTTGCTGCGGTCGAGCACCGCGCTCCCGGAGAACGCCATGATGCCGTTCTCCTCCGGGATCGCCACGGGCAGGTTGGTCCACCGCATCAGATCGCGGCTCACCGCGTGGCCCCAGCTCATGTGCCCCCAGGTGTCGCCGAAGGGATTGAACTGGTAGAACAGGTGCCACTCGCCGCCGGACCACACGAGCCCGTTCGGATCGTTCATCCAGTTTCGCGGTGGCGTGAAGTGATAGACGGGGCGGTAGGGCTCGCGCTGCGCGTGCAGGGTCGGCGGGCAAAGGCCGAGCGCGATCAGCAGAGGGAGGACGAGTTTCGTCGTCTGCATGTGGAAAGGATGCTGCCAGCAGGAACGTTGCGCGAGTGGTGACCGTTGGAAGGCGCAGCGGTGGCGCCTCCTAGCCCGCCCGCGCCAGCCACCCCACGATGTCGAGCAGGAACTGTTTGTTGTCTTCGGCGCCCGGCGCCCGCAGCCCGACGGGGACCTGATTCGGACCGGCGACCTGCGCGGTGAACATCGCCGCCTCTCCGAATACCGCGACGCGCCCTCGCGCGACCTCGAGCAGCGCGCCTTGCAGCTTGCCCTTCCCCGATGCCGATGGCGTCCTGGCGTCGAATTGCCAGGCGGTGTCCGGCTCGAGCACTGTCCACCCCGCGTTCAGACGCAGAATCGGGCGTACCCCTCTGCCCTCCGCCGTGAAGGCCGACCCGGTGAACGTACGCACCTGGCGCACGCCCGCGATCACGGGGTCGTCGGCGAGCCCTCCGTTCTCACGCGTAAAGAGATCTGGATGATCCGGCTTACCGGGCGGCGAGCTGACCGCAAACCCGTTCTCGAAGTCGACTCCGAACGCAGCGGCCAGATCATGCGCCGCACCCGCGAAGGGCATGTGATCCGCGATGAGAAACAAGGCGCCGCCCCGCTCGACGAAGCGATGTACGGCCGCGATCTCTTCCGGCGTGAAGGCGGAAGGCGTCGGCTTCTGCCAGTGGTTGGGGGCGTTGACGGCCGCGAGCGGGTTGGCGATGACGAGAATGGCGACGCCACGGAGACTCGCATCGGTGAACGCCGCTGTCGAGCCGGCCACGCTGCAGCCGTCGTTCCGAAGGACCCGTGCGAACGGTGCATAGCGGTCGTCGGCGGTGTGAAAATTGTTGTGACCGGCGTCGATCATGACACGCGGCCTTGGCGCGGTGAACGCCGGATGGGCGACGCTCAGATCGGCATCCGGATCAGCGACCTGCTGAGCGGAAGCGGCGCCGGCGCAAATCAGACTGGTCAGACACAGGACGATTTTCCGCATTTCATCCTCACGAAGTCGTGGCTCTTCAACCGATACTCGCCACGCCTCCAGATGGTTTCAGTACCTCTGCTGGTGACCGGACAATACTCCCCCTAGGATTAGGCGCATCCGTCACCAAGAGCCCCCAATGCCACTCGTCCGTATCGCTCTGCCCGAGCACCGCTCCCACCAGGCCTCCACGGTCGGCGATTGTGTGCATCGGGCCATGGTCGAGACGATCAACGTTCCTTCTCAGGATCGCTTTCAGATCATCACCCGGCACTCCCCCACCGAGCTGATCTACGATCCTTCCTATCTCGGCATCGAGCGGAGCCGGGACTTCCTGGCGATTCAGATCACCCTGAACGGCGGCCGCACCGTGGATCAGAAGCGCACCCTCTATGCGCGGATCGCCGCCCTGCTCGAGCAGGATACCGGATGCCGAAAGGAAGACATTCTGATCTCGCTGGTCGAGGTCGCCAAGGAGAACTGGTCGTTCGGCAACGGAATCGCCCAATACGCCTGACGCTTTCTCCTCACCCTTCCTTAGTAGCGTCGCGAGTAGCGTCGCGGCACAGGATCCGTCTTGTCGACGCCGTCCGGCCGACGTTGCACGGTCTTCGCGACGTGCTGGATCGGGAGTGTCGGCGCTATGGCATATGCGGTTGCCGACACCGGCAGGGCATCAGGCCCATGCTGTGTTGGTGTGCCGGTCGGATCCATGGATGGTTCGGGATTCGCCTCGGTCGGGCCCTTGTCGCAGGCGGTCAGTCCAGCGGTCAGGACGAATGACAGGACGGCCAGACTGGTGCGGCGACACACTTGTGTCGCCAGGTGAACGAGAGTCGGGGTACGCTGACTGGACACCCTTCGCGACGGCCGGCAGATTGGGCCGAGCCCCCCAGACAGGAACGATGCGCGTGCGACTCGAGCTGACCCTCATGACGATCGGTCTCGCGGCGCTGCCGGGACTACTGGCCGCATCGCCGTGCGAGGCAGTCGTCGGCAAGTGGACCTGGTTCACCAACGGCGTGGTGACGATCAACCCCAACGGCACCATCGTCCACGATCCGGGCAACGACGGCACCTGGGAGTGCACCGACCCGAGCCACAACTGGATCACCGTGCATTGGCGCATCGGCGGCTTGGTGAACACGATGGCGCTCTCTCCCGACGGCCGAAGCCTTTCGAGCACCGATCCCACCCAGCGGTTCGTCACCGCGCGACGAATCGGCGCCCCGCCATCTGCGGCGGCGGCACCGGCACCGGCAGCGGCGCCGAGAGCCGAGGGTGTTCCCCCACCCACGCCGACTCAAACTCCGATCGGCGACGGGACCGACGCGTTCGTCAAGGGACGGACGCTCGCCGAGTCGGGCCATTGCGCCGACGCGATCCCCTACTACGACAAGGCGATCCAGGCGAACCCCCGGTACGCCAAGGCCTACTCCGATCGTGGGCGTTGCTACGCGAAGCTCGGCAACCTCACGCGCGGGCTCCAGGATCTCGATCGGGCAGTCGCGTCCGCGCCCGACGAGATGAGTCCCTACTTCAACCGGGCCGGTCTCCGCGCCGATGCGGGCGACGGTGACGGTGCGCTGAGCGATCTCGACCTCTCCGTGCGGAACGATCCGATGAACCCGGCGTCGCGAGTCGCGCGGTCAGGGTTGCTCGAAGTGATGGGCCGCTCGGTCGAGGCGAAGCAGGATGCGGACGTGGCATACCAGCAGATCGCGACGCTGCAGTCGAAGAAGCGCCCGGTCGCCGACATGGTGCTCAAGACCTGGCGCGCGAAGCGGGTGCGCGTCTCGCGGACGCCGCCGCCGGCCGGCGATCAGGAGAAGGCAGCGGCCGCGCTCGCGAAGGCGCATCGCTACCGCGCCGCGATCGCGGCCCTCGATGCGGCGCTCGCCAGGAACCCGCGGGACGAGACGCTTCTCCTCGCGAGAGGACGTCTCCATCTCGAGATCGGTCAGGCCGCTCAGGCGTTAGACGATCTGTCGGCGGCGCTCGACCGGAGACCGAGCGCCGAGGGATTCACCCATCGCGGACTGGCGTACCGGCAGCTGTGCCGGTTTCGCGACGAGGTCGCCGACTACGACCGGGCGATCCGTCTGGACCCGCGCTTCACCCAGGCGTACTTCGAGCGCGCGTTCACCAATCTCTTCTTCGACAAGCGGCTCGATGCGATCCCGGATCTGAGCAAGGTGATCGCGCTCGACCCGAAGAACTGGATGGCCTACAACTTCAGGGGCGAGCTCTACCGTTATTGGGTGAAGCTCGCGCCCGCGATCGCCGACTACAAACAGGCCGTTGCCCTCAACCCCGGATTCGCGCAGCCCTACTGCAACATGGCCTTCGCACTCCGCGCGGCGCGGAGGATGAACGAGGTGGATGCGTGGCTCACGAAGTGTTACGCACTCGACCCGACCGAGCGCGAGGTTGCCGGCCACGTCTTCGCGAACATACAGGCGAAGGAGGAGCAGGCCGCACGCGACATGGCCGCGATGCGACACTGGTCTGGCGGCCACGGCGGCGGAGGTGGCGGCGGGGGCGAGGGTGGAGGAGCGGAGGGTGGCGGGCCCGGGTGCAGCTACACGAACTACGCGGCGTGCAATGCGGAGGCCGCAGGAGACCGCTGGGCGGCAGAGCGCATCGAATACGACCGGTCTACGCCCAGCGAGTCCGACTGGTACGCGAACTAGCAGGCGGAAGACCATGCCAAATTCTGCACCACATTCCGTGGCGCCCGCGCCGCACTTGGCCGGACCACGCCCTCCTGGGTAGCTTGACGTCGCCCGTCCCCCGCAAAGCGCTCAACTCCCGGATCCCCGGAGCAGCTGCATTCGATCTCACCTCTTGCCGGTCCTGTTGACCGCCGGCATCGTGACCGGTTGCTCGCCCTCTCCCGAGCGGTTGCGGGAGGAAGTCGTGCAGCATCCGGACATCGTGCTTGCTGCCATCGAGGCGCACCCCGAGGCTTTTATCTCGGCACTGCAAAAAGCGGCGGCCAGGTCGAACGCCGCGGCCGAGTCGCCCGCGGCGGTGAAGGCGCGGCTGGACTCGGCCTTCGCTCATCCGCAACACCCGGCGATCGTTCGCCGGGCGGTGCTCGGCAACCCCTCCGCGCCTATCACCATCGTCGAGTACTCCGACTTTCAGTGCCCCTACTGCCGCGCCGAGCGCGACGTCCTGGTCCAGCTCATGCGTGAGTACGGGGACAGTGTGCGCCTGGTGGTCAAGCACACGCCGCTCCAGATCCACCCGCTGGCCATGCCGGCTGCACTGATGTACGAGGCGGTCGCGCGGCAGGATCCGATGGCGGCCTATCGCTTCTACGACGACCTCTTCAGCCATCAGGAGAAGCTCGACTCGGAGGGAGAGCAGTATCTGGGCGTCGCCGCGAAAGCGGCCGGGGTCGATTCCGCACGGGCGCGCGCCGACGCCCGGCGAGCCGACGTGCGCGCGGTGGTGGAGGCCGACATGGATGAAGGTCGCCGCTTCGGCTTCACCGGCACGCCGGGCTTTCTCGTCAACGGGGTCGCGCTGATGGGCGCGCACCCGATCGGTGATTTCGAGCAGATCATCAACCGGCATCTCGCGAGCAGCCCGGGCCGGTAACGCGAAGATGCGCTAGGCGCAGTCCGACACCTCACGGAGGAAGCATGAGAAAGAGCCACCTGCTCGCCGCCGCGGTCGTGGTGCTGGCGGCATGTTCGGAGAGCGATCAGACCCCGACGGCTCCGTCGAGCACACCGTCGCTCGCGACGGGCGACAACGGGCTGCGGGGGAAGCCCGAGCCGAAGGTGCACCTGCAGCGCGGCTTCGCTCGCCCGGTGAGGGCGCGGCTCACCCAATCTCATCGATCACGGCGGTCCGGTGCTCCAGACGTCCTCGTCCGAGGCGATCTTCTGGGGGTCGAGCTGGAACAACGCCTCGTTCGCGGGCGACAAGATGACCGGCCTGGCAACCTTCTTCAGCGGGTTCAATCGCAGCGCCTTCGCGGGGACCAATACGGAGTACAGCAACATCAGCACGTCGATGTCGTATATCGGCCGAGTGATCGATGCCACGACGGAGCCTCCGCGCAAGGCGCTCACCGTTTCGCAGGCGGTGGCCGAAGCGTGCAAGGTCACGGGAAACAACCCGGTCGGGAATGCCGTGTACTTCATCTATACGTCTACGACCGCGGGGCACGTGAACTACTGCGCATGGCACAGCTGGGGGAACTGCAGCAACGGCGCGCCGATCCAGGTGGCCTACATGCCGAACATCGATGGGATCGCGGGGTGCGATCCGGGCGGGAATCTCAACGGCCACTCGCAGGGCCTCGCCGCGCTGGCGAACGTCACGGCGCACGAGCTTTCCGAGGCCATCACCGATCCGCGCGGAAGCGCCTGGTTCGATGCCAGCGGCCAGGAGAATGCGGACAAGTGTGCGTGGGTCTTCCCGAACTACGTGATGCTGTCGAACGGAACGACCTGGCGGTTACAGGGCAACTGGTCGAACGCGCACTACAACGCGGGGACCGGTTATGCTCGTCTCGGCGAAGGCGCGCTCGATCAGAGCCTGGACCGCCTCGGTGGCGAAGCCGCGCCGCTGGTACTCCTCGGCGATCGCGTAGCCGATCTCGACCGCGCCATCGGCTGAGGGAGGCCCGGCGTAGCCGGCGACACCGACGAGATCACGCCGGCCATCGCCGGTGGCTTCTCGAAGCACGAGATACTGGAGCGTCCAGCCGGGAGCGTTCGGGTCGACCTCGAGCTGTCGCCGAAGGCGCTCGACGTCGTCGGGCTCGAGGACCGGAGGCGGCCACGACGCGGGGACGCGCACGCGCAGCACCATGCCGACGGCCGTGGGTCCGCGGGCCTCCGCCTCGCATATCTCCAGCGTCGCTGGAATGAGCTCGAGCCGATCGGTGATCAGGGTGCGGTTACAGCGCTTCACCGGAGTGACAGGGGCTCTCCGGCAACCTCCAAGACATCCCGCGTCACCTGGGAGGCGCCTCCGAACCCCGCCCTCCGAGCTGACGCGCGGCTCGGTCGAGATCTGGACGTTCCGATAGACCAGGAGTCGGTGTCGGCCGCCGCGTCAGCCGTGAGGATCCAGCCGGTCCGTCTGAAAACGCCAGAGGAGGTAGCCGACGGGGATGGCTTCGACGAGCGCCAGCTTGACGCTCGCCCCGAAGAGATGAGCCCACGTCGCCGGTGGCTCCCCTCCGGCACTCCACTCGAAAATCATCAGCACGGCGAGCGTCGCCGGCACTCCCGCGATGAGCGCGACCGCGATGGCCCAATACAGGTGGCGTGCCAGCCGGCGGCCGCTCTGGGCGATCACGAGACTGCTCGCGAGTGCCTGCACGACGAGAAATGCGAGCTGCCCGCGCGTGAGCGTCGCGTCGGCGGGGCGGGGATAGCCGAGCGTAGCGTGGATGGCGAGCGCGACGCCGATGACGGCGAAGGTCCCGCGCATCCATGCAACCAGGCCGTCCCAGATCAGGTCGGCAGCCGGAGTATCGCTTGGCGGTTCTGACTCGGATTGGTCGTCGCTCTCGAGCGGATCCATAGTCGAGAGGATAGTCTCGACGTGCGCTAGAGATTGTAGAAGGCCAGGGTGTCCACGATGCTGCCGACGATGCTCGAGAGTCTCGGGTGTGAGACCTCGAGCTCCCTCACCCAATCGGCGAGACGATCGCGCAAGGGAGGTTCCTCCGCCCGGGAGCCCCCGGGTGCGCTCTGAAGGACCCCCTCGACCTCCTGGATCAGGGTGTGCAGTGTCCGTCGAGCATCGGCATCGAGGTCGTGCGCCCGGGCGAGCTCCGAACGCAGACTCGCCACGAGGGCCCTGAGCGACTCTTCCGACATGATTGCCCCTGCGAAGTGTGCGCGAGAAAGATGGCGACGGGGCGCAACGTTCGCGACCCTACCCCAGAGTGCTATTTCTGCTTACTGAGAACGAAATGCGTGGCGTTGGCCGTGTTCACGTGCTCCGTCCGCACGTATCCCAGCGCCAGGACATCGATGCCGCCGAAGAGGTGCTCGCCAGCGCCCAGCATGACGGGACTGATAGCGGCATGCATCTCGTCAATGAGACCGGCCTGGAGATATTGGCGGATCGTGCCCACCCCGCCGCCGAGGCGAATGTCTCGACCCTTGGCGGCGTCGGTTGCCCGACGCAACGCGCCGTGGATGCCATCGGTCACGAAATGGAAGGTGGTGTCGCCCTTCATGGCAATCGACGAGCGCGGGTGATGGGTGAGCACGAAGACATCACAATGGTACGGCGGGTTGTCACCCCACCAGCCCTTCCACCTGTCGTCCGGCCAATTACCGCGGACGGGACCAAACATGTTGCGTCCCATGATCCAGGCGCCGATGTTCTCGAACCCGCGCTCGGCGAAATCGTTGTCCACGCCCGTCACACCCCCGCCTTCTCCATGCGTCTCCTGAAAGGAGCGTGTCGGAAAGATCCACTGGTGGAGACCTTCTCCACCTCTGCCAAGCGGGTTGGCAAGATCCTGGCCGAGGCCCGCGCCATAGCCGTCGAGCGATATCGAGAAACAGTGAACGCGCAGTTTGGACATGGCTCTTCCCCCGACGGGTAGGATAGGCTGACCCGGGTGGCGGTGGTAGAGCCAGAGAAGGGAGAAAGAAGAAAAAAAAGAAGGGGGAAGGGCCGCCTTCCCCCTTCCCCCTTCTCTTTTCCCCCTTCTCCGCTTCTTACCGCCCGAAGTTGATCGCCCCGCCGAGCCCGAACGAGCTGCTCGAGCCGTTGAGCCCCACTGGGATGCTGATGGTCGGGTTCACGCTGAACCGCGAGTGGAAGACGAAACCGGTGCCGAGGGTGAGCAGGCCGTAGCTCTCGGAGCCGGAGGTCGAGGTCGTGCCGTCATCGATGGTGTTTCTGGTGTTGGCGAACTGGAACGCCGCATTGGGCAGGATCTGCACGACCGAGCTCTTGTTGACGAGTGCGCCGAGCGAGGCGCCGAAGGCGAACGTGCGGCTCGAGAGGTCGGTACCGCTCCCGGCGACGTTGTTCGGCCCCGAGCCGATGCTCAGGCTTGCGACCGGGCACACTTCCGCGGTGCGCTTCGTCTCGAGCGGAATCGAGTATCCACCGGCGAGGCCGAAGTCGAACGACGAACCGCCCAGGCCGTCATACGAGGTGGTGCCGATGCCGGCCTTCCCGTACAGGCCCTTGGGCGCGCCGTAGCCGAACGTGCCGCCGAAACCGTTGGCTCCATCGGCGAACGTGCCGCCGCCGGCGACCTGCATGTTGCCGCTCGCGAAGGAGGGCATGCCGACGCAGGTCTGAGCCGACGCCTGCGAACAGAGAACAGTAGACGTGAGAAGAGAGAACAGGAGGGTGGTGCGACGCATCGATGTCTCCCTGGCAGTGGGGTGATCCCCCGTCTAGGGGCAACCGGACGATCTCGCGGGGTGCGAGATTCCTGGCTTTGCGTCCCCGCCTCGCGACGGGTTTGCCGGTGTTACATGTCGCCACGAAGGGCGACAACTGCAGTGTGAACCTGCGGTTGGTGGACTGGCATGCAGTCAACCGTGCGGAGCGGCCCGCAACGGGAATGCCAGGGAGGGGTCTGCAGACGTGTGCAGTCACGAATCGGACTGCTGGAAAATGCAGTCGCGAGTAGCGACTAACTCAACTCGGCCCCGACCAGTCAAACGGGATGTGCTTGCTGGAACGGCCTGGCCACTCCCACTTGAAGCCAAACGCTTCCACAGTATCGGTCGTGGCGCGCCCCCACGTCGACACGGTGCCGGGCCCCATCTCCGAGCCCGGCGCATTGAGCGTCTGCACCCGTTTCCCCGGCGGAGTCATCGGGCCGGTCAGCGCTTCGGCCGTGGCGAGCACACGTCCCGGAACCTCCGCCCGCCACTGCGACAGATCGTCGGCGACTGCGATTCGGATCGGGGCGAACTCGATACCGCGCATCTCGCCGATGAGCTCGGCAAAGATCGCGGGAAACCCACCAGCCTTGCCGCCCCAGATCAGCTGAAGCGCTTCGCGTTGCCGCTCATTTGCCCGTTCGTCGATGAAGAAACCCATCGCGGCCTTGGTCTCGCCACCCCAGATGTTGCCTACGAAATGCCCCACCCCAAGGAGATTGAGACCGTCGAGGCGAACGTCGCTGTAGTGGCCCTGGCGAATATTATAGGCCAGGATCCCATCGCAATCACCGTAACTCGGGGCCTGCGCGAACGTGCAGGGACAGGGAATACTGCATTTGCAGACGTCGAACCAGTCGCCGACGACGTGCCAAGGGGATATCGGTGTCATCGTGCCTCCTTGTGTTGCATTCCCTCTTGACCCCGAAGCAGGAGCCGCGCGAATCCGATTCCGGCAACGAAGATGAGAATGTTTCCCACTTGGCTGAGACGGACTTCAGCCAGGATGATCTCGGCAAGGATGAGGCTTGCGCCGAGCCCCATGCCGAGTGCCGGCCAACGGGATGGACCCAAGGACGAGAGCGACATCACTGACAGCGCCGTACCGACAAAGAACGCGAGCAGGGCCGGCATCAGCGCCATGAAGACCTGGGACGACTGGAAAGTTTCGAGGAGGTCCACCGCAGCCGACTGGTCAGCGCCCTCGGAGATGAATCGCCCGAGCAACATCTCAACCACGAAGACCGCCGAAAACCCACCGACCGATGCGAGCAAGAGCAGGCGCGCAACATAGCCCGCCGCGGGCCTCCGAACCGCCACCAGCTTGGTCAGCGCGAGGATGCCCGGAATAAAGAGGAGCATCCCGACGAATAAGAGGTAGTGAGCCAGGTACCACCGCGATCCGGACTCTGCCACGATCGCGACTTGAGCAGCAGCATCCCACTTCTCTTCGGGATGGAAAAGGTCCCCGACGCTCATCAGCGCCGGACCCATGATCAGGCTCGTGGCACTTATTACCGTCCGGTACCGGGAAGGGGCAGCATCCATGGCAGGTGCCTCAACGTCCGCCTTCAACCCCGACTACATATAGAGCTCGAGCAGGTTGGACAATACCAGAGAGCTGTCTAGGTAGGGTCCGGTTTCACAAAACCGGACCCTACCCGCTGTCTGCGGTCGCGACTTCAAGGGAGCAGGTCGTGCATTTCGACGAGCTCGATCCGATTTCCGAACGGATCCGCGACGTGCGCACGGACCACGCCGGGAAGCGGAACGTCGTGCTCCACGCGGTATCCGGCGTCCTCACGTAGAGCCACGACTTCGCCTCCCGCCGGCATCGCGAGCTGGACATGGTCGATGGCGACGATGCGCACCAGTGCCTGGATGCGTCGGTCAGGCCGCCGGGTCGGGTGTACTGTCTCCTCCCTGCGGACCGCTCTTGTCGTCGGCCGCCGGTTCGGGCTCACGGCCCTCCCGCCGGTACGACCACCACACCGCACGACACCCCTGCGCCAGGAAGTACGCCACCGCCACCGCGAGGACGACCAGCAGCGGCTGCCTTTGCTGCCACCCAGCTTGCAGGAGCGCCGCGACGAGATAAAACAGGAGCGCGCCCGCGGCGACCGGACTTCGGTACAGCATGCCGTGCCCGAGGCCAACGATAATCACGCCACCCAAAAAGAGATTCAATGAGGTCCAGAACAGGCCTCCCAGCAGCATGACGGCGGCACTGCCGAGCGCGACATACCACGCGCGCTGCACGTGTATGCGTACCAGCTCCTCCGTCAGCGGCGCCTTCAGAAAGAGTTCCACGGGACCTCGCCAGAGTTATGGTGCGGGATCGGCTCAACGACTTCCGCTTCTTGTGGCGTCGCGAAACTCGAGTGGCAATGCACCCGACCGCGGAGGCTATCCCCCTGTCATGCCTGACGACACACCACCCCGATCAATCGTACAGGATTGGCTCGTCATCCGGGTCAACCACGAATTGGTCGGAGCTGCAATCGGGACAGCGGGCGGGGGCGTCCAAGGTAAAGGCCCCGCCACATGGGCACGGTCCCGCGATCGCTTCCACGCGTTGGCGTAGCGCAACTCGCTGGGACCTGATCGCGGCAGGCCATTCCATATCCCGGGCCTGCTCCAGGTTATGGGGACCAACCCCTTCCGTGGTCTGCTCGAGGCTGCTACCGAACGCGTCGAAGCCGATTCCTTTATCGCGCCCGCACTTGTCGCAATGAAGCACCAGGAACTTCATGCCTGGGCCCGACGTCATCCGAAAATGATGCCCGCAACCCGAGCAGACGACCATGTGGCTTTCACCCACGGTTGCTCCTCACGATGAGTGGTGTTTGTCGACTTCCTGTCCAGCTGCGGTTCATGCCGACCGGCGTAGTCGGGTGAGCACGCGATCCAGCGCCGCCGCGAACGCCTGCTTGGCCCGCGCATCATAGGGAGCAGGCCCGCTTGTCACCACACCCGCCATGCGGGCCTGTTCCATGAAGTCGCGGACCGACAGCCGCTCACCGATCGTCTCAACCGTGTGCTCCTCACCGCGAGGATCGAGTACGGCGACGTCTTTGGGCACGAGCAAAGCGGCCAAGGGCACGTCCTGCGTGACGACGAGATCGCCGGAGCTCGCATGCTGAGCGATGTACTGATCGGCGACGTCGGCACCCCCATCCACCCAGACCGCACTGACCAAAGGGTTGCCCGGCGGCGTGGACAGGCGTTGGTTGGCCACCAGCACCGTTTCGATCGTCAGCCGTTTAGCGGCTCGAAACACCAGCTCCTTCACATCCCTCGGTGCCGCGTCGGCATCAATCCAGATCTTCAGGCGTGACTCGCTTCTTGCGCTAATAGATGTGCAGGTGGCCCAGGAGCGCAAACTTGTCATCGACGCACTCGAACAGATCCTTGTTGTGCTTGATCATCTTGCTGCGCATGTAAACGCGAAGCCATTGCTTGGACATGTATGTCTCATATCGATCCAGCATGTCTCTCAGCGACAGGTCGCGTTGCGCGATGAGGCCCGCCAGAAACATCGCACATTCGAAGCCCAGCGAGATGGACTGAAAATACGGAGAGGCGATCGCCGCATCGCCGACCAGAAACACCGGTGAGCCGGCCTGAAACATACGAAAACAACGGGTCGTTGTCGCGACCGAATGCGGATGACAGGAAGCTCGTGTTGGCCCGTGCGCCTGTTGCTAGGCAGGAAACAGGAGAGGGCTCAGGAGAGAGGCCCAGATGTACAGGCCCACACCAAACACCGTGTGAGTCATCAGGCTCTTCAGTCTGGCCTGATTGGGATTCGGCGTCTTCGAGGCGGCAATACCGAGCCCGAACGATGGCTGCATGATCAGAAAGGGCACAAGGGTAGTAACAATCCCGAAACCCACGGCAGGAATCAGCGTCGGGCGCTCGAGCCAGGTGCCGGAGGCGAGGACGACGAACACGAGCGCGAAGCCGGTACCAATGAGGTAGTGAGCGACCCACCCCAGGGGGCATTCATGCCGCTTCGGCGCGGCCGCGGCAATACTATCGTGCACGAATCTTCCGCCCGGCATGTGGAGGAGCCAGCGTCCGAGCAGACAGTAGTTGAGCGACGGAATGTCGAATCCACGCCGCAAGAGCAACGCCCACAGATCGATGACGAGAGTCGCGCCGAGGCCGACGAGAATTGCGCCGATGATGTGCGGTGCTTCAAGAATCATGAGCCGCCCGCGTCGACAACGTACTCGCTCTGAACGAGGCCGCCGGCATACTGCCGCGTAGCGACATGCGTGAGGGAGATATCGCGCTGTAGGGGGCCAAAGAGCGGGATGCCCGTGCCGATGAGCACCGGGACCCGGGTGATGATGAGACGATGAATGAGGCCCGCCTGGAGAAACCGCTGAATCGTGATCCCGCCATCCACATACGCGTGCTGGATGCCGCGGGCCTCGAGCTGCAAGACGATGCTGGCCGGCGCCCCCGACATCTGCTCTACCACCGCTCCGGGCGGAGCGGGAGCAATCGCACGACTGCTGAGCACGAAGACGGGCTTCTTGCCGTAGGCCCACTCGTCGAAGCTCAAGACCGTCTCGTATGTCTTCCGGCCGATGACGAGTGCGTCAACCGAGGCCATGAACTCATCGTAGCCGTGAGGCTCGCCACCACCGGCCGGGAGAAAATCGAAGGAACCGTCGGCTCGAGCAATGAAGCCGTCGAGGCTGGTGCCGACAAAGACGGAGGCTTTCACGTCGGGCTCAGGGACCGGCGCCAGCCGGGCTCGCCTCCGGCATGACCTGGAGCAGGACTGTCGGGTGGACGGAGATCTCCCCGGTGAACTGGCGGCCGTGAGATGCGATCAGCACGACTGTGCCTCGGTGATGCTCTGCAGGTTAGGTAGTGCCGGTCGGCAGTGCTTCTGTTCGCAGAGGGACACAAGGCAAGATGTCCGCCCGCAGTGTGGGCGCAAGGCGGTGCCGATTGTCGATGTATCCCGGGACGTGATCCGGGCTGGTCCTCGCCTCATGTAATGTGTAGTCTTTCCTATCCCCTCAACCCAGCAGCAGCTCCCGTGACAGACCTCCGCGCGCGGATCCAGGAAGGCCTGGCTGGCCTGTACCGTCTCGAGCGCGAGCTGGGCCGGGGCGGCATGGCGACGGTCTACCTGGCGCACGATCTCAAGCACGACCGGCAGGTCGCACTGAAGGTGCTGCACCCGGAGCTGGCCGCGACGCTCGGCCCGGAGCGGTTCCAGCGCGAGATCCGCACGACCGCCCGCCTGCAGCATCCGCACATCCTCACCGTGCACGACTCCGGGGAGGCCGCGGGGCAGCTCTGGTACACGATGCCTTTCGTCGAGGGGGAGAGCCTGCGCGACCGGCTCCGGCGCGAACGGCAGCTCCCGATCGCCGACGCGCTGCAGCTCGCCCGCGAGGTCGCCGACGCCTTGGGGTACGCACACGAACATGGAATCGTGCACCGCGACATCAAGCCCGAGAACATCCTGCTGAGCCGTGGTCACGCGATGGTAGCCGACTTCGGCGTGGCCCGTGCCGTCCAGGTCGCAGGCGGGAACCAGCTCACGGAGACCGGCCTGTCCGTCGGCACGCCCACGTACATGAGCCCCGAGCAGAGCCTGGCCGACCGCAATCTCGACGGCCGGTCGGACCTCTACAGCCTCGGCTGCGTGCTCTACGAGATGCTTGCAGGCGAGGCGCCGTACACCGGTACCTCCGCGCAGGCGATCGTCGCAAAGCGTCTGCAGGAGCCGATCCCGCACGTGCGCACCGTTCGCGAGAGCGTATCGCCCGGCGTGGAGCGAGCGCTCGAGCGCGCGCTATCGCGGGCGCCGGCGGACCGGTTCGCGACCGCGGAGGCGTTCGCCCTCGCGCTGGCGTCCGGCGACGTCGGCCCACCGACCGGCGAGCGCCGGTGGAAGCGGGCGGTGATCCCGGCCGTGGTGCTGATCGTCGCGCTGGTGGTGGTCGGGCTGCTGGCATGGCCGCGCGCACATACCGCGGAGCATGCTGCCTCACCTCCCGTTCGGTCCGCGAGCGCGCCGGTGCAACCGTCGCTGGCAGTCCTCCCGTTCGACAATCTGAGCGGCCAACGCGAGAACGAGTACTTCTCCGACGGGATGACCGAGGAGCTGATCAACGCGCTCGGCAAGGTGCCGGGGTTGCGGGTCGCCGCCCGCGCGTCGTCATTCGCCTTCAAGGGAAAGCCGCTCGACGTGCGGGACGTGAGCCGGAAGCTGAACGTGGGGTCGGTGTTGGATGGAAGCGTGCGGCGGTCGGGCAACCGGCTGCGGGTAACCGCCGAGCTGGTGGACGCCGGGGACGGGTCCCGCGTCTGGGCCGACAGCTACGACCGCGAGCTGCGAGATGTATTCCATGTGCAGGACGATCTGGCGCGCGCCATCGTCGAGGCGCTCCGGGTACCGCTGAAGGTTGGCGCGGGTCCGGCGGCCCCGCTCGTGCGAAACGCCACCGCGGACCCTCGAGCGCACGACCTCTACCTTCAGGGCCGCTTCCTCTGGAACCAGCGCACGGCCGGGTCGCTCAAGCGAGCCGCCCACTACTTCCAGATGGCCGTGGAAAGGGACTCGAGTTACGCCGAGGCGTATGCCGGGCTGGCGGACACCTACGCGCTGCTTCCCGATTACGGCAGCACCGCTCCACGCGAGGAGTACAGCAAGGCCACCCGAGCGGCTGAGCGGGCGCTGGCGCTGGACAGCACGCTGGCCGAGGCGCACGCCTCGCTCGGGCTGGTGCGCACGTTCCAGTACGACTGGAAGGATGCGCAGGTGGAATTCGAGCGCGCGATCAGGTTCAACGCGAATTACGCCCCGGCACACCAATGGTATTCCGGCTACCTCTCGACCGTCGGGCGCCAGGACGAGGCGCTGGCCGAGATGCAGCGGGCTCACGCGCTCGACCCGCTCTCCCTCATCATCTCATCGACCCTGGGTGGCCAACTGGCCTTCAGCGGCAAGTACGACGACGCCGTCCGCCAGCTCCAGTCAGTCCTCGAGCTGGACCCGGACTACTTTGGTGCGATTGGCTGGCTGTGCCCGGTGTACGTCATGAAGAAGGATTTCCGCGCCGCCATCCCAATGTGTGAGCGGAGCGTGGCGCTCAGTGACTCGACGTACGGTCAGGGGTTCCTGGCGTCGGCGTTGGCCGGCACGGGCGACAGTGCTCGCGCGACGGCGACTATGCGTGAGCTGAAGGCGCTGGCGCGCCGCGAGTACGTGTCGCCCATTCAGATCGCGGTGGGATATCAGGGACTGGGCAACTCGGACAGCGCGTTCAAGTGGCTGGACAGCGCCTATTCCGCCCGCGACCCTTACCTGCTCGAGGGGATCATGGGGCCTCTCTGGGACCCCATCCGACCGGACCCACGCTTCAACCGGCTGCTCACGAGGCTCGGACTATGAGGGGCCTGCTATGCTCGACCGCCTGAGCGCGGCGCTGGCGGATCGGTACACGGTGGATCGCGAGCTGGGCCGAGGTGGCATGGCCTCGGTGTGGCTGGCACGGGACATTCGTCTCGACCGACCAGTGGCGCTCAAGGTCATGCATCCAGAGCTGGCCGGTGCGATCGGCGTGGACCGATTCGTTCGCGAGATCCGGCTCACCGCAAAGCTTCAGCATCCCAACATCGTTTCCGTGCTGGACACCGGAGTATTTCCGGGACCCGACGCAACCCCGTTGCCCTGGTTCGCCATGGCCTACGTGCCCGGCGAGTCGCTGCGCGCCCGCCTCGAGCGCGAACGCCACCTGCCGGTCGAAGAGGCCTTGCGCATCGCCGAGGACGCCGCGGCCGCGTTGCAATCGGCACACCGCGAAGGCATCGTCCACCGCGACATCAAGCCCGAGAATCTGCTGCTGGCGGGTGGCCGTGCGTACGTCGCGGATTTCGGAATCGCCAAGGCGGTGATCGAGACCGGCGCCGAACGCCTGACGAGTACCGGCCTCGTCGTCGGCACGCCTGCCTACATGAGTCCCGAGCAGGCCAGCGCTCAACCGCTGGACGCGCGGACTGACCAGTACAGCCTCGCGAGCGTCCTCTACGAGATGCTCGTCGGAGAGCCGCCCTTCACGGGTCCCACAGCTCAGGCGATCGTCGCGCGTCGTTTGGCGGAGCCGGCCCGCGCGATTCATCCAGTGCGGCCATCCGTGCCGCCCGTCGTCGAGGCGGCGGTGCTTCGGGCGCTGGAGCGAGTTCCCGCCGACCGATTCACCGACGTCGCCGCGTTCGCCAATGCGCTGAGGGCCGCGCCCCCAACGGGCGCGCCAAGACGGGAGCGGCGCGCGGGGTGGATGCTTGGCGCGGTCGCGGTGGTGCTCGCCGCGGTCGCCTTCGCCGCATGGGCGATGGGACACCGGCGAAGCGTCGCACCCGTCGCCCGCGACCCCGAAGTGGTCGCGCTCTACCAGCGCGGCGTCCGTGAATACGACAAACGCACGCCAAGATCCATCGGCGAGGCGGTGCAGGCCTTCACGGCGGCTGTTCGGCGGGACTCGACCTACGCCGAGTCCTGGGCGGGACTGGCCAAGACGTACGTTCGTGCTTACGAGCGGCGGTTCGTATTTCCGGGCGTGGCCCGTGACAGCGTCCTTCAGCTCGCGGTGGCGGCGGCGGACCGGGCGCTGACCGGCGACAACCGGAGCTCGAATGCCTGGACCACGCAGGCGATCGTGAGCCGGATCGTGGACCCGACCGACGTCGCACCGGCCATCCGATCGCTTCGGAAGGCGCTAGTGCTCGACTCGACCAACGCCGAGGCCTGGCACTTCCTCGCACTGAGCCTGGCCGAGTCGCACGATATGGACGACGCGATTGCCGGCTGGCGCCGCTCCGTTTCGTCGGCCCCATTCTATACCCAGGGGATCACATTCCTCGCCCTCGGCCACTATTGGCGTCATCAGTATGACAGCGCGGCAAAATGGGTGGACAGCGCCATCGCGCTCGAGCCGAGCTACCTGCTGGCTCGGGGCACGGCGGGCTACATCGCCATCGAGAGAGGAGACTTTGCGCGAGGACGAGCGGCCTTCGAGGCGGCCGGGCGGCTCAGCACGGACGTCGAGTCGATCAATGCACTGGCCGGGAGCGCACTGGTCGAGGGGCGGGCAGGCTCCTCACGGGACGCGCGAGGACTTCTCCAGCGGGCGGAGTCGCTGGTCGCCGGTTACGCGCCGGCCCCGCTTCATACCGCAGTGTGGCTCGCCGAAGCGTATGCGGATCTAGGCGACGCGAGCCACGCCATCGCCTGGCTGCGGCGATTCACACCCCGCAACGACCTTCACTTTCAGCTCCACCTCCGCTGCGATCCACCGTTCGCGCCAATCGAAAGGGACCCGCGGTTCCGATCGCTCCTCCTCACGCCCAGGCCGGAGGCCCCGGGCCGCTGCTAGCCTCATGGCGACTCGGACGAGTTCCGAGATCACGGCAGGCCAACCTTGCTCAAGACGGGTCTCGGCCTGCAGCTTATGCGCGGCACTAGGGCCTGTGCGGATCCCATTTCAATCGAACGGGTGAGGCCAATCATGTTCGACATCGTCGGCGTGCTCGTACTCGCACTGCTCGCCGCCTTGTTCGGCTGGCTCGCCACGCGCGCCCGGAGCGCCAACAATCCTTTTCTCAAGTGGGGAGGTCAGCTCGTATCGGGCCTCCTGTCCTTCATTTTCACGGGAGCACTCGTCGTTGCGGGAGTTGGCTTCTACCGGCTCAACTTCCCACCCCACCGGTATACGGTCACGGACATAACGGTCGCCAGGACGGCGGAGCAAGTCGCGCGGGGAGAACGATTCGCGGCCATGTGCCCTGTCTGCCATTCGCCCAATGGGAAACCACCTCTCGTCGGCCAGAACTTCGGCAAGGGCGGCCCGCCAGTCGGAAGGCTTTATGCCCCGAATCTCACACCGGCCGGCGAAATCGGCGACTGGTCGGACGGCGAAGTCATCCGCGCCATCCGGGAAGGCGTGCACAAGAGTGGACGGCCACTGGTCATCATGCCGTCGGAGATCTTTCATGATCTGAGCGACACCGACGTCCAGGCCATCGTCGCATATCTGCGCTCGCAGCCGGCCGTCCAACCCGCCACGCCGCCGACCAAGCTGAACGTCATAGCCGCACTCTTCATCGGAGCAGGTGTCTTCCATACCAGCGCCCAGATGCCGATCACCCAACCCCTCGTCGCACCGGCCGAGGGAGCGTCGGCCGACTACGGCAAATACCTGGTCTCCATTGTGGGCTGCCGCGCGTGTCATGGAGAGAACTTCGAGGGGCGCAAGCCGGGTGGCCCCGGCCCGCCGGCGGGGCCCAACCTCACGCTGATCGTACCGAGATGGACGGAGGAGGAGTTCATCCGCACGCTGCGAACAGGCGTCGACCCTTATCGCCACACTCTGACGGCGCAAATGCCGTGGCAAGCTGTTTCGGCCTTTGCCCGGGATGACGACCTCAAGGCGATGTACGCGTACCTGCACCCGCTCGCACCACTCGCGGGTCCCGCAAGCAGGTGACCGAGGCAGCCACGCTCACCGTTTCCGCGGGTACCCGATCGCCGCCAGGTCCGCCGAGATCTCCTCGAGAATCGCCGGGTCATCGATCGTCGCCGGAATGGTATACGCCTCGCCGTCGGCCATCTTCTTGATCGTCCCCCGCACGATCTTCCCCGAGCGCGTCTTGGGCAGCCGCCTCACCAGCGTCGCCGTCTTGAACGACGCCACCGGCCCGATCCGGTGCCGCACCAGATCGACCAGCTCCGCCACCAGCTCCTCCTGATCCCGGACCGCCCCGTGCTTGAGCACCACGAGGCCGAGCGGTACCTCGCCCTTGAGGGCGTCGTTCACACCCACGACCGCGCATTCCGCGACGTCCGGGTGGGCCGCCAGCACCTCTTCCATCGCCCCGGTGGAAAGTCGGTGCCCGGCCACGTTGATCACGTCGTCGGTGCGGCTCATGATCCACAGGTAGCCGTCCTCGTCCTTGAAGCCCGCGTCGGCCGTGAGGTAGTATCCCGGATAGGCGCTCAGGTAGGTCTCGTGGTACCCGCGCTCGTTGTTCCACAAGGTCGGCGTGGCGCCCGGCGGCAGCGGCAGCCTGATGACGACGTTCCCCGTGTCGCCGGGGCGCGCTTCCGTGCCCTCGTCGGTCAGCACCCGCACATCCCAGCCTGGCACCGGCACCGCGCACGACCCGGGCTTCACCGGGAGCAGGCCCAGTCCCACGCAGTTACAGCCGACCGGCCAACCGGTCTCGGTCTGCCACCAGTGGTCGATCACCGGGAATCCCGAGCTGCTGCTCGGCCCAGGCGAGCGTCGCGGGGTCGCAGCGCTCGCCGGCCAGGAACAGCGTGCGCAGGCAGCGGAGGTCGTAGCGGCGGATGTGCTCGCCGTCGGGGTCGTCCCGCTTGATGGCGCGAAACGCCGTGGGCGCGGTGAAGAACGCGCGCACGCCGTGCTGCGCGATGACCCGCCAGAACGCCCCCGCGTCCGGCGTGCCGACCGGCTTTCCCTCGTACAGCACGGTCGTGTTGCCGTGGAACAGCGGGCCGTAGACGATGTACGAGTGGCCCACCGTCCAGCCCAGGTCGGACGCGGCCCAGTACACCTCGCCCGGCTCGACGCCGTAGATGTGGCGCATGCTCCAGGTGAGAGCGACCAGGTGGCCGCCGTTGTCGCGCACGATGCCCTTGGGGTTTCCGGTGGTGCCGGAGGTGTAGATGATGTAGAGCGGATCGGTGGCCTCGAGTGGGACGCACTCCACGGGCGCCGCACGCGCGAGGACCTCGGCCCAGTCGTGGTCCCGTCCCGGCACCAGCGCCGCCTGCGCCTGGGGGCGCTGGAGCACGATGCAGCACTCGGGCTTGGATTCGGCAAGCTCGATGGCGCGGTCGAGCAGCGGCTTGTACGGGACGATCCGGTCGATCTCGATCCCGCACGAGGCGCTCAGGATCACCTTCGGCCGCGCGTCCGTGATGCGGCTGGCCAGCTCGGGTGACGCGAACCCGCCGAACACCACCGAGTGGATCGCGCCGATCCGGGCGCAGGCCAGCATCCCGATGACGGTCTCGGGCACCATCGGCATGTAGATGACGACCCGGTCGCCGCGGGTGACGCCTCGCTCCACCAGCACGCCCGCGAACCGGGCCACCTCGTCCCGCAGCTCGCGGTAGGTGAAGGCGCGCACCGTGGAGGTGACGGGGCTGTCGTAGATCAGGGCGACCTGATCGGCCCGGCCGTGCTCGACGTGGCGGTCGAGCGCGTTATAGCAGCTGTTGACCCGGCCGCCGGCGAACCACCGATAGAAGGGCGGCCGCGTGGCATCCAGCACGGCATCCCACCGGCGGTACCAGTGCACCGCCTCCGCCGCTTCGGCCCAGAAGGCCTCGGGCGCGGCGCGCCAGCGGGCGTAGACGTCATGGTAGGTGGAGGGCACAGGTCAGACTTTCAGTGGCGGTTGCTAATCTCGCTCAGGGGCTGACGCGGCGCGGAGGTTCTCGAATCCGGCCTCAGAGCTTCGCCACCGCATCCTTGGCGAGGTCCGCTTCCTTCGCTTTCACCTGATCCATCGCGAACGGCTTGAACTTGAGCCCGTTGAGGATTCGTATGTTAAAGGCCGAGCTGCCCTTGCGCACCACGAGCGCGGGGCTGTCGGAGCCGAAGAGCTGGTAGTAGGCCTCGTCGCCGATGCCGCTCACGGGCTCTTTCTTGATCCGGCTGTTGCCCTTCACCAGATCAAACGCCGCCTGCCTCATGAGAGACAGGGTCACGCGGCGGTTGGTGATCGCGCCACCGGGATCGTCGGACCACATACACATCGTGTTGGCGTTGGGAAATGGCGGCTTGCCGGGAAGGCTCTTGACCTCGAGGGCGGCGGTCACCTGCGCCTCGGTCAACAGGGTGCAGGCGCCAGGCTGAGGTGCGGCCAGGCGGCCGAAGAGGAGTGTGGCGGCCATGGCCGCCACCGGGAGGGAGTGCTGATCGTGCATGGTTGGCTCCGGATGGCAGGTTAGTCCTCTTGCAGCCAGCGTAGGGCGTGACTCAACCCGTGTCAAGAAACGGCGGGCGTCCCGAGGCTTGGGGATCCGTCACCGCTGCGCCGCGAACACTCAAACCCTTACGCCCTCGACGACCGAGAGATGAGTTTCGGTGGGAACGACGCGCCGAAGCCGGAATCCGGATCGCTTCAGCAGCGCCCGGAACTCCGCCTGGGTGCGCTCTCGGCCACGCGGCGTGAGCACCAGCATCTCAAGATCCAGGAGTTTGCCGAAGTGCGCCGTGTTGCCGGGCGGGATGACCGCGTCGACAATTAGCAGTTTCCCGCCGGGCCGCATCGCGCGGTGGCAATTTTCGAGGATCTGACTTGCCCGGTCGTCATCCCAGTCGTGGATGATGTGCTTCATCATGTAGGCATCGCCACCCTCGGGAACGGACGCAAAGAAGTCGCCGCTGACAACTTGGCAACGGTCGGCCACACCTCCGCTCTTGAGCAGCGCAGAGGCCCCAGCGGTCACGTGCGGAAGGTCGAAGAGGATCCCGCGCATCCTTCTCTTCGCTTTGAGAATGGTCACGATCATGACGCCGTGTCCGCCCGCAACGTCCACCAGCGTGTTGATCCCGGAAAAGTCGTATCCGGCGGCCACAGCCTTCGACTCGAAGGTGCTGATCGAGGTCATCGCCGCGTCGAACACCGCTGCAGATCCGGGCATCTTCGCGAAGTACTCGAAGATGGGCATGGCAAACACATGGTCAAAAGCCGGCTCACCGGTTCGGACGCTATGCCGAAGCTCTCCCCACGGGCGCCACGTGCTCTCGTCCCCGGTAAATCGCGCATAGTTGCCGAGCGCTTGGGGCGAGTCTCTACGGAGTAGCCTGCCGAGCTGAGTGAGCCGGAATCTCCGGTTTCCGGTCTCGGCGAAGAGCCCAACGCTCCCCAGGGCGCGGAGCAGCCGGTAGACACCGTCTTCGGAAGCGTTCGCCGTTCGCGCAATGTCGGCGGCCGTCCTGGTCCCGTCTTTCAGGAGGTCTGGAATGCCGAGCTCGACGGCGACCGCAATCGCCTGACTCACCCATTTGCCGGCGGTCAGGTTCATCAAGGTCATCGGATCGGAAGCCTTCTTCGCTGGGGGCATAGACTCCGTCCTTTGTTGCGCTCGATCGAGCGAAGATGGTGGCACCCTACCCCGCCACCCAGTCCCTCGGCTCCAACATCCTCAGAAAACGTCTTGGCGGTTCGAGTAGCACCGCGACTTGGCTTCGAGCACGCGTGCCTGCGCGTCATGTCCCACGAACGTGATGAGGAGGGGACAGACCTCCGTGACGGTATCGAACAGCACTCTCGAAGTGTCTGACTGGATGACACCGGCTCCGGCCCGGGCGAAGTGAGCCCAGACCGACAGAGCGCGCGGGTGATCGCGCTGCGTGCGAATGGCCCAGTCCACCGCGCTCGAGGAAACCGACAGGCGGGTGAGTTCTGCAGAATCCCCACTCAGCGCCGCCGAGAGAAACCGCTGTCCGGGAGCATCGTAGACCGACCACGGGGATCGTACCGAGTACGGCTGGATGACTAATACGGCGGCGAGCCCCAGCGTCAGGAGGGCGATCGTGAGTAAGACCGAGATCCTCGTGTCTGTCATGGCTCCTCCGAGATGTCGCAACGCCTACCCGCCCTTCCCTGGGTGAGGCTTGCGTCCGCTCGTACTGTAGTATGCGGGATCGCCACGCCGCCGCCAGGCGTTCTCACTGTCCTCCGTGTTGTCCTCGGCCGTCCACAAAAGAGGTCAGTCACAGTCCGATCTCGCTCTCCAGAGATCCGATCTCGCTTTCCTCGAGCGCGATCTCGCGTCCCTTGAAACCGATTTCGCTCCGCTGGAATTCGATCTCGATTTCCTGAGCCGCGAACGCCTCCCCGCGCAGTCGAACACGTCTCGCCAGGGCCGATCCGACGATCAGGAAACGGGATCGCTCGCGCCAAGTATCGATCACGTTTCCCGAAACGCCGACATCGTGGTCCTCGCGCTCGAACGCACGCGGCTATGTCGCGGCCGTTTCGGATTTTGCGCGCACGTGCTCGGACCGCGCCGCATGCACCCGCGCGAAGGGCGGAACGCGCTCGGAATTCTTGCCGACGGGCCCGCCGAGACGCGATCGACGCCGCCGCGGAATAGATCTACGCACAGCGGCCGCGATCCGAAGCGAACTGGGGCGCGAGAGCGGAGCACTCTTGCGATGATCGAGCAGACTCGAGCACGATCGCCGTCGGGTTCGACTCGAGAGCATCGCACTTGCGATCGAATTTTTCCGGCACGGTCGATGCGCAAGGGCCATCCCGGCCGGTTCGTGCCAGGGTGACAACCGGTCCCATGTGATCAGCGGCATCATCACGCCGGCGGACGCACCCGGGCATCCTCCGGCCATGCAAAGGATGGGCATGATGAACTCGTCAGTACGCAGAAACATCCAGATGGGGGTGCACGCCCGCGATGTGAACGCGAGCCGTCCCGACACCGACCCGGGCGCGGTCGCCGCGGCCGGAAAGCTCGGTGCCCTGCTGGACCGCGCCGAGGTACTCCTGGTCGATCAGCGTGAAGGGCTGCTGGAGGTACACGCCGCATCGCTGGAGAAAGAGAAACTGCGTCGTGAGATCCTCGCGGGGCCGATCGCCAATCTGTCCGCGGTCGGCAAGGTCGCCGCCAAGGAACAGCATGAGCTGCGCAGCACATTCCGATTCCAGCCAAGCGCCTCGTCGTTCCTCGCCTTCTCCACGGCCGGCCGCAGTATGGCTGCCGAGGCAGAGATCCACCGTGAGGTCCTGATCAAGCACGGGCTCGCCACGCCGATGCTGGAGCAGCTGGGTCAGCTGCTGGATCGGTTCGATGCGGCGGTCGCGATGGGTACGAGTGGAAGGAGCAAGCATGTCGGCGCCACCCGCGAGCTCAAGACCATTGCGACGGAGATCGTGCAGACGGTGCGAGTGCTGGACGGCAGGAATCGCCAGCGCTTCCAGGACGACGGACAGCTCCTGGCCGCGTGGATCAATGCGAGTACGGTTACGCGGGCGCCGCGAGTCGCGGAGAAGACGGATACACCGCCGTCTTCGGCAGGAAGCGCCTCACCGGCAGGTGATGTGAGGCCTGCGGCATGACCAGGATATCGATGGTGGTCAGCGCGGGTTCAGGAACGCCGCCGAGAGTCCGGACTTTCGGCGGCGGTTTTTCTGTCCGCGGATAAGGTCGGCAAGGGGGGTTGCACGCGCTGTCGAATACCTGCTCAGCGGGGGTTAACTGCGATCCAGGCGGCCACCAGCTTTCGATAGTCTAGGAACGTGAGCTCGGCTGGCCGCAGACCCTCCACTTTGCACATGAAGGGCAATTGTCGCCTGAACTCGACGTACCGAGCTGCAAGAGCCGAAGGTCCCGGGAACTTTTGGCTTGAGGGTAGATTCGCCTGAAGCCAATTGCGCACCGCCGTGAGAGCTTGACTGACCTCATTGCCGTGCGCACGAATATCCTGCCCTGAAATGTCGGAGCAGAAGATCTGATACCTGTAGCGATCCCGGTCCAAGATCAGGCACGACTTCCGACGCTGGGCGCTGCTGCCATAGTGACGAGCGCCCAAGAACACGCCAAGCTCAAAGGGCATGTTAAAGCGCGGTAGCCGATGCTTGGTGTCGAGAGTGGTCCGGGAAAGATCGTGGATGCCCAGGCGGCAATCGCGAATGATCCGATAGAGCTTATCGACGCGTACCTGCCCACCATCGTCCTTTTCGAGAGCACAGCGCCCGACAAGTCCGCAGCCGTGAACAGCAAAGACGAGCGCCTGAAGGAGCTTGGTATAGCGGGCGTCGAAGGGGACGTTTAGGAAGACCTGATCAGCGTAGCGGGGCATTCAGCCCAAAATGCCCCAGAACTCTTGACCATTCACGACCGCCCTTCTTCCAAGCAGCCGACCGAGCGGGCTTCTTGGCATACGCTTTCTTCGCGGCCTTGGCGGCAGAACGGGCCTTCTTCCCTGTGAGGGATGATTTCTTGGTCACCTTCCGGGTCGACTTCCTGGTGGTCATGAATCCCGCCTAGCCTCAGGTGTGGCGCGGCTTTGATCCGAAATATAGGTCGAACAGAACCTGACGATAAACAGATCCTTGCCGTGCTGTCTAACAAAACGCAAATCAGCTGCAGGCGACTCGCTCGCTCTGCACTAACCTACGTTCCTTTGAACCGCCATCGGAGTTGCGCGGCTCGGTGCTACGGCGTCATCTCGCCGGGAGGCCCAAGCAGATGCTCGCATCCGCCACTGGCGGTATATTCTCGCGCTGGGACGGTGGCTCCGCGTGGTGACCCTGGAGGACGGTGAAACCGTCCACAACGCATTTCCAGACCGAGACTTCGAGAGGCCGTCGCGATGAAGCTCCGCTACTATTCCGACACTGACTCGCTCTACATCGATCTCGCCGCTCTCCGGACTGAGGACCGGACGCGCCCGTCGAGATGGTGGGTACCAAGGCTCGGTAAGCCTCTGCCATCGAGAAACCGGCCGGGGTTGTTCGCTAACCTATCGTTTCACCTTCGCTCGAGACTGAATCGATCACCGTACCCGGCTTTTTTTTCAGTGGCCGGTTACGATCAGCCGCCGCTCGCGCCGACTTGATGGCCGCCCGATACACGTCTCCGGCGTGGCCGGCCGGATCGTACCCCAATTCCCGAAGCAGAGCATTTCGCGTCTTCCTGCCGAGGCCTTCACTGAGGTGCTTCTCGGCGATTTGGCGCATCGTCGCTTCCAGCAATGGGTCGGTCTCGCTCGCGTCCTCAGCGGCAGACCTGGCCCGCGGCCTGGGAAAGTTCCCCGCTCGCCTCAGAACGGCACCCATGGATTCCATGTTGGCGATCGCATGGTCCTTCGTGAGGACAGTCTTGACGATGCCAACGCCATCGTCCCAGCAGACGGCAGCCACCAGCCCGCAGGGCAACAGGTACAGCTCGTCGACGCCGATCTGAAATCCGTACGGCACCCCATTGTCGAGCTCCCCGAGCAACACCCGTCGAGTCTCGTCGGACTCCACGTCGTAGAGCTCGGGGTGCCGCTCGACGAAACGATCAAGGGCGTGGTCGGTGATCACGAAGCGACGAGGCATATCTCCGGCAAAGATGCGGTTTTCCAAGTTACCTATGACCTGCGCTCGCCAGGTCGGAACTACGAGCCACTCTACGCTGCAATTAAAGCCCTCGGCAGCTGGTGCCACCCTCTCGAGTCAACGTGGATTGTGTCCACACCCGAGACTACCGCGGGCGTTCGCGATCGATTCTGCAGCACGTTGACTCAAATGATGGACTGCTGGTTACTCGTCTCACAGGGGATGCCGCATGGTACGGGCTCTCGGATCCTGTGAGTCAATGGCTTCAGCAGCAACTGCCGACGGCAGCCTAGAACAACGGTTCTGTGAAAGGGTTGCGGGATCGGGGGCGCAACTCGACAGAACTACAGCTGCCTAACGACCGGCGGATCAGCTGCAAGCGACTCGCTCGCTCATGCATCAACCTTACGTTCCGCCGCCCGCCATCGGTGGGTGGCGGGCATCGGAGCCCAACTCGGGAGCGCTTGTCGGCTGCATGCGCGGGTTAGGCAGCAAGCCATGAACGCTGCGCTAGTCGGCGACCCCGACGGTCGCTCGAACATAGCGGCGATCCGTGAGCTGGTCGATCATGAACGCCGCGACATCCGCCCGCGAGATCCGCACGGTCCACAACCAGTGGCCGACCCGAGGGCCATGGTGGTACTGGCCACGCTTTGGACCGTTGGTGAGCATCCCCGGGCGCACGATGGTCCAATCGAGGTCGGACGCCCGAATCACAGCCTCCTGCCGAACCTTGTCCCAGAAGTAGAAGGGCAGGATAACGGGCCGGACGAAGAGCGTATAGTAGAGGCCCATCTGCCACCAGGCATCTGAGATCCCTAAGGCGGTCTCGCAGAGAAAGCGTTGGACGCCATGGCGACCCATCGCCGCAATCAGGTTGCGGGTACCCTGAGACAGCGTACTGCTCGGGCCGAGCCAGCGCTTGTGCCCGAGAGCGGAGAGAACCGCCTCTTGGCCGGGCATTGCTCTATCAAGCGAGGCCGGGTCGAGGACATCCCCCACAACCGGGGTGAGCCCCAGGCGAAGCTCGGCGCGCGGGGCCCGGCGGACGAGGGCGGTGACCTGATGCCCGCGCCCGAGCGCCTCGGTAACGAGTTGTTGGCCTGTGCCGCCAGTCGCGCCGACGATCAAGAGGTTCATAGAAGGCTTGCTGCATAACGAAATGCAAATCAGCTGCAAGCGACCTGGAGAAAACCTACGTTCCTTAGCGAGCCAGGGGAGCGTTGCTACTGTGGAGCTGAACCGCTTCGCGCTTGTCGGCTGCATTTGCGGGTTAGACGGCGCGGCCCGCGCGATCTCAAGGTGCCGATTCCAGAGCGGCCTCGAAGATCGCTCGTGCGCCTGCCAAGTCTACGCTGAACATTGCTAGACTCCCGGTCAAAGGGTGGTGCCCGAGCGGAGCCCAGTGCCAGATCGGCCTATCGGAGCGCCGCCAAGCGAGGATCTGACCGCTTCGCGCTGGTTGCGTGCACTGGGCAGGAAGCGTGGCACCCTCAGATCCCCTCACCGAGAACTGACATCCGATACACCAAGGCGACCCCGAATGCGAGAAGAAGGGCCAGCGCTCCAATGCCACAGCGAAGCCATCGAGATCCCCTCGTATTCGCCGTGATCCAGATGGCAAGACCTAGCTCAATCGCGAGCACAAACCATGGAAGCGCATCCTGCCAATGGAGCCCGCCAGTCGCGTCATGGAGGCTGCCCTGCTGGACGTTGGCTGCCGCAGACAACCCTAGGAGTGGAACGATGAGGACGAGCCAGGTGGGCCACGGCAGCTGCGCCCTGGGATGTCCTCCTCGACGGGTTAGGAACACCACTGCCCCGAGGTATACGGCAACTGCCGCCCAGAACGGTGGTGCAAGGAACATCATGGCTGAGACTTCGGCACCCATCCACAGGTTCTTCCACATAAGGGCCTCGTCTCCTTACGATGCTGGGCGACTGACTAACGCATCGCAAACAAGCTCAAGCCCATCATCTCCAGCGCCCGCACCAACCCGTGCGGCCTCCGAAACGCCACGGATAAGAACTGGACTGCCAGGTGCAGCACTGGGGAGTGTACTGGACGTCTATCGTATCAGTGCACATTCACAGTATCCTCGATCGTCGTGCCCTGGACTGTGTGGTGAAAGACGATGACAGCCATGCCTGGCGCCACTGCCTCGAAGCGGAACCGCTGCGTCGGGCCCGCCGGCACCGGTGGCGTGACGAGACGGACATCAAGAAACCGGAGAACATCTGACGACACTGAAGGTGGACTGGCATACTCTCCCGGCCCGATTGTCTGGAGGGTAAGATCGAGTTCTCGTCCAGCCTTGATGGAGAGGCTGCGGCTCGGGATACCATTGGTCTCGAAGGGGCCCTGCCCACAGCCCACGAACCCTAGGGCGACGACGAAGCCGCACGGCGCAAGTGAGCAAAACCGTCTTGGACTCTTCATACCCCCCCCTGACAGCCCTCCGTGATCAACAGAGTCGGGTTGCCGTCCGTCTAACGACCTGCGCATCAGCTGCAAGCGGCAAGCTTCCCGCCCGCACAATCACTTCGTTCCATATCCTTCAGTGGAACTCACCGCCCGAGCGGAGCTCCCCTCGGACGCGCTTGTCGGCTGCATGCGCTGGTTAGGCGGCTGGATCATTGGGTCTAACTATGACTGCTGTTCCACTGGCAACCAGAAAAAGCATCGACTTGCCGCCGCCTGACATCTCGCTGCAATCCAAGTCAATTGCGATCACCGCATTCGCGCCCAGGCGATGCGCCTCGTGGCGAAGCTCGCGTAGGCATGTGCGTCTGGCATCCCGTAGGACCTTCTGAGACGACTCACTTCGGCCACCAAAGACATCCGTCAGCGACGCAAAGAAATCCCGGAAAAGGTTGATTCCGAACACACACTCCGCAGTTACCACCTCGACAGTCTGAACGACACAGTAGCCCTCCAAAAATGGGGCAGTGGTGAGAGTGATCGCATCAATCTCACGTTCAAGTCGAGCTCGAGTCTCAGCCTCAAGATTTGGCTGGGATCTAGCCTGGGCCCAGTGTCGGTCAATACATGCGGAGCCCATTGACATCATTAGCCCGGATTAGCCCGGCGTTCTCGCCGCAAACCGTGCACTTACCCAGGAGATCTCTCCCAATTGGTTATCGTCGTCCAGCCGCCTTGTATCTACCAATTCACTGAATCTGTGGTCACTATCTGGGGTGCGACAGCTCGATCCGCCTAGGGTCCTCGAGACCGTTCGTTAGCCGGGGCGTCGCACCGCTTCTTCGCCGAGAGCCCGAACAGTTGCGCGGGCCACGAGCCCGTATCCTGCAAGGTGGGGCCGACGCGAGCCGCTCGTTCCGGAGGCATTATGTCGTTCATCGGAATCGATGTTGCGAAAGCGCAGCTGGAGTTCGCCAGCCGACCTGCTGGCGAGATCGGCACCGCCGCGAACGACGAGCGCGGGATCGGTGAGCTGGTCGCCCGCTGCCGCGCGCTCACCCCCACTCTTATTGTGTGCGAGGCCACCGGCGGCTATGAAGCCGCGCTCGTCGCCGCGCTCGCCACGGCCGGGCTGCCGGTCGTGATCACCAATCCCCGCCAGGTGCGCGACTTCGCCAAGGCCACCGGGCAGTTGGCCAAGACCGATGCGATCGATGCTCAGGTTCTGGCTCTCTTTGCCGAGCGGGTCCGCCCCGAACCCCGCCCCCTCCCCAATGACGCCGCCCAGGCGCTGGAGGCGCTGCTCACCCGGCGCCGGCAACTGGTCGAGATGCTCACCGCCGAGCGTAACCGCCTGCTGGTGGCGCGCGCCCCGGTGCGGCGTGATCTCCAGCAGCACATTCGCTTCCTCGAGCGCCGGCTCCGCGAGGCGGATGATGACCTCCACACGGCGGTGAAGGCCAGTCCCCTCTGGCGGGTGAAGGACGATCTGCTCCAGAGCGTGCCCGGCGTGGGCCGCGTGGTCTCGCTCACGCTCCTCGCGGAACTCCCCGAGCTGGGCCGGCTCTCCCACAAGGAGATCGCCGCGCTCGTCGGGGTCGCCCCGCTCAATCGGGACAGCGGCACGCTCCGCGGCAGGCGCTTGGTCTACGGCGGCCGCGCCCCGGTGCGCGCCGTGCTGTACATGGCCGCCCTGGTCGCCACCAAGTACAACCCGGTAATTCGGGCGTTCTACCAGCGGCTCCGCGCCGCGGGCAAGCCGGCCAAGGTGGCCCTCACCGCCTGCATGCGAAAGCTGCTCACCATTCTCAATGCGATCGCGCGCAGCGGCACGCCGTGGAGAACCGAGCACACACTCGTCAGGGCTTGATTTTGAAGACAGTTGCTAACGACCTGCACATCAGCTGCAAGCGGCAAGCTTCCCGCCCGCACAATCACTTCGTTCCATATCCTTCAGTGGAACTCACCGCCCGAGCGGAGCTCCCCTCCGACGCGCTTGTCGGCTGCATGCGCGGGTTAGGCCGCATTGTCAGCCGCCGACGCCCGAGGCGGCACCGCTCAACCCGATCACCTGCATTGCAAAGGCCGCGAGCGCGAGCACAGTGCGGACTGAATGCACTCGCTCCCAGGGTGTCCAGGCCATGATGAGGTCAGCTGGTGGTGCCTCGATGCTCCACGTCATCAGGCGCCGATTAATCGGGATGTTCACGACCCGCGTCAGCGCCGCGACGCAGGCCATGGCCACCGCTGCGCAAGCCGAGAGCCAGAACTCAGCCGAAGGTCGGTGCCCCGCCAGTAGAGCAGTCCATGCGACCGAGGTGCCGACCGCGGTGAGGATCAGGGGAGGCATCATCCGCGCGAAGTGTCGGTGAATCACCTGCTGCAATTGCACGAAGCTAGATGGGCTGAGGTGCGGCATCGCGACCGAGACGCCCATCCGATGCCCCAGGAAGATGCCTGCAGCCAAGCCTGTGGTGAAAACGGCGATGCCTTGGACGATAGCCAGTGTGGTCATGGGTCTCTCCCTGACTGGCTCGGACATTCGGGTCAATGCGGCCTAACGACTGGCGCATCAGCTGCAAACGACTTGAGAAAACCTACGTTCCTTATGGCCGCCAGGTGCGCCGAGGTTCACGGAGTTCCGGCCAGCCCGCGTTTGTCGGCTGCATGCGCGGGTTAGGCCGCCATGTCAGTCTGCCCGTAGTGCAAGCGCCGGGTCAACGCGCGTGGTCACCCGGGCTGGGAAGGCAATCGCGAGGCTCGCGACACCGAGAAGAACGGCTGTCGCGACCAGCAGTGTCACTCCGTCCGTCGGAGCCACGTTGTACAGCAGTGAAACCAGGAGACGGTTCGCGAGGAATGCCCCGAGCAGGCCCGCGAGCACTCCCACCACTGCGACTGTAAGCCCTCGGCGCATGACCATTCGCTGCAGATCCCGTGGTGCGGCCCCCAAGGCGAGCCGAATGCCGAGCTCTCGAGTGCGCTGGCGAACCATCGCCGCCATAACGCCGAACAGACCGACACTCGCGATGATCAAAGCAGCAGCCGCGAACACCGCCAGAAGAATCGCGTTCATTCTCGGCTGCGCCAGCGGTCCCTCCAGGAACGTTCCGAACGACGCGACGCTGACCAAGGCCACGCCTGGTGCCGTCTCGCCGATGACCCGGCGGATGGCGGATATCGGCCCGGAGGCGCGGCTATCCGTCCGGATCGCGAGCGAGGTTGGCGCGAAGGGGAAGAAGGATTGGTCGAGCGGGAAGTAGATACTCGGACGCGCTTCACGCAGGTCACGGTACCGGGTGTCGGGGACGACGCCGACAACGGTGACCACCCGATCGGAATCAGCCTCCACTATCAGCCGCTTCCCGATGGGCTCGCCGCCTGGCCAGTAGTGCCGCGCGGCGGACTGACTGACTACCACGACGGCGAGGGCGTCCTCGCGATCCTGATTCGTAAAGGAGCGGCCACGGAGCACCGGGACGCCCAGTGTCGCGAAATACCCGGGTGCGACGACCTCCATGTTGAGCATCGGGTTTGCCGCTGCTTCCTCCGGCGACTGACCTTCCGCCGTCGGCTTGCCATCCCATCCGCCGGACCCCGAGAAGGGCACGGCCACGACGGGCGAGACGCCCCGGACGCCCGGGATGGCCTCGAGCCGAGGCATCAGCTGGTTCAGCATCGCGCGTTGCTTCTCCGGGCTCGCGAGAAGCTCGGACTGAAGCGCCAGCTCGCCGATCAACAGGTGTGAAGGCATCAACGATAGGTCGGCTCGCTGCAGGTTGATCAGGCTTCTGGTGATCGCACCGGCAGCGGCGAGCACGAGCAGCGCGAGGGCGAGCTGAGCCGCCACCAAAGCCTCGGTGCCGATCCGGGACCGACGCGTCGCGCTGTGCCCAGTATCGGATCGGAGTACCGCTTGGTGTTCAAGGCGCGACGTCAGGATCGCTGGTGCAAGTCCGAAGAGCAGGACGGTGACGGCGGTAATAGCCAGTGCACCGGCGAGTGCCGTCGTATTCAGGTGGACTTCGCCAAGCCGTGGCAGGTCCGGTGGGGCGAATGCCACGAAGAGCCGAACAGCACCTGCGGCGACGGCAAGGCCGAGCCCGCCGCCGGCGATCGCCAGCAGGGTGTTCTCCGTAAGTAGCTGCTGGCCGATTCGTGTGCGCGTCGCGCCGAGTGCCGATCGAACCGCAACCTCCCGCACGCGCGCGACACCACGCACGGCCAGGAGGGTGGCGACATTGATGCATGTAATCAGAAGCAGCAAGCCCGCCGCGGCGGCGAAGGCGAAGAGGGCCGGGCGGACATCGCCAACCACCAGCTGTGGCCACGAGGGTGCGACGCCATGCAGTTGGGCCTGCCAGGACGGCGCGTCGGGGCGCCGAAGGAAGGTGGTCAGCTCGTTCGCGGCACTCGCGGAAGAGGCACCGGGGGCAAGCCTTCCGATGACATAGAAGGCCATCAGCGACAGCGCATCCGGAGACAAGGAAGGGACCACCGGCGCCCAGAAGTCGGTGCCCTTGGGATAGTCGAGACCCTCAGGCATCACGCCGACGATGGTGTACGCTGTGCCTTCTCCATATGTCACGACCTGGCGGCCGATTACTCCAGAGTCAGCTCGGAACCGCTCCTCCCAGGCCGTATAGCTCAGCACTGCCACTGGCGCTGCCCCGCGTACGTCATCTCCTGGCCGAAGCGCGCGGCCCAGCATTGGGTGCGCTCCCAAGACGTCAAAAAACTCTCCGGACACGAGGGCCCGGCGCAGGCGGGACACCTCGTCGCCGTCCCGAATCGGTAACGGTGCCGCGCCGTTGTAGAGAAAAAAAGCGGCCCGTTCGAGGGTCCGCGCTCCCCGGGCGAACTCGCGACCGTCAGACCACTCGAGTGGGTCGTTGAACGGGCGATCGGGCGCCGCGGCCCAAAGCACGACGAGCCGGCCCTGATCGCGAACCGGCAAAGGGCGCAGCAGGAATGCGTCCGCGACCGTGAAGACCGCGATCGAGAGGCCGATGCCGAGCGCCAGGATGGCTAGGGCGACTAAGGCCATGCCTCCCCAGCGGTGGAGGCTTCGTGCGGCAAGGCGAAGGTTGTGAATCGCTGTGTTCATGCGGACGCCTCGTGGCGGCCTAACGACCGGCGCATCAGCTGCAAGCGACTCGCCCGCGCATGCATCAACCCTACGTTCCGCCGCCCACCATCGGCGGGCGGCGCTAACAGGCGCTGCGCCCGGACGCGCTTGTCGGCTGCATGCGCTGGTTAGGCTGCGGGTTGGTTCAGTCTATATACAGAGGTAACACTTAAGTCGCAGGACATAGGTGACACTATCGCCAGGTTTCGGACTCTTCAAGGAGGATCCGATGCCGTGGCAGGAGGTCGTCACCGTGGAGCTCCGCCAGCAATTCGTTCACGACGCGCTACGTCGGGTCGTGCCCGTCACCGAGCTCTGTGCCGCGTACGGCATCAGCCGCAAGACCGGCTACAAATTCCTGGCCCGCTATGATACCCTCGGCGTCGCCGGCCTCGCGGATCAGTCTCGTCGCCCCCACCGCTCGCCAGCAGCGCTCGATCCGGTGCTGCTGCAGCGCCTGCTCGAGGCCCATCAGCGCCACCCGTACTGGGGGCCGCGGAAGTTGCTGCGCCTGGTGGGTCAGCGCTGGCCGGATGCGCCCTGGCCCGTGCGCTCGACCGTCGCGCGCTGCTTTCAGCATCTCGGGCTAGTCACCACTCGTCGGCGCGTGCGCCGCCCCGGGCACGCGGGACCGCCCGGCGTCCCGATGGACGCGGCCAATGCCGTGTGGACCACCGACTACAAGGGCCAGTTCAAGTTGGGCGACGGTCAGTACTGTTTCCCGCTCACCGTGGCCGATGGCTACAGCCGGATGCTCCTCGCCTGTCAGGCCCTCACCAGCACCAAGCTGGTCGAGGCGCGGCCCGTCTTCGAGCGGCTCTTCCGCGCCTACGGCCTGCCCCAGCGGATCCGCTCCGATAACGGCGTCCCCTTCGCTACCCAAGCACTGGGCCGCCTCTCCGCGCTCGCCGTCTGGTGGATCCGGCTCGGCATCCTCCCCGATCTCATCGAACCGGCCTCCCCGCAGCAAAACGGCCGGCACGAACGCATGCACCTGACGTTGAAGCGCGAGTGCACCCGGCCGCCGCGGCCCAGCCGCGCGCAACAACAGCGCTGCTTCGATCGCTGGCGCCAGGAGTACAACACCGTGCGCCCCCACGAGGCCCTCGATGATGCGACGCCGGCCTCACGCTATACCGCCTCACCGCGGCCGTATCCCGCGCAGCTGCCTCCGGTCGAGTACCCCGGCCACTACGAGGTCCGCCGCGTCAGCCGCAACGGCGGCATTCGCTGGCACAACCAGTGGGTCAACGTGAGCCAGACCCTGGGTGAGGAGCACATCGGATTGGTCGAGATCGACGACGGCGAATGGGACGTCTACTTCGGTCCGCTGCGCTGGGCCGATTCCATGAGCGGACCCTCCTCATCGAGGATGCGCTCGGCCGGCACTATCGCCGGCGTTACTGACTGTCACCTATGTCTTCGGACTTAATTGTCACCCATGTCCTGGAGGCGAACCATATCGCGTTGATGAGCAGCTGGTGGACGGCTGTGAAGACGAGGGCGGCAACGGCGCCCGCGACGGCTCCGGAGCCAATGAATCCGATACGCCCTCCAGGTTGGCCCTCACGCACCGTTATTCGCGTGCTCCGGCAGAGGCCGATTTGAACAGGCAGCGCCTAACGACCTGCGCATCAGCTGCAAGCGGCAAGCCTTCCGCCCGCACAATCACTTCGTTCCACTTCCCTCATCGGCACTCGCCGCCCGAGTGAAAGGCAGCGCGGACGCGCTTGTCGGCTGCATGCGCGGGTTAGGCCGCCGCGGCGGAGGCGTCGGCAAGCTGCGCTTTAACCTTTGCGGCCCACAACGATGCAATATCCGGTGAACCGGCTCGAGAACACGCGCTCCGATCGCAGGGCAGCCAGAAGCCCGCTGAAGCCCCATCGCTTGAGGGCGCGACCGGCCAACCGTGCCTGCCCGCGCAGCCCGAGGCTCTGCCGTGCATCTTTCATCCAGTGGCGCATTACGCTCGAGCGGTCTGCAACCCTTGGCTCAATCAAGCCGGCAGTGGCGAACAAGAGCTTCCAGCCCTCGAGCGTTTCCGGCTGCTCGCCTTCGATTTCCCAGAGCCGCCGCTTCAACTTCTCGGGAACCGTGCCTCGCCAGCAGAGATCATGCACGCCGACATACCCCCCGAGCCTGACGACCCGTACTAGCTCCCGGAGCACCCGCCCCTTGTTGAAGAGGGATAGGGTACACTCACAGATGGCGGCGTCGAACGTGGCCGTAGCGAATGGGAGTTCATGGGCATCGCCTTGAGTGAACCAGCCCATCAGTTGACGGGCGTGCGCCTTTTGTGTCGCCGTACGGACCATGCGCGCCGAGACATCGAGACCCACAATACGGGCATGGAATCGCTCGGCAAGGAAGCAGGCGCTCTCGCCCGTGCCAGACGCGAGATCCAGCACTCGGGCACCGGGCCGGACGGCGCACATTTCCGCCAGCTCTGCGGTGATCGCCAAGCCGCCCGGATGGAGGACGGCCACTCCCAGGTCCTCGTGTTCAACGAGGGCCTCCAACGAGGGCCGCGCCTCGATCACCATCGTTCTCCCCATTGCGGTCGGCCTAACGACTCTGCGCTTCTGCGGCGGCCGCGTCAGCGCCGAAGGCGCAACATCACCTGCGCGGCCGCCCGCAGCAAGCGCGTGTTAGGCCGCCGAACCTCAGTGTGCTGGCGATGAATCCTGCGACGCCCGCGCGACGCGTGTCGCATGAATCGTCAACACTCGCTTCAATGTGCCACCCGCCTCGCCCACGTCGCCCGTTTCCGTGTAGGAGGTTGCAGCGATGTCGGACCAGACTCCGTGCCACCGCATGTGCCTGCTGCCTTCAATGAACGGAAAGTCGAGCACAAACGTCTTGCCATCCCATGACAACGTCGAATTGGCGTACGAGGTCACGTCACATGCCTCGACACCCGAGTTGCTACACAGCATACCCCGGAAAGTGTGCGTGCTATCGTTCCACCACACGATCAGGAGTAGGAACTGTTCGCCGGATACTCTCGACACGTGCTCTTTCTCGAGGAGCGTGAACCCACCTGGCCCAGGCTCCCAGGTCACTTCCCCGCGCGCGGTGCTGTCGGTGGCGGGCGCCTCAGGAATGAAGGTGTACGTCGCCGACCATGTTCCCGAGAGCGCCTTGGTGAGGCTCACCAGTTCGGGCGCGGGTGGGGGCGACTGTCCCAGACAGATGGTCGCCGCAACGCACAGCGTCGTGATCAAAGTGCCGATGGCTCGAATCATGGTCGCGGCCTCCAGGGCGTCTGTCTGGTTCGCAATACTGCGAGGCGATGTCGAAAGCGCCACGATACGTCTTCGGTGTCCGTGGAGCTTGCCTTGTCGCCGAGATGACCTTTACGCGGCGGCCTAACGACTGGCGCATCAGCTGCAAGCGACAAGTTCCGCGCCCGCACAATCACTTCGGTTCCATTTCCGTAACCCGGACTCACCGCCCGAGCCGAGCTCTGTTTGGACGCGCTCGTCGGCTGCATGCGCGGGTTAGGCGGCAGCCGGCGCGAAGGTGGGCCTGGGGGCTGTCAGGCGGAATAGCCGCCATGCGAGTGCGAGAATCCAGCCCAGGGTGCAGCCGATGAACAACCGCTGCTGCGAGCCAGCGCCGAGTCCCGGCAGCGGGCAGGAGGAAGAGCAGGTAGCCGACGACTGAAAGCAGGAGTACCACATATCGCAGACTCGACCAAGCAGGGTCCTTGGCCAGGCGGGCGAACAAGACAAATGGCCCCGCGACGGCTGTCAGAAAGATTACCCGAGAGATCAGAAAGTGGGCCTGCTCACTTGGCGTCGATGATGTCCCAGTGCAGCCAGGGCTGCACGGTGCGAAGGCGACGGCAACATAGCCCAGCCCGTAGACTGCCAGGAGCAGCGGGCCCAGCCAGTCACCGGGGCCGTTCCGTATTGCCTCATGCAACCCAGCGGCCAGGCCCAGAACCAGCACGCCATAGAGAAGAAATCCAGCGAAGTTCATCACCGCGGCCCGAGGTCCCCCAAGTTCTCCCAAGAGGCTGATCATCTGCTCACCATGCCGGTAGTCTGGACGAGCCGCGGCCGTCACGATCACGGCCCCCACGAACACGAAGGGTGCAATCAAGCCACCCAGGGCCAACCATCGCTGCAGCTCAGGGTGTGAAGATCTCCACATTGCGACCTCCCTCGGATGCTGCCGCCTAACGACCTGCGCATCAGCTGCAAGCGACTCACTCGTCCTGCACTATCCTACGTTCCACTGAATCGCCATCGGAGTTCCGCCATCAACCGAGCTGCGTTCGCGCGCGCTTGTCGGCTGCATGCGCGGGTTAGGCGGCGCTTGCGCGATGTTTGCTACGGGTCGACCGCGATCCCCACCTCCACCGAATCCAGCGCCGCCTCGTCGCCCTCCCCGAAATACCCAATCACCCGAAGCGTGGTCTGACCGGGCGCCTCGAACTGGACGGCGTGCGAATGCGAGAACGGAGCCAGGTTTCGAAAGCATGCGGCTTGTCCCGGCGCGGGCACTTGGTCATACGGTACCAAACGGGCCAGACTCCCAGTAACTGATAGATCGGTACGCTCGGGCCGAGTGCAGTTGCTAGGCCCCACCGTCTGTACCGTTACGACAAAGGATGTGCCCACAGTGACATGAGTGGGCGCGGTTAGGGTAGCGACACGGGCAGAGTCTGCATTGAGCGTACCAATCGTGGTGACCCAGTCGGGTTCACTGCATCCAAGAAATGCAAGTGCGGCAATCGCGATCCACATCCCAGATGCGCCCTCGATTCGGCTGAGTTTCCGCATTTGTAGATCCTCGGTTGCGTCCGCGTAACTGTAATTCTCCTACCCGCATCCCACGTTCGCCAATCCCATTAGTCCAGCTACTTCGCCGCCCGATTTCCACCCCGACACTGCAGGAGTCGGAAAACGATCACGGCAATTCTCGACCTCACTTCATCATAGGTCGGGTCACTCTTTGCCCTGTCAAAACGACACTGCAGGCAGCGTGGGATAAACGATGCCGGATCGGCGTGGACATTTCGGGATCAGTGCCGCCGGTCCATCGGGCTCCGCACCCCCATCCCACCCCGGTTCAGCACGTGGGTATAAATCATCGTCGTCGCGACGTCGCGATGACCCAGCAGTTCCTGCACCGTGCGGATGTCGTATCCGTCCTGGAGCAGGTGGGTCGCAAACGAATGCCGCAGGCTGTGACACGTCGCCCGCTTGGTGATACCCGCTTCGATCACTGCCTGGCGCACCGCACGCTGGACCGCCGACTCGTGCATCGCATGGCGGCGGAGATCGCCCGTGCGCGGGTCGAGGTAGCGCCGCGTGGCTGGAAAGACGAACTGCCACTTCCATTCCCGCGCGGCCCCTGGTGACTTGCGCTCGTACGCTCCCGGCATCGGCGCTCGCCCATTTCCGCGCGCCAGGTCCCGCTGGTGGAGCCGCCGCACTCTTTCGAGGTGAGGCTCGAGCTCGGGCAGCACCGCCTCGGGCAGCATCGTCATGCGATCCACGCCGCCCTTGGCCCGGCGGAGGGTAATCTCCCGCATCGTGAAGTCGAGATCCTTGACCCTGAGCTGCATCACCTCGCTGAGCCGAAGCCCCGCGCCGTACATGAGCAGCGCAGCGAGGCGTGGCGTTCCGGTCAGCCGCGCGAGGAGCGAGGCAACTTCTTCCCGATCGAGCACGACCGGCAGCCGCACCGGGCCCTTGGCGCGCGCGATGACACCGAGGTCGCCGAGGTCGGCGCGAAGCACATGACGGTACAGAAACAGCAGCGCACTCAGCGCCTGAGTCTGCGTCGACGCGCTCAGTCTCCCCGATTCAGCGAGCGCCGTCACGAAACGGTTGATGTCCGGCGCGCCCAGCTCCACCGGATGCCGCATCGCGTTGAACCGGACGAACCGTCGGACCCACGCGACATAGGCCTCTTCGGTTCGTGCGCTGTAATGACGCACCCGGACGGCTTGCCGCACCTGGTGAAGCAGACGCGGCGCCGGGAGACTGGCCGTTGGCCGGTTGGCGTCGGACATAGGCCCGCATCATAGGAGACAGGCCAGTCGGAAGACCAGAGCGAAAAAAACCCACGCGCCGCACTCCCGAGTCATTCGGGCCACGCGGCTGCATCTCGAACGATCGATCGGAGTCGACGAAGAAAGGTACGGAGCGCGGAAATGTGGTGGTAGGGGACAAACCGATCAGAAATCATCGAAAATGCGACACTCCTGCGACACTCCATTGTTACCTACCCCGAAGCCCAGTCCCTCGGCTCCAACATCCCCATCAGCTCTGCTTCAAACGACCCCGGTTCATACTCCGGCGCGTACTCCCACGCCGCCAGCGGCGGCAGACTCATCAGCACGCTCTCGATCCGCGCACCGGTCCGAAGCCCGAACACCGTCCCCCGATCGTGCACCAGGTTGAACTCCGCATACCGCCCACGGCGCACAAGCTGGAATCGGCGCTCCCGGTCTCCATAGGAGAGATTCCGGCACCGGTCCACGATCGGCGCGTACGTCGCGCTCATGCTCCGCCCCACGTCCATCACGAACGCGAGGAGCTGCTCGAAGTCGAGTCCGCTCTCGCCCGGCCGCAGGTTGTCGAAGAAGATGCCGCCGATGCCGCGGCGCTCCTCGCCCCGGTGGGTGTTCACGAAATAGTTGTCGCACCAGGTCTTGAATCGGGAATAGTACGAGTGGTGGTACCGGTCGCAGATGGCTTTGAGCATCAGATGAAAGTGCCGCGCGTCCTCGGGCGCGGGATAGTACGGCGTGAGATCGGTGCCGCCTCCGAACCACCAGTCCACCAGCGGCCCGCCCGGCGCCACGATCTCGAAGTACCGCACGTTGAGGTGCACCGTCGGCACCATCGGGCTCCACGGATGAATCACGATGCTGAGGCCGGCCGCAAAGAACTCCGCCGGCGCCGGCAGCGACGCGCGCGACGCCGAGCCGCGCGCATCTCCTCCGGCGGCAGCACACCGCTCACCACCGAGCGGTTGACGCCGGCCTTCTCGAACGTGCTCCCCTCCACCAGCACTCGCGTCACGCCGCCGCCGCCACCCGGCCGGTCCCAGCGTCCTCGCGGAACGCGCCGCCGTGGTCGAGCGTGTTGACCAGCACCGTCGCCTCGTCGTGCAGCGTCTCGATGACACCCACGATCCGATCGCGCCGAGATCATCGGACTCACGGCGACCCTCCACTCCTTCACCGCATCGACGAACGCCCGCGCATGCTCGACCGGGACATCCGGCAGAATGCCGTGCCCGAGATTGGCGATGTGGCCTCGCCCGCCGAACGCCGCGAGCATCGCGCGGGTCCGCTCGCGGATCACGTCGGGCTTGCGCGTAGAGCCAGCGTCGGGTCGAGGTTGCCCTGCAGCGCCACACCGTGATCGAGCAGCCGCCGTCTCGCGGCGTGCGCCTCGGTCTGCCAGTCCACGCCCATCACCTCGGCTCCCGTCGCGAGCGCGATCTCCTCGAGCGCCCACCCTGCTCCGGGCGCAAAGGCGATCACCGGCGCGCCCGCCTCGCGCGCGATCCTCACCGCCTTCGTCATATAAGGAAGGGCGAACTCGCGAAAGTCCCTGGGACCGAGCGCGCCGGCCCACGAGTCGAAGAGCTGGACCGCCTGCGCACCGGCCCGCACCTGCGCCTTGAGGAACTGTCCCACGCCGCGGGCCAACCGGTCGAGCAGCGCGTGTGCCCGCTCGGGCTGCTCCGCCAGAAACCGCTTGGCGACGCTGAACGTCTTGGTCCCCGCCCCTTCTACCATATAGCTCATCAACGTCCACGGCGCACCCGCGAACCCGATGAGCGGCACCTTCCCCTCGAGCTTCTTCCGCGCGAGCCCGATCGCCTCGAGGACGTAACCGAGCGCGTCGCCGGCCATCGGATCGCCAAGGCGATCGATGTCGCCGGGAGCGCGGAGCGGCGCGTCGAACCGGGGCCCGACGCCGTCTTCCACCGTGAGCGTCATGCCCATCGCCTGCGGCACCACCAGGATGTCGCTGAAGATGATCGCGGCGTCCACGCCGAGTATGTCCACCGGCTGGAGCGTGACCTCGACCGCCAGCTCGGGCGTCCGCACCATCGTCAGGAAATCGGCGCGACGGCGCACCGCCTGGTACTCGGGCAGATACCGGCCGGCCTGCCGCATCATCCAGACGGGCACGCGCTCGACTGGCTGACGACGGCAGGCGCGGAGGAAGAGATCGTTCAAGGGTGAAGGGTCGAAGGGTGATCAGGGTGAAGACTATATGGATGAAAGGAGAGAGCGTACCGCCTTCGCCAGGCCCGGTGCATCCGGCCGGCTGCTCACCGCCGCCGGCGGCCAGCCCGAGCCACGCGCCGCCGCCGCCGTGGTCGGGCCGACCGCGAGCAGCATCGGCCGCACCCCGGGTGGACAGGCCCGGGCAAGAAGATCGGCGACGCTCGGGCTCGCGACGATGAGCACTCGCGCCCGCTCCGCCGCCGCGCGCGCCGCGCCCTCGCTCGCGAGCACCGACCGGTAGCACACCACGTCCTCGACATCCACGCCGTCATCCTGGAGCCGCGCGGGCAGCTCATCGCGCCGGAGATCGCCGCAGGGAAAGAGGACCGGTCCCTTGACTCCGGCCTTCAGCATCGCGGACGCGAGTGCCGCCGCGGCGCCCAGTCGCACCGAGCTCTTGGCCGATGGCTGACGGACTTCGCCCATCACTTTCCCCAGTGCGTCGGCAGTGGCCTGGCCGCCGGCCCAGATAGCCGGTCGATGGCTGAGGGCCAATCGCTCGTTGATCCCTCGTGCTGCGACTCGTCCCGCGAATGCCCGGGCGGCCCGTGGTGACGTGACCGCGATCGCGTCGAACTCGTCGATCCGGTCGAGCGCCTGATCGACCGGCCCCCAGTCGAGCGGCGGCGCGAACTCCATCAGCGGAGTCTCCTCCACCGGAGCGGGGATCGCCCGCACCGCCTCCACGAGTCCCGGAAAGGTTCCCGTCGATGCGGTGATGACGACCGCACCGCGCATCAGGGCTCCGTCATCGGCGGCGACGCATCGCGCACGAGTGCCAGGACCTCATCGGCGCCGTCGTCGAGCAGCCGCTCCGCGAGTGCCACGCCGACCGCCTCCGCCACCTCGTCGTTGGTCGCCGGCCCCATCTCGATCCCCTCGACCGCGCGCTCGCCGCCAAGCGCGACGACGCGGCCGTGCAGCTTGAGCGCTCCCTCGCGCACGGTCGCCAACGCCGCCACCGGCACCTGGCATCCGCCCTCGAGCGTACCTAGAAACGCCCGCTCCGCGATTACCGCCATCGCCGTCCCGGCGTGATGCACCACCCGCGCCGCCGCCGCCGCGATCGCGTCTCCCTCGCGCACCGTGACAGCGAGCGCACCCTGCCCCGGCGCCGGCAGCATCACCTCCGGAGGAAGTCGCTGGCTGATTCTGTTCGCGAGACCGAGTCGCACGAGCCCCGCGGTCGCGAGAATCACGGCGCTCCAGTCGTCGCTCTCGTCGAGCCTGGTGACCCTGGTGCCGACGTTGCCGCGGAGGTCCACGACGCGCACATCGGCCCGCACGTGGAGGAGCTGCGCGCGACGCCGGAGGCTGCTGGTCCCCACCATCGCGCCGTGCGCCAGCGTCTCCCACGTGAGCGGCTCCTGCCCGCGCCCCACCAGCGCGTCGCTCGGATCCTCCCGCTCGGCCACCGCAGCGAGCGAGATCCCCTCGGGCAGCGCCGTCGGGAGATCCTTCAGCGAGTGCACCGCGAGGTCGATCCGCCCCTCGAGCAACGCATCGTCTATCTGTTTGGTGAAGAGGGCGCGCGAGCCGATCCGGGAGAGCGGAACGTCGGTGACGATGTCCCCCGTGGTCCGAATCTCCACCCGCTCGGTCTCGTGGCCGGCGCGGCGCATCCGGTCGCGCACCCATTCGGTCTGCCAGAGCGCCAGCGCGCTGCCCCGCGTGCCGACCGTGAGCGGCCGCGCGCTCATCGGGTCGCGGCTGCTTCCGAGAGATGCTCGGCGAGTCGCGTCGCCGCGTGCTCCGCGCCGGCGATCACCTCACCCACCGCGACGCCTTCGCGATACGCTCCGGCCAGCGCGAGCCCGGGATTCCGCCGCTCGACATCATCCATGATCTCCTTGAAGCGGCTGTAGGTGAGATCGTACTGCGGGATCGCCTTGCTCCAGAGATGAAAGGCGCGGAAGGTGGGCTCGCCCTTGGCGCCGAGCAGGAGCCGCAGGTCGTCGAGCACTCGCGCGGTGATGGTGGGGACGTCGGCGTTGGCGAGATCGGGGTTCCGCACGCCTCCGACGAATGCGGTGAGCGTGACGTGACCGTCGGGCGCGCGACCGGGAAAGAGACTCGAGGAGAAGATGACGCCGAGCACGTGACGGCGCTCGACCTCCGGAACGAGGAAGCCGAACCCGTCGAGGGGATGGGTGACGTCTTCCCGCCGGAAGCCGAGCACGACCACCGCGACAGACGGGTAGGTGATGCTGCCGAGCGTCTTGAGCCGGTCGCCGGCAGGCAGGTCGAGATCGAGCTCGTCGATGCCGTGCGAGGGAACGGTGAGGATGACGCCGTCGTAGAGCTCCGAGGCCTGGAAGGCCGCGCCGATGGTCCACCCCTTGGGCCCGACGCGAATCGAGGTGACGGGCGCCTTGAGCCGAACCTCCGCATGCAGCTCGCGCGCGAGGGCAGCCGGAAGCTGCTCCATTCCCTCGCGGAACGAGACGAACGGGGCCGGCGGCTCCTCGCCCGCCTTCTTTCTCTTCTTCTTTTCGCGACTGTTTCCCATGAACGCCTTGAGCACCGATCCGTGATGCCGCTCGAGACCATAGAGCCGGGGCAGCGCGTGGCGGACCGAGAGCTGCTCGGGGTCGCCCGCGTACACACCGGCGACGTACGGGTTGGCGACGTAGTCGAGGACTTCCTGGTTGAAGCGCCGCCGCACGAACCCCGCGATGCTCTCCTCCATCGGCGAATCGAACTGATCCACCAGCGGCTCGCCGAACACGGCGAGCTTGGCGCTCTGGGACAGCAGCCGCGTGGTGAGGATCTCGGAAGGAGACATCGGAAGGGGGACGAGCTTGTTCTTCTTCACGATGAACCGCTTCCGCGCCGTCGGCGAGGCGGGAACGATGCTGCTCTCGAGACCGAGGTGGGCGAGGAGCGTTGCGACTTCGGGCGTGGGCGCGGCGAGGGAGTTGGGGCCGAGGTCGGCGAGGTAGCCGTCGTCCCGCTCGGTGCGGATCACGCCGCCGAGCCGGTCGCTCGCCTCGTAGAGAACGACGCGAATCTCTCGCTGCTTCAGTCGGTAGGCGGCGGTGAGACCAGCGAGTCCACCGCCGACGACGGCTACCGCTGCCATGCCGAGGACAACGCCGCCTCGAGCGCCCCGAGCTCCGCCTCGCCGTGCGCGGTGGAAGTGAAGGCGGCCTCGAAGGCGGAGGGCGCGAGGTAGACGCCGGCGTCGAGCATCGCGTGGAAGAACGCGGCGTAGGCGGCGCGGTCGCTGCGTTTGACATCGGCGAAATGGCGAACCGGCGAACCGGTGAAGAACGGCGTGAACATCGTCCCGACGCGCTGCACCGTCACCGGGACACCGGCCCGCGCGGCCGAGGTCACGATCGCCTCGCCGCAGCGGCGGCCCAGCGCTCCGCCTTCTCCCACTCCCCGGGACGGCCGAGCACGTCGAGCGTCGCGAGGCCGGCCGCCATCGCGAGCGGATTGCCGGAGAGCGTGCCGGCCTGATAGACCGGACCGGCGGGCGCGATCTGCTCCATGAGTGCGCGACTGCCGCCGTACGCCGCCGCGGGAAGTCCACCGCCGATCACCTTGCCGAGGATGGTGAGGTCGGGCCGGACGTCATAGAGCACCTGCGCGCCGATCCGGTGCACGCGCCAGCCGGTCATCACCTCGTCGAAGACGAGGAGCGCGCCGTTGCGTTGGTGATCGCGCGGAGACCCTGGAGGAAGCCCGGATCCGGCGGCACGACGCCCATGTTGCCCGCGACCGGCTCGACCAGGACGGCGGCGATCTCGTCGCCCGTGCGGCGAAGAGCGCCTCGACCGCGGCGAGGTCGTTGAACGGGGCGACCAGCGTGTCGGCCACCGTGGCCGGGGTGACGCCGGGCGAGTCGGGCAGGCCGAGCGTGGCGACGCCGGAGCCGGCGGCGGCGAGCAGCGCGTCGGCGTGTCCGTGATAGCAGCCGTCGAACTTGACGATCGCTCGGCGGCCCGTCGCCGCGCGCGCGAGCCGGACCGCGCTCATCGCGGCCTCGGTGCCCGAGCTCACGAACCGCACCATCTCGACCGACGGGAAGGTCTGCACGATCCGCTCCGCGAGCCGAACCTCGAGCTCGGTCGGGGCGCCGTAGCTGGTGCCGCGTGCGCGGCCTCGACGACGGCCTCGCAGCACTTCGGGATGGGCATGCCCGAGGATCAGCGGCCCCCACGAGAGCACGAGGTCGACGTAGCGGTTGCCGTCGGCGTCCGTCAGCCAGGCGCCCTGGCCGCTCGCGATGAAGCGCGGGGTGCCGCCCACGCCGCCGAATGCGCGAACCGGGCTGTTGACGCCGCCGGGCAGCACCTCCCGCGCCTCGCGAAGAGGCGCGTCCGATGTGGCGGTGATCCTGGCCGCGCGCACGTCGGTCACGCCGTGCCTTCCGCGAGCCACGTCGCGGCGTCCGTCGCATGGTAGGTGATGATCGCGTCGGCCCCGGCGCGCCGCATGCCGGTCAGCATCTCGAGCACGGTGCGCCGCTCGTCGATCCAGCCCGAGCTTCGCGGCCGCCTTCACCATGGCAGTACTCGCCGCTCACGTTGTAGGCGACGAGCGGCAGCTCGGTCCGCTCGCGCACGGCGCGGATCACGTCGAGGTAGGCGAGCGCCGGCTTCACCATGAGCATGTCGGCGCCCTCGGCCTCGTCGAGCGCCGCCTCGCGCAGCGCCTCGCGCACGTTGGCGGGATCCATCTGGTACTGGCGGCGGTCGCCGAAGGAGGGCGCGCTCTCGCGCCGCCTCGCGGAAGGGACCGTAGAAGGCGCTGGCGTACTTGACCGCGTAGCTCAGGATCGCGCGCATCGGCGAAGCCGCGCTGCGTCGAGTGCCGCGCGGATCGCGCCGACCATGCCCATCCATCATCCCGCTCGGCGCCACGATGTCGGCCCCCGCCTGCGCGTGGCTCACCGCCGACCCGGCCCAGCACCTCGAGCGTGGCGTCGTTGTCCACCGCTGCCGTCGCGCATGATGCCGCAGTGGCCGTGGTCGGTGTACTCGCAGCAGCAGACGTCGGTGATGAGGAGGAGATCGGGATGGCGCTGCCGCAGCCGGCGGAGCGCCTGCTGCACGATGCCATCGTCGTCGAAATTTTCTCTACCGATCGGATCCTTCGATTCGGGAATGCCGAAGAGGATGACGCCTGCCAGGCCGAGCGAGACGATGTGATCGACCTCGCGGTCGAGAACGTCGTCAACGGAGAGATGGTGGACGCCGGGCATCGAGGGGATCTCGCGCTCGACCCCGGCACCGTGCACGACGAAGAGGGGCTGGATCAGGTCGCCTGGGGCGAGGTGATGTTCCCGGACGAGACGTCGCAACGCCTCGGTGCGACGGCGGCGGCGGGTGCGGAGAAACTGATGCTGGGGCACGGTGGTAAGACTAACGGGGAACCGCGGCATGGGCTATGCCGCTTTTATGGTATGCCCAACGGGTCCCCCTCCCGAAGGCGCGACGGCCGGACCCGGTCTCCAGGTCGAAAAAGGGTCGGGCTTCGATCGCTGGAGATCCTGCTAAGGTGGCCCCACGTAACCTTCTCGGGCCGACCGACCGATAGCAGGAGAGTGGGATCTGGCTCACCGAGACAGCCGACCGGCGGTCACGGCAATCGGGCAGGAAGGGCGGCATTTTGAACCATGACGGGGCGTTCCGCATGAGGATCCAGTGGCTCTGGACCTCGCTGCCGGTAGCACTCTCGGCGGCCTGCAGCCCGGCGCCTGCCCCACTCCGGCCCCCCACTCCAATCAATCCCGACATCGCGATTGTAGGTGCCACGCTCTGGGATGGAACCGGACGGGCGCCCGTGCCGAACGCGGTCACCCTGGTGCGGGGTGACCGAATCGTTTGCGCCGGATCCGCGGGCGAGTGCCTCGTTCCCAAGGGCGCCCGAGTCGTGGACGGGCAGGGGCAGTATCTCATCCCCGGCCTCATCGACAGCCACGTCCATCTTCTCTTCGTCGTGAACGGCAGCGTGAGCGAGCAGTTGGACCTCGATCTCCGCGATTATCTCGCTCAGGGCGTCACGACGGTGCGGGACATGGGCGGCAACCCCGCGCTCCTCCTGTCCAGGGTGCGCGCGATGAACGCCGCGCCACGGGTCTACTCGATGCAGCTCGTCGCGGGCCAGCGCTTCTTCTTCAACGGCGCCAATGCCTACCGGGTGACCCGGACCGCGAGCGGCGTGGGCATTCATCAGCCGCCGGCGATGACGATGCAGTGGATGGGGTGGACGCCGATCATGTACACGAAGGACGTCGAGCCCCGACAGCATCGTGCGCGTCGCGCAGGCGGCCGGTGCCATGGGACTCAAGCTCTACGCCCAGCTCGACAGCGTGAGCGTGCGGCGGCTCGTGGACGCAGCGCATCGCGCCGGGATGCCGGTGTGGGGTCACGCGTGGGTGCAGCCGGCCAGCGTACGTGAGCAGTCCACCGCGGGACAGGATGGGGTGGTCCACGCCGCCGGTCTCGCCGGCGAGCTCTACTCGGCGGACGACCGCGACACCCTGGTGAACGACGGCGACCTGCAGGCCGCGACCGCGCTGGCGGCGACGCCCGAGGCGGCCCACGACCCACGCATCCTCGCGGCGCTCGATACGATGGCCGCCCGCGGGACGATGTTCGAGCCCACGCTCGACGCGACGCGACGCAGCGTCGCCGGCTTCGATATGCGGAACCGTCACGTGCCCAGCCTGCAGGAGGAATACGTGCGCGCGGCGAGGGGATTCGGAATGGAAGTGACCCGCGAGGCGATCAAGCGGGGCGTCCGGATCAGCGCCGGCAGCGATCACGTCTCGATCGCGCCACCCAACGAGCGGGCGACGTTGTTCGGCGAGCTGCAGCTCTACGTGGATTCGATCGGGCTGAGCCCGACCGCAGCGCTCCTGACCGCGACGCGTGACGCGGCGCTCGCGATCGGTGGCGAGGCGGGCAAGCGGATCGGGACGATCGAGCCGGGGCACTACGCGGACCTGGTGCTGCTGTCCAAGAATCCGCAGGCGGACATCCAGAATCTCGAGTCCGTGGAGTGGGTGATGCGCGGCGGGGTGATCTGGCGGCCGGGCCAGCTTCGGAGCGGGATCGCGATGCGGTAGGCCGCCCGGTATCGCGGCGGTGGACGTGCACGAGCGGCGGACGGATCGCCGCTCGTTTTGCGTTCGCAGGCATCGCTGCTTGGGCGCTTCACCGGAGGGACAGGGGCTCTCCGGCAACCTCCAAGACATCCCCGCCCCACCCACCTGGGAGGTTGCCTCCGAACCCCTGCCCCTCCGGCTCGCGCGGCCAGCATCGCGCGCGGCGTGCGGCACCATTCCAGCGACGCCGGGCGGCGAAGGGCCCGGGCCCGGGTCGCGAGGCGTGCGTCAGTCGGCGGAGACGAGGAGACAGCGCAGTTTGCTGGCTCCGAGCGGAGCAGACTGCAGCGCACCGAGCGAGACGGGCCCGCCCGGAGCGCAAGCCCGGCAGTCGCGAAGCCCGGCAGCGCGAACGCTACCGCGCGCCCGTCGCGATCGGGAGGTCGGCGCGCTCGGACCACTCGGTCCACGACCCCACGTACACCCGCACGTGCGGGTAGCCCAGCAGATACCGCAGCGTGAAGTGCACGTGACTCGCCTCGGTCGTGCTGTTGCAGTAGGCAATGATGCGCTTGTCCGGCGTGATCCCCTGCGACTGATACGCGGCCCGGAGCGTCGTCGTGTCCTTCCAGACGTGCCCGAACCCCTCCTGCGTCAGGTCGTCGGACCAATAGTGATTGATCGCCCCCGGGATGTGCCCGCGACGGATTTGTGCCCCGGCCTCACCGGCGAACTGATCGGGCGGGCGCGCGTCCACGAGGATCGCGTCCTTCGTCGCCAGGGCTCGGCGCACATCCTCGAGCGATGCGGCCTCCGGATGGAAGGATTTCGGGAAACGGGTGACCGGAATCCTCGGATACGGCTGCACCACCGGCCGCTGCTCGAGCTGCCACTTGAAGAAGCCGCCATCGAGAATGTAGACGTTGGGGTGCCCGAAGCCGGCGAGGAGCCACGCGGTGAACGTCGCGTCGATGTTCCGCGATTCTCCCGCGCTGTAGATCACGACCGGTATGTCGAATGCCAGCCCCAGCCGAGAGAAGAGCGCGGAGTAGGACTCCGCCGAGAGCAGGCGGGTCGGAATGCCCCCCTCGCTGGCGCGTAGAGTCTCGCTGTTCAGGTACTCCGCGCCCGGCAGGTGCCCCTTGAGGTAGGCGAAGACGTCGGGTCGGACGTCCAGCAGAATCACCTTCTTGTTGAGCTGCCAGGCAGCCAACGAGTCGGTCGAGACGAGCCGCGGGGAGGCCGGAAAGGACGGAGTGGACGAACGCGGAGCAGCAGCGCTCCATGCGCCGAGGCAGAGCGCCGAGGCCAGAGCAGTGGTCCACCTCATGGAATCGAGTCCTCGAGACCCATGTATCGTTTCTCCTCCTCCAGATACACGCGCACCGCGTTCCGCCGGCGTCGCGAAGCGAGAGAGACCGGACGCTTCTCGTCGGCCGGCGGAAGATCCGCCATCGCGCGCTTCATCGGAACTCCCTTTTCCACCGCGGCCCGCATCTCCGCCTGCAATCCCGTCACGTACCGCCGCGTGCGGGCGACGAGATCACGCGGGTGCGTTGGGAGAGCGCCGTGACCCGGGACGACGACTCGGGGGTCCAGGCGGTCGATCGCATCCAGGCCCTTGAGCAGCTCCTTCGAGCTCCCATCTACCATCATAGTGACGCCGTCCTCGACGAGGAGGTCGCCGGCGAAGAGGACGCGCTCTTTCGGCAACCAGATCATGAGGTCGCCGGCGGTATGCCCTGCGCCGGGATGGGTGATGACGATCGTCGTCGCCCCCATGTGCAGGGTGTCGCTGCCGGTGACAGGACGGTCCGGCGTGTCGGCGAACTCGAACCCGCGCATCGCGTCGAGCCCCACCACGCGCACCCAGTCGGCGATCAGCGCGTCTTCTCCGCCGTCCGATGCGAGCGTGCGCCGATCGGGATGGGCGATGACCTTCGCGCCGGCCCGCTTGAAGACGATCGCGCCGAAGTGATGATCGGGGTGATGGTGCGTGAGGACGAGCCACCTGACCGGCTGCTTCGTGGTCTTGCGAATCGTCTCGAGGAGACGGGCGCCGTCGCGGGGGCTCGCGAGGGCATCGATCACGACGATGCCCTCGCTCGTCACGATGAATCCGGCGTTCGGCCTTCCCTCGGAGCCACGGCCTGTGTCTCCAACGACGGCGTAGACGCCGGGAGCAAGCTCCCGTGCCGGAAACGGAGAAGGGAGAAAGGAGAAGAGAGAGAGGAGAAGGACGAAGGGGATCGCTATGCCGACGCGAAGGTGATGTCCACCGTGTTCGTGAACGACGACCCCTTGTTGTCCGTCCAGACCATAGTAAGCGGGCCCGCGGTGTCGGCCTTGAGCAGGAAGCTCACGACCGGATCCCTGCTGATCCCCGAGGTCCACTCGAAGCGCGCGATCTCCTGGCCCGCGTACGTCACCACGACATCCTTGATGAACCACGCGGGAATGGGCTGGCCGTCCGCGGTCCGGAAGAACCCGGTGTCCATCGGGTGCGAGATGATCGAGTTCACGAGGATCGTATCGCCCTTGGCGATATGATCGGGGACCTTGATCCGGGCGTCGCCGACGGAGCTCATCAGCCGCACCCGTTGAGCGTCACGTTCACTCTCGCATAGTCGGCCCACACGTCACCCGTACTCGTCTCCAGGATGGCGCGTACCCACGTCGTCCGCTTCATCTTGATACGGGTCTGAATCAAGACGCTGCCGATCGATGGGGTGAGATGAAACGCGGCGAGGTGGGGATCAGGATTGTGGTCCACGATGAGGTGCACCGCCTTCACGTAATTCTCCGCCGTCATCGGCAGGTTGCTCTCGATGATGACCGGGACCACACGCCCGTCTTCGGCAACCGCCGGCATGTCGAGCGACATCTTGCCCTTGTCGCCGCTCCGGATGGGCCGGTCGCCGGCGATCTCCTTCAGGATCCGGGCGATCTCCTCGTTCGGCACCTCCGGATCGCCCGGCCCGGAGAGCCCTGTCCTCCCGAGGAGACGCTCGGACGCCGATACGCTACGGGCGCCGGCCAATCCTGCGGCCACGAGCCCGGCGGCGCGAACGAAATCCCGGCGACTGAACAACTCCCCGAACGACACGGTTACCTCCAGCGGGACACCAGCTTGTGGAAAGGTCGGTGGATTGCGGGCCGCTGTCAAATGGGTACCGATCGGCGACTTCTGGCCCCCGCGGCGCATCCCTTGCGACAGAGTCCGGCCTCAAATCGCCGGCAGAACGTCACGTCCATGCAACTTGTGTCACTACCCCGGTGACGCTACTTTAAGCCGTTCAGGCATAAGGCGATGAGGGGACAAGTCATACCTTAGAGTTCCGAGGCCACGTGGATACTCAAGAACTTCAACAAGTCGCGCTCTTCGACAAGTGCCGTGACTTCACCAAGGCCAGGGAAATCCAGGCTGCCGGGTTGTATCCGTACTTCAAGCCGATCTCGGAGTCGGAAGACACCGTGGTCGTCATCGAAGGTCAGAAGCGGATCATGCTCGGCTCGAACAACTACCTCGGGCTCACGCACCACCCCAAGGTGCTCGAGGCCGCGTCCCGGGCGCTCAGCCGATACGGCTCCGGCTGCACCGGCAGCCGTTTCCTGAACGGCACGCTCGACCTTCACGAGCAGCTCGAGTCGGCCCTCGCCGAGTTCCTGGGCAAGGAAGCCTGCCTCGTCTTCTCGACCGGTTACTCGGCCAATCTCGGCCTCATCTCCGGCCTGGTCGGCCGTGGCGAGGTGGTCTACCTCGACAAGCTCGACCATGCCTCGATCGTGGACGGCGCCAAGCTGTCCTACGGCGAGACCGAGCGCTTCAACCATGGTGACCTCGCCAACCTCGAGCGTCGCCTCGAGCGGAATGGCGGGACCCACGGCTCGATGATCGTGGTGGACGGCGTGTACTCGATGGAAGGCGACATCGCCGACGTGCCCAACCTGGTGCGGATCGCGCGCCGGTACGGCTCCGCCCTCGCGCTCGACGACGCGCATGCCCTCGGCGTGCTCGGTCCCAACGGCGACGGCACCGCGGCCCACTTCGGCCTCATCGACGAGGTGGACATCATCGCGGGCACGTTCTCCAAGTCGCTCGCGTCGATCGGCGGCTTCGTGGCCGGGAGCGAGAGCGTCATCCACTACCTCAAGCACAACTGCCGCCCGCTCATCTTCACGGCATCGCTGCCGCCGGCCAACACCGCGGGCGTGCTCGCGGCGCTCGAGGTGCTGCAGCGCGAGCCCGAGCGGCGCGAGATGCTCTGGGCCAACACCCGTCGCCTGCACGCGGGCTTCCGGAGCCTCGGCTTCGACATCGGCCCGACCCAGACGCCGATCGTCCCGGTGCTGATCGGACCGCTCGAGAAGACCTTCCTCATGTGGCGCGAGCTCTTCGACGCCGGGGTCTTCACCAATCCGGTCGCGCCGCCTGCGGTGCCGCCGTCCGAGTGCCGGCTCCGTACCAGCGTGATGGCGACGCACACCTTCGAGCAGATCGACTTCGCGGTCGAGCAGTTCGGTCGCATCGGACGGGACCTGGGGGTCATCTGAGTCACCCTCGCCCGCCGCGCGTCACGGCGGCGCGCGACCGGCGGGATCTCAGACGATTCATCGATCTCCCCTATCGACTTCACGCGCGGGACCCGCTCTGGGTCCCGCCGTTGCGTAGGGACGTCGTGCTCCTTCTCTCCCGCGACAAGAATCCGTTCTTCGAGCACGCCGAGGCGGAGTACTTCCTGGCCGAGCGGGACGGCGAGGTGGTGGGCCGGATCGCCGCCATCAGCAACCGTCTCCACAACGAGACGCACGGCGACAACGTCGGCTTCTTCGGCTTCTTCGAGTCGGTCGACGACCAGGCGTCGCCGACGCGCTGCTTGCCACCGCCGCGGGATGGTGCCGAGGTCGCGGTCACGACATCATGCGCGGCCCTGCTTCGTTCTCCGTCAACGACGAGTGCGGGCTCCTGGTCGATGGATTCGATACCCCGCCAACCCTCATGATGCCGCACAATCCGCCGCTACTACAGCACGCTCCTCGAGCGGTCGGGCTTCACACAAGGCGAAGGACCTCCTGGTCTACCAGGGCGGCAGCATGGAGAAGTACATCCCGGTTCCCGAGCGACTCGCGCGCGGCACGGAGCTGATCCGGCAACGCCAGGGCATCACTCTTCGTCCGCTCAACATGAAGGACTTCAAGGGCGACGTCGAGCGCATCAAGGAGCTCTACAACACGGCGTGGGAGAAGAACTGGGGCTTCATCCCGATGACCGACCACGAGATCGATCATCTCGCGGAGCAGTTCAAGCCGGTCGTCATTCCGGATATCGTCCCGTTCGCCGAGAAGGACGGCAAGGTGATCGGGTTCGGGCTCGTGCTGCCCGACCTCAACCAGGTCTTCCAGAGCAATCGGAAGCGGGTATCTGCTGCCTGTCCTGCCCAGGCTCCTGTGGACGCTCAAGACCGGAAAGATCCGTCGCGCCAGCATCCTCCTCCTCGGTATCGTTCCCGAATGGCAGGGCAAGGGCGTGGACGCAATGCTCTATCACTGGATCTGGACCCACTGCGGCGCGCTCGGCATCACGTGGGGCGAGGCGGGCTGGATCCTCGAGGACAATCCGGCGATGAACGCCGGTCTCGAGAAGATGACCTTCCGCGTCTACAAGACCTATCGGCTTTACGACCGACCGATATGAAGGCGCTGGTCACCGGCGCGACCGGCTTCGTCGGCAGCCATCTCGCCGAGGCCCTGCGCCGGAGGGGGGACGAGGTGACGGCGCTCGCTCGTTCCGCTGCCAGGGCGCAGGCCCTGACGCCGCTCGGCGTCCGCGTCATTCCGGGGGATCTCGCCGACCGGACGGCGCTGGCCCGCGCGGTCGAGGGCCAGGACATCGTCTATCATGTGGCGGGTGTGATCGCGGCCCTCAGTGAAGACGACTTCATGGCCGCCAATCGCGAGGGCACGCGCAACATCGTGGAGGCCGCGCAGAAGGCGGGCAATCCGCGATTCGTGCTGGTCTCGTCGATGGCAGCCGGCGGTCCGTCGCCTCGAGGCAACCCGATGAAAGGCGACGAGCCTCCGAGGCCGGTAACGGCGTACGGGCGCAGCAAGCTCGCCGCGGAAGAGGTCGTGAAGGCGAGCCGGCTCGACTGGACCATCGTCCGCCCGCCGATGGTGTACGGCCCGCGCGACCACGAAGTGCTGAAGGTGTTCCGCATCGCCCGATTCGGGATCGCGCCCGTTTTCGGGGACGGGTCGCAGGAGCTGAGCGCGGTGCATGGGGCCGACCTGGCCGACGCGCTCATCGCCGCCGGTGGAACGCCGGCGACCACCCGCCGCATCTACTACGCGAGCCATCCCGACGTGTTCACGAGCACGCGGTTCGTGCGGAGCGTGGCGGGCGCGATGGGGAGGTCGGTCGCGGTGGTGAAGGTCCCGATCGGCGTGGGACGCGGGATTCTCGCCGTCACCGAGACGGCCGCGCGACTCACGCGTCACCCGACGATCCTCACCACGGACAAGGCGAACGAGTTCTTCCAGCCGGCCTGGACCGGTGATCCGGCACCGCTCACACGCGACAGTGGATGGAGCGCCCAGCGCGATCTCGCCGTGGGGTTGTCCGACACGTGGCACTGGTATCGGAGCGCGGGTTGGGTGTGACGGCCGCCGAAAGGGTAGAAGGGCGAAACGGCGGAACGACGCTGCTCGGGCTTCTCCTTCCTGTCGACCGGCTCCTCCTCGTATACCTCGCGGTCATCACCGTCGTCGCGGTCATCCGAGCACCGAGGCAGCCGGAATGCTGGTGGCTGCTTCCAGCCCACGCGCTCTTCGTTCTGCTCCTCTATCTCATTCGTCGCAGGCCGCTCGGCGCAACCGGACAGGCGCTCGGCGAGATCTATCCGCTCCTTCTGCTGGTCGGGTTGTACAGCGAAGTCGGGATCCTCAATGGGCACGGCGTGTCGGTGCACGATGGGCTGGTGCAACGGTGGGAGACGGCGGTGTTCGGCGTTCAGGTGAGTCGCACGTGGTGGCAGGCGATGCCGAGCCGGGTATGGTCGGCCGTGCTGCACGCGGCGTACTTCTCGTACTATCTGATCGTGACCGTGCCCGCGCTGATCTTCCTCCGCCGCAGGCAGACCGCGAAGCTCAGACACTTCGTCTTCACGGTGATGGCGACGTTCGTCGCCTGCTATCTGGCCTTCGTGTTCTTTCCGGTCGCGGGGCCGTATTACCTGTTCCCGCGGCCGAGTGCGTGGTTCATCGACAATCTCCCCGCGCGGCTCGTGTACGCGACACTCGCGGCGGGAAGCTCGTACGGCGCGGCGTTTCCGAGCTCACACGTTGCGGCCGCCGTGGCAGCGACGGTGTCGTCGTTCCGGGGCAATCGCGTGCTCGGATTCGCGCTCGTGATTCCCACGGTTCTGCTGACGGTCGGGGTCGTGTACTGTCAGATGCACTACGGGGTAGACGCGGTGGCTGGGGCGGTGGTGGGGTTGGCGATCGGCTTTGGGCTGAGGGCTGAGGGCTGAGGGCTGATGGCTGAGGGCGGGCTGATGGCTGATGGCTGATGGCTGATGGCTGATGGCTGATGGCTGATGGCTGATGGCTGATGGCTGATGGCTGATGGCTGATGCGAATGTACACGACCCCCCGATGATGTCATCGGAGGGTCGTTGGGTATAAGAGCAGCCACTGGCTATCAGCTATCAGCCGCAAGCCCTATTGAACCGTAATCTTTCCGTGCATTCCCAACGCCAGATGCGGCAGGCAGTAGAACTTGTACTCACCCGCCGGTGCGCCGGTGAACGCGATCTTGTAGGTGCCGTCCTGCTCGGTGAGGAGCGGGCCCTGAAGCGGACCCATCTGATCGGGCATCGACGACTTGAGGGCGGCATCGGCGCCCTTCGGAATGCTGTCGGCCCAGAACGAGACGTTGTGTGGTCCACCCGACTTGTTGTGGAAGGTGATCACGTCACCCGCCTTGATCGTCAGCTCGGCTGGCTCGTACTGATACTTGCTGCCATTCAGTGTCATGTTGACGTCGTGATTCGCGCCGCCGGCCGCGGGAGCAGCCGCAGGCGCCGCTGCCGGCGCGCCGCCGCCAGCCGTGTCAGGTGCTCCAGCCGCCGGTGCTCCGGCCGCAGGTGCTTCAGCTTCCTTCTTCTCGCCGCCGCAGGCCGCCAACATGATGGCCAGCCCCGCCACCATCGAAGTCACACGCATCGCCGCTACGCCTCCAGGAAAGTTGCCGGACTTTGTGAACCGTTTCACAAGTCCCCAAGTATACAGTGCATCACACCAAATGGAAGAGGGAGGAATTACCTTCTCCACCATGGGATCCGCCTCTTCTCAGACCCATCCCCCTACCTACCGGGTCCCACCCTGCCGCACAATGGGGCCCCAGTGTCGTGGGCTCCGCGTCACCCTGCGGGTCGGCTCGTTCGAGGACGGCATCACCTCGCTCGATCACGAGGCAACCTGGCTGCTCGGCCACACCGGCAACATCACCTTTCACGAGCTATGGGACGGCGAGGGCGATCTTTACGTCGAGGCTACGCTCCACGTGGCCTGCCGCCATCTCGACGAATCGAACGGCGGCTCGCGCTGCCGCGCACACGGGTACTCGAGGCCGTTCCGGCGGACACCGGCTCGCGAACGGGAGCAGTTCCAGCTCGGTGGCAACCGCTTCGTCGTCGTGCATCGTGCGCGGAACGCGATCCGCGAGCTGCCCTTCCCTCCCCGTTCGCTGCCGGTGCTCGAAATGCCGACGGTGGCAGGCGGCGATGCAAACCCGTGCGCGACCGCTCGATGCCGGACCGCCGACAACACCATGAAGGCGGCCTGCTGCCGCGACCTTCAGCTCGAGATCATGTGTACCCGGAAGCAGCGGGCGCTCGAAGCCCTGGTGCGTTCGCGCCGCTCGCCGTATCTCTGCAAGATCGATCGGGAGGGGGATCACTCGATCGAGGTCGAGGTGATCTCAGCCTGCGGTTACCTCGGCGAGGACGGGGTGGCTTGCACCCTGCACGGCCGGCAGCGGGCCGACGGGCGACCGGCCAAGCCTGACCTGTGCAGCGAGTGGCCGCCGAAGAACCAGGGACTCCACCCAGGATGCGTTTTTAAACGTCGCCGGAAGTCTCGAACTGAAATGCCAGCCCGGACCACGCAAGTGTGCAACAATTGGGAAGTTGGCCGTCATCCACACGAACCCGCTCGGGGGGATAGGTGACGGACGATCTGGAGCACCTCTACCAGACCACATACACCGCGGTCGTCCGATTCCTGTACCGAAAGGTCTGGGACGCCGAACGCGCCGAGGACCTGGCACAGGAAGTGTTCGTCCGCGCGCTGTCCCACCGTCCCGAGAAGCCTCGGGCGTGGGTCTTCGCCGTGGCGGCGAACCTCGCTCGGGACGAGGCCAGGGCGGCGGTGCGGCGTCGGCGGCATCTAACGCTGCTCAAGGGCGATCCGATCGCCCAGCCAACAGTCGCCCCGGCTGCCGACTATACCGTCGAGCGGGACGAGCAGATGGCCTCGGTGCAGGAAGCGCTCAACACGCTCACGCCGCGCGACCGCGAGATCCTCCTGCTCTGGGACGCGGGACTCAGCTATCCGGAGATCGCTGCCCAGACCGGGCTGGCGGTGGGAGCGGTAGGGACGACCCTGGCGAGGGCGCGCCGTCGCCTGGTCGACGCGCACGACAGACAGAACACCGATACGGGGACCGATGCGGCACATTCCTGAGGACGAGCTTCACGCCTATCTCGACCAGGGGCTGAGTCGCAGCCAGTGCGTCGAGATCGAGAGCCACCTGGCCGATTGTCCGTCCTGCCAGGCGACTCGGGACGGCATCGCCGCGCTGCGCGATCGCACGACGGCGCTGCTCGCTCGGCTCGCGCCTCCTCGGAATATTTCGCCGTCGTTCGAGAGTCTGCGCCACCGCGCCGACGTCGTCGTCTCCGCGCGGCGCCGTCGCCTCAACATCATGGCTTGGGCGGCGAGTCTCGTGGTCGCCGTCGGACTCGGGTACAGCGCCAGCCTCCTCCTGCGGCCGACCGGGGCCGCGTCGGTTGCCACGCGCGCACCCGTGATGGCCGCACCTGCGGCGCCGGCGCCGGCTGCCTTCTGCGGTCCAACGCGCCGACTCCACTCGCGCGCCGGCGGCGGCCGACACCTACCGCTCGGTCCGCCACGAAGGCTCCGAGCCGCCGACGCCGGCGAAGAGTCGTCCGGTCGCGACTGGCGACACTTCCGCCCCCACTCGGGATCGCGAGGCGGTGCTCGCGGTGCTCAATCCGGTTCCCGCGGTCCAGCTCACCAAGCTGGAGTCGTCGCGCGCGCCGGGTGAGGAGTTCGGCGGAATGTGGCGGACGATGTCCTGGGCCGGCGCACAGGAGGAGGCCGGGAAGCCGCTGCCACACATCGACGGTCTGCCGGTGGTTCGCGTTCAGGTGCAGCAGGCGGAAGGCGCCCGTCCGCTGACCGTCGTGGCCCAGCAGCTCCAGTCGGGTCAGGTCATTCAGACCATCGAGGGCTCCGCGAGCGACGTCTCCCAGCTCCTCGCCCGCCGGCAACTGGCCGACGCGGACTCGGGGCAGCCGCGCGGCGACTCGAGCGCCGGCACCATCGTCATCAACGCCGATCGCTCGATGGCGATGGAGCACTCGATGGCGATGCAGCTCGGCGACCGCATGCTCGCGATCACGGGCGATCTGCCGTCGGACAGCTTGAGGGCGATGATCCGCCGGATGAACGCGGAGATGAGAAGCAAGTAGCTGCTCGCTGCTCGCTACTGGCTGCTCGCTGCTGGCTGCTCGCTGCTCGCTGATCCGTATGGCTAACGACCCTCCGATGATCAAATCGGAGGGTCGTTGCTTCGGAACAGCCAGCAGCGAGCAGCGAGTAACTATCGATCCTTCGTCCGCCTCTCGATCAGGTCGGGCCGGACGTAGTCCTTCGGCTCTTCCTCATGCTCGTACTCCATCGTGATCGCCGAGTGGCCGCGCTCGCGCCCCAGCGTGATGTCCGCGAGTCTCGGCGACACCATCGGGAAGGTCCGCGCGAAGAAGGCGTAGGCCAGCAGGAAGAGTCCGATGAACAGCAGCGTCGGGCCGATCTCGGGGCCGCCGATCACGGGGCCTGGGAGTGCCGTCACCGACGGCATCACGAGCAGGTACCGCTCGAGCCAGAGCGCCACCAGGCTCACCGTCGCGAAGAAGGCGAACACGGGGCGGGTCTTCTTGGGCGCGACGCCAAGGAGGCCGAAGAACGGAATGATGAACATGCCGAGGACCCACGGCCCAGCCGATCGGAAGCCAGCGTCCCCACAGCCGCGCGAAGACGAACCCGGTCTCCTCGGGCATGTTGCCGTACCAGATCACCAGGAACTGGGCCCACATGAGGTAGGTCCAGAACACGGTGAACCCGAAACAGAGCTTGCCGAGATCGTGCCGCTGCTTGGGCGAGACGAGGTCGGCGACGCCGAGGTGCGAGGCGCCGTACATCATCATGAGCGCGAGCAGCATGTGCGCGCCCAGATAGGACCCCATGAAGTAGAACGCCGCCGAGCAGGTTCGAGAACCAGTGCGGCTGGAGCGCCATGATGCCGTCGAACGCCACGATCGTGAGCACGATCGCGTAAGTGACGACGTAGATCGGGGCGTAGTGTCGGATGCGGCCGTACTGCTCGACCGCGGCGCGCTCGCTGCCGTCGTAGTCGCGGCTCAAGCGATCGTACAGGGCGCGCCGTCGCGCCAGGCACCAGCTCGCGGGTCTCCAGGAGATCGGGCACGAGATCGGCGCGGATCAGTCTCCATCCCGCGTACATCAACACGAGAAGTCCCACGGCCACCCGGGCGAACATGCACGCCGTGCGAGAGCCAGATGGCCTTCGAGTGTGCCAGCTCGGGCATCGCGGCGTTCATCGGGCCGTAGATCGCGCCGTATCCCGCGCTGAAGATCAGGAGCATCGCGAGGAATGAGATCGGGGAGAAACGCGATGGACGCGCCCGCGAACCGGACTGATCATGCCGGACCACTTCGCGTTGGTGATCTTGTGCACCGCCACAAAGGCGACGCTTCCGGCCGTGAGACCGGTGAAATACAGCCAGTTGACGTGGAAGAGCTGCCAGGCGCGGTCACCGTCTCCCGCCGCCAGCGCCGAGAAGAAAAGGATGGCGCCGAGGATGGTGAGGCCGCCGCCGAGTCCGAGGAAGAGCGGATAGCGACCGGTGACCGAGCTGCGGGCCAGCCGCTCGTGAACAGTCGTCGTCATTTCGGCACCTCGGCGGTCGAGCCGAGCGCGCTCGGCGCCGGAGGGATGGGAGTCGCGGCCGCCGGCGGCTCCTGTGGCGCCGGCGACTGTGCCTGCAGCTTGCGCACGTGGTTCACGATGGCCCAGCGGTCGAAGGGGCGGTAGACCTTGTCGCCGTAACGGGGCATGACGCCGCGCCCGTAGCGGATGATGCTGTAGATGTAGCCATCGGGGTACGCGCGGGCCCGGGCGGTCAGCAGCGACGGGGCGCCGATCCGCGACGACACCGTTCCCTTTGCATCGCCGGCCGAGCCGTGGCAGACGGCGCAGTAGGTCTGGAAGAGCGTATCACCGGCGGCGTCGATGTCGCGCGGGATCTGCGCGACGTCCGGCCCCGGGTTCCACGTGGTGCCGGTGCCGCCTTGCGCGTACGGATTCCGCAGCGCGTTGACGGTCGTCGTCTTTCCCGTGGTCCACTCATCCGACCAGTCGGGCTCGCCGCCGGTGACGGGCACCGTGCCCACCGGGGTGTAGCGCGGAACGTCGCGCCGTCTGGTACGGATGGATGTAGCGCGACCGGATCATGTGGTCGAACCAGGGAATCACGTGCCAGAGATCGTCGGGCGACGGCACCTGGTTGTACCAGCATCGCAGCCGCCGCAGAGCACGGCAAGGAGCGCCAGCGCCGCGTCTACGCCGTCTCATGACGAACCTCCTCCGCGCCGGCCGTGCGGAGCAGCTCTTCGGTCGGCCCGACCTGCTCCGGCTCGCGGGCACGAAGATGCCGATCCGGTCGTCGGTGAACCTGGGATCGTAACGCGATCCCGCGCTTGCGCCTTGAGCACCGAGAGGAGCACCGACGCCGGCGACGGTGACGAGCGCGCCGCAGCAGGATCGTGAGCTCGAAGCGCGATGACGACGTAGGGCGGGATCGACGCGATCGGCTTGCCGCCCACCAGCAGCGGCCAGTCGAGCGACATCCAGATCGTCATGCCGAATCCGGCGGCGCAGCCGGTGAGGCCGCCGATCAGGGTGAAGAGCCGCACCGGGCTGCACCTGGTGCTCGAGCGCCTCCTCGAGCTCGTGGTTCGGCGACGCGGAGTAGACGGTGAGGTCGCGTGCGCCCCGCGCCTTGAGCGCGCGGATCGCGTCGGCCGCGGCATCGACGTGCTCGAACGAGGCGAGCACGCCCGGGCACGGACTCTTGCGCGGCCATCAGTGTGCCCTCCCGCGCTTCCGCGGCATCGGGATCATCTCCTTGATCTCCTGGATCGCCACGATCGGGAAGTTCTTGGCGAACAGCAGGAACCACATGCCGAACCAGCCGAACGAGCCCGGCCAGGATGCCCCAGTCGGCCCAGGTCGGGATTGAGGACTGCCCCAGGCCTACGGGATGTAGTCGTTGCTGAGCGACGAGACGATGATCACGTAGCGCTCGAACCACATCCCGATGTTGATGAAGATCGAGATGACGAACAGCGCGGTCAGGTTGGTCCGGATCTTCCTGAACCAGAGCAGCTGGGAGACGAACGGCGTTGCAGATGATCATCGTCCAGCCGGCCCACCACTGCGGCCCGAAGGCGCGGCGGAAGAACGTCGTCTGCTCGAAGGTGTTGCCGCTGTACCAGGCGATGAAGTACTCCATCGCGTAGGCGTAGAACAGGATCGAGCCGGTGAGCAGCGTCAGCTTGGCCAGGTTGTCGAAGTGATACTCGGTGATCATGTGCTCGAGCTTGAGCGCCTTGCGGAGCGGGATGATCAGCGTGAGCACCATGCCGATGCCGGAGTAGATGGCGCCGGCCACGAAGTAGGGCGCGAAGATCGTCCCGTGCCAGCCGGGGACGATGCGACATCGCGAAGTCCCACGACACGACCGAGTGCACCGAGAGCACCAGCGGCGTCGCGAGCGCCGCCAGGTAGAGATAGGCGCGGCTGTAGTGCCGCCACTGGTTGTCGGTGCCCTGCCAGCCCGAGCGACAGCGAGCGCGTAGACCGTCTGCCGCCAGCCCGCTCACCTTGTCGCGCACCGCCGCCACGTCGGGGATCAGACCGACGCACGAGGAAGGTGGTGCGACACCGTGAGGTAGGTGGAGATGGCGAAGACGTCCCACATCAGCGGCGACTTGAAGTTGGGCCAGAGGAACCGCTGGTTCGGATACGGCAGCAGCCAGTAGAAGATCCACTGCCGGCCGATGTGAATGATCGGGAAGAGGCCGGCGGTCATGACCGCGAACACCGTCATCGCCTCGGTGGAGCGGTAGACCGCCGTGCGCCAGCGGCGAGCGGAACAGGAAGAGGATCGCGGAGATCAGCGTGCCGGCGTGGCCGATGCCGATCCAGAACACGAAGGTCGTGATGTAGACGCTCCAGAAGATCGGCGGATTGTAGCCGGCGAGGCCGAGCCCGTCCTTCAGCGAGCATGGCGAAGGTGCCGAGGCCCGACCAGGAAGAACGCCGACCGCGCCGGCGAGGAGCAGCATGTAGCCCCGGCCCGGCGTGCCGAGCGTCGCGACGACGTCGCGGGTGACCTCGGCGTGGGTCTGGTTCGGCACCAGCTCGTGCTCCGTCGCGGGGTGCGCAACGGCGGCCATCGTCACCCCTCCGCTGGGTGCAGGACTTTGGCGAGGTAGGTGACCGCCGGTCGCACGTTGAGCTCCTCGAGCACGTGATAGCCGCGCGGATCCTGCTTGCGCCGCGCCACCCGGCTCTCCGGGTCATGCACGTCGCCGAAGACGATGGCGTCCGACGGGCAGGCCTGCGCGCAGGCGGTGATGAACTCGCCGTCCACCAGCGGCGCGGTCCTCGAGGCGGGCCTGGTTCTGCGCGCCGCGGATGCGCTGGACGCAGAAGGTGCACTTCTCCATCACGCCGCGGGCCCGCACCGTCACATCGGGGTTGAGCTGCAGGTTGAGCGGCTCGGGCCACGCCTTCTGGTTGTACTCGTACCAGTTGAAGTAGCGCACCTTGTACGGACAGTTGTTGGCGCAGTAGCGGGTGCCGACGCAGCGGTTGTAGACCTGGCCGTTGAGGCCGTCGGCCGTGTGGTACGCCGCGTACACCGGGCAGACCGGCTCGCACGGCGCGTTGTCGCAGTGCTGGCACAGCATCGGGACGAACCGCGCCTGCGAGCGGCTCGCCCGTCGCGTCCCCGCCCTCCCAGTAGCGCTCGATCCGCATCCAGGTCATCTCGCGGCCGCGCAGGACCTCCGCCTCGCCGACCGTCGGGATGTTGTTCTCGGCGTAGCAGGCGGTGACGCACGCCTGAGCACCCGGTGCAGCGCGACAGGTCGATCGCCATCCCCCACTGCGGGTGATCGCCGGCGTAGTTGCCGTGCTCTGTCGCCTTCCGATGCTGCGCCTCGCTCCATCCCTCGAGTGCCTCGACCTCACGCTCGGAGTATTCCTCGCGCTCGGGGTGTCCCTCCTCGAGGTAGGCCTGCCTGAGGGTGAGGCCCTTCTGCGCCGCCGCGAGCGGCATGGCCTCGGCGATTCCACGTCCGAGCTGCCGCGGCACTCCCTCGGTGCTCGCGCCAGCTTCCGGTACCCGCCGGTCTTCTCCACGGTGACCCGGGTAGAGAGGTACGGGAGGAAGTCACCCGTCTCGGTGCGCCGAGCAGGTCGAGCGCGTTGACGCCGCGACCCTTCGCGAAGGCGCCATAGGCGGTGTGGCCGAGGCCGAGCGGGACGGCAACGACGTCGGGGACGAGGCCGGGGTAGACGTACGCCGGCAGCGTCGAGGGTCCCGTGCGGCGAGGTGAGCCGAAGGATCTCGCCGTCGCGCACGTCGAGCTTCGCGGCGGTCTCGGGCTGAGATCTCGACCCACGAGTGCCAGGTGATCTTGGTGACCGGATCGGCATTCTCGAGCAGCCAGGGCTTGTTGGCGCCGCGGCCGTCGTAGAGCAGCGCGTGCGGATACGTGACGAGGACGAAGTCGCCCTTCCCCTCGAACGTGGGACGGGTGTACGTCGCCGTCGCGCCCGCGGCGAGCGACGCCGGAGCGGGCGCCGGCGCTTCCTCGTAGACGCCTCCACGCTGCAATGCGCCGCGCCAGAAAGCCTCGGCGTCTTTTTCTCCCTGTTGGCTGCCGAGGGCGCTCCACTGGCTCCGGAGGTGCGCCTCGATACGTCGGCGCATTGAACTTGGCGAGCACTCCGCCCGCCTTCTGCGACACCTTGAGCAGCACGTCGCCCGTCGCCATCGTGTCGAAGACCGGCTCCATCACCGGCTGCATCAAACCATGGACACCCGCCCGCGGGGCCGCGTCGTCCCACCGCTCGAGGGCGTGATGCTGCGGAAGCAGGAGGTCGCACAGTGACGCCGTCTCGTCCAGGTACAGCGACGTGGAGACCTTGAACGGCACCTTCTTCATCCCCTCGGCGAAGCCACTCGTCTTGGGAAGGGCGTAGACCGGATTGGCGTCGTGCACGAGGAGCACGCCCACCTGGCCGCCATCCATCGCGGCCGCCAGCTCACCGAGTGCCGCATATCCGTCGCCCGAGGCGAGGTCGACGCCGAAGTTGACCGTCTGACCGACGTTGCCCGCGACGTAGTTGAGAAGGTTGACCGCCACGCACAGCTCGATGGCGCCGCGGTGCTGAGCGCCGATTCCACCGGCCACCGCAAGGCTCGGTTGGGCCGCGGCAAACTCCTTCGCGAGCTTTTCGATCTTCGCCGCGGGAATGCCGGTTTCCTTGGCTGCCGTCTCGGGGGTGTAGCTCGCGAGCGCCGTGGCGAGCGCGTGTTGTCCTTCACGCTCGGTCGCGACCACGGAGGCCATCGCGAGCGCAAGCGCCGTTTCGGTGCCCGGGGGGATCGACAGCCATTCGTCGGCGTTGAGGCCGGTGAGATCCATCCGAGGGCCGACGTATACCATCCTGGCCGACGACACCGTGCGAAAACCCGTGCGACTCGGCGAAGCCGCGCTGGTTCTCGACCGGGGCGAGCCACGTGTCGAGAAAGTCGGCCCCGAAAGAAATGATGAACTTGGCCTTGGCGAAGTCGTGCGCCGGCAGCTGATCCACGCCGAACACCTTCTGGTTGGCCAGACGCAGCGGCTCGTGATCGAACGGCTCGCAGCGCACGACACGTCCGCCGAGGGCCGCGGTCCACTCTGCGAGAAGATCGGAGAACGTGCCGCGACCGGCGCCGGAAATCACGGCAAGCTTGCCACCGGCTGACTTTGGCCGCGACCCGCGCGATCGCGTCGTCCCAGGTGGTCGGCTTGAAGGTGCCGTCGGCGATTCCGCACCATCGGGCTCTTGATCCGGCCCGGATTGTAGAGTCCCTGCAGTGCCGCCTGGCCGCGCGAGCAGAGCGTTCCCCTTGTTGATCGGGTGCTCGGGATTCCCCTCGAGCTTGATCGGCCCGACCTTCGCGCGTCCGCACGTGGACACCGCAACCAGCGGAGCACTCGGTGCAGGTGCTCGCGTACCAGGTCGCGACGCCGGGGATCTGATCCTCCGACTGCACCAGGTACGGCACGAGTCGCTCGACGTTGCTCGTCGAGCATCCGTTCAGCGCCAGCGCACCGCTGCCGGCACCGAGGACAGTGAGGAATTTGCGGCGGTCTAGTGTGGACGATGTTTCGTCAGGCATTGAATCTCCCGCTACCGGCGAATGGCTCATGGTCGATGGCTCATGGCTAACGGCTCGATCTTTCGGCCTCCAGCGATCAGCCATTAGCGATTAGCCATCGGCCCTCAGTAATGACACACCGTGCAGTCCCTCGAGACCTTCCGCTCGACGTGGCAGGTGATGCAGAAGCCCATGTTGTTGATGTTGTTCACCTTGAATACCTGGGGCATCCGCGTCACGTCGCCGTGACAGGTGGTGCAGGCGTTCGGCCCCAACGCCTTGATGTGGCGCTGATGCGGGAAGTGGGCGTGGCGTGCGAGGTAGTGCACGCGCAGCCACTCGATTGGCGTCTTGGTGTTCCACGCGTCGCGGACCTTCTTGATCTCCGCCTTGTGCGAGGCCGTATTGCCCGCGATGACGAGGTGGCACCCCATGCACGTTTGCACGGATGGAATGCCCGGCTCCGGCGACACCGCCACCGAGTAGTGGCAGTACTGGCACTGCATCTTGATCTCGCCGGCGTGGATGTCGTGGCGGAAGAAGATCGGCTGGCGCGGGCCCCTCAACGATCCCGTGTCGCTGATGACGGCGACGAAGTTCGAGTCGGAGGGCTGGGGAGTTCCCTGGGCCTGGGAGCGCGTCCCACCGAGCGCGAGGAGCGCCACGAGTCCGCCGGCACTGACGCCGCCGAGCACGAGAGCCAACGTACGCATGGTCGATCTCACGCTATTGGAGAGAGGCGCTCGTACAGACGGTCGCCACTGCCGAAGGCAAGCCACTCGCTCGTGAAATCATTCACTTGTCGCCAAAAAACATAGTCCGCACAGTCCATTTCACAACCCGAACGGGATCGTATTCCGAATACATTAGTCGGCTTCCATCGAGTCATCCTCCGCCGCGCGGCGGGGACGCGCCTTTGGAGTGCGCTGAGGGCGCGGTCGTTCACCGAGCCAAGCCGCCTTGCGTGCGGCCAATCGCAGGAATGCGTCGACGGTGCGGCGCTCATCGAGCTCGAGCCAGCACCACTTCACCGGGCCGGTGCGTTGCCCTTCGCTGATCGCTCGGGTGATGATTGCGGCCAGGCGGATGCCGCGACGCAGCCGGTCTTCTTCTCCATCGCTCAGGGTGAAGGTGACGGAGATCTGGTCGCCGATGAAATGCACCCAGCAGAGCTTCCGGTTGCCGACGCCGTACTCCCATGCCCAACGCCAGCTTTCCCCCATGAAGCGCACGCTTTCGGAGACCTCGTCGAGATCGAGCAGGCCGGATCGCAGCGCGCGGAAGCGCTCCGCCAGCGTTGCCGGCAGCTGTTTGAGGGGGGCCGTCGCCGCGGGCTCCTCCTCGGCATTCTGAAAGCGGTTGCCGCTCCAATAGGCGGGCGAACGACTCCGGCTCATCCGGCGCGGGTCCGATCGAGGTAACGCACGACCTCGATTCCCATGGCGCGAACCAACGAGGCCTCGCGGCCATCCAGCTCCGCGCGGTAGACGATCTCACGAAACGAGCGCATCACGTTCTCGGTCTGCCGAGTCTTGAAGAAGTCAATCGCCCAGAGCGCCTGTTGCCAGTCGGTGAAGAGTGTTTCCAGCTGTCCGGACGTCGCGGGATCGGCGCGCTTCCGAGGGGGCTTGAGCGGCATCGCCTCACCGCCGGCCGCATTCCAGCATTCGTATGCCATGATCGCGACTGCCTGCGCCAGATTGAGCGATGCATGCCGCGGATCGGTCGCGATCGTCACCACCATTCCGCACAGATCGAGCTCGGCGTTGGTGAGCCCGCTATCCTCACGTCCCGCGACGACCGCCACCGGCCCATCGCCGGTAGCCGCGATAAGCTCGGCCGCAGCTTCACGCGGGCGCAGGGTTCGCCGTTTGGCGGCGCGCTCTCGTCCGGTGAGCACGGCCACCAGGACGCAATCAGCCACCGCTTCCGCCAGCGTGGGCACGATCTCGATTCGCGCCACGAAATCAGCGGTGTTGTGCGCGATGCCCTCGATGCGGTAGGGATCGAAGATCTCCGGGTCCACCAGCCGCATCCGCTCGATCCCGAAGTTCTTCGCGATCCGGACCGCGCTCGCGATGTTCACGATGTCCTGAGGGTTCACCAGGATGATGATGGGCGAAGGCATGGGAGCCAGCTATCAGCTCTCCCCCAGGAACGACGTGTCGAATCGCTTGGCCTTGAGCGCCGCCGCGAACCCCATCTTCTCCACCGATTTCATGTACGCTTCCTTGGGCTCCACGACCTTTCCCTCCACCAGCTCCATGAGCGCATCGTTGAGCGTGACCATGCCGGCCTTCCGGTTGGTCTGCATCACCGAGGGGATCTGGAAGGTCTTGCCTTCGCGGATCAGGTTCGACACCGCCGGGGTGGAGAGCAGCACCTCGCGCGCCGCGACGCGTCCGCCGCCGATTTTCTTGCAGAGTGTCTGAGCGATGACGCCACGCATCGACTCCGAGAGCATGACGCGCATCTGCGACTGCCGGTCGGCCGGGAACTGGTCGATGATGCGATCGATCGTGGAGGCCGCGGTCGTCGTATGCAGCGTGCCGAAGACGAGGTGCCCCGTTTCCGCCGTCTCGATGGCGATGGAGACGGTCTCGAGATCGCGCATCTCGCCGACGAGGATGATGTCGGGGTCTTCCCGAAGCGCCGCGCGGAGCGCCTGCTTGAAGGAGCGGGTGTGGAGTCCCACCTGCCGCTGCGTCACCAGGCACTTCTTGCTCTGGTGCACGAACTCGATCGGGTCTTCGATCGTGATGATGTGATCGCTACGGGTCCGGTTGATCAGGTCCACCAGGGCGGCGAGCGTCGTGCTCTTGCCGGAGCCGGTGGGACCGGTGACCACGACGAGACCCTTGGTGAGATAACAGAGGTTCTGCACCTCGCGGCTCAGGCCCATCTCGTCGACGGTGCGCACCGTCGTGGGAATCACCCGGAAAACCGCCATCGGTCCGAACCGGTCGCGGCCGGCGTTGCACCGGAAGCGGGCGACGCCCTCGATCTCGTGGGCCCAGTCCACGTCGTTCGACTCGCGATATTCGGTGAGGTCGCGGGGCAGCATGATGCTCTGAAGCATCGCCTCGAGGCGCTCGCCCGAAAGCGGGGGAAGCTCCTCGGGCTTGAGCTCGCCGTCGCGGCGGAGGAGCGGCGCCATACCGGTCCGGAGATGGAGATCCGATGCCTTGGAGTCCACCAGAAGCTTGAGCAGCTCCTCGAGCTCGCCCTTCGCCGCCGACAGCTCGGACGTCCCTCGGGCAGTGCCCACGGGCGCACCAGTGGGCCGGAGCATCGCCGTGGATCCCGAAGGCCCGGGCGACACCTCGACCCGGACGCCACCGCTCGGGGACTGATAGTGGAAGGCGACCGGGCTTCCACCGCCGAGCTGGGGGGCGACGTCCGGGCTCGCGATCTCGCGCAGGAGTCCGACGATCTGCTGATCGGTGAGTGGGTCCTTGGTCAGCAACCGGCTCGCGCCGTTCGAGACGAGGGCCGCCGGTCGTCCAACGGCGAGTTGGAGACCCTCGGCTCGCTGTTCGTGCATCACTTCGATAAGGCGGTCGAGTCGGGCCACAGTGTTTCTCAGTCGAAGGGGCGGATCAGACGGACATGTGCCTTGTTGACGTACCAGGTCACGTTGTCCGACCAGAGTGCGAAGAATCCGCCCGGTGCGTTGACGTAGTCGAGGGCGCGGCCCCGGTTGGGCGGCAGCTCGTAGGTGGCACGGCCACGGTACTCGGCGCCGCCGTGGAGCACGACTTCGAGCGACACCAGTCTGGCCGCGGAGATCCGCTCGGGATCGCGGAGCGGGACCTGATCGTGGCAGGAGACGACGGCGACCTGGGCCTTGGGGATGAGCGTCACGCTGCCGTCGTCCAGCGTCAGCGCGAAGAACACCTCCGGGCGGTTGAGCATCTCGAGGGGTGTCTCCGGCCCCGGCGGATAATCGTCGCGCGCGAGGACGTGGAGGGCGCCCTTGATCGTGAGCCCTTCGGCCAGCGTCGCCTCGGCGGGCACCTTGTTCGTGGTTCCCCAGTCGCTCATCGGCTCGCCGGTGCGGGACGGACGGAAACTGAGCGAGGCGCGCGACAGCGGCAAGTGGGCGTCATCCGCGAATCTCGACGCCGGCCTGTCGTTCCGTGCGGCCGATCGGATCGAGGTAGTCGGCCGTGTTGCCGAGCTCATCGCGCGCGACGGCCAGCACGCGACCCGCGAGCTCGGTGAGCGGGCCGTGGACGCCGGTCTCGGCGAGCAGATCCACGGCAATGCCCACGTCCTTGGAAAGGAGAGAAAGTCGAAACGTCCGGGGCCAGCGCCCAGTCAGCACTCGATCGGGCACCAGGACCTCGCTCACGAACGACCGTCCGCTCGAAGCGTTGATCACATCGAGCGCCGTCCGCGGATTCACTCCCGCCTTGACCAGGGCCGCGAGACCCTCGCCCACCGCGAGGATATTGAGACCAAGCAGTACCTGGTTGATCGCCTTGACGGCATCGCCGGACCCGACGGGGCCCACGTGATCGATCCTGCGACCGAACGCCGAGAGGATGGCGCGTGCGCGCTCGAAGGTTTCCTTGTCAGCGCCGACCATCACCGTGAGGGTCCCGGCCTCGGCGCCGTTGGTCCCCCCGCTCACCGGGGCGTCGGCAAACGCGACGCCCTGCTCCGCCAGGCGTGCGGCGATCCGGCGCGAGCCCGCAGGGTCACCCGAGGTGCAGTCGATCAACAGCGCGCCGGGCCGGAGGCCGGCGAGAAGCCCGTCCGGGCCGTCGAGCAGTGCCTCGACCTCGTGCGAGGTAGGGAGACAGGTCACGACGACGTCGGACGACGCGGCGGCCTCGCGGGGTGTCGCCGCATGAGTGGCACCGTACCCCGCGGCGAACTCGCGCGCCCGATCAGCGGTCCGGTTCCAGACGGCGAGAGGACCCCGGCGTGCGAGGTGCACGGCCATCGGAGCTCCGATGGCCCCAAGACCGAGAAACGCGACTCGATCGCTCAGTTCGCGGATGGGCAGGAGAGTGCTGTTGAGAGGTGTACAGCCGACGAATAGTATTCGTGATTCATCGGCCCAATGATACCAGGGGACCCCATGCCGGCGCGAATCATTCACGTCGATCTTGACGCCTTCTTCGTGGAGGTCTGCCGCCAGCGCCACCCGGAGCTGCGCGATATCGAGCTGCTCGTCGTCGGCGGACGGCGCGAGAGTCGGGGCGTGGTCCAGAGCGCGTCGTATGGTGCGCGCCGCTTCGGCATCCACGCGGGGATGTCGATCTCACAAGCCGTCCGGCTCTGCCCCCGGGCCACGTTCTTCCAGGGCTCGTTCATTCACTATCGCGATGCGTCCAGGGACGTGCGCGCCGTACTCGAGCGCTTCTCCCCGGTCGTCGCGATGGCGTCGCTCGACGAGGCCTACCTCGATTTTGGAGGGACGGAGCGGCTGTACCCCGTCTCTCTCCTGCCGGTCGCTGAGCAGCTGCGTGACGAAGTGAAGCGCGGCACCGGGCTCGATTGCAGCGTCGGGATCGGCCCCAACCGGATGATCGCCAAGATGGCTTCGGACGCCGCCAAGCCACGCGGACTCATGGAAGTGCGGGCGGGATGGGAGGAACGGTTCCTCGCCGGCCTCCCCCTTCGCGCGCTTCCGGGCGTGGGGCCCAAGACCGCCGCCCGCTGGCAGGAGCTGGGATTGGAAGACGTCTGGCAGATACAGCAGATGGAGGAGTCCTCGCTCGAGCGACTCATCGGCGGCGAAGCGCGAGCACTCAAGCGGCGGGCTCACGGTTTCGGAGGCACGATTCTGAGCGGTCATCGGGCCGCGAAGTCCGTCAGCCGCGAGACGACGCTCTCGCATGACCTGCGAGACCCCGAAACGCTCGAGGCGGCGCTCGGTCTCCTCACGGCGCGCGTCGCGGGGCAGCTTCGCGAAGAGCATCTGGTGGCCCGGACCGTCACCCTCAAGCTCCGTCACGACGACTTCCACACCATCACTCGCCGGCGGACGCTCGCCATCGCGACCGACCTCGACGCCGAGCTGTACGAGACGGTCCGTGAGTTGTTCCGGGTGGCATTCGAGGATGTGCGGCGGCGGAATCGCGGCGTACGCCTCATCGGCATCAGCGCGACCGGCCTGGGCCCCTCGGCGGAGGTCGACCTCTTCGAGCCGCCGGAGCGCGAACGGCTCCGGCATCTCTCGGCGGCGGTGGACCAGGTGCGAGAGCGGTACGGGTTCGCGGCGGTCACGCCGGGCAGCGTGCTTCGCGCCAAGCGACTCCGCGACTGAGTCAGCGCCTGGGCGACGGCAACCCGCCTCGCAAGTCCTTGTCCTCGAAGCGCAGTCCCACCGTCGCGTCGGCCGAGGTCACGCGCGGCCCGAGCTCGGTGAACGTCGCGGTCGCACCCGACGAGCCCCGCACCTGCACCGTGCTGTTCTGATAGAGCCGGTAATACCCGATGAACACGCGCTGTCCACCCGCCCGCACCGCGCAACCGCAGTCCATGGCACCCTGAAGGCCTGCATTCACGAGGACCCGCAGCGGCTGCGAGGTGCTATTCGTGATCAGCGGCGCGAAGTAATCGGCCTCTCCCTGTCGTGTCGTCGCCTGCACGCGGACGGTCCCGCGCGGACTCTTCACCACCGCAGATCCGTGAATCGTTTCGCCCATCGGCGCGCTGTCGGCCGACAGCGGGCGGATCATTTCCCACTCGGTGACGAGCATACGCCCGAACGGCGCCGAGAGCCGCGCGGTCTCGCCGGCGGAAACTCTCACCGGTGCTCTTCCACCTACCGACACCTGCACCGGTGCGGCGAGGCCATTGATGAACGCGACGTGAGGCTTCAGAAGCAGGAACACGGCTGCCGCGGAGCCGACGACCAGCAGCAGAAGCAGAACCACGATGGGTGTGAGGTTGGGAGCTGGTGCCTGCATCGCCGCGGCGGCGGCTGCGGCGGGTGGCGGCACGGTGGGATCCGGTGGCGTCGGCTCGGGGGAGATGGGCTGTCCTGGTGTAGTCACTCGATCTCCTCAGGGTCGAGGGCGGGCATCAGCGGGATCGAAAGTCCTCCGGACGAACCGTGATGCGCACGGCGCCGCTCGTTTCGTCCATCTGGTCGCCAAGCCCGTCGAAGCGAGCCGTCGCCCCGCGATCGTCCTTCACCCGAACGATCGTCCGCGGCGAGAACAGATAGTAGCCGAGCGCGATCGAATCGCCAGGCGGGACCAGACAGCGACACGCCGTCGTGTCGCCGTCGCCGAGCACCGCGACGCGGAGCGGCCGCCGAGTCCGGTTGATGACCGTGGGAGCGAATCGCAGTGAATCTCCGCTCCGGGCGTCCACGACTTCGCGCAGCTCGTCCCCCACCGCACCCGACGAGATGGTTCCCTCCACCTCGCGGCCCAGCATTCGTCCCCTCGCCGACGGCTGGACCATCGCCCAGTGCGCTTCGATCGACTGCCCCGGGTCAACGGGCAGCCGCACCGTGTCGCCGGGCAGGATGGTCCGATCGGTGTCGCCCATCGAGAAAGCGATCGGCTGGACGAGCCGGTTCTCGATGACAAGGGCGGGCTGAATGGCTGGTGTGGTCGACGGGAGAGTCGCAGCCGGCCTCATCGCCTCCTCCGTCGGCCGCTTCCGTGCTCCGATGGCGACCCAGGAGGTGCCAGCGACGGCCAGCAGCGCACCGCCGACCGTGAGATCTCGTGCCCACCGACGACGGCGGGCTCTCGGAAAGGTGCGCGTCGGCGTGTGCTCCTCACCGAGCCGTCGAGCCTCGTCGGCCGCCGTGAGCCCCCGCGCGCGGATCGCGTCGAGCACCGCCCGCGCGCTGGGCAGGCGGTCATCCGGATGCTTCTCGAGGCAGGCGACGATGATGTCCGACAGCCAGCGGGGGACACGGTCGCGGTCGAGCGGCTCGAGCGGCACCGGCTCATGGAGGTGGCGCTGCACGATCTCCTGCGACGTATCGCCCTCGAAGGGGGGCGCCCCGGTCAGCATCTGAAAGAGGACCACTCCCATTCCGTACACGTCCGCGCGCGCATCGACGCCGGTCCGCCCCAGGGCCTGCTCGGGACTCATGTAGAGCGGGGTTCCGACAACGAATCCGGTGAGGGTCTCGTGCGCCGGACCATCGACCCACTTGACGATTCCGAAGTCGACGAGCAACGGTCGTCCCGTCCCCGCCTCGATCAGGATGTTGTCCGGCTTGACGTCGCGATGGACCAGGCCGTGGTGGTGCGCGTGCTCCAGGGTCTCGAGGATCGGCTCGGCGATCGCCAGCGCGCGGGAGACCGGGAGCGGCCCCTCCTCGCGCAGGATGTCGCCGAGAGAGCGCCCCTCAAGAAATGGCATCGCGTAATACGTGAGACCGTTGGCGTCGCCCACGAAATGGATGGGGAGGGTGTTGGGATGGTTGAGGCGCGCGATGGCCCTCGCCTCCTGCTGGAAGCGGGAGAGCGTGCTTGGTCCCCAGGGCAGGTCCGACCGCAACACCTTGACGGCCAATCGGCGCTGGAGATCGGTGTCGATGACTTCGTAGACCTCGGCGAAGCCACCGCGACCCACGAGGCGGACGACCCGGTAGGAAGAGCCGAGTGCACGAGCGAGCCGATCGATCCCTTCATCATCCGGCGACCGACGGGGAGCCGGCAGGTCCCCGCCACCGAGGAGGGCCAGGCTTCCGGGGCCGCACCGAGGACAGTCGGTGCTCCCCGGGGGCAGGAGCGAGTGACAGGAAGAGCAGACCAGCAGCGTCAGATCGCCTCCGCGATAGCGAAAAAGGGCTGTCTGAACAGTAACCCGCGAAGCGGCGATCGGTGTCACGGGCCGGGGCCGAGGAGCATGGCGGGGTTGGCGGGCGGTTCACGGATGGCGATGGTCTGGGACGGCACCGGCGTATGCGACCTTTTGCACATTTTGCACATCTCAGTGGACAGTTTGGCCCATTCTGCCCATGGGCGATCTGTGAAGAACGATTATCCTGCAAGTCATGCGCATTTTCCTTGACACCATCTGCACCGCCGGATATACTCGAACAGAGCGAACTCGACAACCACAACCTTCGACGAGTGTGAGACCGCCATGGCCACGACCGCCCGACCCAAAGCCGCTCGCCCCACCTCTCCATCCGGGGAGGTCGGCAAGGTTCTCGACCTGATCAAGAAGCGGAATATCCAGGTCGTCGACGTGAAGTTCTGCGACCTTCCGGGCACGTGGCAGCACTTCTCGATTCCGGCCTCGACGCTCGACGAAGACATGATCAAGGAGGGTCTGGGCTTCGACGGCTCGTCGATCCGCGGCTTCCAGGCGATCAACGAGAGCGACATGCTGCTCATCCCCGACGTCTCCACCGCGTTCGTGGACCCCGTTCTCCAAGTGCCTACGCTGTCGCTCACCTGCGACATCTACGACCCGATCACCCTCGAGCCTTACTCGCGGGATCCCCGCTTCATCGCGTTCAAGGCGGAGGAGTATCTCAAGACAACGGGCATCGCCACGGCGTCGTACTGGGGACCCGAGGCGGAGTTTTTCATCTTCAACTCCGTTCGGTTCGACCAGAACGCGTTCGAGGGGTACTACCACATCGATTCAGAGGAAGGCGTCTGGAACTCCGGCCGCAACGGCGGCAGCCCCAACCTGGGCCACCGTCCGCGGCACAAGGAGGGATACTTCCCCGTCCCGCCGGTCGATCGACTGCAGGACGTACGCTCCAAGATCATGCTCGCGCTGATCGAGGCCGGCGTGCCGGTGGAAGTGCAGCACCACGAGGTGGCAACTGCCGGGCAGGCGGAGATCGACATCAAGTTCGGAACACTGGTGCAGACGGCCGACCGGCTGATGCTCTACAAGTACATCGTCAAGAACGTCTGCCACAACCTGGGCTACACGGCGACGTTCATGCCGAAGCCGCTGTTCGGAGACAACGGGTCGGGCATGCACTGCCACCAGTCGCTCTGGAAGGGTGACAACCCGCTCTTCTTCGACAAGAATGGGTACGCCTTGATCTCCGAGACGGCTCGGCACTACATCGGTGGCCTGATCGCCCACGCGCCGGCGCTCTTGGCGATCTGCGCCCCCACGACCAACAGCTACCGGCGGCTGGTGCCCGGCTTCGAGGCGCCGGTCAACCTGATGTATTCCGCCGCGGAACCGCTCGGCCATCTGCCGGATCCCGATGTACTCGGAGAGTCCCAAGGCCAAGCGGGTCGAGTTCCGCGCGCCTGATCCGAGCGCCAATCCTTATCTCGCCTTCGCCGCGATGCTGATGGCGGGCCTGGACGGGATCAAGCGCAAGCTCGAGCCGCCTCAAGCCCATCGATGAGGACCTCTACGAGATCGCATGACGAGCGCAAGAAACTCATCAAGCAGGTCCCAGGCAGCGCTCACGGAGGCGATCGATGCCATCGAGAAGGACCACGACTTCCTGCTCGACGGGGGATGTGTTCACGCCAGACGTCATCGAGACCTGGATCACGATGAAGCGGACCAAGGACATCGCCCCGATCATGCCTCCGGCCGCACCCGTACGAGTTCTTCCTGTACTACGACGCGTAGGACTATCGGCTATCGGCTATTGGCTATCGGCTATCAACAACAACGGCCCTCCTGGTCTCAGACCACGAGGGCCGGCGTACTATGGAGCAACCGATAACCGATAGCTGATAGCTGATGACCGATAGCCAGAGCTACATTCCCTCATGCCTTCCAAGCTCCGCAGCTCCGCCATTACCGCGGGCGTCCAGCGCGCGCCCAACCGTGCCATGCTCCGGGCCGTGGGATTCGGTGATGACGACTTCGGCAAGCCGATCATCGGCATTGCCAATGGCTACAGTACCATCACGCCGTGCAATGCCGGCCTCGACGTGCTCGCGCGCCGCGCCCAGGCGGCCGTCCGGTCCGCCGGCGCGATGCCGCAGATCTTCGGCACCATCACGGTGAGCGACGGGATCTCCATGGGCACCGAGGGAATGAAGTATTCGCTCGTCTCCCGCGAGGTGATCGCCGACTCGATCGAAACGGCCTGTAGCGCGGAGAGCATGGATGGCGTCGTCGCGGTGGGTGGCTGCGACAAGAACATGCCCGGTGCGATGATCGCGATCGCTCGCATGGACATCCCCGCGATTTTCGTCTACGGCGGCACGATCAAGCCTGGTCACTTGCACGGCCGTGATCTGACGGTCGTGAGCGCGTTCGAGGCGGTCGGGCAGTTCAGCGCGGGCAAGATCGGCGAGAGCGAGCTTCTGGATGTCGAGCGCAATGCCTGCCCAGGGATGGGATCGTGCGGCGGGATGTTCACCGCCAACACGATGTCGTCCGTGTTCGAGGCGATGGGGATGAGCCTGCCTTATTCCTCCACGATGGCGGCGGAGGACGCGGAGAAGGCCGAGAGCGCCGCACAGTCGGGGGCAATCCTGGTAGAGGCGGTCCGGCGGGGGATTCGCCCACGACACATTCTCACCCGCGCGGCCTTCGAGAATGCGATCAGCGTCGTCATGGCCCTCGGCGGGTCCACCAACGCCGTCCTGCATCTGCTGGCCATCGCCCACTCTGCGGGTGTGCCGTTGACGCTCGATGACTTCGAGGCGATCCGGGTGCGCGTGCCGGTGCTCTGCGACCTCAAGCCGTCGGGACAGTACGTCGCCACCGACCTGCACCGGGCGGGCGGTGTTCCCCAGGTCATGAAGATGCTCCTCGCCCATGGTCTCCTGCATGGCGACGCCTTGAGCATCAGCGGACAAACGATCGCCGAGACCCTCCGCGACATTCCGGCTGCTCCCCGCGGCGATCAGGATGTCATTCGCGCGTGGGACAAGCCGCTGTATGCCCAGGGACATCTCACGGTGCTGCGCGGGAACCTCGCGCCCGAGGGATCGGTCGCAAAGATCTCAGGCGTCAAGTCGCTGGAGATCACGGGACCGGCCCGCGTCTACGACTCCGAGGAGGATTGCCTCGACGCCATCCTCAAGGGGAAGATCCGCGCTGGGGATATCCTGGTTATTCGCTACGAGGGCCCGAAGGGTGGACCGGGGATGCGCGAGATGCTCGCGCCAACCTCCGCCATCATCGGTGCGGGGCTCGGCGACTCAGTAGGATTGATCACCGACGGACGCTTCTCGGGCGGCACCTATGGTCTGGTCGTGGGGCATGTGGCGCCTGAGGCCGCAGCGGGCGGTCCGCTCGCGCTCCTGGAGGAAGGCGACCTGATCACGATTGACGCGGCGAAGCGGCTGCTGGACGTTGACGTGTGTAAGGACGAGATGGACCGACGACGGGCGGCGTGGAAGCCGCCAGCAACCCGGTATACCGCCGGCGTGCTCCGCAAGTACGCCCAGCTGGTCTCGAGCGCGAGCCTGGGCGCCGTCACCGACCTCTGAGACGGCGCTCGCGCCTTCGGCGGGTCACTGCTGCACGAACACGGCGGCCTGTTCGCTGTTGCCCGCCGGCATGTCGACGGAGGCGGAAAAGGTGTTCGTCACCGGATCGTAGATCTCGGTGCTGGCGAGCAGGTCGCCGCTTGCGTCCTGCCCGCCACCGATCATGACTGTGCCGTCGTTCTCATTCACCACCGCGAAGTGCAGCATCCGGGTCGTCGTCATGTCCGCGATCCGGGTGAACTGATTTGTCGAAGGATCGAACAGCTCCGCGACGGCCGTCGGCTGAATCGTTCCTCCATCCCCTCCCAGCACCAGGACCTTTCCGTCAGACAGCCTGACCGCCCGGTGGCCCAGCCCGTGGACCGCATTCATCGCGCCCGCCGGGCTGAAGGTGTTGGACACCGGATCGTAAATTTCCGCGCTGCTCAGGTGATTGCCACCAAGGACGAGTACGCGTCCGTCGTCCAGCGCGATGGCGCTGTGGTTGAATCGCGCCACGCTCATGTCCGGCCCCGGCGTGAAAGTTCCAGAGGCCGGGTCGAAGATCTCCGTCGTCTTGCTCTCGATCGTAGTCGGCCCTGCCCCGACGGGGACGAGGCCACCGGTGATGAGCACCCGTCCATCCGCCAGCGCCGCCGCAGCATGCCGGCCGCGTGCGGTCCCCATGGACCCGGTTGCGGCGAACGCCTGGGTCGATTCGGTAAAGATTTCTGCCGAGCTCAACACGGCGTCGCCGTCGAAGCCGCCGACGAGGAGCGCCCGCGACCCGGAGAGCGGAGTGATGGTGTGATAGATCCGAGCCGCGGTCATCTGCAGCTCGGTTGCCTGGTTGGCCGCGGGGTCGTAGAGCACGGCTCTTTGGGTGGCGTTGACGCTCGTCGCGTCCTCGTACCCCCCGGCGAAGAGGATGCTCCTCGTGATCGCGGCTGAGCTCGAGACGCCGGACGCGGTCATCCCCGGAGCTCCGGTCCGCAGGCCCGCCGGAGGGTTGCTGAACGCTACTCCGGAGCTAGTCGACGGGACATTGATCGTCCTGGGCACTATGCCCAGCCTGTATAAGGACCACGTGACAAAGCCGAGTAAGCGTGTCGCCGTCTCAGGGCGGGCAAGATCCTGTCGTAGACCGACATTCTGTCGTAGAAGGCTGGTCGGGTCGATCGTGGTGAAGAGAACGGCGCTCTCGCCCGGCTGAATCTGCTGCCCCGACAACGCATCGGTCACCGTCACCGCGGCAGCGCCGCTCTTGTTCTCGCTCGTGGCGGAGACGTTGGCGGAGCCGACGGCCACGCCCGACACCAGGCCGTTCGAGTTCACGGTCGCCACACCGGTCGCGTCGCTGGCCCAGGTCACCGAGCGGCCGCTCAGCTCGGTGCCGGCGGCGTCCTTTACGGTGGCGGTGAGCTGAACCGTCGCGCCGACTCCGACCGATGCCGGGTTCGGCGCCACGGTGACGGTGGCCACCGGCGTCTGGGTTCCGGTGGAATCGCCGCCGCACTCGGACAGGGTCATGGCCGAGAGTGCAATCGAGGTGATCCGGAGCAGACGAGCGTGTCCGCTTCTCGACAGAGTGGCGCGTCATTGAGCGTCTCCTCGAGGCACGAATTCTTCGTGGATTTTCCAGGGGACCGGCGAAATGACCCTGTGACAACAACCATGCAGCACGGTTTCGGGGGTCGCAAGAGCGACTAGATTCGCCTCCATGCCACCCTCGGAGCCGACAGCAATTTCGGACCCTCAGCGCCACCATGGCCGCGGGCACGCCCGGGGGAGCGACGCGTCGGTCTGGATCGCGCTCGCCAGCCTCGTCCTCTACTCCCTCCTCACATTCCTCGTCGTCGCCGGCCATACGCTCGATCTCGACAGTCGTCTGATGCTGAGTCTCGCGGGCGGATCGTCGTCCCTGGCTTGTCCCCTTTCATGTATCTGGCGAGCCTTGTCGGCGGCGGCGAAGTCGCAATTCCCGTCGCGCTGCTGATTGCTTGGGCGCTCTGGCGCCGCCGGCGAGCGGGCGATGCGCGAGCCTACACCATCATTGCGCTCAGCGGGTGGGCGCTCTATGGGCTCGCAAAGTTCTCCATTCGCCGCGCCCGTCCTCACGTGATCCCATACCTGTTCACGGCGCCGGGTGGTATTCGTACCCGTCGGGCCACAGCACGCTGGCGCCCATCGTCTTCGGGCTGGGTGCCGTGCTCTGGAGCGCGCCGTGGAAATCGGAAGCTCCGGCGGCTGGCGCTCATCGCCGGTGCCAGTCTCCTGGCATTTACGATTGCGTTTTCCCGGGTGTATATCGGCGTGCACTACCCCAGTGACGTGGCGGGCGGGCTGCTCCTCGGCATGGCGTGGAGCTCGTTCTGGTTCTGGTGGTGGGGAACGGTCGGAGACGAATCCAAGGGCTGAGCGGAGTCGCGACTCGAGCGCACCCGCGCGGCGACCTGCTCGCCGAGCGCCGTTGTACCGACCGTCGCCTCCCCGGGGCGGGCGATATCCGGTGTCCGCGCTCCGGCTGTGAGCACCGCGGAGACTGCCTGTTCGACGACCACCGCAGCCTCGGGTAGGTCGAGCCCGTGTCGCAAGAGCATGGCGGCGGAGTTGATCGCCCCGATGGGGTTGGCAATACCTTTGCCCGCGATATCGGGCGCCGACCCGTGCACCGGCTCGAAGAGGCCCGGACCGTCGCCGATCGATCCCGAAGGCAGCAGGCCCAGCGAGCCCGTCAGTACCGCCGCTTCGTCGCTCAGGATGTCACCGAAGAGATTTTCGGTGAGGAGCACGTCGATGGCGGCCGGGTTGGCGACGAGACGCATCGCGGCGAAATCGACGTACAGGTGCTCGAGTCGAACATCGGCGTATTCCTTGCCGACTCGCGTGACCGTCTCCCGCCAGAGCTGCGACACCTCGAGCACATTCGCCTTGTCCACCGAGGTGACGAGCTTCCGACGGCCACGAGCCGCGTCGAAGGCGACTCGAGCTACGCGCTCGATCTCCGGTACGGTGTAGCGAAGTGTGTTGACCGCTTCGGTGGCGCCGAGGCCACGCGGCTCACCGTAGTAGAGCCCGCCGAGCAGCTCGCGAACGATGAGGAGATCGACCCCTTCAAGGCGATCGCCGCGGAGCGGAGAGGCGTGACTCAGCGCCGCATGCACGGTCACTGGTCGGAGGTTGGCGTACGCCCTGAGGAGCTTCCGGAGCGCCAGCAGCCCGGCCTCGGGGCGACGCTTTCCTTCCGCTGCGGCGAGCGAGGGATGGCCCACGGCACCGAGGAGAACGGCATCCGCATCGACGACGGCGTCGCGAGTGGGCTGCGGAAGGGAATCGCCGGCGACGTCGACGCCGGCGGCGCCGACGGGGTACTCCGCCGTCTCGAACACATAGCCGAAGAGATCGCCGGCGGCGCGAAGCACGCGGACGGCCTCCGCCGTCACTTCGGGGCCGATGCCGTCGCCCGGGAGCACGGCGACCGAGAATCGCTTCACGAGACTCTCCGGCGACGCTCGAACGCGGCGATGCGGTCTTCCTGGAGCAGCGTCGTGCCGATCTCGTCGAGGCCTTTCAGCAGCATGTCCCTCCGGTAGTCTTCGATTGCGAACGTCACGTCGAAGCCCTTGCCGTCGTACACGCGACAGTCCTGGAGATCAACCGTCAGATCGTACCCCCGCTCGGCCGCGGCCGCGCGGGCGAGGAGCTCGGCGATCTGCGAGTCCGACAGGGTCACCGGGAGCAGACCGTTCTGGCAGCAGTTGCCGTAGAAGATGTCGGCGAACGACGAAGCGATAATGCTTCGGAACCCGTAGTCGGCGAGGGCCCACGGAGCGTGTTCGCGCGAGGACCCGCACCCGAAATTTGCTCCAGCGACGAGAATGGTCGCGCCAAGGGCTGTGGGCGCGTTGAGCTCGAACGTTGGGTTCGCACTGCCGTCGGGGAGATAGCGCCAATCGAAAAAAAGACAGGGACCGAACCCCGTCCGCTCGATCCGTTTCAAGAACTGCTTCGGGATGATTTGATCGGTATCGACGTTGGCTCTCGGCAGCGCCGCGACGCGTCCGGTATGCCTGGAGAACGGCTGCATAAGCCTCCGAATATATATTCAGTACCGCTACCGACCTCATATAACATATTACATCAACTATGGCATCATAACATACGAATTGACATCATATTAAAAAATTATGCTACTAAACATTCTGGACTGCATAATTGCAACTGATCATTGTATAAGTAGCTCACTCGTCCCGCATATAGCCCCGAACGTCCACCAGACGCCCTTCGACCGCCGCGGCCACCGCCATGACCGGACTCACGAGGTGGGTTCGACCGCCTCTTCCCTGTCGTCCCTCGAAATTTCGATTCGACGTCGATGCACATCGCTCACCTGGTCCGAGAATGTCGTCGTTCATGCCGAGACACATCGAGCAGCCCGGATTCCTCCACTCGAATCCGGCTTCGGTGAAGATCTGATCGAGGCCCTCGCGCTCGGCCTCGAGCTTCACCTGCTGCGATCCGGGAACCACCATCGCACGAACGCCCGACGCGACGCGACGCCCGCGCGCGACCTTCGCCGCCTCGCGCAGGTCTTCGATGCGCGCGTTCGTGCATGAGCCGAGAAATACGCGATCGACCTTGAGGCCCTCGAGCGGCGTACCAGGACGGAGGTCCATGTACTCGAGCGCACGCTGGTAGGACAGGCGGTCGGCTTCCGAGGGCGCGTCCGCGGGATCGGGCACGCGTTCGGTGATTTCCGCGGTCATTCCAGGACTCGTGCCCCAGGTGACCTGAGGCCCCAGCCGGTCGGCCTGGATACCGATCTGCCGGTCGAACGTCGCGCCGCGATCGGTCGGCAGGTCGCGCCACCCTTCGACCGCGCGTTCCCACTTGTCGCCTTTCGGGACGCGGGGGCGAGAACGCAGGTAGGCGAACGTCGTTTCGTCCGGCGCCACCATCCCGGCCCGCGCCCCTGCTTCGATGGACATGTTGCACACGGTCATCCGGCCTTCCATCGACAGGGCGCGAATGGCCTCACCGGAGTACTCGATCACATGCCCGGCCGCCCCCGCCGTGCCGATTCGCCGGATGAGAGCCAGCACCAGGTCCTTGGCCGTCACCCCGAGGGACGGCAGCCCGTCGAAACGCACCTCCATCGTGCGGGGCTTGGACTGGACGACGCACTGGGTGGCGAGCACGTGTTCCACCTCGCTCGTCCCGATCCCGAAGGCGAGGGCACCGAAGGCGCCGTGTGTCGAGGTGTGAGAGTCCCCACAGACGATGACCATCCCAGGACGCGTAATGCCCAGCTCGGGACCGATCACGTGGACGATCCCCTGCTCCGGCGACTCAAGGTCGAAGAGCTCGACCCCGAACTCCCGCGCGTTCCTGACCAGGGCATCGATCTGCCGCGCGCTCGTCGCGTCGGCGATCGGCAGGCGCCGGTCTCCGGTGGAGACGTTGTGGTCCACCGTGGCTATGGTGAGCTCCGGCCGCCGGACGCGACGTCCAGCCAATCGGAGGCCGTCGAAGGCCTGCGGCGAGGTGACCTCGTGCACCAGATGCAGATCGACGTACAGCAGGGCCGGGCCTCCCGGACTCTGCGTGACGACGTGCGCGTCCCAGACCTTGTCGAAGAGTGTTCGAGGCGTCACGAGACGGTGGCCGGCTTCCGGGCGGCTGTGGCCGTTGTCCGCGGCTCGGTGGCATTCTTCGCCGCGGCGGACTTGGCTTCCTCGGACCAGGGCATCATCGCCCGCAGCTTCGCCCCGACCCGCTCGATCTCGTGGTCCTTGTCGGCTTGGCGCATCCGCTCGAAGTTGGGCCTCCCGGCGCGGTTTTCCGCCAGCCACTCCCTGGCGAAGCTGCCGCTCTGGATGTCGGCGAGAATCTTCCGCATCTCGGCACGCGTCTCGTCGGTGATGAGGCGCGGCCCACGCGTGTAGTCTCCATACTCGGCGGTATCACTGATCGAGTACCGCATGAATTGCATCCCGCCGCGGTACATCAGGTCGACGATCAGCTTGAGCTCGTGCAGGCACTCGAAGTAGGCCATTTCCGGACTGTAGCCCGCGGCCACGAGCGTTTCGAAGCCGGCCTTGACCAGTGCCGTCGCGCCACCGCACAGGACCGCCTGCTCGCCGAACAGATCGGTCTCGGTCTCCTCGCGGAACGACGTCTCGATGACTCCGGCGCGGGTACAGCCGATACCACTGGCGTACGCGAGGGCGTTGGCCAGCGCCTGCCCACTCGCGTCCTGATGAATCGCGACGAGCGCGGGAACGCCGCGTCCCGCCTCGAATTCACTCCGGACGAGGTGTCCAGGCGACTTGGGAGCCACCATGGAGACGTCTACGCCCGCGGGGGGAACGATCTCGCCGAAATGAATGTTGAATCCGTGCGCGAACATGAGGGTCTTGCCCGACGTGAGCCCGTCTCTCACGGCGCCCTCGTAGATCTCGCGACCGTCCTGGTCCGGCGTGAGCATCATGATCACGTCGGCCGCGGAGGCCGCCGCCGCAACGGGACGAACATCGAGCCCGGCCGCCTGCGCGCGGGCCCACGATCCGCCGCCCTGACGCAGCCCCACGATGACCCGCGCACCGCTGTCGCGCAGGTTGAGTGAATGGGCATGTCCCTGACTTCCGTACCCGATGACGGCGAATGTCTTGCCGGCGAGGCGGCTGCGGTCGGCGTCGGAGTCGTAATACATGCGAGGAGCGGAGCTCATTATTGGGATCCTGGTGTAGGGAGGTCTCGGGGTTGGGTTGAATCAGCTCGCCAGACTCGACGCAGTCTCCATCGCCACTGCCCCGCTCCTGGCAATCTCGAGGATCTCGAACGGCTCGAGCGCGCGAATGCAGGATAGAACGAATGCCTCCGAGCCGGTCAACTCGATGATGATCGAGTCGGCGGAGTCATCCACCACCGTGGCGTGGTAGAGCTGAACGACGTCGAGGAGCTGGGCATAGCGGTCCGGGTGGGCCCGAACCTTGACCAGCGCGATTTCACGGGACACACCGTCGCGGGCCGGGAAGGTGGCCGCGGCGCGCACGCCCACCACCTTGTCGAGGTGCTGCACTGCGCGGGCCGCCGCTGCTTCATCAGAATTGACCATGATCGTGAGCCTCGAAACGCCCGGCGCCGCCGTGGGTCCCACGGCGATACTGCGCACGGACATGTTTCGCCGCCGGACCAATCCGACGGCACGGGTGAACGTGATGAGGCGATCCTCCAGGAGGACCGTGACTGCCTGAACCCCGGTCATGCCGGGACCAGTCGTGAAGGTGAAGCCGAAGCTGGGGCTTCATCTCCTTCGATGGGCTCGGAAAGCGAGGCCCCCGGCGGGATCATCGGGAAGACGTTCGCTTCCTGCTCGATCACGAATTCGACCAGCGCCGGGCCCGGCTGCTCGCATCGCGGCTCTGAGCGCCTCATCCACCTGCTCACCGGTCTCGACGCGCCAGCCAGCGATCCCGTAGGCTTCGGCGAGCTCGCACGTAGTCCGGGCTCCAGATCGGAGTCGCGGAGTAGCGGCGCCCGTGGAAGAACTGCTGCCACTGCCGAACCATGCCGAGGTACCCGTTGTTGAAGATCGCCATCTTCACCGGGATCCCCTCCTGCACCATCGTGGCGATCTCCTGCATGTTCATCTGGAAGCCACCATCGCCGGAGATGGCCCAGACCGGCTCGTCGGGACGAGCAAGCGTGACACCCATTGCCGCCGGCACTGCGAACCCCATCGTGCCGAGCCCGCCCGACGTGATGTGGGTGTTGGGCCGCTGGTAAGGGAAGAGCTTCGCCACCCACATCTGGTGCTGGCCCACGTCGGAGACGATGGTGCACCGGCCGCCGGTCGCGTCGCCGATCGCTCCGAGAATGTCCTCGGGCGTGAGGTCGCCACGGAAACCGTCCACCCGCGGACGCATCAATCCGGCGATCTCCTCCCGCCAGGCCTCACATTCGCGCGACGCGACACGAGGCAGGAGCATCCGCAGGACCGTCTTCGCGTCGCCGACGATTCCGACGGCGACGGGGACGTTCTTTCCGATCTCCGAGGCGTCGAGCTCGATGTGAATGATCCTGGCGCCTCGGGCGAAGGCGGCGAGGTTGCCGGTGACCCGATCGTCGAAGCGGAGCCCGATGCCGATGATCAGGTCGGCGTGCTGGATCGCGCGGTTGACGTGCACCTCACCGTGCATTCCCGGCATGCCAAGATGCAGGGGATGAGACTCGGGAATCGCGCTGATGCCGAGCAGAGTCGTGATCACGGGAATTCCGGTTCGCTCGGCCAGCGCGCGCAACTCATCGTACGCGTCGCTGAGAATGACGCCATGTCCGACCATGATGAGCGGCCGACAAGAGCCGGCGATGAGTCGCGCCGCTTCGTCACACCCTGACGCGAGGTCGGTCGCCCGCCTCGGCCTGGTCGTCGCTTCCCCGTCCACCCACTCTGCCTTCTGGTTCTGCACGTCCTTCGGCACATCGACCAGCACCGGACCCCGGCGGCCTTCCATGGCGATGGCGAAGGCCTCACGCACTGCATCCGCCAGCTCGCTCGACGTCCTCGCACGAGACGGTTGTGCTTCGTGATCGGCAGAGTGATGCCGATGATGTCGGTTTCCTGGAAGGCATCGCGGCCGATCATCGCGCGCGGCACCTGTCCCGTGATGGCCACCACCGGGGAGTTGTCCATCTGGGCCGTGGCGAGACCGGTGACCAGGTTCGTGGCCCCCGGCCCGGAGGTGGCGACGCACACGCCGGCGCGACCGGCTGCCCGCGCATACCCGTCGGCCGCGTGGGCGGCGGCCTGCTCGTGCCGCACCAGCACGTGGCGCAGTCCGGGATATTCCGGCAGCGCGTGGTAGAAGCGGCATGATGGCGCCGCCGGGATATCCGAAGAGGATCTCGACGTCCTGTTCGAGCAGCGCGCGGCAAAGGATCTGGGCGCCGGTCAGAAGCTCAGTCATGGGACTGGTCCCCTTCTGCCTTTCTCCGTTCTCCCTTCTCCTTTCCCCGTCATCAGACCCCCCACAGGTAGGTCGAGTTGAGACTGGTCGACTCGAGCTGATCGGCGTGGTGCGCCTTGTTGAGCGCATGGACCAGGGCGCGAGCGCTCGCCTCGACGATATCGGTGGAGGCGCCGTTCCCCGAGAGCGATTTCCCATCGACCTTCGCCTGCAGGAAGACCTGCCCGACGCTGTCGCGTCCCGGTGTCACCGAACGAAGCTGAGAGACTCAGGACTTCGACGGGGCGGCCGAGGATCTCGCTGATGGCCGTGAAAGCGGAGGCGATGGGACCGTCGCCGGTGCCGCGCGCGCTCCGCTCGCCTGCCCACGGTCCCGTCATCCGCACCTCGGCGGTGGGCGTGATGCTACCGCACACCACGCGCAGGTGGGTGAGCTGATACTCCTCCGGCGCGTCGTGGAAGCTCTCGTGAACCAGCGCAAGGAGGTCCTCGTCGAGGATCTCGCGCTTGCGGTCGGCGAGGGCGCTGAACTGCCGATACACCTCCGCCAGCTGCGCGTCACCCAGCTCGTAGCCGAGCTCGCGGTATCGCCGCTCGAGCGCGTGGCGGCCGCTGTGCTTGCCCGAGCACGAGGGTCGAGCGCGGAATGCCGACCATCTCCGGCCGGATGATCTCGTACGTGAGTCCGTTCTGAAGCATCCCGTGCTGGTGGATTCCCGCCTCGTGCGCAAAGGCGTTCCGCCCGACGATCGCCTTGTTCGGCTGCGGGAACACGCCGGTGAGATACGAGAGGAGCTGGCTCGTCCGGTAGATCTCCCGCGTTTCGACGTTGCAATGGAATCCGAGGGCGGACCCGCGAACCTGGCTCGCCATCACGATCTCCTCGAGTGCCGCGTTCCCCGCGCGTTCTCCGATGCCGTTCACGGTGCACTCCACCTGCCGAGCACCGGCCTCGATCGCGGCCAGAGAGTTGGCCACCGCGAGACCCAGGTCGTCATGACAGTGTGCGCTGAGCACGATGGCATCGCACCCGGGCACGCGAGCGCGAACATCGCGGAACATCCGTGCGTACTCCGCCGGCGTGGCGTAGCCGACGGTGTCGGGGAGGTTCACCGTCCGGGCGCCCTCGGTGATGGCCAGCTCGACGATCCGGCAGAGAAAGTCGGGGTCGGTCCGGCTGGCGTCCTCCGCGGAGAACTCGACGTCGTCGGTGTATTGCCGGGCCTGGCGAATGGCGAGGCGGGCGCGGTCGAGCACCTCGACGCGGGTCGTCTTGAGCTTTTCCTTGATGTGGAGATCGGAGGTCGAGATGAAGACGTGGAGGCGACCCCTCGCGGCTGGACGGATCGCCTCGCCGGCGAGCTCGATGTCCCGCTCGTGGCAGCGGGCCAGGGCGGCCACCACCGGGCGCGTGAGCTCCGCCGCGATCTCGCGCACGCTGCGATAGTCTCCCTCGGACGCGGCCGGGAATCCGGCTTCCATCACATCGACGCCGAGCGCGTCGAGCTGCCGGGCGAGTCGGAGCTTCTCCTCGGGAGTGAGGCTGTTTCCGGGGGCCTGCTCGCCGTCGCGCAGGGTGGTGTCGAAGATGACGACGTCCGTGGTGCTCATACGCAGTGATGACTCGGCTGAAGGTGAAAAAGAAAAGCGCCGCGGTCGGAGGGACCGCGGCGCCCGGTGCATTCGGTGGAGAAGGTGCTGCTATCTCACGTTGCTCGACTCGGCACGCCGCGGTCTCCTTGCTCACCAATAAGGCTGGTAAGCAGGAGGCTAAGGACGACGACGAGCGCGAGTGTGCCGAGCATTGAAAGAGGCTAGCCAGCGCTCGACACTCTGTCAAGCCGGTCTGTCGACCCGGGCCCCGACAATTTGGTCGTCATCCCGCTTGACGAATTCACTGGCGTGCATAATAATTCATTCATGAATCACGCGTGCCTCGTCCCGGCTACCGTGCTCGTTAATCTCGTCCGCTCCAAGGGAGCAGCCGGGTAGCGAGTACGAACGCGCACTCCCGGCCCGCTCCCAAGACGGAGCGGGCCTTTTTTTGTGCCCCACGCCGGCCTCTCCGGCCGGAAGGGCCTCACCCTGCAGGAGGTACCATGGCCGCCACTGGGCAGCGGATCCACCCGGCCGGTTCCCGTCGTCCCGATCCTCACGCGGCGTCGCCCGCGGCGGCGGCGCTCGACCCCAACCGCGAGCACGACGCCTGTGGCGTGGGTCTCGTGGCGTGTGCCTCCGGCGCGCGCGCGCATGAGGTGGTGTCGATGGCGCTCGAGGCGGTCGCCCGCGTCGCGCACCGAGGTGCCGCCTCGACCGATAACTCAGGAGACGGGGCAGGCCTCCTCACCCAGATCCCGCATCGGCTCTTCTATCGCGACGCGTACCGACTGGGACTGCACCTGCAGCCGGGCTTGCCCTTCGGGGTCGGCGCCTTCTTCCTGCCGCGCGATCCTCAGGCGCTCGGCGAGTCGGTGAGGATGATCGAGCAGGTGCTCGCGGACGATGGGATCCCATTCCTGGGCTGGCGCGACGTGCCTACCAATCCCGCGGCACTGGGCCCGACCGCGCTCGCGTCGTGCCCGGTGATCCGGCAGGTGTTGGTGGGGCGTCCCGCGCTGGCAGCGGACGAGGACGCCTGGGAGCGTGCCCTCTATCTCGCGCGACGAGAGATGGAGCGACGAGCGGACGAGCGGCATCTGCCCCATTTCTACGTCTGCTCTCTCTCCTGTCGCACCATCGTCTACAAGGCTCTGCTCACCGGGACCCAGCTCCCCGCCTTCTTCAGTGATTTCCGATATCCCGAGTATGAGAGCGCGATCGCAGTCTTCCATCAACGCTACTCGACCAACACGCTGCCGAGCTGGCCTCTGGCACAACCGTTCCGCCTGTTGGCGCACAATGGGGAGATCAACACCCTCTGGGGCAACCGGAACGCCATGACGATGCGGCAGCCGATGCTGTCGTCTCCGGTCTGGGGATCCAAGATCGAACGTCTCCGCGAGGTGATCTGGGCAGAGGGCAGCGACTCGGCGAGCCTCGACAATGCAATGGAGCTGCTCGTACGATCCGGGCGCGAGCCCATCCACGCGTCGATGATGATGATCCCCCAGGCGTGGGAGAAGTATCCCGACCTGGACCCCGCCATCAAGGCGTTCTACGAGTATCACCAGTGCGTGCTCGAGCCGTGGGACGGGCCCGCCGCGCTCTCGTTCACCGACGGCGTGATCGCCGGCGCAGCGGTGGATCGAAATGGCCTCCGGCCTTGCCGATACAAAGTGCGACGGGATGGTCTGGTCGTTGCCGGTTCAGAAGTGGGTCTGGTGGACCTCGATCCACGCGAGGTCATCGAGTGCGGGAAGGTGGGGCCGGGCGAAGTCCTCGTGGTCGACACGCGTCGTGGTCAGGTCATCCGAAACCTCGATGCGAAGCGCGAGGTCGCCGCTCGTCGCCCCTATGCACGCTGGGTGGCGCGCTACATGGCGACCCTGGTGCCGGATCCCGCCAGGGTTCCCCCGGTCGAGAGCGGCGACGAGCTGCTGCGCCTGCAGCGGGCGTTCGGCTATGGCTTCGAGGATCTCAGGCTCGTGCTCGAGCCGATGGGCGGCACGGGGGCCGACCCGGTCTGGAGCATGGGCGACGACACGCCGATCCCGCCGCTCTCGGCGCTCCCGCAGAGTCTCTACGCCTATTTCCGGCAGCGCTTCGCGCAGGTCACCAATCCACCGATCGATTCGCTGCGCGAGACGATGGTGATGTCGTTGCGGATGCACCTCGGGCGCCGCGGCTCGCCGCTCCTCGAGCGCGCCAGTTACGCCCGGATGCTGCGGCTCGAGCATCCCGTTCTGCTTCCTGAGGAGATGGCCGCACTGCGAAACGTCGCCGGATTCTCCACGGTGACGCTCGACGCGGTGTGGGATGCGTCCAAGGGGGTGGACGGTCTTCGTCCCGCGCTCACGGCGCTTCGACGTGCGGCGGAGCGCGCGGCACGGCGGGGCGCGCGCATCCTCATCATCAGCGACCGCACCGCGGACGAGCGCCGGGCGCCCATCCCCATGCTGCTCGCCATCGGCGCGGTACGCCAACATCTCGTGCACACCGGGCTACGCGCGCGCGTGGGCCTCGTCGCCGAGGTGGGCGATGCGTTCGACATCCATCATTTTGCGACGTTGATCGGGTACGGAGCGGAAGCGATTCACCCCTGGCTGGCGTTGGCGACGACGGACGACCTCTTCGACGAGGCCGCCGACCGCGGGCACGCACGCAGGAAGGCGCGCGAGAGCGATACGGAGGAGTCCCGGCCTTCTCCCGAGGAGGCGCGTCACTCTTACCGGTCCGCGGCGGAGAAGGGCCTGCTCAAGATTCTGTCCAAGATGGGAATCTCCACGCTCTCCTCCTATTGCGGCGCGCAGATCTTCGAGGTGCTCGGCCTCGGACACGAGGTCATCGAGACGCTGCTTCGACGGCACCGCGTCGCCCATCGGCGGCATCGGATTCGAGGAGATCGCGGAGGACGTCCTGGCTCGGCACCGCGCGGCGTATCCCGCGGAAGTGGCGGCCTCGTCACTTCCCGACTACGGGCGGGTGCGCTTCCGGAAGGAGGGTGAGGATCACGGCTGGGCGCCGCCGGTCGTGGTGGCACTTCAGCAGGCGCCGTGAAGGCCGGCGCGCCGGAAGCATACGACGGGTTCCTGGTGAAGAATCGCGCGCGGCGCCCCGCCGGGCCCCGCGACCTGCTCGACTTCCGAAGCCAAGCACCCCGTGCCTCTCGACGAAGTCGAGCCGGTCGAGACGATTCGGCGGCGATTCGTCTCCTCGGCGATGTCGCTCGGCGCGCTCTCGCCCGAGGCACACGCGACGCTCTCGGTCGCGATGAACCGTATGGGCGCCCGCTCCAACTCGGGCGAAGGCGGCGAGGATCCGCGACACTACCACGGCTTCGAGAACGGCGACCGCGCCGACAACCGTATCAAGCAGGTGGCGTCGGCGCGATTCGGAGTGACAACCGAATATCTGACTGCGTGCCGAAGAGCTCGAGATCAAGATCGTGCAGGGTGCCAAGCCCGGCGAAGGCGGTCAGCTGCCCGGCGCACAAGGTCACCGAGCTGATCGCCCGACTCCGGCACGCGGTGCCCGGGCATTCAGCTGATCTCGCCGCCACCGCATCACGACATCTATTCGATCGAGGACCTGGCGCAGCTCATCCACGATCTCAAGACGGTGAACCCGCGCGCTCGCGTGGGCGTCAAGCTGGTCGCGGAGAGCGGCGTGGGCACCGTGGCGGCGGGCGTGGCGAAGGCGTATGCCGACTACGTGCTGATCGCCGGGCACAACGGCGGCACCGGCGCATCGCCGCTCAGCTCGATCAAGCACGCCGGCTCGCCCTGGGAGCTGGGGCTGGCGGAGGCCCAGACGATCCTGGTTCGAAACGGATTGCGCCATCGGATCGAGGTGCGGACCGACGGTGGACTCAAGACCGGTCGCGACGTGGTGATCGCGGCGTTGCTCGGGGCGGAGAGTTACGGCTTCGGCACCGCGCCGCTGGTGGCGATGGGATGCGCGATGGCCCGGCAGTGCCACATCAACACCTGTCCCACCGGCATCGCGACGCAGCGTGAGGACCTGCGGACGAAGTTCAAGGGCACGCCCGATCAGGTCATCGGCATACTTCACGCTTCTGGCCGAAGAGGTGCGCCGCATTCTCGCTCGATCGGGGCACGAACCCTGGACGAGATCATCGGCCGGAACGACTTGCTCGAACGTGTCGAGCGGCCGGACGTCCCACGCGCGCAGATGCTCGACCTGTCGGTGTTGATGGCGCCCACCGACGAGGACGGTCGTCCACGCCGTCCTACAGGGGTCTTGCGGCGCACCGAGACCCGCAACGATCGGCCGGGTGTGGTCTCGCTCGACAGCGAGATCCTCGCGGACTTCCAGCCGTACCTGGAGAGTGGCCTGCCGTTCTCGGGGAGCTATCCGATCCACAATCACCACCTCACCGTCGGCGCGCGGGTCGCCGGGGCGATCGCCGAGCGGCACGGTGACGCGGGGTTTGCCGGCGGGTTCGGTACGGCTCCGGTTCACCGGCACGGCCGGTCAGAGTTTCGGTGCATTCACCTGTCGCGGGATGCACCTCGAGCTCGAGGGCGAGGCCAACGACTACGTCGGCAAGGGACTGAGCGGCGGCGAGATCACGGTGCGGCCGTTCCGCCGCGCGGCGCACGCCGACGTCTCTCACCAGCACCTCATCGTCGGCAATACCATTCTCTACGGCGCCACGGCGGGTAAACTCTTCGCGGCAGGGCAGGCCGGGGATCGCTTCGCGGTTCGGAACTCCGGTGCGGTCGCGGTCATCGAAGGCGCGGGCAACCATTGCTGCGAGTACATGACCGGCGGCATCGTCGTCGTGCTCGGTCGCGCGGGGCGGAATTTCGGTGCCGGGATGTCGAACGGGGTGGCGTATGTGCTGGACGAGACGCACACGTTCGAGGGCCGGGTCAATCCCGACATGGTTGATGTCACGTCGCTCGACGCTGAGGACGGCGAGCTTCTCCAGCGTTTGATGCACGAGCATGAAGAGAAGACCGTGAGCCCGAGAGCGCGGACGATCCTGGTGCAGTGGTCGGATTACCTGCCGCTCTTCAAGAAGGTGTCACCCAAGGGAGCGTTCGGGCTGGTGGCTGCAGCCCGCGAGGCATATCTGCAGACGCCGCTCGACCACGATCGGGAGCTGGCCCGACGTTCGGCGTAATGCGAACTGGGGAACGGCAGACCGCCCTTCGGTGAGTCGGAGGGCGGCCGGGCATGCGGTTGGGAGATTCTTGCGCGAATCGGGACCGGTCCATAACTTGCTGGACAGCAAGCAAGCACTCAGGCGCTCTAAGACCAGCCCGGCCGAGGTGACGTAACATGGCTCTGCGCTTGGACAAGGAACGCAACCCCGCCCGCAGTCGCGCGGCCATCCTCGATGCCGCTGAGCGGCTGTTCGCCGACCAGGGCTACGAGGCGACCAGCCTCAGCGCCGTCGGAACGGCGGCCGGCGTCTCCCGAGGCGACCCCGGGTTATTTCTTCGGATCAAAGGCCGATCTCTACCAAGCCGTGCTCGACCGGTGCTTCGCGGAAGTCCGTGATGCCGTTCGAACAGGACGGGCTCGCGCCTTGTCGAGCGGCCGAAGCGGTGACGCCATTCTCGCCGGTGCCGTGTCGGACTACTTCGACTTCCTCGCCGCTCGGCCCAACTTCGTCCGACTCATCGAGCGCGAGGCGCTGAGCGGTAACGGACTGCTCGACGGTGGCACTCCTCATGTCGCCGGCCAGGAGGCGCTCGCCGCGATCAGCGACGAGCTCGGCCTCGACGACAAGCCCTCGGGCGACGCCGCCCAGCTCCTTCTCAGTGTCATCGCGCTCTGTTGGTTTCCGCTGGTGCACGCCCGCACCGTCGCACCGGCGGTCGGCGTCGCGTTCGACCAGACCGATGACTTCGATCGTCGCAAGCGCCACGTCGTGGACCTCGTGGTCCACGGCCTTCGCGGTCTCCTTACCCAGTCCCCGCAACCTTCGCCGAGCGTGCACGCCCATGACTGACCTTCTGGCTCAACCCGCCAAGCCTCCTCGCAGCACGCTCGCCACCGAGCAGGAAGCCCGCGAGGTCGCGGAGGCTGCACGCGAAAAGGACTGGGAGGCGCCAAGCTTCGTGCGCGAGATGTTCGAGGGGTCGTTCCGGTTCGAGCTGGTCCACCCCTACCCCGACCATGAATCCCGCCGATGTCGAGGCGCGCACGTCCTTTCATGGAGCGGCTCGAGCAGTTCCTGCGGGAAAAGGTGGACAGCGACCGGATCGACCGTGAAGGAAAGATTCCCGCCGGCGGTGATCGACGGACTGCGAGAGATTGGCGCCTTCGGCATCAAGATCCCCAAGGAGTACGGCGGCCTCGGACTGAGCCAGACGGCCTACACTCATGCGATCGGCCTGGTGACGAGCGTGGACGGGAACCTCACAGCGCTGCTCTCCGCCGCACAGTCGATCGGCGTGCCGCAGCCGCTCAAGCTCTTCGGCACGCCGGAACAGAAAAAGAGGTATCTCCCTCGTCTGGCCAAGGGCGCAATCACGGCCTTCGCGCTCACGGAATCGAACGTCGGCTCCGACCCCGCCGCGATGAGCACGACTGCGGTACTCTCACCCGACGGCACGACACTACATCCTCAACGGCGAGAAGCTCTGGTGCACCAACGGCACCATCGCGGAGCTCATGGTGGTGATGGCCCGCACCGGCCCGAAGAAGATCACGGCGTTCATCGTCGAGACGAGCTGGCCCGGGGTCGAGGTGGTCCAGCGTCTGCACTTCATGGGACTCAAGGCGATCGAGAACGGCATCATCCGCTTCACCAACGTGAAGGTGCCGGTCGAGAACGTGCTCTGGGGCGAGGGCAAGGGACTCAAGCTCGCGCTCATCACGCTCAACACCGGGCGCCTCACCCTGCCGGCGTCCGCTGTCGCCGGCGGCAAGCGCTGTCTCGAGATCGCGCGCCGCTGGGCCACGGAGCGGGTGCAGTGGGGCCAGCCGATCGGCAAGCACGACGCGATCGCCCAGAAGATCGGCCGCATGGCGGCGGATACTCTTCGCGATGGAGGCGGTGGCGGACCTGGCCTCGCTCATGGCCGATCGCGGGGGCGCCGACATCCGGCTCGAGGCCGCGATGGCCAAGATGTGGAACACCGAGGTCGGCTGGCGGATCGTGGACGACACGCTGCAGATCAAGGGCGGCCGCGGCTACGAGACCGCCGACAGCCTGCGGAGCCGCGGCGAGCGGCCGGATCCGATCGAACGGATGATGCGCGATTTCCGCATCAACCTGATCTTCGAAGGCTCGAGCGAGATCATGCGGCTGTTCATCGCCCGGGAGGCGGTGGATACCCACCTCAAGGTCGCGGGCGCCCTGATCGATCCGAAGACCCCCGCCGCGCGCAAAGATCGCGGACGCTGCTCAAGCCGGCGTGTTCTACGCGACGTGGTATCCGCAGGCTCTGGTTCGGACTGCGGGGCCGGTTGGGCGATACGGCGAGTTCGGGCCCGCTGGCGACCCACATGCGCTTCGTGGATCGCGCGCAGCCGGAAACTGGCGCGCACGCTGTTCCACTGCATGGTGCGCTTCGGCCCCAAGCTGGAGAAGCGCCAGGCGGTGCTCGGCCGGCTGGTGGAGATCGGCGCGGAGCTGCTCGCTATCTCCGCCGCCTGCAGCCGCGCGCATGCGATGGTGAAGGGCGACCCGGAGAATCGCGGTCCGCTCGACCTCGCCGATCTCTTCAGTGCCCATGCACGGCGGCGCGTCGAGGAGCGCTTCGCAGCGGTCTTCGACAACGAGGATGTCGCCACGTATCGGATCGCCCAGAGCGTGCTCGACGGCAAGCACTCGTGGCTGGAGGCCGGAATGGTTCGAGATATCCCACCCGCGTGACCCTTGACTACAGTTCGGTAGTTCGATAACCATTGAACTAATGACGACTGGTCGATCCCCGCGCGTAGGCCTTCGGCCCGAGCAGTTCGAGCTGATTGCCAAAGCGCTCGCCGATCCTCGGCGGGTCGCCCTGCTGGAGGCTATCGCGAGTGAGACTTCTTGTGGTTGCTCCAGCCTCCGGCGCAAGTTTCCGGTGTCGAAGGCAACAATTTCGCACCACATCAAGGAGCTGGTGCGAGCCGGCCTCGTGATCGCGGAGCGTCATGGCCAATTTCTGGAGTGCCGGGTTCGCCGAGAGGTGATGGAAGCCTACACGAATGCGCTGCTCAAACGTGTCGGCGTTGATGCGAAGGGCGAGTAAGATCGAATGATTTCGGGGGACCGGACGATCCGGGTCTTTTTTTGCCGCAAGAGTTCGATGATCATCTAACTGTTGTTCTGGGCCAGACTTGGAACGCGAATTCTGTCGCTGAGGAGCCGCTCTCATGCGTAGTACAAGTTTCCTGTTTACCTCTCTCCTACTTGCGGGCTGCGCGTCCAGCCCCTCCTATAGCGCACCCGAGGTCCCGACTCCTCACGCTTTCCGGGAGCGTCTCGATTCAGTGACTACCGCACCGGTTGCGAAGGACACCCCGGCCGTCGCGGCCGCGGACTCGGTGCCCACTGTCACTCCCGAGGCCTCGGGCCCACCGGTATCCCGGACCGAGTTCTGGCGGGAGCTGGGCGACACGACGTTGGACCGACTGATCACGGAGCTGGCCGGCGCCAACCTCGACGTTCGCTCCGCGGCGGCCAGGGTGCGCGGCGCCCGTGCGGCGCGCACGGAGGCCGGGCTCGATCTCGCGCCGATCGTCACCTTCGGCGGTGGGTACACCCGTCAGCGTCTTTCCTCCGCCACCTTCCCGATCGGCGCCGGTTCTTTCCCCGATCAGGACATATGGGACGGCGGGTTCGATGCCTCCTGGGAGCTGGATCTCTTCGGACGGCTTCGGCGCACCCTGCAGGCGCAGGGCGCCAACGTCGAGGCGGCGCGGGAAGATCTGCGAGACGTACAGATCTCGCTCACCGCCGAGCTTGCCCGAGCCTACTTCGAGCTTCGTGGGGCCCAGGAGCAGCTCACGGTTGCAAAGCACAACGCGGAAAATCAGCGACAGACCTTCGAGGTGACGCGCCAGCGGTTGGACGCAGGCCGCGGCACCGCGTTCGACACGGAACGCGCCCGGGCGCAGCTCAACTTCACCCTCGCATCGATCCCCCAGCTCGAGGCCCGCGTCGCCGATGCGCAATACCGCATCGGGGTTCTGGTTGGACGGCCGCCGGCGGCAGTGGCCTCGGAGCTCGAGTTGGCCGGTACACTGCCGGAGCTTCCGGCGCTGGTCGAGGTCGGAGGCGCGGACTCGGTGGTGCGCGACCGCCCTGACGTTGCAGCCGCCGAGCGCGCGCTTGCCGCCGAGCGAGCACTGGTGGGAGCGGCCAAGGCCGATTACCTGCCCAGGTTCTTCGTCGGGGGAGCTGCGGGATTCACGGCAGGGACATTCGATTCGCTGGGGAAGCACGGGACGTTCCGATACGCCGTTGGACCGTCGGTCTCGTGGCCGGCGCTCAACCTCGGTCGCATCAAGACACGGGTCGATGCCGCGAATGCCCGGCGTGACGAAGCGCAGGCACAGTACAGTCTGACGGTGTTACGAGCGCAACAGGACGTCGAGACCTCTCTCTCGCGCTACCGGACATCTCGCGCGCGAGTCGAGCGAATCCGTGACGCCGCGTCGGCCAGCGAGCGCGCGGCCGAGCTTGCGCGATTGCGCTTTACCGGTGGCGTCGCCGACTTCCTGCAGGTCCTCGACGCCGAGCGCACACAGCTCGACGCCGAGGATCAGCTGGCCCAGGGACGCACCGACGCGGCGACGGCGTACGCGGCACTGTACAAGGCGCTCGGCGGAGTCGTCCCGTCCGCAGCTGGAACGAAGTGATATGGGGGCTACCGGCTTCACCCGGAGCCGGTGAACCCGGCTAAATTCCAGCGTCCCTCAGCACCGAGCGAGTCATGGCAATTGCCGAAGGCAGGACCATCCCGTTCACCGGCCCCGAGGCGATCGAGGTCACCGTGCTGGAGACGTTTCCCTACACGGGGCCGGATCAGGAGATCGTCACGGAGACGCGCGAGTTCAGCCCGGTATGTCCCTACAGCGGATTGCCCGACTTCGCGACGCTCCGGATCACGTACGTGCCATCCGATCGGTGCATCGAGCTCAAGAGTCTCAAGTACTACGTGAACAGCTTCCGGAGCGTCGGAATTTTCCAGGAGCACGCGACAGCGCGGATCGCCGAAGACCTGTATGCGCTCCTCCGACCCCAACGCCTCGAAGTAACGACGATTTACAACACCCGGGGCGGGTTCGACACGACCTGTACGGTGAGGCTGGGAGCTCTCAATGAGTCGTAAGGCCGCGCGATGGCTGGACGGGCACTTTCTCCGGCTCGCTCTTCGGCCCGCGCGGTAACAGCTCCGTCAGATTCGCGAGCTCCACCGCCGTCACCGCCATTACAGCCGCTGCCTGCTTCAGATCCACCTCGATCGCCTTGTCGAACGTGTCGCTCTCCGAGTGATGCGTGTGGTTGTAGCCCCGCGCAATCTGATCGAAGTTGAACCCCGGGACACCATACGGTAGAAACGAGAGGTGATCGGTCCCCATCTTGAAGGCGGACCGGATGCTGTCCGCGCCGAGGGACGCGACCGGGGCGAGCAGCTCGGCCCACAAGTGCTCGAGGTCATCCCTGCCCTGCAGCGCCTGCCCGGTGATCGCGCCGGTCCCGTTGTCGAGCACGAGCACTGCCTGAATGCTGTCGGCCTCTGCCGCATGGGCCGCGGCGTACGCACGGGATCCCAGCAAGCCCTCCTCTTCCCCACTAAACAGAATGAAACGGATCGTTCGTTTCGGCTTGACGCCTGATTGGACGATCACTCGGGCGGTTTCGAGAACGGCCATGGCGCCAGTCCCGTTGTCGGTGGTACCGGTGCCGAGATCCCAACTGTCGAGATGTGCGCCCAGAATCACGACCTGTCCCGGGCGATCGGTGCCTTTGATCTCGGCAACGGTGTTCCATTGGTCCACCGGTGCCTTGCCGAGCGTATTCTCGACCGTTGCCACGATCCGCGGAGTCACGCCGGAGCGAGCCAGACGCTCGAGCAGGGTGTAGTCCTCATGTGAGATCACGAGATTCGGCAGCGGCGAGACCCGATTGGGCGACCCGCTCATGGTCATGAGGGCGTGCTCCTTCGCGCCGTCTACGAGCGTCCCGAGCGCGCCGGCCGCTTTCAAGGCGTAGGGCAGGTCGAGCGCAAACTGCCGCCTCGCCCAGACTGCGGCTGTGGAGGTGTCGGCAGTTGCTTGCTGACGCAAACGCATCGCCTCCTTGAGACGCGTGGAGTCGGCGCCGGTCATCGGCGGTCCATCGGGATTCCAGAGCGGGAAGCTCGCGCGCGGCAGGACCCACGCCCCCTTCACCCTCCCTCGGTAGGCAGCCAGGCTATCGGGCGTGGTCAGGTCCGTCACGATGACCCTCCCCGCCAGCGGCTTGCCGCCGGTGCCCGCCGTCCAGGCCCAGCTATGGGCGGTGATGGAGCGCTCGAATGGCGCCAGGATCCGCATCATGGCCGTTCCCCGCTGCCACGTCACCCCGAAGCGATAGGGCTCCAGGGCAGCGTCGAGCCCGTATGCCTGAAACCGCTCGAGGGTCCAATCGTTCGCCTTCCGCATGGCGGGAGATCCGGAGAGTCTGGGGCCGATGATATCCGTCAGGTGCCCGAGGTTGGCCATGACCTCGGAGTGATCCATGGCCTGACTGATCAGGGCGCCCACACCGGTCGTATCCACGGTGCTCTGGGCGGCAAGCGGAGACGTGAGCAGGAGGAAGGCGAGAACAGGTCGCATGGGATTCCATTCCGGGGGAGGCGGGGAGGAGTCGCCTCGGGCGGGTGGCGAAGCCCCGCCGGGACGCGTTATACTCGCACTGCAGGTCGTTATCACTTCATTCGCTAGCCCCCGAAGGAGCCCGCGCGTGGCCAAAGATACCCTGACGATCACCGACAACCGCACCGGAAAATCCTACGAATTGCCCGTCAGCGAGGGGACGATCCGTGCGGTCGATCTCAGGCAGATCAAGGTGGACGACGACGACTTCGGTCTGATGACGTACGACCCGGCGTTCATGAACACCGCGGCCTGCCGGAGCGCCATTACGTATATCGACGGCGACAAGGGCATCCTCCGGTACCGGGGTTATCCGATCGAGCAGTTGGCCGAAGGATCCACATTCCTCGAAGTGGCGTACCTGCTGTGCGAGGGCGAGCTGCCCACTCGCGCGCAACTCGAGACGTGGACCGAGCAGATCAAGTTTCACACCTACGTCCACACGAACATCACCAAGTTCCTGGAGGGCTTCCGCTACGACGCGCATCCCATGGGGATGCTGCTCGGCGTCGTCGGGGCGCTCTCGACGTTCTATCCCGACGCAAAGAACATCCACGATCCGGCCAACCGATATCTTCAGCGTCTTCGGCTGCTGGCCAAGGCGCCGACCATCGCCGCCTTCGCCTTTCGTCACTCGCGTGGACTGCCGTTCGTCTTTCCGGACAACGATCTGGGCTATATCGGCAATTTCGTCAACATGACGTTCAGCATCGGCGGCCGCCATCGGCCGAACAAGGTGCTGCAGCGCGCGCTCGAGATTCTCCTGATTCTCCACGCCGACCATGAGCAGAATTGCTCGACGAGCGCCGTCCGGGCCGTGGGTTCCTCCCACGTCGACCCCTTCTCCGCCATCTCGGCCGGCATCGCGGCCCTCTATGGCCCGCTTCACGGCGGCGCCAACGAGGCGGTGCTCCAGATGCTCGACGAGATCGGGGACAAACGGAACATTCCTCGATTCATCGACGAGGTGAAGTCGGGTCGTGGGCGCCTCATGGGATTCGGGCACCGGGTATACAAGTCGTACGACCCGCGGGCCAAATTGATCAAGCGGGTGGCGGACGAAGTGTTCCAGGAGACGGGACTCAACCCCAAGCTGGAGATCGCGATCGAGCTGGAGCGGATCGCCCTGGAAGACGACTACTTCATCAAGCGGAAGCTGTATCCCAACGTGGATTTCTACTCGGGCCTCATTTACCAGGCCATGGGCTACCCGACGGAATACTTCACCGTACTCTTCGCCCTCGGCCGCATGCCGGGGTGGCTCGCACAGTGGGAGGAGATGCTCCTGGACAAGGACCAGAAGATCGCGCGGCCCCGACAGATCTTCACGGGGTACGACGAGCGGCCATTCGTCCCACTCGACAAGCGCTGAGGTTCGATGACCGACCAACTCGACACGCTGCTGTCCGAGCAGCGGCGATTCCCTCCGCCGCGAGACTTTGCGACGGCGGCGAACGGCACGAAGGCCCTGTATGAGGCAGCAGCGCGCGACGCCCTAGGGTTCTGGGCGGAGCAGGCGCGCCTGCTGGATTGGATGCAGCCGTGGAGCCACGTGCTCGAGTGGACGCTCCCCAACGCCAAATGGTTCGTGGGCGGCAAGCTCAATGCCAGCGCCAACTGCCTCGACCGACACCTTGCAGGACCGCTCCGCAACAAGGCCGCGCTTATCTGGGAGGGGGAGCCAGGAGACCGGCGGGTGCTCACCTACTGGGATCTCGCGCGGGAGGTGCGACGCGCTGCGAACGCGCTGAAGAGCTTGGGTGTTCGGAAGGGCGACCGGGTTGCGATCTATCTCCCGATGATCCCTGAAGCCGCGATCGCCATGCTCGCCTGCGCACGAATTGGCGCGGTACACTCGGTGATCTTCGGCGGTTTCTCCGCTGAATCGGTTCGCGATCGGGTCAACGACGCGCGCGCCAAAGTGCTCATTACGGCGGATGGGGGATATCGGCGGGGCCAGGTCGTGCCGCTCAAGCGCATGGCCGACGAGGCCATGGCCGAATCGCCATCGATCGAGCATTGCATCGTCGTTCGTCGCCGCGCCGGCGGTGAGGGGGACGAGGCGTTTGCCTCCATGACCGAAGGACGCGATCACTGGTGGCACCGGCTGCTCGAGCACGCCTCGAACGAGTGCGACCCCGAGCCGATGGATGCGGAGGACCTGCTCTTCATTCTCTACACATCGGGGACGACGGGGAAACCGAAAGGCATCGTCCACACCACGGGTGGCTACCTGACGCACGTGACGACCACGACGAGATATGTCTTCGACCTCAAGCCATCGGACGTGTTCTGGTGCACCGCGGACATTGGCTGGGTCACGGGTCACTCGTACGTCGTGTATGGGCCGCTCGCGAACGGCGCCACCGTCCTCATGTATGAGGGCGCGCCCGATTGGCCGGAGCGGGACAGGTTCTGGGCACTCGTGGAGTATTACGGTGTGACCGTCCTCTACACCGCCCCGACCGCCATTCGCGCCTTCATGAAGTGGGGAACCGATTATCCGGCCCGGCACGACCTTTCCACGCTGCGTCTGCTCGGGTCGGTCGGAGAACCCATCAATCCCGAAGCCTGGATGTGGTATCACACGCACATCGGCGGCGCACGCTGCCCGATCGTGGACACCTGGTGGCAGACCGAAACCGGCGGAATCATGATCACGCCGCTCCCTGGCGTCACAACCACGAAGCCTGGATCGGCCACACAGGCTTTTCCCGGCATCATTGCCAGGTTGGTCGACACCACCGGCAAGACATTATCGACAGGCGGAGGCTTCCTGACCCTGGAAACCCCCTGGCCTGGCATGCTCCGCACGATCTACGGCGACGACGCTCGATATCGGGAGACCTACTGGTCCCGCTTCCCCGGACGCTATTTCGCCGGCGACGGTGCCAAGCTCGATGAAGAGGGATACTGGTGGATCCTGGGCCGCGTCGACGACGTGCTGAATGTTGCGGGACATCGGATCGGAACGATGGAGGTCGAGAGCGCGCTGGTGGAGTATCCGGCGGTGGCGGAAGCTGCCGTGGTGGGTAAGGCTCACGACCTCAAGGGCCAGGCGATCGCGGCGTTCGTCACGCTCAAGGACGGGCACCACGGTACGGCGGAGCTGAAGGACGACCTCAAGGCGCATGTCATCAGGAAGATCGGTGCGATCGCCAGGCCGGACGACATTTTCTTCTCCGCCGACCTTCCGAAGACGCGAAGCGGGAAGATCATGCGGCGGCTGCTCAAGGACATCGCCGAGGGTCGCGCGTTGGGCGATACTACGACTCTGGCAGACCCGGCGGTCGTGAGCCGGCTCAAGGACTTGTACGAGGCGGAGGAGAGCTGAATGACGATCATCAGCCGATCGGCAGGTCTTCCCCCTCGAGATACGTGTACCCCTCCAGCCCCGCGACGTAGTCGGCGATGAAGGTGTTGGCCTCCTGCCGCGGTGAGATCCTTCGCGTTGCCCACCTTGCGACGGAACGTCGCCAGCAGGTCCGACGCGTGGAACTGCACGTAGTTGAGCACCTCGGTCACGGTGTCGCCGTGCACGAGGTCGGTGATCTCGTAGCCCTGCTCCGTGAGCCGGATGTGCACCGCGTTCGTGTCGCCGAACAGGTTGTGCAGGTCGCCCAGGATCTCCTGGTACGCGCCGGTCAGGAAGATGCCGAGGATGTAGGGCTCGCCGTCCTGGAACGGGTGCAGCTCGAGGCTGACGGCTTGCCCTTGCGGCCGCCGACGAAGCGATCGATCATGCCGTCGGAGTCGCAGGTCACGTCCTGCAGCGTGCCGCGACGATCGGCGGCTCCTCGTCGAGCCGGTGGATCGGCATGATCGGGAAGAGCTGATCGATCGCCCAGTTGTCGGGCAGCGACTGGAAGAGCGAGAAGTTGCAGAAGTAGCGATCGACCAGCGTCGCTTCGAGGTCGGCTGGCGATCTCCGGGATAGGCCGTCGCGGTCGTCGCCGATCAGCCTGCTGCGAGCGCGTTCATCGTGGCGAGGTAGAGCTGCTCGGCGTCGGCGCGGTCGCGCAGCGAGAAGACGCCGCTGGCGAACAGCTCCTGCGCGCGCTCCTTGGCGAACACGGCGTCGTGGAACACCTCTTCGCACGCCGGTCCGGCGTGAGCGCCTCGAGATTGTCCGCCATCTCCACGCAGCAGCGGGTGCGATCCTCGCCGCAGCCGCGGGAGCCACCGGCTCGGCCTGCGACTCGACGTCGATGACGTTGATCAGCAGCAGCGCGTGGTGCGCGGTGAGCGCGCGCCCGGATTCGCGAGATGAGGTGCGGCATCGGCAGCTCCTCGGTCGCGGCAGACGCTCCCGATGGTGTACACCACGTCGTTCGCGTACTCCCGCATGCGAGTAGTTCATGCTCGCCGGCCGGGTCGAGCGCGAGCCGTCGTAGTCCACGCCGAGCCCGCCGCCCACGTCCACGTGGCGTCATGTCGAAGCCCATGTTCCGGAGCTCGACGTAGTAGCGCCCGATCTCCTCCAGCCCGGCCTTGATGTAGCGGATGTCGGTGATCTGGCTGCCGAGGTGGAAGTGGACCAGCTTGAGGATGTCCTTGCGCCCGAGCCGCTCGCAGCTCGGTCGAGCAGCTTCATCAGCTCGACCGGCGCCAAGCCCGAACTTCGACTTCTCGCCGCCGCTCTTGGCCCAGCGGCCCGAACCCTCGGTGGCGAGCTTGATGCGCACGCCGACGGTGGGCTCGACGCCCATCTCGTCGGCCACCTTGAGCAGCACGTCGAGCTCGCGTCAGCTGCTCCAGCACGATGAACACGGTGTGGCCGAGCTTCTGGCCCATGAGGGCCAGCCGCATGAACTCCTCGTCCTTGTAGCCGTTGCAGACGATCAGGTGGTTGGATGCTCTCGGTGAGACCCAGGATCGCCTGGAGCTCCGGCTTGCTGCCGCACTCGAGCCCGACGCCGTAGCGGCGTGCCGAACTCGACGATCTCCTGCACCACGTGGCGCTGCTGGTTGACCTTGATCGGATAGACGGTGGTGTAGTCGCCGTCGTAGCCGAATTCCTCGATGGCGCTGCTGAACTCCGCCGCGAGGGTGTCGATCCGGGACTCGGAGGATGTCGGAGAACCGCAGCAGCAGCGGCAGCCCGACGCCCTGCGCGTTGAGGTCCATCGCCAGCTGGTAGAGATCGAGGCCGCGCTTCGGATTGCCATCGGGATGGACGGTGACGTGACCCTCGGCGTTGATCCGGAAGATAGCCCAGCCCCCAGCCCGCTCATGTTGTAGAGCTTTTCGGCGTCCTTGATGGTCCAAGTGCTTGGCGTGACCGTCGTAGCGATGGGAGTGCTCCCGAGAAGAGGCGAAGCGGCAATTGTAATTCCATGGTGGCGCCGGCGCCACACAGTGCCGCGAATCCAACATGTGCAGGGGCTGGCATTTTTCTAACCGCTTGGCCACACGACTAGTGCCGTCCGGTGGCAAGCGCATGAACAATGATTGCATCGGCACAAAGGTCGCGTTCCAACGCCTTGCGGCAGGCCCCGAAATCAGCAGGCAATCCGTTGCATCACGAGAAAAACGAAGTGCGGAGGTGTCTATGATTGCGACCAGTCTAATTGCTGTACGGCGGCTCTCCCAGGAGACCCGTCTCCGCCTGGAAATCCAATTCGCCAAGGCGTTTGAGGCCCTGGCTGAGACTTATTGCATTCAGGCCGTGGAGTTCGTGCGCCGGCTGCGGACGCGGCTGCCCATCGAGGAGTCGCTGGACCGTTTCTTCAGGGAAGTCGGCGTTCCCGCGGCGATGGAAGAGACGGTGCGTGCCCGTGCCCTGATCACCATCGGGCCGCTCGCGGCGAGTGTGCGGGAGAGCGATGCGCCCACGGCATCCCCGTGGACGACGCTTCGCCCTGATCAGCTCATCGAGACATTCCTTCGACGTGCCCAGGGCGCCGACGAGATTCAGCTCGAATGCCGGATGGCGGCGTCGGTCTCGTCGGAGGCGGTGACGGCCACCCATCTTGCGATGGCCCTCGGAGTCGCCGAGGTGCTCGATGGAGAATTCACCCCGGATGAGGCCATCATGCACTACATCCGGTACTTCAACCTGCCGTCGGTCGAGGCGCAGATCATTCTGCGTCGCGCTCTGGCCCAGCTCGCCGCCCGGGAAGACTACTTGCCGAAGACGTTGTTCGAGCGGTCGGTGTCGGGAAGCGCCTGGCGCGGATCGACGGTCACCTTCCGCACCGGCTTGGCGCTCCGCACCCGGTAGGCGAACCGCGGCCCGAGATTCCACATCTCGACCGGCAGCGTCACCCGCTCGGTGGAGCCGTCGTCGTAGGTCAGGTCCATCTCCAGCGGCAGCGTCATGCTGCCGCGGTTGGAGAGGAAGACCTTCTGCTCCTTCTCGACGGTGGCCACCGAGTCCACCGCCTGATCGAGTCGTGCCGTCGTGTAGATCCAGTCGCGCCAGAACCAGTCCAGGTCCATTCCCGAAACGTCGCGCATGAGCCGGAAGAAGTCCGCCGGCGTCGGATGCTTGTACGCCCAGGTGCGGAGGTACTCGCGGAATGCGCGGTCGAATCGCTCCTTGCCCAGCACCTCGTAGCGAAGCGTCTGCATCATGAGCGCCGGCTTCTGGTATCCGGTCCAGAAGAGGTCCTGGGACTCGACCGGACGCAGGATCAGCGGCTGCTCCTGACCGGGCATGGCGTGATCGGCGTACAGATGGAGCGGGTGCACCTCGATGCTGTCGCCATACGGCGTCCCGGCGAAATACTTGGCCGCGTTAGCGAGGTCGATGAACGTGTTGAATCCCTCATCCATCCAGGGATAGAGCCGCTCGTTCGAGCCCACGATCATCGGCACCCATTGGTGACCCAGCTCGTGGGCGAGCACCCATTGCCGATCCTCCCGCGCTGGACTCCGCGGGCAGAACGTGATCATCGGATACTCCATCCCCTCGATCGGACCCTCGATGCTCGTCATGTGCGGATACGGATACGGATACCACTGCTCGCTGTAGTACTGGAGGCCAGAGCGAACCATCTTGTTCGCTTCCTCCCATTCCGGAGCGGAGGGCCGGTACAGCGTGTTGATGAGCGTGCGCTTGTACCCGCTGGCATCCCACCGGAAGTCCGGCGCGGCCGCGAACGCGAAGTCGCGCACGCTGTCCGCGCTGAATCGCCAGGTGAGCGTCCCGGTGGTCTTCGGCCTCGTGCGGTCAGCGTGACCGGCCTCGTCGGCGGTCACGATCGCCACGGCGTCGCTCGATGTTCGCGCTCGGGCAAGTCGCGCCCGTTGCGCGGCCGTCAGCACTTCTTCCGGGTTGCCGAGCACGCCGGTCGCGCCGACGATGTAGGTGGCCGGAAGTGTCAGTGAGACGTCGAACCGTCCGTACTCGAGGTAGAACTCGCCGCCCCCGATGTACGGATCGTGATTCCAGCCCCGCACGTCGTCGTACACCGCCATGCGCGGATACCATTGTCCCATTTCGTAGAGCGACCCGTCATGCCCCATGCGACCGGCACCATAGTGCGGGACGATGAAGCGCCACGCGATGTTCAGGTCTACGAAGGCTCCCGGTGCCAGAGGGCGGTCCAGATCGATCCGCATGGTGGTGCCATAGACCGCCGGCTTCACCTGCTTGAGGCCCACGCGGACATCCTCGAGCTCGAGGCCGCCGACGAACCCCTTGCAGGAGAAGTCGAAAATCGAGCCGAGAAAGACAAGCGGCGGCTGATCGAGCTTTTCAGTGACGCTGGTAGGGCCGCAGATATTTTGCTCGACGAAGAGCCAGAGATACGGCAGCGCATCCGGCGAGCGGTTCACGTAGTGAATCGTCTCTTTGCCGCGCAGCTCGTGGCTCTCGGCATCGAGTGTCGCCTGAATTCGATAGTCGGCGCGCTGCTGCCAGTATCGCGAGCCGGGGCGGCCTGATCCGGTGCGGATGAGATTCGGCGAAGGAAGCGCGAGCTGGCGGAATGGCGAAACCGTGATCGCCGTGTCCGCCCGGGAGGCCTGCGATTGAGCAGCGGATGGCGCGGTGGCAAGCGCCACTGAGAGCACCAGGAGGGTGGCGAGTCGGCCGGACATCGAGGCTCCACGTCGAGGAAGGGTGGCGATCAACATACTCGGCGGAATCGGGGCGGCAAGTCGTTCAGAGTTGGTAAATTCTCTCGGGGGCGCTCAATTTACACCCGTCCGCACGTGTCCACCCCGAAAGGAGCAGTCATGTCCGCTCGAGTCTCTTGCGCCTGCGCGGCGCTTCTCGTCTTGCTCGCCTGTCGGGAGAACCGCCCCGCACCTCCGTCCACGTCCTCGTCATCAGATTCGGGGCCAACCCCCGGACCCTCGGCGAACGTCGTGACATACATCGCGAGGGACTACGGCTTCGAGGGACCGGCCCAGATCCCTGCGGGACCCACCCTCTTCCGGCTCGATAATCAGGGAAAGGAGCTCCATCACCTGGTCCTCATCCGGATCGAGCAGGGACGGACCTATGACAGTCTCCTTGCTGCGCTCAGGAAGCCTGGCCCACCGCCGGCCTGGATGCATCTCGTCGGGGGCCCCAACGCGACCGGTCCCGGCGCCAATTCGAACGCCACCGAGAATCTCCGCGAGGGGCACTATGCCGTCGTCTGCTTCATCCCAGGCGCTGACGGTGTGCCCCACATGGCCAAGGGGATGACGTCCCCGCTGGAGGTCGTGGCCGCCACGGGCCCCGTAGCGCGCGAAGTGCCGGCAGACGTGACGATCAAGCTGTCCGACTACGCCTTCGACGTCTCGTCCCCGCTGACCGTTGGAAGCCACGTGATCCGGGTGGAGAATGCCGGGCCGCAGCCTCACGAGCTCGTCCTCGTGAAACTCGCGCCGGGTAAGACGGTGAAGGACATCGCGGCCTGGGAGAAAGGCGGTGAAAAGGGATTGCCTCCGGTCAGCCCGATCGGCGGCATCTCCCCGATGATGGCCAACGAAAACGGACAGTTTACCGTGGAGCTCACGCCTGGGGATTACGCGTTCATCTGCTTCGTGCCGGACATGAAGGACGGCAAGGCGCACCTGATGCACGGGATGGTGAAGTCCGTCAAGGTGGGATGAGCCCCTGCCGCCCACAACCCATGTGGTCGAGCGAACCAGCAGTCTCCCGGTGTCCGCAGAGACTGCCTACACCTGGCATGGAAAGCCGGGAGCGCTCGAACGCCTGACCCCGCCATGGGAGCGGGTAGATGTGATCGAGCCGGGCGCGGGCATTGCCGACGGCTCCCGGACGGTCTTGAGCGTGCACGAAGGCCCGGTCCGTCTTCGTTGGATCGCGCGCCACCGTGACGTCGTCGCCGGACGGCAATTCGTAGACGAGCAGGAGAAGGGACCGTTCGCTGCGTGGACCCACCTGCACCGGTTCGACCCGAGCGGGCCCGACTCCTGCTCGCTCACCGATCGGATTACCTACAGTGCCCCCCTCGGTCTGCTCGGGAACGGCGTCACATCGCTGTACTTGGGACCCCGGCTGCAACGGCTCCTGGCCTATCGGCACGAGCTCACCCGCGACGACCTGGCAGTGCAATCCCGATTCGCCGACCGAACTCCAGTGAAGGTTGCCATCAGCGGCGCCACCGGCATGATCGGCCGCGCGCTGATCCCTTTCCTGCTCACCGGCGGCCATGAGGTGCGCCGGCTGACGAGGCACCCGCAGCGTCCGGGCGATGTGGACTGGAGCTACGAGGCCGGACGCATCGAGGTGGTAAAGCTCGACGGACTGGATGGGGTAATTCATCTCGCCGGCGAGAGTATCGCGCAGCGCTGGACGGAGAAACGGAAGAAGCGCATCTGGGAGAGCCGGGCGATCGGGACCCGCTTCCTCTGCGAGACGCTGGCCAGGCTCCATCGGCCCCCCCGCGTTCTCGTGTCCGCTTCGGCCATCGGGATCTACGGCGATCGCGGCGACGAGGGGCTCGATGAGGAGAGTCCCCTGTCGCGGAAGAGTCGCGACTTCCTTGCCGACGTGGCCCGCGAGTGGGAGATCGCCACCGAACCAGCACGAGCCGCCGGGATCAGAGTGGTCAACCTTCGCTTCGGCATCATCCTCAGCCCACTCGGCGGCGCACTGGCCAGGCTCCTTCCTCCATATCGCCTGGGACTCGGCGGGCCCTTCGGGTCAGGACGCCAGTGGATGAGCTGGATCGGAATCGACGATGCCGTGGGTACAATTCACCACGCATTGCTCAGCGAATCACTGAGTGGTCCGGTCAACGCGACGGCCCCACATCCCCGGACCAACCGGGAATTCGTCGCTTCGCTCGGACGGGTTCTTCGTCGTCCGACCGCCATACCTCTTCCCGCCAAGGCCATACAGCTGGCACTCGGTGAGATGGGCGAGAGCGCACTCCTCTCGAGCCTACGCGTCTTTCCCACCCGTCTGCTGGATTCGGGTTACGTCTTCCGACATCCCCATCTTCCCGGTGCGTTGAGATTTCTGCTCGGCGCGACGAGCGAGTAGCTTTCCCGGATGATCGCGCGCAAAGCCGTCGTGCTCCTGAGTGGCGGAATGGATTCGGCGACCACCGCGGCGATCGCTCAGCGGCGCGGCTTCGACCTCCACGCCCTGAGTATCCGCTATGGCCAGCGCCATGCGGTCGAGCTCGAGGCTGCGCGGCGCGTGGCGGCGCGGCTTGGGATCCGGGACCACGTGGTCATCGACATCGATCTACGCGGGTTCGGTGGCTCGGCGCTCACGAGCGACACTGCTGTCCCCAAGGACACGCCACTGGCCGAGATCGGCACCTCCATTCCCGCGACCTACGTCCCCGCGCGGAACACCATCTTTCTTTCTCTGGCACTGGCCTGGGCCGAGACCCTCGGGGCCCGGGACATTTTCCTCGGGGCCAACGCTCTCGACTACAGCGGTTATCCCGACTGCCGGCCGGAATACATCGAGGCCTTCCAGCGGATGGCCAACCTGGCCACACGCGCGGGAGTGGAGGGGGGAGGGGGCATCACGATTCACACGCCCCTGATCAAGTTGTCCAAGCGGGAGATCGTCGTGGAGGGACTCGCGCTCGGACTCGACTATGGCATCACCGCGACCTGCTACGACCCGTCGCCGGAGGGCGTGGCCTGTGGCCGATGCGAGGCGTGCCTGCTCCGACTCAAGGGATTCGCTGAGGCCGGCATTGCCGACCCCGCAAACTATGGAGAGAGGAGAAACGCGAAATGATGTCATGTCCTACGTCGTGAAGGAGATCTTCTACACACTGCAGGGAGAGGGCGCCAACACCGGCCGGCCGGCGGTGTTTTGCCGATTCGCCGGATGTAACCTCTGGACCGGGCGCGAGAGCGATCGCGAGGAGGCGGTGTGCCGCTTCTGTGACACGGACTTTGTCGGGACTGACGGCCCCGGCGGTGGGAAGTTCGCCACGGCGGAGGAGCTCGCCGGCGCGGTGGCAACGACGTGGCCCATCCAGGGCGACGCTGCTCGACGCCTCGTCGTCTGCACGGGTGGCGAGCCACTGCTTCAGCTCGACACGACGCTGCTTGATGCGCTGCATCGGGCCGGGTTCGAGGTGGCGGTCGAGACGAACGGCACGATCGCGCCGCCGAACGGCATCGACTGGCTTTGCGTGAGTCCCAAGGCGGAGGCCGATCTGGTGGTACAGACCGGCGACGAGCTCAAGCTCGTTTATCCCCAGCGGGGTGGCGAGCCCGAGCGATTCGAGGGACTCGACTTCTCCCAGTTCTTTCTCCAGCCGATGGACGGTCCGAATCGCGAGGCCAACACCGAGGCGGCGCTTCGATACTGTCTGTCACACCCGCGCTGGCGGCTCAGCCTGCAGACGCATAAGCTTCTCGGCATTCCCTGAGACACCCCTCTTCCGAGCCTACATGCACGGCTATTCCGACCGCATCAATCACGCGTTCGCCTTCGCCGCCAAATACTACGTCGCCGTCGCGCCGGCCGGCGCAGGCATGGACTACCTCGCGCACCCGGCCAACGTCGCGATCATCCTCGCGCGCTACGGATGCGAGCAGGTGACGATCGTCGCCGGGATCCTTCACCACGTACTGGAGGAGACGCCGCCCGACCAATGGCCCCGGATGGAGCACAAGATCTCGGAGAAGTTCGGTTCGGTCGTGCTCGCCGTGGCGAAGGACGCGCTGGAGCCCAAATACGATCGACGCGGCGGCGAGCGCCCCTGGCAGGCGTGCAAGCAGGAATATCTGGGGCAGCTCGGGACCGCCGAGCCTCGGGCGCTCGATATCTGCGTTGCCGATGAGATTCACGCGTGCGGATCCACCATCACCGCCTTGCGTCGCCTCGGCGTCGAGTACCTGCGGACGGTCTCGCGCGCCGGCTCGGAACAGACGATCTGGTGGTACCGGTCGTTGCTGGAAATCCTGGCGGCGCGGTCCGACTGGCCCCGCCGAGAAATGTTGAACGAGCTGCGGCTGATGAGCGCCGATCTGGTGCGGAGCCTGCGGGCAAACGAGGAGGGGTTGTTGTGAAACGCGTGGCTCTGGCCCTCATCGCGATGGAACTCACGGCATGCGGAGGTCCGCCCGGACCCGCGCCGCTCAATCCGGTGCGGTTCCTGTCGATCAACGATGTCTACGTCGCGGACACCATGACCGACGGTCAGGGGGGTCTGGCGCGCGTAGCCACGGTCCGCCGGCGGCTAGCCGATCAGGGGCCGGTGCTCTTCATTCTCGCCGGCGACCTCTTGAGCCCCAGTGTCCTGAGCAAGTACTACAACGGTCGTCAAATGGTCGAGGCCCTGGATTCGGCCAAGCTCGACTATGCGACCTTCGGGAACCATGAATTCGAGCTGCCGGTCGATACGCTCAACGCGCGTATTGCCGAGTCAACCTTCAAGTGGCTCTCGAGCAACTGCACCCTGAGCGACGGCACACCTTTCCCCAAGGTCCTCCCGTGGGACACGGTCCGGGTCTCGGGACACAAAGTGGGTCTCTTCGGCCTCACCCTCCAGGGCCCATATCGGAAGCAGGTTCGCTGCACGAGCCCCGACAGCGCCGCGCATCAGGCGATCGACACCCTCGCGGCACAGGGTGCGGAGCTCATCGTTGGCATCACTCACCAGAACGTGGAAGCCGATCGCGACCTGTTGAGTCGTGAGCCGCGTCTCGACCTCATCCTGGGCGGACACGAGCACGAGGCGCATGACTCCGTGGTTTCGGGACGGCACGTGCTCAAGGCCGACGCCAACTCACGGACCGCGCAGTTCGTGACACTGTGGGGTGGAAAGGGTGAGTGGAGGGAGGCAGTTGGACTGGTCCACATCGACTCGCGTCTGCCCGACGACAGCCTCGTGGCACCGGTCGTCCACGCCTGGGAAGACTCACTTCGCGAGCGCCTCGGTCCCGAGAGGGTCATCGGCCGCACTCCGATGCCGATCGATGCCAGGGACGCGGTCGGACGATCGCAGGAAACCCTGCTTGGCGATTTGGTCACCGACGCGATGCGGGCAGGCACGCACAGCGACGTCGCCATGCTCAATGCGGGAACGCTGCGGCTCGACGACGTGATCAAGCCGGGTCCGATCAGCAACTATCAACTCGAGTCGATCTTCCTGTTCTCGGACGAGACTCGAGTCATCAGCTTCAAGCTCACCGGCGCCAGGCTTCGAGAGATGCTCGAGCACGGCGTGGCTGACGGCTCGCTCGGGAAGGGTCCGTTCCTGCAGGTGTCGGGCGTGGCCTTCAGCTACGATCCTGCTGCCACGTCGGGTCAGCGGATCGTCGGAAATCTCCATCACCCGGGCGGGGGCCCGATCCGACCCACCGACACGCTGGCGGTGGCGTTTCCGGTATATCCGGCGTGTGAGGGGGGAGACGGTTACCAGGTGCCCGAGGCGAAATCAGGATGCGACAGCCGGGAATCGGCACCACGTGCGGTGGACCTTCTGACGGCCTACATCGCCGATTCGATGGGCGGAACGGTGGTGACTCCTGCGGACGGGCGGATCAAGAAGGCGACCAAAAACACAAATCCCGGCTGAGTGTGAACTCGCCGGGACCGGAGCCTTAGCAGTTTTACTCACCCAGGCTGCAAGGCCAAAATCCCTGGGGCCCCGAAGGGCTATGTCGTTCTGTATCTGGGCTTAAAGGTAGCCTCACCTCTCCCAGACACAAGTCCCTGTTACAAACTGTTACTGACCGCTCCACCCCGTGCGCTAAGTGTCGGCGGGTCACGCGACGATATTAATGCAATCCTGAGGCGCTTGGTTCCCGACCCTCGGCGCAATGGCAGTGTGGCTCCCTTCAACCCCCTGGTATAGCTATTATTTGCCATGGCTTTAACCCCTTCCAGCGCTCTCCTCACCCTTCCCAGTGCATTCGCCGCTGCCTGTCGTCTATCCCGGACGGAGGGGGAGTTGTTCGAGCGCTGCCGGGTGGCCCTCGTCCGGCGTTTTCAGAGTGAGCTGATCTGGTTCAGCCTGGTTTCTCCCACGGAAACCATGCCGCGGGTTGGTCCGGCCGAGGGGTTCGAGGAATCGCAGGAGGTTGCGCGTCTGGGAAGCGGCGAGACCGAGGTCATCATCCACGCCGACGAGTCCGTCGCCGGCGACATGCGAGCCGTCGCGCTGCCGCTCGCCCTCGGTCTCAGCGTGGTGCTGGAGCTCAGGAGCATCCTGCTCGAGCGGCAGGCGACGCTGGATGACGCCGTCTTCCAGCTTCGCGCGCTCCGGCAAGTGGCCCGTCTCCTCTCCTCGGTGCATTCCACGGAAGAGACCGAGCAACTCATCCTCGATTTCATGGCCGAGGTGTTCTTCGCCTGGTGGGCCTGCCTCTATCGCCCCGAGGGGAACTACTACACCCCCAAGGTCTTCCGGTCGCTCAACGACAGGCTTCGGCCTGCTCCGATCGACCGTGTCGCGTTCGACAAGGCATTGCCGACCGGAAGCGCATCCACCGGTACCGACGATATCGCGGTTGCCTCGATCATCGGGCCAGGCGCGGAGCTGGTGGTTCCTCTCGACGCCGGCTCCGAGCGGATGGCAGTCCTCGTTCTGGGCTCTCGAATCAGCGACAAGCTGTACGGCCGGGCGGAGCTCGAATTGGCGGGGACGCTGTCGTTCGCGGCGGCGATCGCCCTCAAGAACTCGGAGCTGGTCGAGCAGCTCCACAGTGCGGCCACCACGGACGAGCTCACCGGGCTCTACAATCGTCGCGCGCTCGAGGAGCGGCTTGCCGCGGAGATCTCCCGGAGTCTGCGCCATCAGCTCCACACCAGCGTCCTGCTGCTCGACCTCGACCGGTTCAAGGCGGTCAACGATACGATGGGTCACGCTGCCGGCGATCGCTTGCTGATCCAGGTGGCCAAGATCCTCAAGCAGCAGTGTCGGGCCCTCGACGTGGTCGGGCGACTCGGCGGCGACGAGTTCCTCGTCATCCTTCCGATGACGAAGCCGGCGGAAGCGCAGGTGTTCGTCGGACGGGTCCAGGCCAGCCTGCGCGACATGGAAAAGGCCAGCCCCGAGTTCGGCCCCTGCACCTTGAGCATGGGCATCGCCGAATCGCCGCGCCACGGGACCACGGTCAGCAGCATTCTCGCCGCGGCAGACACTGCGCTGTACAAGGCCAAGGGCGCGGGGCGCAACGCTGTCGAGGTGGCGGACAGTTAGCCCTCTCATGGCCGACGATCAGTTTACCCTCCTGGGCGACGCCGTCTGGCTCGATTTCATCAACACCGCGCAGGGACGGACCGCCCCACCCCCAGATCTTCTGCCTGATTTCGACGGCTGGCGCCGCTGGTCAATCACCAGAAAGCTCGACCCCGGAACGGACCCTTCGGAATTTCCGGCGATCCATCGCTTCCGCAATCAACTCACGGCGCTGGCCGAGGCGTTGCACGCCGAGCGGCCTCCTCCAGGGGGATCGATCGCGGCGATGAACGCGCTGCTCACTCGACCCTCCGGCAGTCAACAACTCATGCGCGTGAACGGTCAGTGGCGACTCCAGTTCACACCGACCCGCTCGTCCACGGCGCTCGAAGCCATCGCGCGCTCCGCCGCGGGTACGCTCACCGATAGGCTTTCCCGAGTCCGCCGCTGCGCGGGACAGCAGTGCAGCCTGTTCTTTACCGACCATTCTCCGACCGGAAGCCGCCGCTGGTGCGAGGCGGAAGTGTGCGGCCGCGACCGGCAGATCGAACGGCGGCGAGGGGCCCTCCGCTGACCGGCCCGGAGCCACGGCTCGTCTTCGAGAAGACCCGGGCAGCCCTGGGGCAACGGTACCGGCTGGACCGGATCGTTGCGGCCTCGGCGGTGCGCGTTCTCTTCGAGGCATTCGACGAGAGTCTCAAGCGTCATGTGAGTCTGCGGGTCAATTTCTTCACCGATGAGCCCACGCGCGCGTGGTTTCTGAGCGAAGGCGAGGCGCTCGGACAGCTCGATCACCCGAGCATCCGCCATGTGTACGACACCGGCATCGTCGGCGATCTCGCGTATCGGGTCGGCAACTGGATCGAAGGCGAAGGGCTGGAAGAGGCGGTGCAGCGGGGCCCACGGATCATCCCGAGCGTGCTCGCGCTGGCGCGGGACCTGCTGAGCGCGCTCGAGCACGCCCACCTCCAAGGAATCATCGTCCGACGTATCGTCCCGGCAACGGTGCTGCTCGGCTCGACCGGTCGAGCCACTGTGACGGACCTCAGGTTCAGCAGTTATACCGTCCCGTCCATACCGAAGAACGAGAAGCCCACCGGCATGGCGTTCATGGCACCCGAGATTCGCGACGGCGCCGTGGGCGATCCGACCTGCGATGTCTACACCGCTGGGGCCCTGATCTTCTTCGCGGTGACGGGGCAGGAGCCTCCGCTCGACAGCAGAACGGCCGGTAGGCCGACCGAGCTGCGTCCCAACTGCCCACGGGTACTCGAGCGCATGATCCTCCGCGCACTCCAGCGCGCGCCGGAGGATCGTTACCTCACCGCCGGTGAGATGCTGGAGGATCTTGCCTCGGAGGCCGGCTCGTTCGAGTCCCGGGCGGTAACGGTCCTGGGCCCCCTGACGCAGGCCGAGGATCGCGCGAGGTGGGAAAAGCGTCTCCGGCGCGCTCTGGGCGACGACTACGAGCTGCTGCAGCTTCTCGGCACCGGTGGATTCGGCCGAGTCTACCGTGTGCGGGATCTGCATCTGGAGCGTGAGGTCGCGCTCAAGGTGCTCCACCCCTCGCTGACTCAGGATCCCGAGGTCGTCGAGCGCTTCCGGCGCGAGGCCCAGCTCGCGGCGAGACTGAGTCACCCGAACATCGTCAACATCTACGACATCGCCGGACGATCAGGATTGTTGTGGTACACGATGGAGCTGGTCAATGGACCGAGCCTGGCCCAATTGGTGGAGCGTGAAGGACCGCTGAGCGTGGATCGCACGCTCCGACTGCTGCGCGAGGCGCTCTCGGCCCTGGCGCACGCGCACGGCTCCGGTCTCGTCCACCGCGACATCAAGCCCGAGAACATGCTCATCGCTCCCGACGGGAGTCTTCAGATCACGGACTTCGGGTTGGCGCTGGCCCTTCGGGGGAAATTCGGTGGGGCCACGAGTCAGAGCGGAACACCGCAGTTCGCGAGCCCCGAGCAGCTTCTGGGAGAGCGCGTGGATCAGCGGTCCGACCTCTACAGTCTTGCGGCCGTGGCGTATTTCGCGTTACTCGGCACGCCACCGTTTACCGGGCACACCGCCGAGCAGATCCTCGCAAAGCAAACTACCAATCAACTTCCGACCGCTGTCGGTCGGCGAGATGATGTGCCGGACGCGTTGGAGAAGGTGCTGGATCGTGCACTGAGCTCGGACGTCGAGGCGCGCTATCCCTCCGCGGCAGAGTTCCTGCAGGCATTGAATCGTTCAGTGGGGGAAGCGGCGAGCACCGACCGGGAATCGGAAATCAATCCACTGGAACCGGTGGCCGACTGGGCCCGGGCGGCCGCCCGGTGGCTCCGGGGATCCCCCCTTGACTAAACGCGGTCCATTCGCAGATTTGTCGTCGCGATTTGGCCCCATCAGGAGCAACACCACCCAGCGAATCGGGATTCGAGACCCGGGTGTTATCGCAACGGGTCTTTCGTTTTTTATGACGCAGGACTGGCCTGCGCTCATAAAAACTCGGCTGTCCGGATTCCCCGGCACCGACGCAGTCAAATCAACATGGAGTAGAAGATGGCTCGCACCCTCGGCACGGTGAAGTGGTTCAACGACGCAAAAGGTTTTGGTTTCATCACTCCGGAGAATGGGGACAAGGACTGCTTTGTCCACCACACTGCCATCAAGGCGGAGGGCTTCCGCAGCCTCTCCGAGGGTGACCGGGTGGAGTTCGACATCGTGCAGGGTGCAAAGGGGCCTGCCGCCGAAAACGTCACCAAGGTCAAGTAACTCGCCGAATCGCAAACGAGACGGGCCGCTCGCAGTGAGCGGCCCGTCTTGTTTTTGTGCCAGCTGCCGCGGGTCGTAATCGGCGCGCCGCTGATCTCGCGTCCCGGGTCCGCCCCACCCTGGCCCGCTGCAGGCCACCGTCAGCATTCCGTCATCCGGCGGTCTATCCCCGGACGGCATCGCTGCTCTGGCGCTTCACCGAGGGACAGGGGCTCTCCGGCAACCTCCAAGACATCCCGGCCCCACCCCCCTGGGAGGTTGCCTCCGAACCCCTGCCCCTCCGGCTCGCGCGGCCAGCATCGTGGGCGGCGCGTGGCGCGTGCGTTTCGCAGGGTCGCGCCTGCACGAGTCAGCGACTCCCGGCGGCGCTACCACAGCCCGCCCAAAGCGAGCGCGCCGGTCGAGTGACGAGGGCCCTGCACCCGCCGGGCGCGTCAGGCGGGCGGCCGCGTGCCCACTCCCTCACCCCGACAAAGCCGCCTGCAGCGCCCCAGGGTGCGGGGAACTCGTCGCGAGACTCGCGGCGCGCCTGTTAAGAGCCAGTCAGGATTCGCCGGAGCGAAACGACAATGCCGACACCCACCGGGTGCCGGCACAACCCTCTGTCGCGACTTCCGCGAATCACTTGTGCCGGTAGATCACCCGGCCACGAGTCAGATCGTAGGGGCTGAGCACCACGCTCACCCGGTCGCCCTCGAGCACACGGATCTTGAACTTGCTCATCTTCCCGGCGGCGTACGCCAGGATCTCGTGTCCGTTCTCCAGCATGACCCGGTAGTTCCGGTCGGGTAGGACCTCGGTCACTACCCCTTCCATCTCGATTCCTTCTTCTTTCGCCATCCAGGCTCCCCCAAAGCGTCGGCTCGATACCCGGCGCGCGAGCCCGGGAATGGTCGGCGTGGAATCTTGCCCCACCGGCCCCGTGAAGCAACAGCGGCGGCCCGCGTCTACCCGGTGAGCCGCTGCCGGAGACGGTCGATGTGCTCTTCGACCAGGGTCACCAGCTCCCCGATGAGACCCCGATCGAAGCTCAGCGTCGCGCCGGCGGCGCGGTAGATCTCGGGGAGACCGCGCACCGCGCCCAAGCGCCAGCGCCTGCCGATAGTGCGTGACCGCGGTCGAGCGGATCTCGGAGACTGTTCCGCCACACCTGCAGCGCTCCGAGCTGGGCGATGCCGTACTCGATGTAGTAGAACGGATAGAGGAAGATGTGGAGCTGGCGGTACCAGCGCGCGACGCGCTCGCGCTCGAGCCCCGACCAGTCCACCCCGCGCTCGAACCGGGAGCGGATTCGGAGCCACGCCTCATCACGCGCCGTTGCGTCACCACCGTCCCGGCTGGTGTAGATCCAGGTCTGAAAGGCGTCCACCGACGCGATGTGCGCGAGACTCAGGAGAATGTCCTCGAGGTGCTCGAGCCAGGCACGCTGATGGTCCTCCTCGGAAAAGAATCCGACCGGCTCTGGCGAGATGCGGCGCCGCCAGCAGCTCCATGGACATCGAGGCCAGCTCGGCGGCCTCCGAGCCCGGGTGACGCTGCCAGATGAGGGGCTGCGCATGCGCGGCAAAGGCGTGGAAGGCGTGGCCCGCCTCGTGCAGCAGCGTCATGACATCGTCAACGAGCCCGACCGCGTTCATGAAGATGAAGGGTCGCCCGCGGTAGTGGAGCGTCTCGCAGTAGCCGCCGGGTGCCTTCCCCTTGCGACTCTCGAGATCGAGCAGCCGCTCCTCGCATCATCGTCTCGAACTGCTCGCCGAGCTGCGCGTCAACGCTGGCAAAGACTCTGTTGGAGACGCGCATGAACTCGTCCGAATCCCGAAACGGACGAAGCGGCGTGCCGCGTCCGGGATCCACCGCCAGGTCCCAGGGCCGGAGCACGTCCACCTCGAGGAGGCGGCGACGATGCTCCAGCATGCGGGCGACCGCGGGTGTCGCCGTCTGCTCGATGGCCTCGTGGAATCGCTCGCAGTCGGCCGGCGTGTAGTCGAAGCGGAACTTCGCGGGGAAAACGTAGTCGCGATAATTGGCAAAGCCGGCGTTACGGGCCGCCTGCTGACGCAGGGCGTACATCCGGTCGAAGAGCCCGGCGAGCGCGCCACTCTCCTCCATGTACGGCTGAGTCGCTGCCCGATACGCCCGCTCGCGGACCGACCGGTCGGGATCCTTGAGAAAGGGCTGCAGCTGCGGCAGCGGGCGCTCCTCGCCCTCCCACTCCGCGGTCATCGAGCCGGTGATCCGCTGGTAGCGCGCTGCCAGCTCCTCCAGCTCCGAGAAAACCGGAACGTTCTCCTCCCGGAAGATCTCGATGGCGGTCCGGAACCTCCTGAGAGTGGTCGCGAGCGCCGGGGCTGTCGTATCCGGAAGCGACGAGGCGGCGGGCGAGCTCGACGCTTCGCTCCTCCATCCTGGGCATGATTTCGGTGGAGAACCGGAGGTGATCCGCTTCCTTCGTCGGGTCCGAGGTGTCGATCGTGTAGGCGATCATCGCCTGCGCCGCGGCCTCGGTGACCAGCTCCTCGAGAGTGGACCAGGCCTGCAGCCAGGCCTCGATGTTCCCTTCGTCCAACGGCCGCGAGGCAAGCTCGTCGAAATAAAGCGCAACGTCTTCCCACTTCGCTCGGGCGAACGCCGCGGGCGAGACTGGGAGGATCGACGTAGTCACATGAACTCCTGAACGTTCGAGACGACGGATAGGGTGCCGAGATATTACGCGGGTCCGGCGCGGCTCACAATCCCGTGGGAGTCTCAGCCCGCGCGCAGGGCGCGGTCAGACCGGTAGTAGAGGTACGCGAGCGAGAGGGCGACGAGCGCGAGGATGAATACCGAGCCGACGCGGTAGAGCGCGTCGAGCGAGGAGAGATCGAACAGCACGACCTTGAGCACGGCGAGTCCCGCCACCAGCAGTCCGGCGAGCCGAGCCGGCTTGAGCGACAATCTGAATCCCGTCACCACGAGCGCGGCGGCAAAAACGAGCCACCACGCGCTGACCGCCAGCCCGGAGGCGAGGTTCGCCGTCTCCGAGGTGATGCTCTGGATTCGGAAGTAGCGCCGAATCTCGGCCGTCACGCCGAACAACATCATCGCTCCGGCCACGATCCAGAGTCCCGACCTGACAAGGCGATCCTCTTCCGCTCCGTCCTTCCCTCGCCCCCCCCAGAACCCCATGGCGAACGCGGCCGTCACGGCGATTGCCCCCCAGAGCGCCAGCGCCCAGGAACCCGTAAAGGCGGCATCGCTGACGCCGCGCAGGCGGGTCGCCTCGTCGAAGAGGTACTGGAGTGCCGCGGCAAGGGTGATCAGACCGTACCACCGGCCATCGGTCCGACCGAGCCGGTGATCCAGCGTCGGCCAGAGCACGCCGAGACCGAGAAGGGCCCATACCTCTTTCGCCCCTTCCCAATGCTGCGAGACCGCGACCGCCGAGGCAGCCGCACCGACGGCCGCGAATGGTGGCATGTGACGGAGGTACCCTACCAACAGATAGGGGATCGCGACCACGAGGGCGACGAGACCCGGCGTGTCGTCGAAGCGCTCCGGGGCCGCGGCCCGCAGCGCCCACGCGAGAAGCAAGGGTGTGACGAAGAAATAGAGCGTCTCACCTGCCGACCATCCCGAGTATGCGCTGGATGCGGGCTCTTCAGGATTCCAACGGATGGGAAACACCCGCGGCGACCGAATTCCATGCCACCATACGGGTGCGGCGAGCACGATTCCCGCAGCGAGCGTGACCCAATGGGCCTCGATCCGGTCGTTGGCCGCAGCGAGCAGCCACCATCCACCGGAAAAGGTGAGGAGACGCGTCTCCCACCACCGCTCTCGAAGACCGAGGTAGAGCCCGGCGGTGCCGCCGGCGACACCATACAGAAGCACCGCCCAGGGAACGGCACGTTCCGCCGCGCCCGCGATGCCCACGCCGAAATAGCTCGCCGCGACCACGAGCATGGTGAGGCGCCAGCCCCGTCGTGCCGCGACGAGTCCGAGACCCGCGGCCATGCTCGCGAGATACAGGAGCAGCAGGTTCGCCTTGGTGTGGCTCTCCCCGAGGAGAATCGGCGCGAAGAAGGCGCCGAGCGCCGCCGTCGTGCCGAGCGCCTCGACGTCGATCCCATAGGCGATCATGGCGAGCGCCACCGATACCAGCGCCAGTCCGACGATGCCGGTCGCTGACGGCAGCACGCCGTAGAGCCGAGCCGCCGCCCACACGCTGAGATAGATGATGCCGGCGCCCGCCCCGATGAGCGCGGCGCCGTACGTCCGGTATCGACCCTGGAGCCGCCACCCGATCGCCCCGACGACGACGCCGGCGCCGACTCCGCCGAGGCAGCGCATCACCGGCGTGATCCAGTTGCGATCGAAGGAGAGCTTGAGCAGATAGCCTGCCGCGCCGAGCAGCGCGGCGACCCCGATGCCGAGAAAGACCCGCTGGCCGATCCACTGCTCGGAGGTCAGTGGCGAGCGTCCCTGAATCGTCGGCGATGGCGGCGGAGCGGCGGCAGGGCGCGGTATCGGTGCGGGGCGTTCGGGAGTCGGTGCGGGGCGCGGTAGTGGTGTTGGTTTGGCCTCATCGATGACCGGCGCCGATCCGTCCGGGATGCCCTTCGGCGCGGCCAGTTGCCGCACCAGCGTCTCCAGTACCGCGAGTCGCCGCTCCAGGCTGTCGATCCGGTCGTCGAGACTCATCAGGCTTGGGCTCCTCCTTCGGTCCGCGTCTGCGCGACCACTCCCCGCACGTTCGGTATCCGGAACGCCATCAGCCCGACCAGTGTGACATAGCCGCCGGCGATGTAGAACGGCCAGCCGTGGCCCAGTCGCTGGAACGCGGTCGTCGAAAGGAGCGGCGCAGCGACCCGCGCCAGACCCGCGAACGTCTGGGCGACGCCCATCGTCGTCCCGAGCTCGGCCGGATCGGAGTGCCGCGACATGAGCGACGTCGTCGCGGGAAAGAGCAGCGCCGTGCCGATCGGTACGAGCGGAATCACCAGCGCCAGGAGTCCGATACTCCTCGGCAACGGGTAGAGGAACAGACCCGCAATGAGCAGCAGGGTCCCGATCCGCATGGCCCAGCTCTCGCCGATCCTGTCCACGATCGGGCCGAGCAGGAGACTTCGCATGGTGAAGGACAGGACGCCGACGTAGAGAAATACATAGCCGATGGTGCGCTCGTCGAGTCCGAACGTGGCGCCGAGGTAGAGCGCCATCACCGACGTCATCGAGGAGAAGGCAAGCATCCCGACGGCGTAGATCCAGAGGAACCGTGCGACGGGCTCGAATGGATGCTTGACGGCCATCCAGGCAGGATGCCAGATCGGCCGCCGTGCACGAGGCGGTCCCTCGTGGTGCTTCCGGGATTCCGGGAGCCATCGCCACGCGAAGAAGACGTTGACGAGGCATAGCGCCGCCGCCACGAGCCCCGGTGCGCTTCGGCCCAGGTGCGCCGCTGTCGAACCGACCACCGGCCCCAGCATCACGCCGGCTGATGTGGCCGCCGAGAGCCACCCCAGCGCGCGCGCCCGGTCCTTCGGCTCGATCGTGTCGGCGACGTAGGCCTGGGCCACCCCGGTGGTGCCGCCGCCGGCGCCCTGAACGAGACGTGAGGCGAAGAACAGCCAGACGCTGTCCGCGAACCCGAACACGACATACGCGATCGCCGAGGCGGAGAGACCGATGAGCAGCGCGGGCCGCCGCCCATAACGGTCCGACACCCGCCCCCACAACGGAGCCGAGACGAGCTGGGCGATCGAGAACGACGCGATCATCCCTCCGATCATCTCGGGCGAGGCGTGCAGCTTGAGCGCGTAGAACGGGAGGAGCGGGAGCACGATCATGAAGCCGATCATGTCCACGAAATTCACGGCGATGAGGACAGCCAGGCGCCGGAACTGGCCGCCGGAACCGTTCGGACCGACCGTCACCCGGCGCTCCCGCGGTCGGTCCCGATGGCGAAGACGATGGCGCTCACCAGCATCAGGACCACCCCATACGCCGCCGCCACGCCGACGTCGGCCTGACGGAGACTGGAGAGAATCTCGAGCGAGACCGGCCGCGTGTCATATGTATAGAGCATGATCGAGGTCACGAAGTCTCCGAAGGCAGTGACGAATGCGAGACTGGCCCCCGACAGCAGGGCGGGCCGCAGGAGCGGCAGCGTCACCCGAGCGAGCGTTCGCCACCGCCCGGCCCCGAGCGACGCCGCTGCCTCCTCGAGCGAAGGGTCGAGCCCCCTGAAGCCTGCGATGATCGCACGGCTCGTGATCGGCAGGCTCCGTACGAGGTACGCGAGCGGGAGGATCCACGCGGTGCCGACCAGAATGAAGCGAGCCGCCCACGGCGCATTCACGCTGAACGCCGTGGCGATCGCGATGGCGAAGACGGTGCCGGGAACGGCCCACGGCAGCGCGAGCAGCGACTCGATGATCCTCCGCCCCGTGACTCGCTTTCGAACGCTCAGAATGGTACCGATCAGCGTGACGACGACCGATGCCACCGTCGCCACCACCGCGAGCCAGAGGCTGTTCACGAGCGGGCGGGCGCGCACGGGGTCCTGGATGAGCGTCACATAGTTCTTGAGCGTGTACACCGGTGGGACCGGCTCCACGGTCCAGGTCCCGATCGGCACGAACGAGACGAGCAGCAGCGTGAGATGGGGAAGGAGCAGCAGACCCGCGAGACTCCAGGCCACCAGCGCGAGGGCCGCACGCGCCCGGCGACTACGGACCACGACGCGGGCGGGCGCGGCTCCTTTGGTTCCCGTCCCCGGCGAATCGGGGGCGTGGGTCCCTCGGAGGACCACGAGCGCCGCCAGTGCCAGGAGCGTGAGCCCGATCGTCTCGACCATCGCGAGCTCATTGTCGCCATTGAGCCGCGTCGCCACGATCTGCGTCGTCATCACCCGGAACCCGCCACCGAAGATGTACGGCGCGCTGAAGGAGCCGAGCGACGTCATGAAGGTGAGGAGCGCGGCGCCGCCGATCGCCGGATAGAGCTGCGGAAGGACGACGCGCCCGAACGATCGCCAGCGCCCGGCGCCGAGACTCGCGGCGGCCTCCAGCAGCGAGGCGTCGAGTGAGGCGAGCGCGGCCCGCGTGAAGAGGTAGAAGTAGACGTACATCGAGTAACCGTGAACCAGCAGCACCGCTCCGGCACCCTCGAGTCGCCACGGCGGCTCCTCCAGGCCGAGCATCCGTTGGACCAGGAGCGATACGAACCCCGTCTCGCCGTAGAGAAAGAGGAAGGCCAGGACCCCGACGAGTGGCGGGAGAACCGCCGGGAGCGCGACCACCGCACCGAGGAGCCGAACGCCTGGGAACTCGTACCGGGAGAAGAGAACGGCGAGCGGCAGGCCGATCGCGGCGGCGAGCAGCACGCTCGCGAGCGAGATCCAGAGGCTCCCCCACAAGGCGCGCCACTCGGTGGATCGTTCCGCGAAGATGCGCACGAATCGAAGCGTCCAGCCGTCGGGTCCGTGCACCCCCTCGAGGAGCACGAGCGCGATCGGATAGACCACGAGCCAGATCAGCACCGCGATGAGCACGAAGGCGACGAGCTGGGAACGCCTGCGGCTGGTCACGACTGATCGACCTGGAAGAGGTGGATTCCACCACCCGCCCGCCGACTCGGCAACACGCCGACCCGCTCGCCGGGTCGCGCGGCGGCAAGCGGCGCCACGATCTCCACGGTCTTCCCGCCTTCGGTCCGCACCGTGAAGAGCGCTCCGGGGCCAACGAACACGCGACTCGTGACCGTCGCCGAGACCACGTTCTCGGCCGGCGAACAGAGCCGCAGAGACTCGGGCCGCACGAGCATGACCGCCGGACCCGGCCTCGGGAGCGGGCGACCCGGGGCTGCGTCGACCGTCCAGGCGACACCGTCCACCACCACCCGCACGCCTTGCGCGCTCACGCTCAGGATGTCCACCTCGAACGAGCTCGACCGGCCCACGAACCCACCGACGAAAAGATTGACCGGCGCGCCGTAGAGCTCGTCGGCGCTCCCGACCTGCTCCAGCCGCCCGCCCCGCAACACCGCGACGCGGTCACCGAGGTCGAACGCCTCGTCCTGTTCGTGGGTGACGAGCACGGTAGTGATGCCGACCCGCTGAATCAGCTCGCGAATCTCCCGGCGGGTGCGCTCCCGAAGCGTGGGATCGAGATTCGACAGCGGCTCGTCGAGCAGAAGGACCCGGGGCTCGGGAGCGAGCGCCCGGGCGAGCGCGACGCGCTGCTGCTGTCCGCCCGACAGCTGGCCCACCCGGCGGCGCTCGAACCCCGCGAGATCCACCAGCTCGAGCGCCCGCGCCACTCGGCCCCGCAGGTCCGCTCCGCGTGCGCCCAATGATTCCAGTCCGAACGCGACGTTCTCGCCGACATCGAGGTGCGGGAAGAGCGCGTAGTGCTGGAAGACCATGCCGAACCGTCGGGCGACCGGCTCGACCCGCGTTACGTCCTCTCCGTCCACTATGACGCGTCCGGCATCGGGACTCTCGAAGCCGGCGAGGAGGCGCAGGGTCGTCGTCTTTCCGCTTCCGCTCGGCCCGAGCAGCGCCAGGAGCTCGCCGCGCTCGAGCGCGAGCGAGAGACCGTCCACGGCGACGACGCCGTCGAAGCGCTTGACGAGCCCCTCGAGGCGGAGGAACTCGCTCATCGCGCGTGACGGCCCGTGCCGCGCACGTGCCGGTCCCAATAGCTCATCCATGCGGCGCCATCGGACGCGAGGAGTTTCCAATCCATCGGCGCCACCTTCATCGCCTGCTCGACGACGGAGACCCACGCCGGAAGACGCGCCGCCGGCAGATCTCGGCGTGAGGGAAGTCGAAAGACCTTGGTCGCGGCCAGGAGCTGTGCTTCCTCGCTGCCGACGAAATCGATGAACTCCCGCGCCTCCACTGGATGCCGGCACCCGCGCACCAGACCGACCGCGTCATCAATCACCACCGTGCCGCTCCGCGGGAAGGTGTAGTCGAACGGCATGCCCTTCGAGCGACTGATGAGAATGTCGGGAAGATCCCAGAGCGTGACGAGTCCCTCGCCGCGCGCCAGCCGCTCGTCGAGGATAGCGGGGTTGAGGGTGTAGGCCTTGGTCTGTCCGTCGAGCGCGGCGGAGCCACTCCATCCCCCAGGTCGTGTCGCCCGTCATGCGGATGCTGCGCTCGATGATGAGTCCCCAGATCGCGCGCATGGTCCCGCTCGCCATCGGATCGCGGATCAGGACCTTGTCGTGCCACCGGGGATCGAGCACGTCGTCCCAATCGCTCGGCGCCTCGGCGCGGGCAACGAGTCGGCTGTTGAACGCGATCACCGCGGGCGTTCGGTAGACGGGATAGTAGAGGTCACCGGGCCCGACGCCATCCGGACCGACGCGATCGGCCCAGGCAGGCCGGTACGGGGCGAGCACCGAGTCCTGAATGCCACGGTCGAAGATGGTGGTCGGTCCGCCGAACCAGACGTCGGCCTGCGGATTGACGCGCTCGAACCGGAGACGATCGAGGATCTCCTGCGAGCCCATGTCGAGCCACCGAACGTCGATGCCGGGATGCTCCGCCTCGAAGGCGTGCTCGAGAAGCGTGAGCTGGTCGCGGCCGTGCGGAGAGTAGAGGACGACCGGCGTGCGGCCGTCGCCCCGGCATCCCCACATCATGACCAACGTCCACCACGCGAACCGGGTGTTCCTCATGCCTCTTCGAAACAACGTAGGATACGAAGAGCACGAAGGAAGAAAAGAGAACAGCGACGTGGGTTGGGTTGCGCGACGGAACATCAGGGAGTGATTGGCCGCGCGAGAGCGAGCAGGTTCACGAACAGCCGGAACGCACCGGGCACCCCAGCGGGCAACTGGCGGAAGAAGCTCAACCCGGTATAGACGTATGTCCCCTTTCCCGCGCGCGCGACGAGCAGTCCACCGCGAAGCGGCTGCTCACCCGGGTCGTGCGACTCGATGATCGGCCGATACGCCGAGTCCCAGCTTCGCGCGAAGTAGAGCCCGCGCTCCTGAATCCAGCTGTTCCAGTCACTCTCCGAGATGCGGTTGGGCGTGTGCACGATCGGATCGGCCGGCGTGAGCACCGCGACAGGTGCCTTCTCGTCGGTCACCCGGTCGTGCGGCATCGCCAGCGTCATCGGATATGGCGCGAACCCTCCGTTGAAAAACCGGCCTTGCTGGTACTGCACGATGACCAGTCCGCCTCGCCGCGCGTACTCGAGGAGACGGCCGTTGCTCTCGACCAGCGCGGAGTCCGTTTCGTAGGCGCGTGGTCCCACGACGATCGCGTCGAACCGGCTCAGGTCCCCACGGGTGAGCGTCTGGCCGTCGAGTAGCGTGATCGGAACGCCCACGCTGCGGAGTGCTTCCGGCACCTGATCCGACGCACCTCGTACGTAGCCCACGTTCCCCACGGGAGGAAGCAGCAGCGATGCCGGCTGAACGAGTGCCCGGGCGGGACGGATATACGATCGCGGATGGATGTGCGCGTAATCGACCGTGACGACGCCGACGTCGTAACGTCGCCCGTCGGCTTCGGCCACGGCGGTGAGCGGGACGGGGCCGGCGGGTAGCGAAGCAGGCGCTCGGACCTGGAAGGTGAAGTCCTGGCGTTCGTTCTCATGAGTGAGCCGGAACTGCTGCGCCGGAATCGCCGGCCATCCTTGCGGCGTCTCGACGCGAACCGTTCCTGCCGTCGTATCTCTAGCGCCATGAGTGAGCGTCACACTGAACGCGTGGGTCGCCGGCCCCTCCCCGGGCCACACCTCGGTGGCTGGATCGAGGCGGACATCCACTCTCGGAACGACGGTGACCGGCCGGCGGACCTCTCCTCTCGCCTGATCGTCGTACCGGAAGCTCACCTCGCGCGTGATGGTGAAGCCGCCATCCACGGTAAAGACCGCACGAAGCACCGGCGGCTCGAAGGGGATGCCGCGCACTCCCGCTGCCGCTCGACTCCAGTCATACACCGCAGGCTCTCGGTTGGGGAGCGAGAAGTAGGGAGCGGTGAGAGGAGCCTGTGCTGCGATGGGCACCGCCAGCTCCTTGCTCGCGAGTACCCCGGGGACGATCGAGAGTCCGATTGGCTCCAGATGGGAGTCGGTCACACCCGGGGCCGTCTCGATCACGACCGTCGCCGATCTGATGGCATTCCCGGTGTTCCAGCATTCGAGCGTCAGCTTGACCGTCTGGCCGGGAACAACGCGATCGTCGTCGCTGCGGGCATCGCAAAGCACGCCGGACGTCGCCGCGAGGGCGGCCTGACGGTGGGCGCGCAGGTCGGGCGGTTCCGGACCCGGGGGCAGGAGGGTATCCACGCCCGCGAAGAGACTCGCCTGCCCGTGGCCGGAGCGGTCTTCGACGAGGGCGAGGCGCACCCTCGAAGGCCCGATCTGCTGCAGCCGGCCCATGTCCTGCGACCGGTGCAGACTTCTCCCTGCCATCGCGATCTGATGAAACGAGAGTCCCACGGCGGAGTCGAGGACCCCTCCTTCCATCGTGAGCGTCGTGGCGTTGGTATCGAACCAGGTGTCGCGGTAGAACTTGATCGGCGTGAATGGCGCCAGATGCTCCTCGCGCTCGAGCTCGGGAAAGCGCGTCGAATCGCCGGCGATCCGAAAGGCCTCGCGCGCCGCCCATCCCGCGGCTTGATGCTGGCCGTGCCCGTCGATCGGCGTGCCGCTGAAGATCGAGACGACGATCTGGGGCCGGAACCGGCGGATCACGCGAACGACGTCCTTGAGGATCGTGTCGCGGGGCCAGTGGCTCCAGGTCTCGTCCTGGGTCTTCGAGAACCCGAAGTCGTACGCGCGGGTGAAGAACTGGCCCGCACCATCGAGACGCCGCGCGGCGAGCAGCTCTTCGGTGCGGAGGAGGCCGAGAGCCTCGCCCAGCTCCGCTCCGATGAGGTTCTGCCCTCCCTCACCGCGGTTGAGCGAGAGGTACGCCGCTTCGGCCCCCATTCCCCGCACCAGAAGCGTGAGGAGCTCGGTGTCCTCGTCGTCGGGATGCGCCCCGATCACCAGGACCCGCTTCTGGTGGCCGAGAAAACGAAGCTCGCGAGCGCGCACAACCAGGCCGCCGGTTGACGGCGGCTCGAGTTGCGCCCGCAATGGGCGGGAGAATGTCAGGGTGGTGAGCAGGACCGCGGTGCCGACGAGTGAAAAACAGCGACGCACAGATCCTGACCGTGGAGGGTTAGGCAGGAACCTAATCCCCTCCCGGCCGATCCGCCCCAGCCCTCGCCCACGGCGGCGGGCCGGAGATCAATGCAGTGGGGCGGCTCCGAGCGGCGTGTCGCGGATGGAACTCCGGAGCGCCGGATGACGGTACCAGAGGTACGCGCCCATGCTGAGGGCGGCCAGCGTATTCGCAGTCACGACGGTCCAGAACGGGAAGAGCTCCTTGGTGACGTCGGAGAAGACCGCGAGGACGCCGTAGAAGAGCACCTCGAACACCAGGAAGACCGGAAGAAAGGCGTAGCGCACGACGGCGTTGTCAGTGGCCCAGTGCGTCATCGCAACGAGGCCCATCCCGAGCAACGCGAACACGATGAAGTGCACGGCCGTATAGATCAGGATCGCGCCGAACACGATGTTGTGCGTGTCGGGCTTGTCATTGCCGAAGAGGACGACCTGGCCGAGGACGCTGGGAGTGAGAAACGGGTGACCGGCGATGGTGTCCAGCAGGAGGAACCACAGGGCTACAGCGAGTCCGCCGATGATGCCGACATCGGTGCCCTCGCCGACGACCGAGTGACGGGTGTCAGGCATGAGAGCCTCCCCGCGGATAGCGGGGTGATGGCGCTCCAGCCCTGGCGTCGAGATACGGACCGCGGGAGCGCATACGCACGGCCTTCTGGTACAGTGGGGCCGGCGGGGTCCCTGCGCAAGGTCACCCGCGTGGCGCCCGGACTCGGTACGCGCGCCGCACGCCGAGTCGACATGCGCGGTCCACGGCCCGACGGCATCTCGGCTCAGGCGCTCACCAGAGGGACAGGGGCTCTCCGGCAACCTCCAAGACATCCCGGCCCCACCCACCGGGGAGGTTGCCTCCGAACCCCTGCCCCTCCGGCTCGCGCGGCCGGCGTCGTGCACAGCGCGCGGATTTGTGGAGCGCGCGGAGTTGTGGAGCGAATGTGTATACGAGTCGGCGACGCCGGGCGGCGAAGGGCTAGGGACCGGGTCGCGAGGAAGGCGCGTCAGGCCGGAGACTGCTCGCCTGGACTCGGAACCGTGACGGTGGCCTGCAGCGCTCCGAGCGAGACGGTCCCGCCCTGGAGCGCAAGCCCGGCGTCGCTCTGAGCCTAGCGCGGATGCGGTGGACCCGCCTCCTCCGAGCCGAGCGGAGCCTCCTGGAACGATCGGTCGAACCGCGGGTGCCGCCGCCAGAGGTACCACGCCATGCCGACCAGTCCCACCAGCGTCCCTCCAATGACCGACCAGAGCGGCAGGGGCTGGCCCGAGGCGGTCGCCAGCATGAACGTGAGACCGGCGAAGAGCCCGAAGGCGACGACGAGACCGATCCACACGCCCATCCGCCATGACGGATCGCGCGTGGACAGGTGAATCAGGAAAGTGAGCGCGATCCCGGCGAGAACGAACACGAGGACGTGCATCACGGTGACACCTGCCAGCTCCTCGGGTATCACCCGCGGAAAGGGACTCGCGAAGTCTCGCTGGAAGACCATCTGCCCAAGGAGACTCGGCGTCCGGAATGGACTCCCCGCAATGACATCGCAGACGAAATACCAGATGGCGACGAGTGCCGCACCCACGACGCCGGTGGCCGTACCTTCCCGCGTGATCGAGTGTTCCCGTGATTCCATGTTCCGCTCCCAGCCTCGGTGAACGAGTGCGTCCGCTATGCGATTCAAGGTCGAATTCCTCGGCCCGCGCGGATGTGTTCTCGATCACCTGCAGTCAGGGAGCGGCCAATCCCCGTCGCGAGCGGCAAGCCGGGCAGGGACAGACGTCGAACAGATGGCGAAACGTGTAGATGCCGGTCGCATGGCCGTCGCTCCACTGCACGCGAAGACCGTAGGCCCCGACCAGCGAGAGAGACAACGGTCGGATCGCGGGATCGACAGTCGAGGGATCGAGCAGTGGTCGCCCGCTCATCTCTTCCACACACGCGGCACACGGACAGGCCAGGCGGAGGGCATGGGCGGGATAGAATGCCTCGTGTCCCGCCCGATCCCACTCGATGCGGATGCCGTCGTCCTGGCGCGTGATCGCATGAGGAACCGGTAACGGCGTCGGCGTAGTCATGCCGGTAACTTAGCGATATACTTCCGTCCGAACGCCAACCATCAACCGCAGACGACCATGCCCACCGATTCCTCCAATCCGTTCAACGCCCGAAGCACCCTTCGGCTCGGCAACGAGACCGTCACCGTCTTCCGGCTGCCCGAGCTCGCGCGCCAGGGACTCGCCGACCTCGACCGGCTCCCCTTCTCCATTCGGGTGCTGCTCGAGAACGCGCTGCGGCACGCGGGACGCGGATTCGTGACCGAGAGCCACGTCCGTGACCTGGCCAGCTGGAGCCCAACGGGCGGCGCGAAGAACGAAGTGCCGTTCATGCCGGCGCGTGTCGTGCTCCAAGACTTTACCGGGGTGCCGTGCGTGGTGGACCTGGCGGCGATGCGGGACGCGATGGCGCGGATGAAGGGAGACCCGGACAGGATCAATCCGGTGGTGCCGTGCGACCTCGTCATCGATCACTCGGTCCAGGTGGACTACTACGGGTCGGCCAAGGCGTTCAAGCTCAACGTCGACCTCGAGTTCGAGCGCAACGTCGAGCGCTACCAGCTCCTCAAGTTCGCCCAGCGCGCGTTCCGCAACTTCCGCGTGGTTCCGCCGGGAACCGGCATCGTACACCAGGTGAACCTCGAGTACCTCGCTCCGGTCGTGCAGCTCCGCGAGCAGTTCGGCCAGCTCACCGCCTATCCCGATACGCTGGTCGGCACCGACTCGCACACCACCATGATCAACGGGCTCGGCGTGCTCGGCTGGGGCGTGGGCGGCATCGAGGCCGAAGCGGTGATGCTCGGCCAGCCCTACTTCATGCTCATTCCCGAGGTGATCGGGATGCGGCTCACCGGTGAACTGCCGATCGGCACCACCGCCACCGATCTCGTCCTCCAGGCCACCCAGATGCTCCGGAAGAAGGGCGTGGTGGACAAGTTCGTCGAGTTCTACGGCCCGGGGCTCTCGACACTCGGTCTGGCCGACCGCGCCACGATCGCCAACATGTCACCCGAGTACGGCGCCACGATGGGATTCTTCCCGGTGGACGCCGAGACGCTCAGGTATCTCGAGCGCACGGGACGCAGCAAGGAGGTCGTGGATCGCGTCGAGCGCTACTGCAAGGAGCAGCAGCTCTTCCGCACCGACGCGACGCCGGATCCGCAGTTCTCCTCGACGCTCGATCTCGATCTCTCGACCGTCGTCCCTTCGCTCGCCGGACCGAAGCGGCCGCAAGACCTCGTGCCGCTCGCCACGCTCAAGCGGAACTTCATCGTCAATCTGCCGACGCTGATGAGTGCCGGTGTTCCCGCCGCGAGGAAAGAGGTGGCGCAGGCCGCCTACTCACGGTGGATGAATGAGGGCGGCGCCAACGTCACCATCGGCGAAGGCGGCGCCGACGAACATCCGGCGCAGATCGATCCCGACGCACCGCCCGTCGTCTCCGGCAAGATCGGCGAGGACGACTTCAGGCTCCACGATGGCGCCGTCGTGATCGCGGCGATCACGAGCTGCACCAATACCTCCAACCCGTCGGTGATGATCGGCGCGGGGCTTCTCGCGAAGAAGGCGGTCGAGCGCGGCCTCACCACCAAGCCATGGGTCAAGACCAGTCTCGCGCCCGGCTCGAGAGTCGTGACCGACTATCTCGATGGCTCCGGCCTGATGCCCTATCTCGAGCAGCTCCGGTTCAACACGGTGGGATACGGTTGCACGACGTGCATCGGCAACAGCGGCCCACTTCCGGAGCCGGTGGCGCAGCTCATCGACGAGCACTGCCTCGTGACGGCGGCGGTGCTGAGCGGTAACCGGAATTTCGAGGCGAGGGTGCACCCGCAGGTGCGCGCGAACTATCTCGCGTCACCGCTGCTTGTGGTTGCGTTCGCGCTGGCCGGCCGGGTGGACATCGACTTGACACGGGAGCCGCTCGGGAACGGAAAGGACGGCCGGCCGGTCTACCTCGAGGACATCTGGCCGACGGCCGGGGAAGTGCGCGATACGATGAGCGCCTCGCTCAAGCCGGCGCTCTTCGAGAACCGCTACGGATCGGTGTTCGAGGGCGACGAGGTCTGGCAGCGACTGTCGGTGCCCGAGGGCAGCCGTTACGCCTGGGACCCCAAGAGCACGTACGTCGCCGAGCCGCCCTTCTTCCAGAACCTCGGGACGGAGCCGGGGCCGCTCAAGGACATCGCCGGCGCACGCGTCCTCGCCGTGCTCGGCGACTCGGTCACCACCGACCACATCTCTCCGGCGGGGTCGATCCCGAAGAACGGACCGGCCGCGCGGTACCTGCTCGACCACGGCGTCGCCCAGCACGATTGGAACACGTTCGGTGCCCGCCGCGGGCACCACGAAGTGATGATGCGGGGGACCTTCGGCAACGTCCGCATCAAGAACGGGCTGACGCCGGACAAGGAAGGCAACTGGACGGTTCACCTTCCGACCGGCGAGGTGATGTCGATCTTCGATGCGTCGGAGCGCTACCGCGCGTCGGGGACACCGCTGCTCGTTCTGGCCGGCAAGGAGTACGGGACCGGCTCGAGTCGCGATTGGGCCGCGAAGGGCCCGGCTCTGCAGGGCGTCAAAGCGGTGATCGCGGAAAGCTACGAGCGAATCCACCGGAGCAATCTCGTGGGGATGGGGGTGCTGCCACTCGCCTATCGCTCTGGCGAGAACCGCGAGACGCTCGGCCTCACGGGGAAGGAGACGTTCCGCATCACCGGAATCGCGAGCGGACTCACCCCGGGAGGCTCAGTGACGGTCGCTGCTCGAGACGAGTCAGGGAAAGAGAAGGTCTTCCAAGCCGTCGTCCGCCTCAACTCGGCGGTGGAGCTGGATTACTATCGCCACGGTGGGATCCTGCAGCGGGTGCTCAGGCAGTTCGCGACGCGTCGCTGAACTCGTTGATGCCGAGGGGCTCGCGCTCCCGACTGGCTCTTAACAGGCGGGCCGTGGCAGCGCCGCCGGACGTCGCGTACGGTCCAAGCGCCAACCTTACGAAGCCCGTGGCCCGCGCGCGATGCCCGCTCGCGCAAGCCGGAGGGGCAGGGGTTCGGAGGCAACCTCCCAGGTGGGTGGGGCCGGGATGTCTTGGAGGTTGCCGGAGAGCCCCTGTCCCTCCGGTGAAGCGCCCGAGCAGCGAATGCTCGCGACGCGAGATCAGCGGCGCGCCTGTTATTCGCCGAGCGCGGCGTCCCCCGCCCTTCTCCCGGCCGGACGCTCAACGCTTCTCTGTCGGCGCTCCGGCAAGAGCCTGCCGAGGAGCGAAAACGGGTAGTAGGCGAGGTCGCGCACCGCCGGGACCGTCGTGATCGCCCGCAGCGGCTGCGGCATCTGCTCCAGCATCTCCTCGACCAGCGCCGCCAGGACCTCTCGCCGCTTCGCCCCCACGCCCTCCGACACACCCAGAATCCGGTGTATGGCGTAGAGTCCCACCACAACCGTGGCGACGAAGAGAAAATCGAGGCCATGCAGGTCGAGGGGCCGGAGGGCGAGCCCCCGCCCTGCTCCGAGCGTCGAGCTCCACGCCACCGTCACTGATAATCGTTGCGTCTCCAGCCAGTCCGCCGAGAGTCCGGCGATGACCGGTGCCAGCGCCGACGCGGCTCCCGAGACGAGCGCATTGGTCGCGAGGTAGCCGGCGGCCGTGCCCCGAGGCGCCAGCTCCATCGCGATGGTGCCGGATGCCAGGTTGATGCCGGCGGTCGTGAGGCCGGCGACGATATGAATGGCGACGAGTCCGAGCAACACCACCCAAGCCGACTCACCGAGACCGATCATGGGCCAGCCGGCGACGCTCAAGAGGAAGCCCGCGCAACTCACGCGCATCACCGTGAGCGTCGAAAAGCGGACCGCGACCTTCCCCCACGCGCGCAGCACGAACGCGGTTGTGAGCTGGGAGAGGACGGTGAAGGCGATCACTGCGGCCATCGGCAGACCGAGGCGGCGCAGGAGATAGACGGTGAAGAACGGGGTCGAGAGATTGACGGCGAAGGTCCACGTGGCGAGGAACGTCATCAGGGCGCGGAACTCTCGGTGCTTGAGAGGCGCGCGAACGATGTCGGCCCACGGGCGGTGCGTGGCCGGGGGCATGACGGGCTCGGGGATCCGGCTCAGGAAGAACAGACCGAACAGCGCGGAGGCTGCCCCGGCCCCGAGCACGATCACGTAGCCCGCTTCGGGCGACTCGAGGCGTGCTCCCAGCTGGTCGACGGCGAGTCCCGCCATGAGGCTCAGGACTGCCCCGATGGCCGTCGCGATCGCCATGCGCCGCGCGAAGGCCCGGGTGCGGACGTCCTCCGGCAGGAAGTCGCGAATCCAGGGGTTCCACGCGGCGCCGGAGACGGTACCGAGTGCGGAGGCGACGATCAGGAGACCGAAGAGCGCCGGGGCCCTGGCGCGGGCGGGCACCGCGAAGGGGATGAGGAGGACCCCGACCCAGGCGAGCCGGGCGAAGCAGGCGGCCCACCAGCAGAGGGCCTTCCGCATCCGCCAGCGTTCGATGAGCGCGACCGTTGGGAGCTGAAGAACCTGGGTGGCGGGGCCCAGTGCAGAGAGGAGGCCTACGCCGGCGTTGGAGGCCCCGAGCAGCAGGGCGAATCCGACGAGGAGCGGGCCGCTCAGGAGCGAGTCGCGCACCTGCGAGCAGATGCCGTCGCCCTGGAACGCGCGGAGTCCTCGACGCAGCCCGTCGTCGTCAATGTGCGGAACGGGATCCCAGAAGGCCACGGCCAATAATAGCGCCGGCGGTCCCGCGTCCCGAGTGCGGACTCAAGACAGGCGCGCCGCTGATCTCGCGTCGGAGCGGTGCGGCGCCGGCAGAGCGCGACCATCGGCGATATGCCGCTGCACGCCGAGGACACACCCCCTCCGGCTCCGTCCAAGACATCCCCGCCCCCCTCCCCTGGGACGTCGCCTCCGGGGGCATGCCCTCGCCCTGCAGCGGAGACCGGCATGGATGGCCGCTCCGTTGGCGCCGCACATGCACGTCAGCAGGCATGCGTCGATGTCGGCCAGCGCGAGCCGGAGGGGCAGGGGTTCGGAGGCAACCTCCCCGGGGCGTGGGGTGGGAATGTCTTGGAGGTTGCCGGAGGGCCCCTGTCCCTCCGGTGAAGCGCCCCGGCAGCGATGCCGGCCAGCGCGCCCCCGCAGCGATGCCAGACGCAAAAACCCCCGGCCAGATCGACCGGGGGCTTCGTATGCCGTGTTGGAGCGGTTCAGGCCACCAGATCTCGGAGCCTGTCGCCCGTTTCCCCTTCGCGGAGCCGCAGGAGCGCGCGGTCGCGAAGCTGGCGAATCCGCTCGCGGGTCACGCCCATCATGCGGCCGATCTCCTCGAGCGTGCGGCTGTTTCCATCGTCGAGCCCGAAATACAGCCGGAGCACCTTGGCGTCCCGCGGCGGGAGCGCCGCCAATGCCGCCTCGATGTCCCGGGTCTGGCTGTTGGCCATGGTGCTCATGTCGGTGCTTTCCTGCTCGCCGCTGGTGAAGCGCTCGATCCGCTCGTTGCCCTCGCCATCCCGCGTGGGATGGTCGAGGCGGACCGCCTCCGAGTTGAGCGCGCTCAGCGAGCGCACGGCCTCGACAGTGAGACCGGTTGCCCGGGCCAGCTCTTCGGTAGTGGGCATACGGCCCAACCGGTCCTTGAGGAGCGTGGTGGTCCGGCCGAGCCGGCTGAGGTCGGCAGTACGGTTGAGCGGTACGCGGACCGGACGTCCATGGCGCGCGATCGCAGCCTGCACCGCCTGGCGAATCCACCAAACGGCGTAGGAGATGAATTTGACGCCCCGGTCTGGATCGAACTTCCGGGCTGCGGTCATGAGGCCGAGATTGCCTTCGCCGATCAGATCGACGAGCGGGACACCCCGATTCTGGAACTTCTTGGCCACCGAGACTACGAAGCGAACGTTGTGGCGGGCGAGCCGCTCCTGTGCGGCCACATTGCCCTTGAACGCCTTCCGGGCCAACTCCATCTCCTCTTCTCGATTGAGGAGCGGAACTCTACTGATTTCATCGAGATACAGATCCAGACTTTCACGGCCTTCATCGATTGCACGAGCGATCTGCGCCGGTCGCACCGGGCGACGCTTGCCACGTGCCTTCATCGTCACGCTAATGGCCTCCTGAGGACTCCCGCCCTCACATGCTATTCCATTATGAGGAATTTGGGGCCGGCTGGTTTGAAGTCGGGCGAATATATCATCTAAGATACGAAAAATCAACACCTTAGATAAAACCTGACAGGATGGATAGTTGCAGCGGTGGCACAACTGTGGCGTATTACTGACGGAGAACGGAGAACCGAGAACCGAGAGCGGCGGAGGAAGCGGTCACCCAGATCCGACTGTCTAAAAATTGCCCAATTTTCATACCGGGTTAACCCTTCTCTTTCTTCCTTCTCAGTCTCCTGCCCATCCAGAATCGCCCTGATCCTCCGCGTGAGAGACTCCGGCAACAGCGGTTTCTGCACGAGCGGCACATCCCGCTGCAGCAGCCCCCGCCTGACTACTTCTTCATCAGTGAACCCGGACATGTAAATGACGCGGAGTGTCGGAGCGAGCTTCGCCAGCCGCATACCGAGCTCCTGGCCCCCCATCTCCGGCATCGCCACGTCCGTCAGCACGAGCGCGATCGGTTTGGTATTCCCCTCGAAGACCGTGAGCGCATCCTGCCCGTTCTGCGCCTCGAGCACCACGTACCCCTCGGCGCTCAGGATCCGGACGATCATCTCACGCACCGCCGGCTCGTCTTCCACCACGAGGATGGTCTCGTCCGACTTTCTCCGCGGCGGGGTGGGCGCCTCGGCGGGCTCTCGGGCCGGGGTCTCGACCGTCGGGAGATAGACCTTGAACGCGGTCCCCACCCCCACCTCGCTGTACACCCAGATGTACCCCTCCGACTGCTTGACGATCCCGTACACGGTGGAAAGGCCGAGCCCGGTACCCTGCCCGATCGGCTTGGTCGTGAAGAAGGGATCGAAGATCTTCTCCTGCAAATCCTTGGGGATCCCGTGGCCGGTATCGGACATCCGCATCACCACGTGCCGCCCCGGCCGGACGTCGATGCCAGGCTTCCGACGGATGTACTCCTCCGTCAACTCCGCCGTGGTCGTTTCGATCGTGAGGGTGCCGCCCGACGGCATCGCATCGACGGCGTTGAGGGCAAGATTGAGCAGGACCTGCTCGAGCTGCCCCCGGTCGGCCCGGATGCGCGGGAGATCCCGCTCGAGACGGAGCGTCAGTACACAGGGGTCGCCGACCACGCGTCGAAGCACCGGCTCGAATTCCGCGATCACCTTGTCGAGGTCGAGAACCTCCGGGCGAAGGATCTGCTGCCGACTGAAGGCCAGGAGCTGGGCCGTCACCGCGGCGGAGCGTTCCCCCGCCTTCCGGATCAGCTCCGCGTCGGCGCGTGCGGCGGCGGGGAGATCATCCCGGCGGAGGAGAAAGTCTGCCGCCCCCAGGACGACCGAGATCTGGTTGTTGACCTCGTGGGCGACGCCCCCCGCGAGCCGACCGACCGATTCCATCCGCTCGACCTGCCGCAGCCGCTCCTCGACCAACCTCCGCTCGGTGATGTCGCGGGTGAAGCAGCGCGTATGGACGAACTGGTCGCGGTCCCAGTAGCCGCTGCAGTCCAGCAGAACGTGTTTGATGCTCCCGTCCTTGCAGCGGACCCGCGACTCGCGATTCACCACGACCTCGCCGGCGCGAACCCGGCGCAGCACGTCTTCCATTATCTCCCGTTCGACGTGAAAGTCGGCCACGTGCCGTCCCACATACTCCGTCCAGCTGTACCCCAGCATCTCCAGCTCGGCGCGATTCACCCGTTGCACGGTCCCGTTGCCGTCGGCCCAGTGGAGGCCCACCGTCGCATTCTCGAAGAACTCCCGGATCTCGCGCTCGCTTCGCGCCAGGTCTTCCATCGCGTCGGCCGCTTCCTGCGCCGATTGCTCCGCCTCGGCCGCCGCATCGCCGGCCTTTATCGCCTCGTCCTCCGCGCGCTGCCGCTCCTCATCCGCCCTCGCCGCCTCCTGTTGCGACCGTGCCGCGGCCAGCTCGGCTTCGTGCCGCAGCCGCAGCATCTCGGCGGTTGCCCGGGACCGTGCATCGTGGTCGGTGATGATCGTGACCGCGCCGACCGCGCACAGAAGGACGGTGAGGCCGAGGCCCACCGCCACGATGTTCGTCGTCCGCTGCACCACGGTCCGTTCCTTCTGGAGCCGCTCCTCGAGGAGTCCCCGCTCGTCGCTGGTCAGCTTGCTGAGCAGCCGGCGGGCGGCTTCCATCAGCGCCTTCCCGCGGCCGGCGCTGACGACGACGGCACCGGCCTGAGCCCCGTTCTTCTCGGCGCTGTCGAGGACGGCCTGGACGACGGCCATCCGCTCGGGTACGACCTGGGCGAGCGTATCGAGGGTCGCGTGCTGTCGCGGATTGTCGGCCGTCAACCGGCTGAGCTCGGCGAGCCTCCGTGGAATCGCATCGCGGACGGCGTAATACGGCTCGAGGTATTCGGGCTTGGACGTGAGGAGATACCCGCGCTCTCCGCTCTCGGCGGCGGAGAGATCGGCACCGAGGTTCTCCAGCGAGAGCAGCACCTGGTCGGTGTGGGCTACCCAACCGGCGCTCGAGGAGATCTCATTGAGGCTGAGGTAGGCGATTCCCGCGAAGAGTACGGCTATCGTGGTGACCGCGAACAGGCCGATGCTGAATTTTCGTGTAGTCGAAAGAGCCATGGCTCAGTGCATGCCGCTTCCGCCCGCGAGCTGTTTCACCAGCTCGCCGATCACGTTCTTGGCGTCGCCGAACAGCATCCAGGTCTGGTCCGCGAAGTACAGCTCGTTGTCGATGCCGGCGAAGCCCGGGTTCTTGCTGCGCTTGATGGCGAACACCGTCCGCGCCTTGTCGGCGTCGATGATCGGCATCCCGTAGATCGGGCTCGTCTTGTCGGTGCGCGCCGCGGGGTTGACCACGTCGTTCGCGCCGATCACGAGCGCGACGTCGGTCTGCGGCATGTCGGGATTGATGTCGTCCATCTCGACCAGGTCGGTCGTACGGGATGTCCGCCTCGGCGAGCAGCACGTTCATGTGTCCCGGCATGCGGCCGGCCACGGGATGGATGGCGAACTTCACGTTGATGCCGCGCTTCTTGAGCTGGTCGTACAGCTCGCGGACCCGGTGCTGCGCCTGCGCCACGGCCATGCCGTAGCCGGGGATGATCACGACCGAGTTGGCCTGCTCCAGCATCTGGGCGCGCACCCTCGGCGGTCTCGGCCTTGTAGACCTTCTGTTCGCCGCCGGCCGCTTGACCTGCTGGACCTGGCCGAACGCCCCGAACAGCACGTTGGTGAACGAGCGGTTCATCGCCTTGCACATGATGATCGACAGGATGAGGCCGCTCGACCCGTCGAGCGCGCCGGCGGTGATGAGCAGCTTGTTGTCGAGCACGAAGCCCATCGCCACCGCGGAGAGGCCGGCGTAGGAGTTCAGGATCGCGATGACGGTCGGCATGTCGGCGCCGCCGATCGGGATGATCAGCAGCACGCCGAAGAGCAGCGCGAGCGCGATGATCACGCGGGAAGAGCGTACGGCGCCCAGCTCGGCGGTCGGATGCAGATGAGGGCGACGCCGCACGCCGACGGCGATCAGCGAGCAGGCCGAGGTTGCTCGACGTTCTGGCAGCGGATAGGTCACCGGCCGCTGCGGGATCCACTTCACCTCCTGCAGCTTGCCGGCCGCCATCAGGCTGCCCGGTGAACGTGAGGAAGCCGAGGATGATCTCGACGATGATCGCGACCATGCGGAAGGCGGTCAGGTTCTCCGGTCCTTCGCCGAGCCACAGGTAGTACTTGGCGGTACCCACGAGCCCGGCCGCGAGCCCGCCGAAGGCGTGCGACAGCGCGGTCCGCTGCGGCACCGCCGTGAGCGGCACCCGCGAGAGCGGCACGCCGACCGCGAATCCCGCCGACGATCGCGACGACGATCCAGCGGTGGTGCACGATCCTCGGGCTGCAGCCAGGTGCCGACGACGGCGATCACCATGCGCCGCGACGCCCGCGAACACGCCGCGCCGCGCGGTCGCCGGCGCGTTCATCCAGTGCAGCGCGAAGACGAACAGCGCCGTCGCGATGAGGTACGCCAGCTGCACCAGGTCGCCGATCATGAGTGACCGTCCCGGCTCGCCGGCACGTTCGCCCGGCCTTGGGCTCGGTCTTGAACATCTTGAGCATCCGGTCGGTGATCAGGAAGCCGCTCACGATGTTCGTCATCGAGGCGAAGAGCGCGATGGCGCCGAGGATCCGGATCGGCCGGCGGGTAGTCGCGCGCCGGTCACGATGATCGAGCCGACGACGGCGATCGCGGAGATCGCGTTGGTGAGCGACATCAGCGGGGTGTGCAGGAGCCGCGAGACCCGGCGGATCACCCCGAGCCCGATGAACGTCGCGAGCACGAAGACGAAGAGCTGGCTCCAAAAGTCAGATTGCATGAGGGGCTCGTTTAGAAGGCTATCGGCTATCGGCTATCGGCTATCGGCTTTTTGTCCAACGCTTCCTTCACTCTCACGCTCTTCACCTCTCCCCCATGCGTCACCAGCGCGCCCTGTTGAATGTCGTCGTTCAGGTCGAGCTGGAAGGCGCCGTCCTTCGTGAACGCCAGCAGGAAGGCGGTGAGATTCCGGGAGAAGAGCAGGCTCGCGTGGTATGGCATGGACGCGGGCAGATTGAGCGGTGCCATGATCGTGACACCGCCCACGTTGACGGTCTCGCCCGGCCGCGACAGCTCGCAGTTTCCCCCGCCGTCGGCGGCCAGGTCCACGATCACGGCGCCGGGCCGCATCGTCTTCACCATCTCAGCACTAATGAGCTTGGGCGCGAATACGCCGCCGATGAGTGCGGTCGTGACGACGACGTCAGACTGGGCAACCTGCGCCGCGAGGATCTCGCGCTGGCGCGCCTTGTCCTCCTCGCTGAGCTCCTTGGCGTAGCCACCGCCCGCCTGCGCGCTCTCCTTGAGCTCGATCCCCACGTACTTCCCGCCGACGCTCTCGATCTGCTCCTTCACCTCGGGCCGGACGTCGGTCGCCGTCACGTGCGCGCCAAGGCGCTTGGCGGTCGCGATCGCCTGCAGGCCGGCGACTCCTGCGCCGATGACGAAGACCTTGGCCGGCGGAACCATCCCCGCGGCCGTCATGAACATGGGGAAGTACTTATTGAGGTCGGTAGCGGCGAGGAGGACGCCCTTGTAGCCCGCGATGTTCGCCATGGACGAGAGCGTGTCCATGCTCTGGGCGCGGGTGGTCCGGGGAATCGCGTCGGTGGCGAAGGCGGTGACACCGCGAGAGGCGAGCGCGCGCACGGCGGCGAGATTCCGAAGCGGCATGAGGGAGCCGAGGTATACCGACCCCTGGCGCATCCACTCGACCTCGTTGCGCCCTCCGTCGAGCTCCGGTGGCCCTACCTTGAGGATGATGTCGGCGCTGCCGACGACAGCGGCGGTGTCCTGCTCGACGGCGGCTCCGATCTCGCGGTAGCCGTCGTCGGTGTAACCCGCGGTGGATCCCGCGCCGGCTTCGACGACGATGTCGTATCCCGCCTGCTTCAGCTTCTTGCAGGACTCCGGAACCAGCGCGACACGCCGCTCGCCGGGGGCGGTCTCCTTGGGGACTGCGATGCGCATCGGGGCTCCACGATATGGAGGGAGAATCTTACGTGCTGCCGACCCAGTACGGAACCAGGATCCTTAAACTAGGGGTAGCACGAACGCCCTAACCTCGCACACTGACTCGAATATGGGGCTCCACTCCAGACACCGGCCGGCACCGGCGCACGCCGCCGGACGTTAAGATCTGTGTCCACCAGCCGATAATCGTTCCCAGCGGACGTGCCCGTCGCTACGTCGCACCCACACGAACACCATGGGAACGAAACGGCATGAGCCTCTGGCTAGGCGTTCCGGCGGTGGCAATGGTGGTCGGCTGGCTCCTCGGCCGGTGGCGGGGCGTCTTGATCGCCCTCGGCACCTCGGTCGCGTGCCTCGCGACCGTCCGCCTGGCCATTAACCACGGGACGCCTCAGTGGCCCTCGCTGCTCGATATGGCGCCGGCCCTCACCCTCCTCGTCGTCACCCTCGGCCTGGCCATCGAGCCCCGCAAGACCGTCGCGTTGGTAAAGCGCTCGCACAGTCACGACCCGGTGACGGGCATGGTCGAAGCCGGCTCATTCTCCGGGGTCGTCGAGCTCGAGCTGCACCGCGCGCTGCGCTACGACCGGCCGTTCTCGCTGGTCTACCTGCGCTGCGATTCCCCCGGCACGACTACCGCGGCAGGGCTCACCGCCCGGGTCCGCTCGGTGGACCTGGTCGCGAGCCTGCGCGACGGTGAGTTCGCGGTGCTCCTCCCCGAAACTGACGCGACGCAGGCAACGGCGGTGGTGCGACGGCTTCAGGAGAGTCTGGCGATGGGAGAAAACGGTGGGCAGGGTTCGACCGCCGCGGTCGGTGCGGTCACGGTCGCCGGCGTCCGGATCGAGGCGGCGCACATGATCGGCCGGGCCCGTGAGCTGATGCTGGAATCGGCGAAGGACGCGACGAGAATGTGCCGCCGCGAGGTGTTTGCCGCTCCATCGGAGAGAGATCCCGCCTCTCGAAATTGGTAAAACCCTGCCGTCACGGGCAGCGAGAGCCTCGTGCCGGCAGGAACCCCGCAGCCTTCGCCTCTTTCTCGGTCGCGAAATACACGAGATCGTCGAACTCGAGCGTCTCGGGGCAACTGCTCGAGTAGTAGAACCGTCCTCGCGGGTATGCGACCCACGGGTGGGTTCGCCGGAAAGGACTCAGTCGCGACTGCTGCGGCTCGGTGTTCGCCGGCGCGACCGTCCCGACCTCCGGAGGCGTAACCTTCGTCCTCTCCGTCTCAGCGTAACTCACTCCTCCGTCGACCGAGCCGAAGCTCGCCGGATCCTGCGACACGTCGGTCGCCGGCGCCGGACTCGCGACCGAGACGGGCGCCGTCTTCGCCTCCGCTCCTGCCCGCATCCCTTCTCGTCGCCAGCCCCAGAGCAGCCATATCCCGACCACCACGGCGATCGCCACGGCCAGTCCCACAAGACGGGTCCGTCCCCCGCGCTCTTCCGCCGGAACGTCTTCAGGTTCCGACTCGCGCTCGATAGCGTCAGCCAATGCCGCCATGGTGGGGTATCTGTCGCCGCGGCTGTCTGCCAACGCCTTCTCGAGCACGGTCTTGAGCCGCTTGGGAATCGACTCGGCCACCGCCCCCCCGCCCTCTGGTGGCGCGCCCGAGACGAGGTGGTGAAGCACGGCGGCCAGACTGTACACGTCGCTTTGCTCGTCGGCCGCAACCCCGCGGCGCTGATCCGGGCTCGCGTACCTGGCATTCTCGGGTCCCCCGTTCCGGCTCCCGCCCATGAACGGTCCCAGGCTGAACCCGATCAGCTTGAGGCGATGACCATCAGGGGTTCGGGTCATCAGCATCGTGCCGGGTGATACGTTCCCGTGGACCACCCCGGCCGCGTGCGCCGCGGTCAGTCCCGCTGCCGCCTGCAGCGAGAGATCGATGGCCGCAGGTAGCGGTAGAGCTCCCCGGCCGATGATGATGGCCGACAGCGGCTCGCCCGAAAACGGCTCCATGACGAGGCAGGGTGTTCCATCGGGCGCCGTGTCAGTACCGTAGATCTCGGCGATGTTCGGATGATGGATCGCCTTGACCTTCTGCAGTCGCTCCTCACGGGCCAGCTGCCCTACCCGTCCAACCAAACCCGGCCTGCCCTGAGATGCTGTTGGTCCCTCCGTGCTCAAGACCAGCAGTGTGACTTCACGCCCGGTGGGAGCGAGCGCCGCATAGAGCCTTCCCTCCGGACTGTCATAGAGACGGGAGAGCACGACCAGCCCGCTGGGTAGCGTCCGACCGCTCAGACCGGAAGGGGCTGTGCGGATGGGTTCCGAGGGTGGCATCTGGGCGGCGTCGGGCATGCCCGCAGAAATTAGCCCTCAGCCGGGAAGGCGGCGAGATGTGACGTCGATGCTACAGTTTCACCGCGGTGCTTCCTCCCCGCGACAACTGAACACTGAGAACGAGTCCGACATCAGCGAAGGCGCTGCATCGCCTCGGTGAAGCTCTTGTCCGGCCTGACTCCCAGCTCTGACTGGAGCCTTTCTTCGTGCCGGCGTCCGGCGAGCAGTGCGCCGGCACGATCGCCGGCAGCGGCCAGCGATTGCACCAGGGCCAACGCCGTCGTCGAGTCGTAAGCATCGATCTCCCCGGCGCGGCGCCACCAGTTGGCCGCCATCCCGTGATCGCCGGCATTCGTCGCTTGCTGGGCGAGCGCCGCCAATGCCATAGCCATCCGACGGGCGAGCCGTTCTCGCTGGCTCTCGACCCACCGCTCGAACTCCGGCGCATCCTTCAAGAAGAATCCGTCCTCTCCGAATTGTCTCCGTTGCGCATAGAGGAGCTGGTTCAGCACGTGGCGGGCGCGCTCGGCGTCGCTCTCGGGCCAGAGGTAGGCCACGAGCTTGTCCCCGGCTGAGACCGGATTGTCTCGTGACGGCCAGGAGAGCAAGGATCGCCGGGCGCCGGCGCTGGGTTGCGGCGCCGGTGAGAGCGCCACGACCAGTGTGACATTCGAGGTGAGCTGCACAGCGAATCCCCCGGCCGGTGGGATTAGGGTCATCACCACTACCACCGGGTCATCTCTCGACCCGAACGGCTACGGCGTATGGATGGATGGCAAGCTGGCCGGCGCGGTGGGCCTCAACGACTCGCTCGACGTCACCGGTCTCGCGGCGGGGGACCACCTCGTCGAGCTCCGCGACGTCGCGAGCGCTTGCGCGACAACCGGCCTCACAGTTGCGGTCACCCCACCCAACACGACCAACGTGACGCTCTCGGTGACCTGCACGACACCTCCAAGTGCCGCGACCATCGCAGTATTTGTCACGACTCAGATGGTCAGCGTTCCGGTACCTGACCACTATTTCGTCGTCCTCGACGGTGGGCAATCAAGACGATTCCACCGAACGGGAGCACGTCTTTTACGACTGTCCCGGGCACGCATTCGGTTCAGCTCCGCAGTCCCTCGTACTGCCTAGTTGGAGGCTTCACCGGTGCCCCGAACCCGCAAATCGTGACCGTGGCGGCCGGAGCCGAGAAGACCGTTCGCTTCGCGGTGCTCTGCATCCCATGAGCGATGCGGCCTACAGCTTGATCTTCGGGAGCTTGATCCCCGGCGCGAGCCCGGCCATAAGCTGCTCGAGTTCCTCTGGAGGTTGCCGGAGAGCTCCTGTCTCTCCCAGCGATGCGACGAGCGCCGTTCCGCCGTTCCGCCGTTTCGCCTATAATCCCCCATGCCGAAACCCCGCCGCCCGCCCCACGTCCACAAGTTCGGCGGCGCGTCGCTGGCCGATTCCGCCGCTGTCCGCCACGCCGTCGATATCATCCACCGCCTTCGTCCGGAGCCCACCGTCGTGGTGGTGTCCGCGATGGCGGGGACCACCGACGCGCTCCTGGCGGTGGCACAGCAGGCCGGGGCCGGCGAGTCGCGCACCGTCGCCTCCCTCATCTCGCGTCTCCGCAGCCGCCACGCGGAGGCCGCCCGCGCGCTCCTTCCCGCCGGACGGGCCCGCAGCGAGGTCCTCTCGCACATCGCCCAGGCGTTCGACGAGCTCGAGGCGCTGGCGCAGGGGCTGCGGCTGCTTCGCGAGCTGACGCCACGCACCACCGACTATCTCGTCTCGCGCGGGGAGCGGCTGAGCGCGCGGCTCGTGGCCGGTGCGCTCGACGCCGCCGGCACCAAGGCGAGGTACGTCGAGGCCCTCGACGTGATCCACACCGACAACGCCTTCGGGCGCGCCGCGCCCGACTATCCCCGCACCGATCGCGCGGTGCACCGGGTGCTGGACCCGCTGCTCGCGCGCGGGATCGTCCCGGTGCTTCCCGGCTTCATCGGCGCCACGCCGGAGGGTGACATCGCGACGCTCGGCCGCGGCGGCACCGACCTCTCCGCGACGCTCGTGGCGCGCGCGCTCGGCGCGTCACGCGTCTCGCTCTGGAAGGACGTGCCGGGTCTGCTCACCGCCGATCCCCGCATCGTGCCCGACGCGCGAGTCATTCCACAACTGCACTCTCGAGAGGCGGCGGAGCTGGCCTACTACGGCGCCAAGGTGCTGCACCCTCGCGCGCTGATCCCGCTCGCCAATCGCCGCATTCCGATCTTCGTCCGCCCCTTCGGCGACCCCACCTCGCCTGGCACGGAAGTGTCGGAGCGGGTGGCGCCGGCGCGCTATCCGGTCAAGGCGCTCTCGGCCGCGATGGGCCAGGCGCTCGTCACCGTCACCGGCAACGGGATGCTGGGCGTGCCGGGCATCGCCGCGCGCACCTTCGCCGCGCTCCACGGGCGGCAGATCTCGGTGTCGCTCATCTCGCAGGCCTCGTCGGAGCACTCGATCTGCTTCAGCGTGCCCGAGACCGCGGCGGCCGATGCGCGTGAGAGCCTCGAGGGCGAGTTCACGATGGAGATCGCTCGCGGCGAGATCGACGGCGTCGAGCTCAACCTCGGCATGGCGACGATCGCCGTCGTCGGGCTCGGCATGGACGGCACGCCCGGGATCGCCGCCGGGGTCTTCTCGGCGCTTGCGGCGGGGAAGATCAACGTCGTCGCGATCGCGCAGGGCTCGTCTGAGCTCAACATCTCGGTGGTTGTCGAGGCGGCGGAGGCCGGCGAAGCGCTTCGGCGGATCCACGCCGCGTTTCAGCTCTCGCGCATCGCCGGTGGCGCGGTGATCCAGCCCGAGCGGATGGAAGTGATCCTGCTCGGTTTCGGGAACATCGGCCGAGCGCTGGCGGGACTGATCGGCGAGGTCCGGAGGCCGGCGCTGTCGCTCCAGGTGGCCGGGATCATCGACCGGTCGGGATTCATCTTCGACCCGCGGGGACTGAGCGCGCGCCGGCTCGCGGCGTTCGCCCGGGAGAAGCGTCGGGGCCGGAGCCTCGCGAGTCTTCCCAAGGGCCGCGCGGCCACGCCGGAGGAGGCTGTGGCGCACATGGCGGGCTACGCGCTCACGCGGCCCGTGCTGGTGGATCTCACCTCGGACGACACAGCTCCGGCGCTCGAGCTGGCCCTGACGCATGGCATGGATCTCGTGCTCGCCAACAAGCGGCCGCTCGCGGGCCGGCGCTCGATCAGCGAATCGCTCTGGCAGACGGCGCGCGCACGCGGGCGGCGCGTCCTGCACGAGGCGACGGTCGGCGCTGGACTACCGATCATCGACACGTACCACAAGCTCACCGAGTCGGGCGACCGGGTGGATCGCATCGAGGGACTGCTGTCGGGCACGCTCGGCTACGTGCTGAGCGAGGTGGGAGCGGGCACGCCGTTCTCGCGCGCCGTGCGCTCGGCGATGAGCCGCGGCTACACCGAGCCCGATCCCCGAGAGGACCTCTCGGGAATGGACGTGGGCCGCAAGGCGCTGATCCTCGCCCGGCTCCTCGGATACACCGGCGAGCTGTCGCGTGCGACGGTCGAGTCGCTGGTGCCCCGTTGGGCGCGCGCCTTGTCACTCGAGGATTTTCTCAAGCGGCTGCCCGAGCTGGACCAGGGGTGGGAGCGACGCGTGCGAGCCGCCGCCGCCGCCGCAACGGTGTTGCGTTACGTGGCGACGGTGACGTCATCGAAGATCGCGGTGGGACTGCGCGCCGTGCCTGCGTCGAATCCGCTCGCGGCTATCAAGGGCTCCGACAATCAGCTCGTGTTCACCACGGCGCGCTACAAGTCGAATCCGCTGGTGATCACCGGGCCGGGCGCCGGCGCGGAGGTGACCGCCGCGGGCGTGCTCAATGACATCCTGCGGCTGGCGGGCGCGTGACGACCGTCGGCGCGGTCACTGCCTTTGCCCCCGGCGGGATCGGCAACATCGGACCGGGACTCGATATCCTCGGTCTCGCCGTCGCGGGGCTCGGCGACGAAGTCCGGGCGGAGTGGATGGATCGGCCGGGTCTCAGGGTGCTCGACGCGGGGCACCGCGATCTTCCGAGCGACGCACACCGTCATACCGCTGGCCTCGCGGGACTGGCGGTGATGGCCGCCGCGGGCTCAGACCTCGGCGATCGCGGTATCGGGCTCAGCGTCCGAAAGGGATTGCCCCTTTGCGGGGGCCAGGGCGGGAGCGCCGCGTCCGCCGTGGCGGGGGCCGTCGCCGTGAACGCGCTGCTCGGCGCGCCGCTCGACCGCTACGCGCTGCTCGAGGCCTGTCTCGTCGCCGAAGAGACGGTCTCGGGCCGGCATCTCGACAACATCGCGCCGTCACTCCTCGGCGGCATCGTGCTCATTCGGTCGATGCATCCGATGGACATCGTCCAACTCCCAGTGCCGGACGAGCTCGTGGTAGTGCTGGTCCGTCCCGAGCAGGAGCTGCGCACCGCGGAGGGTCGCTCGGTGCTGCCGGCGGATGTGCCGCGCGCCGTCGCGCTGCATCAGGCGGCGCAGGTGGGCGCGCTCGTCGCCGCGCTGGCGAGTGGGGACTACGCGTTGCTCGGCCGCGCGATCGACGATCGCATCGCCGAGCCGGCGCGCGCGGCGCTGCTTCCCGGATTCGCCGAGGCGAAGGCGGCGGCGCTCGCGGCTGGAGCGCTCGGCAGCTCGATCTCGGGCAGCGGGCCGACGGCGTTCGCGCTGGCGCGCGGCGAGCGCGACGCGGAGCGCATCGCCGCCGCGATGGTCGCCGCCTATGCTTCAAAGGGCATGCAGAGTGCGGCGCGGGTGGCGCGGGTGGATCGCGAGGGGGCGAGGGTGGTGTAGGGCAGAATGGGGGAACGGCGGAAGGGCGAAACGGCGGAACGAAACTGCAGCGCGCCGCGCGAGGCGCGAGCTGGAGAGGCAGGGGTTCGGAGGCAACCTCCCAGAGGCGTGGTGAGGGGTTGTCTTGGAGGTTGCCGGAGAGCCCCTGTCTCTCCGGCGATGCGCCGAGCGACGCGGAATGGTGAAAGGGCGGAATACCATGCAATTCCAGACCAACCGTCCGGCCAGCTGGCAGGCGTGCATCGCCTGCGGCAACGAGACGCCCGAGCTCGATCCTCGACCGCGATGCAATGTCTGCGGCGGGCTCCTGGACGTACGCCATCGCCCGCCGAACGTGACGCGCGAGGAGCTGCTGCAGAAGTTTACCGAGCGGCGGGGGCAGCGTCCCGGCACCCCGGCCTCGGGGGTCTGGCGCTTCCGCGAAGTCGTCATGCCGTCCGCCACCGACGTGGTCACCTACCCCGAGGGCAACACCCCGCTGCTCAATCGTCCCACGCTCGACCACTGGACGGGAATGCTGCGCCTCCTGATCAAGCACGAGGGACACAACCCCACGGGATCCTTCAAGGATCGCGGGATGACGGTGGGCGTGACGCAGGCGTGCCGCATCGGGGCGGCGGCAGTGGCCTGTGCCTCGACCGGGAACACGTCGGCATCGCTCGCGGCCTACGCCTCGCAGGCGGGGATTCCGGCACTCGTGTTCGTGCCGAAGGACGGCGTGTCGATGGGGAAGCTCGCCCAGTCGCTCGCCTACGGGGCACGCACCCTGCTCGTTCGCGGTGACTTCGACGCGTGCCTCCGTCTCGTCGAGGCGGCGAGTTCGCGGCTCGGCATCTACCTCCTCAACTCGATCAACCCGTGGCGCCTCGAGGGGCAGAAGACGATCGTCCTCGAGATGCTGCAGCAGCTCGGCTGGGACGCGCCGGACTGGATCGTTCTCCCCGCGGGGAATCTCGGGAACACCGCCGCGTTCGGGAAAGCGCTCCATGAGGCGAAGGCCTGGGGGCTCATCAATCGCGTTCCCCGTCTCGCGGCGGTGCAGGCGGCCGGCGCCGCTCCCTTTGCGCGGAGCTTCGACGAGGGCTTCGCCACGCGCTACACGGTCAAGGCCGAGACGGTGGCGACGGCGGTACGGATCGGCGACCCCGCGTCGTACGATCGGGCGGTCATCGCGATCCGGGAGACGAACGGCGTCGTGCTCGCGGTGTCGGATTTCGAGATCATGGAAGCGAAGGCGGCGGTGGACGGCTGCGGGGTCGGCTGCGAGCCGGCGAGCGCGGCGGCCATCGCGGGTGTGCGGGCGCTGGTCCGCAAGAGGCAGATGGATCCATCGGAGCGCGTGGTGGCCGTGCTGACGGGACACATCCTCAAGGATCCCGGCGTGCTCATCGAGTATCACAAGGAGACCGACCCACCGCCTCCGGGGGCGAATAGGCCGGTGGAGATCGACCCGGATCTGTCTCAGGTGGAGAAGGTGCTGAGGCGGTAGGGTGGAATGGTGGAAGGTGGGGTGGAATGGTGGAATGGTGGAATGGTGGAATGGTGGAATGAGGCGCCGTCGCAAGCTGGAGAGGCAGGGGTTCGGAGGCAACCTCCCCGGGGCGTGGTGAGGGGATGTCTTGGAGGTTGCCGGAGGGCCCCTGTCTCTCCAGTGATGCGCCGAGCGCCGTTCCGCCCTTTCGTCGTTTCTCCCTTTCTCCCTTTCGCCTCCCTTCACTCTTCACTCTTCACTTCTTCACCACCTTCCAGATCTTCCCGTTCCGATCCGCGCTGATATAGAGCGACCCGTCCGTTCCCGCCGCGACACCGCTCGCGCGCAGGTCGGTCGCGGCCCGGCCCGTCGCAAATGTCTCGTACTCACCGGTCGCCTTGCCGTCGGAGAACGGCGCGAACACGACGCGATAGCCGGCCTGCGGGAGCGGCGCGCGGTTCCACGATCCATGGAAGGCGACGAAGAGACCGTTCTTGTACTTGGTACCAAAGGCGTCGCTCGGATAGAACGCGATCGCGAGCGGCGCCCAGTGCGCCGGGAACGGTATGACCGCGTCCTTCGCCTTCGCACAGCGGCCGACCTGTTTGCCCTCGCCTCCGTACTCGGGCGCGAGCACCTTCGCCTTGCTCTCGATGCTGTAGTAGCAATAGGGCCAGCCGAAATCGTCGCCTGCACCAACCTTCACCAGCTCCTCCGCCGGATTCTCCGCGTTCCGCTCCGCGCTGAAGCCCCAGCTGTCACCGAGCTGGTCGCGACCGTTGATCGCCGCGTAGAGCGCGCCGCTCCCGGGCTGGATCGCCGTCGCCGCCGGGTTCCGCATGCCGGTGGCGTAGCGCTTGCCGGACGCGAACGTCTGGCCCGCCTTGCTCGCGGAGAACTGCCAGATGCCGGCGCGGCGCTCGAGCTCGGTGCACGGATCGATGCCCGGCGACTTCGACGCGCGATTGCTCTTCTGGCAACTGTTGGTCGCCGACCCGATACTCACGAACATCGTGTCGCCGCCGCCGAACGCGACACTCTTCGAGTTGTGATCGCCACCCTTGGGCAGATCGGACACGATGGTCTCTTCCTTGCCCTCGGGCTCGAGCTTGCCGGGCGTCAGCTTCCAGCGCAGGATGCGATCCTGCATCGCGAGATAGAGAAACCCGCCGTGGACCTTGACGTCGTTTCCCCCTCGAGGACCGAAGCTCTCATGCTCCTCCGGCTTCCCGTCGCCGTCGCGGTCGCGATAGGCGCGCACGCCGCCGCCGAAGCCGCTACCCGAGATCGCCGCGTAGAGCGCCCCGTCGGGCGCGACGGTGAGCTGCCGCACCGAGCCCGCATCTCCGTCGACGACGACGGCGCAGAAACCCGACGGGAGCGTCAGGCCGCCGTTATCGGGCGCGCATGCGGGTGGAACCGACTTCTGGACCGCAATGAGAGCCGCCGGGGCGAGGAGCGCGAGCACCGCGGCGACGAGGAAGCGACGTCTGGGAGACATGAGATTCGGGGGTCGAAGATGGAAAGAATGGCGGAAAGGCGGAATGGCGGAACGTTCCGCGGGTGTGCCGTTCCCGTTGGATGAGTCATTCCGGAAGATAGGCGGGTCTTGTATCGAAGCCGCCGTTCCGCCCTCCTTCCGAGGGAAAATCCGCGTTTCCCTATTGTAAATTTGCGCCGCCCGTGTACTGTTTGTCTCGGTAGTATCGCCGATTTCGAGGCACGCAGAGTTCTCACATCCCAAGGGAGACGCGCGATGGCCGCCAAGAAAAAGACTGCCAAACGGAAGTCCGCCAGGAAGAGCGCCAAGAAGTCCGCGAGAAGGCCCGCGAAGAAAGCGGCGAAGCGGTCGGGCAAGAAGCGTACGCCGAGCGCCGCGTTCATGAAGGCGATGCAGCCGGACAGCGCGTTAGGGGCAGTCGTGGGCAATACTGCGATACCCCGGACCGAAGTGGTCAAGAAGGTCTGGGCGTACATCCGGCGGAACGGGCTGCAGGACTCCAAGAACAAGCGAAACGTCAATGCCGACGAGAAGCTCCGCGCAGTGTTCGGGAAGTCCACCGTCAACATGTTCGAGATGATGAAGCTGATCAACAAGCACCTGAGCTGACCTGTCCGGCTCCGGCCGGTGCAGTCCAAAGGGCGTCCCCGCTGGGTCGCCCTTTCTGCTGCTAGGCCCCTAACTGCCGCGGGCCCGTTCGTCAGAAGACTGTTTCTGCGCCGAGCCGATTATGTTACCCGCCCTATGGCCGGCGAATACATCTTCACGATGCGCGACCTCCGGAAGGTCGTGCCCCCCTCCCGCGAGATCCTGAAAGGCATTCACCTCGCCTTCTACCCCGGCGCCAAGATCGGCGTGCTGGGGGCCAACGGCGCGGGGAAGTCGTCCCTGCTGCGCATCATGGCGGGCGAGGATCACGATTTTCTCGGCGATGCGCGCCCGCTCCCCGGCACCCGCATCGGCTATCTGCCCCAGGAGCCGCGGCTCGACCCCGACAAGGACGTCCGCGGCAACGTCGAAGGTGCCGTGGCGGAGCAGCGGGCGCTGCTCACGCAGTTCAACGAGATCAGCGCCCGCTTCGCGGAGCCGATGGGCGACGACGAGATGAACCGGCTCCTCGAGAAGCAAGGGAACCTGCAGGAGCGCATCGATGCGCTCGGCCTCTGGGAGCTCGATCACAAGATCGACATGGCGATGGACGCGTTGCGCCTGCCGCCGGGTGATGCGCACGTCGCGCTGCTATCGGGCGGTGAGCGCCGCCGCGTCGCGCTCTGCCGAGTCCTGCTCGAGCAGCCGGATATGCTGTTGCTCGACGAGCCCACCAACCATCTCGACGCCGAGAGCGTGTGGTGGCTCGAGCGATATCTCGCGGAATTTCCCGGGACGGTCATCGCCGTCACGCACGACCGCTACTTCCTCGACAACGTGGCCGGATGGATCCTCGAGCTTTACCAGGGCGCCGGCATTCCGTGGGAGGGGAACTACTCCTCGTGGCTCGAGCAGAAGCAGCGGCGCCTCGCCCAGGAAGAAAAGCAGGCCTCGCGCGCCAGAAGACGCTCGAGCGCGAGCTCGAGTGGGTGCGCATGGCCCCGCGGGCTCGGCAGGCCAAGAGCAAGGCCCGCATCACCCGGTACGAGGAGCTGCGCGAGGAGGCCGAGCGCCAGTCGGAGGGCTCCGCCGAGATCATCATTCCGGTGCCGGAACGACTCGGCGAAGACGTCGTGATCGCCCGCGGAGTCGCCAAGGGCTATGGCGACCGGCTGCTGTTCGAGAATCTCGAGTTCGCGCTTCCGCGCGGCGGCATCGTCGGCGTCATCGGCCCCAATGGCGCCGGGAAGACGACGCTCTTCCGCATGATCGTCGGCGAGGAGAAGCCCGATGCCGGCACACTGACCGTCGGATCGACGGTTCAGCTTGCCTACGTGGACCAGTCCCGTGAATCGCTCGACCCCGATCACACGCTGTATGAAGAGATCTCGGGCGGGCAGGATCAGCTGCAGTTCGGCCGGCGCACCGTCAACGCGCGCGCATATTGCGCGGGATTCAACTTCCGCGGCGCCGATCAGCAGAAGAAGGTCGGCACGCTGTCGGGCGGCGAGCGCAACCGGGTCCATCTCGCCAAGCTCCTGAAGAGTGGCGGAAATCTGCTGCTGCTCGACGAGCCGACCAACGACCTCGACGTCGATACGTTGCGCGCGCTCGAGGAAGCGCTGGTCGGATTCCCCGGATGTGCCGTGGTAATCAGCCACGACCGGTGGTTCCTCGACCGCATCGCGACCCATATTCTCGCGTTCGAGGGCAACAGCGAGGTGATGTGGTTCGAGGGGAACTACCAGGACTACGCCGCCGACTTCAAGCGGCGGAAGGGCGTGTCGGCCGATCAACCGCATCGTCTGCGATACAAGAAGCTGGTTGCAAGATGAGGCTGCCAAAGGGCGAAATGGCGAAAGGTCGAAAGGTCAAAGGTGATAGATGAGCGCGCCGCGCGAGCGCTCCTAGTCGGCGCCGGCGCGAGCTGGAGAGGCAGGGTTCGGAGCTACGGTCGGCGCCGGCGCGAGCTGGAGAGGCAGGGGTTCGGAGGCAACCTCCCCGGGGCGTGGTGAGGGGATGTCTAGGAGGTTGCCGGAGAGCCCCTGTCGCTCCAGCGAGGCGCCGAGCGGCGATGTGCGATGCGACGAGCGCCAGCGACGAATCGCCCTTTCGCCATTTCTCCCTTCCAGTTTACGCTTTAAGGCCATGACGACCCCCCACAGCCGCATTCCCTATCTCCCGGTTCGCATTGAGGGTCTCTCAGCACTCGCCATGAACCTGTGGTGGAGCTGGAGCCGAGAGGCGCGCGGACTCTTTCGCTCGGTAGACGAAGCGCTCTGGCATCAGACCCGTCACAACCCGCTCGAGCTGCTGTGCCGGGTTGATCCGGCGCGCATCGCCGCTTGCGCGAGCGACAGCGACTTCCTGCGCCGGTACGACGATGTGATGGCGCGGATGGGGCACGAGACCTCGAGCGGGGACACCTGGTTCGCCCACGCGCACCCGGAGCTGAACGGACGCCCCGTCGCATACTTCTGCGCGGAGTTCGGTCTCCACAACTCCGTCCCGATCTATTCGGGCGGCCTCGGTGTGCTCGCCGGCGACCACTGCAAGGCCTCGAGCGACCTGGGCGTGCCGATGGTCGGCGTCGGGCTCTTCTACATGAAGGGCTACTTCGATCAGCGACTTCGGCTCGACGGATGGCAGGAGGACAGCGACGAGGAGTTCGATACCAGCCTCACGCCCCTCGTCCCGGTCGCCGGGAGCAAGCAGGAAGGCTATCTCGCCACGGTCGAGACCTCGGGCCGGCCCGTGCACGTGCGGGCCTGGAAGATGATGGTCGGACGGGTGCCGATCTATCTCCTCGACACCAACATCGAGATCAATCATCCCGACGATCGCGGTCTGATGAACAAGCTCTACGCCGGTGGCCCCGACCTGCGCCTGCGCCAGGAGTGGATCCTCGGCGTGGGCGGCGTCCGCGTCCTCCGCGCGATGGGAATCGAGCCCGCGGTCTGGCACGCCAACGAGGGCCACGCCGCATTCATGCTGGTGGAGCGCTTGCGGGAGTGCGTGGTCCAGGGGATGAGCTACGCCGATGCGGTGCGCGAGGTGAGGGGACGCAGCGTCTTCACGACCCACACTCCGGTGCCGGCCGGCCACGATTCGTTCTCCGTCGATGAGCTGGAAGGCGTCAGCGGTCCGGTGTGGGAGGAGATCGGCATCGACCGAAACGCATTCTTCGGCCTCGGCGCGCACCCCGAGCTGCCCGGCCAGTTCCACATGACCGTCACGGCGATACGTCTCTCCGGCCACTTGAACGGCGTCTCCCGCCGTCACGGCCAGGTCTCACGAAACATCTGGCGCGAGCTCTGGCCCGCCCGTCCCTGGGAGACCGTCCCGATCGGCCACGTGACGAACGGCGTCCATCTCGCCACCTGGATGGCCAGCCCCATCATGGGTCTGCTCGATGAGCACCTCGGCCCCGGGTGGGGTGATCGGCTGGACGACCCGCAGCTGTGGGACCAGGTACTGACCCTCGATCACGCCAAGCTCTGGGACGCGCACACGCGCCTCAAGCTGATTCTCGGCAACTTCATTCGGGAGGACGCCCGCCGCCGCTTCGCTGGCCAGCTGAAGGAGGCGGCCGCAGGTCGTGGGAGCGGGCACGCTGCTCGATCCGACGTCGCTCACGATCGGATTCGCGCGCCGATTCGCAACCTACAAGCGGGCCAATCTGATCTTCCGCGATCTCGATCGGCTCCGCCGCCTCCTCACCGATCCCTGGCAAGCCCGTGCAGATCATCTTCGCCGGGAAGGCACATCCCGCAGACAATCCGGGCAAGGAAGTCCTACAGAGCGTCTATCAGTTCACGCGCGACCCGGAGTTCGAGGGACGCGTGGCCTTCCTCGAGGATTACGACATGCACCTCGCCCACCTCCTGGTGCAGGGCGTGGACCTCTGGATGAATCTTCCCCGGGTTCCGCTCGAGGCCTCCGGCACCAGCGGCATGAAGGCCGCGCTCAACGCCGTTCCCCAGCTCAGCACACTCGATGGGTGGTGGCAGGAGGGGTATGATGGGCTGAGCGGTTGGGCCATTTCGCCCGCGGGCGAGACCGAGGACGCCGACGCCACCGATGCCGGACAGCTCTACCGTCTGCTCGAGGAACACGTCGTCCCGCTGTTCTATACCCGGAATGCCGCCAACGTTCCGCTCGGGTGGGTAGACAAGATGAGACACGCCCTGCGGCTCGCCGGTCGGCGCTTCACTGCCCGGCGAATGGTCGAAAACTACGTACAGGATCATTACGCGCCCGCAATGCGCGGGGACTACTCTGGTGACGATCCACCCACCGCATGACCTGATCGACCGTCCTGCTCTCCCTCACGCGCCGCTCGCCGGGCGGGCGGACAGCCGGTGACGGTCGTCCACGTCACTGCCGAATACTCTCCATACGCTCGCACCGGGGGTCTGGCCGAAGCGGTGAACGGCCTCGCGGCGTTTCAGCAGGCGGCCGGGATCAACGTGGTCGCCTTTCTACCGCTCTATCGCACGGTGCGTGACATCGAGCCCGACCTCGAGCCGGTGGGGCCTCCCTTCCTCGTTCCGGTGGGTCCGCGCAACGAGGAGGCACGAGTCTTTCGCGTCGCGGCCAAGATCCCGGGACCGCAGGTGTACTTCATCGAGCACCGCGATTTCTTCAATCGGTCCGGCATCTACGGCGAGAATGCCATGGACTACCCGGACAACTTTCGGCGGTTTGCATTCTTCGCGCTCGCGACGCTGACGGCGCTCCCTCGCCTGGTTTCCGGCCCGCTCCTGATTCACGCACACGACTGGCACACGGCGCTCATCCCCGTCTACCTGCGCACCACGTTCGCCAAGGAATCGTTCGCCCTGACGGCGTCCACCGTGCTCTCGGTGCACAATCCCGGCTATCAGGGTCACTTCCCGCCCGAGGTCGTGCCCGAGATCGGTCTGCCCTGGTCGATCTACAACTGGCATCAGATGGAGTGGTACGGGAAGGCGAACTTTCTGAAGGCCGGTCTCGTCTTCACCGATTTCACGACGACGGTCAGCCCGACGCAGGCGCGGGAGCTTCGCACGCCCGGAGGCGGATTCGGACTGCACGACGTCTTCAACGAGTTGGGCGATCGTCTCGTCGGTGTGCTCAACGGCATCGATGGGCACGCTCTGGAATCCGGCGGAAGACCCGCAAATCACGGCACCGTATTCCGCGGACCACCTCGAGGGGAAGAAGAAGTGCAAGGCCGCGCTGCAACGCTCGTTCGGCCTGCCGCAGCGCCGGCGGACGCCGTTGTTCGGGATGACGGGGCGACTGGTGACCCAGAAGGGGCTCGATATCATCCTCGAGGCCCGCAAGCTCCTCTCTTCCGGCGCCCAGTTCGTCTTCCTCGGCACCGGCGAGCCGCGGTACGAGCAGGCGCTGGTGGACCTCTCCACCGCCGCCCCGGATCAGATCGCGGTGCAGCTCGACTTCACGGACCGACTGGAGCATCGGCTCATGGCCGGTGCCGACATCTTCCTCATGCCGTCGCTCTACGAGCCCTGCGGGCTCACGCAGATGCGGGCACAGCGTTACGGAGCCCCGCCCATCGTGCGGAACGTCGGCGGACTCACGGATACGGTCGACGATGGAGTGACCGGCTTCTCGTTCAACGCGTATACGCCGGCTGATTTCGAGGAGGCTGGCTTCCGGGCGCTCGCACGGTACGGTGACCCCGCGAAGTGGACGATGATGATGAGACAGGGAATGGCGCGCGACTTCAGCTGGGAGCGGTCTGTCGCCACGTACATAGACGTCTACAGGCGCGCACTGGCGTGGTCGGGGGCCAGCCGGTGACTCGGCCCAAAGCGGACTTCGTCCTCACCCTCCATAGTCATCTGCCCTATGTCCTCAATCACGGGCGGTGGCCGCACGGAAGCGATTGGCTTTGCGAGGCGACGCTCGACACCTACCTGCCACTCCTCGAGGTCCTGCAGCAGCTTGGCGCCGAGTCCGTGCCGGCGCCGGTGACCATCGGCATCACGCCGGTGCTGGCCAACCAGCTGGCGAGCCCCGAGTTCGTGAAGGAGATGGAGGCATTCTTCGACCAACGCCTCACGACCTGCGCCGAAGCACCGGCCTCGCTCGGCGCGACCGGTGATCGCGCATTGCTGCCGCTCGCGGAGTTCTGGCGCGAGCGGTTTCTCCGGCTCCGGCGCCGATTCCACGAGGCCGGCGGTGACCTGGTCGGCGCCTTCCGCTCGCTCGAGGCCGCGGGCCGCCTCGAGATCATCGGCTCGGCCGCCACGCACGGCTTTCTCCCGCTGCTGGCGCGCGATGAGAGCATCCGGCTGCAGCTGGCCGTCGGGACAGCAGAGCACCGCCGTCTCTTCGGTCGCGCGCCGGTTGGATGCTGGCTCCCCGAGTGCGCCTACCGGCCCCGCGGTCCCTGGGAGCCATGGCCGACCGCACCCCGGTCCGGCGTGCGCCGAGGGATCGAGGAGCACCTCGCCGATGCCGGGTTCCGGTACTTCTTCGTGGACTCACATCTCGCCGAGGCCGGACGAACGCTCGGCCTCTCCGGCGACCCGAATGGCGACCCGGCTCTGCACGTCGTGGTCGAGCCCGAAACCGGAAAGAGTCCACGGCGCTCGCCGTATCAGGCCTATCGGGTCGCACACACTCGCGGCACCGCCGGCATCTCCACCTTCGTTCGCGATCCTCGAGCCTCGATGCAGGTCTGGAGTCGGTTCCAGGGATATCCCGGCGACGAAGCGTATCTCGAGTTTCACAAGATCCGCTGGCCGGGCGGGCTCAAGTTCTGGAAGGTGACCGGGCCCGGCGTGGATCTCGGAGCGAAGCAGCCGTACGATCCTGCCGCCGCGCTGGGCCGCGCTCGCGGTCATGCGGAACACTTCGCGTCGATCCTGCATGGGATTGCGACGGCGGATCAGGCGACCCGCGGCAAGGTGATCGTCGCGCCGTTCGATACCGAGCTCTTCGGGCATTGGTGGTTCGAGGGGGCCGATTTTCTCGGCGACGCCTTCCGGACCCTCGCGCGCGCATCCGATGTGCGGCCGGTGACGGCGTCGCGCCATCTCGCGGAGCATCCTCCCCGATCGGGCATTCGTCTGCCCGCGGGATCGTGGGGAGCCAATGGCGACTTTTCGATGTGGCTCAGCGATCGCACCGCGTGGACCTGGGAACGGCTCTGGCCGCTCGAGGGGGCGTTCTGGGATGCCGCTCCCCGCGCGCTTGCCTCGCCGGGCGCGAGGATCGTGCTCGAGCAGGCGGCGCGCGAGCTACTCCTCGCTCAGTCGTCCGATTGGCAGTTCATCATCTCCACTGGAGCCGCCGCCGACTACGCCGAGCGACGCTTCGCGGAGCACTGCTCGGATGCCGAGGCGCTCATCGCGGCGCTCGTCGACGGCAGTGAGGACGCTCTGGGCCCTGCCAGGCGTCGGGCGGAAGTGCTGGCCAAACGCGACCACCTCTTTCCGGATGTGATTCCTGCCGTGGCCGCCGCGCTTGGCGGCTCCCGCTCGCTGACCCTCAGCTGACAATGACCCCGATCCGATTCGCCTTCGGGCTCCATCTTCACCAACCCGTCGGCAACTTCGATCACGTGTTCGCGCAGCACGTCGAGGACGTGTACCGACCTCTCCTCAACGCCCTCACCGACCGGGAGTTTCTCCCCGTCGTCCTCCACCTGTCCGGCTCTTTGCTCGAATGGCTCGAAGCGCACGAGGCGGCGTATCTCGACCGGCTCGGCCGACTGGCCGCCGACGGAAGACTCGAGATCCTCCTCGCGGGCTACTACGAGCCCGTTCTCGTCTCACTTCCCCGGCGGGATCGGGTCGAGCAGATCGAGTGGATGCGCGAGGCGGTGCGCTCGCGCTTCGGCGTGGACGCCGTGGGGCTGTGGCTGACAGAGCGAGTCTGGGAGCCCGACCTCGCGGCCGATCTGTCCGACGCAGGCGTCCGCTATGCACTGGTGGACGATCGCCACTTTCTCGCGACCGGCTTTCGTGCGGAGCAGCTCCACGCTCCGTTCTGGACCGACAGCGACGGGAAGCGCGTCGCCCTCTTTCCAATCGACGAGCGCCTCCGGTATCTCATCCCCTTCCGTCCGCCCGAAGAGACCGCCGATTACCTGCGTGAGCTGCGCGGCGCCGGGCATCGTCTCGCCGTCCTCGCCGACGACGGAGAGAAGTTCGGCGGCTGGCCCGGAACCAAGGACTGGGTGTATGGCCAGGGATGGCTCGACCGATTCATGGCGACGATCAGGAGACTGCTGGACAACGGCGAGGTCGTGCTGAGCCGGCTGGACGAGGCCCTGGTCGCAGTCCCGAGCGGTGGCCTCGCGTATCTCCCCACCTGTTCCTATCGGGAGATGGAGAGCTGGTCGCTGCCGCCCGACGCGGCTGTGCGGCTTGCGCGGCTCGAGCGCGATCTCGGCGAGGCGCGGGCAGCGGGGCCGGACGGCGCGCTCATTCGAGGCGCGCACTGGCGGAACTTTCAGGTGAAGTATTCCGAGTCGAATCGGATGCACAAGAAGATGCAGGCCCTCTCCTCGCTCTGTCGCGCCAGAGGCGATGATGTCGAGGCTCGACGCGCCATCGGGAGAGCGCAGTGCAACGACGCGTACTGGCACGGGGTCTTCGGCGGGCTCTATCTGCCTCACCTTCGCGATGCGATCTGGCGGAACCTCGCGGCAGCCGAGGGACGGCTTCGGCGTGACGAGGGATTGGCCTGGCAGCGGCTCGACCTCGACTTCGACGGCAACGAGGAGATCTGGGTCCACTCCTCCGCCTTCTCGGCGATCGTGAGCCCCAATCGGGGCGGCACCATCGAGGAGTACACGGTGTTCGCCACTGGTACCAACTATGCGAACGTGCTCACACGCCGCCGCGAGGCATACCACGATCTGGCCCTCGAACGGCAGGGCTCGGAGGGACACTCCGGTGATGGAACGGCCAGCATCCACGACATCGAGGCCGGTATTCGCCTCGACGAGCGTCCCCCGCTCGACGCCGAGGATCGTGCGTTCGTGATCGAGCGCGTGTTGCCCAAAGGCGTCGGGTACGATGATTACGCCCGCGGTTCCTATTGGCCGGTGCTCTCCTGGGCCAGGCGAGGCACCGAGTGTACGGTCGCGCGGAGGAGAGGTGGAGTCGAGCTGGCGTGCGGGATGGACGCGGGCCACGAGGGGTTGAGCAAGCGGATCCGATTCGAGCCCGACGGACGCATCGTCCTGACCTACAAGTGGGATACCGCGCTCGCGGACCCGGAAGATCTCTTCGCGCCGGAATTCTCGATCGCAGGAGCTGTGGGGGGTCTGGAGCTCCGCACCACTCCACCGGCGGAAGAGTGGCGCTACTCCATTGAAACCGTTGCAAAATCCGAGCGCGGTCTCGATCGGACTCGGCAGGGCGAATCGGTCACGCTGCGTTGGCCGATCCGACTGGGCAAAGCCGTCGTCGAGATTCCGCCGCCGCGATAGGTGAAATCAGCCTTGGCTTCGAACCGCGGGACGGCCCGGAGCAAGCTTGCCGTCGCTCCGCCCCTTCACGTACAAGTAGATCTGCTGAATCTTGTCCATCTCGAGGCCGAGTGCGCACCAGGGGGGCATCCCCTTTTCCGGCCGGCCGGCGCAGACGGTACTGACGAAGAGCTCCTGGGTGTTGATCGGGCCATCGGGCTTGAGCGACACGATGAGGTGTGGGGCGATGGTCGTGCCGCTCACGTCTTCGCCGTGGCACCGCGCGCAATTCAGGTTGTACTGTTTCCAGCCCTCGTAGACGTCCTGAGGCACGGTGTCACGCGGCGGCTGGTGATAGGCGTCTCTGAGCGGCGCGTCGGCCGTCTGCGTGGCGCCGCTATCGGAGGCCTTGTTGGCACCGGCAGGGGCGGCCTGCTTGGTCCCCGTGTCCGCGGGCTGCTTGGCGTTGGCGGCGGCCGGCGGCTTCGGCGCTACCGCCACCGGCTTCGGAGCCGTTGGCTTCTTGGCCGCGGGCTTCGACGCGATCGGCTTGCCGGCCGAATCGTTCTTCGCACTGGTGCCGGACTTCGTGGTGTCGGCCTTCATGCCCGTATCCGCCGGCGCTGGTGTAGGCGCGGGAGAAGGAACGGTGGCGGTGGTGGTGTCTGGTGTCACCCCTCCTGTGGCTCCACTGTCGCTCTTGGGTGTGCCGCGCCCGCACCCGGCCAGCAGAAGGAGCGCAGCGGCCGTCGCCGTCCATACTCTCCCATCCGTAAGCGCCTTATGGTACGCCGTCTCCCGCGATGAACGGATCATGGGTCTTCCTTTCACGATAAGGGGCCGGAGACGCCGGCCAGTCAACCGACCTCGTGCCTCGCCAAAATACAAGAATCAGTCAACGTCCATCGATCGCGTCGTGACCGGGATCACGAATAAGCGACTGACGCCGACGATGCAGCCCATTATCATTCAGCCCCATGAAATCTGCCCCCGAAACTGTCACTCTGGGACTGGTTCAGCATCGGTGCGCGGACGACCCCGAGGAGAACATGCGCACCGCCATCCGCGGTGTACGTGAAGCCGCGAAACGCGGGGCGCAGATCGTCTGTCTGCAAGAGCTTTTTCGGAGCCAGTACTTCTGCCAGACCGAAGATCACCAGTTCTTCGCCTTAGCCGAACCGGTACCCGGCCCGTCGACGAGTGCGCTCGAGCCCGTCGCCGCCGAGCTTGGTGTGGTGATTATCGCCTCTCTCTTCGAAAAGCGGGCGGAGGGGCTCTACCATAACACTGCCGCGATCATTGATCCGGACGCCGGCTATCTCGGCAAGTACCGGAAGATGCACATCCCGGACGATCCGCTCTACTACGAGAAGTTCTACTTCGCGCCGGGCGACCTCGGGTTCAGAAGCTGGGACACCCGGTTCGGGCGAATCGGCGTGCTCGTGTGCTGGGATCAGTGGTATCCCGAGGCAGCGCGTCTGACCGCGATGAGCGGCGCGCAGATCCTGTTCTATCCAACCGCGATCGGGTGGCTCCCACGCGGAAAAGCAGGAGCACGGAGCGCAGCAGCAGGCCGCATGGGAAACGATGCAACGAAGTCACGCCATTGCCAATGGCGTGTACGTCTGTGCGGTCAACCGTGTGGGGCACGAGGGCGATCCCAAGGGTGGTATCGAGTTCTGGGGAGGCAGTTTCGTCTCCGACCCCGGTGGACGGATCCTCGTGAAGGGTGGACAGGGTGACGAGGTGCTCACCGTCGCCTGCGATCTCGGCAAGGTCGATGTCAGCCGCACTCACTGGCCCTTCCTCCGCGACCGTCGGATCGACGCGTATGGCGACCTGACGAGGAGATATCTCGACTAAGGGAAGAGCAGTTCTCCGTTCTCTGTTCCCTGTTCTCCCTTTCCCCTTTCTCCCTCTCCAATGCCCCTGCTTCCGTCTCAGTTGGGTTACCGCATGCCCGCCGAATGGGAGCCCCATCGCGGCACCTGGCTCAGCTGGCCTCACAAGGAGGCAACCTGGCCCGGAAAGTTCGGGCCTGTACCGGAGATCTTCGCGCGTCTCGCCCGCCATCTCGCCGATCATGAAGAGGTCCACATCAATGTGTCGGGCGCGGCCCTGCGGTCCGAGGCCGTGCGCGCGCTCGATGCGGAAGGCGCGGACCAGCGTCGCATCTTTTTCCACGAGAATCCGACGAACGACGCCTGGTGCCGCGATCATGGCCCGATCTTCGTCCAGCGCGACACCGACGGGCAACACGAGTCGGCGATTCTCGACTGGCGATACAACGCCTGGGGTGGGAAGTATCCGCCCTACGATCTCGATGATGTCGTGCCGAGCCGCATTGCCGCGGAGCTGGGCGTACCCCTGTTCGAGCCCGGTATCGTTCTCGAGGGCGGATCGATCGACGTAAATGGGAGGGGAACGCTGCTCACCACCGAAGCGTGTCTCCTCAATCCCAATCGCAACCCGCAGCTCGGTAAGCGTGAGATCGAGGGGTACCTTCGCGACTACCTCGGCGTCCACAGGATTCTCTGGCTGGGTGATGGCATCGTCGGCGACGACACCGATGGGCATGTGGACGACATCACCCGTTTCGTGAGCCCCGATACCGTCGTCACCGTCGTCGAGGATGACCCGGCGGATGAAAACTACGAGCCGCTCCAGGAGAATCTGGAGCGGCTCCGCGGGATGACCGACCAGGACGACCGGCCGCTTCGCATCGTCACGCTTCCAATGCCGAGACCGCTGTTTCAGGACGACCAGCGTCTGCCGGCCAGCTATGCGAACTTCTACATCGCCAACGGCGTCGTGATGCTTCCCACCTACGACGCAGAGCGGGATGCGGACGCTGCGAGCACCCTCCAGTCACTCTTCCCCGACCGGCAGGTCATCGGCGTGGACTGCACCGATCTTGTCTGGGGACTCGGGGCCTTCCACTGCGTCACGCAGCAGTGGCCCGCCTGAGCTAGGACTTCTTCCAGGTCCCCACGAGGGCCGCGTGCCGTCCACCGCAGCTGTCCATACCGACACCCGCGACATGCATCTCGTCGTTGCTCCGGCTCACCACATAGCGCGCGTCGGCGGTCTGACACTTGCTGCCGGCGGTATCCGCCGGGAAGAGGAGGGTGTCGCCCTTGAACTGCGCCCGGCCCTTCATGTCCACCGAATCGGGCCAGCGGGGAGACGGGAGCATCAGCTCCACGCCACCGTTGGACGCCAGGTTCATTTGTACCTCTCCCTCGCCGTACAGGTCTCGCTTCCAGGTCCCGGCGTACTTCGATCCTTCACCTCCGCATCCGGCCAGAGGGGCCAAGAGGGCCAGCAGCGCGAGGACCCGCAGGTGTGAAGCGGTGACACGATGGATCATGTAGTCCTCCATTGATGAATCGATGGACCGCATCCGTTCGAATTCAATTGAGTCATGCCCATGCCGACGCCGACGGAGGAGGAGTGCCGGCGTCGCCTCCGACCCACATAATGGAAGACGGGCCCCCGCAACGCCAGAGGGGCCCGCCTTCTATTTGTCCCAACACCATTTACTGCCTTGGCAACGTCTCCGCGTTCGGGATCGGAAGCGTCGAGAAGATCTGGTCCGGCGGATTTCCGGTCGGTCGGTCGTTGGGGAGCGTGTTGAGCCGACCGTAGTGCCGGGCGTCGATCCACCGATGCCCTCCCTCGTACATGAGGGAGTACAGCTTGTTATAGAGCAGCTCCGTGAGCGCCTCGTCGGCGCTGGCGAATGCTGCGTGAGCAGGCAGCTTGCCCGAGATCGTGCGCACTGTGTTGATGTCCGTGAGCGCCGTCGCGAGGTCGCCAAGCCCGATGTTCGCCTCGGCACGAAGGAGAATCAGCTCCTCATTCTTGATGATGGGTATTGGCGATCCCGGCGTCGGATAACGGGTCCATCCCAGGTTGGAGGTGAGGCCGTTGTTGCTTGCCGACGCCGTGCGGATGATGATCTTGTCCAGGAACCGCTGATCGAGAGTCACGCCATCGGCCTGGAGTTGCGCGCCGGTCAGGATTGACGGATGGGCGAGGTTAATGCCTGTCTGTGGGTCGAGCGCGAGCGGGTTGGCAAAGTCGCCGGCGCCGGTACCATAGGTCATGTAGACGCCCGCGTCCAGCGCGCCTGCGGGATTGATGAACGAGGCTCCGAGCGCCGTGAGCGCATCGGCAAACTGATTCTCATAGACCGCGACACGCGCGCGCAGGGCCCGATTGAACTGGGAAAAGGTCGCGGGCGTGTCGAAGCCGGAGAATCCTCCCGGCAACGCGAAGGGAAAGGCGGCGCCTCCAGCGGCCAACTCGGTCTGCCCCTGATCCAGCAGATCGTTGACATGGGCGAAGGCAGCCGCGTTGGTGACGAACGGTGCCGGCGGTGCAGTGACGTCGGTGCCCACGTCGATCGGGATTGAGTCCTGAGTATGGGTATCCAGGATGTACAGGAAGTCGAGCGCCTGGATCGTCTTCACGAAACCGGATGTCGCGCTTTGCTCCTCAGCGCTGAGTGCCTGCGCCGTCGACAGTACGGCAAGCAGGTTGTTCCCCCCTCGAATGCTGTTGAACTCTTCCGCCCAGTGGTCACCTCCGAATGCGGTAGTGCCGGGGTCGAGCGGTCCCTGGAGCAGCTCGCCGGTGAATCGCGGGTCGGCAACATCGAAGCGGTACGCTTCTCGCCCAAGAATTCCCGCGTCGAGAGCGAAGTCCCCGAAGTCCGAGCGGAGCGCGAGCAACGTGCCGAGGGCAGTGGCCGAGACTTCCGTGCGGCTGGGATTTTCCCCGATTGCATCGGGGGCGTTGGGATTCGTATTCAGGTCGAAGCTGCAGGCTCCAGTGCCGAGAGCGGCGAGCAGGAGCAGCGCGTGCGTCTGTCTCATGGTCGTCCTCATGGTTAGAAGCCCACGTCGACGGAGAAGTAGAAGCTGCGGCTTGGCGGGAACGGCGCGACGTCGATGTTGCGCACGATCGCCTGATTGCTGAAGTTGCTCACCTCTGGATCGAGACCGGGGTAGCCTGTGAAGCGGAGCAGGTTGCGGCCGCTGAGAGCCAGCCGCACATACCGCGCGGAGGAGCCGAACAGTCCCCGAGCGACGTTCTCGGGGAGATTATAGGCCAGGGTGACTTCCCGGAGCTTGAGGTACGAACCGTCCTGGACGTAGGTCTTGGTCAGTCCGTTGCCGAAGTCCACCTGCCGTTGCTGACCTGCAGTCACGTAGTCCACGCTGTTCTGACCCGCGTCGTACAGGAACTGGGTCAGGTTGACGATGTCCCCTCCCTGCTTCCAGTCCCACAGGAAACCGAGACTCACACGGTGAAACTGTAGATCGTTCGCAAAAGACATCTGGAAGTCGGGGGCCGCGTCGCCGACCTTCCCCTCCGTCCCGATGATCTGGGTGGCCGAGCTGTCCTGCTCGATCTGGAAGGCGCCAAGCGCGGTACCGAAGCCGCCTGTCTGGAAGGTGGGCACGGTCAGCTTGGTCACCTTGCTGATGTTGCGGGAGAAGGTCGTGGTGAAGATCCAGTTGACGTCACGCGTCTGGACCGGAGTGACGGAAAGCGACGCCTCTATGCCGCGGTTCCGGAGCTTGCTGTCGGAGCTGAAGATCCGGGTGCCCAAGGTTCCCTGGCCGAAGCTCGGTGCCAGCGTCTGATCGAGCAGCAGCTTGCTGATGGTCCGCTGGTAAAGGGAGACGCTGAACACGGAACGGCCGCCGGCGAGCGTGGCGTCGAATCCGGTCTCAAACTCCGTCTGCTTCTCCGGCTGAATATTCGGATCGCCCGCCCGCTGACCCGGCAACACCCCGAAAATCCCGCCGATTGTTCCCGAGGTATCGGGCGAGAACTTGGTGCCGAAGAGCGGCAAGTTTCCGGTCTGGCCGAATGCGCCGCGGAGCTTGAGCTCGTCGAGCCCGCCGAACGGCTTGATGACCCGGTATGACGCTGCAGCCTTGGGGTAGAAGAAGAACTTCTTCGTGTCGCCGTTGACGCTGCTCCGGTCAGCCCGGAAGCCGGCGGTGAGCAGCAGCCGTCGGCTCATCAACAGCAATTCTTCCTGACCATAGATGCCCAGGTCCCGCTCCGGGCGCTCATCCTGAAACACCGAGACGCTGGTGGCCTGGTCAGGGTTCTCTTGGCCTTCCAGTAGTGAGCGCCCGAGAATCGAGGTCGTATTGAGCTTGCGGTCTTCATACTGCACCCCGGAAGACAGGGTGCTCTGGAAGCTGTTGGATTCCGGGGTGTAGATGTAGTTGCCGTTGAGCGCGAGGTTGAGGTTCAGGTTCGAGGCCTTGCCCAGCACTACTGTCCCCGGCTGGCCATCGGTGGGCTCGTACTGAAGACCGGGCGGAGAGACGAAGTTGTTATCCTGCTCGAAATAGTCAGCCCCGCCGATGGCGATCAGCTGAACATTGTTCCGGGCGTTCGACACCACGTTCATCTTCGCCGTCAGCGTACCCAGCGCCCGCCACGTGTCCTCATCGTTCTTCAGGAACTGAAAAGTCTGGAGGGGATTGCTGGGAGAAAACGGATTGTTCGGAAAGTCGGACGGTACCAGCGATGTCGCCCTGCTGGGTGGACTGGAGATCGACGTAATTCGGCGTAAACGGAAACACGACATAGGGGCTCGTGCCTGTGTTGTCGTTGTTCGACAGTCCCCGCTTGGAAAGGCTGTGGATCACGTTGGTGTTGGCGCTCAGGTGGATCCAACTCCCGAGCTCCTGATCCACGTTGACCCGCAGGGACTGTTTCTTGTAGCCGGTATTCGTGGCGATTCCCGGCTCATTCTTCACCAGGCCGGAGATGTAGTACTTCGTCTGATCGGTGCCGCCGCTCACGCTCGCATCGGTCTCGGAGGCGAGCGACTTGCGTCCGTAGAGCTCGTCCTCGAAGTCGAACGTGCGCCCCTGCTGAAACAACGAGGTGACCAAAGCGGTGTCGTGCTGGACGCTGAGAGCCTCGTCGAGACTTCCGTACGTCCGAGAGCCGAGCGAGTTGGACCGCGAGGAAAAGCCGAACCGCTGGCTGATGTTATACTGGGGCTTGCCGGTCTGCCCGTGCTTGGTGGTAATGATGATGACGCCGTTGGTTGCCTTCGAGCCGTAGATCGCCGCTGCCGATCCGCCCTTCAGCACTTCGATGCGCTCGATGTCCTCGGGGTTGAGATCGGCGATGCGGTTGACCGGGTTGTCCTGGTTACGCGGGTTCCCGCCGGACTGTGCTGCCGTGACGGCGTTCGCCCCATTGGGGATCGCCTCGTCACTCACCACGACGCCGTCTACCACCCACAGCGGGTCCACGTTGGCGTTGATCGTAGAGACGCCACGGAGGTTGACCTGGAGGCCGCCTCCCGGCGCTCCGGAGTTTGCGGAGATCGTCGCGCCGGGGATCTTCCCCTGGAGCGCGCTCTCGAGCGTCCCAGTCGGTGCCCGTGTGAGCTCGTCCGCGCCTACCGTGGCGACGGCGTTGGGAAGGTTGGTCTTCTCGATACCGGTGGACTGGCCGGTGACGACCACTTCCTGGAGGTGGAATGGGTCCGGCTCGAGGGCGACATTCACCGTGGCCTGGTCGGCCGGGACGGTGTCGGTCACGCCCTTGTAGCCGATGGCGCGGAACACGAGGATGGCGTCGCCGGACGGGGTATTCAGCGCGTACCGACCATCGGGCCCGGCTTGCGCCACGATGCGGGTCCCGGTGACGGCGATCGTTGCCTCGGGGATGCCCGCCCCGGTCTGTGTGTTGGTAACCTGGCCGGCGATCTCGCGGACCTGTGCCGAAAGGCTCGGCACCGCCGACAGACCGACGGCAACGGCGAGAAAGACACCTAACTCACGCTTGGCCATGGCGCCTCCGGGCTACTACATGATTGTCTAAGTGGGTGCACTACACTGCATCTGACGTTTTGAAAGCGCAAGCGGGCACAATCGCGACACGACACCGGTGCCCGACCGGCCCCAGACCTAGCCTGCGCGACTGAGAAGCGTTCCTGAGAGCACCGTCCCAAGACAAGCGTTGGGTCGAAAATGATAGAGCCAGGTGTCGACGTCAGGAGCGTCGATGAGCACGAGATCAGCCGCCTTCCCCACCTCGACTGACCCGATCCGGGACTCCAGTCCGACCGCCCTGGCCGCCAGAATCGTCCCCCCCTTGAGCGCTTCCGCCGGCGTCATCCGCTGGGTGGTGCAAGCCAGCGTCAACGCCAGCGGCAGGTGATAGCTCGGCGCCGAGCCGGGATTGAAGTCCGTCGCCACGGCGACCGGCACCCCTGCCTCGATGAACTTCCTGGCCGGCATCGGTTTCTGGCCGAGGTACAAGGAGGCGAGGGGAAGACTCACCGCCACCACGCCGGCCCGAGCCATTGCGGCGATTCCGGCATCGGAGGCGAACTCGAGGTGATCCGCCGACGCCGCCCCGACTTCCGCGGCCAACTCCGCTCCGCCACCGGCGGTGAGCTGATCGGCATGGAGCTTGGGACGAAGACCCGCTTTGATCCCGGCCGCGAAAATACGCCGAGCCTCGTCGATGCTGAAGGCGGACGCCTCGACGAAGACATCGCAGAACCGCGCCAGGCGCTCCGATCCGATCTCCGGAATAAGCTCTTCGATCAGGAGCGCCAGATACCCGGTTCGATTGTCGCACCATTCGGCGGGAACGGTATGAGCGCCCAGGAACGTCGGTACCAACCGTACGGCTTGGCTGTTCCCGAGGGTTCGATAGGTTCGGAGCAGCTTGAGCTCGTTGTCGCGATCCAGTCCATATCCGCTCTTGCATTCGACCGTCGTCACCCCGAGGGCCAGCATCTCGCGCAGAAATCCGGCGGCACGCTCGGTCAACGCCTGCTCGCTCGCTTCGCGGGTCAGCCGGACGGTGCGTGCGATCCCGCCGCCGGCGCGCGCGATATCGAGATAGCTGCGTCCACGGATCCGCTGCTCGAACTCGTCGGCTCGCCACCCGCCGAAGGCGAGATGGGTGTGACAGTCCACCAGTCCGGGAATGACGAGAGCGCCGGCCGCGTCGATTGTTTCGATGCCACGATACTCCTTCGGCAATGCTCCGCGGCTCCCGACCCAGCGGATCGTGTCACCCTCCCAGACTACCGCTGCATTGGCCATCGGGTGGATATCGCCCTGGCCACCCTCGGCTCTGCAGGTGGCGAGTTGGCCGATGTTGGTGAGGAGTTTCATTTGGGCTATCGGCTATCGGTTATCGGAGGTGAATGCTGAGTATGTAAACGAGTGACTCGAGGAGTGCTCAGTTTGAGAAAGCCCTTCGACGTGTCGCCATGAATGACTACCAACCGATAGCTGATAGCCGATAGCCAATAGCCGATAGCCTCACTCCATCATCGGAAGATCGACGCCCCGCTCCTTCGCCGTCTCGATCGCCAGCTCGTAACCCGCATCCGCGTGGCGCATCACACCCGTGCCCGGATCGGCGGTCAGGACCCGCTCGAGCCGGCGGTCGGCGCTCGTAGTCCCGTCCGCCACCGCCACCATGCCCGCGTGAATCGAATAGCCGATGCCGACGCCGCCTCCGTGGTGCAGCGACACCCAGCTGGCCCCGCAGGCGGTGTTGAGCAGGGCGTTGAGGAGCGGCCAGTCCGCGATGGCATCAGAGCCGTCCTTCATCGCCTCGGTCTCACGGTTGGGCGAGGCGACCGAGCCGGTGTCGAGATGGTCGCGCCCGATCACGATCGGCGCGCGCACCTTTCCCTTGCGAACGAGCCAGTTGAACCGCAGCCCCATCTCGGACCGCTCGCCGTACTCGAGCCAGCAGATCCGGGCGGGAAGTCCCTGAAACTGCACCCGCTGCTGCGCCTGCCTGATCCAGCGCGCCAGCGCATCCTTCCGCGGGAAGGTCTCGAGCACCGCCTGGTCGGTCTGCGCGATGTCGGCCGGATCGCCGGAGAGCGCGGCCCAGCGGAACGGGCCCGCGCCCCTGCAGAAGAGCGGCCGAATGAATTCGGGAACGAAACCGGGAATCGTGAAGGCCTCGGGCATCGCCCGCCGGTCGGCCACCTGCCCGCGAAGGTTGTTTCCGTAGTCGAAGGTCACTGCCCCCTTCTTCTGCAACTCGAGCATCGCGCGAACGTGGGTCACCATCGAATCCAGCACGCGTGACTCGTACCCGTTGGGATCGCGGTCGCGCAATTGCGCCGCCTCGTCGAGCGCGAGGCCGACCGGGATGTAGCCGACACGGAGATCGTGCGCCGATGTCTGGTCGGTCAGGACGTCGGGCACGATTCCCCTACGGACCAGCTCAGGCAACACCTCGGCGATGTTCCCCACCAATCCCACGGAAAGCGCCTGCCGGTGAGCCCGCGCATCCTCCACGAGCGTGAGCGCTTCGTCGAGATCGTGCGCGATCCGATCGCAGTATCGGGTCTCCACTCGGCGGACGATGCGCGACTCGTCCACATCCACGCCGAGGAACGCGGCGCCGTTCATCGTGGCCGCGAGCGGTTGGGCTCCTCCCATTCCGCCGAGCCCGCCGGTCACGACGAGGCGGCCCTCGAGTGTTCCGCCGAAGTGCTGCCGCGCACACTCGGCAAAAGTCTCGTAGGTGCCCTGCAGGATCCCCTGGGTTCCGATGTAGATCCACGATCCCGCCGTCATCTGGCCGTACATCGTGAGACCGAGCGCGTCGAGGCGACGGAACTCGTCCCACGTGGCCCAACGCGGGACCAGATGCGCGTTCGCGATCAGCACCCGCGGAGCCTCCTCGTGCGTCCGGAACACACCCACGGGCTTTCCACTCTGCACGAGAAGCGTTTCGTCATTGTCGAGACGGCGGAGCGTACTGACGATCCGCTCGTAGCAGGCCCAGTTGCGGGCCGCCTTTCCGCCCCCGCCGTACACGATCAGGTCCTCCGGCCGTTCGGCGACGGCCGGATCGAGATTGTTCATCAGCATCCGGAGCGCCGCCTCCTGATGCCAACCCTTACAGGACATGGCGGTCCCTGTGGGGGCGGTGATCGGGAAGTGCGCGGTGGCTGTTTCCATGGGCTAGTGGCTGATGGCTGATCGCTGATGGCTAATGGCTAATGGCTAATGGCTAATGGCCCGGCGGTGAGCTACAAGGTACCCTCAAGCGCCGCGAGCCTCTAGCCTGCCGCGATCCGATCGGCCACGAGCTATAAGCCACCAGCCATGAGCCACCACCAGCCACCCCACCAATCCGCTCCGACCCCTCCGGCGTAGATCAGGTCAAGCTGAACGACACTACCTCAGGAGGATCCATGAAAGGGATGTGGCTTGCGCTCGGAGCGCTCGCCGGGGTCATCGGTTCGCCCAGCGATGCGGCAGTCGAGATCCGGACCTTCCAGTACCGCGAAAAGGTGATGGAAATCCCGCTCGGGACACGCGTGGTCTGGACGAATCGGGATCAGATCGAGCACACCATCACTTCGGGGGCGCCCGACAGCACCAACGGCGTATTCAACGCGAAGCTCGCGGGACCGGAAGCGACGTTCAGCTACACCTTCACCAAGGCCGGCACCTATCGCTACTTCTGCGACCGGCACCACTTCATGCGCGGCGAGATCCGCGTGACCAAAGGAGAATGACAGCCATGCAGCTCACCCGCAGCCTCCGCCTCGGCGCCGTGATCCTCGCCGCCTCTCTTGGCCTCAGCGCCCCCGCCGTGGCGCAGGGCTCGATGGAGCATCAGCAGACGATGGCGAGCATGTCCAGCTCCGATCTCAGAATCGGACTCAACTCGCTCCTCAAGGAACATGTGTATCTCGCCGCCGCCGCGACCGGCGCCGCGCTCGGTGGTCGCCAGGACGAGTTCAAGAGTGCCGCAGGCGCGCTCGACGATAATTCCGTCGCGCTCTCCAAAGCCATCGGATCAGTGTACGGAAGCGACGCGGAGACCGCGTTCCTCGCCCTCTGGCGGAAGCATATCGGCTTCTTCGTCGACTACACGACGGGCGTGGCCAAGAAGGACAAGAAGGCACAGGACAAGGCCGTGCAGGACCTGATCGGTTACGCCAGCGACTTCGCGGCCTTCCTCAGCTCGGCCAACCCGAATCTGCCGGCGTCGGTCGTGACCGATCTGGTCAAGGCCCACGTGGTCGGCCTCAAGGCCGCCGTGGACGCGCAGGGCCAGAAGGATTACGCCACGGCCTACGCCAAGACCCGGGAGGCGGCAGCACACATGCAGATGATCGCCGATCCCCTGGCCGACGCCATCGCCAAGCAGTTTCCGGACAAGTTCGCGATGAAGTGAGCGTTGGGCTGATGGTTGATGGCTAATGGCGAGGCTGATGAGGCGAGGTGGTTAGTTATCAGCCATCAGCCATCGGCCCCCCTCCCCTTCCTCCCCCCGCCCCGCCCTGCAACCTTTTCCCCCATCGAGCGATCCAATCCCCGCGATGACACTGTTAGCTCAGGGAGTGGCCACGCTGCGGCAAGAGCAGACCGGACGAGCGGATTCGGATGCAGTCGATGCAACGCTGGCCGCCAGCGGAGACGCCAGTGCGTTCGAGCGGCTCTACCGCAGCCACGTCGGGCGGATTCACAGCCTGGTGAGGCGCATGCTCAACGATCAGGAAGTCGACGAAGTGGCACAGGACATCTTCGTCAGGGCGTGGCAAAAGCTGGGGACGTTTCGCGGTGAATCGGCCTTTGGTACCTGGCTCCACCGCCTCGCCATCAATGTCATCCTTGGCCGCCGGGAGATGCTGGGAATCCGGCGCCAACGCTTCCACGAGGGAGATGTCCTGCTCGAGTCGGTCGCGACCCGGCGGGCGCCGGTCGAGATGACGCTGGATTTCGAGACGGCGATCGAACGGCTCCCGGATGGTGCCCGACAGGTGTTCGTGCTGCACGATGTCGAAGGCTATCGCCACGAGGAGATCGCCGAGATGCTCGGCCTGGCAACCGGAACATCGAAGTCGCAGTTGCACCGTGCTCGAATGGCGCTACGACGCCACCTCGAGCGCTGAGGAGGAGAGATGAGCGACCCCTGGGCTGATCGGCTCTCCGAATATCTCGACGGCGAGCTCCAGGCCGATGAGCAGGAGATGCTCGCGTCGCATCTGCGCGAGTGCCCCGAGTGCGCCGCCACGCTTGCCGATCTGCGGCGGGTCGCGGGGCGGGCCCGGGCTCTGACTGATCATGAGCCTGCGACCGACCTCTGGCCCGGCATCGCCGCCAGCATCGGGGCCACCACGCCGAGCGCCGGCACGCTGGTCGTGGCGCTCAAGCGCCGCAACGGTCGGCGGTGGAGCTTCACGTTGCCCGAGCTCGCCGCCGCCGGCATCGCCTTGATGGTCCTGTCGGGTGGCGCGGTTCTGATGCTGCGCCCGGGTACCGCGCCTGTGGCGGTAACACCAGCCACGACTCCACCCACGGCCCTCACTCCGATGACGGCGTCGCAGCGCTCCCGGCGCGGCGGCTACGACGATGCAGTGTCCGACCTGGAGCGGGTGCTCGCGGACGGCCGTGGCCGCCTCGATACAGCGACCGTCCGGGTCATCGAGCGGAATCTGGCGGTCATCGATACCGCGATCGCCCAGGCGCAGCGGGCTCTGGCCGCCGATTCGGGAAATGCGTATCTGAATTCTCATCTCGCCGCGACCAAGCGGCGCAAGCTCGAGGTGCTGCGGCAGGCCGCGAGCCTCGTCTCAGCCGTGAGCTGAAAGGACTCGATGTGATCCTGACCCTCGTTTCCGCCGCCTGGATGTTGGCGCTCGCCGCTCCGATCGACACCACCGTTTCGGTTGAGCGCGGGCAGCGCCTGGAGGTCAACGCGTTTGGCGGCGACATCACGGTGAAAGTCTGGGCCAGAAACGCCGTCCGGATCCAGGGCGATCCGTCGTCACGGACCGAGATATCGGTAACGACCAGCGGATCGACGGTGAGCGTGCGCACCGAAGGGCGGCGCGGTCCGGCGTCCTCCGTGGATCTCGACCTCACCGTGCCGGCATGGATGGCCCTCGATCTCTCGGGGGTGTATACGGACGTGAACGTGGATGGCTCGCGCGGCCCGGTGGCAGTCGAGACGGTGCAAGGCGATGTGGAGGTGAGCGGGGGCGAGGGCCAGATCTCCCTCAGCTCGGTGCAGGGATCCGTCACCCTTCGGAACGCGAAGGGCCGAATCGAGGTGCACTCGGTCAATCAGGATGTCCGGGTTGCGACGACCAGCGGCGAGATCAAAGCCGAGACGGTGAATGGGGAGATCGTGCTGGACAAGGTCGACGCGACGAATCTTGATGCCAGCACCGTGAATGGCGACGTGGCGTACGACGGGCCGATTCACGACGGCGGTCGCTACGCCCTCTCCAGCCACAATGGCGACATCACGATCGCCGTTGCACCGACGGCGAACGCGGCAGTCGCGGTTTCGACCTTCGGTGGGGAGTTCGAGTCGGATTTTCCCGTGACGATGACCGAGGGACGAAAGGGCAAGCGGTTCAGCTTTACTCTCGGCAAGGGGGGCGGTGCCCAGATCGAATTGGAGTCGTTCCAGGGAACGATTCGGCTGGCGCGACCGGGGACGGTTTCCTCGCACCGGGAGAGCAAGGACCATGATGATGACGAGGACGACCACGACCACGACGACAATTAGTCGAGCCGTAGCTCCAGACCATCGACCGTCGCTCCCTCGGCCGATGCCGGCATGGTGAACATCAGCGGCTTCGCACTGAGGCCCAGGTGTGCGAGAAGGTCACCGTCGACGGAAAGCTCGTACTCGCCCGGCCTCACTCCGATCAGGTAGAAATCCCCATCGGAAAACGTGACGAGGGTCCGCTCTTCCCGGGATCCTTTGCGTTTGAGGATCACCTTCGCTCCGGCGATCGGCGCGTCGCCTGTCGGCGTTTGCCGCACAAGGCGCCCCTCGACCACGCCACCCGGAACAATCGGAATGTCGAACCCACGAAAGCGATTGGGGCCCGTTTCGATACTCACGGACCCGTAGGCTGGCACCCACAGTGGTGACGCGAGCGACGTCGAATCGACCGACACGCGGACCGGCTCGAACGACGGCAAATCCCACACCCGGTAACGACCCGCCGAGTCCGACACCACGGACGAGTAGCCCGCGAGCACGCGCACGTCCGGAAGCAGCTGCTCGTCCGGCTGCCACTTCCCGTCACCATTCTCGTCGAGAAAGACCCGGCCGCTGACCCCGGCACGCTCGAGAGACGGGCCCGTAGCGAAGGCCATCCCGCGACTGGCCGGATCATAGAGGAGCGACCCCTGGACGAATTGATTGGCGATTGCCGGTCCCTGCGAGGGCACCGAGATACTGGTCGTCGCGCGAAGTGCGGGTAGCTCGGTCGAGACGAGAAGCGAGAGCGTCGTGCCGAGTCCGCGGCTCCAGCCGGCACCGGCTTCCACGTTGATACCGCGACTCAGCTCGCGCGAGAGATACGCCGCCATGGTCGTCGTACCACCGCGAGTGTCGGCCTCCCACATCGCCCGCCCCGAGACGCGTCCGAATATCGGGCCCAGCTCCGGAAACGGCAGTGAGAACGCGTTGAGCGAAACGAAAGACTGGTTCGCGTCGATTCCCGTCGGGTCCGTGAATCGCGTAAAGCGGAAGGCCGGAGCCAGGCGAAGACGGCCGGTGTACAGCGACACGCCGAGTCGCCCGCTCGTGTTGTCGCCACCGGTGGACGTGATGCGATCGAGGCTGGCCTCGAAGAAGACATCGTCGCGCTGCCGGAACGGCCGCACCACGGCGTTCGTCGTCCATTGCGTGCGACGGCCTTGCGGAGTGAGGATCGGTTGTATGGGGCTCGTCGCAAAGTGATTGAACTCCGTGCTGAGCCGGACACGCTCCGTGGGCTCGAATCGCAACAGCCCGCGCACCACTGCGGCGGCGACGGCCTCGAACTCGAGTGCCCACGCGTTGCCGATGGCGCCCGCCGCACCGACATATGGGTGCGACAGGGCAGGTAGCGTGTCGCGCCAGAACTGGTCGACCCCGCCACGGACAGTCCACCGCCGGGAGAGTCCGTATCGCAGATCGAGATTGCCGTTCGCGCGGCAGGTCGTGCTCCGGCAGGCGCCCAGGGACGCGCCGTATTCGACCCGGTGAGCGGGGATCACGTCGCTGACGACCCGGTACGTCTGGTTGAACTGACGAACCTCTCCGAACGGTCCGTAGGCCACGAAGTCCACCGGGTTCTCGCCGTACTCGACCGGAACATCGAGGGAGAAGCGGCCGAGACTGTTGGCAGAGTCAATCGCGAGGAGTCGGCCTCCGCGATACGCTTCGATCTGCCACCCGGGCCCGAGACCTCCCTGGAACGGAATGTCCCCGAAGAGCGTGGGTCGCAGGAACGGCGAGTTGGAGATCACGAACCCCCGTTCGGCCCGTGGCCTCGGCCCGCTCGAGATCCCGTCGCCGAGGCGAACCTGCGAGACCCAGGGATTGGTTCGCCACACGCCCGTCCAGGATCCATCGAAGCGAACGTCGCCGTCGCGCGGTGGTCCCGCGCTGGCGAGGCTGGCCTCGAGCGAGCCGCCCATGACATTGAGACCGAGCCCCGTCGAGTAGGCCCCGCCCAGAAGATCCTGACTCGGGGCGAGAAGCGAGTAGTCGAGCACGACACCATCCCAGCGGGTTCGTTCCATTCCCAGCGACAGCTCCGGCGCCTGAGCGTCCAGCGCCGCGCGATAGGCCGCGCGAGCCTTCTCCCTGGCAATCCGCCGTCCGATCGGCAGACTGTCCGGGTCGAGAAGGGTGACGCTCAGGTCGCTCCAATTGATGGTGAAGCTCGCGTGCAGGAGCGTCGTGAGCACCCGCGTGCTGAGATACTGATCGCCGGCTCCGACGACTCGATCCGTTGAAGTAAGGGTGATGGTACCGGCAGCCGATCGGATCTCCGTGCTCCGCGGATCGAGGGCGATCCGATGATCACCGGGCTGGAGAATCAACTCCAATCCGCCTTCGGGGAGTGGTCGAGTCGCGATCTCGGCGAGCTCTGCAAACTGCGCGACCGGCAGGAGGGCCTCGTCACCAGCGCGGTATGCCGGCACCGTGCGGGAGACGTAGCGCCCCACGGCCAGCTCTACCAGAGTCGCATCCGGCGCACCAACGGCCGTGCTGGTATCTGTCTTGGCCTGTGCCTCCAGACCACTCGAGGAGAGAAGGACGAGAAACGTCAGGGCCGCTGCAGCTCTGCCGATGCTCACGGCAGACGGACCTCGACGGAATCACGGGCGGGAGGCGTTGCCAACACGAGCTCCGGAGGCAAATCCTCTCGCTGCGCCGCTACATCTACCCGGAGTCGATAGAGTCCCGCGGCGAGACCCGTGGCGGGCAGTGGAGCGGTGATCCGAGGCTCCATGTCGTAGTACACGGCGAGCGGGCTGGCGAGCGAAGCGACCACATGGCCGGCGGAGTCGACGAGCGCCCCCCGCACCGTGCCGAGAAAGGCCGCATTCCCTGTCCGATCGAGACGCATGCGGACGGCTAGGGAGTCGTGTTCGATCGTGGCGGCCAAACTGGAGGTCCGCACCCCGGTCGCCACACGACCCTTGCGATACTGCAGGGGAATGACGGTGCGAACCTCGAGCGCCAGCGCGACACGAACGCCGGAGCTGTCGGTCACGCCCTCGACGGGCACCGTGCCACCCTTCGCGCTGACCACCAGGCGAGCCCAGTACTCACCATCGGGCAAACCCGCGGGCGGGCGCGCGAGCAGTCGCACGGTCTGCCGCTGCTTCGGCGCCAGCAGCATGCGCTTCGGGAACACATCGATCCACCCCGCGGCCGAGGGATAGCTGTCGCTCGGCTGCTCGATGGCTCGAAGCTCGAACCCCCCGATCGAGTCCGAGACCGGATAGCCGAAGAAGCTGGAGAAGGCGATCTCGACTTGATCGTCGCCGGGATTGTACAGCGTCAGCGAACCGCTGCGCGTGCGATGATCCATGATCACGGCGTGCGGAGCGACCAGGACACCCTGAGCGTCGGCCCCGGTCACAAGGAGCAGTGTCGTCATCGCGCACAGCAGTGGAGCTCGGATCATTGGAGTTGGACCGTCAGGATGATGGTGTTCGTGTACGAGCCGAAGGTCTGAGCGGCGCTCGGCGTCACGGTTCCGCCGATATACACGTTGATCGTGTTGCTGCTCGCGATCGTGAATGTCTGCGCGTTTTTCGGGTTGAACGTGACCGGCGCCGCGGCTCCAACGGCAAACGCATCGGTCGAGTTGAAACTGACCGGCAATGTCGCGCCCGATGGCCCGTTCAATCGGGTCGGCAGCGTAAACGTGAGCCGGACGACATTGCCGATCGCCGTCACGAACCGAAATTGCCCGCTCTTTACCGCGTCGCTCGGCAGGACATGCACGGCCACACCCCGCACGACGTTACCGAACGCCAGGTTGCGGATCCCGCTGACGGTGACCTGGGCGGCCGCCGGCGTGGCGGTGGCCAAGAGCGCGCAGCCGGCGGCGAACGAGGACAATCGCATCTGAGTGCTCCCGGGGGGGGCCGGTAATGAGTGCGCCGGTCGAGGGAGGGAACTTACCACCCCCGACCGGCGCGACTCCGCCCGGTTCGACGGGAGGCTGTCTAGCTCAGAGGTAAGCGACCTGCATGGTCACGGTGCCGGTGTAGGCACCCGCGGGCTGGGCCGCGGCAGGAGACACGGTCGCACCAACGAAGACCCAGATGTTGCCGACCGAACCGGTGTTCGTCGGAGCCGCGCTCGGCGTGAATCCGGTCGCGCCCACGGCGCTGTTGCTGGTGTTCCAGCCGCCGGTCCAAGTGCCGATTGGGAGGTTGTTGGCGCCCGCCGTCAGGTTGGCGGGGAGCGTGAACGTGAGCGCGACGCCAGTGGCCGCGGCCTTCGTCACATCGAAGCGGCCGGCGCCGGCGTCGGTGATCGCGACGGTCTTGTTGACTCCCGGCGTCACGTTGCCGAAGGCCAGGTTATTCCCATTGGCGACGGTGATGGCCGAGAGCACAGTGGCGGTGGCGTTGATGGAGCCGCTCTGGGCGTGCAGCGAAGCGGTGCCGAAACTCAAGGTCACGGCAGTTACAGCCGAAAATAGTGTTGCGGTGCGCATTGCCTCTCTCCCCGATCGTTGAAGTGGATAGGTCCCGCTTCGCGTGGTGCAGGGGAGTTCGCGCTCCCCGTCGGTCGGCGGGGAGGGGCAATGCGTGTGCCAGCGATTGCCGCTGTCCTAAACCTTGACGGCCGAGGAGAAGATCTAGAGCCGCATCCCTTTACGGATCAACCGGGAGTATCGGGGGATGAATCGTACCGAAGTTTGACGATTTTGCGGTGACTGGCGAACCCGTGGGAAACGCGTAACTTACGGCCATACCGGACGTTTCGATTCACCCGAGGGAGCCGCATGACTCGGTCTCCGACACTGCCTCACGAGAACGCATCCAGCCGCGTGTCCGCGGTGGCATCCGTTCTCAAGGTGTCGGGAACGGTGACGGTTCTCGTGGTCGCAAGTCTGAGTAGGCTGACTCCGATCCAGGCCCAGGCGATTGGCACGATGCAAGTCGTCGCCCAGGTCACCCCGGCCGGCGCGGCATGGGATGGACTCACAGCCGCCCAACAGGCCGCTCGGGAATTCGCCGCGGCTCCAGCCACGGAAACGCCGATCCGCACGGATTACTCCGTCATCCAGATCGAGGTCGAAACGACCGCTCAAGCGCTCGACCCTCGGCCCCAGCTGGCCATCTCGATTCAGCACCTGCGGAACTGAGCGGCTACTTCACATCCAGCAGCTCAACATCGAACACGAGGATCGCGTTGGGCGGGATGTCCGGTGGCGCACCCGCCGGCCCGTAACCCAGCTCGGGCGGGATCACGAGCTTCCGTCGGCCTCCCACTCGCATTCCGCTCACTCCCTCGTCCCAACCCGCGATCACCTGCTGGGCTCCGATCGTGAATGAGAACGGCTCGTTCCGGTCGCGACTGCTATCGAACTTCTTTCCGGACGTCAGCCAGCCAGTGTAGTGCACCGTCGCAGTTCGCCCCGGCGACGCCTCCTCCCCCTGCCCCTTCGACACGTCGACATATCGCAACCCTGAGTCGGTCCGCGTGAGCGCGGTGGTGTCGATCCCGAGATCGGCGCTGAATCCGCCGGGAGCTGCCGCACGATCCCCGCGGGGACCGCAAGCAGCAAGACCGAGCAGGACGGCGAGACGGGTGGCAGCTCGCATGAAATCCTCGAATCGAGTGGTGATTTGAACTGGGCCAGGAACGAGAAGGCCGACCGGTGCGGTCGGCCCAGCTCGAATCGGGACGGCGGGATTTGAACCCGCGACCCCTGCAACCCCATTGCAGTGCGCTACCGGACTGCGCTACGTCCCGGACGATCGCGGAGCGGAATTCTACCCCGCCGCTCCGGCTGGCGGAAGGGTCGGATGTCACGGTCCCTCCTCAGCTTCCTGATGTGTCGTCCGATACTATCGAGGAGGTGAGCAAGGGCACGGCCAATTCGGCCCGGCATTTGCAAGGTATACGGGTGTGGCCCCTTGGGCGTACCAGGAGGAGAGGGATATGAGCCAGAGCGATGGGCGGCCTTGGGAAGATGACGGTGATCTCCCCTGGGACACGCCGGACGACAATGCATGGGAGCCCGCCGATTCAGAGGCGTGGCGCGGCGATCTTCATCTCGACGATTGGCCCGAGAACCTGGCCGGTCCCGAATATTGGCTCTATAAGAAAGATCAGACTGATGAGTAAGTCAGGTCGAAATCTCGCCTCGCGCTGAGGGCCGGCTGTCGCCGGCCCTCATTGTTTTCCCCGAACCCTGAGCGGTCTCGCCCCGAATACGACCAAGCCGACACCAAGCAAGATGGCCGAACCGCCCACCGCGGTCCCCCACCCCAGCGTCTCCCCAAGCAACCCGACACCCAGGAGAACCGCGATCAGCGGCGTGACCAGCGGAATCAGCAACACTCTTGTAACCTCGATGTGCCTGATCAGCCAGTAGTACGCCAGAAACGCAACGACGGACCCGACCACGGCCAAATAAACCAGGGCAACTACTGCCCGCGTCGTCCAGTGGTATTCAGCGGGGTTCCCCTCGAGGAGAATGCCTCCAACCAGCAGCGGCACGCACCCGGTTGCCATCTGCACACCGGCCAGGAGCGCAGGATCGAAGTGACCTCCGCGCGCTTTGACGAGCACACTCCCCTGGGCGCCGGAGAGCGAGGCCACGATGATAGCGAGACTCCCCCAGAATGCATGCTTCCCGTTCCCGCCCAGCTCGGCCGAGCACACGATCGCCACTCCCACGAGACCGAGCAGGACACCGAGTACTTTCTTCGCCGTCAACTGCTCGCTGGCGACGTACCGGTGCGCCAGCGGCAATCCAAACAACGGAATCGTCGCATTGAGCAGCGCCGCCAGTCCGGAGGCGAGATACTGCTCACCCCAGAAGACGAGGGCGTAGTTGACCGTGATCGTGAGAAACCCGGTCCAGGCCAGGAGCCTCCAATCGCTCGCACGCGCCGGCAGCCGGATGCGGCGGGCGAGGATGATCGCGAACAGAATCACCGAGGCGATCACGAAGCGAATGCCGGCGAACGTGATCGGCGGGAGATCCCGCAGACCCACCTTGATGGCGAGCCAGGTGGATCCCCAGATCAGGCAGAGGGCGGTCCAGATCACCAGTGGAAGCCACCTTTGAGCCATGCGCTGACGACCTAGTGATGAATTTCCCTGAGGCGCCGAAGCTCAGGCACCCGCCAGGCGGTGACCGCTACCACTCCAAGCGTGGCCAACCCGCCGAGCACGACTGAAGAAACCGTCCCGAGAAGCCGAGCAGCCACGCCCGACTCGAACGCGCCGATCTCGTTGGAGCTTCCGATGAAAATGGCGTTGACCGACGAGACCCGCCCCAGGAGATGGTCGGGCGTCAGAACCTGTAGCAAGGTCGAGCGTACCACCACACTCACGGTGTCGAACATCCCGCTCGACGCGAGCAGAATGAGCGAGAGCCAGAAGCTTCGAGACAATCCGAAACCGATCATCGTCACGCCGAACATCGCCACATTGGCAAACAGTGTTCGACCTACGCGTCGGAGCGGTGGCCGATGCGCCAGGACCAGCGACATCAACACCGCGCCCGCCGCCGGCGCCGCCCGCAGAAGGCCGAGTCCCTGCGGTCCGACGTGCAGGATCTCTCCCGCAAAGACCGGAAGCAGCGCGGTCGCCCCACCGAACAGGACCGAAAAGAGATCGAGGGTCAGCGCACCGAGAATCACCGGCTGGCCGCGGACGAAACGGACACCGCCTGCCAGACTCTCGACGAACGACTCCTCGGTCGCGGCGCGCGACTCCGGCTTGTGAGAGATACGGGTGATCGCCACCAGCCCGACGATCATGAGCGTGACGTCTACTACGTAGGCGGCTGTCGCGTTGCCGAATCCGTACACCAGGCCGCCAAGTGCAGGACCGAGAACCGCCGCGAGCTGCCAGGTCGAGCTTCGCCAGGTGACGGCGTTGGGATACAGCGACCGGGGAACGAGTTCGGCGCTGAGCGCGGTGCGCGAGGGTTGGAGAAAGCTGCGGGCGATGCCACTCGAGAAGATCACGACATAAATCGGCCACACGCGGCCGCGATGAAGAATGCCGGGCTGAATGGTGAAGAAGAGGAGTGCTGCCGAACAGATCGTGAGCGCCCCAAGCGCGGAGCGTACGAGACCGAGGCGGCTGGTGCGGTCGGCGAGGTGACCGGCCGGCAGGGCGAAACCGATGAACGGCAGCGCTTCGGCCAGGCCGATCAGCCCGAGGGACAGCGGATCGTGCGTGAGGCCGTAGACCTGCCAGCTCACCACGACCGCCTGCAACTGGGTGGCGAGGTTCATCGTCAGCAGGCTGGCGGTGAACCACCGGAAATTCGGTATCCTGAGTGAAGCGTACGGATCGTGCGGCTGCGGGTGGGAAGACGTCACGGCCGGAAGCTAAGATCGGCCGCCTTAGAACCCAAACCCGGCCCTCAAATAAAATCCCGTGTGTTCTTCCCCGCGGGCGAGCGCCGCACTGATGGTGTTCGCTCGGCCGACGAAGGCGAGCCAGACCCCACCCCCCGCAGCTCCGTGCCAGCGATCGCTCGATTCACCCTTGACGTACACCCGCCCCACATCACCGAGTCCGAAAATGCCGAAGTCTCCCGGCACGAGAAAGAAGAACCGACTCAATCTGAGTCTGAGCTCGGCACCACCGTACACCGCGGCGTCGCCGGCGTAACGATTTTCGCGCCCGAGTCGGACAGTCGAGATGCCGCCGATGAACGCCGCCTCCTGGTAGGGATACGTTCCCCAGACCTTCTTGGCGCCCGCCCGGAGTGCGAGCGTCGGCTCGAGCGGCAGGGACTTGGCGGTGAGATACGTGGCGGCCAGTCCGTGTACTTCTCCGAAGTTCGACGAGTCCACACTGAACAACTTCGGAAAGAAGCTTCCACCGGCCGTGAAGAGCACTCCACGAGTGGCGGCGTTCTCGTGGTCGCGAGTATCGACCTCGAGATCGGCGCCGACCGACCCCGCGGAAAAATTTCCCGAGCCATACGGTCGTGCGATGGAGATGAAGCGATTCTGATCGAAATTGGTGCTCGAGTAGCGAAAGCGTGGACCGGCAGACACCCAGACGTGGGGAGCCAGCGGCACCGCGATCACCGGAGACACCGAGTAGTCCGTCTGATTCACGCGGTAGAACTGGGAGGGGCCCACCTCGCTCGTCTCGTTGCCGAACCCATGGAAGCGAAGGACATCGATGCCGGACGCGCGCGCGAGGAGTATCAACGTGGCCGGTGAGTTCACCCGATGCCATTCACCCCTGAAGTCCACCCGCACCGTTGATGCCCCGGTCGAGTAGCCGGCGCGCAGCCGGTATCGCTCGGCGAAGGGGTCTTTGCGAAATCCGTAGCGGGTATAGGTGACACCGCCGCCCGCGAGCAGTCCGACGTCGGGGCCGATCGACAGGTAGAGCAGCGAGAGCCATCGGTTTCCCCAATCACGCTGCGCCGTGTCAGGCGGCGCATACGGCTTCCGGCTCATGCTCACATGTCGCCCTGGCAGGACGCTGTCGCCCTTGCCCGTCGCATAGAAGGAGACGCTGCCGCCGCGCGCGGAATCGGCCACGGCATCCTGGCCACCGCCACCGATCACGCGGATGCGAGGCCCGCCTCCCGCCCCGCGGATGACCACCCGGTCGTCACCGCCATGCAGATATATGCGGACTTCGTGTGTCTCCTTGCTATCGAATCGGCGCCGGAAGTACGGCCGATCGGGTGCCTCCGCCGTGGCGGCCGTGATCTCCGCATGGCCGTCATCGGTCCGCTCCACGGTGACGATCTCCGACGCGTCGGTTGCCTGGAGATCCACCTCACCGGCCAGGTGGCGGTAGTAGCGTCGCGCCGCCTCCGGAAGCTCGTCCCGACGCGATTTGAGCGCGCTCGCGAGCCGCGCAGAATCGACCGCGAGGTGACTCGGTGGCAAGTGAGCGACGGCCGACTCGATCGCTTCGTTCGTGAGGTGGGATTTGAGGTCCGCGGCGATCGAATCCCACACCGGCAACTCGAGTCCCACGAGGTAATGACGATCGAGGTCGCGCCCATTCCAGGTGAGCCCCAGCATCCCGGGATAATGGGGACCGAACTTGACCAGTTGCGGAGCCGTCCCGCGCGCCACGGTCAGCAGGATCCCATCGTACCGCACGAAGGCCTGGTCACGGTCTCGAGGTATCGGCACCCAGAGCGTCGGCTTCTCGTCGCTGAACCTGGCCCACCGCCACTGGTCCCGGTGCCGATCCCAGTCGCCCAGGAAGCCGTCCATCAATCGCGCGGCCAGAAACGTCCGCGCATCGACCAGGTCGTTGGGACCGTGCTCCACCCTCTTGTCGAGCTTGTCGCTGTTGATGATCTCGAGCGCGCCCGCGAATGCATTCTCCGCGTCGTCATCTCCCTTGGGACGGTCCTCGAGAATACCAAGCATACCGCCGAAATCAGCCTCGAACTTGCCGAGACGAGGGTTGCCCTTCGGCAGAACGACGAGGCGAGGCTCGGAGTGCAGTACGCCGGTGCTGGAGAGGAGTGGCGCGACGACAAAAGGCGCCATCGGATCGGCAGCGCTGATCTGATCCTGCACGACCCGAGCGACCACCGTGCCTCTGAGCTCGGGCGGAAGAATCGCCGCCGGGTCCTTATCGACGGAACGGAAGGCGTATTCCCGACCATCCGCGCCCTCGAACCGCAGCGACTTCGTTTGCTGACCACCGCCACGCGTCGTCGCCTTGAGACCGCCGGCGAAGTTATCCAGGTCGAGCACTTCGACCCGCACCGGAGTGGTCCAGAGATTTCGGTAATGGTTCCCGAGAAACAGCCGATGGAGCCAACCCGCACGATATCGCGCGCCGGGAACCACGGTGACGCTTTCGGTGGCGGCCGTTTGCCCTGGAGACGCCGATGGGTCCGTTTGAGATTGAGCGAGTGCCTGGATCGGGAGGGTGAGCAAGAGGACAGCGATGAATTTCATGAAGCGATCCTCCGGCCAACTGAGCAAGGTAGTCCACGGCATAGAGCTTAGGGATGATTTGGAACGCCAGCAAGGACGGCCGACGATCACATTGCTCCCGATCAAGGTCGCGGCGATACTGGTGATCGGGTGGCGCGAGCCGGCAGAGACCCCGAAACGGATGGCATGCGGCAATGGCGATGAACGAATCCGGCAGGAGGGAGGGGACCTTGCGCGTACGCGTCGGGGCAGCGCTGCTCCTCGCTCTGCCCTGCCTCGGCGGAGTCGATTCCGTGCTCGCCCAGAGCGACTCCACCACATCATCTGCTGGTCGAGCGCTTGCGCATTACGATCTGACGGGCGCCGGCACTCGACGCTTCAAGCTTCCCTCCGAGCTGAATGAGATCTCGGGCCTCGCGTTTACTCCAGAGGGAAGACTCCTCGCGCACGGGGACGAACGCGGGGTGATCTGGCAGATCGACCCTACCACGGGAGTGTCGGCCGACCGATTCGGTTTCGGCAGTCACGGACGAGTGCTTCGTGGCGATTTCGAGGATATCCAGGTCGTCGGTAGGCGTGTGTTTCTCGTCACCAGTGAGGGCCGGATCTTCGAGGCCCTCGAGCCCTCGGACAAGGTGATTGTGGATGCGATCCCGCGCAGCCCGGGACTGGCCGGTGCGTGCGAGGTCGAGGGCTTGGCCTGGGATCCGCCAAGCACTTCGCTGCTGGTTCTCTGCAAGCACGCCTATACCAAGCGGTGGCGTCGATCGGTGGTCGTGCTCGCGGTGTCCATCGAGACCTGGCGATTCGAGCCCGAGCCCCGCATGCTGATTCCCGAGAGCGCTCTCGAGCGCGTGACGAGCGAAAAACAGTTCCACGGATCGGCGATCGTGCGGCATCCACGGACCGGGACCTATATCCTGCTTGCCGGTCCCCAGCACGCCTATGCCGAGGTGAGCCCGAAGGGCGTGGTCCTGGGGGGCGGACAATTGCCCAGCGAGCTCCACCGACAGCCGGAGGGCATCGCCGTCGGGTCGGACCTTACTCTCTACATCTCGGATGAGGGGGCGGGAAAGCATGCGACGCTCACGGCCTATGCGTACCGTCCGTAGTCGCATGCGCGGCGTACCACCGCTTCTCGTCGTTCTCTGGACGGCCGCCTGCACCCCTGCCCTCCAGCGAGCCACACCTGTGCCTGCGGCGCCGGCACCCACGGACAGCCTGGAGCTCTCTCTCTTCCTCATCGGTGATGCCGGGGGTCCGGCGTACAAGAACGAGCCGGTGCTGCAGGAATTCGCTCGGCAGTCGGACTCACTCAACCGAATCCGCCGTTTCGTCGTCTTCCTCGGCGACAACGTTTATCCCAAGGGGATTCCGCCGATAGGAGACCCGAAGCGGGTCGATGCCGAGCAACGACTCGCGACTCAGATCGCGGCGATCCGGCAGAGTGGCGCCAAGGGACTCCTAGTTCCGGGAAATCACGACTGGGAACGGCAAGGCAAGGACGGCTGGAACGCAGTCCTCCGTCAGGATTCACTCGCCCGAAGATTCGGCCGCGGCGACGTTGTGCTGCTCCCAGGCGGAGGGTGTCCAGGACCAGTCGTGATGGATGTGAGCCCCCACGTCCGTCTCATCGCCCTCGACTCAGAGTGGTGGCTCCACAACGACGTGAAGCCCTATGGCGACACGTCACCGTGCCCGACGCGGACCTATCAGGAGGTCGTCGACTCTCTGCGGGGTGCCCTACGTGATAAGGGAAACCGCCAGGCGATCATCCTGACACATCACCCGATTCGCACGGGTGGTGTGCATGGCGGTGCCTTTAATTGGACCGACCACGTGTTCCCGTTACGGGTCGTAAAGTCATGGATGTGGCTTCCGTTGCCCATCATCGGCTCCATATACCCGCTGTCCCGACAGCTCGGAATCTCGAACCAGGACCTCAGCGGAAAGAAATACAAGGCGATGCGACGGGCGTTCGAGGGGGTGTTCCAGCAGTATCCGCCCCTCGTGTATGCCTCAGGCCACGATCACGACCTTCAAGTATTTCGTGGTGGGCGAACGGAGATCTCGGACGCTCAGTACCTGCTCGTTAGTGGAGCTGGAATTCTGGGCCATGAGAGTCGGGTGTATCCGAGGGAGGGATCGCTCTTCGAGAGCGCGGCGGCCGGGTTTATGCGCCTCGATGTCACCACCGACGGCCGCGTTCGCCTCTCCGTGACCACTGTGACGCCTCGAAAAGGCTCCCGACCCGGCGAGGACAACGAGGTGTACTCCCTCTGGCTCACTCAAGAAAGCGGCTATTAGAGTAGATATCTTGGTGAGTTCGAGCGGCGTTTTGCCCAGGCCCGGCCGCATTTGCCTGACCGTTCGAACACGCTCCCCATCAAAGATCCAGCAAATCCCTGTCGACTCATAACTTGAATTAGTGAAGCAGTCGGCCCGCTTTGTGCAGATACCATACACCGTTCTGCGATTCCTTCGACACCCTCTAGCCTAACCGGAATGTATCGACGGTTCATCCTGTGCAGCGCGATCGCCGGTCTCTCAGCCTGCGCGTCCAACCTGCCGCCTGCACCCGCCGCTCTCCCGGTAACCGCTGGGGTGGATACCGCCGCCCCTCCGATAGACATTTCTGAGCTCTCCGGCGATACCGCAACGGCCGACGCCCTGGTCCTCAACGACCTCGCGGCGTCCGCACCCGATGATAAGATCGTTCCCGCGTTCGACGCTCAACGCGTCCGCTGGGACATCGACGTCGAGACCTATTCGTCACACCCCCGGGTCCAGTATTATCTGGGGTACTTCGAAGGGGTGGCCCGCACGGGAATGGAGGCCTTCCTTCAGCGTGGCGCCCGGTACGAGCCCATGATCCGCCGACGCTTCGAGGCAGAGGGCCTCCCGGGAGACCTGGGATATCTGGCCCTGATCGAGAGCGGCTACTCGAACGAAGCCGTCAGCCGCGCCTACGCAGTCGGAATGTGGCAGTTCATGCTGGGGACCGGTCGCGGATACGGGCTTCGGGTCGACTCCTGGGTGGACGAGCGGCGTGACCCGGTCAAGGCCACCGATGCCGCGGCTCGCCATCTCAAGGATCTCCGCGATCGGTTCGGCAGTTTGTACCTTGCAGCTGCGGCGTACAACGCAGGCGCAGGCAAGGTTTCGCGCAGCCTCGGCAAGCTGCAGTGGGATAGCCCCGCCGAGCCACTCGCCGAGGCGGCAGTCGCCGACTCCCTGGCTGTCGCAGACGACAGTACGCTGGCGTCGTCGGACACGACCGGCGACGACAGTGATGAAGAGGCGGATGCTCCCGCCGAAATCAACGACGTCACCAGCGATGCCGCGTTCTTCCGGCTCGCGTCCAATGACCTGTTGGCCTCCGAGACTCAGGATTACGTGCCGAAGCTCATCGCCTCGGCGCTGATCGCGAAGGCCCCCGAGCGGTACGGGTTCATCGCTCCCACAGGCCAGTCGTTCGAGTATGATTCCATAGTGGTCACCGAAGCGACCGGGCTCGATGTCATCGCCAGGCTCGCGGAGACCGACCTGTCGGAGATCCGGGACCTCAACCCGCAGTATCTCCGGCTCGCCACGCCGCCGCGGTCGACATCGGTCATTCGGTTGCCTCCAGGAACGGGGGCCGGCGTGGCGGAGCGTTATGCTGACCTGCCTTCCTCCCAGCGGGTTCGTTTTCTCCGGTACCGGGTTCCCCGGACCGAGCGGCTTACGGCGATCGCCGCGCGCTACCACCTGCCGGTCGCCGATGTTCGCGCGGCGAACCCGCAGGTCAAGACTTCGCGGCCGATGGCGGGAACCATGCTCGTCATTCCCGCGGTGGCGACGCCTTCGGCTCTTGCCATGCGCGCGACCGGCGCGGTCGGCTCCTCCCACGCGCATCGCGGCGGCCGCGGAAAGATCCACCGCGTGCGGCGGGGCGAGACATTGAGTGGAATCGCCAGACGGTATCGCGTATCGGTGCGGGCACTGAGCCGAGCCAATGCGTTGGCCAGCCGGAGTGACATTCGCGCCGGGATGCGGCTTCGCATTCCCGGATGACCGTCCACCTTCACACGGAACCCAGGGACCTCCACGTGCCGGCTGACCACGTCGCTGGAAACGGAACCACCGGGCCAGCGCCCGTCTCGACGCGGACCGCTTTCGCCGTACTGGGATCGATGATCTTCTTGATCCTCGCTCTGACCGTGGTCCTGGCAGAGAGCACCTGGGGACATGCCCCGAGCACCGCACAGAGCGCCCCCGTGCTCTATCACGACCGGCTGGGAGCTCGCTGAGTCCGTGCGAATTCCGCGACTGCTCGTCTCCGCCATGCTGCTTGCCGCGGTTGTCCGATCTGCGGCGGCAGAGACTCCCGCGCAGATCAGGGGGTACTCCAACCGGGATTCGGTGGCATCTGACGACACGCTCAGGCTGCGGACGATCGCGGCGGTCTCTCGGGCGCGGAGGTCGGCGATCCTGGCCGGTTCCCTCGTGTCGGGATACCTCTCGATGCGTGGCCTCCCTCCCGTGGCGGGTGCGTTCGCGGTAACCGACTCCGGCCTCGTGTTCTACGCCGCCAATCGCGCATTTACCGCGACCTTCCCCATCGTCGGGCCGTTGCGCGAAACGGGGGGTAAGACGTGGCGGGCCTCCGCGGTGTCGGTGGCCTACACCCACAAGGAACAGGGACGCACCGTCTACCTGATCCGGGTGGACAATGGCTTGTTCGAGACCGATTCCCCTGGGCCCCTGCTGGATCTGGCCAGCCATCCTACCTGGCTCGACAGCCTCGGCTCGCGCGAATGGACGGTCGAAACACCGCTGACTGACTACAACAACCGAGTCGGGATGAACGGGCTCATTCGGTCGCTGGTCACCAGCCGCTACGCCGATACGCTGTTTGCGCTCTTTGGTCGCCCGCACCAGCCGGTCGGCATTGTCGGAGCGCGCGGACGCGCCGCCGGACGCCTCGGTGAATACGTCGCCTCACGCGACTCGCTGGCACTCGACCCATCGCGAATGAGTACCCGGGTACAACTGCGGCACGCCCTCGCGCATGAGCTCGCCCATCGCTGGCAGGCACGCGCGCCGGCGCAGATGGCCCTGCTGTGGCAGGGCACCCCACCGATCCGGGATCCCAGGCGGTACGGCTACGGCAGCGTGTCCGAGCACCAGGCCGAGGCCGTGGCGTTCGCCATCAACTTCCTCCAGCTCACGGCCGCATCGAAGCCCACGTCTGACCAGGCCGAGCTGCTCGACCATTATGAGCTCCTCGTCCCCGGCACCAGCATGATGGTGCGGTATCTCGCCCTCCAACCGATCTACACTCGGCACCCGCTGCGACGCCTGCTCACCACCGGACAGGATCACTAGACGAGCGCGTAGGCAGGTGGCGGAGCATCGGTGATGTCGGCGTGTCCGCCTAGCCTCCGGCCTTCTGCCATCTTCGGAGCGCCACGAGCGCCCAAATCGCTTCGACCAGTCCGAACGGCCACGCACCCTGGAGAAACCCGTAAATCGATCCGAGGACACAGGCGCCGGCAAAGGCGAGAGTGAAGCGCCTGCTTCTCGACTCCAGGGCATACGTGACGAGCATCGCCGTGACGGCGAAGAGCCCGAACGCGCTCAGTCGATCCATGGCGGGGAGTCTCGGGATGAGGCGGGACGAGAGCCACTGGTCGGATTTGAACCGACGACCGCTCGATTACGAATCGAGTGCTCTACCCCTGAGCTACAGTGGCGACCTGCGGAGAAGAGGGGCGCACAGCGTGCGCCCCCGATTCATGCCCTGGCGCGGATTCGAACCGCGACGCCTTTCGGCACTACCCCCTCAAGATAGCGTGTCTACCAGTTTCACCACCAGGGCAGGCGCGGCAAAATAGCTTCCCGTCCAGTACCGGGTCAACCGCCTTCAGAACAGACGCGTCGTAGGGAAGGGGCTGCCTGCGATCGCTGCACCGTTGATCGTGATGCTGACCTGGTAAGTCCCTCTACCCGGCGCGAACGTCGCCTTGTACGTGCCATCCCCGTTGTCGGTTACTGCCACGGAGCCAGCCTCGTAGGTAATGGCCACGACATCTCCGCCCCGGTTGAGCGGATTGTCGTTTGCATCCTTGGCAGTCACGGTGATCGCCGTGGCGAACAGGAAGGTCCGCGGCACGTTCGCCGTCGTGTGCGCGGCATCGGCAGGTCCGGCGCTCACCGTGCTCGAGAACGGACTCCCCGGTACATCGCTCCCGCTCACTCGAACGCGAACTTGATCGGTGCCTGTCTTGAGCGGCGTGTAGCTGAATGTGTAAGCGCCGCCACCCGTTTCGCTCACGGGTCCACTCGCGGTATTCGCGCCACTCACCGTTACCGAGATCTTGTCTCCCGCGCCCGTGACCGGATTGTTGGAAGCGTCGCGCAGGGTGATCGTGACCTGAGTCGCGGCGCCGGCGGTTCCAGCTCCGACCTGGGCGCTGCTCGCCGATGCCACCGGTTGTCCAGCGTTCACTGTCACAGTCGCCGTCTGACCCGCGGTCGTCCCTCCCACCATCGCCGAGACGACGTGTGCTCCCGGTGACGTCGAGCTGAACTTGCCAATCGCGACGCCTTGCGCGTTCGTCGGCCCCGATGGTTGAGCGATGGTATTGCCGGTGCCGGTGGCGGCGATGGAGACGGGGACATTCTGGAGTGGATTGCCGAACGCGTCGGTCGCCGTGACGGTGATCGTGCTGAAATCGCCGCCGGAGCTGGCCGGGATCGAGGTCGGTGCCGCCGACACCGTGCTCTTCGAGGCGTCGAGAGCGCCGGCCTGCGCCGTGGCGTGGAACGTGACGGGATTTCCACTCACGCCACCGGTGCCGATGCGGGCCTCCAGCGTGTTCGACCCCGTCACGGTGCCAAGGGTCCACTTGCCCACTGAGGCCGTTCCATCGGCGCCGGTAATCTGGTCTCCACCCGAAACGCGTCCACCGCCTGATTTCACGGCGAAGTTCACCGGGATGCCGACGACTGGGTTGCCGGTTGCGTCCTTCACCAGCACCGCCGGTGATACCGGAAGGTCGCTCCCCACCGTGCCCGTCTGTCCCTCTCCGGCGACGCCTTCGATGGAGGCGGGCGCTCCGACTCCGAGCGCTATGGGCGAGGAAATCGCAGAGGCGAATGCGTCCGTGGCAAAGATGAGCGTACGTACACCTGCAGGCCCAGTGATGACGAGATCGGTGAACGACACCTGGCCCGCAGCATCGCTCGAGGCAGTCGTTGTCCCGCCGAGGGTGCCGCCGCCACTCGAGATCTGAACGGTGACCGCAACCCCTGACTGCGCGATCGGGCCGCCGCCGGCGTCGCTGAGCTGCAGGACCGGCTGGGGATTGAGCGCGGTGCCGGATGTCGCGATGGCGCCGGGCTGGGTCGTGATGAGCAGCTTGGAGGCCAGACCCGTGGCGACGAAAACCGCCGGATCGCCCGTGAACCCGGTGACGGTGGCGCGGGTGGGGAAAGTCCCCGGATCCGCGCCGAGGATCCGCGTCGTGGAGGCGCGACCGTCGCCGTCCGTCGTGGACGTCGTTGGAGCGACCGACCCTCCATTATCGGCACTCCACGTCACCTCGGCCCCGGCAACCGGATTGTCGAAGCGGTCGGTCACACGGATGACGAGCGAATCCGGCAACGGCTGACCCACCGTACCGTTCTGACGATCGCCGCGCACGACCGTGAGCTTGGCCGGCTGTCCTTCGTTCGGCAGCGTGAGGTCGCTGCCGCCGCACGATATGATCGCGAGAATTGAGAGCAGGGAAGACCAGCGGACGGAGCCTCGAATCATCTCACCGCTTGTTCACATCGAACGAGCTGCTCGTGACCGTGCCAAGCGAGGGCCGCGACGGCGCGGACGCGGTCAACACGTATCCGGTACCACTCCGTCTCACCTTGAGGCCGTCGAAGACGGCGACGCCATTCGTCGTGTTCTTCGTGCCGCCTCTCAATTGGCCACTCGAGGGTGTGAGTGAGAGCTCGATGCGCAGGCCTGAAATCGGAATGACGTTCCCGCCGTCATCAACGGTCGCGACCTCGACCGATGGAGTGATGTCTCGATCCTCCTGCTGGGGACTTGCCGGCTGCACCTTGAAGATAAGCCGTGTGGCCGCAGGATTCGCCTGCGCCGTGAAGACTGCGGGACTTCCGTTCAGCCCCGTTGCCCGGGCCTCGAGCGTGTTGGTGCCGGCATCGCCGAGTACCCAGCTGCCGACCGTCGCCACGCCATTGGAGTTCGTGGTCTGCGAGGCGCCGGTGACCGAGCCATTGCCCCCCGTCACGACGAACGTCACCCCGAACCCGGCCACCCCCTGCCCCTGATCGTTGGTCACTTTGACGGACGGCGCCACCGCGACGGCAGTGCCCGCGTCGGCGGTTTGCCCATCCCCGGCAACGATCTTGAGCGTCGTCGCCGGCGCCAGCGTCACGACGACCTCGGCCGTTTGAGTGATCTGGACGGTCGTGTTCACCGTCGCGCTCACGACCTTGGTCCCCGGCACATTCGAGGAGAGCGACCCGGTCGCCACGCCGTCCGAGCCGGTCGTCCCACTCGGTTGCGACAGCGTGTTACCGCTCCCCGTGGCGCTGAGGCGCACGCTGGCGCCCGAGACGGGAGCGCCGCTGCCATCACGCACCGTCACCGTGATCGTGGACGACCCCGATCCCGCTACGATCGTGCCGGGTGATGCTGAAACCGTGGAGTTGGTGGCGCTCGGACCCGATCCGCCACCACCGCCACCTCCTCCACCCCCTCCACCTCCGCCACCGGTCGACGTTGCCGTGAACTGGATGATACCCACGCCGGAGACGACGGCGTTGTAAGTGTTGGTGGTGCCGCTCTTGGGTCCCAGTGTGAATCTCGCCGATGCCATCCCATTGGCGTCCGTGTTCCCGCTCGGCACGACACTTCCTCCGCCAACCCCGGGGACCCAGCTCACCGGGTTGCCGGAGATCGGATTGCCCACGGCATCAACCAGGCGGACAACCAGTGGATCGGGAAGCTCGGCGCCAGGCGGGCCGGTTTGACCATTGCCCGAGACGAGCTGAAGCGAGGAGGCAGGGCCCGATGTGCTGGTCTGCGTGAAGGCCACAGGGCTGCCGTTGAGTCCGCTCGCCGAGGCGGTCGTGAGCTGCGTGCCGGCCCCTGATCCGAGTGTACGCAGGGTAGAAGCCTGTCCATCGGCACCTGTGATCGACGTCGCGGGGCTCACACTACCGCTATTCTGCGGATCCCATGTCACCGTGACGCCTGAAACCGGATTGCCGAACTGATCGGTCACGACGACGACGAGCGGCGCGGGCAATTGCGTGCCGGCTGGCGCCGACTGATTGTCACCCGAGCTCATCGCTATGGTGGTCGCGGCGCCGGCGGCAGCGGTGGCTGTGAACGTCGTGGTTGGAGAGGACTGGAGACCGGGAATGGTCGCCGAGACCGTCTGAGCCCCGGACTTGCCGCCCAGGACCCACTGGGCCGAGGCGTGACCCGACGCATTCGTCGTCGTGGTGTCGGGCGAGACGGTGCCCGATCCCTCGTCGGCAGGCACGAACGCCACGCGGACACCAGCAACGGCTTGGCCCTGACGATCCGTGACGGTGACGACGAGCGAGTCGCGAAGCGCCTGACCGACCGCACCGTTCTGCGCATTGCCGGCACTCGCGGCCATTGCAGACGGGCCACCGTCGTTCGGCAAGACAAGGTCACTGCCTCCACAGCCCAGCAGGGCCAGCAGGCAGAGGTACGACAGGTTCAATCGGATCGAAAATGAGCGCCGCTTGCTTGGCGGCGTCGTCGGCTCGCGCGGCATCGTGATCATACGGTAATCCGGATACCGCCGGGGCGATAGGGCGTGGGTCACACATGGGCCAGGAGAATCGCCGCTGTGCTAAAGCGTGCCAATTATTGCACTTATGGATTGATGAGGAAGCCGCTGCTGGTATCCGAAGAAAGACCGGATGAGGAGGCGGTCAGGGTGTAGGAGAAGATACTCGACTCGCTCACCGTGAGGTCCGAGAACGTCGCCTGTCCGCCGGAGGAGGCGACGTCAACGGTCCCACCGAGCGTGGCGGTGCTGAACAGCGGCAGGTTGAGATCGAGGTGCACCGTGGCGTCGGCGGGGTTCCCGAAGGCGTCGGTCACGCTGACGACGACGGGAGGAGAGATCACCGTATTCACGGTGGTCGAGGTGGGTTGCTGGGTGAAGGTCAGCCTGCTCGCCGCACCGGCCGTTACCGTGATGCTGCTCGACGTGGCCCCGGTGAGCGAGCCGTTGTCGAAGCTCAGGGTGTAAGAACCTGCCAGGTCGTCGATCGAGAGCCCGCTGAACGTCGCTACGCCGTTCCCGTCTGTGGTGGCAGTCGCGTTGGACAACGCGGAGCCGGGGCCAGAGGCAACGCTTGCGGTGATCACCCTGCCGGACGTCGGCGAATTATTCCCGCCGGCGTCCTTGAGCTGCACCACGGGCTGCGTGGCGAAGGCTACCCCTGCCTGCGCGCTGCTCGACGGTTGCGTCACGATAACGATTTGGGTCGGCGGCCCGGCCGTCGCGGACGCGGTGAAGGTTACCGGGTTGCCGGAGACTCCCGATCCCGAGACGGTCGCCGTGAGGGTGTTGTTGTTGGTCCCCACGGTCGACCCGAGTGTCCACGAGCCGACTGTAGCGATGCCCGCCCCGTTCGTACTCGGTGTCGCGCCGCTGACGCTCCCGCCGCCAGAGGCCACCGCGAATGTCACCTGAACGCCCGAGACAGGATTTCCACCGGCGTCTTTCACAATGACAGAGGGCTTGGTGCCCACCGCAGTGTTGATCGCGGCGCTCTGGCCATCACCCGCGTTGACCGCGATGCTGGCAGGCGGCCCGGCGGTGACATTGACCGAGGCGTTGTCGGCGACCGTCGTCGCCATTGACCGTCGCGGTGATCGTATGTGACCCGAGCGAGGTCGAGCTGAACAAGCCGGTGGTCTGACCGTTTCCGTCGGTCAGGCCGCACCGGGCTGCGTGAGCGTGTTTCCGCTTCCGCTCGCCTGCAGCGTGACGGTGACCCCGGAGACCGGGTTACCACCGGCGTCCTTGGCCGTGACCGTGATCGTCGACGCTTCCCCTACCCCAACGCTGGTCGGACTCGCCGTCTACCAGGGACGTCGCGGCGCTCGGCGCGCCCGCGGTGACCGCAATCGTATTGGAGGTTGCCGCGGTCAGCGCCCCGCTGCGGAACCGAATCGTGTAGCTGCCGACCGGGCCGGTGATGTTGAGGTCGGTGTACACGGCCTGGCCATTGGCGTCAGTGTCCTTGGTCCGATCGCCGTTCAGGCTGCCGCCCGCCGGCGAGTTGATCAGATCGGCCGTGATCGTCCGTCCCGCGGGTCCCGACATTGTTGCCCGCAACGTCTTGTACCTGCACCACCGGTTGGGTCGTGAGAACGCGCACCGTTGGCGACTGGGCTGCTCGGCTGAGTGGTTACGATGATCTTCGCGGCCGGACCCACGGTGGCCGTGCTCGTGAACGTGATCGGTGTGCCGGTGAGCCCAGGAACATCCGCGGTCGTCGTGTACGTACCCGGGGTGAGACCGAGCGTCCGCGTGACCTGCGCAATGCCCTGTGCGTTGGTCGCCGAGGTGGGAGATGACACCGTGCCGCCGCCAATGGCGGTCCACGATACCGAGACGTTCTGGACCGGGTTGTCGTTCGCGTCGGTGACTTTCACCGCCAGCGGACTCGGCAGATCCTGACCGCCGATTGCCGACTGATTGTTGCCGCTCTGGAGCACGATCTTGCTCGGGACATCGGCGGATGCCGTTGCCCCGAAACGAACCGGCGTGAGCCCCGAGACGACGGCCGTCAGGCTGTCATTCCCCGCGGTGGATCCCAGCGTCCACCGGGTGCTCGCGAACCCGGTCGGATCCGTCGTGCTGTTCTGAGGACTGGCGGTTCCACTACCCGCGTCCGGCAGCCAGGTGACGGCTACCCCACCTACCCCATTGCCGTTGGCGTCGGCGACCTTGACCACGAGATCTTGGGCGACCTGGAATCCGGCGGGTGCCGTCTGCCCGCTACCCGATACGACCGTCAGCGTCGTGGGATTGGAGGCGAGCGCGGTATGGATGAAGGTGACCGGTGAGCCGGCAAGCCCATCGGCGGCGGCCTGCGCCGATTGCTGGCCGCTGGTGGGGCCGAGCACGCGAGCGGTGGCAGCGCGCCCATCGGCGCCGGTCACGACTGTCTCGGGGCTCACCGATCCACCACCCACCGCCGTCCACTGGACCGTAATGCCGCTGACCGGATTGTTGCTGCCATCGCTCACCTTGACGACGAGAGAATCGGCAAGGGCCGAGTTCACTGCCGCACTCTGGTCATTTCCGCTGACTGCTGCGATGAGCGAGCCCGAGCCGGCGACCGCCGTGGCGCCGAACGCGACGACGAGGTTGTCAGGGGCGCCGCCGCCGACGGCCTGAGCCTGCACCTGCTGCGGGCCGGCATTCGGCCCGAGCGTCCACGTCGCTGAGGCACGTCCGTCCGAGCCGGTAGCCGAGCTGCCGGGCGCAACCTGTCCCCCACCACTCTCGACCGTGAACGTGACGTTCTGGTTGACGACGGCGCGGCCGAGCTCGTCCGTAACCTTGACCACCAGTGGAAGGGGAAGCGCGGATCCGACGATGCCGGCCTGCGCGTCGCCTGTCACCATCTCGATTTTTGTAGGGGTGGCGTCTCCCGGAAGCGTCAGCTTATCGCCCCCGCAGCCGAACACACCGGCGGCCAGGGCGATCGCCATGAACCGAGCGAGCCTGCGGGGAGGATGGGTCACTGGTGGTCAGCCACAAGCAGATTACATGCCTGGGCGAGCAATATCATCAATGGGCTAATCGCTTACGGGAAAACCACTTGTTATAGCTGAAGCGGGGACTGTTGCGTCCCAGCCACAACATAAACGACCCACCCCATGACCGGAAGTGGACGGTCCGGATCCCCCCGCACGTAATGGTTCAAGGTGTGACGATGAAGCCGTTGCTCGTGACGGAGAGACTGCCGAGCGAAGCGGTCAGCTGGTACGCGAGGAGGGCCGGGGAAGAAACGCTGAGGTCGGTGAAGGTGGCGATCCCCACAAACGCAGTCACCGACGTCGTGCCGCTCAGCGTTCCCGAAGCAAGCAGCGGTACGACGAGAGACATCTCGACCTGTCCAGCGGTCAGGTTTCCGAACTGATCCCGGACGGCCACGATCACCGGTGGGTTGATGGTCTGCCCTGCTTGAGTGGTGGTCGGCCCCTGGACGAAACTGAGCGAAGCCGGCGGCCCGGCCTGGACCGAGACCGTCGGGGTGTCATCGATCGCCACGCCATTGATCGTCGCGCTGATCACATGGTCGCCGGCCTCAGTCGACGTGAACGTCGCGGTCGTCACGCCGTTCGCATTGGTTGCCGCCGGTGCGCTCACCGTATTTCCCCCACCAGAGACCGACAGCGAAACGGAGGCACCTGGAATCGGGTTGCCCGCAGCATCGCGCGCGGTAACCGTCACGGTAGAGGGACCGCCTCCAGCGGGGATCGAACCGGGTGCCGCACTGAGGCTGGACCGGCTCGCGCTTACCGGGCCGGGGGTCACGGTGATGACCGAATTGTCGGTGATCTCCACACCGTTGACCTTTGCCGTGACCGTGTGCGCGCCCAGGCTGGTGGATGAGAACGTGCCGGTCGCGATACCGCTTCCATTGGTCGATCCCGGCTGGCCCAGGTTGTTGTTCGAGCCGGTCGCGGCGAGGACGACGCTCGCACCCTGAATGGGATTGCCCCCGACGTCCCGCGCCGTCACTGTGACAGTGGAATTCTGTCCCACGGGAATGGAGTTGGGATTCGCGTTGACCGTCGACTTGCCGGCATTGACGGGTCCCACCGTGAGGGAGATCGCGGTGGATGTGGCCGCGGTGAGTGACCCGCTGGTAAAGCGCAGCGTATAGCTCCCCACCGGCCCGACGATAGCGAGGTTGTTGAAGGTCGCCGACCCGTTTCCGTCCGTCACTCGTGTAGCATCGCCGTTGAGAGTCGCCCCGGCTGGCGAGCTCACGAGAGCAACCGTGATCGAGCGTCCGGCGATCTTCACATCGTTGCCAAGCGCGTCCTGGAGCTTCACCACCGGTGGCGGAGAAAGCTGTGCGCCGTCCTGCACCGTGCCGCCGGGTTGGGTCGCTATCACGAGCTTGGCGGGGGCACCGACCGTGACGGTTACTGATGCAACGTCGGTGATCGAGGTTCCGTTGATCTTGGCACTGATCGTATGGGGACCGAGGCTCGTCGAGGAGAAGGTCCCGGTGGCGACGCCGCTCGAGTTGGTAGCCCCTGGCTGGCCGATCGTGTTGCCGGAGCCGTCCGCGGTCAGCTGCACTGTCGCGCCCTGTATCGGATTCCCGGCCGCGTCGCGCGCCGTGACCGTGATCGTGGAGGGCGCACCGGCGCCGATCGACGCCGGGCTTGCATCGACGCTCGATTGACTCGCACTGACAGGACCGGCCGTGACGGTTACCGTCGCCTTGCCGGTCACGGCGGTGCCGTTGATCGTGGCGGAGACGGTGTGCGCACCGATGTTGGTGGACGAGAACGTTCCCGTCGCGACGCCGCTCGCATCGGTGGCTCCCGTCGGCTGAGTGAGCGTGTTTCCAGTCCCGGTAGCACTCAGCACGACCGTCGCGCCGGAAACAGGATTGCCGCTCGCGTCGCGAGCGGTCACCGTGATGGTGGACGGCACGCCCGAGGCCACCGTATTGGGATTTGCGTTCACGGTGGAGCGGCCGCCGCTCACGCTTCCCGCGGTGACGGTCACCTGAGTCGAGTTTGCCTCGGTCAGCCCGCCACTCGTAAACCGAAGGGTGTAGGCCTGCGCCGGACCCGAAATGCGAAGATCGGTAAATGCCGCGGCCCCACCAGCATCCGTTTCCTTCGTCACATCGCCACCCAGGGCTGCGCCCGCAGGCGGCGACACGAGCGCGGCAGTAATCGTCCGACCGGCCGATCCGATGTTGTTCCCGAGTGCGTCCTGCAGCTGCACCGTCGGTTGCGGCGACAGGACGGCCCCGCTCTGGGCGGGGGTGCCCGGCTGGGTGACGATCACGATCTTCGCTGCCTGGCCGGCCCTGGCAGTGCTCGTGAAGGTCACCGGCGGTCCGGCCAGTTGTGCGACGACGGCCGTCGTCGTGTACGTGCCCGGGGTCGACCCGAGCGTCCGGGTAATGCGGGCGATGCCGTCGGCATCGGTGGCGGATGTCGGCGAAGATACGGAACCACCGCCGTTCGCGGTCCACGTAACCGACACGTTCTCGATGGGATTGTTGTTCGCGTCCGTGACCTTGACCGCGAGCGGATTGGCCAGCGCCTGTCCCACGACCCCCGCCTGATTGTCCCCAGTCTCCAACGCCAGCTTGCCCGGCACATCGGCCGACCCATGGGCGGTGAACTGGACCGGCGGGAGACCGGAGAAGACCGCGTTGAGTGTGTTCGTGCCGGCCGCGGTTCCGAGGGTCCACCTCGTCCGCGCGAAGCCCTGCGGATCGGTCGTGCTGTTGATCGGAGTTACGGTTCCACTGCCCGCGAGCGCCAGCCAGGTCACCGCTCTTCCTCCGATTCCATTTCCGTCGGAGTCCTTCAACTGGACGACGAGATCCTCCGAGACCTCGAACCCGGCAGGGGCGGTCTGGTTGTCCCCCGACACTTGAACCAGCGACGCGGGTGCGGAGGCAAGCGCTGTATGGACGAAAGTGACGGGTGAACCGGATAGACCATCAGCAGCGGCTTGCGCAGACTGTTGCCCGGCTCCCGGCCCGAGGACGCGTTCCGCCGCGGCGCGCCCGTCGGATCCGGTGACCACGGTCTCGGGGCTGATCGAGCCCCCGCCCTGAACCGTCCAGATGACCGTGATTCCACTCACGGGATTTCCGCCTGCATCGCTGGCAAGAACGACCAATGATTCCGGCAGCACCGAGTTGACCGCGGCGAACTGATCGTTCCCGCCCTCCGCAGTCAGCAGGGAGCCTGTCCCAGCGACGGCGGTGGCGGTAAAGACCACCGTAAGGTTGTCCGGCGCGCCACCGCCAACCGCACGAGCCTCGACCTGCTGGCTGCCCGCGGAGGCACCGAGCGTCCATGTGGTCGAGGCCCTGCCTCCGCTATCGGTCGAAAGCGTGGCCGGAGTGACGTGACCTTCGCCGGACTGGACGGTGAACTGGACCGGCTGGCCGCGAACCGGCCGGCCGAGGTTGTCGGTGACCTTTGCGACGAGAGGCAAGGACAGATCGGTGCCCGCGATTCCGGCCTGTGCGTCGCCGGTGACGATGTCGATATGGGTGGGACGGGCGTCGTCGGGCACGGTGAGATCTGCGCCCCCGCACGCGGAGAGCGTGATCGACACGACCATTGCCAGACTGCGGATGACGCGGTGCCGGAGCAGGATCACGGGAAAACGATTTGGGCTGGAAGGGGATTCTCCAGCCCAAGATTAATCCGGTTACCTGCCCGACTGGAAGAGGACGCCAATGCCGAGGTTCACCAAACGCTCCCGATAGCGATCGCCACCCCGGCCGGTGTAGGTCTGGCCGACGAGATCGACCGCTGGATTGATATACAGTTTCCGCCCTACCCGGACCTCCCACCCGGCGCCGATCAGCCCGGCGAATCCGGTATCTCCGACTCCGAATCCGTCGTTGAAGTCGACCTCGTTTCGGCCGAGCCCGGCGCCGCCCTTGAGATAGAGCCCCGATGAGGCGATGGGGTAGAGCTGCGCGATGAAGAGGAAGCTCGAGAGTGTCGCGGTCCGGTCGCCCTGGTCGTCTATCCACGCCAATGCCTCGCCGCCCAGGCGAAGATTCTGGCCGACGGTTCCGCCGAGCCGGAGAGAGACGGTGGGGCGGTAGAGCTCGCTGTTGTACCCTGCCCCGTCCCGCAGATCGAAGGACTCGCCACCGGCACCGACCCCGAGCGCCCCCCAGAATCCCGACCTGGTCCCCTCATGAACCTCGACCAGTCCCCGCGGAGTGGTTTGAGCGCGGGCGGTCACGATAGTGGCACAGACGAGAACCGCCAGCACCGGAAGGCACCTCGAGACGGTCGGCATATGCCCCCTCGCCGGAATTATGTTGTGTTCTTCGATGGTCATGGTCAGTCCAGTGTCAGGCAAAGTCCGGACCGCGCCGATCGTGGAAGACATCCGCTTGAGGGAGCAGCGCTTAGCATGCGCGCCCATGCATCCCCCGGATTCTTCCGTCCTCTTGATTGCACACCGATGTCACCGACCAGACGCCGTATTCTCATGGGAATCTGCCTGCTCGCCGCGGCGGGCTTCGTTCGCCTCGGTATCTGGCAGCTTCATCGTCTCCGGGAGCGGCGGGCGAGCAACCGCGTCGTGCTCGCCGCGCGCGAGGCACCTGTCGTCACGCTCGCGGGCAATATTCTCAGCTCAGCCGATTCCCTGGTCGGGAGGAGGGTGCTGGCCCGGGGACGATACGATGACGCCCATGATATCGTCCTTCGCGGGGAAGCGCTCCAGGGTATCCCCGGGGTGATCGTAGCGACACCGCTCAGACTCGAGGGCAGCGATACCGCGGTGCTGGTCGAGCGTGGGTTCGTTCCCACGCCCGATGCCGTGACGATCGACGCGAGTGCCTTGGCAGAGCGAGGACAGGTAGTGGTGACTGGACTGGCGAAGCGGCTGGATTCGGGTAGGGGCAGGCCGTTGGAGCGCGGGGGAGGGACGACCTGGGCACGGCTCGACGCCGCTGCCCTCCGCAATACCTTGCCCTATCCGATTCTATCGATCTCGATCAGACAGTTACCGGACTCGTCGCTTCCTTCATTCCCCCGCCGGCTCGATCCGCCATCCATCGACGAAGGCCCCCACTTGAGCTACGCGCTCCAGTGGTTCCTGTTCGCGACCCTCGCCGTTGCGTTTGCCTTCCTTGTTATCGGACGGCGTCCCGACTCACGACGTGGGCCGTGACGCTCCGTCCATCTCCTGAATCGTCCGGGTAGAAGGCTGGCGGGCGGCCTGGAGCTTTGCCGCCGTCGCTTCCACCTGACGGAACGCGCGCAGGAGGTTCTGTCCGGCGAGCTTCTTGAGGTCGGCGTCACTCCAGCCCCGGCGAATCAGCTCGGCGAAGAGTTTCGGAAAGCTGGCCACGTCCTCGAGTCCGACCGGCACGTTCGTGGTCCCGTCGAAATCGCTGCCGATTCCAACATGATCGATCCCCGCCACGTCACGAACGTGCTCGATGTGGTCGGCCACCTGTGACAGCGTGGCGGGGGGCCGCGGGTGCGCTGCTTCCCAGTCGTCGCGGCGCTTCCTGCGTTCAACGGTGTCGGCGACGGTGGAGTCGATCTGCTTCCCCACTTGCTCCTGCTCCTGCTCCCATGCCGCGACCTCGGTCGAGACGAATGCCGGCACGAACGTGACCATGACCACGCCACCGTTCTTCGGCCAGGCGGGCGAGGATCGAATCGGGCACGTTGCGTGGATGGTCGACCAGCGCCCGGGCTGACGAGTGCGAGAAGATCACCGGCGCTTCACTCACGTCGAGCGCATCGCTCATCGTGCCCGGCGAGACGTGGGACAGGTCAACCATCATTCCGAGGCGATTCATCTCGCGCACGACTTCCTTCCCGAACTCGGTCAACCCGCCGTGGCGGGCGCTGTCGAGCGCCGCGTCGGCCCAGTCGAGCGTGACGTTGTGGGTCAGCGTCATGTACCGGGCACCCAGGGCGTAGTACGACCGCAAGGCACCGAGCGAGTTCTCGATCGCGTGACCGCCCTCCATGCCGAGCAACGAGGCGACCCGACCCTTCTTGAAGTCGCGCTGGATGTCGTCCGCCGTCAGGGCAAGAGCGAGCCGGTCCGGGTACATCGCGATCATCCGGCGCGCGATGTCGAACTCCTCGAGCTGTACCCGGGCGAACCCACTGTCCTTGATCTCCCCCGGGATGTAGATCGACCAGAACTGGGCTCCCAGCTCGCCCTGGTTGAGCCGCGTCAGGTCGGTCTGTCCCGTAGTCTGGGCGCGAAGATCGTATGCCTTCACATCACGAGGCGCCGTCTTCGACTCTCGGATAGCCCAGGGGAGATCGTTGTGGCCATCGATGAGCGGTGTCTCTCGGAGAAGCTTCCGTGCGTGCGCGAGCATGGCGTCGGACGGTGTGGCCGAGGTTTGCGCGGTGCCGCGATTGGCGAATGACATGAAAAGAAGGAATAGGGGGAGCGAACGCAGGCTGGCAGTACGAGGAGACACCGGGTCATGCCTTTCGATGAATTTGGACCAGCTCCGGGTGCATGCTGAACTCGGGACAGATCGTGCGATCGTATTCGTACGGCCCACCGGTCTCAGCATCCGTCCACGGGAAACCCCGGCACACCGACGGATAGTACGACTCGGCGTGGATGCGACAGACGTTGTCGTGGAGGAACACGCAACGGCCGCCACGCACGCGAGTCCGCCATTCCCCCCACCGGGTACGGTAGGCGACCGAGTCTCCGTGAGCTCGGATGATGGCGAGGGCCTCCTGGTCACCGAGTGTGACTCCGTAGGCGCAGCAAGCTGATTGATGTGGGCACGGATAGCATGGCAGCGATGGAAAATCGCGCATGCGGCAACTTAGTCTTTCCCGCGCGCCGATGGCAGGGCCGGGTGGAGGAGCAACGTGACGATCTCGTGGCCACTCGCGGTAAATCGAACGGTTCGTCCGTCCTCGACGTCGAGCGGAACCGTCTCCCGCTCATCGGCACGCGTTCGTGCTGCGGAGACCAGCGCAAAAGGAGCGCGGTAGGAGCCGGTCGCCGGGGACTCCACCAGCGTTGTAGCACCGCAGCACGACACCCTCGCCGTCCTCGGCCGGCTTGAGCGCCGAGAAGACGATGCCGTCGCCGGTCAGCTCCGAGTCGAGAGCGGGAGGCCGAAACGCGGTCGCTTGCCGCAGCCAGATCGCCCGGGGTGGAATGAAGAGATCTTCCCACAACCGGGGAAGGAACGTGCCATCGCGAAGGTCCGGCGATCGGAGAGGACAGACGGCCAGTTGCCATCGGTGCAGCCCGTGCTCCTGAGCGTCGGGCGTTGCGACCGGCCACCCGGCGTGGCCGGGACGGGTCGAGAGATTGGCCCGCGACAATTGCCCGATCGCCCGAAAGAGCGTCAGGAGCAGCTCGCCAGCGGGCGTGAGCTCGTACTCGAAGAATCCCGGTGCAAGAACGGCCAGGCCGCGCTCCTGGGAAGCGTGTGCCACAAACCGATGAGCGGGGGCGGTCGCGACCGGCGTCTCCGCCGGATACATGAGGTCGGCCTGGACAACCGGCTCGCGTTCGGCCATCCCAAACGGCGCCCCGGCCACGGACGTGCCGCCGGCGACGCCGGTCGGCAGCGCGACACGTAGACGATGATCCGATGCGCGGTTCTCCACCTCCAGTGTGATGCGAAGAACCGGCGACTCATCGTGCAGGGACAGCGTGGTTTTCATCGAGACGTCGCCGGTCTCGAGGCGAATCGCGCCGATCATCTCGAGTGCGGCGACCAGCGGTCCCTCCGCCGTCACCCGAGTCCGTATCGGTCCCTCGAGCGAAACCAGGCGACCCTGAGACGGAGGTGAGTAGGTGTAGGTGTCTCCCACATCCCCGCCGGACTCGAATCGCAGCAGGCCGGGGTATCGCTGACCGGTTCGCTTGTCGCCGAGTCGCACCGTACCGTCGCCGGAGACCGACACGGCGATCAGGTCATTCTGGAGCCGCGTCCCCGCACTGCGGGTCTTTCCTCGCAACCTGCCCTGACCCGCTTCGGTGGGAACGAGCTTTGTCAGGCCAAACCCGGCGAGATCCGGAGATCGGAAGGCGACCCGTGTGACCTCGACCTCGTCCTGATCGGGGTAATGCCTAGCCGAGTCGAGCCGTTCGTGGGCAAAAGCGCAGCCAAGGACCTGCAGCGCCACGTCGCCGTCGGGCCCGGCAAGAGCGACCGGCCGGAGGCCGTCCCCATGGCGAGGCCTGCGATTGCCTGGCGGACCCACGAGCACATCGCCGAGGAAGGCCGTGAGATCGGCGATGATCACGCCGCTGCGCCTCCGCGGCACTCCATTCCACAGCACGAGCGCCGGCGCTGCCTTCGCAGGCTCATCTCGCGCGCCGTCCGGGTCGTTTCCGATAAGCACGTCGAGCGACCGCCGTGCGACCTCCCTCGCGACGATCTCGGCGTCGGCAATCCGGGTCTTCACACGATGAGAGACGTCATCCGACGTACAACCGCCGATCGAGTCGTGGAACTGTGAGCGCAGCAGCGTCCGCCACGCGTCGCGGAGGATCTTTTCGAGAGGTCGGGAGACCAGACCCGTGCGCCAGCGCGGAGAGCGGCTCCGCGATCCGCTCGAGCCAGAGCTCGGCTTCGCTGTGACGGCGCTTGAGCGCCGCCCGGGTCCCGTGAACCCCCTGCAGTGTCCAGGTGTACCCGTATGACCAGCGCAGCTCCCCGCGCAAGGCCGGCACCAGGCCGGCCTCTCTCGAGGCCGCTGTCAGGAATTCGTCGAGTCGTGAGATGCGCACCTGGCATTCCGGCTCGATCTCGGCGAGAAGATCTCGCAATCGGCAGAACTCGGGATGGACGGCGTGGTGGTCGGCACCGACAAACACCGCGACGTGGGAGGTCACAGCGCGCGCGACCAGCTCCGCCCGAAGAGGCCCCCACACCTGCGGGAGCTCCTCCGGGTCGGCAGGAAGATCCATCCCGACCTCGTAGCCCTGGGGCGGGAAGTGGTAGAGCAGAACCGCGTGGCCGTCAGGGCCCGAACCAACGAAAGAGATCGCCCTCTCCGACCCGGTCCCCTCCGAGGCCTCTCCACAGCGCCCCGAAGCGGATTCCGGACTCTCGAGCGAGGGTCGGCCAGACCCCGGGATGCCCGAACGCGTCGGGGGAGTAGAGCACGTCGGATCGTCCCCCGAGCCGCTCGGCATCGCTGGCTCCAGCCAGGAGGTTTCGCACCAGCGATTCGCCGGAGGGAATCAGCTCGTCGGCCAGAACGTACCAGGGACCTATCTGCAGGCGACCATCGGTCACCAGCCGTCGCACGGAATCGGTTCGTTCCGGGCGAACTCGCAGGTAGTCCTCGAGCAGGACCGTCTGGCCATCGAGGAGAAAACTTCTGAAGCACGGGTCTGCCTCGAGACGGGCGATCAGGTCGTCGAGAGCCGGCACTAGTCGCGCGACGAACGCTGCGCGAGGCAGATACCACTCGCGGTCCCAGTGCGTGTGCGCGAGCAGGTGAAAGGTGTATTGCTTCACCGGGAAACCGGACGATTCAATGACTGCGCCGGAATACTACAGAGGCGAGCTTCAGCGCGACCAGTCCGGCAGCGGCGTATCCGACGTAGGTCCAGTTCACGCTGTTGGCAAAATTCGAGACACGGAGTGCGAGGGAGTGGACCGCCGTTCCGGCGAGGAGCATCGCGTATTCCACCATGGGGCTAGTGTACGACCCGCTCTCCGCCGAGTCAATGAGACTCGCGCCGGAATCACAGGAGCCGGCGGGTCGCCGCGCGGAACCGATCGTGATCGAGCAACCCGGCAATCGACTGACCCGGCACGGTCATGGTGCCGTCAGAGGACATCGTCAGCTCGATCACATCCCTGCCCTCACCGAACCATCTTGCACTCGGCTCCACGTCGGAGGGATAGATGAAGCCCGGGAGACTGGCGGCTGCGATGGCAGCCTGGGAACCCAGCCCCGACTCGGGCATGGTACCGGCCCACAGACTGATGCCCGCCTCGTGCGCCAACCGCACGATGCGGATGGTCTCCGACAGCCCCCCGACTCTGTGGACCTTCAGATTCCAGACGACCGGACCATCGAGCTCGAGCAGTTGGCGCGCGGCTCGTGCGTCGCGAAGTGTCTCGTCCACGCACACCGGCGTGCGGAGCTCATGGGTGAGCCGAGCGTGTCCAACGAGCTCGTCAGGGGCAAGCGGCTGCTCGATGTACAGCAGTCCCACGTCGTCGAGACTCCGCAACGCAGTCTCATGCTCCGGCCATTCGTAGGCACCATTCGCGTCCACCGTGAGCGGGAGTCCGGTGCCGGCCAAGGCAGACGCCGCTGCCGATACCGGCACCGTATCCCACCCGGGGGCCACTTTGATTTTTACTCGCCGATAGCCCTTCGTCAGCGCCGCCTCGATCCAACGACGTAGCGTCTCCGTCGATCGGTCCCCCGGAATGCCAAGGGCGACACCGCATGGCAGCGACGGCGCCGCTTCGACGTCAAGGCGTTCGGCAATCACGGCGGCGAGGCCGGTACCGCGGCGGCAAGCTTCGAGGTCCCACATCGCCGTCTCGAGCGACGCCCGCGCGAACGGATTGCCACGCACGCCGAACCGGAGTACTTGATCGGCGTCCTCGGGCGAGGCGATCTCGCGGCCGACCAGCCGAGGAATCAGCACGTCGGTGAGGAGCGAGCGCGCACCGGCAAGGGTTTCCTCCGAATAAAACGGAAGCTCGAAGGGTGGGGATTCCCCGTACCCGACGTGTCCTTCGCCGTCGTGCAGCGCGACCACGAGTGACCGCCGGTCGCGCATGGTGCCACCGGAGATGGCGAAGGGCTCCAGCAAGGGCAGGGTCAGATCGTACAGCTCGATCGTCTCGATCTTCATGCAGGTCTGGCGGCGCGGGGCACGGTGGTGAGATCGAGGTAATGCAGCTCGCCGCCGCGCCGCTCGAGGATGCCCGCCATCTCGAGCTCCAGCATCACGGCCACAAGCCCGTCGACCGGATCAAACAGGAGCGCGTGCAGTGCCCGTTGTGTGCGCGATCCCGCGACGGCCGGATATTCGCGCAATGGCAGCTGGAAGAATGTGTGGAGCTGCGCGCACTCGCAGCCGAGCCGCGCGTAATCGAGCAGCAGACGTCCGGAGCAGACATTTCCGGTGCCGGCCAACGACGGTACGTCCGTCACACGGGGGCGGGAGGCGAGCACGCGCAGGTTGCGATCGCTGAGATCGTATCCGCCGTACGCCACGCCTGCCGTCGCGTCCCACAGGCGATTGAAGCAGACGAGGGTGTCGGCGGCGCCGGCCGCATGCATCATCTCGACCTGGAACTCGTCATCGAAGCGGGCATTCATCAGCTTGAGGGCGAGGTGAACCGGAACAGGAGCGGCCTCGCGAATCCGCGTCGGCACCTCCCGAAGCCACCTGAGGATCTGCTCGCGTTCATCGGCCAGGGCATCGCCGGCGAGGGTGGGGGAGAAGTCCTTCTCGATCGGGAGTGGTCCGTCGCCCCAGGCCCCGGCGATCCCACCGATCGTGTACCGGTATTCACGCTCTCGAAACGGCTCATCGAGACGCGGGAGGTGCAGTTTGGCTGAAGGGACAACGACGAGCTCGCCGGCGCGGGTGAGATCGCGCCCCGCGCGGACGAGTCCGAGATAGTCCTCGAAGGAGCGATCCCACCCCCGACCCTTCCATGTCACCGTCCACCCTTCCACATCTCCGATCGAGCGTCGCCGCTCGACCCGCATCTTGGTCTCGTGGATGGCCCAGGCACCCATCGAGCGCTCACCCGCCGCATCTTCGCCGATCACGGTCTTCAGCACGACGAATGCCAGGCCTGCCGTACGATCGGCTTCGAGCTGATCGAGATTCAGTGACAGCTGACCCGAGCCCTTTCCAATCGGGTGTGGCAGCGTGTAGCCCAGGTACCGGGCAGTCAGATCGACGCGATAGGTCTCCCTGATATAGGCGGCGGCATCGCGGGGGAGCTCGCGCCCGAAGCGCTCGAAGTCATGCTGCAGGCGAGCGGACATGACCCACCAAACGCTCGACGGCGTGGCGCTCTGTCTGAGGGAGTGGTGGGCCCCAGGGGTCGTCACACGCCGTAGCCGGGATCGCGCCCTCGGCGGCGGCCGCCCAGAGCATGCGGCGGACGTAACCTTCCATTGGCGGGATGAACGTCACTTGCGAGAATCGGTCGCAGAGTTCGGACAATCTCATGAAGCCGACCCAGTCGCCGCCGGCATACGCGCGAAGAAGGTCGGCCTGGACATCCGGCAGCGCGGCGCCCATGCCAATCAACGCCGCTCGTGCCCCGAGCATGAGCGAGTAGCCCAGAAACCGGTCTTCACCCGTGATGAGGAGCTTGCCGGGATGGCTCCGCATGACGGCGGCGATGCGTTGCACGGTCATCACCGAGTCGAGAGTCGCCACCTTGATTCCAACGATGCCGGGGAGATCGAGAATCGCATGCAGGGTCGCGTCGTCATAGGCGACGCCGCCGGCGGCTTCGTAGAGATAGAACGCGATGCCAGGCAGCTCGCGGCTCAGCCGGGAATGGTGCGGGACCGGGTCGTTGCGCTCGGGAAAGATGAGGAGAGCATCGGCTCGACCGCGCCGCGCCTCGATCGCCGTCGTCACATCCCGCGCGCCCGCAACGATCACGCCCGTGGGCATGGCCTCCCGCCACGTCTCGAGCACGAGATGCCGCTGCTCCGGCGACAGGTGCGGCCCGCGACCGGTGTGCGCCCACACGGCCACTCCGGCAACCGGCTGCGACGCCATCCACGAGGCATACTGTCGCTGTGCTGACGCGTCGATCTCGCTTCCACGAAACGGAACCGGCACCGCCGGCACCAATCCCCATTCGAGTCGTTCGGCGAGGGGCCTCACGGCCTCGTTCCGGCGCGAAGCGCGTGAACGTTGCCGGCTTCGATCGCCGACCTGTCTTCCGCGGTGAGATCGAGGAGGTCGAGCTTGGCAGCCGCATTCTCCGGGATCCGAAGCGGCTGGCCCGTCCCCAGAACAAAGCGGTCTCGTCCCACCGTGCGAAGCAGTGTCTGCAGATGATCCTCGGGCGGTCCCCAGATCCAACAGATGTCCCACCAGATACGTGCGGCCTCCTCGGCGGTCGATCCAAAGTGCACTTCTTCAAGAAAAGGTCGATCGGCGTGGGTGACGAGGAGCCGGAGACGTGGATCGCTTCTGATGAGCGCGCGAACCGCCGAAGCAGGGAGCTCTCCGGCGCGATCGTTCGGGTGTCGCTGGCGCCCGTCTTCCAGGCGCACCGTCAACACCAGAGGAAGGCCCGCGGCGGCACACGCCGCGGCGAGGGCTCGCATCCCCTGCCCCGATGGGTCGATCGCGTAGAAGGCGGGGTCGGCGCGCAGCGCGGGGGCCTGAGCGGCACGTGCCGACTCCACTGCGTCGCGCCAACCTGCGATCCCCGGATGCGCCGCGGGGACGGGGCGGAGCCGAGGGATCCGGGCGCACGTCTCGAGCAGCCATGCGTTACCCGCTGCGGGATCGCGCCAGAAAACACCGGGCAGGTGGGTCACCCAGGCCTCGTCGATCGCGAGCCGATCCATCGCCGCGATCACCGATTCCGGCGATGTGCCGGGCACGCGACGGAACGGATAGGCGCCGAGGAAGGCGTTGACGTCGATGCGCATCAGTCGGAGGGGAACGCGCCGGACGGAAAGATGCGTACGGCGTTGCCCCAGCGGACCAGCTCGAGTTGCGGCGGGTCCAGGAGGTGCTCGAGGTAACGCAACTTTGCCCAGCCGGTCTCCATGGTGAGATCGCATCCCCATAAGAGGCGCTGTACCCCGACGGCCTCGAGACAGGCCTCGAGCATCCCCCCGTCTACGCCGCTTCCGGACAGATCCACCATGACATTCGACAACCCGCGGATCGCCGGCAGACTCTCGAGCCAGTCGCCGCCGCCGCCGATGTGCGCGAGGAGGAAGATGACCGTCGGGTGCCGGCGCGCGAGCTCGCCCAGCTCCCACGCATCGGACGCTTCTTGCCCGGCATACTCTCCGCGCCGACTCTGCCACACGTGATGCAGAATCGGCACTCTCCGTTCGGCGGCGGCTCGGCAGATCCGATCGACAAGCGGATCGTTCGCACGACGGCTGGCGGCGAGCTTGATGCCGATCATGCCGGCGTCGAGGCAGCGCGCGATCTCCTCGAGTGCCTCACGGGGATAGTTGGGATTGACCGTCACGTAGCTTCGGATCCGGTCGGGATGCTGGCGTTGGAGGGCGAGCATGGCGTCATTGCCATAGCGCAGATCGGTCAACGACGGAAAGTAGGTGGGAGAGGTGTGGCCCCAACTGCCCAGAATGGAAGCGACGTGGGTGCTGATCCCGATCCGATCCCCGGCCCGCAATCGGCTGGCGTTGCGCTCCCGCCAGTCGCAGCGCGGCGTGCGATCGTGCAGGAAATGGGCGTGGACGTCGATCAGCACGCCGCTACTCCGCTCGCTGCAGGGTGGCGAGTGACTCCTCGAGCACCGCGAGACTTCGATCGATCGTCGCATCGTCGTGCGCGAGCGAGACGAAGTTATACGCCGAGCGCTTGAAGAGCAGTCCACGCCGAGCCGCCGCGCGCGCGAAGTTCCCCGACGTCGCCTCGTCGCGAAACTCGAGAAAACACATCTCGGCGATACCGCCGACGCCGGCGACGATATCGGGGCGCATCTGGGCCAGACGGCGGAGACCTGACAGTAACCGAGCGCCCACACGCGCCAGTTGCGTCGGCACCTGCTGATCCACCATCACCTGCAGGGTGGCCAGCGCCGCGGCGAGCGCCACCCACTCGGTGGCCAGCGTCGACGATATCCAGGTCCGGCGGACTCCCGACATCGCCGACGCCGTTCCGCCGACGGCGGCGAGCGGGAAGCCGTTCGCCATCGCCTTTGCCATGACGACGAGATCGGGCTCGAGGCCGTAGCGCTCCGTCGCTCCACCCACCGCGATGCGACAACCGGTCTTGATTTCGTCCACCACAAGCAGCGCACCGATGCGCCGGGTCTCCTCCCGCAGGACGGCCAGCCACTCCCGGCTCGGCTCCTTGAGGATGATCGGCTCGAACACGACGGCGGCGAGACGATCACCGACGCGCCGGATGCTCTCGCGCGTGCGCTCCGGATCGTCGAAGGCAATCTGACCGTACAATGCCCGGGTTGCCGCCGGGACGCCGGTCTGCTCCTTTGCCTCGCACCAGTCGAGCCATCCGTGATAACCGCAGCCCAGAATCCGATCGCGACCGGTCGTCACGCGGGCGAGGCGGACGGCGGCGGCCATCGCTTCCGCCCCAGTCTTGAGAAAACGCACCTGCTCCATCGGCCGGACACAGCGGATCAGCTCCGCCGCCACCTGCTCTTCGAGCACGGGCGCGAGGGAGCCGACCGCACCATCGCGCAGGGCAGCGATCGCGGCGTCGGTGACGGCCGGATACCCGTATCCCAACGCCACGGCCCCGAGGCCCATGATGTAGTCGACATACTCTCGACCGCGGTCGTCCCAGATGCGACAGCCCGCCGAGCGAGTCATGCGGGATGGAAGGTCCGCGTCGTCCGTGCCGAAGATTGCCTGGGGACGCTTGCTGCCGGTCGAGGTGAATCCCGCGACGGAGCTCATCTACCGCAGCTCCAGTACGCCGAATCGCGAGGCGGATTGCCGGTCGCCGCGGAGGTAGACCCAGCCTCCGCCCCCAGTCCAGACGAGCTGTCCCGCGCGGCGGGTGCGATCGGAATACATCTCGTTCACGATCACATCGAGCTCGATCTCGTCTCGTGGACGCCCCGACCATCCCGGTAAAGCGACCGCGAGCGTCATGGCGTAGCCGGTTTCCGTGATCCGCCAGCGGCCGGTGACCATGTCGGCGTCCCCGGAATGCCCACCGATGACGTGGACGCGAATATCGCCCTCGTCGTTCGCGGGCACCACCAGGAATCCATAAACCGGTCCGTCCGCCTCGGTCCGGAAATAGAGCTGCAGTCCGTCACTGTGCAGGTCATCGGGCTCATTATCGAGACGAAGCGGAGGCGCGTCGGCCGCTCGATAGTTCGGATCGGCCTTCACGACGTCCACCCCCAGATACAAGGCGTCCGCGTCCCAGCCAAGAAGCACGGTAGCAGAGAACTCCTCGGGGCCTGCGTAGGCTTCCTCACTCCTGCGATACTGGTCCTCGTGATCGAGCAGCAGCGGCTCGCTGGCATCGAAGTCGTCGAGGCTCCCGTCCAGGGCCGGCCGCTCGGCCAGATGCAGTGCGACGGCCCGGGGAGGGATCGGGCGGTCGAGCTCGATCAGGGGCTTCGCATCGGATCGCGGCTTCCGACCGCCTCCAAGACGGGTGATTCCCGCCGTACCGGAAACCTCCCACCCTTCGCCGGTTGGTAGATGACGATCCGTGCCGCCGGCAGTCTCCACGAGAATTGCGGGGCCGTCGGTGGTGATGGCGCGTACCTGGGCGAGCGGGCTCGACGTGTCGAGCACGGCGACCAGACGCGCGTTTCTTGCGTGGACGCGAGCGAGATAGAAGGTGGCGCGTTGTGGGCCGCTCCCACCGGGTAAACCGGGGCCTGTGGCCCGGAGCAGCCAGCCGTCGAAGAGAAGATGAAGGGTGAGACTTGCTCCCCCCTCCCGAGCCCGCAGTACCAGCGGGGTGCCGGGAGGCAGATCCAGCCGCTCTACGTCGCTCACGAATTCGTCAGCAATTGTGTCGGGCACCCATGATCCCGCACTGACAAGCTCAATGTCTCCGATGGGGTGCCACGGCAACTCCAGCATCCGCTCTGTCGTGCCGGTCAGATCGAGAACGTCCAGAAGGTAGGACCGTCCCGCCACCAGCGTGCGGGCGAGCTCGCCGAATGCGCCCCTGGTCCACGACCATTCTTCCTGCACGTCGAAGGCGCTGCACCAGGCATCGACGGCCGGCTGATCCAGGCCATCGAGCCTCGGCGCGTTGTGCGCGAGCGTCGAACGGTACCAGAAGAGGTCCCGAGACACATACGAGCCGGTCCCCGGATCGGCGAGCCAATGACGACCATCAGCATGCAACGTCAGATGCAATCGGTCGGGATGACCATGCCCGCCGCCATAGAGACCGCATTCGAGGCTCGCATATCGATCTCCCTCGCGGAGAATCGCCAGTCCCTGAGACTCGAGGAGAGTGGAGCCGGGGTTCCACGGGGGGGCGTCGTCGGGAAGCGTCGGGACCATCTCGAGCAATGCCCACCACGACAGATCGCTCCGCGAGCGGGGGCCGGCGGGTGCCGGAAGACCTGCCTCATGCAGATACGAGTCGAATGCCGATGCCTTGGGGGGCGGGGCGCCATAGAGCGAGCGAAGCCAGCCCCACAGATCCGATGACAGGTCACCAAGACGAGCAAGCCCCACTTCCCACAACTCGAGATACATCGGTTGCGCGAGAGAGATCCCGAACCGGGAGTCCTTTCGCGCCGGGTAGGTCCGGTCCGGTAACGCCGTCACCGCCGGAGCCCTGAGTGCCGACGCGAGGCGCTCGGCGAGCCGGGAATCGGCGAGAAGGTCGGCGCCGGCGCTGGCCGCCCAACCAAGAGCCAGCAGCTGGCCCCGAAGCGCGAAGAGATGGTAATTCTCTCCCTCGTACCACATCCCGTCCTCTCCGAATCCGCGCAGCATCTGGGCGACGATACCGGTAGGACCCTCGACGATTCGTGTGGCCAGCTCCTCATCCTCGAACCAGACCGCGATCGCGGCGAGCGCGGCATTGTGCCAGGTCTGCCGGTTGGAGAGGCCCTCGTCGAATTCTCCGATCAGGTTGGCCGCCTCGTCTGCTACGCTGTTGACGCCCTCGACCGTCGAATCACTGATGAGACCGGCCTCACGAAGGAGCGTAGCGGCGGCGAGGTAATCATTGAGCCAGATGGACTCAAGATAGGTCGAAAAGAAGAGTCGGCTTGGGCCGAGCACGTTGTCGCGGTTGGGAAACTGAAAATAGTCGTTGGCGTAACCGCTCAGGATTCTCGACGCCTCCTCGGCGGCGCCCTCGTGGTTCGTGATGGCCGCCAGGGCGGCCAGCGTCGCCGCCTGCTCCGCGAGCCAGAGGTGTTGAAAGCGCGCCCAGGAGCGGTCGTGTCGCTCTCCAGTGAACGAACGGCCGCAGCGCGGACAGCGGTGATTATGGGGACTCCACGGATCGAACTCGAGGACTGTCGAGTCGTCGGGACAGAAACCGCCGTCCACGGAAAGGAGCGCCTTCATGTGGGGAACCGGCGGCCGGTCGCGGATGACCCGTGCGGCCCGCTCGGTCAGACGTCGCGCCAGCTCGGCGAGATCCGTCGATTCGGCAAGCTGCTCCCGGCGTAGGTCGAGATCAGAAGCGATCAGCACGGCCGGACGCCATCCATCGCCCACTGTACCGGAAGCATTCGCATTCCGAGCGCGCGGGCGGCGGCGAACGCGGGAGCGGGGTCATCCGGGCCGAGAAAGAACATGCAACCGCCGGCGCCAGAGCCGGCTGCCTTTCCGCCGAGCGCGCCGCAGTCGCGCATCCGCGACTCGAGACGGCTCATCTCCGGGGTGCACATGGCGGAATCGAGCGCCTGTTGCTGCCCCCAGTTCTCGCTCAAGAGCTCTCCGACCCTCACGAGGTCGCTCGTCTCGAGGGCCTCGGCCATTCCTTCGGCGATGTCATGCAGGGCGATGAGGGCGCCGGTCACGGCCGAATCCCCACGCTCGTACGCGGTCATGACGCGAGTGATCGTCCCGCCGGAGAACCGCGACGCTCCCGTGTAGCAGAGGATCATCCGACGCTCGAGTTCGGTGGCGAAGGCGGGATCGATGCGTAGCCGCTCGATCTTTGCCTCGGGATCGCGGAAGCGTAGGCGCAGGAAGCCACCGTACGTCGCCACGAACTGGTCCTGGCGTCCACCGGCAATGCCGGCTTCGACGGCCTCGAGTCGGCACGCCAGGTCGGCGATTGCTCGCGCTGTCGGCGCTTCGCCGCGGGCGGAGGACAGCGCGCTCACGAGCGCTACATCGAGTGCTCCCGAGCTGCCGAGCCCCGATCCATGCGGAGCGTCCGAATCGGTGTGTACGCTACAGGATTCCACCGGAAGAAGACGAACACCTGCCGAGAGAAGTGCAAGCGGGCCCGCGCGGCCGAGGTGCGACACGTCGGGGACCTCCAGGCTCTCGCCAAGATCCCGGGCGGCGAGTCGAACTCCTGGATCTCCAGGCCGAACTTCCGCACGAGCATAGAGCCCGATCGCGGCGGCGACGACCGTCCCTCCCTCTCGGGCGGAGAACGGAGGAACATCCGTCCATCCACCGGCGAAGTCGAGACGAACCGGCGCGGCAGCACGAGCGGTGCCGATCATCGAGTGACCCACCAGTCGTGGACGGTGGGAAGCTCGCCCCGCATGTCCATCGTGACGCCACCCACCCTTCGATTCATCCCTTGCAGCCCCCGCGCGTGATACAAAAATGCGACCGGCACCGAGTCGGCGAAGAATCGCTGCATCGCGGCAGCGCCGGCGGGCGGCGTCAGGCCGGCGAGATCCGCGAGCGGCGCGAGATAGCCGAGGCCGGCATCGCCGGGTATGCCGAGCACCGCCGCGTCGAAGTCGTGCGTAGGCCCATACACCCGCGCGAGAAACGCCGACAGCTCGAGCTGGCGGATGACCACCTCGAACCCGGCCCGGCTCAGCTGAGCCTGCACCATCTGCTCGAGCGCAGCCTCGCCGCTTCCCACCGTCAGGAGCTCGAAGCGCGCCCGTCCCCGCGACGGATCCGGGCCCGCACTGCGTTCGCCATCCGCGGCCATCGGAAGATAGCCGGGCACATCCGGCGGAACGGGACCGGTGGCCGGTGTGCCGAAGCCGTAAAGGTAGCCGTCGACGATTTCGCGCCGGTCGAGTGAACGGTCGACCGCGTGGCGCAGCGCAAAGTCATTGAATGGCGGCCGTCTCGTATTGAGGACGATGCCATAGGTAAGGAGGAGCGGATACGTCAGCACGGTGAGATCGGGATCGCGCTGGACGAACCGGGCGTGGGCCGGCTGAATTCCGGCCATGTCGAGCTCACCGGCGGTAAGGGCTGCGAGCTTGGTGGTCGGCTCATCCACCACGACGACGATGAATCGCTCGAGCTTGGGGGGCCCACCGAGTGACGCGGGAAAGTCGCGGTTGGCGGCGAAGACCCACCGGCGATTGGGCTCGTGCGTGACGAACCGGAAGGGGCCGTTTCCTACTGGTGACGCATTCCAGGCGGCCTCCCGCAGCCGCGCATGAGGAACGGTATCCAGGAGATGCGCGGGCAAGATGGCGAGATCGGTCAGGACGTCGGGAAATCCGACTTGCGGAGTGGAGAAGCGGAGCGTCAGCGTCGAGTCGTCGGCCACGTCCACGGAGTCCAGCATTCTGAGGTCGCTTACCCGTGGGTACCCGATGACCGGATCGCGCGCGGCGTCGACGGTCCACTTCACGTCTCTTGCGGTGGTCGGCGCGCCGTCGTGCCAACGAACGCTGGTGTCGAGGTGCACGATCAGTGTGCGCCCTCCCGCACGCCATTCCCATCGGCGAGCGAGATACGGCTGCGGCGTCAACGAGCCGTCGTACCTGGCGAGCGTCGTGAGCAGGATGTAGCGCTCGACCTGACGCGCGAGCGGGTGAAGAGTAAAGAGCGGGTTGATGCTCTGGAGGTCGGCCCCGGAAGCAAAGAGCACCGTCGCCCCTCGGCGCGACGCCGACGGCTGACACGCCGCGGCCAGCAGCAGCGGAAGCACGTGCAGCAAGCGTGACGCCGGACGACAGGACACGCGCGTAAGGTATCGGGCCGCGGGCGCGCCCGGCCAGGGCTCCCTGGCGTCGTCAGGCCGATGCCGGGAGATTGCACGCATGCTTCCGCTCGCCCGCCGCGCGATCAGCGCCATCGGTGTCGTTGCCGGCGTGGTGACGCTGATGTTCTTCCTGCTTCGGTTCGCGCCCGGCGACCCGGCACTCCTCCTCGTGGGCCCCTCTGCAACGCCGGAACAGCTCGCCGCGCAGCGCGCGGTCATGGGCCTCGATCGCCCGCTTCCGGTGCAATACGCCGTGTGGGTCGGACAATTCATCCGGGGCGATTGGGGTCGCAGTATTGCCACCGGTCGACCGGTCCGTGGCATGCTCGCCCAGGCGTGGCCCGCCACCGTTCGTCTGGTGGGCATTTCCCTCGTGCTCAGTTATCTCGCGGGAATCGTCATCGGCGTGTTGCAGGCGGTCCGTGGAGGCGGCCTCGACACCGCGCTCTCCATCGCCACCGTCACTCTCTTCGCTCTCCCGGGGTACTGGTTCGGCCTCATGCTGGTGATGCTCTTCACCTACAAGCTCCGCCTGCTCCCCGCGTTTGGCTCTGCCGGATTCGACGCCGACTACCTGAGCGGCTGGGATCTTGCCGCCGATCGCCTCCGACACCTCGCACTGCCGCTCACCACGCTCACCCTCGTCGGGCTCGGCGGCACCGCTCGGTTCGTTCGCGGCGCCATGCTCGACGTCGGCAGCGAGCCCTACATCGCGATTGCACGTGCCAAGGGGCTCACCGAGACGCAGGTCGCAATCCGCCACATGCTGCGCAACGCGCTCATCCCCGTGGTCACGCTCCTTGGCCTGTCGCTCCCGACACTCTTCTCAGGGGCGGTATTTGTGGAGGCCATATTCGCCTGGCCAGGGGTCGGCCGGATTCTCGTGGAGGCCGTGCAGGCGCGGGACTACCCCGTCGTGATGGCGGCGACATCGGTCAGCGCCACGCTGGTCGTCCTCGGTAACCTCCTTGCCGAAGCGCTGACCGCATGGGTCGACCCGAGGGTCCGATGAGCGGCCGCCGACGGCTCCTCGCAGACCCCCGTGCCCGAGTCGGAGCACTGGTGCTCGGGCTCGCGGTGCTGGCGGCTGTTCTCGCGCCGATCCTCGGTGGCGACCCGTACCTGCAACGCGACATCGTCGGTACCCGTTTTCTCCCTCCCCTCGCGATGGATCATCTCGGCGTGTTTCATCTACTCGGCACCGATCGGTTCGGTCGCGATGTTTGGGCGCGTCTCCTCGCCGGCGCCCGCGTCTCGCTCGGCGTCGGCGTTCTGGCGACGATCCTGTCCATCGCGTTCGGGGTTGCCGTCGGCGCGGTGGCGGGATTCTGGCGAGGATGGATCGGCGCGAGCCTCCTCGGGTTCACTGACTTCGCGCTCGCCCTGCCTCGAGTCGTCCTGCTTCTCCTCCTCGCGTCGCTCTGGCAACCGAGCGCGACGTTGGTGGTGCTGGTGTTGGGATTCACCGGCTGGATGCCGATCGCACGGCTGGTCTATGGGGAGGTGCGCGCTCTGGCGGTGAGACCATTCGTGGAAGGTGCCGTCGGGCTCGGCGTGCCGGGGGGCCGGGTCTTGATCCGACACATCCTGCCGAACGCGCTCACACCGGTCATCGTGGCCGCGGCGCTCGGTTTGGGCAATGCCATTCTGCTCGAGGCGGGACTCTCGTTTCTCGGGCTCGGCGTACAACCGCCCGCGCCCTCATGGGGAAGCCTGATCGCGTCGGGACGGGATACGCTGGTGAATGCGCCGTGGGTGGCCGCGGCGCCGGGTGTGGCGCTGGTGCTGGTGGTAGTGGCTGCGACGCTGCTAGGCGATGCGGTACGCGATCGTCTGGCGCCTGGGGGGCGCCGGCCAACAGGTTAGTGGCCCGTCCACCTCGCGGTGCCTGCCACTTGGTCGATCTTGTTTTCGAGGCTGGCCAGTGCACTGGGGGCTTCGCTGCAGCCATGGTCGTGCTCGATGCGCTTGACGCGTTGCCCATCGTCGACCGAAGTGATCACCCCAGGCAGGTCGGTGGCGTAGGGGCCGCAGCCCGCGCTTCCGGCGACGTACTTCTCGTCGAAGCCGTAGAACCCGCCGTGTTCGAGCTGGCCGAGGAGATCGGCCACCGCCTCGCTGGAGATCCGGGCGCTGTCGCTGCCCGAATCGGCCACGAATCTCTTGCCTTCAAACTGAACGAGGCCCGACCGGGAGATCGTCACGCGATAGACCGGGCATCGGCCGAAGCATGGGGTGCGCTCCAGCGTCACCACGGGCGCAGCCTCGCTGGCGACGCCCGGCGCGGGTGCCACCGCGGGCGACGAGCCATGACAGGCCCCAAGCGAGGCCGCGATCAGGGCACTCCGAATTGCGGCTTTCATCGCGCCGGCACCGCCACTCTCATCTCGCTGCTCTGGACCCCATTCGAGAAGCTCACCGAGAGCTCGGGATGCCCCGCCGGCAGCTGCACGGAGCCACCACGGGCGAAGGAAATGATCTGGCCGGTTGCCGCGTCGCGCACGAGCAGCATCGGATGCGCGGCAGCGTCCCACTGGAGTCCCACGTTGCCGGCTCCGGTACGACGGATGGCAAGAGGAGCCACCCGCGCCCCGGGCTGTGGTAGATCGGCGCGGCGCTGGGCGATGACCTCACGCCCGCGTCCGGCTAGACGGAGCGTCGCGAGACGTGACGCGCGATCCGCCGACAACGGGACGGAGAAGGCGAACTGCTGGCCACCGCCCGGAAGGTCCGCGATTTCGGCCGGAGCAAATGGCAGCGAGAAGACTTGAGAGCCGTCGGTCGCGCGGCCCTCGACCGTGTACTCGCCGGCGCGGGCCGGAAGGCTTGGGCGCGTCACGACCTGGAAGGCGGGCTCGAGAACCATTTGCCCATTCTCGATCCGGCCCCACACGAGGAGACAGGGCTGCATCGCCTGGGAAAAGGCGGACGTGACGTCGGGGTTCGCCGACCTCCAGTCCATCACACCTGTGTAGGTCCAGTCGCTGATCCATTCAGGGTTGCAGTATGCCATCACGTCGGCGTACGTGGGGGGCATGAGCGTGGCGGTCGCCACATCGAGGCCGTACGCGCCCGTCACGCCGCCGGCGTACGGGTAGTTCGGGTCTGGGTTGCTCGGATTGCCGCACGGGGAATGACTCCTTCCCCAGTTGTGACCCCACTCGTGAGCCGCCACCGACGAACCGGTCGGGAGCTTGTCCCAGCCGAGCGCGGTCTTGCCACCGACATACCCGATCCCCGCGATCCCGCTGCTGTAGTTCGGATTCACCACGCCGAAGTAATACCTGGTGCTGCCGTCGGCAGTCCTCAGCGCGTTCACCTCGCTCAATACCTGGTTCCACGTCGAGGAGCTGTCGAGCGGGAAGGACGCCGTGGAGTTGAACTGCCCGTGCATGTCGGCGTCGTACGCCGACAGCGGGTGCATCTTCATCGTCTCCGTCAGGAACTGATCCTTGTTCGCGCTGGAAACGTTGCCCAGCCGCCCGGCGACCTGCACGGGGACGAAGCGCACGCTGAAGGTCGATGCCGTCCGGACGTCCATCGCCAGCGGGGCAGACGTCGGAAAGCTGTTGTCGCCTTCGTTGGATTCCGCGATGACGTTCGTCGGATCCACGTCGGCCCGGATCGAGAGATTGGGCTGGATCAAGGTCTTCGGCACTGCGACGTTCCACGACTTCGAGAGCGAGCTCTCATCCGGGGAGAGGGGAGTGCTCAGGCCAGGTGCAGTGATCGTCATGGTCTGCACGAGCGTCCCGCTGCTGTAGAACCGCACGCGGACCGCCGGTTGCGCAGCGTTGCTTTGATTGGAGGTGACGAAGACGCGCAGGTATCCATCACGATCCTTCACCAGTGGCACCGACCCGCCGTAGGTCTGCACACTCTGGCTGAGATACATGCCGTCGATCTTGAGATTGAGCGACCCGGGAATGACCACGCTATAGCTCACCGACGCCGACGACACACTGCCCGTTACGACGGCGGCGGTCTGGCTGCCGGGACTGGGGCTGTAGTCGGTGCCGCCTGACGAGACGCCGTTCGCGGCGATGGTATAGGTCCCCGGCGCGAGACCACTCAGCGTTTGCGTTTCGGTGAGGTTCTGCGAGAAGCCACCCGGCCCGGTCACGGTCACGTCGGCCGACGCACCGGGTGGGAGGCCATCGATGTTGACGGTGAGACCGCTGGTGATGGTCTGGTACGCCACGGACGCGGCTGCGGGAGTCTCGCCCTCGCTCACCGTGACCATTTGACTCGCGGGGGTGGGCGCATACGCCGACCCGCCGAAGGAGACGTTCGACGCCACGAGCGCGTATCCGCCTGGCGTGAGGTTGGAGATGGTCTGCGAGCCGGTGACCGCGCGCGCGAATCCGCCAGGGCCGGACACCGATACCGCCGCGGATGCCCCGCCAGGGAGTCCGGAGACGGCGACGGCCAGGCTGCCGGTGACGGGCCCGCTCGGATCCCCGCCGCCGCCACATCCAATGAGGGCTGTGACCAGGAGCAGAGGCGTCGGTCGGAACCACGAGCCGGGTCGATTCATGGCGGATCCGGGGCTGAGGAATTTCCCCTATCGATAGCAAGGGGACTAAAAAGTCTGGTGTTCTGCACTGGCGCTCCGCAGCGCGGAGCGACGCCCGCGCGTCCGCGGCGCCCGACTAATCCTGCTAAGTCCAATTCGGCCGAAGTCTTACTCCAACGAGACTCGCACTGGTCGGGAAGGATCGGGCAACACCCGCGCCATGAGGACAGACGCATGGAGACGAATAAGGGGTCGTTACTGCGACCCCTTGCACTCGAGAAGGGAAGCGGTTGTCAGGAGGTAGTGCGAACGGGCCTCAGGAGCCTCGCGGCGTACAGATGAGCCAGGAGGTGCTCGCCGTCCGATTTGGACAAGGGAAACAGATTGAGGTAACCCGAGAGGTTGGCGATGATACCGAACAGGAGAAGGTCGCCGGTAAACGATCCCATATGGGGCTGACCGCCCAGTTCCCACGTCGTCAGAAAGAGCATCATTCCGAAGAGGTTGCTGATACCTCCAGCCGCGGAGATGATCGGCGCGCGCCACGCCTCGGGTCCCCATTCGAAACGCCAGCGACCGGAAACGATGTCCCGGTAGCCGATGACGCCGGCGTCCTCATCGAGGAGCTGCACCGCCCCGATAAACGGGAGCGCGCCTATGTGGATCTCTCGTCCGTTGAAGCTGCCTCTCCAGATCGTGGGCCCCACGCCGAGTCGCATGCCCCAGAGCCGGACACCGACGACCTCCGCCGCCGCCGAGTGAGCCAACTCATGGAAGAGCAGTGCGACCCACAGTGCGACCGTGGCGGCGAGGACCGACGAAGCGATGGATGACAGCATCAGTCTCTCCAATTCGAAGAGGACCGCGAAGGTTCCCGGGGCATCCTCGATCAACCTGGAGACAATTTACACTCGATCGAGCGCTTCCGTTTGTGCGCCGAGGCACAGACGACGTTCACGGCGTATAGAGCTGGCTCGGCAGCTCCGAGTCGCAACATGAACCGGTCCCGCCGACTGAGAGGACATACGATTTGTCGTTCAGGGCAACGCGAGCGAGCGCGCCCAGGCTCGGCGGTGAGGCCTTGGCGGTCCACTTGTTGGTCAAAGGATCGTACGAATAGGTGCGAATCGCCGGGCTGCCATTGTTATAGGCCCACGAGACCACGAGGAGCTTCCCGTTCACGACGGCGCCCGAGGCGGACGAGCTGGTAGTGGGCAGCGGGGCAAGTGCCTTCCACTTGTTCGTCGCAGGATCGTAGACATCGAGGTTGGCGGTTTGACGGCCGACGCCGTCGCTGCCACCCGCCACGTAGAGCTTGCCGTTGATGACTCCGCCCGCGGGGTTTACGTGGGACCGAGGGGCCGAGCCCAAGGTAGTCCACCTGTTTGTGACCGGGTCAAAGCGGTACAGCGTCCGGCTGACGCTGTCGTTGGCGCAATCGAACACCGGAGGGTTGTCGTCGTTGCAGTTACCGGAAAGGACGTAGAGCTTGTTGCTGATGACGCCGGTGACACCATCGGCGGTCGGCCGGGGCATGTCGGCCTTCCGGATCAGTCGATCGGCGCCGTAGTCGTAGGCCCACGTTTGCGAAACCATGAGACGCAACCCCGACCCGTAGTCGTAACCGCCAGTGAAATACAGCTTGCTCCCGATCTTGCCCACCCCATTCGTGTTAAATACGTTGGTCCCCGCGGTCTTTCTGGTCCAGGTGTTTGTGGTCGCACTATAGGCTTGGACCGAAAAGTCCGAGCCGCCATCGATTCTGCCCCCGATGGCATAAACGACCGAATTCCCTGACGCGTCGTAGACCATGCCGGTCGCGACCCCGGTCGGCCCGACAGGGAGCGCGGCCTTCGGGGCCCAGGTGTTGGAGCCGATGGCGAACGACGGCGCCGGAGACGTGAGCCCTGGTGTGCTTGGCTGCATCGGTTCGTCACCGCAGGCGGTAACGGCAACCGTGAAAACCGTGAGGGTTAGAGCCAGTGGAAAGCGGGTCATGCTCCCTCCGATCGATACCGGGTGAGGACTCGTACTTCCAGCCCTACCGTACTCCTGGGCGATCAAGTGGATCTCAAGTGTCCGCCCATCCCGCGAGCAATTGCCACATGATAGAACCGGGTCGGCTGTTGGCCGACCCGCCAAGGTGCCTTCTGCGCCGTGCCCCAGGTGCGTCTCGTAGGAATCGAACCTGCGACCTCGTGATGAGGTAAGAGCGGGAGTGGCAACCTAGCCTATTGGTGCATAATAGTTTACGTTATTCCATCCTGTCCTTGAATTGTCCACGGACGCTCCGTCTCTAACATCTCTTCGACCTGTTGCCTTGTGGGTGAATCGGAGCGGCGAGGCCCTGACGTGAGCTGCTGAGATTCGTCGGGTTGGACAGGCCGGGGAACGGTGTCGCAGCCTGTGACTCCAGGCACACGATAACGGCGGACACATGAGCCCTGTATCATCGCTGAAGGCCCGGCAGGAACTCCGTGTCTTCCTGACTCTGATCGTAATTCTGATCATTGGTGCCGTGCTGAGACTCCACCACGTGGACTACCGCACGCTCAACCACCCCGAAGTCTATGCTCCTGGCATCGACCTTCCGTCCGGCTTATCGAATCCCAACCCGCGCTTTACCCTATCGCAGACCCTGAAGGGGACTATAGCCGGAGAGCCCCACCCTCCGGGTTACTACATTCTGATGCTCGGTTGGACCAAGCTGTTCGGCAGCAGCATCCTGGCGTTACGTTTGCCGTCGGTGCTGTTCGGAATCGGCAGCATTCTGCTGGTCTATGTTCTCGCCCGCTACTTCGAAGATACGCTGACGGCCCTGCTGGCTGCTGCAATGCTGGCCCTCAACGGCCTCAACGTGCAGCAATCGCAAAGCGCCCGTATGTATTCCATGGCCTGCTTTCTCGGTCTGTTGTCGACCGTGCTCCTCGTTATCCTGATACGACGGGTGCCCCGCCCTCTCACCTATAGCGTGCTCTACGTCGTCGTCACCCTCGCCGGACTGGCGACGCACGTGTACTTCTGGCCGCTTTTCATGACCCAGGCTCTATGGATCCTCGCGGCCCACGTCCGCGCGCGGACCTCGCTACTCGGCCTGGTGCGATTGCAGGTGCTCACCGGGGTCGTTGCGAGCCCGCTCATCGCGATTGCGGCGTACCAAAGCGGGGCCGCGTCGCCTCCACCAACCCTCGCTCCCATCGACGGCGTGCTCCGCTTCCTGCAGTTCGGCTCACTTTTCGAGATCGATCCCCTGGCCATTTCGGAGGCTAGTGCGAACGCCGTGGCGGCACTGCTGGCGTTGCTTGCGACCGTTCTTCTCATGGCGAGCGCCCTCCAGGGGAAGGGAGACGCCCAGCTGGCAAGTCGTCAATTGACGACGGACGGACATGGATGCGGGTGGCCGCCCAGGATCGTCACGCTCGTCGCCGGAATTCTGATGGCGGCGAGCATTCTTCTGTTTGCCTACGTCGCGAAGACCCTACTACCAGGCCGGAGCACGCATTTGGTCATCGCGACCAGCGCTTTGCCCCTGGCACTGGTGTTCGTGGACACCATGCTGTGCGCTTACGGGGATCGGCTGGAGAAGCCATACGCGAAGGTGGCTCCCGGGAATCTATGGCCGGCAACGCTTCGATCGCTGTGTGTCCTGCTTGCCGTCTTGCCGGTCGGCATCGTTGCCGCGATCTCGATAGTCAGTCCGATATTCGTGCAGCGTGGCACGGCGATCTTCGCGCCGTACTTGCTCATTGTGCTCGCAACCGGATTGGCAGCGCTCATGCGACGGGATCGCCGGTGGATTGCCCTCGCGGGGCTGCTGGCGATCATCCACGGCCTCAGCCTTCGTTACTTCAAGTCCAAGCCCCCGATCTACGACTACAAGGCATTGGCGGAACAGTGGGTGCCGCGCATTGAGAGACTCGGATTTGATCTTCGTGCACGGCCGAGGACACGAGGACGACTTCTGGGTGGCACCGATCTATTACTACCTGAACGCCAGACGCTACCACTATGTCGGGCGGGATTTTGCGAACGCAGTTCAGACCCATCCTCAATCGAGGGTATGGGTGCTCTCGTTGCCGCCGATTCCAACCGAGCGAGAAGCGGTCGATGCGCTCGCGGGCTATGAGGTGCGGAACCGCCTCGATGCGCGAGGGATATTCGCACAACTCTATGTGCCGAAGCGCGCGGCGCCTTAGGGCGACGACTGCCCGAGGGAAGGAGTCCGGCTGATTGGGCCACTATAATGCCGCCGAGCGGGAACGTCGGCGGCATTGGTTGTGAAGATCTTGTCATCCATTCTGGAAGTGCGCCGCGAGCCACGGCGCTTCGCGCAGGCCTAACCCTTTGGCACCCGGAGCACGACCAGAGTGAGTGAGTGGTGGCGCCTCCAGAGGAAGACGTACAGGGGATTCCTGATGCGATGCGCCCCGGGCACGCATGAGGCGGGGGTGAGGCTGCTCATGCGACACTGTTCCTTCCGGTCGTCTGTCCTGGACCTGGGAGCAGGAAGCGGGGCGCTCCTGGCGAGGCTTCGGGACGTTGGATTCAACGACCTCAGCGCGATCGACTCCGACCCAAAACAGTTCGGCCTCCAGGGAGTGGAGCCCCATCCGATCGACCTGAACTCGGATTTCGCGCAGGCAGTGGGACAACGGGTCAAGGTGGTCACGGCGATTGAGATCATCGAGCACATCGACTCGCCCCGGCACTTCCTGCGGCAAACCTACGAGATCATTGAGCCGGAAGGGTATCTGCTCCTGTCTACGCCCAATGTCGCCAACTGGCGGGGGCGACTTGAGTTCCTGCTGACCGGAAGATTGAGGTACTTCGACCGGGAGCAGTACCTCCAGATGCACCACGTGTCCCCTCTCACCGACGTGCAAGTACGGCTGATGCTCGAGGAGATCGGATTCGACCTCGTGGACTCGACCACGGCCGGCGACTTTTCTGGCCTCCTGCAACGAGTCGCCCTGGCCCCTTTGAGCCTCGCCTTCCGCCTCGTGTTCGGACCCCGCGCGTGGGGCGACGTAACTATCTACCTCCTGCGGAAGCCAATTCGACCGGTTGCAGCGACGAGGCTCCCCTCATCGAATCCTGGTCGCCCATGACTTCTTCCTCCTCAGTAAGACCACCAAAATGGCCACCGAGCGCGGAGCCTCGGTGGCCATTGTTCGTGAACGTCTTGTCGTTGTTTACGTTCTCAAAGTGCGCCGCGTAGGAATCGAACCTACAACCTAGTGATTAAGAGTCACTTGCTCTGCCAATTGAGCTAGCGGCGCGCCAGCTGTCGTCCATAGCCCCAACGGGAGTCGAACCCGTCTTTCGACCTTGAAAGGGTCGCGTCCTAACCGATAGACGATGGGGCCGATGGCCCACCGTCTCTCGCAATAGCGCTAACGGGATTCGAACCCGTGTTCCAGCCTTGAGAGGGCTGTGTCCTAGGCCCCTAGACGATAGCGCCGCTGACCGTACCGCGACCGATTACCACGGCGACTCCGCGACACGTCCCATCGACTCCACAGGCCCGGCAGGAATCGAACCTGCAACCCCCGGTTTTGGAGACCGGTGCTCTACCAATTGAGCTACGGACCTCTGCACCAGTACCGCCGCCGCACGCTGGGCTCGCCGGCGATGACCGGCGACCTACCAGGGGTGGCTGACGGGAATTGAACCCGCAACCTCCGGAGCCACAGTCCGGCGCTCTAACCAATTGAGCTACAACCACCACGAGCCAGTTTCCGAGCCGGTGAAACTATCGTCTCGGAGGGCGTCGGGTCAAGGCCAGAAACGCGCGGCGAGCGCCTCCGTTTGCGGCGACAACGGCACGTCCTTTCCATCGAGCGACGCCACCGCCACGACCCCACGCACCGCGTTCGCCACGAACGCCGAAGCCGCCGGAAGTTGGTCGGGTGTGGCCCGCCGCTCCTCGATCCTTCCCGCGATTTCCTCCAGCCGGGCACGCGCGACCCCGGGCAGCACACCGAGCTCGAGCGGAGGCGCGCACAGTCTCCCATCCTCCCACCACAGCACGCTCCAGATGGCCGTTTCCGCGACCTGTCCGCCGACCGTGAGCAGGAGCGAGTCGTCGGCACCGACCTCCTTGGCATCGGCGAGCGCTCGGTCGAACCGTTCGCGGTCGACCACCTTATGGGGATAGGGTCGGTGCACCAGCTTCGAAGTGACGAGTCTGACCGGCGCCGTGCTGCCGACGGGGCGCTCGCCCGCCACGACGCCGCGCCGGCTCACCAGCAGCCGATGGACTCGATCGGCGCCGCCTTCGGGCGTCGGTAAGTCGGCGGGAATCGGCACGCCAAGTGCCCGGCAGCTGGTCGCCAGGCGCCTCAGGTGCAGGTACCAGAGCGGAGCCGCACCGCCTCGAATCCGCACCGTCTCGATCAGCGTCGTCATGCCCCAACCTCCTCTCGCAGCACGCTGCCCCCGCGCGCGTCCAGCATCGCCTTGATCGTCGTCGTCCCCAGAATCAGCGCGCCTCCCACCAGTGCCCACGGACCCGGGCGCTCTCCCTGAAAGGCCCAGGCCCAAAGCGGATTGAGCGCCGGCTCGATCAGCAGGATCAGCGACGCCTCGAGCGCGGGAATCGCTCGAAGCGCCGACGTCACGAACAGGTACGCTACCGCGATCTGAAAGACGCCGAGGTAGACGATCACTCCCCAATCGGTGACGGGATGAACGCCGATCGGCAGCGCCATCGGAAGTGACATGCCGAATGCGATGAGATTGCCGACCGCCACCGCTGCCACCGGCGAGCCGCGGCGACCATCGGCGGCACCCATCCATCGCAGGCCACACACCGTGAGGGCCCAGAAGAATCCGCTCGCCAGCGCGACGATATTCCCGCGAATCGGATCGGGCGCCGTAGCGACCGGAGCCTCCACCCCGATAAAGAAGAGTGCGAGGCCCACGCCGATCGCCAGCATGAAGCCGACATCCTTGGGCCGCACCGGTTCCTTGAGTAGCCAGGGACTCAAGATCAGGAGATAGAGGGGTGCGGTGGATTGGAGGTAGATGGTATTCGCAGCGGTCGTGAGTCGGTTGGCGAGCACGAAGAGCGTGAGACACGTCGCATATGCAATCCCGACCAACGCGACCCGCCAGCTCCAGCCGCGACGCGCTTCTCGGCTCAACAGCAGGATGGCGATAGCCGCAATACCGGATCGAAAGCTGGCGATCTGCCAGCCGGTGAAATTCGCGGCCTTGATCGCCGCACCGCCGGTCGAGAAGAGGACCGCGGCGGCCACCAGCTGCAGGCGAGCGACCGTGCGAGAGGGCATGCGCCAAGATAATCGCGCGTCATCCCGCCGCCTCGCCCGGCACCTCGACCCGGTCGCCCACGACGTCGACGACATAGAGCATCTTGATGGCGGTCATCACCGCCGAGAGCATCGGCACCGCGATGAGGAGGCCAAGAAGTCCGAAGACGGTGGCCATCAGGGCCTGCGTCAGGAGCGTGAGCACGGGCGGCAGGCTCAGCGAGCCCTTCATGAGCAGCGGGATGAGCACGTGCCCTTCGGTCTGCTGGATGACGGTGAAGGCGATCGCCACCGAGAGAGCCTTGGTTGGACTGTCGAGCAGGCCCATCGCGATGGCCGGCATCGAGGCGGCGATCGGTCCCACGAAGGGCACGAACTCGAGAAGTCCCGCGATGATCCCGAGCGCGAAGGCTCCCCGCACTCCGAGCAGAAGGAGCACGCCGGTGGTAATGACACCGATAGTCACCATCGCGATCAGCTGCGTCACGAGCCATCGCCGAAGGCTGAATGCCATCGCGCTCAGGACCTCCCCCGCGCGCTCCCGATGGTCATGTGGGAAAAGGTGCATCAATCCATCGTGGTACAGCTTGGGATCGATCGCCACGAACAACGTGATGAAGAAGACGAGGACAAGCCCACCCAGCGCCGACAGGGTCGAGGAGAAGACGGTGAAAAAGGCGTGACCCACGGTCCGGATCGGCGGGCTCAGTTCCGTCACCTGGTCCGTTTCCTTTGGGGTCGCCGCCTTCCCCGTCTCGCCTTTCCTCTTCTGATTCTGGGCCGTCGTGTCCTGAAGCATTCGGCTCACGCCGCCCGCCTGCGTCACGATCCATCCTCTGACCTTGCTCGCCACTTGCGGCACCTGCTCCCGAATCTCCTGGGCTTGACTAGTCACTTGGGGTGCTGCCTGAAAGACCAGCCCCCCGATCGCGGCGAGCACCAGAATGAGAACAACGGGGGCACCGATCGCGCGCGGAATCCGCAGACGCTCCAGTCGGTCGGCCGCGCTCGAGAGGGTGAGCCCGAAGAAGACGCCGATGAACGCGAGGAAAAAGACCTCATGCGCCTCCCAGAACAGACGAAGGACGATGTACAGTCCCGCGACCAGGCCGGCAGTGCGCAGCACGTCGGAGGAGCGCCAGGTGGTCCGGCTCTTGGCAGGCATCCGGCTATTCCGAACTTATCGAAGGGTGTACAGGTAGGCGGCAATGTCGCGCGCTTCCGCGGCGTTGACGCCGAGATCCGGCATCGCGGTCCCCGCTTCGATGGACTGGGGTGAAGCGATCCACCGAACCAGGTCGCGTGCTCGGTTGGGAACCTGACCCGCGATGTAACTCCGCCTGGCAAATTGGGCCAAGGATGGTCCGGCAAGCCCATGCGCCTCGCGAATTCCGGGAATGGTGTGGCAGGCCCCACAGCCGTACGCCACGATTTCCGCCTTCCCCTTTTCCGGGTCGCCGCCGGCAACGAGCCGAGACGGACGCCCCTGAAGACAAGCAGTGAGAAGAATCGCAGCGACCGGTGCTAGCCGCATGGCGGAATGAGGAAGTATCCGGCCGCGTTCATGAACACGCCGAACAGGAAGAAGAGGCCGACGATGACACCCGCCAGGGCCATGAATGCGTTGCGCTCATCGCCCGCATCGGTTCCTTCTTCCCCATCGGGCTGTTTCCGGCTCGCCCGACGCCAAAAAAGCGTAGCCGTCGCCAACCCGGACCCGGCGAGCCCGAGAGCCATTCCACTCACGATCACCTCGCCCACACCGAGCCCGGGCGCCAGCGGGACCAGCCGCTGAGCATGGGCCGCACAGGCTCGAGCGGCGAGCCCGTATCCCACGAGCTCCTGCATGGCCCAGGCGAGTGGACCGGCGATAAGCCCGAACCAGAGAGCTCCGGGCGAGACGTGGTTGACCCGTCGTTCCTCCACTCGCAACACGCTGATACTCACGCCTCGGTCCTCACCCGATTCTGGGCGATAGGTACAACGTCGTGAAGACGGCCAGCCAGACAATGTCGACGAAATGCCAGTACCACGCAGTGAGGGTCACCGGCAGGTGCCGGCCCAGCTTGAAATGGCCGAGCCATGCCCTCAGCAGCACGACCGCGATCATGAGCAGGCCGACAGCGACGTGCGCGCTGTGAAAGCCGGTGATCACGTAGAAGAGCGAGCCGTGGGCATCGGTCCTCGGCGAGAACGGCAGATTGACATACTCGACGATCTGAATCGAAAGGAAGACCGCGCCCAGAATCAGGGTGAGAAGGAGACCACGGCCGAGTCGAATCCTCTCGCCCGACCGGATTCCCGCCTCCGCCCACCACATCGTCGCGCTGCTTGCGAGGAGAATCAGCGTATTGGGCAGCGCGAGATGCAGGGTTGGAGGACCGCCCGGCGGCCATGAGCTTCGAGCCTGCGACGCGACGTAGAAGTAGCTGAACAGCAGATAGGCGAACAGCGCCGCCTCGGTCGTGATCAGAAGCACCATGCCCCACCACGCCGGCTGTTTGACGGTTCGCACCACGGGCGCAGGGAGCAGCTCCGTCACGGCGGTCATGGCTGATCCTCTGCTTGCCTGGGCCAGAGCCAGCCGATCGTCATCCCGATGCCGAGAGCCGTAGCCGCTGCGGCAACCGGCCAAGATCGGAGCAGCAGTCCGTAGGCGAGGGTGGCGAGCGATAGCGTCAGGAAAAATGGCCAGAGTGAGTCTTCCGGCATTCGAATCGCCGGACCGCGGTCGGCATCGAGCGGAGAGGTGACCGCGGTCTGCCTTCCATCGTCCAGTGCCGGGCCCTCCGCGACAAGGCTTCGCTGGGTCACACTGATCCGATCCTCCCACAGCGGATAGCGACTGCTCACGGTCGGGATCACCGGAAAGTTGTACGGTGGAGGGGGAGAGTCGATCGCCCACTCGAGCGTCGGCGCGTCCCAGGGATTGCTGCCCGCCAACGAACCGTTCCGTCGGCTCCAGAACACATTCACCACGAAGAGGAGAAGGCCCAGGGCGAAGATGAACGCGCCGATGGTGGTGAGAAGATTCGCGCCATCCCAGCCGAGACCGCTCGGGTAGGTGTACACTCGACGCGGCATACCCATCAGTCCGGCGATGTGCATCGGAAAGAAGCCCAGATTGAACCCGAGGAACATCGTCCAGAAGTTCCACCGTCCCAGCCGTTCGTTCAGCATTCGACCCGTGATCTTGGGCAACCAGAAGTACAGTCCGGCAATGACGGGAAAGACGTTGATGCCGATCAGCACGTAATGCAGGTGACCCACGACGAAATACGTGTCGGTCAATTGATAGTCGAGTGGAACCGCCGCGGTCATGACCCCGGTGACACCACCCATGACGAACAGCACGAGGAAGCCGGCGATGAACAGGAAAGGCGTCGTGATGACTGGGCGTCCGAACCAGATCGTCGCCAACCAGGCGAACACCGCGACCGCGCTCGGAACGGAGATCACGAGGCTGGCCGCGCTGAAGAAAGTCGCGGAGAGCGGCGGAATCCCGGTGGCGAACATGTGGTGGACCCACACGCCGAACCCGAGGATGCCGGTGCTCGCCGTCGCAAGCGCCACCATCGTGTAGCCCGCGAGTGGACGCCGACAGAAGACTGGGAGAACGTGCGACACGATCCCCATGGCGGGAAGCACGACGATGTACACCCAGGGATGGCCGAAGATCCAGAACAGATGCTGCCAGAGCAGCGGTTGGCCGCCGCTCGCGGGATCGTAGAAATGGGTGCCGAATCGCCGGTCCAGATAGAGGAAGGTGCAGGCCACCGTCAGCGCGGGCAGGGCGAACAGGACGGAAAATGAAGTGGTCAACGTTCCCCAGATGAAGATGGGCAAGCGATTGATCGACATTCCCGGCGCCCGCAGGGTGAACACCGTCGCGATGAAATTGATGGCCCCGACCGTCGTGGAGACCCCCAGAAACACCAGGCCCAGGGCGTAGAAGTCCATGTTGAGCCCGGGCGAGTACGCCGTGGTCGTCAGCGGCACGTAGGCGAACCAGCCACCGTCGGGCGACTGGCCGATCAGCACACTGGAGTACAGGAAGAGACCCGAGAAGAGAAAGACCCAATAGCTGAAGGCATTGAGCCTTGGGAAGGCCATGTCGCGGGCGCCCAGGACGAGCGGCCAGAAGTAATTGCTGAACCCCGAGAGCACCGGCGCGGCGTACCAGAAGATCATCGTGACGCCGTGCATCGTGAAGAGCTGGTTGTACGCCTCGGGAGTGAGCAGGTGCGTGTCGGAGCGCGCGAGCTGCAGTCGCATCACGGCCGCTTCCAGTCCCCCGATGGCCAGGAACACGAACGCGGTGACGAGATACCGTTTGCCGATCATCTTGTGATCGACGGTGCCCAATACACCGAGCAGGCCTGGTCGGGTTTCCCAGATGCGCGTCAGTCGTTCATGGAGCGAGGGCGGAAGCTCGACAACGGTCATGGCCATGGTCGGGGCTCTATCGCAGGGTCTCGAGGTAGCCGACGATGGCGTGCAGCTCGGACGGTGAGAGCGGGAGCGCCGGCATGAGCGTGCCGGGCTTCAGCTCCTGCGGGTTGACAATCCAACCCGCAAGGTTGCCGCGGGTATTTCGAAGCGCCCCCGCCGCGAGTGTCGAGCGCGAGGCGAGGTGGGTGAGATCCGGGCCGAGACGTCCACCGGCTCCGGTCCCTCGGATGGTGTGGCAGAACGCGCACGCGGCATGCTCGAATACGGCTCGCCCACGCTCGATATCGTCGCCCTCGGGAGCGACGGCGGGACTTCGCTGCTGTTCGAGCCAGCGGTCGAACTCGGTCGGCGCTTCGGCGATGACCAGCGACGACATGTGTGCGTGCTGAAGCCCACAGTACTCGCCGCATTGTCCACGATACACGCCCGCGCTATCCGCCCGAATCCATAACGTATTTCGCTGGCCCGGAATCAAATCTCTTTTTCCGGCAAGCTGCGGCGTCCAGAAGCTGTGGATCACGTCTCTGGTGACGAGATCGAGCCGGACCATTTTGCCGGCCGGGATGTGGATCTCGTTGGCGGTGCTGACGGTCTGGGCGGGTGCCTCGGACGGATAGCGGACCTCCCACCACCACTGGTGCCCGATGACTTCAACGACGAGGTCCGGACGCGCAGGTGGAGACGCGACTGCCCGAAGCGTCGTAAATGTCAGGATGAGCACGCCGATCAGCACAACGACGGGAACGACCAGGCCGCCGACCACAATCCAGGACGTCCCACGGCGGCTCCGACCGAGCCGGCGGCGGTCCTCTTTGCGATCCTTGAGGATGCCTACGAGAACCAGCGCCGCGACGACGAGCACGACCACGATTGCGACGGCCGTCAGAATCCAGCCGAGCCACGCTTCACGCTCGGCGGCGAACCCGAAGGCCCGAAAAATGGGCATCAGGATCAGGTGCCCTGCGAGGGAGTCGGCGGCTTCACCGGCTCGGCGTCGCTGCCAAGTGTCCGGAGGTACGCGATGATCTGCCAGATCTGGTCTTCGGCGACCTTGGCGCCCCACGCAGGCATGCCGTTGGGCCTTCCCTCCGCGATCGTCGAGAACAGTTGCGCATCACTGCCGCCGTAGATCCAGACCGTATCCCGCAGGTTAGGCCCCATGCCTCCGCCGGCGTAGGAGGAGTGACAGCCCGCGCAGTTGTAGCCGGTGAAGAGTTGTCGTCCGACCGAGATCGCCTGCGGATCGCCGGTGAAAGGATTGTGGACCTCACCGAGCACCGTCTGCGGCGCAATGCCCGGGCGAGCCCCGGGTGTCGTCGCATCGGCCGACGGACCCTGCGTCAGACCTTCCGCCCGGGCAGAAGCCGACCCCGGCATCCGATCGCACGCACCGACCCCGGTAGCGAGAAGTATCGCGCTCGCGTACGTCGCTACGCGCACGATCCCCTCCGCCGAGCGGGACCACAGGTGAGCACGCGGGATTCTTCTTCCAGTCTGGGAATTCCGTACGAGTCGAGGATCCGGGCGATCTCGGCGGAGTGCCGCACGAGTGCCGAATCGAGTCGAGCGCGGAGCACGGAATCAGCCGGCCGGACACCGAGCGCGATGGAGAATGTGAATGGAAGACCGGGTGGATCGAGGGCGGGCAGCACCCGGCGCATGGTCAGGGGGACCGATTCGCGGTGCGCGAAATACCCGGCAAACGGTCCCCAGATGATCGCGACATCGACCTCGCCTGTCGCGACGGCGTGCACCAGGTTGGACGGTGGATTCGGGCGGGAGTAGTCCCCGTAGATGCTGTACCCGACGACATTCCGTACGATCCCTCGTCGGGCCAGCGCCTGAACCGGCGGCGGATTGTTGTAGTCCTCCCCGATCAGGTGCACGCCGATCCTGAGACGTCGGAGCGTGGAGTCATCAAGCGACTCGATGTGCCGATGGTCCCTCGCGCGGGTGAGAACCACGTAGGACGATGTGTAGTAGGGCCGCGTCGCGAGAATTCGGCCGCTGCCCGCGGGAATTCCCATGACCACGTCGCAGCGATGCGCGCCGAGCGTCTTCCGGATGAACCCTCGACGCTCGGCCCACCAGGTGTACTGCACCGTCGTGCCGAGGTCGCGGGCCAGGAGCGTCGCGATCCGATTCTCGAAGCCCTGGGCCTGCGCGTTGGAGAATGGCAGGTTGTTGGGGTCGGCGCACACGCGGAGCGCCCCCGCCCGAGTCGACTCGGCCCCGGTCAGCAGAATCGCGGTAAGACTCAGCCCGGCGCCGGCGCTACGGGAGAGCAAAGACATACAGCATCCCTCCCGGCCCTGTGTACGCTGGAAGATCCTTCATGGCGTTGACGAAACCGAGGGCAGCGGTCGGATCCTCCGGTGAGAGGCCAAAGGCGATTGCCCCTGCCCATCCCCCGACGCCGGCGTACACCGCGACGTACTGCTTGCCATCGGGGCCCAGGTACGAGATGAAGTTTCCGATCAGTCCCGAGCCCGTCTTGAATTTCCAGAGCACCTCACCGGTCTTCGCATTCACGGCCTTCACCCAGCCGTCCATCGTCCCGTAGAACGCCACGTCGCCTCCGGTCACCAGCGCACCGGTCCACACCGGGAAGCGCTCGGGAATGCTCCAGACTTTCCGTTTGCCGGCGACATCCCAGGCCATGAATTCGCCACGGTTTCCTCCCGGCCCCGCGTACATCATGACTTCGGCGCCGACGTAGGGCGTGCCGGCGATGTAGCCGACCTCTCCCGCCTTGTAGTCCATGCAGAGATTGGTCGCCGGACTGTAGAGCCATCCCGTCCGTGGTGAATAGGCCGCGGGCTGCTGGTCCTTTCCCCCCGTTGCCGCCGGACAGATGCCGGTGACGTTGACCCCCTGGTGCGTGTTGAACGCGGAATCCTCGATCGGTCGGCCGGTCTTGAGGTCCACACTCTTGGCCCAGGTGACGTGCGTGAACGGCGTGGCGGAGAGGAGCTCGCCGGTCGCGCGATCGACGACATACACGAAGCCGGTCCGACCGATCTGGACCACCACTCTTCGCGGCTGGCCGTCGATCGTCATGTTGAGCGGCAGCACTTCGTTGATCCCGTCGTAGTCCCATTCGTCGTGGGGCGTGGTCTGATACGCCCACACCGCTTCACCGGTCTTGGGATCGCGGGCGAAGAGCGTCGTGGACCAGAGATTGTCGCCGGGGCGCATGTCGGGATTCCAGACCCCGGGATTGCCCGACCCGTAGTAGATCAGATCGGCCTGAGGGTCGTAGGTGATCCATCCCCAGACGGCGCCGCCGCCCCGCTTCCATTCATCGCTCGGCCAGCTCGAGACGCCCAGATCGGTTCCCTGGAGCAGGTGATAGAAGGGGCGGAAGCGGCGACCGATCAGGACGTCGCTGTCGGGCCCGCTGTTGTAGGCGCGCCAGAGCACCTTGCCGTCCTTGAGGTCGAGGGCCGTGATCCACCCCCGGACACCCATCTCCCCTCCGCTGTTCCCGACGAAGACACGCCCGTTGATGACGAGAGGGGCCATCGTCATGGTCTCGCCGCGGTTGATGTCGCCCAGCTTCGTCTGCCAGACGACCTTTCCGGTCTCCGCGTCCAGCGCCACCGTGATGTTGTCGAGCCGGTTGAAGACGAGCTTGCCGTCGGCGTACGACGCGCCGCGATTCACGATGTCGCAGCATGCCTCGCCCTGTGAGGCGGGATCGGGATTGGGACGGTAGACCCACTTGACGGGACCGGTCGGATTCGCGAGGTCGAGAGCGTAAACAATGTTTGGAAAGGGTGTCACCAGATACATCGTGGATCCCACCACGAGCGGCTGGCCCTCGTGCCCGTGCAGGACGCCAGTGGAGAAGGTCCAGGCGACCCGGAGGTTCTTCGCGTTCTCGGTGGTGATCTGGGTCAAGGGACTGAAGCGCGTGCCTTCAGGATCCCTGCCCGGCAGTGTCCACTGTCCCGCCGCGCTGTCGGGTGCGCTCGTCGCCGGGTGTTCGGGCCTCGCGGCCTGGCGTTTCGCCTGCGCGCCGGCTGGAGCGGGTTCACTGCAACCAGCGAGGGCCACGACGACCGCGAGGGCGAGAACGGCCGATCGTGCGGAGGGAGACGACGCTCGTGCAAGCGTCCAACTCGGAGGCGGGCACATTTGCCGCAAATGTGGAGCCCGCCGGCCCGCCCGGGCCGTGATGCCCCTCACTCAGGGTCGCATCACGGCCCGGCGAGGTACTAGTGGCCGGTCGTTGAGCTTCCGCTCGACGCAATGGTCTCTGGAGCTGCTTGGCCGCCTCGAGGTGCCCCTGGAACGCCGGGCCGACCTTCTCGACGAAGGCCTTGAGCTCCGCGTTCTGTATCGCCGGCAAGAGCGTCTGGTTGATCGCGTCGATCACGGCCTGGTGATAGGCCACCTCGGTCTCGGCGTAGGCCTTGTCGAACTCCGCGCCGGACTTGGTCCGCAGTTCGGCCATCGCCTTCTTGTGGGCGTCGATCAGGTCGAGCTTGGCGGGTGGGGTGGGTTTGACCCCAGCTTCTTGGCGGGATCCCGGCCCTGTTGGCGGACCGCGGTGTGGTCGTGGATGAACTGGGTCGCGAGGTCGCGCACCGCCTTCGAGAGCTGGGCGGAAAGGCGGAGGTGGAGGAACACGGGGCGGGTCGGCTGGTCCTGCAGGGAGCGAGCTGTCCCCTGAGTGCGGTGGTGCGGTCGAATCCGGGCGCCTGCACGGCGATGGAGGCCCTCCTGACCGACCTGCTTGGCGTTCCGGTGAAGGAGGCGTGTGATCGCGAGGGCGCGAAGCCACGCTGCTGCTTCCTGGTGGGACGGGCACATCACGACTGAGCGGCTGCCACCTCCGTGGTATAGACCTCTTCGCGCACCGGATGGAAGCCACGCTGCAGATAGTTCGGCAGAGCCGCCGGATGGTCGAGGGTGCAGGTGTGCAGCCAGACCTTGGTGGGATCGAATGACCAGGCACACCGTACCGCCTCGGACAGCAGGTACTTGCCCCACCCTCTCCCGAAATATTCCGGCAACAGGCCGAAATAGGCGATCTCGATGGACTCGTCGTCGTACCGCTTCAGCTCGAAGTACCCCGCCGGCGCCGCTTCCCAGCTGAGCAGCCAGAGTGAGACCCCGGGCGTGTCGAGATGGGCGCGGATCTTCTCGTCCGACCACGACAGCCGATCCCGCCAGTGAAACGCGCGTCCGACTTCGGCATAGAGGAATCGGAAGAATGAGACGGGACTACCGCCGATCCGCTCGATGCGTGGCCGAGGGTTCGGCACCTCGACCGGGCGCAGTTGGGCCGGCGTCGACATCTCGAGATAGGTGCGGGTGACCTGGACGGGCGGCATCCGGGCATTCTAGTCCTGCACCGCGAGCTCCTCCAGTCCCCTGAAGAGCTCGAGCGAGGCAGGATTGGCGAGCGCCTCCACGTTCCCGACCGGCCTCCCGTGAATCACCTCACGCACGGCGAGCTCGGTGATCTTTCCGCTGATGGTGCGGGGAAGGTCGGCGACCTGCAGGATCTTTCGCGGAACATGATGAGGGCTCGCATGCTCCCGGATGCACCGCCGGATACGATCGCGTAAGGCCTCGTCGAGCGTGAGTCCATCGCGCAATCTCACGAACAGCACGATGCGGACATCTCCCTCCCAGTCCTGCCCGACGACCAGGCTCTCCACCACTTCCGGCAGCTGCTCCACCTGCCGATAGATTTCGGCCGTACCGATTCGCACGCCGCCGGGGTTGAGGGTCGCGTCGCTGCGGCCCAGAATCACGAGGCCGTCGTGCGCGGTGAGCCGAGCCCAATCACCATGCCGCCACACGCCCGTGTACCGCTCGAAGTACGCTGCTCGGTACTTCAATCCGTCCGGGTCATCCCAGAATTTGACCGGCATGCTGGGAAACGGACGGGTGCAGACGAGTTCCCCGTCGCGTTCTCGGACCGGTGCACCACGCTCGTCGAAGACCTCGACCGCCATGCCGAGTCCACGAGTCTGCAGCTCCCCTCGCCAGACGGGCGCGAGGGGGTTGCCGAGCGCGAAGCACGAAATGATGTCCGTGCCACCGCTGATGCTGGCGAGGTGCACATCGCGCTTGATCGAGCGATACACGTAGTCGTAGCTGTGTCCGGCCAGCGGGCTTCCGGTGGAGAGAATCGCACGAAGCGAATCGAGACGGTGGGTGCGACCCGGCTCGAGTCCCTCCTTCTCGGCGAGTGCCAGATACTTCGCGCTGGTGCCGAAGACGGTCACGTGTTCACTCGCGGCCATGTCCCAGAGGATCGTCGCCGGTGCGAGTGGCGCCCCGTCGAACAGGATCACCGCCGCCCCTATCGCGAGACTCGAGACCATCCAGTTCCACATCATCCATCCGCAGGTGGTGAAGTAGAAGATGCGGTCGTCGCGACGGAGGTCGGTGTGGTAGGCGAGCTCCTTCAAGTGCTGGAGCAGGGTGCCGCCCGCGCCATGCACCATGCACTTGGGAAGTCCGGTGGTACCCGAGGAATACATGATGTACACGGGATGGTCGAACGGGAGCCGCTCGAAGCGCAGGGCGACGCCGGTATGCGGGGCGAGGAACTCATCCCAGGAGACCGCGTCCCCGATGCCCGCCAGCCGGGATGCTCACGCAGGTAGGGCACCACGACGACCCGGTCGATGCCCCGGATGCTCGCCCGAACCTCGCGCGCGCGCGCCAGCGAGTCGATCTCCTTGCCGGCGTAGCGATACCCGTCGGCGCAGAAGAGCACGCGTGGCCGAATCTGGCCGAAGCGGTCGAGCACGCCGTTGGTGCCGAAGTCCGGCGAGCAGGACGACCAGATGGCGCCGATGGATGCCGTCGCGAGCATGGCCACGATCGTTTCGGGGAGGTTCGGCAGAAATCCCGCGACCCGGTCGCTCACACCAACACCGTGTGCACGGAGCGCAGCCGCCGTAGCGGCGACCTGAGCGTGGAGCTCGCGGAAGGTGAGGCTGCGCTGCGGACCGTGCTCGTTCCAGAAGACGATAGCGGGACGGCCATCGTCGTACCGCAGCAGGTTCTCGGCGAAGTTGAGGCGCGCGCCGGGGAACCAGCGTGGCCCTCGCACGGGATCGGGCGGCCCCATGCGGTCCAGACCGACGACCACATCATCCCACGGGCGGTGTCCCGCGCGCTCGTCCGCGATGACGTGGCAATCTCCCACACCTCGGGCCAGAAAGCCTCGGGATGTTCGATGGACCAGCGATAGAGGGAGGAGTAGTCGTTGACCTGCGGATGGCGCGTGTGGACCCGTGCGATGAACCGCGTCAGGTTCGCCCGGGCCACGCGTTCCGGACTCGGGGTCCAGATGGGCTGGTCCATCAGATACGCTGCCGACTCTCCCACCGCATTCAACACGAAGATCTTCGTCCAACTTTGTGTCCTTCGTGCCTTCGTGTTGAAAGGGGTGGCGGGGATGGCCCGACTCTAACCTCGAGCCCTCAGCTCGTCGGCGGATTGAATTGCGCGTGCTGGCGCGTCGAGCCACGACTTGTGGTAGTTCACGTCCTCGATCGCCAGCGCCGGCTTCGCCACCTGGAGCGGGCGGAAGCTGTCCATCATCACCGCCAGCTCGTCGGTGTACTTGGCGCCGATGCTCGCCTCCGCGCGGCCCGGATGCGGCCCGTGCGGAATGCCGTCGGGATGGTGCGTGATGCTGCCGAACTCGATCCCCTTCCGGCTCATGAATTCGCTCGACGCGTAGTACAAGCACTTCGTCCGAGTCGACGTTGCTGTGATTGTACGGCGCCGGGACGGCCTCGGGATCGAAGTCGTACGGCCGCGGACAGAAGCGAGCAGACGACGAAGCCATCGCCCTGGAACGTCTGGTGCACCGGCGGCGGCTGGTGCACGCGTCCGACGATCGGCTCGAAGTCGTGGATGTTGAAGGCCCAGGGATAGAAGTAGCCGTCCCAGCCGACGACATCGAACGGATGATGATCGAGCACGATCTCGTTGAGTGCCGTCGTACTGCTTCACGAGAATCGGGAAGTCGCCCTTCTCGTCGTGCGTGACGAAGCTGCTGCGGGCCGGCGGATGTCGCGCTCGCGAGTACGGCGCGCCTTCGATGAGCTGCCCGAATTCGTTGCGGTAGCGCTTGGGCCAGCGCACGTGCCCGCGGCTCTCGAAGACCAGCGAGCTTGGCTGCTGCTCGCCGCCCAGGTCGAGACGCCACCGGTGCAGGATGCCGCGATGGATGACGAGGTAGTCGCCCTGGCCGATAGGGGAGGTCGCCGAACACGCGTCTCGAGGACGCCGCTTCCCTTGCTCGACGTACACGCAGCTCGTCGCCCTGCGCGTTCCGGTAGAAGTGCGCGTCGTTCTCGTCGGGCTCGACGTACAGCATCGCGATGTCCTGATTGAACAGCAGCGGCATCGCGGTCGAGCGTCGGGCTGCCACCCTTCTTGACGCGGGAGGTGCGGAAATGCCGGTGGCGTAGCGTCTGGTCGGGATCGGCCTCGCACTTTGATTTCGCGGACGCGCCGAGCCGACTTGACCGTGGTCGGCGGATGCGTGTGGTAGAGCAGCGACGACGTCCCGTGAATCCCTCGTGCCCCATCAGCTCTTCGGCGTAGAGCCCGCCGTCGGGCTGCCGGAAGGCGATGTGTCGCTTGCGCGGAATCTTACCGAGCGTGTGGTAGATCGGCATGCAGCCTCCAAAAATCCGGACCCTTTCTCCTCCTCGCGCTTCTCTACTCCCTCTCCCCCGCTACAGGTTCCCGGAGCGCCTGCTCTCGCTCGATCGCCTCGAACAGCGCCTTGAAGTTGCCCTTGCCGAAGCTGCGGCGCCCTTGCGCTGGATGATCTCGTAGAACAGCGTCGGGCGATCCTCCACCGGCTTGCGTGAAGATCTGCAGCAGATAGCCCTCGTCGTCGCGGTCGACCAGGATGCCCAGCTCCCGCAGCGGCGCCAGGTCCTCGTCGATCTTGCCCACCCGCTCGAGCACCGTGTCGTAGTAGCGTGGTCGGCACCTGGAGGAACTCGACACCGCGGTCTCGGAGTGCGGTGACCGTGCGCGACGATGTCGTCGGTCGCGATCGCGATGTGCTGGCACGCCGGGGCCGCGGTAGAACTCGAGGTACTCGTCGATCTGCGACTTCTTGCTTCCCTTGGCCGGCTCGTTGATCGGGAACTTGATGCGATCGTTGCCGTTCGGCGATCACCTTGGACATCAGCGCGGAGTATTCGGTCGAGATGTCCTTGTCGTCGAAGGAGATGAGGTTCGTGAAGCCCATCACGTCCTCGTAGAACTTCGACCCACTCGTTCATCCGCCCGAGCTCGACGTTGCCGACGCAGTGGTCGACGTACTGGAGGCCGACGGGCTCGGGCCTGAATCGGGTGGACACGGGCTGGAAGCCGGGCATGAACGTGCCCGTGTAGTTCCGGCGCTCGACCAGGCTATGAATCGTGTCGCCGTAGGTCTGGATTCCGGCGATCGACGACTTCGCCGTCGCTCGTCGCCGGAGAACCGTCGGCTCCTGCGCCGGCCGCGGCGCCGCGCTCGATCGCCTTGGCGAAACGCATCGCGCGCGTCGTCCACCCAGAGCGCGATGTCGCGAACACCGTCGCCGTGCTGGTGGACGTGCGCGGCGATCGGCGCTGGTCGGGCCGTCAGCGCGAGTCGTGAGGACGAGGCGAACCTTGTCCTGCTCGAGGAGGTAGCTCGCCCGATCGCGGGTGCCTGTCTCGGGCCCGCGGTAGGCCACGAGGTCGAAGCCGAAGGCCGAGCGGTAGTAGTGGCCGCCTGCTTGGCGTTACCGACGTAGAACTCGATGAAGTCGGTCCCGTTGATCGGAAATGTATCGGTCGCGGTGGCCGTGGCGGCCAACGTCTCAGGTGGCATGGCGTCTCCTGACTCTGACGAAAAAGTCTCTCTCAAACCTACCCGCCCTCCGACCCTGCCGCCACGCCAAGGATGCTATCCTGCCCTCCGCGTCATGCGTTTTGTGACCTCCGATTCCGCAGCACTATCTTGCCGTCAACTCACCACTTCCGTGGCGTGTTCGTCGTTCGCAGGGGGCTTCGCGCGCTGCACACGGTGCGGGGTGGCCCGCCCGGCTCCGGCAGCTCATGGCACATGTATTGGCCCACCTGAGGGGCCGGACCCCGCCGTGGCCCCCCACACGCGAAGCCCCGCTTTGACCGGCAGTTAGCCATTCTCGTCCGGAGGCCTCGAATGCCTGATTGGCACGGCCCGTGCAACGGTTGGTCACTCATGCATCTTCCAGGAATGGGTTGCTTGTCACCGACTCCTTTCGATCAGGTATGGATTTTCGATAGTGCCGTTGCTGGAACCTTCCGCCTCCCTTACAGTTGGCAACGAGGCGCCGGCCCGGCAGCAGCGTACTGCGTCGGAAGGGAGGCCGTGAGCGCCCATGAACAGAGTGGGCAGTGTGTGCGGAAGCCGGGACATCAGGGCAGGAGAGCATGACGGCGGATCTAGCCCAGCTTTTCGAGCAGTATTACGCCCCTCTGGTCCGCATGTTGTACCGCCGGACCGGCGATCGCGACCGTGCCGAGGACCTCGCTCAGGAAACGTTCGCGCGGGCGGTTTCGGCCCCGCCGAACAATCCACGACCATGGCTGTTCGCGGTCGCGCTGAACCTGGTGCGCGAGGACGGTCGACGGAGTGTGACCAGGGGACGCCGGCTCGAGTTGCTCCGCGCGGAGAGCGACCACCCGGCAACCGGACCGGACGTGGAGCTCGAGCGGAAGGAAGACTCGGCCAGAGTCCGGGCGGCGCTCGCGACGCTCAACGATCGCGATCGTGAGGCGCTCCTCCTCAAGGCAGAAGGATTCGATTACGAAGAGATCGCGGCGACCCTTGGCCTCGCCAAGGGCGCGATAGGCACAACGCTCGCGAGGGCCCGGCGGCGATTGGTCGAAGCGTACCGGGCGCAGGAACGGGGGAAGAATGTCGCATCTTGACGAGGGAACTCTGCACGCGTTGCTCGATGGAGAGCTGGGTAGCACCGAGCTCATGGAGATCGAGGCTCACCTGGCCGGGTGCTCGGCGTGCAGCACGCGGCTGCGGACGGCCCGGGAGTTTCTCGAAGAGGCCGATCGCCTTGTCGGCAGCGTGCAATTCGGGAATTACGCAAGCATTCCGGCGGCATCCTCAGCTCAACGGCCGACTCCTAAGCCCGAGCCCGTGGCCCCCCCTCAGTCTCCCGAGCGACCCTCCCGCGAGCATCATCCGTGGGATGATGCCTCTCCCGTTCTTCTCATCCCGGACAATCCCGAGACGTCAGCGCTCATCCGGCGTTGGCCGAAGCTCGTGGGATGGGCGGCGATGATCGCGCTCGTGGCAGGCGGCGGGTATGTGGCGAGCAACTTCGCCAAGGAATCGCCGGTCTCGATTCCGACGTCACCGGATGCGGGGTCGACGATCGCAACCGGCACGGATTCCGACGTGCCCGCAAACGCGGCTTCATCTTCCCGCCGCGATTCGGCCGCGTCCGTCCTTGCCGACGAAACGGCACCGGCCGACGTCGGTCTGAGGCAGGCACCGGCGAAACCGGCGGCGGCCAAGCCTGCACCGGTCAAGTCGGCCCAAGCCAAGCCGGCGCCGGGGACAACCGATGGAAAGAAGACTCTTGCCGGGAACCTCACCGCCAAGACGACTCGGCCTGAGGCGAAAGACGAGAACAACGCCGGCACCGCCGATTCCGCCGATGCGGCAGAAGAGGCCGCCACGAAGGCCGCCGAGCAGGAGTCCATCCGACTTCAGGCGGCAGAGGCTCTGAACCAGCTCGATCGCGAGCGGCGGGTCAATCGCGCCGCCGCGGCGACGGCCGCTCTCGACCAACAGGCGGCGGCCCGGCGGGTCACCCCCACACCGGCTGCCCCACCACCGCCTCCTACGCCCGAACAGCGATCCCAGGTCTATTTGAGGATCGGCCTGGACGAGGCCAATCGGCAGTTAGGCGGCCCGGTGCACGTGATCGAAGGCCTGAACCCGCTCTTCATGGGGCTTGCCCCAGGCCGTGTCGCGGTGGGAGCGGACACCACCCGGCCGGTCGTGCGAGTAGTCTACCAGGACGCACAGGGCCGCATGATCGTCCTCGATCAACAGCGCTCGCGTCCGGGTCAGGGTGCTTTGCCGGCTGGTGCCTGGAGTCTCGGTGATGTTACGATGGGACTTCAAGGAGACGTGCCGCCGGAGGTTCTCCGGTCACTGCGCTCCCGCGTTCGCTGAAGCGGGTCGGTGGGTCTTGTCGAGCAGTCCGCGGACGAGATGCAACAGTTCGTCCCCGGTGAACGGCTTGTTGAGCACAGGCTCTTCGTCCCGGTTGACCCCGCGGCTCAGCATGTCGTTGTCCGCATAACCTGAGATATAGAGCACCGCAGCGTCGGGACGCCGTTCTCTCAGCGCGCGCGCCAGCTCCCCACCACCCATTCCGGGCATCACCACGTCGGTAACGAGAAGATCGATGGGACCATGATGGCGAAGCGCGGCGGCAAGCGCATCCCTGCCGTTGCGTGCTTCGAGCACGGCATACCCCGCGTCGGCCAACATCCGTCGGACCAGCTCCCTGATACCATCTTCGTCCTCGACGATCAGAACCGTCTCGTTTCCTCTCGGGGTGATACCAAGAGCGGATGACGGTGGCGCCTCGTCCACCATGGGGAGGTAAATCTTCACCGTCCTCCCTTCCCCGGGCTCGCTCGTGACCCGCACGACTCCCCCGCTTTGACGGACGATGCTGTTCACGACTCGAAGCCCCAGCCCCTCACCGGCGCGCCGGTCGAGCGAATGGAGCAATGGATCGGGCTCGATGCCGCCACCGGTATCGGCGACGGCGAGTACGGCGTATTGACCCGGTGGCAGATGCCGGCCGGTGGGAAATCCGCCCATGTGGCGCTCGGAGGTTTCGATCGTCATCGTCCCGCCGGATGGCATCGCTTCTCTGGCTGCGAGCACCAGGCTCAGTAACGCCTGTTCCAAAGCCGCCACGTCGATGTGCACGCTGCCGATGTGATCGCTCAGGTGCATCTGGACTTCGATGTCATCTCCTGCGAGCCGGTGGATCAGTCCGTTCATCCCGAAGACCAGGGCGTTGAGATTCACCGGCACCGGGGTCAATGGCTGGCGGCCGCCGAAGGAGATGAGCTGCCTCGTAAGCAGAACTCCACGCTCGGTCGCCTCCAGAATTCGCTCGACGCTGGCCCGCGAAGGGTCGCGAGTGGCGAGATCGCGGAGAAGCAGATCTCCGTGGCCCCGGATATTGGTCAGGACGTTGTTGAAGTCGTGGGCCACGCCAATGCCGATTCTGCCCATGGCATCCATCCGTTGCGCTTGCCGGAGCTGCTCCTCCGTCTGGCGAAGCGATGCCAGCGCCCGCGTGCGCTCGCTCACGTCGGTGCCGAGAACGAGACGAGCCGGCCGGCCGTCGAGCTCGAACGGCTGCGAGGCAAGCTCCATCTCGACGATCGATCCGTCCTTCCGCCGATGCCGGGCATACGCGACGCCGACGCGCGATTCTGCGTGCTCTGCGGGGGCGATGGAGTGGTTCGTATCCTCCTGGGGCAGCAGGTCCAGAATCGTCATCTGCTTGAACTCTTCTGTGGAGTACCCGTAGAGTCTCGCGGCGGCACCATTTGCCGATAGGAATGCCAGGCTCTCCGCGTCGAACACCCACATCGGCTGCGGATGCGCGGCGAAGAGCGCTTGGAATCGTCGATCGGTATCAGAGGCCTCCCGGTGCAACATCGCATTCTCGATGGCCAGCGTCGCCCGCCCGGCGAGCTCCTCCGCCACCTCGATCTGATCGGGACTGATCTTACGGCGTGATTCCGCGATGGCGAGCGTGAGCACACCGGCCGTGTGTCCACGCACCGGAATCGGCACCCGCAGGACCCGAACGGGCGCCAGTGCACGGTACAGCTTCAAATGCTCGGCATCTACCGCGCGTTCCCGGAATGATGCGTCGTTCACCGTGGAGACATCGGCGCGCTCACCCGGCGCGTCGAAGGGGAGCCGCCCGCCGTCAAACCCGCCGAGCGCGCGGACGACGAGCTCACGTCCGGGATCGCGATGAGCCCCGGCGACGAATCGGAACGTGCCCGGCTCGGCGAGGAGGTGGATCGTGCACCAGTCGGCGTACGAGGGAACCAGGAGCCGGGCAACCTTGGCGAGCGTACTGTCGTAATCGAGAGAGGAGGCGAGTATCGTGCTCACCTGCTCGAGAATCGAGAGGCGCCGTCGAATCGCGTCGGCGTCCTCGCGAGTCATCTCAGTGTTCGCGCTTGTCCTTCCGGCCGCCATGTGTCGCGAAGCCACAAGCGCGACGATCCACGCCGACCCCGCGGCGGACACGAGCCCGGCAATGCCGGCGGCATCATAGTCCAAGTGGCCGATGCGCTCCGAGAAATAATGAAGGGCGTACAGCGTGGTGAGCACTGCGCTGATTACGGCCGGTCGTGTTCCGCCGGTTGCGGCCGCGTATAGCACCGTCAGGAGCAGAACGGTGAACGGGGTGGGGACAGCGACGCCGTACCGAGCGAGTGTATCGAAGATGATGGCAGCGGCAAGGGTCAGCAGCGGACCACGGACGCTGGCCCGAATCGTAACGGCCCGGTAGGACCGCCTCACGGCCTCGAAATGTCTGGCAACCGCCTCCGCGCTGAGCGAGCGTATGCCGCCGCTCTGGCTCACGAGGTGTCCTTGATGGTCGGGTCGCCCTACTCCGGCATTCGGGAACATTGTGCAACTTCGAGGGGCGAGGGCGGGGTGTCTGTGATAGTCCCCACAATCTTGTCTGGGGGGGGCCAAAAAGGGGGGTATGCGCCGTCTTGCGACCCTTTCAACCGCGCGGTAAGCTATCCCCGTCCTCACAACAGCATTCCTCGCTCCATCGGTTCTGGGCTTGAGCCCGGACCCTCCGCGTGCGGCACCGTCGGTGCCGGGAAAGAGAGACCACCTGTGCCCTTGTCCCGTCTGCTCGCCTTCACGCGCCTCGGTTTCCTGGCTGCTCTCGTGACCGCTCCGGCCACGCTCCACGCGCAGGCCCAGGCCACCACCGGGGTCATTCGCGGTGTCGTCTCCGATTCAGCTGGGGGGGGGCCTCTGGCCGGGGCCCAGGTGTCGCTGGTGAACACGGAGACCAACGCCGAGCGGGTGCTCACGACGAACGACCGAGGCGTGTTCGTCGCCACGCTGCTTCGTGTGGGCACGTACAACGTGTCGGCCCGCGCCCTCGGGTTTCAGGCGTCCCAACGGAACGGTATCGCAGTTCGTCTTGGGGAAACCGTAGATCTGCCCTTCGCCTTGGCGCCGCAGGCGGTGCAGTTACAGGAGCTGACGGCCAGGGCGCAGGAGCCGGCGGTGGACGTGACCAAGTCGGAGGGAGCCACTCGGCTCGGCGCCGAAGTGGTCGAGGGTCTGCCGAACAACGGCCGCAACATCTTCAACTACACCACGCTCACGCCCAACGTGGCCATCGTGCAGGGGCCTGACGGCGACGAGATCAGCGTCGGCGGACAGAAAGGCATTCACAACAACGTCTCGGTGGACGGCGCCGACTTCAACAACCCGTTCTTCGGCGAACAGCGGGGCGGGCAGCGCCCGGCGTTCACCTTCAACCTCGACGCGGTGCAGGATTTCGTGGTGGTGGCCGACGGGGCCAACGCCGAATTCGGCCGCTCGAGCGGCGGGTTCATCAACGTGATCACCAAGTCCGGCACAAACCAGTTCCACGGCTCGGCCCACTACTTCGGGAAGTACGACGGACTCTCCGCCGACTTCAGCCACACCTTCACCGAACGGGACCACCACCGGCTTCGTTCCGGACTTCAGGCAGCATCAGTTCGGCGCCACGCTCGGCGGGCCGCTGGTTCGCGACAAGGCGTTCTTCTTCCTGGCCTACGATCAGCAGGAATACAACGACCTCAAGCAGACCGACGCGTCTGAGCCAGATCAATCCCGCTCTGCGTGGCGTGGACCGACACCGCTTTCGGCGGTGTGCTCAAGGACGAGTTCGGGTCCATCAAGCGGACCAACGACGCCAATGCCCTGCTGGCCAAGCTCGACTTCCGGCTCAGCCCGAAGCACAACGCCACTCTCAAGTACAACTACACGCGCTCGAGCCAGGAGAACGGCACGTTCGACGTGGACTCCTGGGGGCGCAGCTCCAACGCCACCGAGAACGATCACTCCCACGCGGTGAACGGCAGCTTGACCTCGGTCTTCACGTCAGCCCTTTCCAACGAGTTCCGCTTCCAGTGGGCGAGGGAGGACCGGCCGCGGCCGTATTCGGGGGCGATCAATCCAAACACTGGCCGTCCCTTCCCGGATACCGACATCGACTCGTTGGGCGGATACCGGATCGGGATGCCGTTCTTCATTCCGCTTCAGACCGCCTACGACTTCCGGCTGCAGCTGGTGGACAACGTCTCCATCGTCAAGGGCAACCACCTGTTCAAGTTCGGGGGTGAGTTCAACCGGACGGGCGTGAACCAGACCTTCTTGGGCTTTGCCAATGGACGGATTTCGTTCAACACCGTGCAGGGGTTCCTCAATTACGTTGCCAATTCGGTCCCAGCTACGTGGAGTGCTCGGACGGGACGAGCAACACCGACCGGCAGCTGCGCCGGCGGCGCGTCCGATCGTGGGGCCGGTGAACCTCTATCTCCAGCAGGCGGGCGTGCCGCCGCTCACCGTCGACGAGGCCGGAACCCAGACGATCATTCAGTACGAATATGCGGCGTTCCTGCAGGACAGCTGGAAGCCGAACTCCAAACTCACGCTGAACTACGGCCTGCGCTGGGAGGCCCAGATCGAGCCCAGTTTGATTACGCCCATCGCCGATCTGTTCTATGGTCCGTTCATCGGGCAGACGGTGACCAACGCGACCGGGACATACACCTTTCCCGGGGACGGCACGATCCCATCAGACAAATCGATGTTTCAACCGAGGTTCGGGTTCGCGTACGACGTGAGGGGTGATGCGCGGAGTGTGGTGCGCGGGAGTGCAGGCTTGTACTACGCCCGGATCCCCGGACTCAATCTCGCCAGCTCGCGGAGCACGGATGGATCGCGCGGCCAGACACTGTTCAGGAACAGCGGGCTCACGCCGACTTCTCGGTGCCCCACCCGCCTACGGCGATCTGCTGACCCCGCCGTCGGGTGGCCCGTTCGACCCCGATGTATACGTGTTCGACAAGGATTTCGAGAACCCCCGGACGTTCAACGCGACGGTGAGCTTCGAGCAGGAGTTGGTGCGTGGGTTGGTCGGGTCACTCAGTTTCACTCATGCCCGAACCGACCACCTGACCCGGTTCGTCAACGGCAACGACGCTGTGTTCGGTAAGCCCTGGGGCACCGGCCTGGCCCCGGGCGGCGCGAACGGGATCAACAATCTGTTCGTGGTCCAGAGCACGGCCAAGTCGCGATACAACGGCATCACTGCCGAGCTCCGGCGGTCGCTGGACCCGCACCTCCAATTCCAGATCAACTACACCCTGTCATTTGACAAGTCGGACGACGACAACGAGCGCGATCCGTTCACCTTCCGCTATGCCCGGGCAGATTCGCTGCAAGCGGAATACAACTGGAGCGACCGCGATCAGCGCCACCGGTTCAACGCCTGGCTCCTGGCCGTGCTGCCGGGCGACATCTACCTGAACAACCGTGTGAGCGCCTACTCGGCCCAGCCGGTATCGGAAAGCTGCGGCGCCAACAACCAGGGCACCGGGCAGCGGGCGAACAGCCCGCAGGCGCGCATCTGCCCCGACGGCCACGTCCTCCTTCGGAACACCCTCCGCAAGGACAACGCATTCTTCTCGTGGGACATCCGGGCATCCAAGCCGTTCAATCTCGGACCGCAGGGGACCTTCGAGGTGATCCTCGAGGTGTTCAACGTGACCAATACGGACAACTTCCTGGATCCGTCAACGGTTGGTGTCTACAAGAATTTCGACGGAACCCTGCACAGCGGCATCGGTACACCGCGGCAATTCCAGGTCGGCGGGAGGTTCCTCTTCTAAGCTATCGGCTATCGGCTATCGGCTATCGGCTATCGGCTATCGGAGGCAAAACGGCCCTCCTTGCTTAAGGGCAAGGAGGGCCGTCGGTTTGGGATTCACCGGTAGCTGATAGCCGATAACCGACAGCCGTCCCTAAAACGTCAGCGCAACGATGAGGCCGTATGTGCGGTTTCGCACTTCGGACTCGCCGAGGATCGACCGGAGGCCCGCTGTATAGCGGGCCTCCAGCGCTATGGCCGACTGCGGCCAGCGCACCTCCACCCCACCACCCGCAACCACCCCTACGTCGAACGAGCGAAACAGCGAGAACGAGCCCTCACCACAGGTGGAGCGGCTGTTCTGGTCGGCCGCGATGAACTGCACGTCGCACCCGATCTGCAGCGAGAGCGCTGGTCCGCTGAAGACCACCGGCCGGACACGACGCCGGCTGAACGAGTACTTGGCCAGCAGCGGTATCTCGAGATAGGCGAGCTCGATGTCGAGCAACGCACTCCCCGTCTGGGTGCGGCCACCCTTGAGGGAGAAGAGAAGCTCCGGTCGGAAACTGAGGCGTCCCGAGATCGGGACCAACAGGTAGACGCCGGTGACGCTGCCCTGCCGGCTGCGGAGTTGAGTCGCTTCCGGCCCGATCAGGTCACTCCGCGAATAACCCGCCATCGCGCCGACGAGCGCGCGGCGCTGGCGGGGTGCGGTGGATGAATCGGTCTGTGCTATGAGGACAGGGGCGACGAACAGGGCGGAAAGAACGGAGAGGACGCAGGAACGCAGCTGCACTCCCGGCGCCCTACGGCTTTGCGGGCTTTTCTTTGGGTGCCAGCTCGGCCCGGTGCAGGCGCACGGCCTCCGCTACGAAAGCATCGAGGCCATGCGCCCCCGGCCCGTCCAGATGTCGGAGGAACTCCGCACGCATGCGTGGATCCCAGTAGCGGCGGATGTGCTGGGCCGCGCCGGCCAGCGCTTCGGATCGGTTGGGATAGACCTCGTAATAACGGCCGATCTGGTTGGCCATTTCCACCAGGTGCTCGACGTTCATGACAGGCGCGTCACATCGACTCGCGCTGGCGCCCGTCGAGCAGGGCGAGCTGCTGCTCGGTGAACCGCTTGTGCCGTGCCTGCCACTCCGAGGAGTGGAAGACCGGCATCACCTGCACAGCCGTGACCTTGTACTCGGGGCAGTTGGTTGCCCAGTCGGAGTTCTCCGTGGTGATCACGTTGGCGCCGGACTCGGGGTGGTGGAACGTGGTGTAGACCACCCCCGGCTGGACCCGTTCCGTCACCAGGGCGCGAAGCGTGGTCTCCCCCGCCCGACTCACGCATCCCACCCAATCTCCGTCCTTGATCCCCCGCTCCTCGGCGTCGTGCGGATGGATCTCCAACCGGTCTTCGTCGTGCCAATCGACGTTCGCGGTGCGACGGGTCTGCGCGCCAACGTTGTACTGCGACAGGATCCGGCCCGTGGTGAGGATGAGCGGATATTTCCGATTCACCTTCTCCTCGGTCGGGACGTACTTGGTGAGCAGGAACCTGCCCTTGCCCCGCACGAACGTGTCGCGGTGCATGACCGGTGTCCCATCGGGCGCCTGGTCGTTGCACGGCCACTGGATGCTGCCCATCCGGTCGAGCTTCTCGTAGCTGATCCCGGTGAACGTCGGCGTCAGCCGCGCGATTTCATCCATGATCTCGGACGGGTGCTTGTACGTCATCGGATAGCCCAGCGCATTGCTCAGCGCGCAGGTGATCTCCCAGTCCTCCATTCCACCCATCGGCTCCGTGACCTTGCGCACCGGCGAGACCCGCCGCTCGGCGTTGGTGAAGGTGCCGTTCTTCTCGAGGAACGAGCTGCCCGGGAAGAATACGTGAGCGAACTTGGCGGTCTCGTTGAGGAACAGATCCTGGACCACGATGCATTCCATGGCCGAGAGGGCCGCCGTCACGTGCTGCGTGTTGGGATCGGACTGCGCGATGTCCTCGCCCTCGAGGTACAGCCCCTTGAAGCTGCCGTCGAGCGCGGCGTCGAACATGTTGGGGATCCGCAGACCGGGCTCGGGATCGAGCGCGACACCATAGGCCGCCTCGAACTGGCCACGGACTACATCGTCGAGGACGTGACGATAGGCCGTGAACTCATGGGGGAACGACCCCATGTCGCAGGAGCCTTGCACGTTGTTCTGCCCGCGGAGCGGGTTCACACCGACACCTTCCCGTCCCAGGTTACCGGTCGCCATGGCCAGGTTCGCGATGCCTGCAACCATGGTCGAGCCCTGGCTGTGCTCGGTGACGCCGAGGCCGTAGTAGATCGCCCCGTTGCCACCGGTCGCGTACAACCGGGCCGCGGCGCGCACGTCGGCGGCCGGGACGCCGGTGATCTCCTCGGTGGCCTCTGGCGAGTGCTCGGGCCGCCCGACGAACTCCTTCCACTGCTGGTAACTGTCTACCTCACAGCGCGCCAACGCGAACTCGTCGTCCGCCAGGCCCTCGGTGACCACCACGTGGGCCAGCGCATTGATGAGCGCCACGTTGGTGCCGGGCATGAGCTTCAGATGGTAGTCGGCTTCGACGTGTGGCGACCGCACCAGGTCGATTCGGCGGGGGTCGGCGATGATGAGCTTGGCCCCTTCGCGGAGCCGCCGCTTCATCTGCGACGCGAAGACGGGGTGGCCGTCGGTCGGGTTGGCGCCGATGATCATGATCACGTCGCTCTGCAGTACGGAGTCGAAGTCTTGCGTGCCGGCCGATTCACCCATTGTGGACTTGAGGCCGAAACCGGTCGGTGAATGGCAGACACGGGCGCAGGTGTCGATGTTGTTGTTGCCGAACGCCGCCCGTACCAATTTCTGCATCAGGTACGTCTCTTCGTTGGTGCAGCGCGACGACGAGATCGCGCCGACCGAGCCACGGCCGTACTCCTTCTGCAGACGCTTAAATTCGCTCGCCGCATAGCCAATTGCCTCGTCCCAACTCACCTCCTGCCAGGGATCGGTGATCTTCTTCCGGATCATCGGCTTGGTGATGCGATCCTTGTGCGTCGTATACCCCCAGGCGAACCGACCCTTCACGCACGAGTGCCCGTGATTGGCATGACCGTTCTTGTACGGCGTCATCCGCACCACCTGATCGCCTTTGACCTCCGCCTCGAATGCGCAGCCGACGCCGCAGTAGGCGCAGGTGGTGATCACGCTTCGATCGGGGGTTCCGTTCTCGATGACGCTGTTGTCCATGAGCGTGGCTGTGGGGCACGCCTGCACGCAGGCACCGCACGACACACACTCGGACTCCATGAACGGCTCGAGTTGTCCAGGAGATACCACGGAGTCGAAGCCGCGTCCGTCGATGGTGAGCGCGTATGTGCCCTGGACCTCCTCACACGCCCGTACGCACCGTGAGCAGACGATGCACTTGCTCGGATCGAAGGTGAAGTAGGGGTTGGAGGTGTCCTTGGGCGACTTGAGGTGGTTCTTCCCCTCGAATCCGTAGCGAACCTCGCGAAGCCCTACGGATCCGGCCATGTCCTGCAGCTCGCAGTCGCCATTCGCCGAGCAGGTGAGGCAGTCGAGTGGGTGATCGGAGATGTAGAGCTCCATCACGCCACGGCGAAGATGAGCCAGACGCGGGGTCTGGGTGCGGACCTTCATGCCGCTTTCGACGGGAGTGGTGCAGGAGGCCGGGTAGCCCTTACGGCCTTCGATCTCGACGAGACAGAGTCGACAGGAGCCGAACGCCTCGAGGCTGTCGGTCGCGCAGAGCTTGGGGATCCCGACACCCAGCTCCGCGGCGGCACGCATGACGGACGTCCCTTCGGGAACGGAGACGGGCACCCCGTCGATGGTCAGCGTGACAGTGCGCTGAGAGACCCGGGCCGGTGTCCCGTAGTCGAGATCGGAGATAGCGGTCATGGTCTGGTCCTCGTCACCCGGCAGCCGCAGCGAGCTCCGCCGCCGGCAAACCGAAGTCTACTGGGAAATGCTGAATGGCGCTCAAGACGGGGAACGGCGCCATGCCGCCCAGAGCGCAGAGCGAACCTGCAAGCATTGTGTCGCACAGATCCTTGAGCAGAGCGGTGCCGGCCGCGGCCTCCGCGGGATCCTGCGCCTCTCGCGCGGCGATGACGCGGTCCATCACTTCCACTCCTCGTATGGACCCGATCCGGCAGGGCGTACACTTCCCGCACGACTCGATGGCACAGAACTCCATCGCGTATCGGGCCATCACCGCCATGTCGACGGTATCGTCGAAGACCACGATTCCACCGTGTCCCACCATGGCGTTCGTCGCGGCGAACGCCTCGTAGTCGAGTGGAAGGTCGAACTGGGATTGGGGAATGAACGCACCGAGCGGTCCACCCACCTGCACGGCCCGAATCGGGCGCCCGCTGCGACTTCCACCACCGAAGTCGTAGAGCAGCTCCTTGAGCGTCACTCCGAACGCCTTCTCCACCAGGCCGCCATGCTTGATGTTGCCCGCCAACTGAATCGGCAACGTCCCTCGCGAGCGTCCGATTCCGTAGTCGCGATAGTACTCTGCCCCGCGGTCGAGGATGATCGGGACGGAAGCGAAGGAGATAACATTATTGACGACCGTCGGCTTGCCGAAGAGACCGGCAATCGCCGGGAGCGGGGGCTTGAAGCGCACCATCCCGCGCTTGCCCTCGAGGCTCTCGAGCATCGCGGTCTCCTCGCCGCAGATGTAGGCACCCGCACCGACTCGCACCTCGAGATCGAACGCATAGGGTGAACCAAGCACCGACGCACCGAGGAACCCGCGAGCGTACGCCGCCGCGATGGCCTCGTTGAGGGCGCGAAGGGCGTGCGGGTATTCGGAGCGAAGGTAGATGTACCCCCGAGTGGCACCCGTGGCGATCCCGGCGATCGTCATTCCTTCGACGAGGACCAGGGGATCCCCTTCCATCACCATTCGATCGGAGAAGGTGCCGGAGTCTCCCTCGTCGGCGTTACAGACGACGTATTTCTGGTCGGCCGGAGTGTTCAGGACCGTCTTCCATTTAATGCCGGTAGGAAAAGCGGCGCCTCCGCGTCCCCGCAGCCCGGACTGCGTCACCGCTTCCACGATGGCAGCCGGTGTCATCTCGAGTGCGCGGCGCAGCCCGCGATAGCCGTCGTGTGCCTCGTAGTCTTCGACCGAGACGGGATCGGTGATGCCCACGCGCGCAAAGGTCAATCGCTCCTGCCGCGCGAGGTACGGGATTTCTTCTGGATTACCGAGATGAAGGGGATGTGCACCGCCATTGAGAAAACCGGCCTGAAAAAGACTGGCGATATCGCCCTGGCTGACGGGCCCATAGGCAATGCGTCCGACGGGCGTCTCGACTTCAACGAGCGGCTCCAACCAGTAGAGCCCCCGAGACCCGTTCCGTACGATCTCCACCTGCGGGCCCCGGAGGACAGCCTCGGCGGCGATCCCGCGTGCGACGCCTTCCGCTCCTACCGAGAGCGCTCCTGCGTCGCGAGGCACGTAGATACGGGTCACCGGCTGCTCCTCAGCGAATCGAGAACGACATCGAGATGATCTGCCGTCACCCGCCCATAGAGATCCTTGTGATCGACCATCACGGCAGGCGACAGGGCGCAGTTGCCGAGGCAATACACCGGCTCCAGGGTGACCGCACCATCCGCGCTCGTTCCGTGGACTTCTACTCCCAGGTGATCACAGGCGTGCGCGAGCAAGGCCTCGGCACCGACCGACTGACACGATTCCGCCCGGCAGACATGAACGATGTGACGGCCGGGCGGTTCGGAGCGAAAGTCGTGGTAGAAAGAAATGACCCCGTGCACTTCGGCACGGGAGAGATTCAAGGCTTCGGCAATCACGGGGACGGACTCGGGTGGGACGTATCCAAGCTCTTCCTGGATTGCGTGCAGGATGGGAAGGAGGCCGCCGGGCATCGTCTTTAACCTGGCAAGGACCCGGTCGACGGTGTCGAGCCACGCTGCCCGATCGATCACGACACCCCTCCGATCCCTCGCACCAGACAAGTCATGCATCCCCCTCATTTTTTCCGCTCTTGACGGAACTTCGCAGCACACGCAAGCTCGCGCCAATTCACCACTTAAATTACGTGATAGACGGAATCTATCAAACATGCCCCGCATCGCAAACCCACGAGGTAACTTAGCTTTCATCTCGTCTTCCGGCGCACTCTTCCCGCGGAGTACCTCTATGACGGGCGCCAACACCGAGCGACTACGAGATCCGATGGGGCTATACCGGCTGGGCTATGCCGGGCCACTCCTTGAATATCACACCGTTCGGTGGGATGGTGCGACGCGGACGGAGCAGGACGAGCGGATCGTCGAGGAGACGCCGGTCGCCATCGTCTACAACGGAATTCCTCACGTCGTGATGATGGCAACGCCGGCCGATCTCGAGGATTTCGCCCTCGGTTTCAGCCTCACGGAAGAACTCATTCAATCACCCGCCGATCTCGAGCACCTGGAGATCGTCCGGTACAGCCGGGGGGTCGAGATCCAGGCGACCGTGGCGCCTCGGTGCGCCGAGGTGATCGCGGGGCGGACACGCCGTCTGACGGGGCGGACTGGATGTGGGATTTGCGGAGCGGACGGGGTGGACGCCGTCCTCAAGCAAATCCATCCGGTCACCGGCGGTGCGCCCCTCCCGGTTGGCGTGATCCAGGCCGCGCTCGACGGGCTCGCGGCCAATCAGCCCTTGAACTCGGCCACCGGCGCAGTGCATGCGGCCGGATGGGCGCGCGCCGACGGCACTCTCGAGCTGATGCGGGAGGACGTCGGTCGGCACAACGCCCTCGACAAGCTCATCGGTGCGGCGATCAGCGCGAAGGTCGAACCCTCGGAGGGATTCGTGGTGGTCACGAGCCGGGCGAGCTTCGAGATGGTTCAGAAGACTACCGTACTCGGTGCGCCGCTGCTGGCAGCCATCTCCGGTCCCACCGGTCTCGCGGTGCGGGTGGCTGAGCAGGCTGGTCTGACCCTCGTGGGCTTTGCCCGCCGCGGACGCGCGACGGTCTACACCCATCCTTACCGGGTGGTCGCGGGATCGGGGTGACCTGCCGCGGCAGACCAGTCGAGGCCCACAAGGCTGTCCATTAACGCCACGACGGTCGGAATCGGCGGATCTCGATCCGGGATGACGATGCCCAAGGTGTGAGTGGTAGTCACTTCATCGAAAGGAATGGCCACGACGCGAGGCGCGCCCGACAGCATCTCCTGAAATCCGTGCGGTAACACGGTAGACCAGTATCCCGATCGCACGAGACCACAGAGGGTGAAGACCGAGTTGGTCTCGAGAGCGGGTCTCACCGATACTCCGGCCTTGGCGAAATGGGCGTTCATGATTCGCCGATTCTGCATGTCGGGCGTCATCAGGCAGAGCGGCAGTTGCGCAACGTCGCGCCAGGTCACTCTGGTGCGTTTCGCCAAGGGACCGTCGGCGGGCGTAAGGAGGACGTACTGCTCGCGGTAGAGTGGGACGGCTCGGACGTGCGCGAGCGGCTCGTTGTCGAGATAGGTTATGCCGGCATCGAGCCGGAATTCATCGAGGCCGCCTTGGATATCGATCGACGTCGTTGAGATCACTGTTAGGGTCACGCCGGGATGACGTACCGTCAGCGGCCGGGCCAGAACGGAAACGGCAGGGAGCGCGGCAGGGATCACGCCGAGGCGAAGTCTCCCAACCAACCCGCCTCGTAATCTGCTCGCCTCCTGCTCCAGACTCTCCGCATCGGTCGTGATCCGCTGAGCCCACGCGAGCACTCTCTCGCCTTCCGGAGTCAATCCCTCGAATCGTTTTCCCCGCTGTACCACGAGGAGGCCGAGCTGCTCCTCGAGCTGCTTGATCCCCGCGGACAGCGTCGGTTGAGTCACGTCGCACGCGGCTGCCGCCCGACCGAAGTGTCGTTCCCGGGCGAGCGTCGTGAGATATTGCAGGTGCTTGAGGATCATCAGTTGGCAATCATACCGGCTGCGTCGGAGCCCGGCAACGTGTTGCGCCTCACCGCACGCGCGCGTCGCCGCCCAGCATCTTCGCCCGCATGGACTTCTCTCCCCACGACGAGGCTGTGACCGTGTCAGATCCCTTCTCCCTGCTCGCTGCCGGTTTCTTTCCCACGCACGCACCCCGACCGACCGGAGGGACTCCCGCTCCCTCCATGCGGTCGGCCATCGATCGCTGCTGCGATGCGACGGGCACTTCGGCCGCCGCGGTGTTACTGGCGCAACCACCGATCGAGCGCGAACTGGCCGACATTCGGAAGCCCTCGCACTCGGCCGCGGGTTTACCCGCGATCGCGAAGACGTTCACCTTCGCGGTCCCGCGGCTTGGTGCCGGGGATATGATGAGAGTCTTCCGCGAGGTCAACCAGAAGGACGGGTTCGACTGTCAGAGCTGCGCCTGGCCCTCACCCGACGGCAAGCGTCACCGGTTCGAGTTCTGTGAAAACGGCGCGAAGGCGATGGCGGATGAAGGCTCGAAGCACCGAATCGGCGCGGAGTTCTTCGCGGAGTGGCCGATCGACGCCCTCGCCGCCCAGCCGGACCACTGGCTTAACTCTCGAGGCCGGCTCACCGAGCCGATGCTTCGGCGCGAGGGGTGCTCGAACTACGAGCCGATCGCCTGGGAAGAGGCGTTCGACCTGATCGGACGTGAGCTCGGTGGGCTCCAGAGTCCCAACGGGGCGGCCTTCTATACCTCGGGTCGGGCGAGCAACGAGGCGGCCTTTCTCTACCAGCTCTTCGCGAGACAGTTCGGAACGAACAACCTCCCCGACTGCTCCAACATGTGCCACGAGTCGTCGGGAACGGCGCTGGTAGAGAGTCTGGGCATCGGCAAGGGATCGGTGAAACTGGAGGACTTCGAGCAGACCGAACTCATTCTGATCGTCGGGCAGAATCCCGGCACCAATCACCCGCGGATGCTCACCTCCCTGGAGCACGCCAAGAAGCATGGGGCCAGGATCATCGCGATCAATCCCCTTCCAGAGGTGGGATTCCTCCGATTCACCGATCCCAATCCCGATGAATATTCGACGCCACTCCACTTCGCGGCTCATATGCTGGGACCGGGAACGCCGCTGGCGGACATCCACCTCCCCGTTCGGATCAACGGCGACATCGCGCTTCTCAAAGGCCTCATGAAGGTGATGCTGGCCGAAGACGAGAGTTCGGGCGGCGTGCTCGATCACGACTTTATTCGGGACCATACCGACGGATTCGCCGAGCTCTACGCCGACCTCGAGGCAACGTCGTGGCGCGAGATCGTGGACGGCTGCGGAATCAATCGCGAGGAGATCGAGCGGGCCGGCCGGCTCGTGGCTGGCTCCCGGCGGATCATCGCCTGCTGGGCGATGGGGCTCACCCAACACCGGGACGCCGTGGTCACGATACGGACGCTCGTGAACCTGCTTCTGCTCGGCGGCCATATCGGCCGGCCGGGAGCGGGCACCTGCTGCGTACGAGGTCACTCCAACGTGCAGGGCGACCGGACGATGGGAATCTGGGAGCGTCCCCCCGCGCCGTTTCTGAATTCGCTCGCCAGGGAGTTCGGGTTCGAGCCGCCGCGAAAGGCGGGGCGAGACACGGTAGATACCATCGCCGCCATGCACGATGGAGAAATCGAGGTCTTCGTGGCTCTCGGCGGGAATTTTCTCTCCGCCGCGCCCGACACCGTATGTACGGCCGAGGCCCTCCGGCGATGCAGTCTCACCGTACACATCGCCACCAAGCTCAACCGGTCTCACCTGATCACGGGCCGGCAAGCACTGCTGCTTCCATGTCTCGGCCGGTCCGAGCGCGATCCTGGCGGCAGCCTCAGTGTAGAAGACGCGTTCGGCATCATCAGCTCGTCCACGGGACGGCTGGACCCGGCGTCACCGATGCTCCTGAGCGAGGCGGCGATCGTCGCCGGGATTGCCGAGGCTACGCTGGGCGATCGATCGAAAATTCGCTGGACGGATCTGGCGGGCGACTACACGAAGATTCGGGATCACATCTCGAGAGTGATTCCCGGCTTCAATCGCTACAACGAGCGGCTGGCGCAGGGGCCGTTCTATCTGCCAAATCCCGCCCGCGAGCGGGTGTTCAAGACGTCATCGGGCAGGGCCCAGTTCGCGGTCGCGCCTATCTCCGAGCACGATCTCAGCGGCGAGCGGTTCATCATGATGACGATACGGAGCCACGATCAGTTCAATACGACGATCTATGGTCTGCACGACCGCTATCGCGGCGTGCATGGAGGACGCCGCGTCCTCTTCATCAATCCCGACGACGCGGAATCGCGAGGGTGGACCGCGGGGATGCGGGTGGACATCACCAGCCACTTCGAGGACGAGCGCAGGATCGCTCGATCGTTCCAACTGGTCTTTTATCCGATCCCGCGTCGCTGTGTCGCGGCCTACTTCCCGGAGGCAAATGTGCTCGTGCCGATCGGGAGCGTAGCGGAGGAGAGCAACACGCCGACCTCGAAGTCCATTCATGTGACGCTGGCGCCGTCGGATCAGCTCTCGACCGCCCGTGCTTCCTGAGATCAGCCCGACACCTTGCGCGCGGGGCGCGTGAATGGCAGCGGCTCCGTACGACGGCGAAGGAGAGACTGCCGAGCGCTGAGCTCTCCGACGATTTCCAACAGGACTGGAACGATGAGGAGCGTGACCAACGTGGAGACGACGAGTCCACCGATCACTGCAATTGCCAGGGGCCGTTGAAGCTCCGAGCCGGCGCCTAAACCGAGTGCCAGGGGAACCAATCCGGCGAGGGTGCAGACGGTGGTCATCAGGATCGGCCGGAGGCGCACTCTGCCTGCGTGGGCGAGCGCTTCGGCGGTGTCCGCTCCCGAGTCGGAAGCGTGATGGGCCGCGTCGAGCAGCAGGATCCCGTTCTTGACTATCAGGCCCACCAGTAGAATCACGCCCATGAAGCTCGACACGTTGAAGGCCACGCCCGAGATGGCGAGCATTGCCAGGGATCCGGTGAGACCGAGCGGCACCGCGACGATGAGCGCCAGCGGGCCGCGAAATCCGTCGAACTGTGCCACCAGTACGAGCAACACCGCCCCGAGTGCCAGTGCGAAAATGCCGAGAAGCTCCTTGAACGACTGCTGCTGGCTCGCATACTGGCCGCCGATCTCGAGCGTGACGCCGGCCGGCAGCGGCACCCGGCTCACGGCGTTGCGCACGTCTCCGGTCACCCCACCGAGGCTCCGACCGCTGGTCCGCCCTGTCACGGCGACATAGGGTCTCAGATTCTCGCGCAACAGCTGGCTCGGGCCCGAGGTGTCGCGCACCGCGCCGACGGCCCCGAGCGAGACCCAGCCGCCCGGGCCCACGATTGGCACTTGTGAGACCACGTCGGGCCGCAGCCGCACGCTGTCGGTGAGCCGCACTCTGATAGGAACCAGCCGGTCGGGCTCGCGCGCCGTCCCAGCCTGCGACCCGAAGAGCGCCGCCCTCGCTTGCGCCTGCACCTCGGCGGTGCTGAGACCGAGACGTGCCACACGGAGTGGATCGAGGTCCACGCGCAGCTCCGGGTTGTTCCCGGTATTGCCATCGAAGAGGTCGACCAGTCCCGGCGTCGGCTCGATGACCTTCGCCACCTCTTCAGCGGCACGCTCCGCGGCCTGCTGATCGCGACTGAAGAGCTTCACTTGCACCGGCTCCGGCGCGCCGGCCAGGTCTCCAATCACATCCTGCAGCAGTTGGATGAACTCCACCTCGACCGCGGGGGCCTGCTCACCAGCCGCGGCGCGTACTCGATCCATGACCTCGTAGACCGTCGCGTGCCGTACGTTGCGCGGCTTGAGGAGGACGGTAAAATCGCCGGTGTTCGGCGACGTCGCCGCGAACCCCAGCTCGCTCCCGGTACGGCGCGTGAAGGCCTGGATGTCGGGGTCCGCGCCGAGAATGCGCTCGATGACGTGCATCTGACGATCCGTCTCGGCCAGTGCGCCGCCGGCGGGAGCCCGGTAATCGAGGATGAATCCTCCCTCGTCCATTTCGGGAAGGAAGCCGGTGCCCATGACGCGGGTGAGTCCGAGCATCGACAGCAGGAGCCCGGCGGCGGCTCCGAGGGCGACGCCCCGGTGCGCGAGCATCCACCCGATCGCTCTTCCATAGCGCTCCTCCAGCGGGGCCAGATCGAGCCGGTACCGAGCGACGGGGCGGTCGTGCCGCGGTCCCGTGACCCACTGCGCCACGATGGTCGGAATCAGCGTCATCGCCAGCACGAGCGAGACCAGCACCGAGACCGCCAATGCCGTGGCGAACGAGCGGAAGAATTCGCCTACCACGCCAGAGAGAAGACCGAGAGGGGCAAAGACTACCACCGTAGTGAGGGTGGATCCCGCAACCGGACCGAAGATCTCGTCGGTCCCTTGGCGGATGACGGTGGCGGCGAGCTCGTCCGGATGGAGTGTGAGTCGGCGCTCGATATTCTCGACGACCACGACCGCATCGTCGATGATGATTCCGATGGCGACCGCGAGCCCCCCCAAGCTCATCAGGTTGAGCGATCCTCCCGCGAGGGCGATGCCCAGGAGCGTGATGGCGACGGTGAGCGGAAGCGACAGCGCCGCGGCGAGTGTGGTGCGCCATTCGCCCAAGAAGAGCAAGAGGACCGCGACGGCGAGGACGCTGCCGATCAGCATGGCGTCGCGCACGCCGTGCATCGACTCTCGGACCAGCGCCGCCTGGTCGTAAACCGGCTCGAACCGGACGCCGGCCGGCAGCAGCGGACGGATGGAGTCGATCGTCGCTTGCACCGCGCTCTGGAGACGGAGGGTGTTGCCGCCCGGCTGCCGCGCCACGTTGACGAGCGCCGCGGGGCGACCGTTGCCGGCCACCACCTGGAAGAGATCCTCGGCACCGTAGCCGATGCTGCCAAGATCGACCACGCGGACGGCGCGATCGCCGACACGGCGCACGACGACCTGGCCCACGGCTTCCGGTGAGCTGGTCAATCCCGACACCACTATGGCGTACTGCTTGTAGTCGCGGTCGACGCGGCCGGCTGCGGCAGCCTGGTTCGTGTTCTCGATGGCCTTGGCAACCTCGTCCACTCCGACCTGATTGGCGACGAGGCGTGCAGGATCGAGCTGGACGCTGATCTCCCGTACCCTTCCCCCCTGCACCTCGATCCGACCCGCCTCGGGGAGTCCCGCAAAGCGCGGGCGCACGACGAAGTCGGCGAGATCGCGGAGAACGAGCGGATCGGCGCCGGTCAACTCATACTGCAGCATCGGAAAGACCGACGGATCAAGCCGCTCGGCCGAGAGGTCGACATCGCCGGGAAGCGAAGACCGGAGTGACGCGAGCCTGCCCTGCACCTGGCTCAGAGCGAACTGCATGTCGGTCTTGGGACGAAAGTCGAGGCTTAGCTCGGCCGAGCCTCGCACCGTCCGGGCGCGGATGCGCTGAAGCCCGATGACTCCGCTCACGGCTTCCTCGAGAGGTCGGGTGACCGCGACGGTCATTTCGTCGGCCTCGAAGGTGCCGCCACGGGCGAGGACGACGATGCGAGGGTACGTGACCTCCGGGTAGATGCCGGCCGGCAGTGTGAAGAGCGCCCACAGCCCGCCAAGCGTAAGCAGCGCGACGGCTAGGTAGACGGTGGCGCGATGCCGCATCACCGAGCCGGCGATCTTCATCGGCGGCTTGCGGTGGGTGCCACCTTCATCCCGTCCTGCAGGCCGAAGGCTCCGGTAGTCACGACCCGATCACCGGGGGCGAGATTCCCGGTTACTTCGATGCGGTTGCCGGACTTGATCCCGCGATTTACAACGCGCTGGTGAGCGACCGAATCGGCGCCGACGACGAAGACGACGCTGCTGTCGCCGGCGAGCACGACCGCGGACTCGGGAATCACCAGCGCCTGGGGGCGCACTCCCAAGCGGAGGCGGGCGGTAGCGCCGGCTCCGGGGTGAAGGTGGCCCGCCGAATTGGGGACCCGGATCACCGCGACACCGGCGTTCGTGAGTGAGTCGACGCCCGGGGCCAGGGCCGCGAGTCGGCCTCTCACGGCGGCGGTGTCACCCTCCTGGAGTACCGCTGCCTCGAGGCCAGGTGAGAGCCGACGTAAGTCGCCGGCGGGCACGGGGACGACCAGATCGAGCGTGTCGGGGGCCACGATCTCAACCAATGGCTTGCCGGCGTCGACCCGCTCGCCGCGCTGCACCAGGACGCTTTGCACGCGACCGGCGATGGGGCTCACGATCCGAGTCCGAGCGAGAAGATCGCGGGCGGCCGCCGCGGCAGCCCGAGCCTGCTCCGCCGCCGCCGTTGCCTCTTCCGCCTGTCGCGCGGAGGTAATGCCGTCGGTGAGGAGCTGGCGTTGGCGAGCCGCTTCGCGGTCGGCCTGGTCCGCTGCGGTCGCTTTCTGCCGGGCGTCTGCGGAGAGCTCGGGGACATCGAGCTCGGCCACCAGGGCGCCGCGAGCGACTCGGTCGCCCACCTGGACGCGGACTGAGCTCACGACCCCAGCGGCCGGGGCTGCCAGCAGCGCCGAGCCACCGGGGCGCGCGGCGAGCCGGCCGGTGAGGGCGAGCGACTCGACCATCGAGTCGCGGACGACAGGGGCTACCTCGACGGGTACCCGGGTCTCGCTGCGGTGACCCGGATCCTCCTCGGCTGCGTCACGACGACAGCCTATGGCCGCGAACACCAAAAGAGGAAGCGAGCGCGGCATCAGCGAGATGCTGCTCATTCGTATCGCCCGGAGAGCGCGTACCATTGGGCCACCGCCTCCTGAAAGGCGAGCTCGTCCGCCAGCCCTCCGAGCACGATCTCGCGTTCTCCGCGGAAGGCGTCGAGTACCGGCACGATACCGGTCTCGCCACTCTGATATGCACGGAGCGCGCGGGCGCGGAGTCTGGCCGCGGCGGGCATGAGCGAGTCCCGCGCGACACGAGCCCGAGCAGCGGTCTCCTCCAGCCTGATGCGGGCTTGTCGCGCGTCCCGCTCGGCATCGAGCCGTGCTTCGTGTGTCACAGCGGCCGCGCCGGCGGCGCGGGCACGAGCGCCAGCCACTGTTCCTTCACCTTTCTGCCAGAGCGGGAGAGGAATCGACACACCGAACAGCGCGAGGGTCCCGGGCTGGTCGGGGTCTCCCCACTCGACCCCGCCCGTGAGCGCGGGAAATGGAACACGGGCGCGCGCCGCGCTTCGCGCCGACGCCGCAGCCGCGGCGGAATCCGCGACCGCAGCGCGCACGATCGGGCTGGCCGATATCTCCATGGCGCTGTCGGGCAGTTGGTCGAGTCCCGAGTCGAGCGCGCCCACTGGTTGAGGCAGGGCCTCGATCCCGATCGCCCGGGCGAGCTCGGCCCGGGCGACGAGAGCGGTCTCGCGTGCGGTCGAGACACTCTGTCGCGCCCGCGCGGCCTCGAGTTCGGCCTGTTCCTGCTCAAAAAGCGAGATATCGCCCGCACGGAACCGGGCCGCAGCAATGCGAGCGAGCGAATCGGCCTGGACGGCCTGCTGTTCGACCAGATCGAGGGAGAGCTGCCCCGCGCGGGCGCGCCAGAACGCGACTCGCGCGTCACGCTCGAGGAGGCTCATCGTTTGCGCGGAGTCGGCCAGTGCGCGCTCCACACCGGCCCGGGCCGAGGAGCGGTCGCTGCCGCGGCGGAGGAGCCAATCGAGCGGCTGGTCGAATATCAGGTGGTTGGTCGGGACCGCATCGGAGTAGCTGTATGAGACGCTCGGGTTGGTGATCGCTCCGGCCGCCCGCACCGCCGAGCGATTTTCCGAGACCCGTGCCGAAGAGATGGCAGCCTGAGAGCGTCCGGTTCGCGCTTGCGCGAGGGCACCAGCGAGCGTGAGTGAGTCGCCCGCTGCCTGGACCTGCAGCAGGAGAACGGTGGCGACGACAATCACCGATGCACCACCGGAGCAGCGGCATGCGCTCCGTTGGCGGGAAGGTACAGAGCCGCGAGAACGGCGCACGACTCGGTACGATGGTCGAGCTTGCCGCCGTGTTCTGCCGCGATCCATCGCACGACCTGAAGACCCAAACCCTGTCCTCGCGCGCCACCGGAATTCCAGGCTGTTGAATCATCGACTCCGTTGGCCACCTCGATCACGGCGTGCCCCGTTCCCTGGTAAACGGAGAGCCGCACCGGGACGCCGTCGGCGCCGTAACGGCAGGCGTTCTCCAGCAGCTCGACGACCGCCTCTCGAAGCAGCGACTCACTCGCCGTCACGACGACCGGATCGACCCGACCGAGCTCGAGTCGGCGGCCAAGGGCGTGGGCCCGGCCGCGCATGAGGTCGGCACACTCGAGGGCCAGGCCGTCAAGCTCGACGACATCGGTGAGCGATGCGCGCTCGCCGGCCGAAGCACGGGCGAGAATGAGCAGCTCCTCGACACGGCGCCTCATCTGGGTGGCGGCGAGCCTGATCCGGCGGAGCGCCTCGCCTCTCGACTCGGCAGTGTGCGCGCGCTCGAGCGCGAGCTCCGCCTCGCCCAGCACGAGCGTCAACGGCGTGCGGATTTGATGGGCGGCCTGCTGCAGGAATCGCTGATTCTGCGCTTGTGAGTCCTGAAGCCGCTGGAGGAGCGCATTGAAGCGGAGCGAGAGCTGGTCGAGCTCATCGGGCGGCTGGTGGACCGGGAGCCGGCGGTCGAGCGCGTCGGGCCCGATCTGGCCAATGGCGTGCTCGAGGTGACTGACCGGGATGAGTGCTCGCCGAGACAAGAGATACCCCGCGACCAGACTCACCAGGATCGTGAAGGGCACGCTCACCGCGAGCCAGAACCCGAAGGCGTCGGTTTCAGCATCGAGCCGCCGAGTGGTACCGACGGCCGCGATGCGGAGGTCGGGATCCGCCACGTTCACCGGCACCATTCGAACGTAGGGCCGCTTCTTGCGGAACTCCTTTGGCCGGAGGTCGCTCGAAGGGAGGCTGTCGGGCAGCCATTTGCGAAGTGACGGGGGTCCGCCGGTCCCCATACGCCGGCCGTCGGTCGCATAGACGCCGAAGGCTTCCGATCGGCTCGGCAACTCATCGAGCGCCTCACCGACGGCCGCCTCGAGCCCCGCCATGGGCGTCTCCGATTGCTCGACGCGCACCGCGGCCACCAACTCTCGGGCCTGGGTCGCGAGTTCTTCGGTGAAGCGCCGGTCGCTCTGATGGTGGGCGTACAGGAACAGGGTTGCGCTGAGCAGCAGCAGGCCCGCGAGAAACGCGAGCGTAAACCATCCTGCCAGGCGCAAACGAAGGCGGCTAAGAGGCATCGAGCGGCGGATGAAGGGCGAACATATAACCGGCTCCCCTCAGCGTATGAATGAGCGGGGAGGTCCCCTCGGGATCCAGCTTGCGACGGACGCGACCGACGAGCACATCCACGGCATTGGCGACGGGATCGAAGTTGTCGTCCCACACGTGCTCCAGGATCTGCCCCCGGCGCAGCACCCGCTCGGGGGTGCGTAGCAAGTATTCCAGGAGAGCAAACTCTCTTGCGGTGAGACGAATCGCGCGACCCGCGCGGCTCACGATCCGGCTGGCGGGATTGAGCTCGACATCGGCATAGCGGAGGACTACGTCGTGCGCCGCGGGCGGACGTCGCGCCAAGGCGCGCAGGCGTGCGAGCAGCTCGTCCACGGCGAACGGCTTCGTCAGATAGTCGTCGGCTCCGGCGTCGAGACCATGAACGCGGTCGTCGAGCGCGTCGCGAGCAGTGAGCATCAGCAGCGGTGTCCGGCCTCCGCTGGCGCGGTACCGCCGGCATACCTCGAAGCCGTCGATGTCCGAAAGCCCGATATCGAGGACGACGAGATCGTAGGGATTGACGGCCAACAAGGTGAGGGCGGCCGATCCGGAGGCGGCCTGATCGGCCGCCCAAGTCGCTTCACGGAGAGCCCGACACAGAAAATCGGCCAGCTCGGGCTCGTCCTCGACAATCAGGACGCGCATTTGGGAGTACCGGCCGCCTGGGGGAAGATGACTGCAAGCTAACCGGACTGGATGTCCGGAGAATGACTGACGACCTAAGGCCGGACGGGCGCGCCACTATCTCTTGGCCGCAGGCTCTGGCGCACGGCACGCAGCAGGTCTTCAGGCGAGAACGGCTTGAGTAGAACGGGGATATTGCGTGACACCTGTTCCAGCAGCTCCGGTTCGGCCCGGCCGGTAATGATCAGGATCCGCTGGGCAGGCTGATGCTCCTGCACCCTTCGAATGAGCGTCGTCCCATCCCACTTCGGCATCACCAGATCCACGAGGAGAAGGGCAAAGGGACCGTTCCCTTCCTCGATCAGTCCCCAGGCCTCCAGCCCATCACTGGCCATGACGACACCGAAGCCTTCTGCTTCCAGAGTCCGCGCGATCATTCCCCGGAGAGCGGGTTCGTCATCCACCACGAGAATGACAGGTGTCACAGGGCCGACATCCTTTGAACAGTGCGCATGTCAGGGAGGGTCGTACATACTCGGGTGCGAGTGCCAATATTGCTGCGACGGAGATCACAATCCATGGGATGACCGCTGGTTCGATGTCGTCGCAACGCCTGCCTTCATGGATCAGGGAGAGGCCGACGTCTTCGACGTCGACCTCCGCCCTAGGGATTACGGGTTCTTCTGTACTAGTCTACCCGAAACTCGCTCAACATGCCGTGCGCCAGGTGCGGCCGGCCGTCGGCGGCATCCGGGACAAAGCACAGCAGCACATAGTTGCCCGCGGCGAAGTCCGCCGTCAGATAGTTGACGCCCGCGGGAGCTAGGGCGGTGGCGCCGCCGGCGGGCTCACCGGGCGGTGGACGATCCTCGTGCTTGAGCCAATCCATCAGGTCACTGACGGTCTTTCCCGGAGCGAGCCGCGCGATGACCACTTCGTGCGGCTGAGTCGCCGTGTTCTCGATCCGCAGTGTGTGCCGGCCGGACGTGAGCGCGGGGGTCACGGTGAACGAGTAGTCCTTCAGGATGATGTGCCCGTCGGCCACAGGCTCCTGCGCTTCCGGGCCTGCCTCGCGGACGACCAGGGATCGCACCATCCCCTTCGCGTAGTGGGGGGTGCGATCGCCGGGAGAGGTGATGAAGCAGAGCATCGCGTACTGACCCGGCGCCAGACCGAGGACGATTTGAGCGTGGTCCTTGGGAGTCGAGGCATTGGGACCCCCGACCGGGGTCGTCCAGTCGGGAAGCGGATTCCCGCTCTCGGCGCTCCTCACCAGCTCCTCGAACGTATGCCCCTGTCCGATCCGCACGAGCTGAAGGTGGTGCATCTCCTTCCCGTCGTTCTCGAGCCGCAGCGCGGTGAGTCCCGCCGGAACCGTATCCGGAGCGGCAAACGAGTAGTCTGCCGCCCGGACCAGCAGATCATGCGGACCGCTCGGCCGCTCGGTGGACCCGGCGGTGGAGCAGGCCGCCGCCGGGATCGAGATCAACGCCGCAAAGGTCGCGTGGCTGATTTTTCTCATGGCGAGCTCACTGAGCGGGCTGGGGTTCACCAAAGAGGAGATCGTCGAGGACGACCAGGTCTACCGTCCCACCGGCGCTCACGTCGGCGACTGCCGCCCCCAGCGCGCCCTGCCCCAGGGTGATCCGCACTCGCGCGACCGCCACGGAGTCGTACTTGATCCCGACGAACGATAGCCCGCTCGCATCGCTCCGGACGGGCACATCGTAGTGGCCAAGCAGGCGTCCGTCCTTGGCGTAGTAATCGAGATGAGTCGCTCCGGGCGTGTCTACATCGGAGAACACGGCACCGAACCCGCTCGAAAGGGCAGGAGTCGTGCTGCCGGGCACCTGGAATGTGACGTCAAGGATATTGCTGCCGACCGGCGCGAAGATCTTATTTGCGCTGAAGAAGGCGAACTGGTCGGCATAGGCGGGATTCACCCCGGTAAACAGCGTGCTGTCGTTGCGGAAACCCGTTCCGCTGGTGGTGAACACGACGCCGAGGTTCTTGAAGAAGTCGCCGGGGAAGAGGTTGTCGCCGTTGTCGAACTGCGGGGGCACACCATCCCACGTGATTTCACGGCGGCCGCTGGGCTGTGGTCCCACAGTGCCCCCGTTGCGCGGATCGCCCAGGAGGGTGCGATACTCGCCTACCTTGGCCGTGATGTCTCCCGTCGCGGCGATCGATGTTGCGACGGGTCCGACCGGCGGCGCGTTGATGTCGCCGCCGTTGTTGTCGCCGCAGCCAATGGCAGAGCCAAGTAGCGCGAGGATCCCGAGAACTCGAACGGACTGATTCATACTCTGCCTTGCCTCTCTGATGAAGTGTGGTCTGCCGGCCACGTCGGTGGCGGCCAGGATCCCTTCAGAACGGTCCCATTGTCGGTACTGTCACGGCGCACGCGGCCCGTCGGGGTCCGCACCCAGGCACCACCGAGCGCGAGCGCACAGACAGACCCAGGCGACGCCTTCGCCTCGTCCACCAGGCGGTCCGCCAGTGTGTCGATATCGATTTCCTCCGCGGTCGCGACCCCGAAGCGCTCCATTGCCGGGATCGTGCTGCGGACCAGCTCCGCCAACCAGCGAAACCCACCGAGGTCTGGTCCCGCGACGACCATCCCGTCGAGCCGAGATTCCGGCGCGGGCAAGCCCGCCTCGATGAACGCGTGATGCAGGCGCAACCCCATGTCGAGTTTCGCGCCGCTGCGGTCGAAGGTCGTGAGGAGGCGATCGATGGTGTGTGCGTACAAGGGCCGAGGCGGCCACGCGAGCGGGGGGAGTGCAATGCCCTCCAGGAAAGCGACCACGCCCCCGGGTCGCACCATCCCCGAGAGGCGACGCAGGACAGCGGTGGGATCGGTCTGGTACATCAACACCAGGCGACCGACGACGGCATCGAACCGCTGCGAGCCCAGATCGGTGAGCGAGACCTGGGTGATGTCGGCCTCGATGAAGCGCGCCCAGGTAAGCCCACGCGATGCGGCTCGGCTCCGGGCGGTTGACAGGACGGCACCGGCAAAGTCCACCCCGAGCACCGCCCCGTGGGATCCAACGATTTCAGCCGCGAGACAACTGACGTCTCCCACGCCGCAGCCGATGTCGAGCACGCGCATACCGCGACGCAGGCCTGCGTCGCGAAACAGACGCTTGGTCACGGGCTGCAGCATCAAACCCTGCTCGGCAAGACGCCGCTGCTCGTGCGCCGAGTGCCCCAACGGGTACTCGTGAGCCGTGCGGCGGAGATCCCTGGCTTGCAACTGCATCTGCTCCTCCTAGGCACTGTTCCGGTGTTCTGTGTACGGGACATGTGCAAGGTATGGAGCGAGAAAATCCCGACTATCGGCGTGACGCCGATTCCGGCTTCGGCTTTCTGCTGAGGATGTGTCGGTTGGGGACCTACAGGAGCGTGATGGGATCCTACCGAATGAGCCCGTGTTGCGCGGCGTAACGCACGAGATCGGCGTTCGTAGTGGCCTGCATCTTTTCCAGCACCCGGGCGCGATAGGTGCTGATGGTCTTGGGACTGAGACGCAGCTCTTCGGAGATTTCCTTCACCGTGCGACCGGACCCCAGGAGGCAGAGTACTTCGTACTCACGATGGGAGAGTAGCTCGTGCCGGGCATGACGAGCGCCGGCCGTCGCCAGATCCGTCGCAAGCCGTTCGGCCAACGTCGGGCTCACATACTTGCCACCGCGATGGACCTTCCGGATCGCATCGACCAATTGCTCCGGTGAGTGATCCTTCGTGAGATAGCCCGCGGCTCCGCTGCGGAGCGCGCGCACCGCGTATTGGTCTTCAGGGTGCACGCTCAGCACCAACACGGCGACACTCGGGTGCTCGACCCGCAGGTGCTCGAGGACCTGCAGAAAACCGGGTCCGGGCATCGCGATGTCGAGGAGAACCACGTCGGCGGCGAGCCGGCGGAGCAGGGTGAGGACCTCGTCACCGTTGATGGCCTCGCCAACGACCTCGAGCTCCGGATGGTCGGCGACGATCCGGCGCAGTCCCTCGCGCACGACCGGATGGTCGTCGGCGATGAGGAGGCGGATCATGGCATCCATCCCGGCAGCGAATGACCAGGCAGCGGAATCCGAACGGACACCTGCGTGCCGCGTCCCGGAGTTCCCTGAATTTCGAGCATTCCGCCGCAGGCGATGGCCCGCTCGCGGAGACCCACCAGACCGAGCGACCGGCCCCCGGCAATTTCCGCCGGCGTGATCCCTCGGCCGTCGTCCCTCACGTCGAGCGACAGGTCCACGTTGCCGACCGTGAGATCGATGTCCACCCGGGTGGCGCCGGCGTGGCGGGCGACGTTCGTGAGTGTCTCCTGCAGCATCCGGAACACCGCAGTCGCACGGACGTCATCGAGGGCGACATCGGGTCTGCTCACCCGTACGGACGCCTTCACGCCCGTGCGGCGCTCGAACTCCAGGGCCTGCCATTCGATCGCGGCCACCAGCCCGAGGTGGTCCAGGATGCTCGGTCGAAGATCGGTCGCGATTCGACGGACGGAGTCGATGGTGCCGTCGATGCGCTCGACGATCGACTGCACCCATGCGGACAGCTCGCCGCGGTCGTCCACCCGCTGCCTCAGCCACGCCAAGTCGAGCTTGAGCCCGGTCAACGCCTGGCCCAGCTCGTCGTGGATCTCCCGTGCGATTCGCGTCCGCTCCTCCTCGCGCACCAGCAGGAGTCGCGCGGCCAGGGCACGCAGCTCCGCGCGCGACCGCCGCGCCTTTTCCTCCGCCTCCTTGCGCTCGGTCACGTCGGTCGCGACCGAGAGGAGGCACGCCTCGCCTCCGACCTGGATCACCTCCGCGGAGATGGACGTGGTCTGGATGCGGCCGTCCCGCAACTGCCCGGCGTATTCGTAGTCCCTGACCATTCCGTTCCGACGGATGGTGTCGACCAACCGTCGCCGTTGGTTGGGATCGGCCCACAGCCCGAGCTCGGGCGAGGTGCGACCGATCACCTGCTCTCGGGTGAACCCGTGGTCCCGGAGAAAGGTCTCGTTCACCTCGACGAACCGGCCTTCCTCGAGCGTGCTGATGCTCACACGCAGCGGAGAGCTCTGAAACGCCTTCGCGAACTTGTCCTCCGAGAACCGGAGTGCTTCATCGGATCGCCGAGCCTCGGTCACGTCGCGGAAACTCCACACGCGGCCGACCGCCACGCCGTCGATGTGCTGCGGCTGGGAATAGCGCTCGAACACCCGGCCGTCGGTGAAGGCGATCTCATCGTAACTGGACTCCTCTGGGGCGGCGTAGAGCTGTTCCACCCGATGGATGAACGCATCGCGATCGCGCACCTGGTCCAGGACGAACTGCAGGAGATCGGCATCGCGGCCGGTCGTCGTCAGTCGCTCGGGAATCCGCCACAGGTCGAGAAAGCGGCGATTGTAGGTGACGACGTGCCCCTCACAGTCGACGACCAGGATACCATCCGCCGTCGATTCGAGCGTCGCACGGTGCACCGAGAGGGCACGCGAATGTTCCCTCTCGGCGTCCCGCAGCCGCGTGATGTCCCGGACGAGGCGATACGAGTCCCCCCTCTCCCCTTCGGCCAAGGAACCCCCAGTTATCTCGAGCCAGACACCCTTGCCGTCACGATGGGAGAACCGCGTTTCCGTACGCAGGCTCTCTCCCTCGGTCGTGAGACCGACCAGATCATTGAACGGCTGATCGAGACACTCCTCCCGGCTCCGGGACACCAGCCGTCCGAACTCGGCATTGGCCCAGCGCACCCTGCCCTCGCTACTCAACAGGGCAAGGCCGATCGGGACGACGTCCACGATCGCCGCGACGGACTCGGAGGAAGCGGAGAGGGAGAGGCTCATGAGGAGCTCGTTGCCAGACCGGACAAGGTCGAAGGTGACCCGCCTTGACACTACGCGCCGTTCCTCCCGTGGTCAAACGTCTATCCCCTGACAGAATGCACGAGAGACTGGATCGGCTCAATCGGCGGGCGGAGTACGGTGGCACCAGACAATTCCGTAAACGCGTGTAGGTGGGAGGATTACAGGGAGTTCACACGACGATCAGCTCCGATTGGTAGGCATCAGGGGTCACGACGATGTCAGCCTCGCCGACCACGACGTTTACCTCACTCCTCACGCCGGTCTCACCGGGAAGATAGATGCCGGGCTCGACCGAGAAGCCGACACCTGGAATCAGGAGCCGACCATCGTAGGTCTCGGTGTCATCGATCGGTGGGCCGAAGCCATGGAGCCCATAGCGGTCGATCGAATGACCGGTGCGGGATTGGGTGAACTCCAGATACCGGGCGGCACCGATCACCTGCTTGGCAGCCGCGTCTCCCTCGGCACCGCGGACCGGCTCGCCACCACGCACTCTGCGGCGAATCAGATTAAGCGCGGCGTCTCGTGCGTCCCTGACAATGGTCCAGAGCCGCCCGTCCCTGTCGGAAGGCGCACCGATTGCGGCCATCCAGGTCTGGTCGGCATACATCCCGTCGGGCTCCTTGGCCCAGAGATCCACGAGGAGGAGCGCACCCGAGGTGATGGGGACGCTGTCGGTCGCGGTCGGGTCATAGTGCGTCCGGGCCGCATTCGGCCCCCAGCTCACGCTGGGGCCACTGTCGGTGATCACCCCGGCACGATCGAAGCGCTCGCGAATCCAGTTGGCAAGCTCGAACTCGCCCATAGGAGTCTGCGATCCTGCCCGCGAGCCCGCGAGAGCGATGGCGTCCCGGGCGATCGTGGCGATAATCTCCGCGGCCCGTCGATGCGAGGCGAGGTCTTCCGGCGTCCAGACCGAGCAGAACCTGGTCACGAGATCCGCCGACGGCACGAGCGTGCCCCCGAGGCCGCGGAGCAGCTCCATGACGCCGGCGGGGACACCATCGAGATAGGGAATCGCGCCATTCGGCGAGTAGTCGACGGCGAGGCGCTTGCCGTTGACGAGTGAGCCGAGCTCCTCGGTGAGCGTCTCACGCTTGACCCACACGTGCTTCGGCCAGGCCGCGGGCCAGCCGCGCCACATTTCCTGATCGATCGCGTGGACCAGGGCGACCGGTGCGCCCTTGCGTGGAATGAGCACGTAGACCCGTCGGCTCCCCACGATCTCGGCACCGAGCACCGCCGCGGTGATGGGATTCCGCCCGCGAAAGTCGAAGAGCAGCCAGCCGTCGAGATCGGTCGCTGCGATCAGTCTCTGGAGCCGCTCGAACTCGTTCTGAGTGATCATCTCATGAATCCATGGTCAGCGTGTCGTCGCGCCGGTCGACGTTCGAGTCGCCGCATCGCCTCGATCCACCCAGCGGACGTCGACGAAGAAGTCTTGGTCCACTCGAAATTCGTCGGGGTGGACCAGCGGAAGGGTCGTCGTTTGCCACGCCTCGGTCGGCTTGAGGCGGATCGCGCTGTCGGACGCGGTGGCGACGCGGATCGGCATGGCGAATCCCCGTACGACGTTGCCCCAGCGGTAGGACAGCGTCGGACCGTCGAGCCGGTATTCGAACACGGGAATCTTGGTGGTCGTCAGGTACTGCTCGAAGATCTTGCGAAGATCGATCCCGGCGTGTGCGCTCATGTAGTCCCGCACCTGGTCTCCGGTCACGACCCGATGACGGAATTCCGCGTTGAGCCCTCGGAGGATCGCCCGCCAGGTGCTGTCATTGTTGATGACCTGGCGGATCGTGTGAAGCATGTTGCCGCCCTTGTAGTACATATCGCTCGAGCCCTCGGTGTTTACTCCGAACGGGCCGACGATCGGCTTGTCGTTCTTCACCAGCTTCCTCGTGCCTCGGGCGTAGTCCGCTCCGGCGGACTTGCCGAATTGACACTCGGTGTAGAGTGATTCCGAGTAGTTGGCGAAACTCTCGTGGACCCACATGTCCGCGAGGTCGGCCGAGGTGATGCTGTTGCCGAACCATTCGTGGGCGCTCTCGTGGATCACGATGAAGTCCCACGCCAGTCCCCACCCGGTCCCCGAAAGATCCTTCCCCTTGTATCCGTTCCGGAATCCATTGCCGTACGCGACCGCGCTCTGGTGTTCCATCCCAAGGTGGGGGGATTCGACGAGCTGGTAGCCGTCGCGGTACCAGGGATACGGGCCGAACCAGCTCTCGAAGCATGCCAGCATCGGCTTCACCTGTTTCCATTGCGCTCGTGCGGCCTCCAGGTGATACGCGATGGGCCAGAAGTCGAGCGTGAGGTGGCCATCCTCGCCTTCGTAGAAATCCTCGAAGTGCGCGTAATGACCGGCGGAAGCGGCGACGTCGTAGTTGTTGATGGGGCTCGTGACGAACCACTCGTAGGTGGTCCAGCCTTTCCCCGGACGCTCGACACCTCTGAGACGACCGTTTGCCACCACCGAGAGCGAATCGGGAACGGTGATCGCGATCCGTTGGCTGTCGGGCTCGTCGGCCTGGGTGTCCTTGGTGGGCCACCAGACGCTGGCCCCGAGTCCCTGGCAGGCGGTCGAAATCCAGAGATGACCCTCCGGGTCCTGCGCCCAGATCAGACCGCCATCCCATGGCGGATTCTTCGCCACCTGCGGCGTACCGCGATAGTAGACGGTCACCGTCCCGATCGAGCCGACCTTCTGTCCGTTCACCGTGAGAAAAAAGGCATTTCCGTCTCGGCGATATTCCACCTTCCTGCCGTCCTGCACCACGCTGTCGATCACCAGCGGCTCCTGCAGATCCACCTGCATGGCTCGGGGCTTTCCGGTGACCCGATAGGTGATGCCGTTCCATCCGCTGATCGTGCTATCGGCCGGATTGATTCTTACGTGCAGATCATAGAACACGACGTCCCACCAGCCGCGCTCAGGGGTGATCGATCCCCGGAGCGTGTCGGCATGAGTAAAGGCGTGCTCTTGCGAGTGGGCCGTCAGGAGCGGAAAGAGTGACAACGCCAGCACCAGTCGGAAACGCGGAAGCGGCATGGCGGGAATCGTACCTTCTCATGGAAGGGGTGGCCAGGGGAGCGAAGTCCCGCCTATGACGGAGGAATGGGCATCAAGGTTACAAGCTCAGCTCCTCAGCCGCAGCCTCAGGCGGCATCGTGGAAGATGATGCCCACGGTGTGGCGCAGGCCCGATCGGATTCGACTCACGCCATGACGCATGTTGACTCGATAGATCCCCCGGGTGCCGCGCACGGGACGATGGTGAACAGGAAAGATCACGGCGTCGCCCTGGGTCAGCGAGACGACCTCGGCACGCGTCTGCATCCGGGGTCTCTGCTCGGTCAGCAGGAACTCGCCGCCCGTGAAGTCTCGTCCCGGCGATGAGAGCAGAACGGCAACCTGCAGTGGGAAGACATGCTCGCCGTAGAGATCCTGGTGGAGACAGTTGTAATCGCCGGCGGTGTACCTGAGCATCAGCGGCGTGGGGCGGGTCTGCCCGGACTGATGACACCGGTCAAGGAATGCCGCGTGGTCCTCCGGGTACCGCGCCTCACTGCCGAGGGCGGCGTTCCAGCGATTGGCGATGTCGGCGAGCGGCGGATAGAGCGCGGTCCGCAAGCCCTCGATGAGATCGGGCAGAGGATACGAGAAGTACTTGTATTCCCCGCGGCCAAAACCGTGGCGCGCCATGACGATCCGGCTGCGGAACGGAGCCTCCGACGGGTACAATGCGGCGAGCCCCTCACACTCCTCCGGGGAAACCAGACCACGAGCCACCGCACAACCATGGGCGTCGAGCTCCTCACCCACACTGCTCCAATCGATGGAGGGAAGCGTCATCGCCGCGGTCATGATCCGGCCTCACGCTGCAGCAGCGCTCGCTTGCGCTCGACTCCCCAGCGGTATCCCGACAGTCCGCCATCGGTCCGCACCACACGATGGCACGGGATTGCCACGGCGAGTGAGTTTGCCGCGCAGGCGCCGGCTACCGCCCTCACCGATCTGGGTGATCCGATTCGTCCCGCCACCTCGGTGTAGCTCATGGTCGATCCCGGGGGAATTTCCCGGAGCGCCTGCCACACCCGCTGCTGGAACGCGGTCCCCTGCACGTCGAGCGGCAGATCGAGACCCAATGCCGGGGCCTCGACGAACCCGACAACGCGGGCGACGAGGGCCTCGAACTCAGCGTCGGCGCCGACCAACGTGGCTCTCGGGAACCGATCCTGGAGCTCTCGGGCCAGTGCATCGGGGTCATCACCGAGAAAGATCGCGCAGACGCCGATCTCGCTCGTGGCGACCAGGATCGAGCCGAGGGAACATTCGCCGATGGCGAATCGAATTTCCGTGTTGAGGCCGCCGGCGCGATAGGTCGTCGGTGCCATCCCAAGCATCTGCTGGGCCTCGCCGTAGAACTGCGCGTTCGAGGCGTACCCCGAGTCATAGATGGCCCGCGTCACGGTACGGGTGCGCGAGAGCTCGGCGCGCACGCGCTTGCCCCTATGCGCCGCGGCGTACGCGCGCGGCGTCAGTCCGGTGACTGCCTTGAAGACGCGATGGAAATGGAAGAGACTGAGTCCTGCGGTCGCCGCCAGATCTTCGAGGGTTGGGGCTTTGGGTGAAGTCTCGATGAGACGGCAAGCGAGTGTCACCCTGGCCGCATGCTGCTCGTTCAACGACGGCTGGTCGGGCTTGCACCGCTTGCACGGCCGGAACCCCGCGGCTTCCGCCTCGGCGCGAGTTGCATGGAACCGGACGTTCTCCGGTCTTGCGCGCCTGGCGGCACAGGACGGGCGGCAATACACCCCCGTCGTTCTGACCGAGTAGAAGAATTTCCCATCCGCTTCGGTTGATCGAGCTACGACGGACGCCCACCGGGGATCCTGCCGGGTCGCGGCAGCGAGCTCGATCTTCTTTGCCGATATACTCATGTTCGTTCCTCTCGACCGCATGTCTGCCCTCGAATCACGAGGCGAAAGCTAGCAGCGAGCCGCGGTCGTCACACTCCGATTCTTGCTCTCGAATTCCGCTTCTGCCATACTCCGAGACCGCATGCGATTCCCTTCGATCGCCACCCTGATCGAGCATGCCGCCGCGGTCCTGCGTCGCTTCCCCTGGACGCTCGCGGCGGGCGTGGTCGCGGCGTTCGCCGGTAACCTCGCTTCCGGCTCCGGCGCCGATGCCCTGTGGTCCCGTGTCACCTTCGTCGCCGCGCTCGGCCTCCCTCTGACTCTCGCGCTCGCCCTTCTCGGGGAGACGCGCGGCTGGGCGTCCGGCCTCAAGAACGGCGTCCTCCTGGGCAGCGTTCTCGCCCTGGCGGCGTTCTTTACGGCGTGGCGCGGCATCGACATCACTCACGAGTCGATCCGATATTTCCTGCTGAGCGCCGCACTTCATCTTACGGTCGCCTTCCTGCCCTTCCTCGGCGCGGTCGAGTCGCTCGCCTTTTGGCAGTACAATCGCCGCCTCTTTCTCGGCTTTCTTCGCGCGGCGGTCTTCTCCGCCGTCATCTACATCGGCCTCGTCATCGCGCTCGCCGCGCTCGACAAGCTCTTCGGCGTGCACGTGAGTGGGACGACCTACTTTCGCATCTGGGTCATCGTCTCTTTCGTGATCAACACCTGGATCTTCCTCGCCATGGTTCCCCGAGACCTCGCTGCACTGGTTCACGATACGGAATATCCTCGCGCGCTCAAGGTGTTCTCGCAGTACATCCTCACGCCGCTCGCCTTCACGTATCTCGTCATTCTTCTCGCCTACCTTGTTAAGATTCTGCTCGGCGCCGAATGGCCGAGCGGATGGATCGGTTGGCTCGTGGCGAGCGTGGCAGTCACCGGGCTCCTCGGCTTTCTCCTTGTGCACCCACTTCGGGCAGACCCGGGGGAAGGGTGGATCCGAACCTACGCCCGCTGGCTCTTCGTCGGTCTGATCCCGGCGGCGCTCATGCTGCTCGTGGCGTTCTGGAAGCGAATCGTCCCTTACGGACTCACCGAGCCCCGTGTGCTCGGCCTCATCCTCGGCGTCTGGCTACTCGGCGTTGCCGTCCTGTACACTGTGCGCCCCGCGGCAAGCATTCGGCTCATACCGGTGAGCCTCGCTGCACTCCTGCTCCTGACCCTGTACGGGCCGACCAGCCTCACCAGCGTCTCCGTCTCGAGCCAAGGACGGCGGCTCGCGCGCATGCTCGAGTCGAAGGACAGCGCCGGGGCGCGCGAGGCAAGCGCGGCACTCCGGTTCCTCATCGATCACCGCGCAGAGAAGGAGATCGCGTCGCGAATCGGCCGCCCGCTGCCCAGGATCGCCTGGAAATCAATCACGCGCTACGGTCAGGAGCGCGACAGCCTGGGCATTCGCATTCTCGCACTCCGGAACGTCACGTACGTATCGGACCGCGGTCCAGGCGCCAGCGGTTGGTTCCAGGTGAGCGGGAACGGCGCACTTCCCGTGGCCGGCTTCGATTGGGCAGTGCCCATTTCCATCAACGATCCTACGAGCCGGCTGGCCGGACCGGATTCGGTGAATGTCGTCAGTGCGCCGGTGAGCAGCATCATTCGCGTCCGCGTCGGAGCCGATACCCTGGTGTTCGATCTCCGACCGCTCGCGCGCTCGGCCGTTACCGGGACGGAGTTGCGAGTCGAGTCGAGCGCGGGATCGAGACGCGGGTTGCTCGCGCTGACCCAACTCAACGGGCGGCGGCCGTTGAGCGGAGCGGGGGCGGAGAAAGACTCGGTAGAGGTGAGCTATTGGGGCGGCTGGGTCCTGCTCGGAAAGCGATGATGAAGTCGGCAGGCTAGAGATAGCCGAGCCACCAGTCGGTCCGCCGCGTCTTGAGGTTCGCATACCACCGGCAAGGGAAGTACAGCGCGACGATTGCCGCGCCCCAGACCGCATAGAGCAGCGCCAAACTCCAGGTGTACCCCTCCGGGGCCGGCGGATTTCCCATCGGATGGTTGGCGAAGAGCCACGGGTTCGGCGCCCCCTCGCGAATCACCGAGACCAGTACGGCGAGGGCGTGGATCAGCGGGATGTGCAGCACGTAAAAGAAGAATGGGACCCTTCCGAACACCGTCATCCAGCGCGCCAGCGCGCCCCGGCCGCGCTCGAACAGGGGCATCAACGCAATGGTGGGACCCAGCGTCATGAGCAGAAAGTCGAGCGACGCCGGATATTTGTTGGTATTGAGAAACGCGAGGAGCGGGGGCATTGCCGGCGCTCCGCCCTCGCCGGGGGCCGCGTTCCATGGGCGAGGATCGCCATAGAGATTGAGGCCGCGCAATACGAGAAAGAGGACCACCGCACCGAGCCCGACCCGAACGCAGATCCGGTTGCGCTCGAGTGGGTCGAGCAGGAGTATCGCCCCGAAGGCATAGCCCGCCGCCATCACCCCGATCCATGGTATGATCGAGTAGAGCACGATCAGGTTCGGACCATCCGGCCCGAATCGGATCGGTCCGGCAAAGAACCCGAGATAGAGAATCTTCCAAAGGCCGGAAAGACTGCCACTGCCGAGTGCGGGCACCAGCGTAGGGAGATGAGGGTCTACGACGTTATGCGTCGCGATGATGAAAACGCCGAGCATGCCGACGGTGCGAAGTGGGAGCTGCACGAGTCCCGCGAGCAGAATCATGCACCAGCCGATTACCCAGAGGACGCCTGCCATCTCGTAATGCATGAAATCGAAGTTGAACGTCCACGCGACTCGAAGAACGGTCAGCTCGAGGAAAATGAGCCAGGCACCGCGGGTGACGAGAAATCGTGAAAGACCGGGACGGTGTCGGCCGTAGAGAAATGCGCTCGTGCCTGCAAGGAAGATGAATGCGGGAGCACAGAAGTTCGTCACCCAGCGGGTAAAGAAGATTCCTGGTGTCGGACCACCGGCTGGGAGTCCGGAATAGACACGGACATGATCGATGGCCATGAGGATCATGACCACGCCGCGGATTACATCGATCGACGCGATACGGGAGCCCGAAGCGACACGGGATTCGGGGAGAGTTGCAGTCATGCCCAACACGCGAGCGGGAAAGGGGTCACCGCGAGCGGTTCAGCGACATTCCGGAATGTTGCTCGGGACATACCCGGCGGCCCGCGCTTCGTCCTCGTTCGTGAAGTAGAGCAAGTCCCGAGATTGAAGCGCCACCGGGCAGCTGCTTCGATAGTAGAAGCGTTGTCCGGGAACCGCGACCCATGGATGTGCGCGGCGGAACGGGCTGATTCTCGCTCCCGAAGCCGAGTCGGGGCGTCCCGCGGTCGTTGGTCGGCGCCCGGAAGAGGGCGCAGGAGACGGTGCAACGGGGGGTGGAGGAGTTGGAGGCCGAGGCTGAGTTTCAGCGGCGGGCACAGACGCCGATTCGCGTGCGGCGGTGAGCACCGGTGGGGCGGCTGTCGGTGGCCGCGTGCTCCCAAGCAGCCAGAGACCCGCCGCGACAGCCACGAGGGCAGCCGCGGATCGGTATTCGACCGCTCGATTGGCGCCGACACGCGTGGTCGGGGATTCGACCGCGGGAGCACTCTGCGTCCCTGCAATCGCCGCGGCGAACTCCGCGACCGTCCTGAAACGCCCCGATGGCAGGGGGTAGAGGGCGCGATCGATTGCGGCCTGAAGTCCCACGGGAATCCGATCGTCGCTCGTGGTCGTGGTCGGCGGGGCTCCAGTGAGCATGTGATACAGCACCGCTCCCAGGCTGAATACGTCGCTCCGCTCGTCAGGTGGCTGACCCGACACCCGCTCGGGGCTCGCGTACTCGGGCAGCGGATCCGCCTCGCGCGGCTGGGTCTCGCCCATGGAGAGCAGTGCCTGCGCGAAGCCGATCAACTTCACGATGGGATAGCCGCCGGCAGTCTGACTCAACAGAATCGTTTCAGGCGAGAGGTTGCCGTGCACCCAGCGAACCTCGTGAGCGGCTTGCAGTCCAGCCGCGGCCTGGGAGATGATGTCCAACGCTTCGGCGGATGGGAGCGCGCCACGCCTGGCCAGAACCGTGGACAACAGCTCGCCGGAGAGGCACTCCGCGACAACGTATGCCAGGCCATCGGGAGTCTCGCCGACCGTATGCAACGAGGCGACATTGGCATGCCGGATTTCGACGGCGCGGCGGAACCGTTGGCGCAGAAGGGCGAGCGTAACGGAATCGGCAGAGGCGGCAGGCAAAACCAGAACGGCCATTTCGAGGCCATTCGGGTCTTCGGCGCGATAAAGCGTCCCGGCCGAAGTTTCCCTCAGCTTCTCGTGGACCAGGACCCCATCACGAAGGGTCCGGCCAACGAGGGTGTCCGGCCCGCCGGCATTGGCGGCCATGCTAAGGGAATCTCGCACGCAGGGCATCGGCGTGCCTAGAGCCGCTCGCTGTAAGGGCCGGCGAGTCAGCGGGTTGAGTCGAGACCGTCTTGCGGCGTGACATCTTTGGGATCCAACTCCTGCAAGTCAGCAGTGCTGACCGGCTTGGATGGAGGGCACGCCAACGCCCACCATGCAGGAAGCGGCGGATTAGGCCAATGTACCTCTCCGGCTAGATACGACAATAAGGCCGCCAGAGGCGTGATCCTGGCGGCACAAGAAGTGTACACCGATGGGCCTGGGTAGAGTTGAACTATCGACCTCACGCTTATCAGGCGATTTGATTACGTCTTCCGCACTGACATTTTGCCGTCAGGCATCACCACACAAGTGCTGACTTGGTAGGCACTTCCACATAGACGCCCCACCACCTGCCAATGTCAACCGACGTGAAATGTCGGACCATGCCGCACACAATCGACAACACGATTCGTGTCTTGACGGCCTCCTCTAGCGAGTAGAGCTCCTTCCGACATGGCTATGGCTCGGACTGCTTCCCAATGTCGCCGGCCAGCAGGACTACCACCTGCACGCCGATCACGGTCCACACCCACATCCCGCACCCATCCATCCCTTTGTATAGTGCATCAGGGTGTCACTTTCCCTGGGATCGGCGCTTTCAGCCAGTCTTGAAGGTGAAGACCATCCCGTAGGAGCTGTTGGCCCCTTCCACCCGGCTGGAGCTGTTGGCCCCCTTCCACCCGGCCCCATCCCACTCATCGGACGGGGGTCTGCAGAGGCTGCATCGGGATACACGTCACCGTCCGTCCGTCGGCAGACCAGGTCTGCCCATCAGCGAGTACATGGTCACGCGGCGGCGCCCCCCGCGGCGCTCGGCGCATTCCCCGGACGGCAGCCGAATAGCCTGAAGTACCCCAGAATCCGCTCGAGCGGGCAGAAACCCGTGAAGGACGACTGTAGCAGGTTGGCGCCGACGAAGGCCGTGAACAGGAACCACAGCGGGTTCACGAACCAGCCAAGCGCGAGCGACGCGAGCACGAACGTGCCGGCGAAGCGCCGGACGACGAGATCATTGCACATGGTGCTTTCCTCCGAATAGGAGTGGACCCCCTCGAGAATCAGTCCGGGCGGCGCCGTAGCTCCCAGTAGAGCAGCGGCACCACCACCATGGTGAGCAGCGTGGCCACGATCGCGCCGCTCATCAGCGCGACGGCGAGCCCCTGGAAGATCGGGTCGAGCACCATCACGAGCCCGCCGACCACGACCGCCGCGGCCGTGAGCGCGATCGGGCCGGAACCGCACGCTGCCGGCCTCGATGCACCGCCTCCGCGCAGCGGCCGGCCCGCGCTCCTCGGCGAGCTGGATGAAGTCGACCAGCAGGATCGAGTTCCGCACGATGATGCCCGCCAGCGCGATCATCCCGATCATCGATGTCGCGGTGAAGAACGCGCCGGTGAGCGCGTGGCCCGGGCAGGATCCCGATGAGCGTGAGCGGAATCGGCGCCATGATGACCAGCGGCATCTTGAACGACTGGAACCACCCGACCACCAGCACGTAGATCAGCACCAGCACCGCCGGCGAAGGCGAGCCCGAGGTCGCGGAACACCTCGATGCGTGATCTGCCACTCGCCGTCCCACTTGATCGCCGTCTCGTCCAGCCGGTCCGGCTGCACGGCGTTGTAGCGCGCGATCTCGCGCGCCCGCGACCCGCATCGTGTCGAGCGCGCGGTTCATCGCCAGGATGGCGTAGACCGGCGACTCGATCGTCCCGGCGACGTCGCCGGTCACGTAGATCACCGGGCCGCAGATCCTTCCGGAACCGGCGCGGCTCTCGCGTCGGTCGAGTCCACCGTGACGAATCGCGCGAGCGGCTGCGGGCCCGTCGGCCGTCGCCACCGGCAGCGCCAGCAGCGCCTCGACACTCGACCGATCGCTGCGAGCGGCAAGCCGCGGAACGATCGCCACACCCTCGCGGGCGGCGGCCTCGCTGGCCAGGCCGACCGCGGGCGCCCGACTGCGCCAGACGTAACGGCCTGCGCGATCTGCTCGACGCTCGCCCCAGCCATCGCGGCGCGCGACGCGGTCCACCCGGAGCACCAGCTGCCGCTGCGGCGCCTCGACGGTCCAATCCACGTCCACCACGCCCGGCGTGGACTCGAAGACCGACTTGACGCGCCCGCGCCGCCGCCAGCCGGGCCGAATCGGTCGCCGGCGTACACCTCGGCCACGAGCGTCGACAGCACCGGCGGGCCCGGGCGGGATCTCCGCGATCTTGGCGCTGGCGTCGTAGCCGTCGGGCGATCGAGTCGATCGCCGGCCGCACCGCCACGGCGATGGCGTGGCTCTGCCGCGGCGCGGTCGCCCTTGGCGACGCAGGTTCACCTGCACGTCGGCCACGTTGGCGCCGCGGCGCAGGAAGTAGTGCCGCACCAGGCCGTTGAAGTTGAACGGCGCGGCGGTCCCGGCGTACACCTCGGTGCTCGTCACCTCCGGGCACGGTGCGCAGGTAGGCCGCGATCTCGGCGCCGAGCGCCGCCGACGTCTCGAGCGTGCGTTCCCTCCGGGAGGTCGAGCATCACCTGGAACTCGCTCTTGTTGTCGAAGGGGAGCATCTTCACCGACACCACCCTGAGCGCCACCAGCCCCATCGAGAGGAGCAGCAGCCCGAGCACACCGCCGTAGAAGCGCGCACCGCCGGCGCGGCGGTCGGTCCATGAGCGGCGTCATGAGCGCGGGCGTAGAACCGCGCCGAAGCGCGCCGCCGCTTCCGTCGCCGTGCGCCCGCACCGCCGCTATGTGGCACCGGCACGTGCCCCCGCAGCAGCCGGAGCGCGAGGTACGGCGTCACGATGAACGCGACGGCCGAGCGAGGCGAGCATCGCCACCGATGCGCCGACCGGGATCGGGCGCATGTAGGGCCCCATGAGCCCGCAGACGAACGCCATCGGCAGGATGGCGGCGATCACCGTGAAGGTGGCGAGGATGGTCGGGTTGCCGACTTCGTCCACGCCCTCGACCGCCGCGGTCTCGGGGTCCTGGTCGCCCAGCGCGAGGTGCCGGTAGATGTTCTCCACCACCACGATGGCGTCGTCCACCAGGATGCCGATCGAGAAGATCAGCGCGAAGAGCGTGATGCGGTTGAGGGTGTAGCCGAGCGCGTAGTAGGCGAACAGCGTGAGCGCCAGCGTCACCGGCACCGCCACCAGCACCACCAGCGCCTCGCGCCAGCCGAGGAAGAGCCAGATCAGCAGCGTGACCGAGAGCGTGGCGATCAGCGAGATGCAGGATCAGCTCGTTCGCCTTCTCGCTCGCCGTCTCGCCGTAGTTGCGGGTCACGTCTGACCGTCGACGTCGGCGGGCAGCAGCCGGCGCGCGCGCCTCCTCCACCCGCTCGCAGCACGCCGCGCGCCACCGCCGTCGCGTTGGCGCCGGGCCGCTTGGCGACGCGCGATCGTGACGGCGCTGCTCGCTCGCCTGCGCCCCGCTCGGCGTGGGTCACGTAGTCGGTCGCGCTCCCCGAACTCCTCGGTCACGGTCGCGACGTCCCGGAGATAGACGGCGGCCCCGCCGCGGGTCGCGACCACGACGCTCGCCGACGTCCGCCGCGCTCGGCGAGCGGGGCGCCCGACCCGCACCAGGTAGACGCGGTCCGCCGGCGGCGAATTCGCCGGCCTGCAGCCGCGCGTTGGCGCCCTGCAGCGCCATCGCCACCTCACCGGGCGTGACACCGCTCGCCGCCAGCCGCGCCGGATCGAGCGTCACCCGGATCTGCCGCGGCTGCCCGCCGATCACGGAGGTCTCGGCGACATCGGGAATGGTGCGGATTTCGTCCTCGAGATGGATCGCGATCTGGCGCAGCTCGTTCGAGCCGTAGCCGCCGAGTGCAGGGTGAGCGTCAGGATCGGCACGTCGTCGATCGAGTGCGGCTTGACCAGCGGCGGCGTCGCGCCGGGCGGCAGCCTGGTCCATCGCCGCGAACGAGCTTGGCGTGGACCTTCGCGACGCTCGCTCCTGGTTCTCTCCGACCTTGAAGCGGACCGTGACCAGCGCGATCGCCATCGCCCGCCATCGAGTAGACGTGCTCGACGCCGGGGATCTCCCACATCCGCTGTTCGATCGGACGGACGAGCAGATTCTCGACCTCCGCCGGCGTGGCGCCGGGCAGCGCCGCGATCACGTCGATCATCGGCACCGAGATCTGCGGCTCCTCCTCGCGGGGCGTGGCCAGGATGGCCAGCGAGTCCGACCGCGAGCGAGGCGAGCGATCACCAGCGGCGTGAGCTTCGAGCGGAGGAACGGCTGCGCGATCCGTCCGGCGATGCCCATCGTCAGCGGCTCCCCTCCGCTGCCGCGGGGATGAAGATCCGGTCACCGCTCCGGAGCCCCGACAACACTTCAACCGCGTCGCCCGCCGGCGTTCCCAGACGGACCCATCGACGCTCGGTACCCGACGCCGTCTGCAGCCGCACGCCGGTGAGATCGCCTTCGTGCACCAGCGCCGCCACGGGCACCACCAGCCCGGTCCGGACGCCCACCGGAATCCGCAGGGTCGCCGATCCACCGGTCGGATGCGCGCCGCCCGCGTTGTTCACCAGGGCGTTCACGGTGTAGAGCGCTCCGCTCGGCGCTGGCGCCACCCCCTCGACGACCGCGTCCACCGCCACTCGCTCGATTGTGCCCTCCACCCGCGCTCCTGGCTTCAGCCGCCGCGCCGCGTCGGGCGCCACCGTCACGCTGATGCGGAGCCGCGATTCGTCCTCCACGGCGACGATCGGCGCGCCGGGGGCGACGAACGCGCCCCGGTCCACGAACCGCTGCGTCACCACGCCTGCGAACGGCGCGCGCACCTCGGCGTAGGCGCCGTAGGCCTCCAGCTCGTCCGCGGCGGCCTGCGCCGTCCGCACCCCCGCCTCCGCCCGCGCGAGCCCGGTCTCGGCGGCGTCGAGCTGCGCTCGGGTCGCGGCGCTGTCGGCGTACAACGCGCGGAATCGCTGAGCCTGCGTCAGGGCGTCCCGGCTCACCGCATCCGCGTCGGCGAGGCCGGCGGCCGCTTGGGCCCGCTTGGCCGCGACGTCGCGCGAGTCGATCCGCGCGAGTACCTGGCCCGCCCGCACCCGGGCGCCCTCCTGCACCAGCACTGACGTCACCGCCCCCATGACCTTCGTGCTCAGGGTGGCCCGCTGAACCGGCGCCGCGCTGCCCGCGGCCTCCAGCACGGCCGGAAAAGTGCTGTCCCGCAGTTCGAGCATGCGGCCGTCGGGCTGTGTCGCGGGGGCACCGGGACGGTCCACAGCCGCCTCCCGGCGGCATGCCGGCAGGAGGCTGAGGCTCGCGCCCAGGAGCATCATCCGGCCCGCCGAGAACTTCGTCTTCCATCGCATGCTATCGCTCCACGTCGTCGAGACTGGTGAGGTCCGCGAGGCTGCGTCCCGAGGACCGGCGGTACTGCGCGGCCGCCACGATGGCCTCGTACCGCGCCGCCGCGTGGCCGAGCCGGGACCCAGTCTCTTCCGCAGCGGCGTCGAAGAGCTCGACCGCGGTGGCGAGACCGCCTTCGTACTTCCGCGCCACGATCCGGTGCGCCTCGCCGCTCTGCTCCACCGCCCGCCCCGTGATCGCCATGCGCGCCAGCGCGACCTCCAGTGCGTTCGCCGCCTCCTGGAGTTCGAGGCGCCCGCTCGCTTCCGCCGCCTCAGCCGATGCTGCGGACGCGCTTCGGCGGGCCTCCGCCATCCGGCGCTCGGCCAGCTCTGCGCCGCCGCTGAACGGCGACCATGTCACCATGATCCCCGCCGTCCACGCGTTCCGCCCTCCGAACGGCGTGTCGTCGGAATTCCATTCGAGGCGGCCGAAGGAGTTGACACGGGGGAGGAGAAGCGCGGTCGCGCGCTGCCGGTCGGCCGTCGCGGCGTCCAGGGCAAGCCGGGCAGCGCGCACGTCCGCGCGGTCACCGAGGCTATCGGTGGCGGCGGACCCCGCCAGGCGGTCGATCGCCACCGTGTCGGGCAGATGCTCGGGCAGGACGAAGCTGGTGTCGGCGGGGGTACCGAGGGCCAGAGCGAGCTGGGCGCGGGCCACGTTGGCGGCGGCCCGAGCGGCGATCAGGTCGGCGTCCACCTGGCCGGCACGCACCGCGGCGAGCAGCGCATCCGATTTCGTCACCTGCCCGTTGCGGTGCTGGGACTCGGCGACGCGCTGGTGCGCGTGGGCCGCACGGGCCGAGCTGTCCAGCGTGGCCACCTGCTCCCGCGCGAGGAGCGCGCCGAAGTAGGCCCGCACGACGTCCACCTGCGTCCCCGCCCGAGCCCAGTCCTCGGACGCACGGGCCGCCGCGCCCGCCCGCGCCGCGGCTCGGCGACCGAAGAGCGCATCGGCGTTGAAAATCGGCTGCTCCATGACGAGGGCCGAGCCGACGTTGCCGATGGCGGCCGGCTCGTTGAGCCGTGAGGGCTCGAAGGCGGTGGGTGTGACCGCGCGCTGTCGGAGGGTGGAGCCGAACGCCCCGAGTGGGTCGGTAGTCCGGATGTAGCTGCCCTCCACCCGCACGGTGGGCAGCACGCCGCGCAGCGCGAGCGACGCCTGTGCCTCCAGGGCGCGAGCCTGCGCCTCGGCCACCCGGTTGGCATAGGCGCCCGTTTCGGCCCGGCGGAGCGCCTCGCCAAGCGACAGCGTCTGGCCGGCGAGCACGCCGGGCAGCCCGGCCGCGAAGACGAGGGCGATGACGGCGTGACGAAGCGACATGAGCCATCCGATCCCGGAGCGCATCGGGGGCCGAAGTGCCCGCCGACCCTGGACATTGTATAACTAGATAGCTATATAGTCAACTAGTGCTCACTCCAATCGCGGGACCGCACGGACCCGGCCACTCGATGCGGTCGCGACCGGTGAAGGGGCGATGAAGGCCCCGTGAGCTTTCCTTCAGTCAGGCATGAGGACCATGAGCAACGCCCAACTCTCCCCCGATCTTCTGGCCACCGTCGCCGGTCGCTTCAAGGCCCTGGCCGAGCCCACCCGCCTGCGGTTGCTCCAGTGCCTCCGCGGCGGCGAGGCAACCGTGTCCGACCTGATCCAGCGGACGGACCTGACCCAGGCCAACGTCTCGAAGCACCTGCACCTGCTCCTCACCCTCGGATTCGTGGCCCGGCGGAAGGAAGGGTTGTTCGCGTACTATCGGCTGGCCGACAAGGACGTGTTCCGGCTGTGCGACATCATGTGTGGGCGGCTGGAGCGGGAGCTGAAGGTGCGGAAGCGGATGCTGGCCGAGCGATAGAGGCCGGGGTCGCAACGGAAACAGCTCTCCGACCGGGAAAGTCGAAGAGCTGAGTCAGGCGATTCAGTGGGCCTGGGTAGAGTTGAACTACCGACCTCACGCTTATCAGGCGTGCGCTCTAACCACCTGAGCTACAGGCCCTGTACTGGATCGGGCCGACTGCGAGGCGCCGACCGCCCGCCTAATATAGCCTTCGGCAACGAACATGACGAAGGCCCGTCGTGACGGCGGGCCTTCTGGTTGCGCCCATGGCTCCTACCTCAACGCTCCTCGTCCTCCTCGAAGTCCTCGAACTCTTCGAGATCCTCGTCGTCGAATTCGTCATCGTCGTCGAGGTCATCCTCGTCGTCCAGGTCCTCGTCCTCATCCTCGTCGTCGAAGGTGAACCCGTCGTCCTCGAACTCGTCTTCGTCGTCGTCGAACTTCCGACGCAGCGTCGATCGCTTCCACCGACGTCTCCCAGGCCAACATGAGTCCCCTCCGCCATCGCGTGAGAGGTGTATCAGGTCGCTGTCACGACGCGTCCGCCACCCGGGCGCGCCCGGGCGGCCTTCTTGCGGTCGTTCGCCGCCAGCGACCCGCTTCCGCAGCCGGATCGATCTTCGGCGTCACCTCGATCAGCTCGTCTTCCTCGATGTACTCGAGGGCGTACTCCAGCGTGATCTGCCGCGGCGGCTCCAGCTGGATGTTCTCGTCCGTCGCCGTGGTCCGCATGTTCGTCAGCTTCTTTTCCTTGGTGACGTTCACGTCCATGTCGCCGGGACGCGAGTTCTCGCCCGCGATCATCCCCTCGTACACCTGGTCGCCCGGCGTCACGAACATCTGGGCCCGCTCCTGCAGGTTGCCCAGCGCGAACGCCACCACCGACCCCTCGCGATCGGCCACCAGGACCCCGCGCTTCCGTCCGGCCAGCGGGCCCGGCCCACGGCCCGTAGTCGAGGAACCGATGGTGCATGATGCCGGTGCCCCGGGTGTCGGTCAGGAACTCCGACCGGTACCCGAAGAGACCGCGCGCCGGAATCCGGAAGGTCAGCCGCACCATCCCCTGCCCCGGATTCTTCATCTCGATCATCTCGCTCCGCCGCGGCCCCAGCTTCTCCATGACGACGCCCATGTACTCCTCGGGCACGTCGATCGTCAGCTCCTCGTACGGCTCGAGCCGCTCGCCGTCGGGGCCCTCGCGCGGTGATCACCCGCGGTCGCGAGACCTGAAACTCGTAGCCCTCGCGCCGCATCGTCTCCATCAGGATGCCGAGGTGGAGCTCGCCCGCGACCGGACACGCGTGTGGGTGTCCGGGCTGTCGGTCTCCTCGACCCGGAGCGCCACGTTGCGCTCCAGCTCCCGGAAGAGCCGATCCCGCAGCTGCCGGCTGGTGACGAACTTCCCTTCCCGGCCGGCGAAGGGGGAGTTGTTCACGATGAAGTCCACCGAGATCGTCGGCTCCTCGACCGCGATGCCCTCGAGCCGCTCCGGGCATGTCGACCGACGGTGAAGGTCTTGCCGATTTCGATCGCCTCGAATCCCGCGAGCGACGACGATGTCGCCCGCCGGCGACCTCGTCGACCTCGACCCGGTTGAGGCCGTCGAAGGTGAAGAGCTTGGTGACCCGGTTCCGCTCGACGGCCGCCTCGTCGGTCACCAGTCCCGGGCTCGCCCAGCGGCAGCAGCGCGACCTGATCGCCCACCTGGACCTGGCCCCGCTCGATCCGGCCGATCGCCGATCCGGCCGAGGAAGGTCGAGAAGTCGAGCGTCGAGATCAGCATCTGGAACGGCCCGTCGGGATCGCCGGTCGGGCGCCGGCACGTGGTCGAGGATCGCCTGGAAGAGCGGCGTCGAGATCGGTGCCCGGGCTGCTCCAGATCGGTCGTCGCCGTGCCGGCTCGGCTCGAGGTATAGAGGAACGGCGCGTCGAGCTGCTCGTGGGTCGCCTCGAGATCGATGAACAGCCCGAGCACTTCGTCGTGCACGCGGAGCGGCTCGGCATCCGGCCGGTCGATCTTGTTGATGGCGACGATCGGCCGGAGGCCCAGGGCCAGCGCCTTGCGGGTGACGAACCGGGTCTGCGGCATCGGACCCTCCGGCCGCATCCACCAGGATCAGCACGCCGTCCACCATGCGCAGGATTCGCTCGACCTCGCCGCCGAAATCGGCGTGGCCCGGGGTGTCCACGATGTTGATCTTGACCCCGTGCCAGCGGACCGCGGTGTTCTTGGCCAGGATGGTGATGCCCCGCTCCCGCTCGAGCGGGTTCGAATCCATCACCCGCTCCTCGACCTGCTGGTTGGCGCGGAAGGCACCGGCCTGCCGGAGCATCTGGTCCACCAGCGTGGTCTTGCCGTGGTCGACGTGCGCGATGATGGCCAGATTCCGGATCACGCGATGCGCTTCCTTACCCCAACGGGACTCAACGGTTTAGGCCCGGATACCCGGGCCTCCGCGGCGCATATATAGACTAGGCTGTGCCAGCCCGCAAGAAGGAACTTTCCGAATCGGGAAGCGAGCGGCGGGAAAGCCTACGTTTGCGTCACCGAGACGATTCGAACGGGGTGCCGTCGCGCAGTTCTCGCGTCGAATTCGAGCAACAGTGGGATATGCGAATGCGGCGTACCAACATTCGCCGCGCGAGTAGTGCGCGATTGAGCGCGCGGGTGGAGAGAACCTTCCGTACTGGTCCGGTCTTAGTGCCGGTGTCCGTGATGGCCATGGCCGCTGAGGCCGACCTGCGCCACCTCTCGGACCTCCTCGCACTCGTCGCACAGTTCGAGCTGAATCGTGACGTGCGCGATCCCCAGGTTGGACAGCTCGTTCCGGATGCCGTCGAGCACGCCGGGATGCGCCTCGAGATCGGGCACGATCGCGTGACCGCTCATGGCCACGACCCCATTGACCACCGTCCATACATGAAGATCGTGGACCCCGGTCACGCCCGGCACGGCGAGCATCCTCCGCTGGACTTCGGGCATCGAGATGTGGCCTGGAACCGAGTCGAGCAGGATATCGCTGCTCTCCCGAAGTAACCGCCAGGCCCCCACCAGGATGAGGAGAGAGAGCAGGACCGATGCGATCGGGTCGGCCTGGGTAAATCCGGTGAGCCGGACCACGACAGCGGCGCCGAGGGCACCGACCGAGCCGAGCGCGTCACCCATTACATGGAGATAGACGCCGCGCGCGTTGAGGCTGCCTGTGCGAGATCCGTGAAGGAGACCGAGGCTCACCAGGTTCACGACGAGTCCGGCGGAGGCCACGGCGAGAAAGAGACCCGTGCGGATCGGCTCGGGGTGCTGGATCCGATGAAGCGCTTCGACGACCACCCAGCCCGCTATACCGAACAGGGCCGCGCCGTTTACGAGCGCCGCGAGAATTTCCCAGCGTAGGTAGCCGAAGGTCTTGTTGTCGTCTGCGGGGCGCTGAGCGATCCACGCCGTCGCGAGCGACAGGCCGAGCGCACCCACATCAGTGAGCATGTGACCGGCATCGGCGATCAGGGCAAGCGATCCGCTGAGCCATCCGCCGACCGCCTCCAGTACCATGAAGGTCCCGGTCAGCCCCAGGACGATCCAGAGCCGTGGCATCGGAGTGGCCGGTGCCCGCCTCAAATGAGCGCAGTCGCCTTGCCGGTTCGGCATGCTGGAAATCTACTGGTTCTCCTGGGACATCCGCACCCGAATCGCCTGTGCGTGGCCCCACAGACCCTCCGCCTCGGCGAGCGCGATGATGGCCTCGGCGTCGGATGCCAGTCGGGCTCTCGTGTACCGGACGATACTGGTTCGCTTCACGAAGTCGTATACGCCAAGCGGTGACGCGTACCGCGCGGTGCCGCCGGTAGGGAGGACGTGGCTCGGTCCGGCGATGTAGTCTCCCACCGGCTCCGGGGTGTCGTCCCCGAGGAAGATCGCGCCTGCATGCCGTACCGAGGCGGCGATCCGCTCGGCGCCTTCGGCCACGATCTCCAGATGCTCCGGGGCTCGCCGATTGGCCACCTCGATCGCGTCGCGCATTTCGGGCACCAGAATCACGAGTCCGTTTCGCTCGATCGCCTCTCGAGCGATCTCTGCCCGCGGGGCCGCCGCGAGGGCCGATTCGAGCGCCGCCGGGAGCGCATCGGCCAGCGTCGGGTCGGTGGTGACGCACCAGCAGACCGCGTCCTGATCGTGCTCCGCCTGAGCAACGAGGTCGGCCGCGACCCGCGCCGGGCGAGCGGTAGAGTCGGCGATGATGAGGACCTCGGTGGGCCCGGCAATCATGTCGATGCCAACCTCGCCCACCACCTGCCGCTTGGCCTCTGCCACCCATCGATTGCCGGGGCCCACGATCTTGTCCACTCTCGGGATCGTCGCCGTTCCGTAGGCGAGCGCGGCAATCGCCTGCGCCCCTCCAACGCGGAAGATCCGTGTAACGCCCGAGAGCGCGCACGCCGCGAGCACCGCGTCGGTCGCTCCGGTTGGAGGGACGACGGCGATGATCTCCTGTACCCCGGCGACCAGGGCGGGCACGGCGTTCATGATTACCGAAGACGGATACGACGCCTTGCCCCCCGGCACATAGAGCCCCACCCGGTCGAGCGGCGTGACCCTGGTCCCGATGAGACTCCCATCGCCCTCCGTGAGATGGAACCCAGGGTCGCGCTGATGCTCATGGAAGGCACGGACCCGGTCCACGGCGCGACTGAGCGCCGCGCAGAGCTTGTGGTCGATCCGGTGGAGCGCGGCCTGCCAGACACCGGAGTCGAGAGACCACGAGTTCGGCTCGAGATCGATCCCATCGAAGCGGAGGGTGTACTCGCGCACCGCCGCATCGCCCCTCGAACGGACGTCCTCGAGAATCGCGCTCACCGCCTGCCGGGTCTCGGCATCGCTCGACTGCCGCCGTGTCAGGAGTGGATCGAGCGAGTCGAAGGGAGGAGCCGACAAACGCCGAATCACCGCGAACCCTCGCGGTAAAACCTTTGCCGTATTAGACTTATATCGTATGGAACCGGCAGAGTCGCCCCCTATCATCATCGGCTTGGTCGCCGTCGTTGGACTGGTATCCGCCAACGCCTTCTTCGTGGCCGCGGAATTCTCGCTGGTCGCCGCGCGCCGGACGCGGCTCAATGAGCTGGCTCAGGCCGGGGATGGCAAAGCTAGGCTGGCGCGCCGTGCGGTTCAATCGCTCGATCGCTACATCTCCGCGACGCAGCTCGGGATCACCCTAACCTCGCTTGGTCTCGGCTGGATCGGCGAGCCTGCCCTGGCCGGCCTCATCAGCGGTGCGTTCCAGGCGCTCCCTCACGCGATCGCGGTCATCGCGACTCACGGCATCGCGTCCATTATCGCGTTCATCATCATCACGATCCTGCACATCATCCTGGGCGAGCTGGTGCCGAAGGCCGTCGCCTTGGTGTATCCGGAGGTCGTGGCCACATGGCTCGTCGTGCCACTCACGGGGTTCGCCTGGGTGATGGCATGGCCCATCGCGTTCCTGAAGGGCTCCGCCAACGGATTGCTCAAGTTGATCCACATCTCTCCCCCCGGCTCGCAAGAGCGGTTGCATTCACCAGACGAGATCAGAATGCTGGTCGAGCAGAGCGAGGAGGGCGGAAGCCTCCTCAAGCAGGACGCTCGCCTGCTCGAAGGGGTGTTCGAATTCAGCGAGAAGACCGCGCAGGAGGTCATGACCCCTCGGACTCAGATGGTGGCGCTGGACGCCGACCTGTCCGTGGAGGCCGCCGCCGATGAGGTGGCCGTCGCTCGCCGATCTCGGTATCCGGTCTATACCGAGAGCCTCGATGAAATCGTCGGCGTGGTCCATGCGAAGGACATACTCACGGCCCTCCGGTCCAAACCCGGGCAAACCGTGCGAACCATCATGCGACCTCCGCTCTTCGTGCCGGGGACGCGCGAAGTCGAGGATGTGCTGGCCGACATGAAGCGGCTCAAGACCCATCTGGCAGTCGTACTGGACGAATACGGCGGAACCGCCGGGTTGGTGACGATGGAGGATCTGCTCGAGGAAATCGTCGGCCCCATCTATGACGAGTACGATCCGCTCGACAAGGCGGCCGCCGGTGACGGGGCCGCGCGACTCGACGGTGCCATGCCGATCACTGAATTCAACACGGAATTCGATGCGACGCTCGACGACACCGATTACACCACCCTCGGTGGCTTTGTCTTTGGGCAACTCGGACGCCTTCCCCGCCCTGGGGACCGAGTGACCGTCGGTCCGCATGTCCTCGAGGTCGTTGAGATGGACGGTCGCCGAGTCAAGGCACTACGCCTTCATCGCGCGGAGCCGGCGACACACCAGCCCGATCGAAATCCCGGCGCATAGCCGATGAGCCACTCGGCTATCGCCGCGCTCCCTCCGGGTGCGCTCGACCTCACCGGCGAAGCCGTTCGTCGCCGCCGCAGTCTTCAGCGTGGAGCCCTGCAGACGCTCGAGCGCGCCGGATATCAGGAGCTTCTTCCTCCCACATTCGAGTACGAAGATACGTTCGTTCGCGCGGGCGGAGCCGGCGTTGCCGAGCGGCTCGTCCGGTTTCCCGACCGCGACGGAAGAATCCTCGCGCTTCGCTACGATTTTACGGCCAGCCTCGCCCGCGTTGCCGCGACGACCTTTGCGAGGGTGGATGGCGCCCTGCGTCTCAGCTATTCCGGCAACGTCTTTCGCCAGGAGCCCGAGCGCGGTGGCCGCCCCAGAGAAATGCTCCAGGTCGGCGCCGAGCTGCTGGGACAAGGCGATCTCGCCGCGGATATCGAGATCGTGCGCCTGACGGTCGCGTTGGTCGGCGAGGCCGGTCTCGCCGACTTTCAGGTCAACCTGGGCCATGCCGGCGTGCTCGCGCCGGGACTCGACGCGGTGGATGAACCGCTCCGTGGGGATGTACGGCGATGGATCGACCGGAAGGATCGCGGCAGCCTCCACCGGGCATTGGCCGGCGCCCAGGGAGACGCGAAGACCCTCATGACGCTTCCCTTCGTCATCGGCCGCGGCGACGCGCTCGAGGAAGCATTGCGCGCGGCACCGGACGTCGCCCGGAGGAGTCTCGAACACCTGCTGGCGCTCGATGCGGCGCTCGACGCTCGCGAGCGGAGCCACGTGGTCTACGACCTCGGTGAGGTGCGAGGCCTCGATTACTACACCGGCATTCACTTCGAGCTCTACGTCGCCGGCGCTGGACGTGCGGCGGGCGCCGGTGGCCGTTACGACGATCTCATGCGTCGCTTCGGGCGGCCCATGCCGGCGGTCGGCGTCTCGCTCGATCTCGACACGATCGCGGAGGTGGCGACCTGAGTCGCCTTCGCGTCGCGCTCTCCAAGGGTCGGTTGTACGAGCCCTCGGTCGACCGCTTCCGGCGCGCGGGCGCTGAACCCTCGTCCGATGCGGGCCGTCGGCTGCTCATTCCTTCCAGCGATCCGTCGATCGACTTTCTCGTCGTGAAACCCGGAGACGTGCCCGTCTACGTCGAATCCGGTGCCGCCGACCTCGGCGTCACCGGAACCGATGTGCTTCGCGAAACGGGGGCGGATGTGCTCGAGCCGCTGGAGCTGGGATTCGGCTTCTGCCGGTTGGTGGTTGCCGCACCGTCGCACGCCGCATACCCGGCATTGCCCGGCGGCATCACCGCGCGGGTCGCCACCAAGTATCCGCGACTCGCCCAGACCCACTTCGCGGCCATGGGGCGCCCGGTGGACATCATTCAAGTGAACGGCTCGGTCGAGGTCGCGCCGCTGCTCGGTCTGTCCCATTGGATCGTGGATCTGGTGGATACGGGGAATACGCTGCGGGCGAACGACCTGGTGGAGTGGGAGACGATCCTGCAGTGCGGCGCCGTGCTGGTAGCGAACCGCGCCTCGCAGAAGCTCAAGCTGGATGCGTATCTCGATCTGATGGGGAGGCTTGAGAGGACGGAAGGGCGAAAGGGCGAGACAGCGAAGGGGCGAAAGGAGGAAGATGGCGACGGGTGACTTGAACCTGACACCGGTCGAGGTTCGCGATCACCCCGGCGTATCCGTCATTCCATCTCGTCGCCTTTCGCCGTCTCGCCCTTTCGCCGTTTCGCCATCTTCACTGCCAGTTCAATCGCCGCCCGCATACTCGACGCATCCGCCTTGCCCGTCCCCGCGATGTCGAGCGCGGTCCCGTGATCGGGAGAGGTCCTCGGAAACGGCAATCCCAGCGTCACATTTACCGCCCGACCGAACGCCGCCACCTTGATCGCGGTCATCCCGACATCATGATACGGCGCCAGCACCGCATCGAACTCCCCTCGCATCGCTCGTACGAAGACGGTGTCGGCGGGGAGTGGGCCGGTCGCGCCGAGTGCCTTCGCCGCCGGTCCGAGCACTCGCTCTTCCTCGTCACCGAAAAGCCCGCCCTCGCTTGCATGGGGGTTGACCGCGCACACGGCGATCCGCGGCGATGCGATGCCCCACCATTCCCTCAATCCCCGCTGAGTGATGCGACCCGTCCGCGTGACCCGATCGACCGAGAGCATGGCCGGAACATCCCGAAAGGGGACATGCGTCGTCACCAACACCACTCGGAGCTCGTCGGAGGCCAACATCATCGCAACGTCCACGTCGCCGGCGAGATGGGCAAGCCATTCGGTATGTCCGGGATACGGAAAGCCCGCGAGATGGAGCGCGTGCTTGTGGGCGGGACCGGTCACGATCGCATCGACTTCGCCCTCGAGGGCGAGCTTGACCGCGCTCTCGACCGCATGGCCGGCGATGCGGCCTGCGCGGATAACGCGATGCCGATTGTCGCCCCGTTCGCCGCTCCCGAGCTCCCAGCTGCCGGAGGACAAACGCCCCACATTGGGAATGGCCCGCACTTGATCGTCCGCACCAATGACGGTCACCTCCGCGTCGAGCGTCGTGGCGAGCGCCCGCGCAACGATCTCCGGCCCGATGCCGCGAGGGTCGCCCAGTGTTACCGCGATGCGTGGCCGGGATGTCATCGGTGAAGCGCGGGCGTTACGACCTCACGTCCACGTAGGTCGATTGCCGCAAGCGGTCGATGTAGCGGCGAATGGCAAGTTGCTGGCCGAGCTGTTCGCGGATGCGGTCCTTCACGTCCTCGTAGCGGACGTCACCCTGCGGTCGGCGACCGGTGACCTGGACGATGACGAACTGCTCGCGTCCGCCGGTTCCCGGGATCGTGAAGACCGGCGTCACCGCGCCGGAGTCGGCCTCGCCGATCACTTTTCCATAGTTCTCCGGCAGCTTGTCGGCTGGGACGTTCTGCGCATCCTTCTCCGCCGTCGGATCGTGGTAGATCCGCTGCAGTGAATCGAACGACGCTCCCTTGAGGATGCGTGCCCGCACCGTGTCGGCGCGCGCGTGGGCACTGTCCACGTGTGCCGAGTCGATGTCGGGAATGATGAGGATATGGCGGGCCTGCACCTCAGCGGGCTGAGCGCGCTCCACCTGGATGAGGTGATAGCCGAACGGCGACTCCACCGGATCGGAGACGACGCCGGGTTTGAGAGCGAAGGCCACACGCTCGAATTCCGGCACCATCACTCCACGCCGGAACCAATTGAGCGAGCCGCCCTGGTCCTTGGAACCCGGGTCCTGCGAGAATCGCTTTGCGGCCGTCGCGAAGTCGGCGCCGCGCCGAAGCTCCAGCAGGATGGAGTCGGCCTTGGCCCTCGCGGCCGCCTTGGCCGCCGGGGAGGGTTGAGGAGTGATGACGATCTGTCGGAATGAGACCGTCGCCGGCCGCGAGCCCAGGCTTCCCTTCTGCTCGTCGAAGTACGCCTTCATCTCCGATTCGGTCGGCGACACGGCCTTGAGCTTTCCATCCGAGCGGAGCTTGTCGATGAGACGATTCTGGTACGCGGCCCGGCGCTGCTGGTCGGTGAGCCACCGCCGATACTCCTCGGGCGTCTCGAATCCGGCTTTCTTCAGCTCCGCTCGATAGTCGACCTCGGAGCTGAAGTTGGTGCGAACCTTCCGCACCTGCTGGTCGACGCCATCCGCGATCTCCTGATCGGTCACCTTGATGCTCGTGTCGCGCTGCGCCTGCTGGACTAGAAGCTCCTCGTCAACGATGGACTGGACGACTTGCTTTCGAAGCGCCGCGATGCTGTCGGGGTCGGTCGGCAGCTGGGAACCCTGCGATTGCCGGGAAAAGATCTCCTCGTCCACCTGAGAAGCGAGCACCGGACGGTTGCCCACGACGGCCAGCACCTTGTCGATCACGATGGTGGAGTCTGGCCGTGGCGTGGCGGGCCTCTGAGCTGCAGCCATGGTGTCAGGGGCGGTGATGCTGGGAGACGCCGAAGTGCTGTCCGGCGCAGCGGCCTGAGCGGGCTGCTGCGCTGCCAGGCAGGGCGGACACCATGCGCTCGCGGTCATCACCAGTGCCCAGGCAGATGCGAGCCCGACCATACGCACGGCTAGTTCCCCGGCTTCTCGGCGGACGGGGCCGGCGTGGGAGAAGGGCTCGCCGGCTTCGGCGCCGGCCTAGCGGGAGCGGTGCCTCCCGGCGTCGCCGCCGCCGCACCGCTGGGGAGCGGAATCGGCGGGCCGCCGGGGGCGGCTTGCATCGCCCCCTTCGGAGCGGCGCTGTCGACCTTGGCCTTCATTTCCGTCGCCAGCTCCATCGCGCTATTGATCCCCGCATCGTGAATACGGTAGGGAAGCCGCTCGCGCAGCATCGTCGCCAGGCCGGCGGGGAGCGGACGGAGCTTCCCCTTTCCTGCGATGAGCTGATCGAAGTATCGCTCGACGCGCAGCTGCGCCACCTTCTCGCGGTCGGCGAGCCCGACCGACGAGTCGGTGAGATCCGCCTGATTGAGCCCCATTTCCATCTTGAGGGTATCGAGTTGACCCATGTACTTCCGCTGGAGTCCCGCCCACTCGAGGGGGGTGAGCGCAATCTTGGCGGAATCGGCGACCCGCAGCAGCAGGAGGTTCTGCGTCAGGATCTTCGAGAATCGGATCAGCATACTGTCGTTCGCGCTCTTGAGCTGAACGGCGTATTGCGGCGGCAGGGCGCGCATCCATCGCAGATATTCCTGGACGGTCAACGTCCCTCCCCGAAATTTCACGAGCCCCTTGGTCGAGTGCCGCGATTCGTCCGGTGACTCCGCGGCCGCTCGCATGGCGGCCGGCGCGCCCGACAGTACCTCGACCTTGTTGGCGGCCGCGAGACTGTCCATGTACAGCGAATCGAGGTGCTGGCCCGCTCGCTCCGTCAGGAAATCGCCGAGGCGGCCTCGGACTTCGGCCAAGGTGGGCCGCCGGATGATGTGATAACCGAAAGGAGTCTCGACGAGGCCGCTCATCTGTCCCGGCGCGAGCGACCAGGCCACGCTGTCGAAGGCCGGCACAAAGCGTCCTTTCGGGCTCGGCGGCAGAAATCCGCTGTCGGCCTTGCTGCCGGGGTCCGTCGAGAGCGTTGCCGCGAGCTGGTTGAACGAGGCGCCCTTCTTGATCTTGGCCAGCGCCTGCTCGGCCTGATGCTTGACCGAATCGCGCACCGGTGCCGGCTGATTCGTGTGAACACCAAAAAGGATGTGCTGGATTGTCCGCAACGTGGGCGACCGGTAGAGGCTGTCGATCGACGAATCGGGGAACGACCCCCGATGGGCCATGAGCGTGTCGTGCCACCGCATGCCCTTGATCTCGGAGATTTCCGGCCACACCACTTCGGTCACGCTCGCGGAGTCGACTGGAACCTTTCCCTGAACTACGGCCTGACCGAGTAGCGCATAGTCCACCCAGATGTTGGCGACGAAATCCGCCGTCTCCCGGTTGACCCGCACCCCCTTTCCCGCCGAGCTCATGATCTGGGCCAGCCGGGTGGCCGGCAGCTCTTGTCCGCTGGCCTCAGCCGCCACGTCGGCGTGTGCCGAGAAGAGGTCGCGAAAGCCGGAACAGCCGATCGAGCCCACTCCGATCAACATTGAAGGCACGATTGCGCCGGTGAAGAACACGATACGTCGCATGAACTCTCCAGAAGTGTGTTACGCCGCCACGCCCCGCAGTGCGCGAACCAGCGCCGGGACGAGCGGTTCCCCGCCCAACCGCATCAAGCGAAGCGACAGCGGGACAGTCCGCCGCACGTCGGCGGCGAGCTGCACATCGTCGAGCGCGGTCGTCAGGCCGGCCAGCCGCGGCGTCGCCCCCGCCCGGAAACGTCAGACGGGCCTCGTCGCCGCGCACCAGGACGTGCTGAAGGCCCAGCGCCGCGCCGAGCACGCGCAGCCGGGCCATGTCGAGCAGCATCTCCGCCTCGGCCGGGAGGGGCCCGAACCGCTCGCGCAGTTCATCCCGCAGCTCATCAATGTCGCCAGACGTCCCAGCCCGCGCCAGTCGGCGGTACAGGTCCAGCTTCGACGTCGTCGTCGGGAACGTAGCCGTCCGGGAGGTGGGCCGGCCGGTCGAGCACCACGTCGGGCGGCGCCGGCTGCTCCACCGTCTCCCTGACCGCGGAGAGCGCGCACCGTCTCCTCCAGCCACCGCAGGTACAGGTCGAAGCCCACCGCGTGGGCGTGTCCCGACTGCTCGGCGCCGAGCAGGTTGCCCGCGCCGCGCAGCTCCAGGTCCTTGAGCGCGATCCGATAGCCGGCCCCGAGCTCGGTGTGATGCTCCAGCACCTTGAGCCGCTCCTCGGCGTCGGCGTCGATCGTGTCGGGCACCAGCAGGTAGCAGTAGGCGCGGCGGTGGCTGCGGCCGACCCGGCCGCGCAGCTGGTAGAGCTGCGCCAGGCCGAAGCGGTGCGCGTCGTGCACGACCATGGTGTTGGCGTTGGGCACGTCGAGCCCGGACTCGACGATCATGGTGCGAGACCAGGATGTCGACCTCGCCGCGCGACGAACCTGCTGCATCACCGTCTCGAGGTCGCTCTGCCGGCATCTGTCCGTGGGCGACACCGACCCGCGCCCGCGGCGCGAGGGTCTGCGACCCGCGCCGCGATCGTCTCGATCGTCTCGATCCGGTTGTGGACGAAGAAGACCTGGCCGCCGCGATCGAGCTCGCGCGCAAACGCCTCCTCGAGCAGCCCGTCGTCCCACGGCTCGACGAAGGTGAGGATCGGCGAGCGGTCGCGCGGCGGCGTCTCGATCAGCGTCAGGTCGCGCAGCCCGGCGAGCGACAGGTGCAGCGTGCGCGGAATCGGCGTCGCGGTCAGCGTGAGCACGTCCACCGTGAGCCGGAGCTCCTTGAGCCGCTCCTTGTGCTTGACGCCGAAGCGATGCTCCTCGTCCACGACGAGCAGCCCGAGGTCCTTGAAGCTGCACGTCGGGCGAGAGCAGCCGGTGGGTGCCGATGACGATGTCGATCTCGCCGCTGGCCAGCCGCTCGAGCACCGCCTTCTGCTCCTTGGCGGTGCGGAAGCGCGACAGCACCTCGACTCTTGACCGGGAAAGTCGGCCAGCCGCTCGACGAAGGTGCGGCCGTGCTGCTCGGCGAGAATCGTGGTCGGCACCAGCACCGCGACCTGCTTGCCGCCCTGCACCGCCTTGAACGCGGCGCGCACCGCGATCTCGGTCTTGCCGTAGCCGACGTCGCCCACCAGCAGGCGATCCATCGGGACGCGGGCGCTCCATGTCCGCGCTTGACCGTCCTCGGTCGCCTTGCGCTGGTCCGGCGTGTCCTCGTAGAGGAAGGACGACTCCAGCTCGCGCTGCCAGCGGGTGTCGGGCGGGAAGGCATAGCCGCGCGCGCGACCTTCCGGCGGGCGTACAGGTCGAGCAGCTCGGCCGCCATCTGCTGGATCGCGACTGCGGGTCTTCTCGCGCACCCGCTGCCAGCGCGGTGCCGCCGAGCCGTGGAGCGTGGGCGGCGGCCGGTCGCCGTCCTCGCCGGCGGCGCGATAGCGCTCGAGCTGGTCGAGCCGATAGAGCGGCACGTTGAGCCGGTCGCCGCCCTCGTACTCGACGATCCGCGACCTCGAGCGTCGCCTCGCCCGACGGTGATCGTCTCGATGCCGCGGTAGATGCCGATGCCGTGCTCGAGGTGCACCACGTAGTCGCCCGACGGTGAGAGCTGCCGGTCGCCGCCGAGGGCGCCGCCTGGCGATAGCGGCGCGCCCGGCGGAGCCGGCGCGCCCGGCGGAAGATCTCGTGATCGGTGAGCACCCGGAGCGTCGGCATCACGAAGCCGCCGTCCAGCGCGCCGATCGCGAGCGTCGCGTCGGCCGGCGCTCGGCCACCTTCCTCGAGCAGCTCGTCGAGCCGCTCGAGCTGGCCCTTCGTTGTCGCAGAGGATGAGCGTCGGCGGAGCGCCCGCGAGCAGGGCCGCGCAGCCGGTTGAGGTCGCGATCGACCCGCTCCGGCGGGAAGAATCCGACCTGGAGGTCGACGCGCTCGTCGCGCAGGAGCAACCGCGGGAAAGCCGCCGAGCCGGGCGGCGCCAAGCCTCGGGCGCCTCGAGGATGTCGTCCGCGGACGGGGACGTCCTCGCCCAGCCGCCGCGCGACGTCGAGATGGTGCTCCGCCTCGCGCCAGGCCCGCTCGCACCTCGTCGTGATCGGGACCCGATGCCTCTTCGAGGATGAGCGTGTCCGACGGGGAGCAGATCGAGGAGCGTCAGACGGCGACGCCGGCGCCTTCGACCGTCCGACCGTCCGCCCGTACCGCATCGCGTGCGAACCGGCAGCACGGTGATCTCGGTCAGCTCGCTGCACCGAGCGCTGCGTCGTGAGATCGAAGCCGCGAATCGACGACACGTCGTCGCCCCACCACTCGAGCCGTGCCGGCGCCGCCATGCCGAACCCGTACACGTCGACGATGCCGCCGCGCACGCTGAACTCGGCGACTTCGGTGACCGTGGGCACTCGACGGTAGCCCATGCGCTCGAGTGCCCGCGCGACATCACCCGGCGGCCGACGCTCCCCGTACGCCAGCTTCGAGCCGCAGCGCGCTCGAGCGCGGCGGGGACCAGCGTCCGCTCCGCGGTGGCGCGCGCCGTGGTGACCAGCATCCGGAGCCGGCCTTGCAGCAGCGCCTCGATCGTCTCGACGCGCTCGCCCGCGATCTCGTAGTGCGGCTCTTCCTCGCCGAGCGCTTCGCGCTGCGGGTAGAGCGCGACCCCTCCATCGGTGAGGTGACCGAGGTCGGTGAGCCACCGCTCGGCATCGGCCGGCGTCGGCGCCACGATCGCGAGCAGTCGCTGAGGGAAGCGTTGGGCCAGCCATGCCGCCAGCACCGCGCCGCTCGAGCCCGGTAGTCCGCCGAGTCGGAGCACCTCGGAACGCGAGGGCAGGCGCCCGGCGAGGTCCTGAATCGAAGGCGAACGCTCGAACGCGTCGAGTACCGTCGGGAGACTCACGCCTCTCTCCGCCGGAGCGCGCTCGCCAGGACCATCTCGAGCAGCCCGAGCAACAAGGCCAGCCAAAGCAGGGGACCGCGCAAGTCGCCCCTGGCCGCGGTGGAGAAGGAGGCGGCGCCCGCCTTCTCGAGGACGACGGGAGTGGCGGCACGCCAGAGAGTCTTTACCCGGGTGTCTGTCGCCCGGGTGAGGAGCGACTCTCGTGAATCGATGTTCGCGCTCACGGCGCCGACCGTGTCGTCTCCGGCAACGAGGTAGTAGACCCCGGGATCGTGGGGCCGGAAGAATCCTCCGCCCTCGACGCGCCAACCCCGCTCTCCTTGACGAACGCCGGTCACGAAATCCGGCACCTGCACCGGATCGCCGGGAATCCCGGCAGTGAGCGCTACCTCGCCCCGCGCAAGTCGGTTGACCAGGGCGTCCATGAACGGCATGAACCCAGCCGAGACGGGCAGATCCGTCCACTCGGGATCGAGTCGACTTCCCAGGAGCACGACGTTGCCGCTCCGGGCGAGCCATGGAGCTCCACTGACGGTCACGAGAACGCCGGTGCGACCACTGCCACTCGTTCGAAGCTGGTAGTGCCGCAGCACGCGAAAGCGTCCGGTGATCGTACCGCTGTCCGTCGTCGCCGGAGTCGTCACGAGCTCACCGAAGCTCCAGCCGACTCCTCTCGCGGCGAGCGCGCGGTTGAGCGCCCCGAGTGCCGCGGGATCCTCGGGCGGTGTGACGACCGAGCTGCCGTTCGCGAGCCGACCGATCGCCACCTCGTTCCCCCGCGCGATGCGGCGGTTGGTCTCGAGCACCTCGCAGGCAGCCGCGATGTAGCGGCTCGCCGAATCCCAGTTCACTCGGGCGACCGGAGCGATGCGCACCACCCCCAGCCGTCGGTCGTCGATCCGGAGCTCGTCCGGATCGAGGTCGGCGGACACGGTCCACCAGCCTGGTGGCGCGGTCATCACCGGAAAGACGGCGGATCCACCGGCGGGGGCCAACACCTGCCGAGCGGGGCGACTCCCGAGACGAGCAGCCACCGGGACGGATGCCCCTGAGTCACCCACCAGTGTCACGGTCAACCGCCCGCCATCGGTCGACCACGGTTGTTGACCCGTCTCCAGCGCGCCGATACCGGTGTTCCTCGGCGGTTTGTCGTCCGGACGTCCCACGACCAGCGGAACCGGAACGTTGGCGGGGGAGACCGCACTCGCCTGCAGATCACTCAACAGAGTCACTTCACCGGGACGCGAATCCGTCGCGAGCACCTCGACCGCGAGATCGAGCGCTCTTCCGAGATCCAGGCGGAAGGGGGAGACCGGCAGTGCGTCGAGCTGACGGCGGAGTCCGGCGGGGTCGCCTCGCTGAGGGACTCCGTCGGCGGTCATCAACCAGATCGCGTCGGCGGGCGTGGCTCGGGAAAGTACCGCCCGGCCGGCCTCCTGAATCCGAGCGAGTCGGCTCGTGCCGGCCACGACCGCTCCACTGCTCGGCGAGTTGTCGACGATCAGGACGAGCGCGCTGGGTGCGTGGGTGGGCAGTCCGGTGCGCGGCATCGTCGGCCCTGCGGCCGCGAGCACGAGCGCCGCGATGAGTGCCGTGCGCACGAGCAGCAGGAGCAGGTTCTGCAACTTGAGTCGGCGGAGATGCTCCTGAGTGGTCGCGATGAGGTACCGAACAGCGGGGAAAACCACCGTCGGTGGTTCCCGTCTGGCGAGGAGATGGAGGAGGACAGGAATGCTGGCGGCCGCGAGTCCTGCCAAGGCCCACGGATGAAGAAAGTCGATCATGCCACCCGGGAGGACGTGGAAAGCGCTTCCCGCAGCACGATGCCGTAGGGAGTGTCAGTCGTGACTCGGTGATATCCGATGCCGTGCCGCCGGCAGGCCAGCCGCCATTCCGCGACCACGGCACGAACCGTCTCCCGGTAGGCGCCGGCCCAATCCCGCGGGCGCAACACGACCGCGGCTCGGGTCTCCGGATCCTCGAAGCGAGCCTCCGCCGGGCCACCGAGGGCAACTTCTCCCGGATCCATGACATGCAGGACGGTGACCTGATGGCCGCGGTGTCGCAGAAAGCGCAGCGCCTTGAGCGCGAGGGTGCGGTCCAGCAGCAGATCGGAGACGAACACCACGAGCCCGCGGCGTCGAAGCTGCTGGACTACGCGTCGCAGTGCCGGTTCGGCCGCGGTGCCGTGTCCGGCCTCCAGTGTCCCGAGGGTCTCGAGGAACTGCCGCCAATGGCTCAGGCCAGCGCGAGGGGGGAGTATTGCTCGGACGTCGTCGTCGAACGCGATGAGTCCGGTCGCGTCCCGCTGGCGGAGCAGCACGAGGGACAGCGCGGCGATCAGCCGCTGGGCATACGCGAGCTTCGGGAGCACGGCCTCTGGCGAGCTGGTCCAGGCCATCGATCGGCTGATGTCGCAGACGACGACCGCCCGGAGGTTGGTTTCCTCTTCGAACTGTTTCACGTACAGGCGGTCGTTCCGGCCCAGTATCTTCCAGTCCACGTGACGAAGGTCGTCGCCCGGCTGATACATCCGATGTTCGGCAAACTCGACGGAAAATCCACGGCGGGGAGATCGATGGAGACCGGCAAGGAATCCCTCGACTACCCCCTCGGTGACGACCTCGACCCCTCCAAGCTTCGAGACCTCGAAGGGATCGAGTAGATCGAGCCGGGCCCGGGTGGATGAGATCGGAGGGGGCATAAAGCGCGCAACGTATTCGGCAATCAGGGGGAAATCAACGCGCCTACTGTCACCCCCAGTGACACTGTGAGTCCCAACCGTGGAAGCCTGCTGGATCAAAGCTTTACGCGGACTGCGCTTATGCCGATACCAAGGGGTGGCACACCGTCTGCTGAGATGTGAGGGATTCCTGCTGAAGGCTCTGGAGGGGTCATGGTCCTCACCCTGGGATGGATGCTGCTGGCCGGCCTCCCCACTCCCACGACAATTCCGGCCCCACACCATGCCTCGACCGGTCGAGTGACGGTGTGGACCGACCGGGACGAACCCTACCGTAGAGGAAGCGCGGCGCGAGTCTACCTGAGCGTCGATGAACCGGCCTATATCTCGGTCTTCCGGGTCGACACCGACGGACGGATCCGCGTGCTGTTTCCGCGCGAGCCCTGGGGTGACAACTACGTGCAGGACCAGCAGACCCTCGAGGTCACGCAAGGCCGGGGCAACCAGGCGTTCATTGTCGATGATTACCCTGGAATCGGGTATCTCTTCGCCGTCGCCTCTCCGGACCCACTCGACTTCACGGAGATCACTCGCGGCGACTACTGGGACTACCGCGTCATCGATGACGGCAGGATCCAGGGCGATCCGTACGTGGCTCTCACCGACCTCGCGGCGCGAATCGCCCCGGTGGACGACTACGACTACGATGTGGTCCCCTATTACGTTGAGCGTCATTACGATTACCCCCGATTCGTCTGCTATGACTGTCACGCGTATGCGGGGTATTCGGATTGGGATCCGTATCGCAGCTCGTGCACGCGTTTCAGGGTGGTGATTCGGGACGATCCCCGGTACTACCCGTACCGCTATGGGGGCGGAAGGAACGTCGTCCCCGACCGATCGCTTCATCCTGGTCCCCGCTACGTGTTCCGCGATGCCGATCCTGGCAGCGATTATGTAACCCGAGTGACCGGGCGTGAGGGAGGTCGGCGCAGAAACCTCGACGAGGACGATCGGGGACGGACCAGCGATGACGTCGGCGGGCAAGGATCGATCCCGACTCCCGGGCTATCCTCGCTCCGGCGTCCAGGCAGAACCGAGGCGGCGCCCGAGTTGTCTCCCGCCCGTCCGCTCATCGAGGAGCGCCGGAGGGAAGAGCAACGCCGCCAACAGGAACAGCGCAGGCGTGATCGGGATGACGGCGACCAGGCCGTTCCGGACGGCCTCAAACCCGCACCAGCGCCCCAGAGCACCGGAGAGCCCGAGCTGAGGCGCAGACGACCGTGACCCATCGAGACCCACATGCGCCGTTTCCTGCTCGCCGTCTTTCTTTCAGCCAGCCCGCTCGCTGCCCAAACCGCCTCTCCACTAGCTCGCGCCGCCGGCACCATCACCCCGGCAGATGTCGCTCACCGCATCGGGATCATCGCCGATGACTCGATGCTGGGTCGAGATACGCCGAGCCGCGGACTCGAGATGACGGCGCGGTATGTCGCGGACCAGTTCAAGCGGTTTGGTCTCAAACCCGGCGGCGATTCCGGCGGGTGGTTTCAGCGATATTCGATCACGCGACGTCGGCTCGACCTGGCGGCATCACGCATCGTCTTCAGGGCGGGCGCAACGGCCGACACCGCGACGCTCGCGCGATCCGCTCGACTCGTCTCGGGGCCCACTCCGCCACACCTGTCCGGATCGGTAGTACTCATCGGCGGCGACATGACGGCGGAGGCCGCTGGCAAGCTCGCGCTCCGGGACAAGATCGTGCTCTATCCGCTCGACTTCACGAGCGCGATGCCGGAGACCGCGACCCAGGTTATCCGCGTCATACGACTCGCGGGAAGCCGCGCGGTCATTCTCCTCTCCAATCTCGACTCGGCATCGTTCGCGGCTCGCCTGCCCCGAAACCCGCCCGACCGGACCGCGGCGGAGGTGGAGAGGCGGATCGCGCCGGTGATCGAAGTCGATGAACGCGCGGTCATGAAGTCTCTGCAGGCATCGGGTGTGGATCCGTCGGCGGTGCGCGGAGGAAAGACCGCCGTCTTCCGGGATGTGAGCGGAATGGACGTTCGGGTCGAGCTCGCCGACTCCGTGCTCTCGTCGCGAACGGCGCCGAATACGGTAGGCATTCTGGAAGGCAGTGACCCCGCCCTTAAAGGCGAGTATCTCGTGTTCTCGGCGCACATGGATCACATCGGCATCACTCCCGGCCAACCCGACAGCATCAACAACGGGGCCGACGACGACGGCTCGGGCACCGTCGGCGTCGTCGAGCTGGCCGAGGCGTTCAGCCGGGCGGGCGCCCGTCCCAAGCGGTCGATCATCTTTCTCACGGTGAGCGGTGAGGAGAAGGGCCTGTGGGGGAGTCGCTACTTCACCGAGCATCCGGTCGTGCCGCTCGACAAGGTAGTTGCCGATCTCAACATCGACATGATCGGACGGAACTGGCCGGACACGATCGTCGCCATCGGAAAGGAACATTCCGATCTCGGCGCGACTCTCGAGCGGGTCAATGCCCGGCACCGAGAGCTCGGCATGACGGCGATCGACGACATCTGGCCTGAAGAGCGGTTCTACTTCCGATCGGATCACTACAACTTCGCCCGCAAGGGTGTGCCGATTCTCTTCTTCTTCAATGGCGTGCATGCCGATTACCATCGCGTGACGGACTCGCCGGACAAGATCAACAGCGAGAAGGAGTCTCGAATTCTCAGGCTGCTGTTCTATCTGGGGCAGGATATCGCCAATTCACCCACGCGGCCTGCCTGGAAGCCGGCGAGCTACAAGGAAATCGTGGAGGGGGAGGGATGAGCGGGACACTCGCCGACTTCGACAGGTTTCGCGCCCGGATGAACGAGGTCATTCTCGGCGGCGGGAATCTGACGATCAACCGCTTCTTCGCGCTCGACCGGACGACCTATGAGCCTGGGGTGCTGGGCACGAAAACGAAGGAGATGCTCGGCCTTGTTTCGTCGCTGGTGCTTCGCTGCGACGACTGCGTCACGTATCACGTCGTCCGCTGCCACGAAGAGGGGGTCACCCGGGAGGAGTTTCTCGAGATCTTTTCGGTGGGTCTCGTGGTCGGAGGCAGCATCGTGATTCCACACCTGCGCCGCGCGATGAGCAGGTTGGAGGAGATCGAAGCATCACGGTGAGGCCGCGCCCGACGCCGGCGCTCGTCCGCGAACCAGAACGACCCCGGCGAGAATCAGCACGGCACCCACTCCCTGGAGCGGATGGGGCCGCTCGCCGAGAATGATGGCCGCCCCTGCAACCGCGACGAGCGGTGTAATGCACATGTAGATGACCGTCCGGCTCGGCCCCACGAGCTGAACGCTTCGATTCCATATGATGTAGGCCACCACCAGGGACAGTAGCGTCGCGTAGGCGAGAGCTCCCCACCCCAGTAGATCGACCTGTCCCCACTTCATGCTGAGCATCTCGGGTGCCCCGGCCAGCACGAGTCCGGGCGCGCCGGCGACGGTCGTGACCATCGTGACGCGCAGCGGCGTGATCCCCGCCGGTACCGTGCGCAGACCGAGCGTGTAACTGGCCCAGCACCCCACCGCTCCCAAGGTCAGCAGATCGCCGGTGAGCGCCCCCCCTCCGAACCCGGTCCCGCGCGCCAGGACCACGAGCACGACCCCCAGCGTCGCGACGAGCACACCGCCGATGACACGTGGTCGCGCGGGCTCGAGGCCGAGTCCGGCCGCGAGCAGCGCGACGATGGAAGGCATCGCGGCCAGGATGAGGGCACTGTTCGAGGCAGTCGTTCGGGCGAGGCCGGAAATGAACCCGAGCTGGTAGAGGGTATTGCCGACGATACCCAGAATGACGAGGCGGCGGAGCGCCCCCGGCGGCATCGGCTCGTTCCCCTCGAGGCGTCTCACCAGCGGCACCAACAATGCGCTGGCGATGACGAAGCGGATCGCCGTAAAGGCCAGCGGCGGGAACCGCGTGAACGCGGACTTGGTGACGCTGAAGTTGAGTCCCCAGATGAGACACACGACCAGCATGCCCAGGTCGGCGCTGTGTGAGGACGGAGAGGACGGAACGGACGGAAAAGAGCGAGAGGTTCGAGAGACGGAGGTCCCGGTACCGGATCTGGTCACGCCGGAACAGTAATACCCCAGTCCAGTCCGCCTCGCCGTCTCCACTGTCCTCTCCGTCTTATATTCTCCCCATGCCCCAGCCCCGTATCCGCAACTTCTGCATCGTCGCCCACATCGACCATGGCAAGTCCACCCTCGCCGATCGCCTCATCGAGGCCACCGGCGCGGTGGAGAAGCGCGAGATGCGCGAGCAGCTGCTCGACACGATGGACCTGGAGCGCGAGCGCGGGATCACCATCAAGCTGAACGCCGTCCGGATGAGCTACACGGCGCCATGACGGCGACGGACTACGAGCTCAACCTGATCGACACGCCGGGACACGTGGACTTCACCTACGAGGTGTCCCGCTCGCTGGCCGCGTGCGAGGGCGCGATCCTGGTCGTGGATGCCTCGCAGGGCATCCAGGCGCAGACCCTGAGCAATCTCTTCCTCGCGATGGACGCCGGGCTCGAGATCATTCCGGTGCTCAACAAGATCGACCTGCCGGGCGCCGAACCGGAGAAGCGTGCGACCGGAGATCATGGATCTGATCGGCGCCAAGCGCGACGAGATTCTGGCGGTCTCCGCCAAGGATGGGACCGGTATCCCCGAGCTGCTCGAGGCGATCGTGGCGCGCGTTCCACCGCCACGCGGCACGGGAGTCGGCGCCGCTCCGCGCGCTGATCTTCGATTCGTACTACGACCGGTATCGCGGCGCGATCCCGAGCGTCCGCGTCGTCGATGGCGTCGTCCGGGAAGGGATGGAGATCAGCTTCGGCGCGCATCCCGACGACGTCTACCACGTCGATGAAGTCGGCTACCTTCAGCTCGGCCAGCATCCGTCCCGACGAGCTCGAGGCGGGCGAAGTGGGCTACCTCGTCGCCAGCCTCCGCGACGTCCGCGACACCCGCGTCGGCGACACGATGCTCGACGCGAACGAGCGCGCGAGCGAGCTGCTTCCCGGCTACCGCGACGTCAAGTCGATGGTGTTTGCCGGTCTCTATCCGACCGACTCCGAGCAGTACGAGGACCTCCGCGACGCGCTCGAGAAGCTGCGAGCTCAACGACGCGAGTCTGCAGTACGAGCCCGAGATCGTCCACCGCGCTCGGCTTCGGATTCCGCTGCGGATTTCTCGGACTGCTCCACATGGAGATCGTGCAGGAGCGGCTGCGAGCGGGAGTTCAATCTCGATCTGATCACCACGGTGCCGACCGTGGAGTACCACGTCTACCGCACCGACGGCGACGATGATCCTGTTGGAGAATCCGACGCAAGCTTCCCGACCCGGCCGACGATCTCCCGCATCGAGGAGCCGTACGTCAAGGCCCGCATCATGGCGCCGGCGGAGTACATCGGCGGAATCATGAAGCTGGGACAGGAGCGGCGCGGCGTGTACAACGGCATGAAGTACCTCGACACCAGCTCGCGTCGAGTTCGACTTCGAGTTTCCGCTCGGCGAGATCGTGCTCGACTTCTACGACAAGCTGAAGTCGCTCAGCCGCGGCTACGCGTCGCTCGACTACGAGATGGCGGGCTATCGCGAGTCCGACCTCGTGAAGCTCGACATGCTGATCAACGGCGACCCGATCGACGCCTTCAGCGTGATCATCCACCGCGACAAGGCGTACGAGTGGGGCCGCAAGATCGCGGAGAAGCTGAAGGAGCTGATTCCCGCGCCAGCTGTTCGCAGGTGGCGATCCAGGCGGCGATCGGCAACAAGATCATCGCCCGCGAGACGATCTCGGCGCTGCGCAAGGACGTGCTCGCCAAGTGCTACGGCGGCGACATCACCCGGAAGCGGAAGCTGCTCGAGAAGCAGAAGGAGGGAAAGAAGCGGATGAAGCAGGTCGGGGCGGTCGAGATCCCGCAGGAGGCGTTCCTCGCCGTGCTGCAGGTGGAGTGATGAGCCACGGGGAAGGACGGACGAAGAAGGGAGAAGGGGGGACTCTCGTCATCCAGACGGCCTTTCTCGGCGACGTCGTCCTCACGACTCCACTCCTCTCCGCGCTCGCCGAGCGGTACGGGCCGGTGGACGTGGTGACGACCCCCGCTGCGGCCCCGCTTCTCGAGGGCCATCCGGCGGTGGCCGACATCGTGTCGTACGACAAGCGCGGCGCCGATGCCGGGCTTACGGGTCTCTTGCGCCTCGGCCGTCTGTTGCGGCGGCGGCGGTATGCCCGAGCATATCTTCCTCACCGATCGTTCCGTACTGCCGCGCTCGCCGTGCTCACGGGTGCGACCGAGCGAACGGGGTTCGCCGATGGGACCGGCGCGGTTACCTATACCACCCGGGTCCCGCGCCCGCGCACCGGACACGAAACGGAGCGGCTTCTGAGTCTGGCGGGCGTCGAAACCCAATCGGCCGCGACACCCCGGCTCGCCCTCAGCGCCGCCGACCGGGACGCCGCCGCCGAATGGATGCGCCATCGTGGCGTGCCCGATGGATTCGTGGCGATCGCGCCAGGCTCCATCTGGGGAACGAAGCGGTGGCCCTATTACAACGAGCTGGCCGCGACGCTGAACGCACCGATCGTCGTCGTGGGTGCAGCCGAGGATGCAGCCTTGGCCGCGCAAGTCGTCGGGGCGGCGGCGGGTCGCTCCTGGAGCGCCGCCGGTGAGCTCGGTCTTCGTGTCTCCGCGGCGCTGATCGAACACGCGTCGGTGCTGGTGACCAACGATTCCGCGCCGCTTCACCTGGCGACTGCGGTCGGCACACCGGTCGTCGCGATCTTCGGTCCGACGATCCCCGAGTTCGGCTTCGGACCACGGGGACCGCAGGACATCGTACTGCAGCAATCGGGGTTGGTGTGCCGTCCCTGCTCCGCGCATGGACCGCGGGTCTGCCCGTTGGGGCATCACCGCTGCATGCTGGAATTGTCGGTGGAGCGGGTAGCGGCGGCAGTGAGTGGGATCTCAGGCGTGGAGGCGCGGCGTGCGATTCGTACTGGGCATTGATATTGGCGGGACCAACCTGGTGGTGGGCAGCGTCTCGGAAGACGGCAGCGTCCTCCACGCCATGCAGACCGAGCCGACGCGCGCGGAGACCGGTGCAACCGCGGTGCTGGATCGTCTCGTGGCTCTGGCCGAGCGGGTGATCGCGCAAACGCGCCGCGAGATCCCCGGGGCGAGTATCGTCGGCGTCGGTATCGGCGCGCCCGGACCCCTCGACACCAAGAGCGGCATCGTCCTCCTCACGCCCAACCTCGGCTGGGTCAACATGCCCCTCCGCCAGATCATTCGTGACCGCCTGGGCCTGCCGGCGATGCTCGATAACGACGCCAACTGTGCGGTACTCGGCGAGTGGTGGGTCGGTGCAGCTCGCGGCGCACGTCATGCGATCGGCATCACCATAGGGACCGGCATCGGCGGTGGGCTGGTGCTCGATGGAAAGCTGTACCACGGCGCATCGGACGTCGCCGGCGAGATAGGCCACGCGACGATCGATATCGAGGGGCGTCGGTGCAAGTGTGGAAACTACGGCTGTCTCGAGGCATACGCGTCGGGTCCCAACATCGCCGTTCGGGCCGTCGAGGAGCTCGAGGTGGGGGCCAGTAGCTGTCTCCCAGGCATGGTCGGTGGTGACCTCAGCAAGATCACGGCGCAGACCGTCTACGAGGCCGCGCATCAGGGCGACGAGCTCGCCACGGAGGTCGTCAATGACACGGCGAAGTTCCTGGGCACCGGCATCGCGAACCTGCTCAATGTGTTCAATCCCGAGGTCGTAGTAGTTTGCGGAGGCGTGACGCTCGCTGGAGATCACCTCTTCGTTCCGCTGCGCCGCGAAGTGGCGCGCCGAGCGTTCAAGCCGGCGGTGCAGGCCTGTCGAATCGTTCCCGGTGAGCTGATCAACTCCGCCGGCGTCTATGGCGCCGCGCGAGTCTTCCTGGAGCAAACGGGGACGGGTGCCTAAGGTCGGGATCATCGGGTCCCTGGTGTGGGACCTCATCTATGGCCGGGACCCACTCGCACCTCCGATTGAGGAGTGGGGCGGGATTGCCTACGCGCTCGGCGGACTTGATGCCAGCCTGCCTCCAGATTGGGAGATCGTCCCGCTGATCAAGGTGGGGCGGGACCTCGCACCCCAGGCTCGGGATCTCCTGCGGGGGCTGGAGCGCCTGACACCGGGTGGCCGCTGCGTCGAAGTGCCGGCGCCCAACAACCGGGTCGTGCTGCACTACAATTCCAGCGAGCGGCGCTGCGAGCGGATGTCGGGTGGCGTGCCGGGATGGACCTGGCCGGAGCTGGGTCCCATGGTGCGGGATCTCGACGCGATCTATTTGAACTTCATTTCGGGCTTCGAGCTTTGCCTCGGCACCGCGCAGGCGCTACGCCACGGCTTTCGTGGTCCGATCTACGCCGACCTGCACAGTCTCTTTCTCGGCATGCAGCAGGACGGGATGCGAGTGCTTCAACCGCTCGTCGATGCCCCTGCCTGGTTCGGTTGTTTCGACCTGGTTCAGCTCAACGAGGACGAGATGCGCCAGCTTTCCCCCGACCCTCTCTCCCTCTCCGCGCAAGCGCTCGGCGCAGGCGTCAATCTGCTCGTCGTAACCCTGGGGCCGCGAGGTGCGGCGTACGTGTCGGCGCCGGGATTCGATCGGCTGGAGGGAAGGAGAGCCGAGAGTTCCGACTCGTCGGCGGTGCGGACCGCCCTCATCTCGGGTGCGCAGGTCGAAGCGGTCGACCCGACCGGCTGCGGCGACGTCTTCGGCGCAGCGGCCTTCGCCCGCCTGTTGGCGGGAGACACGGTCGAGGCGGCGCTTCGCCATGCCACGACGATGGCGGGGCGAAACGCCGTGCTCCGCGGGGCCGGCGGCCTCGGGCGCCACCTGCGTGGCGAGCTCCTCGTCCCGTGACTCGAGTCATCGAGATCCCCGCACACCTCGACGACCGCTCCTTCGAGCAATTCGCCGCCGGATTCGACACCTGGCCCCCGGAAGAGAAGCTCCTCTTCGACGCCCGCGGTGCCCAATGGTCCTCGCCGTACGGGCTCATCGGCATGCTCACCGCCGGCCAGGCGATTGCCGAGGCGCGTCGCGAGCGCCCGCTCTTCGCCGTACCCGCGAGTGCCGACGTCAAGTCGTACTGGTCGCGCATCGGCTTCTTCCGGTACGCCGCCGACCTCTTCGAGCTTCACGGAAAAGTCCCCAAGGCGGCGGCATCCGGGCCATCGGATGCGCTGCTCGACGTCACGCCTGTGCGCGCGATGGAAGACGTCCACGAGGCGGTCAATCGGATCTCGGAAACCGCCGCGAGGATTCTTCGTGCGGAGCTCGGGCTCGAGCGGACGGCAACCGGCCGGTTCAGTATGGCGCTTTCGGAGGCTTGTCAGAATATTGTTGAGCACGCCGGCACAGGTGGATGGGTTGCGGCACAAACGTATACCTTTCGGCGCCGCCTTGGCCGACGGGTAGCGGTCATTGCCGTGAGCGATGCCGGTATCGGGTTCCGCCGATCGTTGGAGAGCACGCACGCCAAGCGCTTCGGCGATCGCTGGGGCGATGGTGCGGCGCTCGAGGCCGCGCTGATCCAGAATGTCAGCCGCTTTCGCGACCCCGGCCGCGGTCAGGGGTTCCGGCAGATCAAGCCGTTCCTGGACAAGTGGGAAGGCAAGATCTCGATCCGGAGCGGTACCGCGCGGCTCGCGATCGTGCCGGTGTGGGACGAGGACGTTCCGTTGAGCGAACACCTCCCCTTCTTTCCTGGAGCCCAGGTGCAAATCACCATTCCCGCACCCGACACCGAGTCCCGATGATCGAGACCATTCGGATCGGCACCCTCCTGCGGGAGACCGCCGCGACCCCATATCGCAACCTCATCACTCGACCCACCGGCGCCGCGGTTCGCGACCGTATCGAGGCGGCGCTCGCCGAGTCGGATTGCGCCACCGCGCTGCTCGACTTCTCCGACATCGAGCTCCTCGATTTCAGTTGCGCGGACGAGGTCGTGGCCAAGCTCCTGCTGGACGGTCCGGATCGGGGCGGACGGATGGTCGTCCTTCAGGGTCTCTCGGAAGACCAGTACGAGGCGATCGAGCAGGTTCTCGTTCACCACGGCCTGGCCGTCATCGCCGTCTCGAGCGGTGACGGCTCCAGCATGCCTCAGTTGATCGGATGGGTGAGCGCGGATGCACGAGCAGCCTTCGGTTGCTTGTGCGAGCGGGGCGCGTTGCGGCCGATCCAGCTCGCGCTCGCCCTCGGATGGACCGAATCGAAATGCCTGGAAACCCTGCGGGCGCTCCTCGCTCGCCGCCTGGTCCGCTCCGAGGGAGAGCTGTACTTCCCCGTTACTATCGCATGACGGCTCGCCGGCTGGGGTGGTCCACCATCTCCATCCACGGCTCCACGCATTCCCGGCCAGACTGGGCACCGGTTGCCCCGGCGCTCATGCAGAGCAGCACCTTCGCCTTCCCCGTCGACACGGACGAATCGGCGATCTACAGCCGGTACGGCAACAATCCGAATCAGGTCTCGGTGGCCCGCAAGTATGCGCTGCTCGAGGGCGCCGAAGAGGCGGTCTTCGTCTCGAGCGGCATGGCCGCAACGGCGCTCGCACATCTGGCGGTGCTCCGCCCCGGCGACCATCTCGTCAGCAGCCGGTGGATTTACGGGGGCACGCAATCGCTCTTCGACCAACAGTTCGGACGATTCGGGATCGAGATCACCTACGTCGACCCCGACAAGCCGCGCGGCTGGCGAAAGTCGGTCCGGAAATCCACCAGGGCCATCTTCGTCGAGACCCCCACCAACCCCCTGGCTCGCTTCCTCGATCTCGGTCCGGTCGCGCAGGTGGCCCGCGAGTTCGGCCTCGCTTTGCTGGTCGATGCGACATTCGCGAGCCCGATCAACTTTCGGCCGCTCGAGCATGGCGCCGACGTCGCCATCACGAGTGCGACCAAGTACCTCAACGGGCACAGTGATGTCGTGGCGGGGGCCGTGGCGGGGTCCGCCTCGGTCGTCGAAGAGGTGATTCGCCTGATGCAGTTGTGGGGCCAGTCCATCGACCCTCACGCCGCGTGGCTGGTGGATCGCGGCATGCGAACGCTCGCGTTACGGATGGAGCGGCATAACACCAACGGCCTCGCCGTCGCGCGCTGGGCCGAGACGCACGCGGCGTTCGCGAAGGTCCACTATCTGGGACTGCACAATCATCCGGATTACGATCTCGCGAGCGAGCAGATGGACGGTTTCGGCGGGATCGTCGGCCTCGAGCTCAAGGGGGGCGCGAGTGCCGTCACCCGGATGCTGCGGCGACTGAAGCTCGTCATCCACGCCCCCAGTCTCGGCGGGGTGGAGTCGCTCGTCTCGGAGCCACGGCACACTTCGCACAAAGGTCTCACCACGGAAGCGCGCGCGGCTCTCGGGATTCCCGACGGGTTTATCCGGCTCAGCTGCGGAGTCGAGGATGCGGCCGACATCATCGCGGATCTGGAACAAGCGGTGAGATAGGAGAAAGGGAGAAGAGCGAAGGGAGAAGGGGATCTTCCTTTCTTCCTTCTCCTTTCTCCCTTCTGCCTTCTCCGCTTAGTTTTCGCCTGTGATCCGCCTCTCCCACGTCTACAAGTCCTATCCCAACGGCGCGCTGGCCCTGAAGGACGTCTCCTTCCGGGTGAACCGAGGCGAATTCGTCTTCCTCACCGGACACTCCGGCGCCGGCAAGTCCACCATCATGAAGCTGCTCTTCGCCGAGCAGAAGCCGACGACTGGCGAGGTTCGGGTCTCGGGGTACAACGTGAGCACGTTGCGGGTGGACGAGATCCCCAAGCTTCGTCGGCGGCTCGGAATCGTGTTTCAGGACTTCCGTCTGCTGGAAGATCGCACCGCCGCGGAAAACGTCGCGTTCGCGCTCGAGGTCACTGGCGCGCGGGGCGATACCATTGCCGCCCGAGTGACGCGAGTCCTCACCCAGGTCGGCCTCGCGGCCAAGGGTCGGGCCTACCCGCGCGAGCTGTCGGGCGGCGAGCAGCAGCGGGTGGCGATCGCCCGCGCACTCGTCAACGACCCCGCGATTCTCGTCGCCGACGAGCCCCACCGGTAATCCGCGATATGTTCGGTCGCGCGCGGCTCGAACGTCGGCGGCAGGCAGCCCAGCGCCTCGACATCGGCATGAAACTGCTTTGCGGTCAGTTCGGTGACCTTGCGGATCGCCTCGTTCAGCGGCAGACCCGGAAAATCCCGCGCCGCGCGCTCGTTGATCTTGTCGTCGACGTCGGTGATGTTGCGGACATAGGTGACGTGATCGGCGCCGTAGAGATGCCGCAGCAGCCGGAACAGCACGTCGAACACGATGACCGGGCGCGCGTTGCCGATATGGGCGAAGTCATAGACCGTCGGCCCGCAGACATACATGCGCACGTTGTTGGGATCGAGCGGCACGAATGCGCCGCTTTTCCCGGGTCAACGTATCGTAGAGGCGCAAGTCCATGGATATCCCGTCCCTTGCGGCCGGGCGTCCAGTGATCTCGTGTGAGAAAAGACGGCCTCAGCCAGCGAATCGCTAGCTCATAATCTCGCGGCAAATGCCACAAATGGCGAGGAAACCGTTCATGCGGAATACCATGGGCCAGCCCGGGGGACGGCGTCAAGAGCCTCACAAAAGCCGATTTCGGCCATGAAACCGCGCCCGGCTGCCATGGTTAATCATTATTAACGTTTCGGGTCTATCGAATGAGGGCGATCCTCTCATTCGTCGGTGCAGCATGCGATCCATATCCGCATTTTTGGCCTGCGCGTTCCTGTCTCGCCGCCTCGGCGGCATCGGCCGACAGCCGTGTGTTCATCATCGCCAACCAGGCGGACGGTTACGGCGTCGACCAGTGCCTCGCCAAGGGCGAAAAATGCGGCGCCCACGCCGCCCGGTCCTATTGCCAATCGCGGGATTTCGCCCAAGCCTCGTCCTACCGGCGCGTCGATCCGGATGAAATCACCGGGTCGGTTCCCAAGGCAGCGCAAGAACTGCAACCGTGCCGGTTGCAACGAATACGTCGCCATTACCTGCCAGCGCTAAAGCCGTGCTGTCGCGGCAAGGAGCGATCCGCCACACCGGCGCCCCGGAAACGACGTGACGCTGCCCCGAGAAGCGGGTATGTGAGGCGGCGTTGGTCGCGCCTTTCGGTTTCCAACCCGCGCGGAGTTGCTCTAATGGCCGGATATGCCTGAAACGCTGATTACCCCCTTCTCCCGATGGATTTTGGCCTGCGCTGCGCTGCTTGGCGTCGGCGCGCTGAGCGTTGACGGCCTGGGCGCAGATGAATCCGGGTGCCGCCACCGCCCAGCAGAGGCGCGGCGACCGTCAATCCGATGTGCCCGCGGCTGGAAGCGCAATTGGCGACCATCGACCGCGGCGGCGGCGGGGATCCGGCCAAGGACGAGCAAATCCGCCGCTACCAGGATGCCGCGGCCAAGCAGCAGGGCGAGCTCGATCGCGTCACCTCGCAGGCCAAGCGCATGGGCTGCGACAGTTCCGGATTTTTCTCGCTGTTCTCCGGCCAGTCGGCGCAATGCGGCCCGGTCAACAACCAGATTCAGCAGATGCGGGCCAATCTGGATCAGATCACGACCAGCCTCGAGCGGCTGCGCGGCGGCGGCTTCGGCGGCGCCGAGCGCGACAATCAGCGCCGCTCGGTCCTGCCGGCGCTGGCGCAGAACAATTGCGGACCGCAATATGCCAACGCCGCGCGCGGCCCGGGCAATTTCCTGGACAACTCTGTTCGGCAATAACAACAACAATTCCGAACGTGCCCAGCGCCGATCTCGGTCCGCAATCCGGGACCTATCCGCACGGTCTGCGTCCGCACCTGCGACGGCGCTTATTTTCCGATCTCGTTCGCCACCGTGCCCGCCCGCTTCCCCGACGACGAAAAGACCTGCAAGAGTGCTCTGCCCGGCGGCGGAGGCGACCCTGTTCGCTATCGCAATCCCGGCGAAGACATGAACCAGGCGGTGTCGATCAACGGCCAGCCCTATTCGTCGTCGCCGAATGCGTTTCGCTACCGTCAGGAGTTCAATCCGTCCTGCGCCTGCAAGGCCGCCGGACAGACCTGGTCCGACGCGCTGAAAAGCATCGACGACAAGGCCGCCGCCGAACAGCAGGGCGACATCATCGTCACCGAAGAGAGCGCGAAGAAGATGTCGCGGCCGCCGGCGCCGAAAGCCGCTCCAGTCGCCGCGAAGAAGGGCGCCGCAGCACCACGGCCAGCGCGCCGGCGCGCCTGCACCCGAGGCATCGGCCGCCCGCAGCCGACTGCAACCGGCGCGGCGGACAACAAGCCGATCCGCTCGGTGGGTCCGACCTTTATCCCCGCGCGCTGATTTACTATCCGTCGAACGCTTCCGCCGATCCGCGGCTCGCGCGCGACACCAGCGTGTCGTCGGGTTCGGGCAACGGCTTGCCGGCATCGCGAAACTTGTTGGTGATGGGATAGCGGCGGTCGCGGCCGAAATTCCGGCTCGTCACCTTGACGCCGGGCGCCGCCTGCCGCCGCTTGTACTCGGCGATGTTGAGCAGGCGATCGATCCGCGCCACCACCTCGCGATCGAACCCCGCGGCGACGATCGAGGCCAGCGGCTCCTCGCGCTCGACCAGCCGTTCCAGGATCGCATCGAGCATGTCGTAGGGCGGCAGCGAATCCTGGTCGGTCTGGTTTTCGCGCAACTCCGCGGTCGGCGGCCGCGTGATGATGTTGACCGGAATGACTTCGCCCGACGGGCCCAGCGCGCCGTCCGGCTTCCATGAATTGCGCAGGCTCGAGAGCCGGAACACCTCGGTCTTGTAGATATCCTTGATCGGATTGAAGCCGCCGTTCATGTCGCCATAGAGCGTGGCGTAGCCGACCGACATTTCCGACTTGTTGCCGGTCGTGACCACCATCGCGCCGGTCTTGTTGGAGATCGCCATCAGCAGCGTGCCGCGGGTGCGCGCCTGCAGATTCTCTTCGGTGATGTCGCGCGGCAGGCCGGCGAACGTGCCGGACAGGATCTCCTCAAAGCCGTTGACCGCCTGCGCGATCGGCAGCACCTCGTAGCGGATGCCGAGCGCGTCCGCGAGTTTTGCCGCGTCGTCGAGCGACACCTGCGCGGTGAAGCGAAACGGCAGCATGACGCCGCGGACGCGCTCCGCGCCCAGCGCATCGACCGCGATCGCCGCGCACAGCGCCGAGTCGATGCCGCCGGAGACGCCCAGCAGCACGCCGGGAAATCCGTTCTTGCGGACATAGTCGCGCAAGCCGAGCACGCAGGCGGCGTAGTCGCCCTTGTCGCCTTCGAGGACCGGCGCCACCGGCCCGGCGCAGCGCCAGCCGGCCTCGCTCTTGCTCCAGCGCAGCGTCGTGATGTTTTCCGCGAACGCCGGCAGTTGCGCCGCCACCGAGAGATCGGCGTTCAGCGCAAACGAGGCGCCGTCGAACACCAGTTCGTCCTGGCCGCCGACCTGATTGAGATAGATCAGCGGCAGCCCGCTTTCGGTGACGCGCGCCACCGCGATCGACAGCCGCAGATCGTTCTTGTCGCGCGCATAGGGCGAGCCGTTCGGCACCACCAGGATTTCCGCGCCGGTCTCCGCGAGACATTCGACGACGTTTTCGTAGTCCTCCGACTCCTCGAGCCAGATGTCCTCGCAGATGGGCACGCCGACCCGGATGCCGCGGACGGTCACCGGGCCGGCGGCAGGACCGCGCGCGAACAGCCGCTTTTCGTCGAACACGCCGTAATTCGGCAGGTTGGCCTTGAAGCGAATGCGCCGCGATGCGCCCGCCGTCCAGCAAGCGCGCAGGCATTGTAGAGCTTGCCGTCCTCGACCCAGGGACTGCCGATCAGCACGGCCGGGCCGCCGTCGGCGGTTTCGCGCGCCAGCTCCTCGATCGGCGGCGCGGCAGGCCGACTGAAACGCCGGCTTCAGCACCAGGTCTTCCGGCGGATAGCCGGCAATGAACAATTCGGGCAACACCACGAGATCGGCGCCGTCGGCCGCGCGCCTGCGCGCGCGCGGCGCGCGCCTTGGCGGCGTTGCCGGCGACATCGCCCACCGTCGGGTTCAACTGGGCCAGCGTGATCGTAAACTGATCGGCACGTTCGGTCATGGAGCGATGGTGCCTTGCGCAGCGGCCAAACTGCAATTGCATGCTTTAGATCGCGCCCATGCGTTCGGCGATGGCGAACAGCCAGAACAGGCCGGCCATCACCAGCGCGACGCCGACCGCCGCCGAGCCCATGTCCTTGACCCGCCCGATCTGCGGATCGTGATCGGTGGTCAGCCGGTCGGCGAGCTTCTCGATCGCGGTGTTGAGCAATTCGACGACCAGCACCAGCACGACGGCGGCGACCAGTTCGACCCGGCGCATCGTGGTCGCGCCGATCAGCCACGCCAGCGGCAGCGCCAGCGCCAGCGCGGCCAGCTCTTCGCGAACGGCCTGCTCCGAGCGGATGGCAAAGGCGAGGCCGTTGCGCGTATTGATCGTGGCCCGCCAGAACCGCAGCAATTCAAAGTCCCGCCGCGACCGGCATCGGCTTGACCTTGCCGCCGCGCTCCTGCTTGAGCAGTTCGGCGATCAGGAAAGCCATGTCGATCGACTGCTCGGCATTGAGGCGGGGATCGCAGACCGTGTGATAGCGGTCGTTGAGATCCTCGTCGGTGATGGCGCGCGCGCCGCCGATGCATTCGGTGACGTCCTGCCCGGTCATTTCCAGATGGACGCCGCCGGCATGGGTGCCCTCCGCCGCGTGGATGGTGAAGAACGACTTCACCTCCGACAGGATGCGGTCGAACGGACGGGTCTTGTAGCCGCTGTTCGAGGTGATGGTGTTGCCGTGCATCGGATCGCACGACCAGACCACCACGCGACCCTCGCGCTGCACGGCGCGGATCAGCTGCGGCAGGTGATCGCCGACCTTGTCCGAGCCGAAGCGGTTGATCAGCGTCAGCCGTCCGGGCTCGTTGTCCGGATTGAGCACGTCGATCAGCCGCAGCAGTTCGTCCGGCTTCAGCGACGGACCGCATTTCAGGCCGATCGGATTCTTGATGCCGCGGAAATATTCGACATGGCCGTGATCGAGCTGGCGGGTGCGGTCGCCGATCCAGATCATGTGGCCCGAGGTCGCGTACCAGTCGCCGGTGGTGGAATCGACCCGGGTGAAGGCCTGCTCGTAGCCGAGCAGCAGCGCCTCGTGGCTGGTGTAGAAATCGGTGGCGCGCAGTTCGGGGTGGCTTTCCAGATCGAGCCCGCAGGCGCGCATGAAGTTCAGCGCGTCCGAGATGCGGTCCGCCAGTTCCTTGTAGCGGCGCGACTGCGGGGAATCCTTGAGGAAACCGAGCATCCACTGGTGCACGCTGCCGAGATTGGCGAAGCCGCCGGTGGCAAACGCGCGCAGCAGGTTCAGCGTCGCCGCCGACTGCCGATACGCCATCAGCTGGCGCTGCGGATCGGGGGTGCGCGACTGCCGCCGTGAACGCGATATCGTTGACGATGTCGCCGCGGTAGCTCGGCAGTTCGACGCCGTCGATCTTTTCGGTCGGCGACGAGCGCGGCTTGGCGAACTGTCCGGCGATGCGGCCGACCTTCACCACCGGCACCGCGCCGGCATAGGTCAGCACCACCGCCATCTGCAGCAGCACGCGGAAGAAATCGCGGATGTTGTTGGCGCCATGCTCGGCGAAGCTTTCGGCGCAGTCGCCGCCCTGCAGCAGGAAGGCCTCGCCGGCGGCGACGCGCGCAAGCGCCTTTTTCAGGTTGCGGGCCTCACCTGCAAAAACCAGCGGCGGAAACGTGGCAAGCTGCGCCTCGACATCGGCCAATGCCTTGGCATCGGGATAATCGGGTATCTGCATGACCGGCTTGGCGCGCCAGCTGTCGGGTGTCCACCGCTCGGACATGACGTTAACTCCTGAGCAAAAACCGCTACTTATCCGCCTTCGCTAAAGCTTCGGCGGACCAACACTGGAAAAGCCCGGCGAAGCCTTGCCGCCGAAGCCGCTGGTCAAGGCGGTAGCGTAGCAACGGAGGGCCGGGTTATACACAGGCCGCGGCACGGACCGCCAGTTGGATTTCCGCAGCCCAAGACAAGCCCTTGCGGCAAAAGCCGAATTCGCATTTGCTGGCGACGCGCGCGAAAGCACGGGGGAAATCGCGGTGGCTGAGGCTGCGCTGGACGACGTTTTCATCGACGACATCACCTTCCCCGCCGCGGACGGCTATTTGCTGGGGGCAACCCTGTTCTTGCCCCGCGGGGCGAAGCGCCATGCCGTGCTGATCAATTCGGCGACCGCGGTGCCGCGCAAGATCTACCGGGGTTTCGCCGGCTATCTGGCGCGGCGCGGCTGCGCGGTGCTGACCTATGATTACCGCGGCACCGGCGACTCCCGGCAGAAGGCGCTGGTCGGCTACAACCAGCCGAAATCGCTGGTCGGCTTCAAGGCCTCGATGTCGGACTGGGCCGCGCTCGACGTCACCGCCGCGGTGGCCTGGATGCGCGAGCGCTACCACAGCCTGCCGCTCAACTATGTCGGCCATTCCTTCGGCGGCCAGGCGCTCGGACTGCTGCGCCAACAACACCGAGGTCTCGCGCGCGCTGTTGATCGCGGCGCAGGCCGGCTACTGGAAGCTGATGGCCTCGCCGGAACGCTATCGCGTCTATGCCATGCTGAATTTCGTCGGCATCCCCCTCACCCGGCTGCTGGGCTATGCGCCGGGCTGGAGCGGCCTCGGCGAGGACCTGCCGAAGGGCGTGTTTCGAGCAATGGGTCGGCTGGGTCATGAGCGAGCGCTATCTGTTCGACGATCCCAACGCTCAAGGCTTGACGAATTTTGCGCACTACAAGGGCGCGATGCGCGCGCTCTGCCTCTCCGACGATCCCTGGGCGACGCGGCCGGCGGTCGAACTGCTGTGTTCGGGATTTACCGCGATCACGCCGGAAATCCTGACCATCACGCCCGCCGATGCCGGCGCCGCCAGGATCGGCCATTTCGGTTTCTTCCGCCCCGAGCATCGCGACACGCTGTGGCGCGGCGCGGCGGAATGGATTCAGGCGGCGGAGTAGGCTCACCCTTCTCCCGTCGTCCCGCCTGATGGCAACACTTCCAATGGAAAGTGTTGCATTTCGTTTGTGAACTCGGGGACCCAGAACCATCGCTGCTGATCTTCAAAGGGACTATCGCTCCGGCCTCGCACAACATCACGCCCTGTGGTTCTGGGTCCCGGCTCAAGGCCGGGACGACAGGCGAGCTTGTTGTTCGATCCGATTTCAAACAGCGAAGAGCGTATAAGTTCGCGATCTCGCCGCGCGTTTTCGCGGCCGAGTTTTGCTTTGCGTGCTGCCCTTGAAAAATTCAGAGGGCGCAGGGAATGCCGGGCGCACGATGCGCCCGCAGCCTTGTGTGCAAAGTGATAAAAGCACACAAGCGTAGTCACCACGGTCACACCGGAAACACCCAGCATTCCCCGCGCAATGGTTTTAACGGTTACTCCGGCTCTCCCCGGTGACCGGGCTCTTTTGCCACCGTCGCCTGCGCTTCCTATCGCGACTTGACACCAGCGTCGGGGTGTCAGGACCACACGACTTCGCCGTCCGCAAGATAAGCGCTCTCGTCAGCAGCGCTCCACGTCCACCGCATCCCGCCCCGCGTCCGTGACGATCGCGAGCCGCCCCTCTGTGGGACGGGACGGCAGCGGATATAGACTGATTTGGGTGTTCGGAAAATCAGAATATTTTTGCAAAAGGGGCTGGACAGGCACGTCGCGGAACAGCGCTACTGATTTGCCCGACGGGCAGAACTCGACCGCTGACGACAGTCTTGTTCTGCTCCTGGATTCGAAACAGAGCGGGCCACCGCGTTCAATAGCGGTATTAACGAAAGCAGTGCGGTGTTCAAGCGGGGATGCTGTCAAGCCAGAGCGATCATTCGCGCAATTTTCTTCTTAGGGCATCCGGTGCGAGAATGGTGATACGCCGATATGACAGGGCAAGGTGCCCGTCCGCTTCCAGCTCGCGCAAGATGGCACCAGCGGTGGTTCGAGCGACGTTGGCCATATTGGCGAGATCTTCGTGGCTGATATCGATTTCGATCGGACGTCGCTTTCGCGGGCTGACGAGGCGGCAATTACCCGTGCGAAGCAGAACCGCCACAAAGCGCTTGAGGTGGTCGCGGATCATCAGGTCGTCGGCGCCTCCAACGGCATTATCGAGATGTTCGATCGTTAAAATTCCAAAAAGCCGCCACGCCGAAGGGTCACACCTGACGATCTCGTCAATAGCCTGCAGAGGCAGATGCAACAGTTCGGTGTCGCGGGTAGCGATCAGGCCGACCCTTCGCGGCTGGCGCGTAAAGACGGCTGCCTCTCCAAACCAGGAACCCGGCAAGGCAAAGTGTGCTGTGTACGGCCCCAATTCCCGAGGTGCCATCGATATGGCGAGGCTTCCTGAGACAATGCCGAACATGCCGCCGGGTTCATCGCCGATCGAATAGACCAGTGTGCCTGACTTAAATTGCACCAGCAGACATCGATCAAGCACAGCGCGCTGAAAGGAAGCGGGCGTTCGACGGAGCCAGCCCGGCCAAGAACGATGTCTCTGGCGGCGGACTTGTCCAAAATTTTTCTCCAATTGACCGTCCGTGATCAATCTCACTCAGGGTTGAGTGCTACCCAGTGAGCACGCGGCGTGTCTTGATCGAGATCAACAACTGGAAGTTGAGGTCGATCACCAACACTGCTCGCTTAATCGATGGGGAGGCCCATGAGCCATTTCCGTAGCATATCGAAATGCGCCCTCGTTGCGGGAGTGGCGCTGCTCATCCTGATGGGCACGGCATTCGCCAATCCGCCCGGAACGCCGCTGCGGCCGACGGGTCGCGTCCTGCCGTTTCCGCCGACGCCGTCGGCCAGCGTCGCCGGCGCCGAGGCTGGAAAGATTCCCGGCACGCGCGGCGCACCGAACCGCCTTCGCGCCGACGCGCCCAACGTGCTCGTCATCCTGCTGGACGACGTCGGGTTCGGGCTGCCCGACACTTCGGCGGCGAGGTCCACACGCCGACGCTCACGCGAGCTCGCGACGCGGGCGTCAGTTACAACGCGTTTCACACCACGGCGATCTGCTCGCCGACGCGCGCGGCGCTGCTGACTGGGCGCAACCATCATCGGGTGGGCTTCGGCACGATCGCCGAGCGCGCCGCCGACTGGGATGGATACGCGGGCGTGATCCCGCGCAGCGCGGCCACGGTGGCCGAGGTCCTACGCGATTACGGTTACAAGACGGCGGCGATCGGCAAGTGGCACAACACGCCGCCGACCACCACCCCGATGGGCCCGTTCGATCGCTGGCCGACCGGGCACGGCTTCGACTACTTCTACGGCTTCATGGGAGGCGAGACCTCGCAGTGGGAGCCGCGCCTCGACGAGAACACGAGCCCGTCGAGCCGCCGAACGACGAGCGTTATCACCTGCGAAGATCTCGCGGACCGGGCGATCGACTGGCTGCGACAGCACCAGGCGTTCGCGCCGGACAAGCCGTTCTTCCTCTACTGGGCGCCGGGCGCGGCCCACGGCCCGCACCACGTCTTCAAGGCGTGGGCGGACAAGTACAAAGGCAAGTTCGACGACGGCTGGGACAGGTACCGGGAGCGCGTGTTCGCGCGACAGAAGCAGATGGGTTGGATTCCCGCGGACGCCGCGCTCACGCCGCGCGCCGAGTCGATGCAGGCCTGGGACGATATTCCGGAGGCGGAGCGGCCGTTCCAGCGCCGGCTGATGGAGGTGTTCGCCGGCTACGTCGAGCACGTCGATGTGCAGGCGGGAAAGCTCGTCGACGAGCTCGACCAGCTCGGCCTACGCGACGACACCATCGTCCTCTACATCTTCGGCGACAACGGCATCCAGCGCCGAGGGTCAGCGGGGGACGGTCAGCGAGCTCTCGGCGCAGAACAGATCCCGACCACCGTCGCCCAGCAGATCGCGGCGCTGGACAAGCTCGGCGGCCTCGACGCGCTCGGCGGCCCGCTGACCGACAACATGTACCACGCGGGGTGGGCGTGGGCGGGGGACACGCCGTTCCATCACACCAAGCTGATCGCGTCGCACTTCGGCGGGACGCGCAACCCGATGGTCGTCTCGTGGCCGAAGGCGATCCGGCCTGATCGTGCGCCGCGGTCGCAGTTTCACCACGTGAACGACATCGCCCCCACGCTCTACGAGCTCATCGGCATCGAGCCGCCCGAGGTCGTCGGCGGGTACGACCAGGATCCCATCGACGGGGTGAGCATGGTCTACACGTTCGCGGACGCCGCCGCGCCGACGCGGAAGCGCGTGCAGTACTTCGAAAACAACGGGAGCCGCGGGATCTACGTCGACGGCTGGTACGCCTGCACGTTCGGGCCGCTCACGCCCTGGAGTCCGGGCGGCCAGTTGCTCGCGATGGGACCCGAACCAAGGACGTGTGGGAGCTCTATCGATCTGTCACGCGACTTCACGCAGGCGCGGGATCTCGCCGCGGCGGAACCCGAGCGCCTGGCGCGCATGAAGGAGCTGTTCCTCGAGGAGGCGACGAGGAACCACGCCCTTCCCATCGGCGGCGGCCTGTGGACGCGCCTCCACCCGGACGATCGGGTCAAGACGCCCGTACACGAGCTGGCGCTTCGAGGGTTCGACGACCCGCATGCCGGAATTCACCGCGCCCGGCCTCGGGCGGGAGACGAACCGCGTCGTGGTCGAGGCCGAATTCGGCGAAAGCGCTTCCGGCGTCCTTTATGCGCTGGGCGGCAATTCAGGAGGCCTGACCCTGTTCGTCGACGAGGGGCGACTCGTCTACGAGTACAACATGATGCTCGTCGAGCGATACACCGGCGCTCGCGGCGAAGATGGCGCCCGGCAAGCATCGATTGAAGTCGCGACCACGATGCTCGATCGACGGCCGCTATCGCCCGCCGAGGTGGTGGTGACGGTGGATGGCCATGAGGTCGCGCGAACACGACGGTCGCGCAGACCGTCCCCGGGCGCCTTCTCGGCGACCGAGACCTTCGACGTCGGAGTCGACCTCGGCTCGCCCGTGTCGCTCGACTACTTCGACCGGCGTCCGTTCCGCTTCGACGGCAAGATCGAAAAGGTCGAGGTAAAACTCCTGTGAAACCAGCTCTACGCGGCGAGCAATCTGCCAAGTGAACCGCGCGCAACTCGGAGCCCGCGCTGCGAGCATGCCATACATCATCTCGCAGGAGTTGGAACACGCCATGAGCAGAGAATTGTCTGAGTATCGCCGTCATTGGCGCCATGTCCCTGTCGTTGTCTTTCAGTGCAGCCAGGGCCGAGCTGCAACGTCCCAACATCATCATGATTCTGGCCGATGATCTCGGCAACGCCGATCTCGGCTATCGCGGCAGCGACATCAAGACGCCGAACATCGATCAGCTTGCGAAGGGCGGCGTCCGGCTGAAGTCGTTCCACGGCATGCCGGTCTGTACGCCGGCGCGTGCGGCGCTGATGACGGGGCGCTATCCCATGCGCTACGGCCTGCAGACGCTGGTGATCTTCCCGAACCATACCTATGGCCTGCCGACCGACGAGCGAACCCTGCCGCAAGCCTTGAAGGAGGCCGGCTACAGCACGGCGATGGTGGGCAAATGGCACCTGGGGCATGCCGACAAGAAATTCTGGCCGCAGAACCGCGGCTTCGATTATTTTTATGGCAATACGGTCGGCGAAGTCGACTATTTCACGCATAAGCGAGGCGGATATCGTGGACTGGCAACGCAACGGCACCTTCATCGACGAGAAGGGTTATGTCCTCACGCTCGATGGCGACGAAGCGGTAAAGCTGATCGACAAGCAACCGAAGGACAAGCCGTTCTTTCTCTACTTTGCGTCGCTTGCCCCGCATGCACCTTATCAGGCGCAGAAGTCGGACGAGGACCGCTATGCCGCCACCATCAAGGACCCGACGCGCCGCACCTATGCCGCGATGATCACGTCGCTTGACGACCAGGTCGGCCGGATCGTCGCGGAGCTGGACAAGCGCGGCATGCGCGAGAACACGCTGATCATCTTCTCCAGCGACAATGGTGGCCCGCGCAATGCGGTGGTCGCAAGCGGCGCACATTCCAAGGAGGAACGTGAAGCCAGCGGCGTCGAGCAGTCGTCGTTACCCGCCAGCAACGGCAATTTGCGTGGCGGCAAGGGCAGCCTGTATGAAGGCGGCGTCCGCGTGCCGACCATCTTCAACTGGCCGGCGAAGCTCAAGCCGCGGGTGGTGAACGAGCCGCTGCACATGACCGATATCATGCCCACCGCACTCGCCCTCGCGGGCGCCAGGCCGAACCCATCCGACAAGCCGCTGGATGGCAAGGACATCTGGGCGACTGTCGCCGACGGCCAGCCCTCCCCGCACGATGATATCCTTGTCAACGTCGAGGCGTTCCGTGGTGCCATCATCAAAGGCAAATGGAAGCTGGTGAAGATCGCATTGCTGCCGGGCAAGACCGAACTGTTCGATCTGACCACCGATCCAGGTGAGAAGAATAGTGTCGCCGATCAGAATCCGGAGGTCGTCCGCGATCTGGAGAACCGTCTGCTGGCATATGCCAGGCAACAGAAGATGAGCGAATGGCTCAAGGCGCAGCCGGACTATCTGGGCGCCCAGGGCCAGACGGTGTTCGATCCTGATTTCGACATTGATGACGGAGGGCTGCCGCACGCCAAGATCGTGTTGCCGAAGCACTGACCGGCGCAGACCGGCGCGACACCCCACACATCAATCGGGCATTTTTCGGCGTCATTCGCATGGCGCTGATGCGCATCACAGGCTGAACCAACTATCTGTACTTCACGTCATGAACCGGAGGGACGCCGCCATGATCAGAAACGGGCTGTACGCGCTATCCGTCGAATTGCAGGACGGTATCGAAGGCGGTGGCAATGGCGTTCTGGTGCTGCGCGACGGCACGATCCGTGGCGGCGACTCCTTCTTCTATTTCACCGGCACTTACCGCTGTTGTGGCGGCAAATGGAAAGGCGAGGTGGTGTCCCAAGAGCATACGCCGTATTTGGCGACGCGGCCCTTCGCGCGAAGAGTAGCCACCATCGGCTTTAGTGGAACCTATACGGATAACGGCGCGGTAAACGACAACACCGCACTGCTTGGCAAGCGGAGCATTCCGTTCAAGACAACCTTGCGTCTCCTGCTGGCGGACCAGGACGAGGAAGCGCTGGTATTCGACAGCAGCATCGGGACGATAAATCTCGCTGTTTGATCCGCAACCAACATCGGTTCCGGAAGCTGACGCCATGCGCTGCCGTTGGCCGCACCTGAGCAAGAAAGACGTGGATGGCCGGGACGAAGCCCGGCCATGACGGAAGGTGAATTATTTTTCTAACGGCGGTCAGACCCTGCGAAGGCTGGCTGACTGTTACTCCGCGCGCCTCGCGCACATGGCGCGCGGTCGGCGTCCGCATGGTCACCAGTTCTTCGGCCGCGGTCGGATGCAGCGCCATGGTGGCGTCGAAATCGGCCTTGGTCGCCTTCATCTTGACGGCGATGCCGACCACCTGGACCATCTCGGCGGCGCCGTCGCCGACGATGTGGCAGCCGACGCACGCGGTCGGTGGTGCCATCGACCACCAGCTTCATCAGCACGCGGGTGTCGCGGCCGGACATCGTCGCCTTCATCGGCCTGAAATTGGCCTTGTAGATATCGACATGGCTGAACTGCGCGCGCGCCTCCGCTTCCGTCAGGCCGACCGTGCCGACCTCCGGCTGCGAGAACACCGCGGTCGGAATGTCGGCGTGATCGACCTGCGACCGGGCGCTTGCCGAACACGGTGTCGGCGAAGGCGTGGCCCTCGCGGATCGCGACCGGCGTCAGGTTGATGCGATGGGTGACGTCGCCGATCGCGTAGATGTTCGGCACCGAGGTCTTCGAGAAGCCATCGACCGCGATGCCGCCATTGTTCGGATTGATGGCGACGCCGGCCTTTTCGAGCCCGAGATTGGCGACGTTCGGATGCCGTCCGATCGCGAACATCACCTGGTCGGAGGCGATGCTCGAGCCGTTGGACAGATGCGAGGTGAATTCCCTGCCGTGCTTGTCGATCTTGTTGACGGTGCAGCCGGTGAGAATGGTGATGCCTTGCTTTTCCATCTCGGCGCGCACATGGGTGCGGACGTCGTCGTCGAAGCCGCGCAGGATGTTGTCGCCGCGATAGATCACGCGTCACGTCGGAGCCGAAGCCGGCGAAGATGCAGGCAAATTCCAGCGCGATGTAGCCGCCGCCCTGGATCACGATGCGCTTCGGCAGCGCCGCCAGATGAAACGCCTCGTTCGAGGAGATCACATGCTCGATGCCGGGAATCGCAGGCCCATGATTGGGCGCGCCGCCGGTCGCGATCAGCACGTATTTCGCCTTCACCGTCTCGCCGGTCGCGAGCCGCAGCGTATGGGCGTCCTCGAGCACCGCGCGGGTCTTGACGATGCGGGCGCCGGATTTTTCCACGTTGGTGGTGTAGGCCGCCTCCGAGCCGGCGCGATCTCCTTGTCCTTGTTGGCGATCAGGGTCGGCCAGTCGAAGGTCGCGGACGGAATGGTCCAGCCGAAGCCCGCGGCGTCCTCGATCTCGTGATGGACGTGCGAGGCATGACCAGAAGCTTCTTCGGCACGCAGCCGCGGATCACGCAGGTGCCGCCCATCCGGTACTCTTCGGCGATCATGACGCGCGCGCCATGACCGGCCGCGATCCGGGCGGCGCGAACCCCGCCCGAACCTCCTCCGATGACAAACAGATCGACGTCGAACTCAGCCATCTCAGCCCTCGATCGATAATCGGAGTTCCAGTCGCGATCAGATTTGCTTGCCGCGCTTGCGCATCTCGGCGCGGAATTCGCCGTTGACGGTCTCGGCGAAGGTCTGCGCCCACTGGTTCATATAGGACATGCTGAACTGAATGGCCCTCGGCTCGGTCGACGAGCAGTTTCTGGCCGAGCGGCGACTTGTAGAACGCGACCAGGTCCTTCAGCTCCTGCTCGGTGAACTCGTTGGCAGTAGATCTTGCGCCATGCCCTCGCCGATTTCCTTCTCGCGGCCGGCCAGCTTCTGGGCGACGATCACGGCAACCTCGTTGAGATCCTTCTGATAGTTGAGGTTGCTCTGCAGCAGCGGTCCTTGGTCTGCTGCGACGATGTTGGGAACGGCATTGGCATACATCGCGCCGCGTTCTTCATCGCCAGGATTTCCCTGGCCGCCGCCATGGCCGCCGGGCGATGCCCGGCTTGAGCGGCGGCCTGCTGCTGCTGCTGCGCGCCGGCCGGCACGCCGGCCAGCGCCAGTCCCAGCACAAGGCCCGCAGCCGACAAAATTCTTGAAACGCTCTTCATTCCACTTCTCCTCGATTGCGGCGTTACCGCCGTTCAACAACGCGAATTCCTTGCGCGCCCGCCAGCACCGCCATGCTGGCCAGGCCGATGAACAGCCCGTGCTCGACGACGCCCGGTATCGCGGCCAGCAAGCCCGCCAGACGCGGAGCATCGGCTATTCGCCCGAGATGGGCATCGACAATCCAGTGGCCGCCATCGGTGACAAAAACGTGGCCGTCCCTGCCCTTCCGGAGCACCATTTGCCCGGAAACGCCACCTTCCGCAAAGGCCTTGGCGATGGCGCGCCGGGTCGCCGCCAGGCCGAACGGAATGACCTCCACCGGCAGCGGAAAGCGGCCGAGCACATCGACCCATTTGGTGTCGTCGGCGATCACGATCATGCGATCAGACGCCGCCGCCACGATCTTCTCGCGCAGCAGCGCGCCGCCGCCGCCCTTGATCAGGTTGAGCGCGGGATCGATCTCGTCGGCGCCGTCGACCGTCAGATCGAGCCGGTCGATGTCGTCGAGCGTGGTCAGCGCAATGCCGCAGCGCTCGGCCTGCGGCGCGGGTCGCCTCCGAGGTCGGCACGCCGATGACTCTCGAGCCCGGCGCGGACCCGCTCACCCAGCAGGTCGACGAAATGCTTGGCGGTCGAGCCGGTGCCGAGCCCCAGCTTCATGCCGTCGCGCACCTCTTCGAGCGCGCGCGCCGCCGCCTGCCGCTTCAGTTCGTCCATATTCACGTGAAAGCATGCCCCGGAAGCCGCTGCCGATCGACGCGATGTCCGGCGGGGCCTTCTAGCGTCGTTTTGCGGCGAGGAACAGCGCAATACAGGCCCAATCCCGGCGACTTTTGACGAACTTGCGGCAGCCGCCTGGTCCATCGCCGCCTGGATCGCGGCGAAGCGCTCATCCACCCCGGCGCGCATGTTCGGATGGGTGAACACGTAGAGCTCGTCCTCGCGGATCGCGGCGAGCACGCGCGCCGCGACGTCGGCGGGGTCGATGCCCGGCCGCAGATCTGCCGTGCGATTTCGGCGACCATGGCCGCGGCCGGACTGGCCGGGTCAAGCGGCTGCGCCGGCCCGTAGCGCTCCGGCCGGTTGCGTCCGCTCTCGCCGATCCGGGTGCGGACAAAGTCCGGACAGAGCACGCTGACGCCGATGCCCAGCGGCTTGCAGTCTGCATGCGCCAGGCCCTCCGACATGCGCGACCACCGCGAACTTGGTCGCGGCGTAGGGGCTGAACCCGATGCTCGTTGACCATCCCGGCCATCGAGGCGGTGTTGACGATGTGGCCGCCTTCGCCGTGGCTGCGGATATGCGGCAGGAAGGAGCGGATGCCATGACACCACGCCCATCAGGTTGACGTCGACCACCCAGCGCCAATTGTCGACCGAGATGTGGTCGATGCCGCCGGCGGCGGCAACACCGGCATTGTTGCAGACCACATGGACACTTGCCGAAGGCCTCGAAAGAGGCCTGCGCGGCGCGCTCGACGCTGTCGGGATCGGCAACGTCGCAGGCGACGCCGCGGACATCATGGCCCAGACTGGCGCAGGTCTTTGACCGCGGCCGATCCAGCGCGTCCTGTCTCGACATCGGCGAGCATCACGTTCATGCCGGCTTCCGCAAAGGCTTCGGCCAGCGCCAGGCCGATGCCGCAGGCGCCGCCGGTGACGAAGGCCGTCTTGCCCTCGAATTCGCGCATGGATCTCCCCTCGCGTTCCCGATTTTGGCCGCTCTGTAGCACATCCCTACTTGCATGATCGCGCGCGAGACCGATAGCGACTTCGCCATGACCTCAGCCCGCACCATCGTCTTCGATCTCGACGGCACGCTCGTCGATACCGCGCCCGACCTGATCAGCGCGCTCAATTTCGTGCTCGACCGCGAGGGCCTGCCGCCGGTGCCGCTGCATTCCGCGCGCAACATGATCGGCGCCGGCGCGCGCAAGCTGATCGAGCGCGGGCTGGAGCTCGAAGGCCGCGCGATGACGGTCAGAGGACATCGACCCGCATGACCGGCGATTTCATCGATTACTACGCCGAGCATATCGCCGACGCCTCGCGCCCGTTCGAGGGGCTCGAAAGCGCGCTCGACGATCTCACGGCGCGCGGCTACCGCTTTGCGGTCTGCACCAACAAGCTGGAATGGCTGTCGAAGCGGCTGCTCGACCAGCTGGGACTGAGCCCGCGCTTTGCCGCGATCTGCGGCGCCGACACCTTCGGCGTCTCGAAACCCGATCCCGGCGATCCTGCAGCAGACCGTCGCGCGCGCCGGCGGCGCAGTTGTCCTCGACCATCATGGTCGGCGATGCCGGTACCGATATCGGCGTCGCCCGCCGCGCCGGCGTTCCCGTGATCGGCGTCAGCTTCGGCTATACCGAGGTGCCGATCGCCGAGCTCAAACCGGACCGGCTGATCGATCACATGCGCGATCTGCCGGCCGCTGTAGGAGAGCCTGAGTTCGCGCTGAAAGCCTTCCGTAAGCTATTGAATTATCACATATTTATAGACTCGGATCCGGCGTTAACCATCAATTAACGATGCGGCTTCCGCGCGGTTGCGCGGCTGTCCTGACGCTCCTATGGTCGAGCTCGGGGATTGTGGCAGTTCGCCGCAGCTGAGTGACGGATTGATCATGCGTCGTGTGATCGCGATTGCCGTAGCGGGAGCGAGCCTCGCCGGCTGCTCCTCGTTCTCGGTCGGGACTACTTCAAGTCGACGCCGCCGACGATCCAGGTCCAGCTCGAATTCGAGCCGCCCGGCGCCGACGCGAAGACCTCGCTCGGACCGGGCTGCAAGACGCCCTGCTCGGTCGCGGTGCCCGCGCCCGACAGCCGGCTTCTCCGTCACCTACACGCTGAACAAGTTCCAGCCGGCGACGGTGCCGGTGCAGGTCATCCATAACCCCGGCGATTTCTCCACGCCCGCCACGACGATCACCGATCCCAATCCGGTGTTCGCGGAACTGCAGCCGGCCGGCCCGCCGCCGAAGCCGGCCGCAAGAGGATGAAGCCGAAGACGCCGAAGCCGCCAAAGCCGGCACGGCCCGCGCCTGCCGCAATCGCCGTTCCCCGATCCGGCGCACGCCGCCCGCCGCTCGCGCCAGCGCACCAGCCGCTGATTGCTTGCACCGCACGCGGAACCAGTTGCGCGATTGTGGCGCGATGGCATCATGCCTAGATTGTGACTAGTCGCGCGCGCTGCGCCGTGCCGCTATGGCGGCTGCCGCTGCGACAAGGCGTGCTGAATGAACGGACCGCGCTAGTCCCTCCGCATCGCTGTACCGTCCGATGACCGACCCGTTCGGCCGGACCATCAGCTATTTGCGGGTGTCGGTCACCGATCGCTGCGACCTGCGCTGCTTCTATTGCATGTCGGAAGACATGACCTTCCTGCCCAAGGCCGACCTGCTCACGCTCGAGGAGCTCGACCGGCTGTGCTCGGCCTTCATCGCCAAGGGCGTGCGGAAGCTGCGGCTGACCGGCGGCGAGCCGCTGGTCCGGCGCAACGTGATGTCGCTGGTGCGCTCGCTGTCGCGCCATCTCGACAGCGGCGCGCTCGACGAACTGACGCTGACCACCAACGGCACGCAGCTCGCGCGCTTCGCCGACGAGCTTGCCGACTGCGGCGTGCGCCGCATCAACGTCTCGCTCGATACGCTCGATCCCGACGAAATTCCGCGCCATCACCCGCTGGGGCGATCTCGACAAGGTGCTGGCCGGCATCGAGGCCGCGCGCGCGGCGGGTCTTGCGGTCAAGATCAACGCGGTGGCGCTGAAGAACATGAACGAGGACGAGATCCCCGTCGCTGATGCAATGGGCGCACGGCAAGGGCATGGCGCTGACGCTGATCGAGGTGATGCCGATGGGCGAGATCGGCGAAGGCCGCATCGACCAGTATGTGCCGCTGTCGCTGGTGCGCGCGCGGCTCGGCCAAGCAATACACCCTGACCGACCTCGACGACGACACCGGCGGCCCGGCGCGCTACGTCCGCGTCGCCGAGACCGGCGGCAAGCTCGGCTTCATCACGCCGATGACCCATAATTTCTGCGAGTCCTGCAACCGGGTGCGGATCACCTGCACCGGCACGCTGCACACCTGCCTCGGCCACGAGGATGCCTCCGATTTGCGCAAGCCGCTGCGGGCCTCCGCCGACGACGATCTGCTCGCGGCCGCGATCGACCGCGCCATCGGCCTGAAGCCGAAGGGCCACGACTTCATCATCGATCGCCGCCACAACCGCCCGAGCGTCAGCCGCCACATGAGCGTGACCGGCGGCTGAGATTTCGGACCGCGACATTGTCAACGCGCGCAACCGCTTGACCTCGCGCCAATTGGCTCCATTTTCCAATTGACGCCGCCACGACGCGCTGAAATGGTGCGGCTGCTTTCATGCCTGCTCGGCCGGATAGGCCGCTGCGCCCTGACGGGCGCAGTCAAGACGGCGAAGGCGCAATGCGGGGGGACTATCGTTGCAATCGCTCCTGAAGATGAGCCGTGGCTTGCCGACGCGTTCAACGCGCGGCGGCGAAGCGATGCGCGTTGAAATCGATCGGCCTGCTTGACTGGCGAGCGCCGCGGGAGAACACGATGCGTCCATTGCTGGCGCTCAGCGCGGCGATCGACCTGCTCAACGAGAAGATCGGCTACGTCTGCAATCTCCTGGTGCTGGCCGCCTGCCTCGTCAGCGCCGGCAATGCCATGATCCGCTACGCGTTCGGCTACAGCTCGAACGGCTGGCTCGAGCTGCAGTGGTACATGTTCGCCATCCTGGTGATGTTCGGCGCGTCCTACACCTTCAAGCGCAACGAGCATGTCCGGGTCGAGATCTTCTATCTGTTTCTCTCCGAGCGCGGCCAGCTCTGGCTCGACCTGATCGGCACGCTGTTCTTCCTGATCCCGGCCTGCCTGCTGCTCTCCTATCTGTCCTGGCCGTTCTTCATGCAGGCCTACGCGGTCGGCGAGATGTCGAGCAATGCCGGCGGCCTGATCCGCTGGCCGATCAAGTTCGTGATTCCCGCCGGCTTCGTGTTGCTGGCGCTGCAGGGCGTCTCCGAGGTCATCAAGCGCATCGCGGCGCTGCAGGGCTACGTCACGATCGACGCCAAGTACGAGAGGCCGACGCAATGATCACGCTGGAAATGATGCCGCCGCTGATGTTCGGCGGCCTGGTTCTGGCGATGCTGATCGGCTTCCCGGTGGCGTTCACGCTGGCCGCGGTCGGATTGTCGTTCGGCTTCCTCTCGATCCATCTCGGCTTCTTCGACCTCAACTTCCTGCAGGCGATTCCGGGCCGCGTGTTCGGCAGCGTGCTGTCCAACGAGCTGCTGCTCGCGATCCCGTTCTTCACCTTCATGGGCGCGATCCTGGAACGATGCGGCCTCGCCGAGGACATGCTGGATTCGATGGGCCAGTTGTTCGGCCCGATCCGCGGCGGCCTCGGCTATTCCGTCATCATCGTCGGCTTCATCCTCGGCGCCATCACCGGCACGGTGGCGGCGCAGGTCATCGCCATGGCGCTGATCTCGATGCCGGTGATGATCCGCTACGGCTACAACATGCGCTACATCACCGGCGTGCTGGCGGCCTCCGGCACCATCACGCAGCTGGTGCCGCCGTCGCTGGTGCTGATCGTGCTGGCCGACCAGCTCGGCAAGTCGGTCGGCGACATGTATCTCGGCGCCTGGGGACCGTCGGTGTTCCAGATCGCGCTGTTCGCCGGCTACACCTTCCTGCTCGGCCTCTTCAAGCCGGACCACGTGCCGCCGGTGCCGAGGGACGCGCGCACGCTGACCGGCTGGGCGCTGTGGAAGAAATGCCTGATGGGCATCATCCCGTCGGCCGTGCTGATCTTCGTCGTGCTCGGCACCATGATGCTGGGCCTCGCGACGCCGACCGAAGCCGGCGCGATGGGCGCGATCGGCGCCATCGTGCTGGCGGCGATCCACCACAAGGATTTCAGCACGCACCGGCCACAAGATCCTGATCGTCGGCGTCATCGCCGCCGGCATCGGCACCATCGTCGGAATCTTCCTGACGCGAAAACCTGCTGTTCAAGCTGGCGTTCGCCGTCACCTATTTCGCGGTGGTCTGGCTCTGCCTCGAGGCCGTGCGCATTCCCGACCTGCGCGACCTGATCAAGCAGGGCTACGAGACCACCATGCGCATCACCACCATGGTGGTGTTCATCCTGATCGGCTCGACCTGCTTCTCGGTGGTGTTCCTCGGCGTCTCCGGCGGCGTCTGGCTCGAGCACCTGCTGACCTCGCTGCCCGGCGGCGTCTGGGGCTTCCTGATCTTCATCAACCTCTTCATCTTCTTCCTGGCGTTCTTCCTCGACTTCTTCGAGATCGCCTTCATCATCCTGCCGATGATCGCGCCGATCGCGCAGAAGATCCTGGCGCCGGTGGTCGGCGCCGGATGCCGCGCTGATCTGGTTCGGCGTCATGCTCTGCGTCAACATGCAGACCTCGTTCCTGCATCCGCCGTTCGGCTTCGCGCTGTTCTATCTGCGCGGCGTCGCGCCGAAGGAGGTCAAGAGCTCCGACATCTATTGGGGCGCGCTGCCCTGGATCGGCCTGCAGGCGATCATGGTGGTGCTCGTGATCGCCTTCCCCTGGACGGTGACCGCCCTGCTCGACAAGCCGATCAGCGTCGAGGACCTCAACAAGGTCAGGATCGAGGTGCCGCAGATCGAGCTGCCGCCGCTCGATTTCGGACACGCTCGAAAGCCGCAATAGCGGCTAGCGGCAACGCCGCATGCCCGGCGTCAGCCGATGCGGTCACCGGCGGCTGCGGTCGGCCCCGGCGACGCGTTCCGCAGGCTCAATATTCCCCTTCAATATCAACAAACTTCCAATTGACGGCGGCCTCGCGCGCTGGATTTGGTGCAGCGGCTTCATGCTAGCCCGGCTGGATAAGCCGCTGCGCCCTGACGGGCGCGGTCAAGACGGCAGAGGCGAATTGGGGAGGGCCTATCGTTGCAATCGCTCTTGAAATTGAGCCGCGGAATCGACGCGTTCACGCGGTGGACGGGCAAACGCCTGGCATGGCTGATCCTGGTTGCCGTGGTCGTTTCCGCCATCAACGCGATCGTCCGCAAGACCTTCGACACCTCCTCCAACTCCTGGCTCGAGCTGCAATGGGTGCTGTTCAGCATCGTCTTTCTGCTGTGCTCGCCCTGGACGCTGCTCGACAACGAGCACATCCGGATCGACATCGTCAGCAACCTGCTGCCGAAGCGGCGTGCGCGACGCGATCGACGTCGTCGGCCACACTTTCTTCCTGCTGCCGCTGTGCGTCGTCATGATCATCACCGGCGGGCCGTTCTTCATGCGCTCGTACGAGATCAACGAGCAATCGGGCAATGCCGGCGGCCTGCCGCAATGGCCGGCCAAGTCGCTGATCATCATCGGATTCGCCTTGCTGCTCGTTCAGGGCATCTCCGAACTGATCAAGCGCATCGCGGTGATGCGCGGCCTGATTCCGGATCCACACGCCTCGCAGGTGAACGCGCTCGAGGCCGAGGTCGAACACCTCGTCGAGGCGATCGAAAAACGCTGATCGCGGACGCGATCGCAGGGGGACATAGATGACAGCTTTTCTTATCGCCAACATGGCGCCGATCATGTTCGCGTCGCTGGTGATCATGCTGCTGCTCGGCTATCCGGCGGCATTCTCGCTCGGCGCGGTCGGGCTGATCTACGCCGTCGTCGGCATCGAGCTCGGCGAGTTCCGCCCGGACTTCCTGCAGGCGCTTCCCGAGCGCGTCTACGGCGTGATGAACAACGACACGCTGCTGGCGATCCCGTTCTTCACGTTCATGGGACTGGTGCTGGAGCGATCCGGCATGGCGGAGGACCTGCTCGACACCATCGGGCAGTTGTTCGGCACCATCCGCGGCGGCCTCGCCTATGCCGTCGTGTTCGTCGGCGCGCTGCTCGCGGCCACCACCGGCGTCGTCGCCGCTTCCGTGATTTCGATGGGCCTGATCTCGCTGCCGATCATGCTGCGCTACGGCTACGACCGCCGCATGGCGACCGGCATCATCGCGGCCTCCGGCACGCTGGCGCAGATCATTCCGCCGTCGCTGGTGCTGATCGTGATGGCCGACCAGCTCGGCAAGTCGGTCGGCGACATGTACGAGGGCGCCTTCATTCCGGGCCTGGTGCTCGCCGGCCTTTATGCCGGCTACGCATTCCTCGTCACGCTGATCTTTCCGAAGGCGGCCCCGGGCCTGCCGCCGGAGGCGATCGGCTTCCGCGAGAAGGACGGCAGCCGCGGCCTGGCTTCGCTGGCGTGCTCACCCTTGCCAGCTGCGTCTTCGGCTGGTTCATGATGCGGAATTCCGAAACGCATGGCGCCGATTTCGTCGTGCTCAGCATGTTCTTCGGCATCCTGTTCGCGTTCTTCGTCGCCGTGCTGAACTGGGTCATCGACAAGTTCACGGGCTTCCGCTTCCTGTCCGCGATGGCGCAGCAGACCACGTTCGTGATGGTGCCGCCGCTGTTCCTGATCTTCCTGGTGCTGGGCACGATCTTCATCGGCATCGCGACGCCGACCGAAGGCGGCGCGATGGGCGCCGCCGGCGCGATCATTCTCGGCGCCGCCAAGCGCCGGCTGAGCTGGGACCTGATCCGGCAGGCCGACCGAATCGACCGCGAAGCTTTCGGCCTTCGTCGTCTTCATCCTGGTCGGCGCGCGCGTGTTCTCGCTGACCTTCTACGGCGTGAACGGCCACGTCTGGGTCGAGCATCTGCTGACCTCGCTGCCCGGCGGCCAGGTCGGCTTCCTGATCTTCGTCAACGCCTTCGTCTTCGTTCTCGCCTTCTTCCTCGATTTCTTCGAGCTCGCCTTCATCATCATCCCGCTGCTCGGGCCGGCCGCGGAAAAGCTCGGCATCGACCTGATCTGGTTCGGCGTGATCCTCGGCGTCAACATGCAGACCTCGTTCATGCATCCGCCGTTCGGGTTCGCGTTGTTCTATCTGCGCTCGGTGGCGCCGAAGGAATCCTATCTCGACCGCGTCACCGGCAAGCGCATGGAGCCTGTCACGACCGGCCAGATCTATTGGGGCGCGGTGCCGTTCGTCGTGATCCAGGTCATCATGGTGCTGCTGGTGATCATGTTCCCGTCGATGGTGATGCACTACAAGGGCGCGGCATCGACGATCGATCCGAACACGATCAAGATCGAGATACCGCAGATCGAAGCTGCCGCCGCTGGATTTCGGTCCAGCCGCCGAAGACAATAGCGATCCCGGTTTCGCGCAAACAAAGAACCCCGGAGCTCTCGCTCCGGGGTTTTTGCGTTCGGGTCTGGATCGTCAGACGGCAATCAGCCCTGCGAGTGACGCGCCATGAAGTTGTCGTAGCCGACTTCGGCGACCTGGAACCACTGGTATCCGTTGTTCGAGAAGGCGCGTCAGCGAATTCGTAGACCTTCTTGAAGTTCGCATTGGTCGCAGCGATCTCGCTGTGCAGTTCCTTCGCCGCCTTGAAGGCAGGCCTCCATGATCGGCGGCGAGAAGGCATGCAGCTTGGTGCCGCCGGCGAGCAATCTGCGCAGCGCCGCCGGATTGGCCTGATCGTATTTCGCCATCATCCAGTTGTTGGCGTAGTGACCGGCCTGCTCGAGAATGTTCTGATAATTTTTCGGCAGCGCATTCCATTTGTCGAGATTGACGAAAGCCAGCAGCATCGGGCCGCCTTCCCACCAGCCGGGATAGTAGTAGTGCGGCGCGACCTTGTAGAATCCGAGCTTCTCGTCGTCATAGGGACCGACCCATTCCGCGGCGTCGATGGTGCCTTTCTCCAGCGCGGGATAGATGTCGCCGCCGGCAATCTGCTGCGGCACCGCGCCGAGCTTCTGCAGCACGCGCCCGGCAAAGCCGCCGATGCGGAATTTCAGTCCCTTCAGATCGTCGACGGTGTTGATTTCCTTGCGGAACCAGCCACCCATCTGGCAGCCGGTGTTGCCGGCGAGAAATGCGTGACGTTGTAGCCTCTTGTAGAACTCGTTGAGCAGCTCCTTGCCGCCGCCCAGCATGTACCAGGCCTGGTTGATGCGCTGGTTGGGTCCGAACGGCACCGAGGTGCCGAAGGTGAAGGTCGGATCCTTGCCGAAATAGTAGTAGGACGCCGTGTGACCCATCTCGACGGTGCCGTTCTGCACGGCATCGAGGACCTGCAGCCCGGGAACGATTTCGCCGGCGGCGAAGAGCTGGATCTGAAACTTGTTGTCGGTGGCTTCGGCGACCGCCTTGGCCAGCAGCTCGGCGCCGCCGTACAGCGTGTCGAGCGATTTCGGCCAGCTCGTCGTCATGCGCCATTTGAGTTCCGGCATCGATTGCGCGATCGCCGGCGCGGCAATGGTCGCGGCGCCCGCGACGCCCAATCCGGTGACCTTGATAAAGTCTCGTCGCTTCATGGATTTCCCTCTCCTTGGTGATGTGCGGTTGTTCCGCTCAGCCTTCGTTGCGAGGCTTGCGCCAAGCATGGAACATCCGGTTCCGGATTTCCATGCCGAACTGAGGTGCCGCAACGCAAAAAGCCCGGCCTTCCGGAAGACCGGGCTTAGACTTCTACTACTTAAGGCGTACCTTGGTTCCGGACAGCTATCTGCTGAGCGTTTGCCGATCGAAGCCTGGATCAGCCGCGCGTGCGCGAGCGGATCATGAAGCTGTCGAAGGTGTATTCGGCGACCTGCCACCACAGATACTGGTCGGAGCGATAGGCCTGCATCGCGTCGATCGACTTTCTTGAAGTCGGCGTTCTTGGCGGAAATTTCGGCCCACAATTCGTTGGTCGCCTTCAGGCAGGCTTCCAGCACTTCGTTGGTGAAGGGACGAAGCTGCGTGCCGCCGGCGACCAGACGCTTCAGCGCCGCCGGGTTCTGCATGTCGTAGCGCGCCGCCATCCAGCTGTTGGCGTTCGCAGCCGCGTTGGTGAGGATCGCCTGATAGTTCTTCGGCAGCGAATTCCACTTCTCGAGATTGGCAGAAGGCGTGAACCGTCGGGCCGCCTTCCCAGAAGCCGGGATAGTAGTAGTACTTGGCGACCTTCTGAAAGCCGAGCTTCTCGTCGTCATACGGACCGACCCATTCGGCCGCGTCGATGGTGCCCTTTTCAAGCGCGGGGTAGATGTCGCCGCCGGCGATCTGCTGCGGCACGACACCGACCTTCTGCAGCACCTGGCCGGCAATGCCGCCGATGCGAAACTTCAGGCCGGAGAGATCGGCGACGGTCTTGATCTCCTTGCGGAACCAGCCGCCCATCTGGGTGCCGGTGTTGCCGCAGGGGAATCCGATCACGCCGAATTTCTTGAAGAACTCGTTGCCGAGCTCCATGCCGCCGCCCTGATACCACCAGGAATTCTGCATGCGCGCATTGAGGCCGAACGGCACCGACGAATAGATCGCGAAGGTCGGATCCTTGCCGACGTAGTAATAGGAGACGGTGTGGCACATCTCGACGGTGTTCTTGGAGGTCGCGTCGAGCGCCTGCAGTCCCGGAACGAGTTCGCCCGCCTGCGAACACCTGAATCTGAAACTTGTTGTCGGTCATTTCGGCGACGTATTTCGCAAAGTACTCGGCGCCGCCATAGATCGTGTCGAGCGACTTCGGGAAACTCGACGTCATGCGCCATTTGATCTCGGGCGAGGATTGCGCGATCGCCGGCGAGGCCACGGCGGCCACGGCGGCACCGGTTGCCGAAACTTTCAAAAAATCACGACGCTTCATTCAGGCATCTCCTTGTTGGGGCGTTTCCCAGATTTCCTGGAGCAGTTCTTCGGCGAGGCGATTTCGCGTCAACCGAAGGCGCTCTGGCGGGCGGTCTTTAACACGGAAGTTCGGCCGCGGAAAACGCGACAAAGGCATGACTGCACTGTTTAAACGAAAGTCGCATATGGACCGCTCAGGCCGCGGCGATAACGCCCTGGAGCTGATCGCGGACCTTGGCGCCGATCGCGCGGTAGATCGCCGCATGCGGTCCGTCGGGCTCGCTTTCCACCACCGGCGTCCCGGAATCCGAGGTGGTGCGAATCGACATGTGCAGCGGGATTTCGCCCAGAAACGGCACGCCAAGCCGCTCGGCCTCGTGCCGCGCGCCGCCGTGACCGAAGATGTCCGACCGGGTGCCGCAATGCGGGCACTGGAAATAGCTCATGTTCTCGACAATGCCGAGCACCGGCACATTGACCTTCTTGAACATCGCAAGCCCCCGCCGCGCGTCGATCAGCGAAAGATCCTGCGGCGTCGAGATGATGACCGCGCCCTTCAGCGGCACATTCTGCGCCAGCGTCAGTTGCGCGTCGCCGGTGCCGGGCGGCATATCGACCACGAGAATATCGAGCGTGCCCCACGCGACGTCGCGCAGCATCTGGGTGATGGCCGACATCACCATCGGCCCGCGCCAGATCATCGCGGTGTCTTCCTCGACCAGAAAACCGATCGACATGATCGCAAGGCCGAAACGCTGCAATCGGAATCATCTTCTTGTCGTCGTTGAGCTGCGGCTTCTCGCGAATGCCGGTCAGCCGCGGCACCGACGGTCCGTAAATGTCGGCGTCGAGCAGGCCGACGCGCAAACCGAGATCGCGCAGGCCGAGCGCCAGATTGAGCGCGGTGGTCGATTTGCCGACGCCGCCCTTGCCGGAGGCCACCGCGATGACGGCGGCGACGCCGGGAATTTCCGACTGCTTCGACATCGGCGACAGCCGGGCTTTGCGGCGGCCGATGCGACGAGACCGGCGGCACACCCGGCGCATGGCGATGCGGCGGCGGCGGTGCGGCGCGGCACCCGGCTTGCGTTCAGCGGTCAGCGCGATCATGGCGACGGTGACGCCGGGAATGGCGCGCACCGCGGCTTCGGCCTGCGCGCGCACGCTTTCCCAGGCGCGGGCCTCGGCGGCGTCGACATTGATCGAGAAGAACACCTTGCCGTCGTTGACCGTGATCGCCGACAAGCACATCGGCATGGTCAGGGCGACGCCGCGCGGCGACATCACCTTGGCCAGAGCATCGAGAACCTGTTGCTGCGTCACGCTCAAGGCGCATCTCCCATGAGCCTTATCGGTTCTGATTGAATCAGAACCGGGCTCTATCTTTTGTTTTGACGCGTTTTCTTGACGCGAACCGGCATCCACTTCGCTTGAAAACGCTATCGCATCTTCGGATGCGACCCATAGAGCGGTCCAGCTCAAAAGGCTACCTCGCTCCGACATCATCCGCGCCGCTCGGCAGGCGCCGACCCCGCGCCCTGCTCCTTGGCGGCCTCGTAGTTCAGTTCGATCATGACGCCGTTGGGGTCGTTGACGAAGATCTGCCAGAGATCGCCGCCCGGAACCTGCCGCGAGTCGAACGTTCCATCCCCTTGGACTCCAGCCGCTGCTTCATGCCGGCAAAACCCCGGCTGGCGAAGGCGACATGATGGACAACGCCGGAATCCGGCTTTTGCGGCTCGTCGGTCTGCGAGATATCGACGAGATGCACCACCGCCTTGCCCTCGCTGTACATCCACGCCCCCGGAAAGGCGAAGTTCGGCCGGGCGCCCTTCTCCAGGCCCAGGATGTCCTCGTAGAACCGAACCGTGTCGGCGAGCTTCCGGGTCCGGATGTTGAAATGATCGAGCACGCCCACGCTGACGCTCATGCGATGTCACTCCCTTTTTCTTGAAATTCCGGATGTCGAGGCTCATCCTAGCACAAAACCGTGCCCGCCCGCCAAACGAAGGCGTTGCCCTTCATGGCGCAGGGTTTATTGTGCGGCTCCACATCTTCGGCGGAACCTGTTTCGAGGACCGAACCAGCTCCCGCCCCCTCTCCAGCAACACGGTCCGGCCAGCTCAAGCGCCGGCAAAACCCCAAGGTTGCACACATGGCTAAAGTCGCTTTTCTCGGTCTCGGCGTGATGGGTTTCCCCATGGCAGGACATCTGGTGAAAAAAGGTGGCCACGAGGTGACGGTGTTCAACCGGACGCCGCGCCAAGGCGAAGGCATGGGCCGAGAAATTCGGCGGCAAGACGGCCGCGACGCCGCAAGGCCGCCGCCGAAGGCCAGGATTTCGTGATGTGCTGCGTCGGCAACGACAACGATCTGCGCGCGGTCACGCTCGGCGCCGACGGCGCATTCGCCGGCATGAAGAAGGGCGCGACCTTCGTCGATCACACCACCGCCTCGGCCGAGGTCGCGCGCGAACTCGACGCCGACGGCGACCAAGGCCGGCTTCAAGTTCGTCGATGCCCCGGTGTCCGGCGGCCAGGCCGGCGCGGAAAACGGCGTGCTGACCGTGATGTGCGGCGGCAGCGAAGACGCCTATGCCGGCGCCGAGCCGGTGATCGCGGCCTATGCCCGGATGTGCAAGCTGCTCGGACCCGCCGGCTCCGGCCAGCTGACCAAGATGGTCAACCAGATCTGCATCGCCGGACTGGTCGAGGGCCTGTCGGAAGGCATTCATTTCGCCAAGAAATCCGGGCTCGACGTCCAGGCCGTGATCGAGACCATCTCGAAGGGCGCCGCGCAGTCCTGGCAGATGGAGAACCGCTACAAGACCATGAACGAGGGCAAATTCGATTTCGGCTTCGCGGTCGAATGGATGCGCAAGGATCTCTCGATTTGCCTCGCCGAAGCCCGCCGCAACGGCGCCAGCCTGCCGGTCACCGCGCTGGTCGATGCGTTCTATGCCGAGGTCGAGAAGATGGGCGGCAAGCGCTGGGACACGTCGAGCCTGCTGGCGCGGCTGGAGCGCTGACGCTTTCGAACCGCGGCCGAACGAGGTTAATTTAACCTCCCGTTAACGGGATTTTTTAGCTCTTTAAGGCATCTCTTAATGATTTAGCGCCAGAGATAGACAATGCAAAAGCCCGCGCGGTTCGCGGGCAGGATTTGTGTTGTTTGATGAGTAAACCCGCCGAAAAGCCTGAAGTCGTCCAGCTTCCGGCCGAAACGCCGGTCGCAGCGCCGGTCGAGCAACCGCCGCGCCGCCGCGCAGCGGGTGCGCGAGGCGCGCGACCGGTTAACGTCGACCAGCGGAACCCGCCCGGCTTTCGATCGCGAACTGCTCCGGCAATACGCCCAGACCCGGATGTCGGCCTCCTTTGTCGTCATGCTGCTGGTGGTGGCGACCGGCGTGCTGTTCGGCTTCTGGATGCAGCCGGTGTCGGCCGCGGCCTGGACCTGCGGCATGCTCTGCATCCATGCCGCCATCATCCGCAATTGCGCGCAGGTTCCTCGCCGAGCCGCCCTCGCTCGCCGCCGACGCGCAAATGGCGAACGCGGTTCGTGCTGCTCGATCTGCTCTACGGCCTGTGCTGGACCGCGATCCTGATCCATCCCGCCGGCCTCGACGTCGTCTCGAACACGCTGATGATGTTCCTGATGCTGCTGGTGATCGCGGTGTCGAGCATGCTGGCGGCCAGCCTGCCGATCGCGGCACTTGCGGCGACCGCGCCGGTGACGGTCGGCGATCGCGCTGAATTTCGTGCTGAGCGGCACCTTCGACAATTACGTGCTGGCGCTGCTCGCGCTCGCCGCCGAAGGCTATTTCGCGCTGCTCGCCCATCGCCTGCATTCGACGACGCTGGCGACGCTGGAAGCGCGCGCCGAAAAGGACGCGCTGATCGGCGAGCTCGAACAGGCCAAGGCGATCTCCGACGAGGCGCGGCATCGCGCCGAATCCGCCAACGTCGCCAAGTCGCGGTTCCTGGCGCAGATGAGCCACGAGCTGCGAACGCCGCTGAACGCGATCCTCGGCTTTTCCGAGGTGATGAAGAGCGAGATTTTCGGCGCGCACGCGGTGCCGGTCTACAAGGAATATTCCGCCGACATCCACAATTCCGGCGTGCACCTGCTCAATCTCATCAACGAAATTCTCGATCTGTCGCGGATCGAGGCCGGCCGCTACGAACTCAACGAGGAAGCGGTGTCGCTGGTGCATGTCGTCGCCGACTGCCATCATCTGCTGAAACTGCGCGCCTCCAGCCGCGGCATCACCATCCACGAGGTGTTCGAGCAGGGCATGCCGCGGATCTGGGGCGACGAGCGCGCCACCCGCCAGATCGTGCTCAATCTGCTGTCGAACTCGATCAAGTTCACCCCGCAGGGCGGCGAGATCTGGCTGAAGGTCGGCTGGACCGCGTCGGGCGGGCAATATCTCAGCGTCAAGGATACCGGCTCCGGCATCGCCGAGGACGAAATCCCGATCGTGCTGGCCTCGTTCGGCCAGGGCTCCAACTCGATCAAGTCGGCCGAACAGGGCGCGGGCCTCGGCCTGCCGATCGCCAAGAGCCTGATCGACATGCATGGCGGCACCTTCACGCTGAAATCGAAGCTGCGCATCGGCACCGAGGTCATCGTCACCTTCCCGCCGGAGCGCGTGATGTCGGCGCTGGCGCCGATGGCCGAGGAAGCCCCGCCGCTGCAGCCGGAAACCGCCAGCACCGTCGTCCGCCGACGAGAAGCGCCGGGCGCGCAACAAGCCGATCATGAGCGCAGGAACCGGGTTGTAACTGGAGCGCTTGCGCAAACGACCGAAACCATTTCACTATCCCTGAATGAGCAAAGAAACGCCGTGTATCGCAGTCTGTATGATCGACCCCAAGACCAGCCTCTGCTTCGGCTGCGGACGCACGCTGCCGGAGATCGCGCGCTGGCACCGGATGGAGAGCGCGGAGCGGCTGGCGGTGATGGCGCAGCTTGCGGCGCGCATGGCGGACGCCGGCCTGGTTCAGCCCGAGATGACGGCCGCGCACCAAGCGCCGGCTGACGCACCGCACACTTGCATGCGGAGGCGCGCCGTGATCCGCGTTCTGCTCGTTCTGCTCGTGCTCGCCGCCACCGCCGGCGCCGTCGTCGCCTATGGCGATCCCGACCAGATCGCGCGCGCCAGCGACACGCGTCTCGAACATGCTGCGGCAACGCGGCCTGCGCGCCGGCGCCCGCCGTGCAGATCGCGCGCGGCCAGGCCGGCGAATTCGCGCTGCAGGCCAAGATCAACGGCGTCACCGCGCCGATGGTGATCGACACCGGCGCGACCTCGGTGGTGCTGACCTGGGAGACCGCGAAGGCGATCGGCCTGCCGCTGGAGATGCTCGAATACAACGTCGACGTCGAAACCGCCGGCGGACACACCAAGGCGGCGCGGCTGACGCTCGACCGCCTCGCCGTCGGCAAGCTCGTCGAGAATTCGGTGCCGGCGCTGGTGGTGCCGCGCGGGCAGATGAAGACCAATCTGCTCGGCATGAGCTTTCTGGACCGGCTGGAAAGCTGGGACGTGCACGCCGACAGGCTGATGCTGCACGGCTATCCCGATCGCAGCGACATCGATGCGGAAGCGCGTCACGCGGCGATCGGCGGCCACCACACGGTCCTCGACCAGCGCGATCGCATCGCGCAGCACGTCGACGCCGGCGCCCGGCTTGACGCCGTTCTCGGCGAGATGACGGCGGAACGCGCGCGCGCCGGGCACGCCGTGAAACGCGCCGACGAAATGCCGCGTGATCGAATGCAGCCGCGTGCCCTGCGCGAGCTGGTCCTCGATGTAGGGCATCATCGCCTCGAACACGTCCTTCATGGTCGCGTGCGGCGCCGCCTCGCCGAACAGCTCGGGATCGACCGTCGAGCAATCGCCACGGCTCCTGATAGGCCGCGCGCCCCAGCATGACGCCGTCGACATGATCGAGATGCCGCTTCGCCTCCGCGAGGCTGGCGATGCCGCCATTGATGATGATGGGCACATCCGGCAGCGCCGCCTTCAGCCGATAGACCCTGTCGTAGTCGAGCGGCGGGATGTCGCGATTTTCCTTCGGCGACAATCCATTGAGCCAGGCCTTGCGGGCGTGCACGATCAGCGCATCCGCGCCGGCGGCGACCACGCCGCGCGCCAGCGCATCGAGCGCGACTTCCGGATCCTGGTCGTCGATGCCGATCCGGCACTTGACCGTGACGGGAATGTTCACCGCGCGCTTCATCGCTGCGACGCACTCGGCGACCAGCGCCGGCTCCGCCATCAGGCAGGCGCCGAAGCGGCCGTCCTTCACCCGGTCCGACGGACAGCCGACATTGAGATTGATCTCGTCATAGCCGAAATCCTCGCCGATCTTCGCCGCGGTCGCGAGATCGCGCGGATCCGAGCCGCCGAGCTGCAGCGCCACCGGATGCTCGCTGGCATCGAAACCAAGCAGCCGCCTGCGGTCGCCATGAATGATGGCGCCGGTCGTCAGCATCTCCGTGTAGAGCCGCGCGCGCCGCGTCATCAGACGGTGGAAGACGCGGCAATGCCGGTCGGTCCAGTCCATCATCGGGGCAACGGAAAAGCGATAGTCTAAGGCATTCATCTCGTTAATCTTTTGTGCCTCAAGTCGATCCTATAAGGGATTGGACCGACTGGCAAATCTGGCGCGAGTGAGCCCATTTTCGCCGGTTTCTCCAGGATCACATCCGCTCCGATTGGAAGCTAAATCACCACTATCAGCATTCCCAGTGCACACATGGTGCACACGAAAGCCCTGAGTGCACACACATGGCGACCTTCACTCGATTGCATTCCGATCCGGCAGACACCGATCTCGCTGCGAACCGTTCACTTCCCCTAAATCACATCGAACTCGAACGACGCGATAAAGCGCCGGAACGATTCACATTCAACCGAAATGAAATTCAGCTCTGGCAATGAAGGCCCGCATTGATCAAACGCGCGGACGGGAGGTCATGCTCGAAGCAACGTCGGCGTGGCTCGGGAAACACCTCAATAGAAGGTGAGCGACATGACAAAATTGGATCACGCCGCCGGAGCGATCCACAACGCATCAGATCACAACCACAACCGGCGCAGGTACCCGCGATCGAACCGTCCATCGTTGGTGGTTGACGCTGAAGAGCGCTGGAGCCTCCCCAGCAAGACGGATGAGTTATACTAATTCCACGAAGTTAGTATAACTCAGCTAGGCCTTGGGCCTTTATTCCGCTGTCCACCCGCCATCGATAACGAGAGGCGATTCCGTCATCAGAGAAGCGCCCACTTCGACTGTTGAAGATGACTTTGCGGATTGCAAGAATATGCCTCGACTGCGCCAACGCACGATGATCTGTAAGTTCGTTTCCCCATCCCATGTCATCCTGTCCCGTTAAGTCCGATAGGCTGCTGGCAACCGTGTGAACCTGGTCTCCATTTCAAGATCCATAAAAACGGTTGCGGCAGAAGTCAGTGCGAACTTAACATGCGAGACGGCCTCGATAATCAGCTGCCTTCGTGTACCGCTAAACGAGTACAAGTTTGGACGCAGAGGTGCACAAACACCATGCATTCGACGAGCACATCTCATCGAAACCCGCACACGCCTCACGCCGTTGACAACGCCGACTGGCTGAAAACCGTGGCAATCATCTCGGTCTCGGTCGGCCATTTCGGCCATTTCTTCGTGGAAGACGACCGCTGGTGGAGCGTTTTCGGACGCCTCGCGGCTCCAACGTTCTTCTTTCTTATGGGCTACGCGCAGACCAGGACCGTCCCGCTACACTGGATCTGGCTCGGTGTCATCTTGACCCTGCTCGAAAGCTGGAATGCAAAATGGACCTGGGTAGCACCGAACATTCTTTTGAGCTTGGCACTCATCCGCAGTGCACGGCCCTACGTGCAAATCCTTTTGCAACGTCACGGTTGGGCCGCCTTCGCCTTGCTCGTTTCCGCACTTTTCGCGGTATCGTCGATAGCGGGCAAGATTGTCGATTATGGCTCGGAGGGATGGCTGTGGGCCCTGTTCGGCTTGTGCCAACGCATGTATGTCGACAGCAGATCAGCTACCGACGTGAATGGCCCAGCCCAAAGCTCGGCACCGCCCGCGCCCGCGATGAAGGAGAACACGGGCCTAATGCGACTGCTGGCCTGCTTTGCCGCCGTGGTCGCCTACGTTTGGCAGGAACAAAGTGAATACTCGTTTCCTCAAATCCAGTTCGCCGTCTTCATTTTCGGCATCGGCGTTTGGTCCGCGAGCCTGTGTCTGTTCCTGCGCGGCCCGAGTCATTTCGCTCGGCGTTGGTCCGCGAGCCTGTGTCTGTTCCTGCGCGGCCCAAGTCGCATCCAACCGCCAGAAGCCATAGCCGGCGCCCTGCGCTTCATCGGTCGGCACACTTTGGAAATCTACGCAATCCAGCTTGCCGGCTCCGAACTCCTTGTAAAGCTGGTGCCCGATCTCGCCCCCTGACCGGAAAACGGCACTTCTTGCTTTGCTTCGACCTAACGGTTCGAATGTCCCACCAGCCGTCCAAACTCAGCGGCGCTGCTGCGTTAAGATCATTGGCATGAGCATTCGCGACCCTGAAAAGAATTTTAAGGTCCTGTGGGAGACCTTTAACAAAAGATACCCATTTTTCCAATTGAGGAACGTCAATTGGAAAAAGCAGCATGACACCTACAGATCAAGAGTCACAAGCAAGACCAGCGATGACGAACTCTTCGAGATCTTTTGCCAGATGCTCGATCCGTTAAATGACGGGCATGTAGAGTTGAAGGCCAAAGCAAGTGCGCATCGGAAGAAACGATACTTCAACCCGGAAAAACAGCCCAGATTCAGGCAGGAATTCACGACCCGCGAGATTAAGCAGCTCTTCAAAACGACCGAAAAGACTCTTGTCGACAATTGTTTCGGGAGGCCTGCGGCGACTGAGGCCTGGATGCTTCGCTACTGCAGGTCGCAGAAATTCGGCTACATTCGGATCCTCGAGTTGGAAGGCGTTAGTAAGCGGAGACTGACTGCTGCTCTTGACAAGATTGCCCGTGACTTCAGGGACCTGAAAGGGATTATCATTGATATTCGCGACAACCCCGGCGGGGAGGATAGTATTGCGATCGCGATCATCAATCGCTTTTGCGACCGCAAGCGGGTCGCTTTTCACAGGAAGACGAAGATTGGCCCAGGCAAAGATGACTTTACGCCCCTCAAGACTTGGTACCTCGAACCGCAAGGTGACGTACAATTCACCAGGCCAATCGTGCTCTTGACTTGTGATTCCGTTTTTAGCGGCGGAGAGGCCTTCGCACTTGCGATAAAGGAACTGCCTCATGTTACGATCATAGGCGATCATACGAACGGCATATTCTCGTATCAACTCGAGAAGGAGCTCCCCAATGGCTGGGAGTACTGTTTGTCGTACCAAGTGTACCTTTCAGCTGACATGGTGTGCTACGAAGGTAAGGGTGTACCAGTCGACATCAAGCTGCTTAACAAGAAGACCGATATTGAAAACGGCATCGATCCGTTGATTAGCCGCGCATTGAAAGTGTTGAAGTCAAAGAACGCGGGACCGGCGAACAAGACGCGGGACCGGCGAACAAGAGACGATTGATTGCGCGGGCCTCGTGTTTTCCGTTGGATCAGCGCGCTCGAATAGCTTCATCCAGAAGGCAGAGGAGTCGTACATCAGCTTGCCCCCGACAAGTGCGGACTGCCCGTGCCGGGAACGATGCCCAATTCTGGCATTGCCTATCTGACAAGCACTATGCATGATCGATAACGCATCCCCGAAAGGGCGATGAACAGGCGATGAACACCACAATCGGCAGATGTTCAAAGAGCCTGCTTCAAGGTCGCCCCGCAGGTGACGGCGGTGAAACTGATGAGCCGCGCCGCTGCGGTGGCCCCGGGGAAACAAGGTCTTCTGCTCAAGGGATGCCGAACTATGATCATCGAGTCGCCCTTACAGCTGATTTTTCGTGATTTGTTTTATCGTCTTCCGGCTTTTGCCGGAAGACACGACGTGTTTCTAAAGTTGGAAGGATTCAATATAACGGGCTCGATCAAGGTCAAGACTGCGATAGGGCTTGTCGAGGACTTGGAACGGCGAGGGATTGCCAGGCCAAACGAAACCGTATTGGTCGAATCGTCATCAGGAAATCTCGGGCTAGCGCTTAGTTTGATATGTGCCATCAAAGGCTACAAATTTATTTGCGTGACCGATCCAAACGCCAATCGCGCGACTTTAAGAGGTATGGAACTCTATGGGGCAAAGGTCATAGTAGTTGAAGATCGCGACTCCGCTGGGGGATATTTGGGAAGCAGGTTAGAGAAAATCGATCAAATACTGCGATCGGAGCCCAACGCAGTCTGGCTCAATCAATATGCTAACGTAGCCAACAAGAATGTTCATGCCGAGCAAACGGCAAATGAGATTGCGCGCGAATTTGACAAGGTCGATTGGGTTTTTGTCGGGAGCGGCACTACCGGTACCCTGGCCGGGGTCTCGGAACGACTTCGGGCAGAATTCCCAAGGATCAAAGTTGTGGCCGTCGAACCAGTAGGCTCTGTCACGTTCGGAGGCAGGCCCGGCAAAAGAAACATCCCTGGCATTGGCGCGAGTGTGAGACCAAAGCTTGCGGACTTCGCCAATCCGGATCGAATTGTCGCAGTGAAGGAAGAAAGAACGGTTGAAGCTTGTCTTTCTTTCGTTCGAAATTATCACCTGCTTGTTGGGGGAAGCACCGGAACAGTCCTGGCCGCTGTACAGCAGCTCGCTCCAGAGTTCAGTCGCGGCGACACCATAGTCGCCATATCCGCGGATCTCGGCGAAAAGTACCTGGACACTATTTACGACCCCGCCTGGGTAGAGAAAGTCATTGTACCTGAAGATGACAGGCCCGCGCGAACCTATGCGTCCGTCTCGTCCGAGTGAGGCACAGAAAAAGCGCTTGATCGCCGCGCTCACGGCCGGCGCCCTGGCGCAACGATAGGCTACTGACCCGCCACCGTCGGCGCGCGTTAGCGAGTTGATTGACACGATCGGCGGCAAAAACAGTCGGGCGTAAATGGGAGAAATAAAACATGCCATCCGCTCCCACTTTCCATGTTGTTCCCGGCTCGACGGTTAAGCGTGTAATTGACGACAACAAGAAGCAGGTTTTCGACGCTGTTGAGGCGGCATACCGTCTTCACGGTTCGGGAAATACTCTCAATCCGGACAGCTACTTCCTCCGATATCCGGATAGGCCCAGCGCCCGCATCATCGCGTTGCCAGCCCATCTCGGCGGTGCGGTTCAAAAAAGCGGCATCAAATGGATATCGAGTTTCCCTGAAAACAGGGCCAGCAACCTGGCCCGAGCGTCGGCAGTCCTGATTCTGAACGATGCCACGACGGGTTATCCGCTGGCCTGTATCGAGGCATCGCTGATCAGTGCTACGCGCACTGCCGCCTCTGCCGCGTCGGCAGCAGAGCAGATTTCCCCCAATCCCTTTAAAGGAACTCTCGGCGTAATCGGAACTGGCGTAATCGCTCGTACAACCGTCGAGTGGCTTTTATTTCGAAATTGGAAGTTTCGTAAAATCAGTTTGTACGATGTGGACCGCAAGGAGGCGGAGCACTTCAGCAAGTGGCTTCGCGATCATTACGACCTGCAGGCCGATATTCAAGATCGGTTGGAGGGCGCCATATCCGATTCTTCCTTGATACTGTTCACCACGACTACGCTGGATCCGTATCTTTCCGATGAAAAATGGTTCGAGCACTGCCCCACTGTCCTGCATTTGTCGCTGCGCGACATTTGCGTGAATGTGATTCTCGCATCACAAAACATTGTCGATGATGTGGATCATTGCCTGAAGGCAAGAACGTCGCTCCATCTAACAGAAATGGCGACGGGAAATAGGGACTTTGTCTCCGGGAGTTTGGTGGATGTTCTAGAGAAGAAGCTCAAACCAGATCATGGCAAGCCTCGCATATTTTCGCCATTTGGGCTTGGTGTTCTTGATCTTGCAGTCGGCAATTTTGTACTCGAGGCAGCAAAATCGTCCGGCGCGGCAATTGCGCTACCTGACTTCTTCAGCAATTCCGCCCGATGGTGAAGAAGATGCCAGGCTTTTCGAAATTCGAAATGCGTCAACCTCAAGCGCGGAGCACTCGCGCTGTTCCGAAGGATACAGGGCAGGTCATTCTCACTCAGGAACAAGCGAGCGGGCAGATTAACATGTCAGGTGTATGGAGTTGCAATGAGTGGGATCAACTCGAAGAAGTTATTGTGGGCAATCCGCTGAATGCGCGGTATCCTACGCCAGACCGAAGCACCCAGCTCGCAGAATTTCCTGACCGTTCATTGGCCGAAATTCCCCGCGGCCCTTTTCCTCAACAGATTATTGAAGAGACGGAAGAGGATTTGAATGGATTTGCCAAAATCCTGGAAGGCTTGGGCATCACCGTCAAACGTCCGGACACCTGGCCGCACGATGGCAAATTTTCCACGATCCATTGGGAAGCTCAGGGGTACTACAACTATTGTCCCCGCGATGTCTTGTTGGTCATCGGTGACCACATTATCGAAACGCCCAATGTCATCCGCAGCCGCGCCCAGGAAACGTTCGGCTATCGCACGTTGCTGATGGAGTATATGAAGTCAGGCGCAAAGTGGTACAGCGCTCCCAAGCCCATGCTCTTGGACTCACTCTTCGAGGGGGTTGATCCAAACAAGCCCACGCCACGCAACGATGAGCCGGCCTTTGATGCAGCTAACGTCCTGCGTTTTGGCGAGGATTTGATCTATCTGGTCAGCGCCACGGGCAACGAGTTGGGGGGACATTGGCTGCAGTCGATTCTAGGTGACAAATATCGGGTCCATTTCCTCAAAGATGTCTATTTTGGCAGCCATATCGACTCGACCCTTGTGGCCTTACGCCCTGGCTTGGTCCTCGCCAATCCTGCTCGTGTCAATGACGATACCCTGCCCAAAATCTTGAAGCAGTGGAAGGTCATCTACAGTCCACCGATGGAGAACACAGACAGATATGATGCCGACTATCTGTCCAGATCCATTGGCAGTGACTGGATTGACATGAATGCATTCAGCATCAATCCCAATTTGGTCGTGGTCGATCGAAATCAGCCGTCTCTGATAAAACTCCTGGAGAAGGAGGGTCTTGATGTGATCCCCCTGAAATTGCGGCACTCCAAACTGTTGGGCGGTGGACCCCATTGCGTTACCTTGGACGTCCGCCGAAATGGTACGCTACAGCGATACTTCGATTAAACGTAGTACCTTCGCCATGCTCAGGCAGCGAGCAACTATGACCTTTGAGGTCGAAGACCCAAGCGTCTCTGAGAACCTGGCAGTCTCTGAGAACTTGAGAGTCTAGACTTACGAATATGTGAGGAAGAGCTTTGGCAGCAAGTTTTGCAACAACTGCCGTCGCGGTTTTCTTTGCACTGACGTTTGTAGCTTGGCGGCGCTACCGTTGGGCGGCTGAGAAAATGCCTCAGGCGGACACCTGCCCATACAGCTTGACGGATGTCTTTGGCGACAGCCACCTCGTGAACGTACCGCATCAGAAAGGGATCCGGTGGCTCACGGAAGTCTTCAGCCGCTCGGCCGAGAAGTTTCCGCATCTAACGGCCTTGCAGATTCCCCACACCGGAGAATCCCTGAGCTTCGCTGAACTCGACGCGCGAGCAGAGAGCGTGGCCGCGGCCCTTTCTGCTTTCCTCACAGGACCCGACCAGGTCGTGGCCGTGGCCATGTCGCAAGACAATTGGCAAATCGTGGCCTCGCACCTGGGCATTCTCAAGGCTGGCGGCACAGTGATGTTCCTGGATACCACGTTGCCCGACGCCCTGGTCACCCACATGCTCAACGACGCACAGCCGGTAGTCATTCTGACGCGGGGGCAAGACAAGTTCCGCGACCTGCCGACACTCGACGTCCTGACGTTGCCGGAGAGGATGCCCCGCAGGGAACCGCCGCCTTGGCTGGACGACCCCACGCAGCGCCTTGCGACCATCTTTTACACGAGCGGCACCACTGGGATGCCCAAGGGAGTCGAGTGCCCGCACGCAGGTTACGTGAACCTTGCCCTGAGCTACGCCGATTACTTCGATCTCCTTCCCGGCATGGACGCAACCTCGCTCACCTCGTCGCTGGGCTACGATGGCAGCATCTCTGAGATGTACAGCGCCTGGGTGTCGGGCTGCACTGTGGTCATGCTGACCAAGGAGCAGATCCGATCCGGCCCGGACCTCGTCCCCGTCCTCCGAGAAGCCGAGGTCACGGTGCTCTTCTGTCCTCCGGTGCTGCTCACCACCCTCACACCAACCCCCGAACTGGATCTGCCCTATCCGCTGTGCCGCTACATCGTTCCGGCGGGCGAAGCCTTCCCCAGCGCGCTCGTGGAGCCCTGGACCCGGGGCAGACGGCAAATCATCAACACTTACGGACCCACAGAGGCGAGCACCGACACGAGCCGCCAGAGTTTGCGGCCGGGGGAGCCCATCACAATTGGATCGCCATTCGCCAATGTCACCTACGTCATCCTCGAGGCGAACCAACTCCAACCACTGCCCCACGGGGAGGTTGGAGAGCTCTGTATCGGCGGGGTGCACGTTGCACGCGGGTACCGCAACTTGCCGGAGCAAACCGTCCAGAAGTTCATCACGCACCCTCAGTTCGGCCGCCTGTACCGCACCGGGGACAAATGCAAAATCGACGTCCGAACGCAGCGCGTGCACTTCCTCGGCCGAATCGACACGCAGCTCAAAGTGCGCGGGCATCGCGTTGAGGCGCAGGCCGTTGAGGATGTCCTCCAGTCGCAGTTCGGTGAGATCGAGGCCGCCGTTTTGGATTACCAGAACGAGACGCTGGTCGCCTTTGTTGCCGCGCCTTCAGTCTGCGAAGGAGAGATCTCGGTGGTCACTCCCGCGCCGGCGGAGTGGGCCGCGCGGGTGACGGCGACGCTGGCCAAACAACTTCCAGCGCCGTCGATCCCGACGAAGTTCTTCCTTGTAGAAAAATTCGTCATGATGCCGGTTTCGGGGAAGATCGACCGGAAGTGCTTGCCAAACCTATCTCATCTATTGAGGAACGCCGAGCCGGAAACTGAGGACAATCGTTGGGATACACCGGCCAGTGCGCGCAACACAGGGGACGGGGAAGTCAAGGTGCCTGATGCCAAAGCGGGCATGGATCCCGAGTGTGAGGAAGTGCTATCGATCTGCAGGGCCGTGTTCGAGACTCCGTTGGGATTGGATGATGGATTCGCAGAGGCTGGTGGGCACTCGATCCTCATCGCACGCTTGGCGCAGAAACTGCAATCCGCAGGATGGGTGGTGCCGGTCCGGGCGCTGCTCAGTGACTGCAACACTGCTCGAAAAGTGGCCAACCGGCCACGGGCGCCCCGGCAGGCCTCCAAGGCCTTTGCGGCCTCTGTGAAATCCGGCGAGCTCAGCGCTGAGCGCGATGAGGCCGCGGCAGAGGTGCTCTCCATCGGATACTTTACCACCCTGCAGGTCCTCTTCGCGATTTTCTTGTATTCCCCGCTCATGGTGGCGTTCCTCAGCTTCTTCGACTTCATCGAATTCGGAACGATCTTCACGACCGCCAGCCTCTGGGCGTTCATCATCAACGGCTTCTTCCTTTATTTGCTGGCCCTCGTCACGCCCTTCGCCAGCCTGCTCTGGGTCATGACGATCAAGTTCTTCATGGGAGGTGACATCCGCAAGAACAATGTGACCCCGGGTGTGTACCCCAAGTGGAGCAAAATGCATCTGCGAATCTGGTGCATCGGACGGCTGGAGACCATGGTGCTCCTCCCGCTGCGTGCGATGTATCGCAGCGCTCCGCTTATGGCATTCGTGTTGCGGCAACTCGGCGCGACCGTGGGCGACAACCTTCAGTGCGCACACGATGCCGACCTATCCGGGCCCCTGGATTTGATCTCCATCGAGGGCGATGTCGCCATCTCGACCGGGGCTTACATCCAAACGACCAAGTGGTCGGGGCAGCACCTGCACGTCGGTCCGGTTCATCTCGAGCGTGGTTGCAAGATCGGGACGCGAGCCGCCATCGCCAACAATGTGACGGTGGGCCGCGGCACCTGGATCACTCCGTTGACCCCCATCCTCGCCAACGTGGGCTCGCAGGAGATCTGGGAAGGAGCTCCCGCGCGCCTCAACGGCCGCTGCACGGAGCTGAAGCGCACGGCGATCGCCTGTCAGTACGCGTATCCGATCTGGCTACTGGAGACCCTCAACCTCCTTATGCAGATCTTCCTGTCCTTTTGGCTCATTGTGGTCCCCACCGCCGCGATCTTCTGGCTCGCCCGCGCCTTGGTACCCGCCGGAGAAGCTGAACTTTCCGACGAATATTTCAGGGTGACGCCGCTGTTCGAGATCGTCTGGCACCTGGCTCTTTACTCGTTTATCGTCAGCTGGGTCACCGTCGTCGTGACCTCTCTGCTGGGCTGCCTCTTCATACGCTGGACGGCCGTTTCGCCGGGTCTGTATCCCTCGCGCGGGCTCAGGGGCGCTCTCCTCATGTACAGAATGAAGAGGTTGAACGGCATCCAGAGACTGTGGACCTGGAGCATCACCGGGCAGTACCTGAGGGCTCTCGCTGGCATGCACTTCCCGCGGTTTGGCGCCTCCGAGTGCGACGTCATGTTCAACCTCGTCCCGGAGGTTGCTGCCGCCGACTCCCAGATTTTCTTCTCCAATGGATGTTTCACGAACATGCTCGATTATGGCGCCGAGCACTTCAAGCTGCGCCGCCTCGATATGCCCCGGAATTTCTTCGGCGGTAACAATTGCGTAGCGGAGTACGGGAATTTCCCGTCCAACTTCCTGCTAGGCGTCTCCACGCCGGGCAATGACATACAGTTCCGACGACAAATGCGGTCCCGGCTTGGCGATCCAATCACGGTGGCGGGAAATCCGCCGGTGAAATTCGCGAGCGCGTCATTTGAGGCGGAGAATGAAACCCACAGACTGCCGGACTTTCCCCTCTTCCTGACCCGGGTCTTCCTGTTCGACTTCCTGAGCATCGGCATGCTGCCCATCACCGAGATGATCGTCTTCCCGGTTCTGTACGTTTGTTTGCTGAGATTGGGCGGACCCCCAATCGCCAGCGCGCTGATTGCTCTGATCCTCGTAGAAGTCAATCTGGTCCTGTTCAGCGTCGCGATCAAGAAGTCCCTCATCGGCAGCGAATGGGGAGCCAATCACTCGACCCCCTTCTGGTCCTGGCGCCACTTCGCCTACTTCTTCGCGCAGGACTGCTTCTTCGTCTGGTGCAGGAGTCCTCTCATGTTCGGCGCCGGGACTGTTCTCGCGAATTCCATCCTACGATGGATGGGATGTCATATTGGCTACGGGACAATCGTGACCCGGCCAATGCAGTGCTCAGACTGGAACGCCGTGAGCTTCGGCAATGATTGTGTTATCGACGGCTTCCTGCAGTTTCACGCCTTCGAGAACATGATGCTGAAGGTGAAGCGAACTCACATCCATGACGGCTGCACCGTCGCCTTCGGGGCCACGGTGATGGGTGGCGCGGTTATCGAGCGGGACACGACCCTTTTGCCGTTGTCGCTCGTCCTCAAGGAGATGAACATGATCACAGCTACCTACGAAGGGAGCCCCGCGGAGCCTGTGAGCGGTTCAACCCTTCTCCCACGATCGCTCTGCGACGAGGAGGCGGTGAGCCTCTCGAACTCCCCGGAGAAAGCGGCTATCGACGAGAAGGATCGCGATTTACGAAGCTCACATGGCCTCAGATGACGCGAGACGATAGCGAATGGGTGAACGGTCTGTTCGCCGCCAGCGCAGCCGACCGGACGCCGGCGCCAGCCAGTCATGCGGCTCGCGTTCTGTATGCGCCGGTTTCGCGCGATCCCGAGGCATCATGGCGTTGCGCGTCAGTCCTGTCGGATATCGAGTTGCAGAGGGCGGAGCGCTTTGTAACGGAAGACGGCAAGGCTCATTTCAAACAACGGCGTGCATTTCGTCGCTATTGTGGAGCCTTCGTGCTCGGATCACCGCAGCCCTTATCGCGGATAGTATTCCAGGAGACAGAGAAAGGGCGTCCCTACCTTCCCGATTTGCCAAATGTCCGGTTTAGTTTTTCCTCCTGCCGGTTCGGTTTTCTCGGCGCGTGGTCGTCGACACACAGTATCGGTGTTGACCTCGAAGATCAAACGAGGAACTTGGAGGCGGCAGAACTCGCTCAACAGTTCTTTTCGCAAGCTGAGGTGAAGGCTGTTAAAGTGGTAGGCGGTTTGGCGCGCCTGCGAACTTTCTGCCAACTCTGGAGCCTCAAGGAAGCAGCTCTGAAATCCATTGGAGAGGGATTGCCCTTCGGCCTCGACGCGTTCGAATTCGAATTAGCTCCAACTCTACGTGTCGTTCATGCGCCATCTGATTATGGAGGGCCGGAGCGATTTGATGCGCAGATTATCCAGGGAACTGATATCTGCGCTGCGCTTGTCATTCGAAGCGTGGCCTGATGTAGCGGCAAGATTGGCCGCTTGCATCGCGCTTGGATGGCGATGGAATTGTTTTGACGGCTCGCACCCCGAAGATGCGAAAGCGAGGCTGCGTCGTACGCGAGGTCTAAAAAGACCACGCGTTGGCTCCGGTCGGGGCCGCCTCCACGAACGCCGCACTTGCGCGTGATCCCCTGCCCCTGATTGATCCCGCCATTGGCGAGACAAGCCCGCGCTCGAACTGGCAGAAAGACGCCAAGCCGCGGCCTCGTCATTTGCCGTGTTCAGGACAATGCCAAGCGCCGCAAATGGCATCAACGTAACGCACAAGTTCAACAAGCCAAGCGTCGCGTGATAATGCCCGCAGGAACATTAGTTGGATTTTTGCTTCACGTACCGGCCAGGCGCGCTCTCGATGACTTGAAAGTTGGCGTTGCCTGCCTGCGTCGGAGCGCGAACGGTGCCGCTGGAATGGCTTTTCATCCAGCCATCCCAGTCGGGCCACCAGCTTCCCGGCTTCTCCTCGGCCTTTTCCAGCCAATTCTCTGCGTCGCAATTCAGATTGTCGTTGACCCAATGACTGCGCCTGTTGCGGGCCGGCGGGTTGATCACACCAGCAACGTGACCGCTGGCGGCGAGCACAAAGCGCGGATCTTTTCCCATGAGGTCCTTTGAGCGGTAACGCGCTCTGCCAAGGCACGATGTGGTCCTCGCGAGAGGCCAGCAGATAGATCGGTACCTTCACCTTCGAGAGGTCGATCCGCTCACCACATTGGGTGGTCGCGCCGGGCTCCTTGATCTTGTTCTCAACATAGGCGTTGCGCGTGTACCAGCAGTACATTGGCCCCGGCAAGCTGACACTATCGGAATCCCAGTAGAGCAGGTCGAAAGCGTCCGGCGTCGCACCCTTCAGATAACTCTCGACAACATAGCGCCAGATCAGATCGTTGGCGCGCAGGGTCCCGAAGGTAAAGGCCAGTTCCTTGCCAGGCAGAATACCGCCCCTTCCGATCGTCGCTTCGCGCAGGGCGGTGGAATTCTGGTCAATCAGAAGACCGATTTCCCCGGTATCTGCGAAATCGATCATCGTGGTGAGGAGCGTTATGGTCGCGAGCTTGTTTTCTCCGCGCGCGGCCAGAACCGCCGCCGCGCAGCTCAAAATGGTGCCCCCGACGCAAAAGCCCAGCGCATGAACCTGATCGACATTGGCAATGTCGCGCACAACATCGATGCTCTTGAGCGGCCCAAGATTCAGGTAGTCGTCCCAGGTCAGATGCTGGATCTCGGGAACGGCGCTTCGCCAGGAAATCAGGAAGACCTGATGCCCCTGAGCGACGGCATATTCGACAAACGAGTTTCCCGCGCCGAGATCGAGCAAATAGTACTTGTTGATGCAGGGCGGCACGATCAGGAGCGGCGTTTTCTCGACCTCGGCCGTCTGCGGCGTATATTGGATGAGCTGAATCAGCTCGTTCTCGAAGACGACCGATCCGGGCGTTACCGCCAGATTGCGACCCACCTCAAAAGCGGATTCGTCGACCCGGGTGATGCGCCCTTTCTGGATATCTTCAATCAGGTTCTGCATCCCGGCCGACAGGCTCGCTGATCGCGTCCGGATTGCTGTTCGAATGACTTCCGGGTTAGTCGCAGGGAAATTCGACGGGCTCATCGCATCAATGAATTGACGCGCGTAGAAGCGAAGCTGCAGCTTTGATTTTTCGTCGACCTGGGCTTGATCGACGAGCTCGGACAATTGCTTTGAGGTCATCAAATAGGATTTCTTCAGAAGTTGGTAGTAAGGCGAGTGATGCCAAGCCTCGTCCTGGAACCGTCTATCGCGACCCGACGGCCGGGCGCCCGCTGCAGATGCGTTGCCGAGGGTGCCTTTCCAGAACTCCACGATCGGAGACCAAAACTGCCGTTGCAAGTTTGCCGCGACGGCAAACGGCGATGAGGCATCACGCGTGGCAGGCTTTCCCTCAACGCCCATCGCGCTGACGAACGCATCGTCAAATTGCTTCATCGATTGCTGGCCGGCTCGCATCAGGCTTTCAAAATATGCCGAGGAGCCACTTGGGGATGACGGGCTATCCATGTGAACCTCCCAGAACGGCTCTGCCATGCTAACCGGTCGGCGCTAGCTACGAACGCGTCACGCTTCGCGCCAGAGCCACAGCGATCGCCTGAACAATGACTTTGTTGCAGTGCGCGCTCGGCATACAGCTTGACATAGATCAATGAAGGTCAGCGTCCAGCCTCCAGCACATTGCTCAAGCACGGACCGCTGGATGCAGCGGTTTTTCCGAAATGCGGAAGCCAGGCTCCAGGCTTGATGAGTGGTGCGTGCCGAATTCACCGAGACAGGACTGTCAGCTCACTCCAAGCCATTTGCCCCCGGGAAGTGAGGCATCATGGACCATCCGCTCAGACGTCCGGAAGAAATTCTGGCCTATCGTTCATTGAAACAGATCCTTGCCGCAAAGCCGAGATCCCTGTGGACCGTCGGCCCCAAGGACAACGCGCTCGCGGCAATGCGTCTCATGGCCGAAAAGAACATCGGCTTTCTCGTGGTGACGGAGCAGGGAGCGATCGTCGGCGTTCTTTCCGAACGCGATTGCGTGCGGCGCCTCGTGCTGGCCGGGAAAGTCTCCGAGGTCACTCCGGTCGCGGACATCATGGTCCGAGACGTCGTCAAAGCCGATCTTGCCCATACGTTCGCTGACTGTCTGAGGCTGATGCACACCGCACGGCATTCGTCACCTGCCGATGGTCGAGAACGATACGCGCGGTCAGCGTTATCTCGGTCCGTGACCTGTTGAGCGAGGCGGTCGCACATCACGCCAAGGTCATCGGCGAGCTCGAGCGCGAACGGATGACCATGCTTACTTCAACGGCTTGAGCATGCCTGGGTCCACTGGCTTGCCATTGGAATGGGAGTGTCGCCATGAATCTCTTGATCGTGCTGGGCGCTCTGATCTTTCTGATGTTTGTGGCCTATCGCGGCTACAGTGTGATCCTGTTCGCCCCGATCGCCGCACTTGGCGCTGTGTTGCTGACCGATCCCTCGCTGGTCCCGCCAGTGTTTTCCAGCGTCTTCATGGAGAAGACGGTCGGCTTCGTGAAGAACTATTTTCCCGTCTTCATGCTGGGCGCCGTCTTCGGCAAAGTCATCGAGCTGTCGGGCTTTTCCAAGTCGATCGTCTCCGCCGTCATCGGCGTGCTCGGCCGGGAGCGCGCCGTACTGTCTATTGTCGTCGTCTGCGCGATCCTGACTTACGGCGGCGTGTCGCTGTTCGTCGTGGTGTTCGCGGTCTATCCGTTCGCGGCCGAGATGTTCCGCCAGGGCGATATTCCAAAGCGGCTCATCCCCTGCACGATCGCGCTCGGCGCGTTCAGCTTCACGATGGATGCCTTGCCGGGAACGCCGCAAATTCAGAACATCATTCCGACGACCTTCTTCAACACGACGACGTGGGCCGCCCCGGTGCTGGGGCTGGTCGGCAGCGTTTTCGTCTTCGGCGTTGGTCTTGCCTATATCGAGAACCGCCGCCGTGCGGCACACAAGCGCGGGGAAGGCTACGGCACGGAGCTTCTGAACGAGCCGGAGCCATTCGAGGAGAAGGAATTGCCGAACCCGTGGATCGCCATCTCGCCGCTGGTCGTGGTGGGCGTCGCGAACTTTGTATTGACGCATCTGGTGCCCCGGGCTTACGGCGCGAAGCACGAAGTCACGCTCGGCGGCCATCCGATCGTTACGCAGATCGGTCCGGTGGCGGCCATATGGGCCGTCGAGGGCGCGCTGATTCTCGGCATATTGACGGTGTTCGTCTTCGCCTGGCGTCCCGTGCTTGCCAAATTCGCGGATGGCAGCAAGGCGGCGGTCGCCGGGGCTCTGCTTGCGTCGCTCAACACCGCATCCGAGTACGGCTTCGGCGGCGTGATTGCCCTGTTGCCGGGCTTTGCGGCGGTTTCCGCCGCGCTCAGGGCGATCCCCAATCCGCTCGTCAATGAGGCCGTCACCGTGACGGTGCTCGCCGGCATCACCGGCTCGGCTTCCGGCGGCATGAGCATTGCGCTTGCCGCGATGTCCGACACCTTCATTGCCGCCGCCCAGGCGGCAAACATCCCGCTCGAAGTCTTTCATCGCATCGCGGCCATGGCGAGCGGCGGCATGGATACGTTGCCTCACAATGGCGCCGTCATCACGCTGCTTGCTGTGACGGGCCTCACCCACAGGCAGGCCTACAAGGACGTGTTCGTGATCACGCTGACGAAAACCGCGGCGGTGTTCGTTGCCATCGCGTTCTTCTATTTGACCGGAATCTACTGAGAAAGCGCAGGAACAGCTTGCATCCAGAGGACGATGCTTCGATTTGCGGCTGTTGCGCACCGATAGAAGTCAACCTCGACGAGATCGGAAGCCGTGTGGAGGACTCATGTCAGCTAATGCCAGTTCGACTTACGCTTGCGCCAGTCAAAGCACTGGATAGCGGAAAGATGGTCAGCGCAGAGGAAGCGGCCAGCCTCATACGAGACGGGGACACGATTGCAACAGGCGGCTTTGTCGGCATCGGCTTCGCCGAAGAAGTCGCTCTGGCAATAGAGACACTCTATCTCGCGAAAGGCGATCAGACGGTTCCTGCCACCGACAAGCCGCGCAATCTGACGCTGGTCTACGCCGGAGGACAGGGTGACGGCAAGGAACGGGGACTCAATCACCTTGGCCACGAAGGTCTGGTGCGGCGCGTGATCGGCGGACACTGGGGGCTGGTGCCGAAACTGCAGCAACTGGCGATCGCCAATCAGATCGAGGCTTACAATCTTCCGCAGGGCGTGATTTCGCACCTCTTCCGCGACATCGCGGCAAAGCGCCCCGGACATCTCACACGGGTGGGGCTTGGAACATTCGTCGATCCGCGCCATGGTGGTGGCAAGATCAACGAACGCACCAAGGATGATCTCGTCCGCCTCATCGACATCGAAGGCGAGGAGTTTCTTTTTTATCGCGCATTCCCGATCGATGTCGGAATTATCCGCGGCACGACGGCCGATCCGGACGGAAACATCACCATGGAAAAGGAGGCGCTTACTCTGGAGGCGCTGGCCATCGCCATGGCAGTACGCAATTCCGACGGGCTGGTGATTGCTCAGGTGGAGCGGATAGCCGAGCGCGGTTCGCTCAACCCAAGGCAAGTCAAAATCCCCGGAATTCTCGTCGATTGCGTCGTGGTGGCCAAGCCAGAGAATCACTGGCAGACCTTTTCAGTTCAGTATGACCCGGCGTTCAGCGGCGAAATTCGCGCTCCCGCGGGGTCAGTCAACTTCAATGGAAATGAGCGAGCGAAAGATCATCGCACGCCGTGCGGCGCTCGAGCTCAATGCAAATAGCGTCGTCAATCTCGGCATTGGCATGCCGGAGGGTATCGCGAACGTCGCCAACGAAGAAAAAATTGCTGATTTGCTCACGCTCACGGCTGAACCCGGCGTCATTGGCGGCGTGCCGGCCGGAGGGCTCAATTTCGGCGCGGCGGTCAACGCACAAACCGTTATCGATCAGCCCTATCAATTCGACTTTTACGACGGCGGCGGGCTTGACGCAGCCTTTCTCGGGCTCGCGCAGGCTGACCGCGAAGGCAATCTGAATGTGAGCAAATTTGGTCCGCGTCTGGCGGGCGCCGGCGGCTTTATCAATATCAGTCAGAATGCCAAGAAGCTGGTGTTCGTCGGTACTTTCACGGCGGGTCGCCTCAGCGTGGCGGTCGAGAACGGGCGCCTGCGCATCGTCAAGGACGGTGATGTGGTGAAGTTTGTCGACGAAGTTGAACATCGCACGTTTTCCGGCCGCTACTCGGTGCAGCGTGGGCAACCCGTGCTTTATGTGACGGAGCGCTGTGTGTTCAAATTGACGCCTGATGGGCTTGAGCTGGTCGAAGTCGCGCCCGGTATCGACATCGAGCGTGATATCCTCGCCCGGATGGAATTTCGGCCAATCATCCGCAACCCGGCCACTATGGATCAGCGCATTTTCGCGAACGGTCCAATGGGCTTGCGCGACCAGCTGCTGCGAATGCCGATTGAGCGACGGTTCACCTATCATCCGGGCGAAAACCGGTTCTTCGTCAATCTCGAAGGTCATCGTGTTCACAGCCACGAAGACGTGGAAAAGCTTCGCCGGATCGTCGAAGAGCAAGCTGGCTCCCTTGGGTCGAAAGGTCTACGCCATTGTCAATTACGACAACTTCGAGATATTCCCCGACATAATCGATGAATATTCGGCGATGGTGCGCGAGCTGGTTGATCGTTTCTACTCAGGTGTCACCCGCTACACGACGAGTAGTTTTCTTCGAGCCAAACTGGGCGATGCCCTGAAGCAACGCGCATTGGCGCCGCACATCTACGAAAGTGCAGAAGAGGCAACCACCCACCTCTGCGACCTGGAACGGAAGAAAGCTGGCTGAATGCGAACAGACATCTGTATGACGCTTACTTCTCGCCCAGATACGCGGGGCCGAATGCTGCCCGATAGATGGCCCAGTACATAACGCCGACCAAGCCAGCACCACCCACGATATTGCCGAGTGTGACCGGAACGAGATTATGGACAATCCCGGACATCGTAATAACTGAGGCATCGAAATCAGCCGGGACGTGCCCCGTCTGGACCAGCAGCCAGGCCAGGGGCAGAAAATACATGTTGGCGACGCAGTGCTCGAAGCCGGCCGCTATAAAGGCGGAGACCGGCAATATGAGAGCGAGGATCTTGTCGGTGACCGACCGGCCCGCATATGCAAGCCATACCGCCAGGCAGACGAGCACATTGCACAGAATGCCCTTGAAGAAGAGCGTGACAACGTCAGGCTGAATCTTTGCGGCCGCCGTATTCAATATCGACAACCCGATGCGGCCGCCGTTCATGTCGAGATGATGTGAAAAAAAGACCAGGACAACAAGTCCAACGGCACCGACCAAGTTGCCCAAATACACGATGACCCAATTGCGCAGCATTTCTCTGGTAGAAACTTTTCCGCTCGCCCAGGCCATTACGATCAGGTTGTTACCTGTAAACAGTTCGGCGCCTCCGACCACGACAAGTACCAGCCCAAGCGAGAACGCCAGTCCGCCCAGCACGCGTGTGGTAGCGAAGTTCAGCCCTGCGTCGCTGGCGACAATGGTATAGTAAAGCGCCCCGAGGCCGACGCTGCCGCCAGCCACGATCGCCAGCAGGAAAGAGGCTTGAAGCGGCAAATTCGTTTTCTTGACCCCGACTTTTTCGACCGCCTCCTTGATCTCGGCCGGGCTGTAAGCGTTTAGATTGAAGATGGGCGGTTGCGGAACGGGCGCTCGGTCAGCCATCCTGTGTCTCCCCTGCGCGGGTTCTTATTGCCCAGATAGGCCAGTGATCGACGGCGGTCCTCCGCGCATGATGCTTGATGACCGCTTATTCGAACGCGAAAGGTTGGTTGCTCTGACTGTCCCCAAGGCACGCGCCGCGCAATCCTTCTCGGCAAGCAGGCCGGCCGGCTGCCGCATCTCAAGTCAGCGAGAGTCATCAAGAGCGTCCAGTCTCGCCCCACCGCGAAACAGAGGCGAGCTCGAAGATTGTCGCTTGCTTGCCCTCGTCAGAGGCAAGCCACTCGTTCAGTTCCTGGTCTGACCTCGGCTGGCGACCTCTCATTCCTTCAAAAGCATTACGCAATGTTTGGGCTTGCGTTTTCTCCGCTTCCTTCTCGGTCTCGCTCATTGATGATTACTCCTCTCAAGGATTCCCAAAAACTTTTCCAAGGATCCCGCAAGCCATCCGCGCCTAGATTCCAGATCGGCATCTAGGCTGCGGTGCCCCCAATCGTCAGAAGACCGACGATCTGAGCGGCGATCACCTTCACAAGCGTCATCGACGGGAAGATCATGGCGTATCCGATGTCGGGACGATCGGTCGGCGCCATCTTGGTGGAATAAACCAAAATGGCGGGATTCCCCGTCGCGCCAGATGCCACGCCGACGAGATCGTCGTACGGAATTCTCAGGAGGTAATGACCGGCCAGCAAGACGATAAGCGCAGTCGTCAGGAGAACGGCGACACCGATAAACAGCATCGTGAGCCCGGATTCCGCGACAGTGCGGACGAAGGGCTGTCCCGCGTTGACGCCGACCGTGGCGAGGAACATTGCAAGGCCGAAGTTTCGAAGAACGATATTGGCCGGCAAAGGCATGGTCCAAAGCATCGGGCCGGTGCGGCGCAATTTCCCGAGAATAAGGGCAACGATCAGCGGTCCGCCTCCGATGCCGAGCGTCACGACGCCCACACCAGGAATGGGAATTGGAATAAGGCCAAGGAGAACGCCAAGGACCATTCCGATCCCAAGGGACACGTAGCTGAATTCTGCGGCCGCCTTGACGGTGTCGCCGAAATGGCGGCGGATTTCGTCCTTTCGCTCGGGAGGCGTCAGCACTCCGATCCGGTCGCCGAATTCCAGCATCAGGTCGGGCGCCGGCACCAGGTCCGCGTCATAGCGCCGAACGTGCAGAATGTGGGTGGGATAGCCGGCGGGCATCGGAAGGCTGGCGAGAGGAACTCCGACCACGTTCGCCTTTCCAACGAAGACCCGGATATAGTCGAGGTCGGAGCGATCGCTCGCCAACCGACCAGGCTCCAGTTTGCCAAGCTGTGCGGCCGCCTTTGCAATAGCCTCTTCGCGCTCCGCGACAACGAGGACCGCGTCGCCCGCGGACAGGACAGTATCGTCTGTCGGCACGAAGTTGCGGTCGCCTTTGCGAACCATCGTGACCTGGATGTCGCTCAGCGCTTCCTGTCTCAGCTCGTCGATCTTCCGGCCGGAAAAGCCTTTGCCGATGGAGATTTCCCCCATATGAAACCGCTGTACCTTTGCCGGGAATTTCGGCTTCACGATTCGTGTCATGAAATAAATGCACAGAATCGGGCCGATCACGCCGAATGGGTATGCGATGGAGTAACCGATTGACGGATCCTTGTTCTTGACGACATCAAGCGCGGCCTGAAGAGTCGCGGTGCTCGTCATCGAACCGGCGTAGAGTCCCAGTGTGTGTCCGATCTTTATCCCGAATATGTGCCCAAGACCGAGCGCAACCAACAGGCCTGCGATACATCCGACCAGGGCGAGCAGATTGTACTTCTGCCCCACACCTACCATACCCTCGAAAAACTGCCGACCGTAGAGTATCCCGATGCCGTACAGGAACATGATCAAGCCTGTCAGGCCGATTGGTCCGATGATCTGGGCCTTCGGAGCAAACCAGCCGATCGCAAGACCGACGAAGAGAACGGCCCCGACTCCAAGGGAGAAACCCGCGATGCTGATCTGACCTACCAGGTAGCCCAATCCGATTGCGAGGAATGCCGTCAGTATCGGTTGGCTTCCGATGATGTCGCGAGCGAGGTCCAACATGTGTGATCTCCCCCAGGCAGGTTAGCGTGCGTGACAGCCCGCGGCTCGGAACTGCTCGATGACCCGGCTTACCAGCTCCGGACCGGGAGGCGGAGTATTGAGGAGCTTGTATTCGAGACCCAACGCCTTCCACTTGAATGCCCCCATCTGATGGAATGGCTGGACTTCGACCCACTCGACGTTTTTCATCGGCGCGACAAAGCGAGCGATGCCGTCGACATTCGCGGGATCGTCGGTCTCTCCGGGTACAAGCGTGAATCGAACCCACACGGGCTTGGATAGCGAAGCGAGGCGTTCGGCGAAGCGCAGGGTCGGCGCAAGGTCGCGGCCGGTGACGCGGCGGTAGGTGTCGGGATCCGAGCTCTTGATGTCGAGCAGGACGTGATCGATTACGGATAAGTATCGGTCGTCTGCGCGATCGCCGAGAAATCCTGAAGTCTGGACGGCCGTGTGGAGGCCCATTTCCTTGGCACCGGCAAATATCCGGCGGGTAAAGGCAAGCTGCACCATGGGCTCGCCGCCCGATATGGTCAGGCCGCCTCCAACGGTGCGAATCGCAGGCGCGAAGTCGCCAAGCCGACGCAGTACGTGATCCACGGCGACATAAGTTCCGTCCTTGAGGTGCCAGGTATCCGGATTGTGGCAGTACGTGCACCGCAGCAGGCATCCCGAGACAAAAATGACGACGCGCAAGCCTGGCCCATCGTAGCGCGACGACGTCTCATAGGAATGGCAGTACCCGAACGCGCCTTCCTCGTCCTTGACTTTATCTTCATCAGGCGCGTCAGGCGAAATCCCCGACCGAAGCTCATACCGACTTCCGGGTTCAAGCGGCTGCACGGTGGACATGACAGGCCTCTTCAGATTTGACCGTGGAACGTCCGGCTGATCACATCTCTCTGCTGCTCCGGCGTCAGACGAACGAAATTCACGGCGTACCCGGACACGCGGATCGTGAGCTGCGGGTACTTGTCCGGATTCTTCACGGCGTCTTCGAGCGTTGCTCGGTCGATCACATTCAGGTTCATGTGGAAGCCGCCGTGCCCGAAATAGAGATCGAAGGCCTTGGTGGCCTCTTCGATAAGCTGACTCTCCGACAAATGCGCCTTCTGCGGAGCGATGGAAACGGTATAGCTGATGCCGTCCTGCGCATCCCTGTACGGAAGCTTTGCCACCGACAGGCAGGAAGCGAGCCAGCCATGGCTGTCGCGGCCATGCATCGGGTTCGCTCCCGGCCCGAACGGCTCGCCCTTCCGGCGTCCGTCCGGAGTGTTTCCCGTCGCCTTGCCGTACACCACATTGGAGGTGATGGTGAGCACGCTTTGTGTGTGCGTCGCGTTGCGATAGGTCGGGTGCTTGCGAATCTTCTCCATGAAGCTGGTGACGATTTCAGATGCTATTTGGTCGACACGATCATCGTTGTTGCCGAACTGGGGCGTGGCTTTGTTGCCCTCGTTTTGAAAGTCGACGACCAGTCCCGTCGTATCGCGAGTTACGCGAATCTTTCCATATTTGACCGCGCTGAGGCTGTCGGCGACTACCGAAAGGCCGGCGATGCCAAACGCCATCGTTCGGAGAACGTCGCGGTCGTGAAGCGCCATTTCCAGGCGTTCGTAGAAGTACTTGTCGTGCATGTAGTGGATACAGTTCATGGCGTGCACGTAAGTGCGGGCGAGCCATTCCATCGTGGTGTCGAACTTGTCCATGACGTCGTCGAAGTCGAGGAACTCGCCGGACACAGGCAAGGTCTGGGGCGCGACTTGATCGCCGGTGACTTCGTCCCGGCCGCCATTGATCGCGTAGAGCAGCGCTTTCGCGAGATTGACGCGGGCTCCGAAGAACTGCATCTGCTTGCCAAGCCGCATCGCCGACACGCAGCATGCGATGCCGTAATCATCGCCCCAGAATGGACGCATCAGATCGTCGTTTTCGTATTGAAGCGAAGATGTGTCCTTGCTGACCTTGACGCAGTAGCGCTTGAAGGCCGCGGGCATGTGGTTGGACCAGAGAACGGTGATATTCGGTTCAGGCGCCGGACCCAGATTGTGGAGCGTGTGCAGCATGCGATAGCTGCTCTTGGTCACCAGAGGACGCCCATCCAGATCCATGCCGCCAACGCATTCGGTTGCCCAATAGGGATCGCCGCTAAACAGCGCATCGTAGTCCGGCGTGCGGAGGAATCGGACAATACGCAGCTTTTGCACCAACTGGTCCCAGAGCTCTTGCGCGCGGGCTTCGTCCAGAACGCCTTCCTTCAGGTCGCGTTCGATGTAGATGTCCAGGAAACTCGAGATGCGGCCAATCGACATTGCCGCGCCATTGGCTTCCTTGATCGCGCCAAGATATGCGAAGTAGGTCCACTGGAATGCCTCCTGGGCATTCGCGGCAGGTTTCGATATGTCGCGATCGTAGAGCTTTGCCATAGAGGCCAAATCCCGGAGCGCGCGAATTTGCTCCGATAGCTCCTCGCGCAGCCGGATTATTTCGTCGGTCGGCCACATGTCATCGATCTGCGCCCGCTCGGCGCGCTTGGCCTCAAGGAGTCGATCGGTTCCGTAAAGAGCCACTCGCCTGTAGTCGCCAATGATGCGACCACGCCCGTAGGCGTCCGGAAGACCGGTAATGATACCGGATCTGCGACAATTCATGATCTCCGGCGTGTAGACGTCGAACACGCCGTCGTTGTGCGATTTCCGGTATTTCGTAAAAGCTTCGTGCACGCGCGAATCCGGTTCGAAGCCGGCAGCCTTCAATCCGGCCTCGACCATGCGCAACCCGCCATAGGGAAAGATCGCCCGCTTAAAGGGTTGGTCCGTCTGCAGGCCTACGATGATTTCGTTATCGCGATCTATGTACCCGGCCTTGTGGGCCAGGACGGTGGACGGGTTTTGTGCATCGACGGCCAGGACTCCCTTTTTTCTCTCTTCCGCGAAATACGGTTGCAGTTTCGCCCACACAGCTTTTGTGCGCTGCGAGGGTGCTGCCAGGAAATCCTCGCCCCCGGTGTAAGGGGTGACATTTCTGACAATGAAATCGCGAACATCGATGGAAGAAACCCAACCACCAGGTTGAAAACCTCTCCAGCAATCTCCCGCATCAACTTCCTTCCTGAGAGCGGCGCTTCCCTTCATGGTACGTCTCCCATCGGCGCGTGATTGGTTGGCTCTTCGCGCGGTGCGTCAAGCGAGCAAACCGTCGCCCTGCCAGCACGGTAGAGCTTGATCCATGTCAAGCCGATACAGGTATTTCCGCCTAGCGCGCGAGTTTGCCCGCGACACGATGGTCGGGGAGTCGACGATGATAGGACGGCGGGACTGAGACACCGCCGGCATCTGTTTTCCCAAGGGGACGTCCGTCGGGATCACCCGTCGAGACTAGACTCATATCTGCTAACGGCGCGAAGGTATGGAATGGCGGAATTCTTCGCTGGGCTTCCTGCCTGATGTAGCGGACCCTTAAAACGGTCAAGAGGCGCGCGATGTCGATGTTCCCAAAGAACATGTTTTTCACCTCCGAGTCGGTGACCGAAGGTCATCCGGATAAATTCTGCGACCAGATTTCCGACGCCGTTCTGGACGAGTGTCTGAGACACGATCCGCAGGCGCGCGTCGCCTGCGAGTGCTACGTGACGATGGGCCTTCCGATCGTCGGCGGCGAGATCACGACAACGGCGTTGTTCGACGTTGGGAAGGTGGTTCGTGACGTAGGCAACGCGAAGTCGGATCGAAAGGAACGAGGCTGGCGCGCCACTCAGAACAAAATTACGAACTCTTATCTAATTGAAATCGCTCTAATTGAAATCGCGATATGATTTGAGCGAAGCGCAATCGTGGTGCCGCGTCCGTTTTTTCATTCTTCGGGTCGGAGGCAGCGCTAGACTGCGCGGCTCTAGAGCATGATCCGGAAAAGTGTGTAGCGGTTTTCCCTCGCGACAAACGCATAGCGTTTGCGCGGAGATCATGCTCAAACAAAGAGCTAAAGCGCGATGACGATTCAGCCTAATCTCATCACGCTTTAGTGGCCGGCGGAGGGCCTGTTCATTTTTTCCAGGATGTCGCGCAGGGCATCGAACTGCGTGCCGAAACCTTTCCAGTCTCCGGCCTTCAATCGCTCCATCGCCTGATTGTAACGATCGAGCGCCTGCTGCGCCTGGGTTGCCGCCGCGCCTGCAGGCGGCATCTCTTCCCTTGCGCTTGAGACTGCCGGCACCGCACCGGGCTCTGCGAACAACGCGGCCAGGGCATCAGCCAGCGTCTCCTTCATCACGACGTGCTCACCGTAGGCTGCGATCACGCGTTTCAGCTCCGGCAGGTGTCCATGCTCGGCGCGCAAATAGAGTGGCGATACATAAAGGATCGAGTTGTCGATCGGGATCACAAGCAAATTCGCGCCGCGGATCACCCGCGAGCCCATCTGATTCCATAGCGTGAGCTGTTGCGAGATCTCGGTAGTCTGATTGATCCGCGCCTCGATCTGAAACGGTCCGTAGACAAGCTTGTCCTTGGGGAACTCGTAGACGATCAGCTTGCCGTAGTCGGGCGCGTCGCAGCGCGCGGCGAGCCACGCGATCATGTTGTCGCGGCGGCTCGGCACCATGGGAAGCATCAGGAAGAACTCGGCCTGCGGCTCGCCGGGCAGCCGCATGATGATGTAATAGGGGGTCATCACCGAGGTGCCGTCGCCGCCCGGCTGTCGCGGAAACTGCCAGAAATCCTCGCGGTTGTAGAAAGTTTCGGCCTGCTCCATGTGGTAGGTCTGATAGAGCCGCGCCTGAATCAGGAACAGATCCTCCGGATAGCGAATGTGCTTCTGCAAATCCGCCGGCATGGCCGTGAACGGCTTGAACAGGCTCGGAAAGATACGCTGGTAGGTCGCTGCAATGGGGTCGCGCGGGTCCATCAGATAAAAATCGACCGTCCCGTTATAGGCATCGACAACAATTTTCACCGAATTGCGGATGTAGTTGAGATCGAGCTCCGGCACGGGCTGCGACGAGGGGAAATAGGAGCTCGTGGTGTAGGCATCCTGCATCCAGAACATCCGCCCGTTGCTGATGACCAGATAGGGATCATGATCGAGCCTGAGGAATGGAGCGATCGTGCGCACCCGTTCGGTGATATTGCGCCGGATCATGATCCGGCTGTCGGCCGTGATGTAGCTTGAGAGAACCAGGTTCGCGTCATTGAAGTAGTAGGCGAACAGCGTTCTCGATCCCAATGCTCCGATCGGCACGCCGCCGGTGCCGTCATAGGCCGCATAGACGTTGTCTTTCCCCTTCGGATAATCGAACTCCGGGATGCCGGCCTTGACGATGACGTAGTCGTCGCTCTCTTCGCCGAAGTAGATGCGCGGTTCTTCGATCCTGGGGCCGCCGTCCGCAACGGGCGGAATATCCCGCAGATAGAAGAACGGCAGTCCTTCCGTGCTCTTGCGGGTGACCGGGCTCATCACCGCGCCGTTGCCGTGCGTAAACAGCACGTGGCGGTTGACCCAGGTCTGGGCGTTTGCCGGCAGCAGGGAGGCCCGCAGTTCGCGGGCCGAGAGCATCACGCTCTGGTAGGAGTCGTCGAGCCAATAGCGATCGACGTCAACATCGTGGAATTTGTAGTAGGTGCGGATCTCCTGCAGCTGCGCGTAGGTATCCGACAGGGGCAGCCAGTCCCATAGCCGGATATTGTCGATGGTCGCCTTGTTCGCCTCCAGCGTCTTGAAGGTCAGCCTCTGTTCGGCGGCAAACGGCTTGGCTGCGATCCGGTCGAGATTGTAGGCCTGCCTGGTGAGCGCGATGTTGCGCTCGATGTAGGGTTTCTCCAGCTGCAACTCGGTCGGTTTGACGACGTAGTGCCGGAACAGCGAAGGCACGAGGCTCGACAGCACGACCGAGCCGGCGCCGACGAGGATGAAGGAGGCGGCAAGAAGCCGCCAGTTGCGCGCCCGCAAATTGGCCCATGCGATGAACGCCGCGATGATCGAAAGACCGCTCATCAGCCACAGGGCCGGCAGCCCAAGATGTACATCGGTGTAGCTTGCCCCGACCACGACGCCGTTGTCGCCGTAGAGCAGCAGATAGCGGTCGAGACCATAGGACCAGGCCTTTACCGCGAACAGAAGGCCAACCAGCGCCGAGCCATGTGCGATCGTCGTCGGCGAGATTGATCGGTTGTGAACATTGTATTCGATGTCGCCGCGCGCCCAGTAGATCGCTCCGGCAAACAGCGCGCTCAGGACGATTGCGAGCAGCATCCAGTTCTTGATCGCGATATAGGCGGGTAGCGAAAAGAGATAGAAGCCGATGTCCTTGTTGTAGAGCGGATCCTCGGCGCCATAGGGCACGTGGTAGAGAAACTGCAGGAAGATACTCCAGTTGCCGGCTTCTCCTGCGGCAACCAGTACGGCGAGCAAACCCGCACCGAGCGCGATGAACCGCGGCCGGGTTAGTCGATCGCGCAGTATTACGAACGGATCGGGCGGCGGCGTAACACTGGCCACCTTCCACGGGGCGGCTGGGATCTGCAGCGGCTGCTGCATGGCAAACCGCGCCGCCAGCACGCCGTTCAGCCAGAGGACGACGGTGGTCGCCGCCAAGACGGCGAAAAAGACGATCGCCTTGGCGCCGATCGCCGTCAAGAAAACCTGTAGGTAGCCGATCGAGGAAAACCACAGCCAATCGACCAGGAAGTCGCTCGCGAGCGAGAGCAGGGTCAGGCAAATCACACCGAAGACGGCGGCCGCAATGATGAGCCCGACCACGGCACTTTGCCTTGGTACCTTCCGTTCGGGTCCGGTAATCCCGATCGTCATGGCTTGATCATAGCGGAAATGACGGACGTCTGCCGCTTGATTCGTGGTCGGGATTGCCCCGCCAAGGCGGGCGACGCGGGTGCTCGAAGCTCCGTCGCCGGGACCGCGAATGCGCACAAAGCGGCAAGCTCTGCCGATGCAGCCGGCGCGATCAATCAGTTATCGAGCGGGATGGCGTTCCGAACGGAGATCGCATCGTACAATGTCGTGGAACAGCGCGGATTTGGCGCTCCCTAGGGAAGCGAGACAAGCCAATGAATTCATTGGCTTACGAAATTGTTTGGGCAAGAAACGCCTCATTGTTTTTCAAGGCGTTTCAGAACGGTCGCCCAAACTGGGAAAAGCCGAGGGCCTAAGATCGCGGCCAACTTTCCCGGTACTGCAGAGTGCTAGGTTCAAATCGCGGAGACGCAACCACCGATACCGACATTCAGTTCAGGTTGCGATCTAACCGGGGGGCCCTTTGTCCCTTTTCGCGTCCAACGTCGAGCGGCTTGAGCTTTGCACACCGAGCTCTTCACCGCGAAAACCGTCCTCCGACCCCACGTTTAGAAGCTACGGTTTGCGCGGTGGCCATAGGTAACATCACGGAACTATCCGCAACAGCCGTTGTCGCTTTACTCATCGATTTGCTGTCGGTTCGAACGATCGGATACAATGGGAACAGTGCAGCGGCGGAGAGAGTGTCAGTCAACCCCCTTTGAAAGATAAAGCAATTTTGACTTTCGTAGACCAAAACCCACCGTTTGGGCTACATGGGCAAAAAACAACCCGCGTCCGTGCGCCCGAGTGCGAGGAGGACGTCCAGGCGGGTCGTCACACCCCAGAAGGTGACCGTGCGTCGCCCAGTACCACAGGTCCATCTTCTCCAGTAGTCCCTCCTGCTGCTCGAGGTCGCCGCGGATCAGAGCGAGGCGCGCCCGCAGCGGATCGAGGAACAGCTGGTAGCCGGCCATGCCGAGCTCCTGCTCGGCGCGCTCCAGGCGGCGCGCCTCGTCCGCGTCGCCGCGCTCGGCGCAGGCGACGGCGCACGACAGCAACAGGCTTGCGTTCAGCACGCACGGGGTCGCGACGTTCGCCGCGACACTCCGCTCGATGCGAGGCTGGAGCTCGCGGATCGCCTCCCAGCGGCCCGCCAGCTCCTCGACAAAGAGCGTCGAGGCCACCGCATGCACCATGTGGTGCGCGCTCAGCCGTGCGATCTCCTCGAGCCGGCGAGCGTGGGCTCGTGCCTCGTCGAAGTGTCCGAGGCCGAGCTCGTAGACGACGGACCAGTTGCGCGTTCAGGGCCCGGTGATCCGGGTCGGTGATCCTGTCGGCGAGCGCACGCGAACGGTAGTCCCAGACGAGCGCCTCGTGGTACTCGCTGGTCACGAACGCGATCCCGGCGTGGGTGTCGTAGCCGTACGAGAGCAGCTCGACGTCATCAAGACGCTCGGCGATCGCAATCGCACGGTCGGCCGCCTCGACGTCGTCGCTCCGATTGGCGCGCGTCAGCTCCGCCTTTGCGTGGGCGCGGCTTCCGGGCTCGGCCAGCTCGAGTGCCCGGTCGGCCCAGCCACCGACGAGCTCGTCGTCGGGCAGACGCTTCCACATGGCCGCGCGCAGCGTGCTTACGAGGCCGAGTTCCGCGTAGAGCTCGGCAAGCGTTTCCCGCTCGCTCGTCGCCTCAGTCGCCCTCAGCATCGCCTCCCAGTACGCCTCACCGTCGAACTTGAGCGCGTTCGCGCGAGCTGTCGCCCACCAGAGGTCGACGTGTCCCGGATCGAACTCGAGCGCGCGGCGGAGGAGTGCGAGCGTCTCCTCGATGTCGTAGCGGCCGTCGGCGAGGTCGGCCGGCGCGGCGGAGCCGATGACGGCCTGCGAGCGGAGCGCGCGAGGCGCGTCGGCTTCGCCGGCCCAGGCGAGGTCGGCATCCTCGGGTCGTCGGGCCTCGGCGTAGTGGTGCGCGAGCATCGCCGCGATTCTCGTCGCCTGCGTGCGGTCGCTCGACCCAGGCGCGAACGCGGCGTGGAGACGGGCGCGTTTCGAGCTGGTCGGGAGGCCTCCGTACGCGACCTCTCGCGTCACCGCGTGCTTGATCACGTACTCACGCTCGCCGTCGATCGAGGAGTCGGAGCGATGCCGGATGAAGTCGCGGTGCTCGAGCGGCTGGAGGTCGGGGTCGCGTCCCGGGCAGCTCGTATACGGGGCCGCCCAGAATGTGCGGCCGATCACGGACGCGGCCGCCAGAGCACCCTGTCGGCCGGACCGAGCAGGTCGATTCGCGCTGCGAGGACGGCCTGGAGGTGTCGGGGAAGCAAAGTCGCGGGCAAGCTCGCATCGGTCCAGGTACCGTTCCGGCGTTCGAGCACGCCCTGGTCGATCAGCGCCCGGAGCGACTTCCTCGACGAAGAACGGTTACCCGACGGCGCAGGGCGACCTCGCACCGGCGCCGGTGGACTCGACGCCCAGGAGCTCCGCCGGGACCAGCTCCTGCGCTGCGGGCGGAGTCGCCTGGGAAAGCGGCTCGAGCAGGAGCGTCTGCCCCATCGCGGCCACGTCCGCGCCCACACCATGCGGCCGGCGTCGAGCGAACTCCGGCCGCGCAGTCGCAGCACGAGCAGCGGGCCGCGGAGCGTCCTGCAGTCCGGCCTCGAGGAGGTCGAGCAGCGCCTCGTCGGCCCAGTGCAGGTCCTCGACAAGACCGCCGCCGGCTGCTCCGCCGACAACTCGGTGAGAAGGACGACCCAGGCATCCGCAACCGGTCGCCGCGCGACAGCGGATGGAGGTCGCGAGCGACGTCGAGCCCAACGTCAACCCGAGGATCGCCGCGACCCCGAGCCGGACGACGTATGCCTCGGGCGAGTCGCTCTCGCGGAGCCCAGCTGCTCTTCAGACGATCTCGCCCAGCGGGAGGTAGGCGACTCCGCTGACCGTACGGCAGGCACGTGCCCGTGCGCCGTGAGTGGCGGGAGGCTCCTGGGCGGCCAGCCACTGCCCCAGAACTCGCGGATCAGAGTCGTCTTGCCCAGCCCGGCATCGCCCATGATCCGGGACCGCTTCCGGCTGCCCGCTCCGTCGACGGCCTGACGGTACGCGTCTTGCGCGGCGCAGCTCACGGCTCGCGACCGACGAAGACGGAATGGCGTAGCCGCCCACCCCCGCGGCCGCATGAGCGACAGGGCGCGAACGACACGGCGGCAGATGACGCCGCCGGCTTTGCCTTTCGCCGCGACCGTCTGCGGCTCGCTAGACTCGAACGCGCCCCGGACCGCCGCCACGGTTCGTTCACCGACGAGGATCTCGCCGGCATAGGCGGCCTGTTCGAGGCGCGCGGCGACGTTGACGGCGTCACCCGTGACGAATGAGCAGCCCTCGCGCGGCAGGTCCGCCACCACGTCGCCCGTGTTGACGCCGATCCGCAGCGCAGCTCGTCCCCGAACAAGCCCCTCGAGACGCCGCTGCATCGCGAGCGCGGCGTGGAGAGCCCGCTCCGCGTGGTCCTCCAGCGCGGCGGGCACACCGAAGCCGGCCATGACTGCGTCACCGGCGAACTTCTCGACCGTTCCACCGGCGGCCCGATCTCGGCTGCCATCGCGTCGTAGAAGCGGCACCAGACGGATGCGCGACGTTCGCTCGGGATCCTCGGCGGCAGGCAAGCTCGGTCGAGCCGACCAGGTCGGCGAACAGCACGGTCGCGACCTTCCGCTCCTGGTCGACCCTTCCGGCTGGGTGACCATGACCGGACTGGCGCAACTCGGACAGAAATGAGCTTCGACCGGCGGTCGCCGGCCGCAGCTTCGGGCAGAACGCCACGTCACGATTGTTGCTTGTTTGAAACGCAGTGACAAACGGCCGCCGGCTCGGTCCGCGGCGCGACCGTATCTCCGTGAACTCGGAGGGGCTGGCGCTCGGAACGTGCGTGCGGTCGTGCGTCTGCCCGGTCCCGGCCGACCGCCGAGTGAACAGGTCTCGCGAGACGGAGAGGATGGCGATGACGACGATCGCAGTGAGCGCCGCGGCGATCAGCACACACTCAGGGGACAGGACGCCCCGTTGTGCGAGTGTGCGGGGAATGTCGACGTCTGATCCGATCGCCGAGATCATCGGGGACTACCGAGCCTTCGCAGCGATGCAGCGCGACCGTCTTGTTGCCCGCGGCATCGACATCGCGCCCTACCCGCTCAGCCACCTCGCCGTCCGCGTCGCCGACTGGGACATCTACATCCACCAGCGCACTCTTCTCGAGCGCCATGCGAGGGCGAACACCGAGAACGTCTGGAACGGGCGTCCGATCTCCAAGGTCGTGCTCGCCGAGCCGCTCGATGTCCTCGACGGGACTCCGGTCTCGCTCATCGAGCTCCGTCCCGCCGTTCACCAGCGCGTCTACCGGATGGGCCTCGAGCACCTCGGCGTCGTCGTCGGTGAGGACGTCGACGACTTCTCACGAGTGCATAGGGCTGCGCTAACCGGTCAGCAGTTTCAGAGTCCCGACAACGAGCCGTACTACGTCCTGTTCGAGGACTTCACCCACGTGAAGTTCTACCGCCGCTCCTTGTACGACGCCTGCGTCCTCGGCGGAGCGCGCTTCGACGGCTTCAGCCACGCCGACGACTGGGTGCCACAGCGGCTGGTCACCGCCACCAGCCGAACCCCGCTGCCGCGCTGACCCAGGCTGCTGCCGGAACCGCTCGGTCAAGCCAGAGATGGAGGCGGCGGGAATGTCGGCACTCTGTCCCGGATCGCGACAGCAGGACCGGCCGCCGGCGTCGCGAACGTCGTCCCGCATGGGTCAGGAGTCGAAGGTCGAGCGCTGGCTCGAGCGCAGGCTTGCCCGTGCCGCGAGGCCCAGTCAGGCCGCGGTCATCATCGCCACGGTGACCATCACGATCACCGTTGCGTCCGGCCTCCTGATGACGGTAGCCATCACCACAATTTCCCGTCGATCGGCGGCGGCCTCTGGTGGGCGATTCAGACGGTGACGACAGGTCGGCTATGGCGACGCGGTGCCGACGAGCGTCGCCGGCAGAATCGTGGCGACGTTCGTCATGCTTGGTGGGATCGGGTTTCTCAGCGTTATCACGGCCGCGATCACCAGTGGGTTCGTCGCGCGGTCGCGTGAGGAACGGCCCGGCCGCGCGGACGCCCAGGCGTCGGCCGAGGCGCTGGCCGAGATCGTCGTGCGGCTCGACCGGATCGAGAGGGCGCTGACCGAGCGCACCTGAGATCCGCCCGGTCATCGTTCGTACTGGAGGCGGCGGGAATCGAACCCGCGCAACGTTCCCAATCGGTTCGGTCCGCGATGTGATCGCGCCAAGACCACACCGGCTCGTAGCCCAGTAGGTTCCGGGCCTTCTCGATCGAGAGAAGCGTGTCGAAGTCGCCGGTAGTGAGCCGACAGGGCACCGAGGGGTAAATCTCAGCCATCAGCTGCCGGCTCGGACGATTCATGACGGTGTCCGCTGCGGCGACGATGAAGTGCTCTGCGCCCACATCGGCGTCAAGCACGAACCTGTAGCTCTGGGCGACGTCGCGAGCGTCGACGTAGCCCCACAGATTCCATCGCCGCAGCGTCGCGTCGCTCCAGAAAGAAGGAAACCTCTCGTAATCCTCCGGCTCCATGATGTTCGAGAAGCGAAGCGCGACGAACGGCGTGCCGGACCACCGGTACAACTGACGGCCAAGCTCCTCTGCGAGCAGCTTCGAAAGCGCGTAGCTGGACTCGGGATACGCCGGGTGCTCTTCGTCGATCGGCGCGTTCGCCGGTTGTTCCCGCTCGAACGGGAGCCCGAGGATGGTCTCGCTCGACGCCCAGAGCGACTTCGTCGCAGACCGAGCAGTCGCGCCGCCTCGCAGACGTTGTAGGTGCTCAGCATGTTCGTCCGAAAAGTCGTCTCCTCGGTGTGG
>CAVUOO010000002.1:0-283292 GCA_963743195.1 uncultured Gemmatimonadales bacterium
GCATGACCGGCCGTCACGTCCACCAGCTCCGGGCTCACCCGCACTCGGCTGCCTCCGTTCGGCAGCTTCTCCCACTGCACCGTCGCGGTCAGCAGGTAGTCCGCGCCCAGCTCGCGCGCGATCTCCTGCGGCGTCTTGCTCGTGTGCCGGTACTGGTTGGAGCTGCCGCTCGCGATGACCTGAACGTTCGCGATCTGCGAGAGCTTTCCACGGAGCTCGTTGCTGATCCCGTCGGCTAGATAGCCGTTGGCCGAATCGCCTACGTTCTCGAACGGAAGCACCGCCAGCACCTTCGTCCCCGCAGCCTCGAATTCCGTCGATCCGCGGGAGTGTCGCCAGGCGAAGAGAACGCCGAGCCCGAGCAGGAAGCCGGCGATGAGCGTGATCGCGAGAACGGGCTTGCGATGTCGTTCAGGCCGCGGAAGGGGAACGGTGGTCGCGGGAGAAGCGGTGATCGTAGACCCCTGGGTGACTGCCGTCGGTGCCGCTGCGGTGGTCGCCGTCGCCGACGCGTGAATCGCCTGGGCCAATTCTCCCGCGGTCGCGAACCGGTCCGCCGCGATTGGAGCCAATGCGCGACGAATCGCCTGGTCCACAGCCTCCGGCACCGAGGGTCGCAACTTCCGCACGCTCGGCACCGGCTCGGTGATCCGCTTCATCACGATCGCCTGCGCCGTCGGGCCCGTGTACGGCGCCTCGCCGGCCAGCATCTCGTAGAGCACGGCGCCGAGCGAGTAGACGTCGCTCCGGGCGTCGACGGTCTTGTCTCCGCTGGCCTGCTCCGGACTCATGTACGCAGGCGTGCCGATCGCGAGACCGGTCTGGGTCAGTCGCTCATCCGCACTCACCGCCCGCGCGATCCCGAAATCCGCCACCAGAGTCGAGCCGTCTCTGGTGAGGAGAATGTTTTCCGGCTTGATGTCGCGGTGGACGATGCCGTGCTGGTGGGCGTACTCGAGCGCTCGAGCCGCCTCCCGGGCGATCTCGATGGCCACGTCGAGGGGGAGTTGGTGCTCGCGATTGAGCCGGTCCCGCAAGCTCTCTCCCTCCACGAACGGCATAGTGAACCAGAGGTGATCGCCCGCGTTGCCCGAGTCGAGAACTGTGAGGATGTGGGGATGCTGCAGGTTGGCGGCGAAGCGGATCTCTCGCTGGAACCGTTCCGGCCCCAGCGTCGCCGCGAGGTCCGGGTGGAGCACCTTGAGCGCCACGAGACGATCGTGCTTGAGGTCGCGGGCGAGGAAGACAGTGGCCATGCCCCCGCGACCGAGCTCACGCTCGAGTACGTAACTGCCGCTCAGTTGCTCTGTTAGTTGCGCGCGCAGGTCGGCCATGCCTGGCCAGGCTAGAGAGGGGTGGCTTGGTGGGTTGCGCTGTATTGTATTGGGCGGGGAAGCACGGCGGAAGGGCATGTCCTCGCCAATCAGCGAGACAGCACTCGTGCTTGGAGCTGGCGCGAGCCGGAGGGCCCCTGTCCCTCCGGTGATGCGCGAACGGGATGCACGCGGGAAATTGTGACAATGGATGTTCACATCCGAGACATCCGCGGGTTGCCCCGTCGCGAGTCGATTCCAATATTGGGCGTGCTTACCATTTATCAGGAGGCAATCATGCCCAAGAAAGCAACACAGGCGATTCCCAAGGGATACCACACCGTCACCCCCAGCATCTTCGTTGCGGGTGCGGCGAAGGCTATCGAGTTCTACAAGAAGGCGTTCCGAGCCGAAGAAGTGATGCGGTTTCCGGGGCCGGACGGGAAGATCATGCACGCGGAGATCCGGATCGGCGACTCGACCATCATGCTCGGCGACGAGATGCCCGAACAGGGTGGTAAGGGCCCCAGGACCATCGGTGGCACACCGGTCAGCTTCTTCGTGTACCGGGACAATGTCGACGCGGAATGGAAGCGTGCGGTCGATGCCGGCGCCAAGCCGATCCAACCGCTTGCCGACCAGTTCTGGGGAGACCGCACGGGATGCCTCGAGGACCCGTTCGGCCACCACTGGTGGCTCGCTCAACACATCCAGGACCTGACGCCCGAGGAGCTGCAGAAGGGCGCCGAGGCGATGTTCGCCCACGCGCATTCGACGTAGCAAGCAAAACAACGGGACCAATCAAAACGGCGAGCTCATCGGTGAACGGTGAGCTCGCCGTGTCGTTCCCGGTCGCTATGACCGCTTGGTCGCGCTGAAGCGCCCCTCCTCGGAGCGTCCCTTGAAGGCCGTAGGACGCATCTCGAAGGTACCCCAGAGCGAGTCGCCCTCCAGATGCGACACCATCCGGGTCACCACCGCCTCGTGAAGCTGGCTGCTCGTGTGCGGGGCAGATTCGATCACGAAGCCGGTATCCGCGCTCCACACGACGTTGGCCTCATAGGCGGAGCCGGCGGCGGGCTTCACCGTCCCGGTCAGGTGCCCGTCCGGCGCCTTCTTCCAGGTCATCGTGAACTCGTGAGCGTGCCGCGCGCGACCCGGGCCACCTCCGGGCCCGGCTGTCCTCCCGCCCCCATCGACCATACGAGACCGGCCACGGCGCAGATTGCCATTCGCATAACAACCTCCTCGGAATACGTGCCGTACAATGCCTCCTTATTAGGGTGATTCCCGGGCTCGGCGAATCGGCGCACATCTCAGGGGGTCGTTTGCGCCGGCGGCGAGCTCAGTGCCGAGACGTACTCCGGCATCTCCAGGTCGTCGTGCACCGAGCGCGCCAGCAGCCGTTTCGCGACGAATGGAATGGAGAGGGAGTGGACGATGAGGTTTCGCACCTTCAGCCCGAGCACGCTCCGGGGCGCGAAGAATCCGCGCATCCGGAGGGCCGCCTTCTGCTTGTCCGCCAAGAACGAACGCAGTTGCCCGTCGTAGGCCGCAGCGCGCGGGCGAGGTCGCCACCGGCGCGGTGGAGTTCCCCGGCGAGGACATAGGCCTCGATCATCGCCAGCCCGGTGCCCTCTCCGGCGAGCAGCGAACGGACACGCCGCTGCGTCGCCCAGGAGGGCCACACGACCGTCGGTCCAGTGCGGGACATGGATCTGGCTGACGCGGTCGATGTAGAGCTCGTCCGCTTCGTCCATCCGATCCAGGATCGTGGGCACCTCCCACCCCATGTCACCGAAGGCCCGCCGGAGCGCCGACCTCGGGCGGTCGACGGTCGCCGTCGATGAACTCCGAGCGGCAGACGAGCAGAATGAGCGTGTCGTCGTCGCGCAGCGAGATGCGCGCGACGTGACGTCCGGGTACCGTGTGCGACACGTACGTCAGCTCGTCTCGCTGAGGATAGCCCGGGACGCGAAAGGCAGCGACGTAGCAATCGAGCGACTGTTCGAACTGCGACTCAGGGCCGAACACCAGCTCACGCACGTGCGAGTGCAGACCGTCGGCACCGACGACGAGATCGAAGCGCTGTCGGTCGTCCATCGGAGAGGGTCGCCATCACGCCGTGGCCGTCTTGCGCGATCGCCGGACCACCGACCCGAAGTGCGCCGGTACGCCGTCGCACGCGTCGAAGATCGTGGAAACGAGGTCGGCTCGTGCGATGCTGACAAAGCGCCCTTGCAGCATCTGGCGCATGGGCCCCAGGTCGAGCCCCGCCTCGTCGGGACCGTCCTCATCGACCAGCTTCATCCACTCCATCTCGTACGCCTGTTCGCGCACGCTCGGGATGATCCCCATGCGCTCGGCGAGTTCGTAGCCGAGACCCCAGAAGTCGATGAGGTACCCGCCTGTGCGCAGCGGCGGCGACTTCTCGAACAGAACAGGATCGTGACCGAACCGTCGCAGCCAGTAGGCGAGAGTCGGTCCCGCCATTCCGGTGCCGTTTATCGCTACTCGCATGCGGTGATCCTCCTGTGAAACCGACGCCCCGCGACCGTCGAGCCCGGTCCCAGCTTCGACCCCCACGACTTCACGATGCGACTCTTCGGGCGCACTTCGAGCCTCTCAATCGTCTGATTCTCCCCGGACTCTGATCGTCGCCGGCTCGGCGCCGCGACCTGCCTCGACTCAGGGATCGACGTGCAGCACCGCCATCATCCCCGCGCCCAGGTGCTCGGCGATGTGGCAGTGCAGCATCCAGGCGCCGGGATTCGACGCGTCGATCAGCAGATCGACGGTCGAGCCGACCGGAATGATCGCGGTGTCCTTCCAGACGAGATTCTGCGTCGCGCACGCCGTCGCGCGAGACCACCAGCATGCGCTGGCCGTGCAGGTGGATGGGATGCTGCATCGGGTGGAACGACTTCGGGTCGTTGAAGATCCGGAGCTTGACCACCGACCCGCGCTGCACGTGCCAGTCGATGTCCATGTTCTCCTTGCCGGTCGCGTCGTCGCGCAGGATCCAGCGCACCTGCTCGCGTCGTCGACAGCCAGTTCATGTCCGGCATGCCGTCGACCCACTCGACCGGCGCGTAGTACGCCGTGTCGACGTTCATGAACTGCACGGTCGCGAGCGGCAGTGCCGCCGTCGTGGCACCGTGAGCGTCAGCGTCTTGTCGGGCGCCTTGTCGAAGTACGGGCGGTACCGCTCGATGTCGCGCGAGACGGCGGCGTTGGCGCGCAGCGTCGCGAACTGCGGCGCCGTAGTCGGGCGCCGCCGGCGCCGCGTCAACGGTGACGACGCCGAGCGTGTCGACCTCCGGCTGCGAACTCGCCGCGGAAGTGGTTGATCGCCTGAATCGCGTTGACCAGCGGGTAGCGTCCCGGGCTGGTCGAACCGCACCTCGACGACGTACCGCTCCGCCGGCGCGATCACCACGCTCGGCACCACGCTCCTCGCGCTCGAACCGGCTCACGTCCGACGCGACGACCTTGATCGGCGCGCCGCCGAACGAGAGGTTGAACGTGCGCGAGCTGGCGACGTTGGTCAGATAGAAGCGCACGACCTCGCCCCGGTTCGACCCGCAGCGCGTAGCGCGGCTCGCCGTTCACCAGCAGCACGTTCCCGACCCGTCCCATCAGCGCGAAGTCCGGCGCCTCCTTGCCGAACGGAATCAGCGTGTCGGCGTTGATCAGCAGGTCGCTCAGCACCAGCGCCTGCTCGCGATTGACCGGCGAGTAGTAGTCCGGCTCGGGCGAGTCGACGAGCATGTTGCCGAAGAGGCCCATGCGCCTGCTCGATGTCCTCGCGCACGTGCGGGTGATACCAGTAGATCCCGGCGTCGGGAAAATGCACCGTGTAGATGAAGTCGCCGCCGGGCGCGACCGCGATCCTGCGTCACGCCCGGCACGCCGTCGAATGCGGTTGTCGAGCCGCACGCCGTGCCAGTGCACGGCGCTCGGCAGGTCGATCCGGTTGTGGAAGCGCACGGTGATCGTCGCGTTCTGCGGCACGCGGATCAGCGGGCCCGGCACCTGGCCGTTGAAGCCGTACATCGCGAAGGCGTGTCCATGGATCGTTCGGCGCACGCAGCGTCGGCCGTGAGGTCGAGCGTGTCGCCGTCGTCGAGCCGTGAGCGCTGTCGTGGCTTCGCCGCCGGCAGCGTCGATCGGGTCGACGCCCGCGCCGGGAAGAAAGGCGGATCGTCCGGCAGCGAGTCCGACCAGCCCGGGCATCATCAGCATCCCCGCGGGCATCGGGATCGGCATCGCCATCGCATGCTGACGAGTCGCTTCATCCCCGCGCATGCCCGGCATCGCGGTGCGTCGGCGCTGCCGGCTGCCGGCGATCGCTCGTGCGGCGCGATCGCGAGCGCAACGCATCGGCGCAGCGCGAGGGCCGAACGACTCACTGCGGGATGCCGCGGAACAGCGGATGCGTGAGGAACGACTGCAGCCACCCGCTCGGCGACGTGCCGTGCAGCACCGTCGGCCCCGCGTGCGTCGTCGGCGCGGAGTCCGGCCTCGGCGGTGATGACGAGCAGGAACTTGTTGAGCTCGACCGTGACCGACGGTGGACGTGCCGTTGTGGACGGCGCCGAGCCGGTCCCACTGCGTCGAGGTCGGTGCGTGACGGCCCAGGCGACATAGGCCGTGATACCGGCCCAGGCTGTCGGGGTCGGGAAGCCCGGCGCCGTCGATCCGCACGTCGTAGCTGGCGTGACCGTCGGCGGTGACGCGCGACGCCGAACGGCGAGCCGGCGAAGACGAGACGCGCGTGCCGCGTCGCGCCGGGCGCCGCGGCGTCGGCGAACAGCGGGATGTCGTACGGTCCGCCGCGGCGACAGCAGCGAGCAGCCCGCGGCAACCGCCGCGAGCCGCGATCGGCATCACCGCCGCCGTCGGCTCGGTGCGGCTTGCGTCTCGTCCGTCACGCCGGACTGCGGCTACCGGGCCCGTGATCCTAGTCCTGCACGCTCGAGATGTTCGGCATGCCGTAGTCGTGGCCGTTCCAGCCGTTGAAGCCGTCCAGCTTGAAGAGCCAGAGCCCGCTGCGCATGTCGGACAGCACGATCAGGCCGTCGCAGTTGCGCACGTCGACGCCGAACGCGCCCTGCTCGACGCTGTTGGTGCCCTGCCAGCCGTTGTCGGGCGTGCCGCCGAAGCCGTGTCTCGTGCTCGCACTCGCAGGTGTAGTACCAGCCGTCGGTCTTCGGATTCTTCGGATCCTTGAGGTCGAAGACCTGGAAGCCGTCCTCGTACGCCGACACGAAGACGTACGGCCAGCGCACCTCGTGGTTGTGCGACGAGGTCGCGCCAGTCGGCCGTCCAGGCGCTGATCGGCGAGGTCGATGTTCTGGGTCTTGCCGCTCTGCCCGGGCTGCAGGTCCCAGATGCGGAGCGGCGTGTACTGATACTCGGTCTCGGTCACGGCGTATCGCCGTCGGGCGACGGCGTGAACGTGTGCGCGATGTCGATGCCGAGCCCGGTGATGCGTGAACAGCTGCGTTCGGCGTCTCGGGATGGGTCACGTCCCACACGGAGTAGCCGCCGAGCCCGGCGCCGTAGAACTTGTCCTGGTGCGTCGCCGGGTCGTAGCCGACGTAGAAGTCGTGATAGCCGCCCGCGCCGATCTGCTTGAACGGCGTCGGATTCGGCACGCTCGCCGACGAGCCAGCTGCTCGAGTCGGCGCCGCTCACGACCTTGGCCAGATCGTAGATGAGCGCCTTCGTGCTCGTTCGATCGTCGCGAAGTAGCAGCACGCGTCCGTCGGAGTGCTTGTAGGCGAAGTGTTGTGGAAGCCGCCCGGCGCCGCGGGATAGCGGATGCGGGCGACCACCTTGACCTTGCTCGAGTCGGGCAGGCCGGTGACGTCGAAGATCGACCGCGCCGAGGTCGGCGTCGGGGCTGCCCTGCATGAACTGGAACGACTGCGCGTAGTAGTACTGGTTGCCGATCTTGAAGTACTTCCCGTCCATCGCGCCGATGCCGCGGTGCAGCTCGGGATTCTCGATCGTCCAGTCGAAGAGCTTCTTCGGGTGTGCGGGGTCGCGCACGTCGTAGATCTGGGTGTCGAAGTTCGTGAAGCCGCAGACGTAGACGTACGGCCGGTCGGGATCCTGCTCCATCTCGATGTCGGCCGCCTTCCACGCGCCCGGATGGTTGACGACGTGGGCCAGCATGTGGACCGACTTGGCTGCCGCCGTGCTTCTGGTCGAAGGGGCGCACCGCGACGCCGGGGTCCTGGGCGGCGGCGACGGCGGGGATGGCGAGAGCGACGAGCAGGGCGAGCGGGCGAAACATCGGGACTCCTGTCGGAGGTGATACTCCCAAAGATAGCGACAAGAAGGGCGCCCCAACCGAGGCGCCCTGAGTGTGTGACGGATTGCCGGGCTATCTGCGTCCCGCCGTGGCCGGCTCGCCCTCGCCCTTGTACGCCCGCTCCAACGCCGCGATATCCATCTTCTTCATCGTGAGCATCGCGTTGAACGCGCGCTGTGCCCCGGCCGACTTGCTGTCCTCGAAGAACTTGTCCATCACCTCGGGGTAGATCTGCCAGGAGAGGCCGTACTTGTCCTTGAGCCAGCCGCACTGCTGCGCGCTCGGGTCGCCGCCGGCGCCCAGCTTCTCCCAGTAGTAGTCGATCTCCTTCTGGTCCTCGCAGTGGACCATGAGCGAGATGGCCTCGTTGAACTTGAAGACCGGGCCGCCGTTGAGGGCGCGTGAACCTCTGCCCTCGAGCTCGAAGTCCACCACCATCACGCTACCGGGTGGACGGCGGTGCACCTCCTTGCCGGCCTCGGTGTAGCGGGAGGTCTTCGTGATCTTCGAGTTCTTGAAGATGCCGCAGTAGTATTTCGCCGCCTCTTCCGCCTGGTCGTCGAACCAGAGGAATGGGGTGATCTTCTGGACGTTTGCCATGCTGCAGTCTCCTTATATATGGTACGCGAGCCCCGTCAGGTTAGGCCGCGCCGGCGGCCCCGTCTGTGACGGATGGCCTCAGACTCCTGTGGAGGTCCTCATGCGCCCGTTCGTCCGGCTCGCCTCGATTCTAGGGTATGCGTATCTCGGCATAGCCGAGCTCGTGCGAACCCGTCTGCTCGGGATCGAATTGGCGGACGAGACCTGAGCTAGGCCTTGCCGACTTCCCGATATCGGAAGCAGTCGACCAGGTGATCGTTCACCATTCCGACCGCCTGCATGTGTGCGTAGATGATGGTAGAGCCCACGAAGCCGAATCCGCGCTGCTTCAGGTCCTTGCTGAACGCATCGGATTCGGGAGAGGTGGCGGGAATCTGCTTGATGACACGCCAGCGGTTCACTTTGGGTTTGCCGCCGACAAAGCGCCACGCGTACGCATCGAAGGTTCCAAACTCTTTCTGAACTGAGAGAAACGCCCGCGCATTGCGGACGGCGGCCTCGATTTTTTGTCGGTTTCGAATGATCCCCGGGTCGAGCAGCAGCTTCTCAACCAGTTTCTCGGTGTATCGCGCCACTTTGATCGGGTCGAACTCGCTGAACGCACGGCGATACCCTTCACGCTTGTTCAGGATGATCGACCAGTTGAGTCCGGCTTGCGCCCCTTCCAGAACCAGGAACTCGAAGTGCTTGCGATCATCGTGGACCGGGACGCCCCATTCCCGATCGTGATATGCGAGCATCAGGGGATTGCCCTCGCCGACCCACCCGCACCGTTTCTTGACCATGAATGTCCTCAGGGTCCAGCCAGCATGCCTCGCAACATTTCAGCAGCGTTCACAGCCACTCTCCCACCATTCAATAGTCAAGTTAGCCTAGTCGTCAGCGGCGTCGGCTGCAGGACCCTGCAGTGCGCCGGTGCCGAACGCACGGCGAAGTGCGAGAGCGCAGGATGCGTCAGTGCATGCCCTTCCTTATAGAGCCGTCGGACAACCGGCTTTCCACGCGCAGTTAGGGATCAGCCCGACAACTGGCATAACGAATGCGGCCCTTACGAGTGCCCTGCCAATCCGGACCTTCACCGGACTCGCCCATGTCAAAGCCCCCGCGTTCTCAGCCGGACCCGATGGCCCGAGAGGTGGATCGCCTCTTGGCCAGTCTCGCTCATTTCGGTGCTCTCCCTGATAACGAGCATCCACCTCGGGATAGGGCGTCGACTCCCATCCCGCGGCGCGGCGCTCCACGCATTGACCGCCGCCGCCCAAGCGAGCTCCCGACCCGCCGCGACCAAATTGCACTCTGGGCTCGTGTGGTCCTCGGGGTCGTGCTGGGCGGCATGATCACCCAGTGGCCCTACCACCATGACTGTGGCGTGCCTCTAATCGAATACCTCGGTGCGGTCGCGATGGTGATAGTCACGGGTTCCTGGATCGCGGTCGCCTCCTGGAGACTCCGTAACCCACCCAGCCACATCCTTGCGCTCCTTCTGATTCTTTGGGGGATCACCCTCGCCGCCGCGCAGGTCTTGCCGCGCATCGGGTATGCAGCACAGCAGTGGACCTGGCGTTGCTGATTCACTACAGGAAGAAGTCGCCGCGCTGATTCGAGATGCCCTAAAGGAAGGAAGCGTCGGTCTCGAGCGCGTTACGCCGTCCCTCGGGCCAGCCGCTCGAACCGCGGGTTGCCTTTGAGCGGCGCGAACTCGGGATCGATCCGGAGCCAGGCGGGCGAGATATAGTAGGGGACCGACATCACCTTCTCGAGCTGATCGAGCGCTTTCTCCGGCTGGCCGACGTGCAGGTAGATCCGCGCGAGCTGGTGCGCGAAGTACGTGCCGCTCTCCGCGTCCTTCTCGATCGGGAGCAGGGCCACCCCACGCTCACCCTCCGCGATTGCCTCGTCGCGCTTGCCGGCGTAGGCCAGTGCGAGACCGCGTATGACGTGTCGCTGAGCATCGTTCGGCGTCTCACGGAGGTGATGGGCGAAATACCGCTGCGCGGAGTCGCCCCAGGCGCGGCTCGCAGCCCGGTCGCCGCGCCAGCCGTAGACCTGCGCCCGCGTGATGGCGAGAGCCGCCGTATCGTCGTCGAACGCCTCCGGTCCCAGCGCCAGCACCAGCCGCTGGGTCGAGTCGTCGAGCACCCAGCCGAGGTCCCAGTAGTTCGCCATGTACGCGGCCAGGTCGGCCCGGGGCACCTGTGTCGCGCCATCGATGATGCGGCGCGCCCCGGCGAGATTCCCTTCGCTGAGCGACACCATCGCCAGCCGTTCGTTGAGCGAGGGGCTCGTCGGCGCGAGCGCCTGGGCACGCTCCGCGAACGGCCGAGATTCGGCCGGTCGTCGCATCCACAGTAGGGTCCAGGCGACCTCACGAGCCCGGCCCGACGACCGCGGATCGAGCTTGTACGCCGCGCGCGCGTGCTCGAGCGCCTTCTCGTACTGGCCCAGCGACCGATCGACCGTGCACAGCACCGCAAGCACGGTGGCGTCGCCGGGTGCGGCCTTGCGTGCCGTCTCGAGCTCGGTGGCCGCGCCGGCGGCGTCGCCGTCCACGGTGAGATAGTACCGGCCCAGCGCCACGTGACCCGAAGCCCCTTCCGGGTCGAGCGCAATTGCCCGCTTGGCGGCGGCAAGCGCCCGCTGTGCCAGTTCCTGGGTGGGTGTGCTGTTGGTGTACAGCAGTACCGAGTAGATGGAGAGCTCTGCCCACGCCGGTGCGAACGTGGAGTCGAGCCGCACCGCCTCCTCGTACTGCGGGATCGCGCGGCGAAGCTCGGCGGGACCGTTACTGGCGCCGCCGGCAGTGGCCGCGCGGGCCCGGAGAAACGCGTCGTACGCCTCCGGATTCCGTGTCGGCGCCTCGGCGAGCCGCACCTGCGCCGCCCCCGGCAGCGCCACGCGCATCGCCTGCGCCACCTGTCCGGCGATGTCCGCCTGCAGCTTGAACACGTCGGTGAGCGGAGCCTCGAACGACTGCTGCCACTTGCTCGCCGCCGCGCCCTGCCCGCTCACCTCCACCAGCTCGGGGCTCACCTGCACTCGGCTGGTGCCGTCGGGGTTCTTGGCCCACCGCACGGTCCCGGTCAGCAGATACGGCACGCCCAGCTCCGTGGCGATCTCGCGCGGCGTCTTGCGCGTGCCGGCGTACTGCACCGAGCTCCCGCGCGCGATCACCTGGATCTGCGACAGCTCGGTGAGCTTCCCGCGGACCGCGTCCGACACGCCGGCGGCGAAGTAGGCGTCGGCCGAGTCGCCCAGGTTCTCGAAGGGGAGGACCGCCAGGCGCGCCTGGCCGTTCGCGTCGGCGGAGCCGTTCCCGGCGGCGTGCCGCCAGGCGAACAGCACGCCCAGCCCGATGAGCACGCCGAGCACGAGCGCGGTCGCGGCGACCGGAATCTTTCGGCGCTTGGCCACAGGCTCCGCGCCGATCGCAGTCACGACGGTGGCCGGCGCGGCGGCCGTTGAACTCGGAGCGACGGCGGGAGCCGATGCGGTGACGGACTGACTCGACGTCTGCAATGATTGACCGAACTGCGCCATCGTGCCGAACCGGTCGGCCACCACCGGCGCCAGCGCCTTCCGGATCGCCTGGTCCACGCTCTCCGGCAGGTTCGATCGCACCGACCGCGCGCTCGGCGGCGGCTCCGTCAGCCGCTTCACGATCATCGACTGGATGGTGGCGCCGCTGAACGGTGCCTCGCCGACCAGCATCTCGTACAGCACCGCGGCCAGGCTGTAGACGTCGGTGCGGGCGTCGAGCGCGCGATCGCCGGCGGCCTGCTCCGGGCTCATGTAGGCCGGGGTGCCGACCACGAGTCCGGTCTCGGTCAGCTTTTCCTCGCTCCCGCCTCCCAGGCCACGGGCGATCCCGAAGTCGGCGACGAGGGTGTTGCCGTCGTCGGTCAGCATCAGGTTCTCGGGCTTGATGTCGCGGTGGATCACGCCATGGCTGTGGGCGTACTGCAGCGCTTGCGCGGCCTCGCGCGCGATCCGGAGCGCGTCCTCAACCGGCAGCTGCCGCTCCCGCCGGAGCCGGTCGCGCAGGCTCTCGCCCTCGACGAACGGCATGGTGAACCAGAGCCGTCCACCGGCCTCGCCAGAGTCGAGCACGGTCAGGATGTGGGGATGCTGCAGACGGGCGGCGAGCTTGATCTCTCTAAGGAAGCGTTCGGGACCGAGCGAGGCTGCGAGTTCTGGGTGGAGGACCTTGAGCGCGACCGGGCGGTCGTGCTTCAGGTCCTGGGCGAGGAAGACCGTGGCCATTCCCCCGCGCCCGAGCTCCCGCTCGAGTGTGTAGCCAGCGCCCAACCCTTCCTGCAGTTGCGAGCGGAGATCGGTCATTGTTACCGGTTAGAGGCTATGGAAAGTGCTTCAATAGTAGGACCAGTCCAGGCAGTCCGGAAGGCGTTTTGCGCTCTGTTCACCCCGGCGTCAGCTCGATGTGCTCCACGTACACTAGCCAGCGGTCCTTCCGCGCCGGTAGCCCCGCCACTGCGACCGATACATAGTGAAGGCGACGCCATCAAGCCGGGCATCAACCCGGCGACCCACCACCCACCGCGCGAGGTCCCGTGTACAAGATCAAGCCGCGCTTCCCCTGCGTCATGCCGTCCGACGCGCGCCTCAACGTGCTGGCTCTGAACGCATCACTCAAGCACGACCCCGACCTCTCCAACACCGGGGAGCTGGCCTCGCTGGTGCTCGACGAGATCAGCGCGCTCGCTCCGGTCGACGCGACGGTTGTCCGACTGTCGGATGCGACGCTTCCGGTGGGACTCCGGTTTCAAGAGGCGCCGGAGGATGACTGGCCGGGCCTGGTGACCCGGATCAAGGCCGCGGACATCGTGCTCTTCTGCACGCCCATCTGGTGGGGCGGACGGTCCAGCCTCATGCAGCGCGTGATCGAGCGGCTCGATGCGCTGGACGAGGAGTACAGCGCCAGCGGCCGCAGCGCGATCAAGGGCAAGGTCGCCGGCATCGTGATCACCGGCAGCGAGGATGGCGCGCTCAGCGTCATGGGCAGCATCATGATGGTGCTGAGCTGGATGGGCTTCACGCTGCCGCCCGAATGCACCGCGTACTGGGTAGGCGAGGTGGGCCAGCCCACCTCCCAGGATACCGACAAGCGCCGGAAGAACGCCGCCACGATGCACATGGCCAAGAATCTGGCGCAGAACCTGGTCTACCACTCGAGGCTGCTCAAGGCGCACCCACAGGTGCCGACGGGCGGCAAGGCGACCTGCTGTGCGATGCATGCGGGGCTCGACGCGCCGGTCTGACACCTCGCAGTAACCTCTCTGGGGGAATAGATTTACCGCTCGTCCCCAAATTCAGACCAAGGCAGTGTGATGGCAGAGACCGACGCAAAGACGACCGCACCAGCTACCGACCAGCCCGCTCCCGCGCCGGCCGGTGGCGACGCCTACGACCCGCAGGCCGTCGAGGCCAAGTGGCAGGCCCGCTGGGCCGAGCGGCACACCAACGAGCCCGACCTCGACCGCGCCGGCGCGGCCGTTCTACAACCTCATGATGTTCCCCTATCCGTCGGCCGAGGGGCTGCACGTGGGGAACATGTTCGCCTTCACCGGCAGCGACATCTACGGCCGGTTCAAGCGGCTGCAGGGGTACGACGTCTTCGAGCCGATCGGGTTCGACGCGTTCGGCATCCACAGCGAGAACTTCGCGATCAAGATCGGCATCCACCCGGCCGAGCTGATCCCGCGGAACATCGCGAACTTCCGGCGCCAGCTGCGCCGGCATCGGCGGCATGTTCGACTGGCGCCACGAGCTGTCCACCACCGATCCCGCGCTACTACAAGTGGACCCAGTGGATCTTCCTGCAGCTGTTCAAGGCGGGGAAGGCGTACAAGAAGAAGGCCGCGGTCAACTGGTGCCCCAACGACAAGACCGTGCTCGCCAACGAGCAGGTCGATCGACGGCGCGCTGCGAGCGCTGCGGCACGCTGGTCGAGCAGCGGCTGCTCGAGCAGTGGTTCTTCCGGATCACCGAGTACGCCGAGCGGCTGCTCGCCAATCTCGACGACGTCGATGGACTGGTCGGACGACGCACGACGACGGCGCAGCGCAACTGGATCGGCCGGACCGAGGGCGCGGAGATCGACTTTCGCGTTCGACCGGCGCCGAGTCGCGGCCGACGAGCAGCCGATCCGCGTCTTCACCACGCGGCCCGACACGCTCTTCGGCGCCACGTTCATGGTGCTGGCGCCCGGAGCATCCGCTGGTCGACGCGCTCACGACGCCGGAGCAGCGGGCCGCAGGTCGAGGCGTATCGCGCGGCCGGCCGCGCCAAGGACCTGGTGTCCCGCAAGGTGGGCGACAAGGAGAAGACCGGCGTCTTCACCGGCGCGCTACGCCATCAATCCGGCGACCGGCAAGCCGATCCCGATCTGGATCGCCGACTACGTGCTGATGGAGTACGGCACCGGCGCGATCATGGCGGTGCCGGCGCACGACGAGCGCGACTTCGAGTTCGCGACGAAGTTCGGGCTGCCGATCGTGCGCGTGCTGGCGGCGCCGGGCGACGACGGCCGACACGCCGCTCGACCGCAGCCGTACACCGACGACGCGACGGCGTCGCGCTGGTCAACTCCGGCGAGTTCGACGGCCTGACCGCGCGCCGAGGCCAAGCGGCGCGATCACCGCAGTGGCTCGAGCAGCAGGGGCACGGGCAAGGGCGTCGTGCAGTACCGGCTGCACGACTGGTGCATCTCGCGGCAGCGCTACTGGGGCCCGCCGATCCCGATCATCTACTGCGACGACCTGCGGCGCCGGTGCCGGTGCCGGAGAAGGATCTGCCGGTGCTGCTGCCCGACGATCGAGGACTTCCGGCCCGACGACTCCGGCGTCTCGCCGCTGGCGCGCCACGAGGAGTGGTACTACGTCGCCCTGTCCCGCAGTGCGGCAAGCCGGGCCGGCGCGAGACCGACGTCTCCGACACCTTCCTCGACTCGGCGTGGTACTTCCTGCGCTACCCGAGCACCGAGTTCGACGACCGGCCGTTCGACCCGGCGCGGACGAAGAAGTGGCTGCCCGGTCACGACCTACATCGGCGGCAACGAGCACGCGGTGCTGCACCTGCTGTATTCGCGCTTCATCACCATGGTGCTGCACGACGCTGGGCATGCTCGCACTTCGAGGAGCCGTTCACGCAAGTTCCGCGCGCACGGCCTGATCATCAAGGACGGCGCCAAGATGTCGAAGTCGCAGCGGCAACGTGGTCGATCCCCGACGAGTACATCGCGCGCTGGGGCGCCGACACCTTCCGCATGTACCTGATGTTCCTGGGCCCGTTCCAGGAGGGCGGCGACTTCCGCGACGCGGGCATCAGCGGCCCGCGCCGCTTCCTCGACAAGGTCTGGGCGCTGGTGACCGAGGCGCTGCCGGACGCACGCGGACGACGAGGTCCGGCACGACGTCGCTGGTCAAGTGGCACCAGACGATGAAGCGGGTGACCGAGGACATCGAGCAGCTGCACTACAACACGGCGATCGCGGCGCTGATGGAGCTGGTGAACGCGCTGCGCGAGCCGACACCTGCACGCGACCGCGCGCTGGTGGAGGAGCTGGTCGTCATGCTGGCGCCGTTCGCGCCGCACTTCGCCGAGGAGTGCTGGGAGCGGCTGGGGCACACGGCGTCGATCTTCGACGCGAGCTGGCCCGACGTGGGACGAGGCGCTGACGGTGGAGGACGAGGTCGAGGTGGTGGTGCAGGTCGAGCGGGAAGACGCGGTCGAAGGTCACGCGTGCCGCGGGATGCGGAGGAGAAGTCCGTCGTTGCGGCCGCGATGCGGGATGTGGGAGTGCGGAGGTTTACGGAGGGGAAGGAAGTGAGGAAGGTGGTGTATGTGAAGAATCGGTTGCTGAATTTGGTGGTGGGGTAGGGAATCCACTCCAAAGGCCTACGCGTTGGTTCGCTGCCTGTGCCCTGAGGGATCACTCGCGTCTTTAGGTCCGGTAACCGAAAGCCGCCCTGCGCACTGAGACCGCCTGACGTATACTTCTTGAATCCAATCACAACGGGATCAAGCCTGACAGCTTCCCTCAGCGAGCAGCTGGCGGCCGCCCTCGGCCCCACGCTCGACGTTGAGCGCGAGCTCGGTGGTGGCGGCATGAGCCGCGTCTACCTCGCCCGTGACCGCCGCCTCGGCCGCCGCATCGTCGTCAAGCTTCTCGCCCCCGAGCTCGCCTCGGGCGTGAGCGCCGAACGCTTCGAGCAGGAGATCCGCCACGCGGCCGGCCTCCAGCACCCGCACATCGTACCCCTACTGGCGGCGGGCGAGGTCGCCGGCCTTCCGTACTTTACCATGCCGTTCATCGAGGGCGAATCGCTCCGCCAGCGTCTCGAGCTCGGTGCCCCGCTCCCGGTCTCCGAAACCGTGGGTCTGCTTGGCCAGGTCGCCAGCGCTCTCGCCTACGCCCACGCCCGCGGCCTCATTCACCGGGATATCAAGCCCGACAACGTGCTCCTCTCGCCGGGCGGCGCGATGGTGACCGACTTCGGCGTGGCCAAAGCGCTGCGGGCAGCCACGACAACCGCGACAGCCCCCGCCACGGGCGGCCTCACGGCGGCCGGCTTTGCGCTCGGCACGCCCGCCTACATGGCCCCCGAGCAGGCGGTGGGCGACCCGACGACCGACGCCCGGGCCGACCTCTATGCCTTCGGCGTCATGGCGTACGAGTGCCTGACCGGCAGCGTTCCCTTTCCGCGCCGGAGCGTCCCGGCGATGATCGCCGCGCACCTCACCGAGCCCCCGCCGCCCCTTGAGGAACGCCGGCCCGATCTGCCGCCTGCCCTGAGCGCGCTCGTCATGCGGTGCCTTGCCAAGCAGCCGGACGACCGGCCTTTATCAGCCGAGTCCGTGGTGGCGGTCCTGGAGGAGGTGCGGAGCGGCGACCGGGCCACAGTGCGTTCCCCCGTCGTCCCCTCGACCCCGCGGCGCCGGCTCGTCGTCGCCACCCTCGGCACGATCGCATTGATCGCGTTGATGGCAGTCGTCCGCTCGCGCCGCGACGCATTGGGTACATCGATCGCATCGCCGCTGCCGGCCTCGGCGGCCACGGCCGCGCTCCGTATCGCGGTGCTTCCGTTCGAGAACATCGGCGATTCGTCCGACGCCTACTTCGCCGACGGCGTGGCCGACGCGGTGCGCGGCAAGCTCGCTGAGCTCCGAAGCCTCGAGGTCATTGCCCGCGGCAGCTCCGTTCCCTACGCCGGCACGAAGGCCCGTCCGGCCGACGTCGCACGGGATCTTGGCGTGCATTACCTCCTCACCGGGACGGTCCGCTGGGCGAAGCAGGCGGATGGCGTGAGCCGGGTACTGGTGGCTCCCGAGCTGGGTGGCTCTGCACCCCAACGCCGCGCCCGCCACCGAATGGAGCGAGAGCTTCGACGCGCCGTTCACCGATGTCTTCCGTGTGCAGGCCGACATAGCGGGTCGCGTCGCAAAGGCGCTCGGCCTTCGGCTCGGGGGCGCCGAGGCGCAGCAACTCGCGGCCCGCCCGACCACCGATATCGTCGCGTACGACGCGTATCTACGCGCCGAAGCCTTCACCCAACGCTTTCAGTCGGGCGACATCGCGGTGACGGACTCCGCGATCAAGTACTACCGCGAGGCGGTGGCCAGGGACAGCAACTTCGCGCGCGCTTGGGCAAAGCTAGCGGGAGCCCAGAGCGTCAATTTCATCAACTCGGGCCGTCCAGCGGGACGTGCGGCGCCCATCCACGCCGTGCTCGCGCGGGTCGAGCGCCTGGCCCCCGATGCACCGGAGACGGATTTCCTGCGCTCGCAGGTGGCATACAACGTCGATGCCGACACGGCGAGGGCCTTTGCCACGATCCGCGCCGCGCTGGCGCGGTTCCCCGGCAACGCCGAGATCATCCAGTTCGCCAGTGCGCTCCAGTTCCAGATCGGCCAGTTCGACGCGGCGCTGGCGTACGCGAAGCGGGGTCTCGAGCTGGACCCGAAGTCGAACCCGCTTGCGAGCATGGCCGGGATGTCGGCTGTGATGGCGCGACGTTACGCCGAATCCCGACCGCTGCTGGACCGGATGGAACGGATGCAGCCAGGCAACCCGGACCCGACGGGTCTCCGGGTCGCTTCGTATCTGGGCGAGGGCGACGTCGCGGGCGCGCGACGGACGCTGGCTGAGGCGCAGCGTCGCCTCTCCGCGGATGCCTTTACCCAGGCCGTGGGGCGCTGGACTGGCGCGCCGTGGATCCTCGACTCGGCTCAGCGCCGCATCGTCCGGGAGCCTCCCTTGCGGGCTTCGATGGCTTCGCGGCAGGGCGTGCGCTGGCCCACGTTGACATCCACGACCTCGAGGGAGACAGCGCCGGCGGTCGCCGGTGGGTCGACTCGGTGCTAGCCACGCTGCCTGCGGTGGAGCGCGTGCTTGGGAAGTCGAACCCGTTCCCGCCCATGCTCAGGGCGGTGGTCTTGTCCCGCTTGGACCGGGTGGACAGCGCCATCGTCAATGCGGCCGAAGCGCTGCGTCGGAGCGAGGCGGATCGCATCGGGTTCATCGACCCTGCCATTCGGCTCGGCGTAGCGCAGGTGTTCATGCGCGCGGGCCGGAAGGACGAAGCGGTGGCTCGGCTCGGGGAAGTGTTACGCGCTCAGTACATGATCTCGGCTGCGTGGCTGGCGGTCGACCCGACTTGGGCCCCGCTCCGGGGCCATCCGGCGTTCGATCGCCTTGTGCCACGACGCTGAGTAAAGCCAAAGCATTGAGTTGGCGGTCGCGCTGGGACTACCGACGTCCCAGCGACCTTGCCGATCTGTCACCCCAGGCACACGCCATCCTCCTCCGTGTTGAATTGCCTGGTGACTTTGACCTCGCCACTCGGGGAGGACGACGACGTGCGTGAGGAGCGCTCCCTTGAAGGAGAGCCCCGGCGTGTCGGAGTGAAAATTGTTGTGGTCGCGCTCGGTGAAAGTGGCTTGGGCCGCCGTCGCGGTGGGCGTGTTGAAGCTCACACCGCCCACGGCGTGCACCCGGTACGACACACCGGTGGTGAGCCCGATGCCGGTCGCCGAGAGCCGGTCCGACACCTCGACGTGCAGTGTGACGTCGTCCACGCTCACGACATTGACTTGCTCGGTGATGGTCCCGACGAAATGCACCGTTTCCCCGTTACAGGGGTTGATGCCGACGTTGTCCTCCGGAAAGGTGCTCTTGGTGTGCTGGGCAACGTCTCGCTCGGCCGCGAGACCGGGGGTGCTCTCGGCCGTCGGTCCGGGTATCGGCGCCGCAGCCGGTCACGAGGGTGGCCAGCAGAGCGGCGGCGGGCACGGTGAGGATTCGCAAGGTTGGGATGCGCATGGTCGGGATCTCCTGTGACGCGGGTGAGCATCCTGGATGGACCATCGTGTCGGTTTCGACATGGCTTGCTGATGACGCGTCGTTGCGGCGCAAATCCCGCCATCGGCCGGTTGCGAGGCCTTGTGCCGGGGCTCATCTTGATCAGGACCGGGCACCCGGAACATCCCAGAGCTCGCTAAGCCCGCCTATCGCACTCCTATGCCACACGCCGCCATGATCCCGCCACTATGCTCGGCTCGGCGAAATTCACTGCATTGGCTGATGGTCGTGACACCGCTCTCCGTCCTCGTTTCCCGATCAACGACCGTGACGGCACAAGTCCCGATGCAGACCGGGAGTGTCGCCGGCAAGGTCATGGACCAGCGGGGAACGCCAGTCGGCGTCGCACAGATTTATCTCGAAAGTTGAACGATCGGCAACGTAGGAGGGACGTACTCCGTCGGGGGCTTCGAGCTTGAAGGGTGATTGCCACTGGGTGGCCAGCCGTTCCGTGGATATCGACGTGGGAACGACATTGCCGGCCTACAACTATTTCAACTTCGCTGCGGGCTACAATTTTCCGCGTGATAGGACGAGGATCGAGGTGGACCTGCTGAATGCATTCCAGGACAAGGGTCTCGAGGAAGGCAACCCGCGACTGGAAGGTGCGGGCGGGACTCCCGTTTTTCTGGCCCGCCCGATCCTGCCCCGGCGATTCACGTTGTCGCTGACCTATGACTTCGGAGGTCGCTCGCCGTCGAAGCCCTGAGTAGTATCGCCCACCGCCTCCCGTTTCCTCCGCAATCTTCTCGATCGGCTCCACGTCCAGCCTGATTCCCCACGATGTCGGTCGCCGTCAGTGGCGGACTTCGAACACCTCCTGCGCGTCATCCGATGGAACGCTCCCATCGATCGAGCAGCAGGTGGTTCACGCGAGGCATCCGCCCGGAGGGATCGGCTCATGAAACGGCTCCTGACCGCAGCTCCTCTTCTGCTTCTTGCGTGCGCCCTTCACGGCAACGCGTTCGCGGACCTCGACCACGCCGGTCTGGGTACGGAGCCACAACGGCAGTCCAGTGGACGTCTACCTGCTATGCGGGCGATCACGATGCGACCTGGCTCGGCCGCATTCCGGAGCGGGGGTCGGACGCCTTCGAGATCCCCGCAGCCCAACGCCGGTGCCTGGAAGGGCTCAACTTCTTTCTCGTAGTCCAGAAGGCGTTTCGAGGATATTGGGTCGGTCCGTTTGCACCCACATCCCGCTCCAGCATCCAACTCGTGATCGAGAAGTACGCCGGCTTGTCCACCGCGCAGGTGTTGCGCGACTCGCATTAGTCTCGCGTGATCCGAAGCGAGTCGAGTGCCGCCTTTGCCTGCTGCACCAGCGGACGGAATGCGGGATCGCAGTCGCGCCAAAGCTCGACGAAGCGAGTGTAGTGCTCGATTGCGCGCTGCCGGTCGCCCCGAGCCTGGTAGATCTGGGCCAGCCGGAGATTGGCGGGGCCGGTATAAAGAAGATCGTAGACGAAGTTCCGATACCACGGGATGGCTTCGTCGTCACGTCCGAGCGCGTGCAGCAGCTCGGCCCTCGCGAACCGCTCGTGCAGGCGAATGAAGAATGGCGAGTCCCCGGTGTCCCACAGGTCCGGATGCGGCGCCCAGAGCCTCGGCCGCTCCAGGATGGCGAGCGCTTCCTCCGGACGGCCGCGCATGCGATCGACTTCCGCGCGGACCGACTGCGCCTCACCGATCGCGAAAGCGCCCCGGAGGGGTCGAGCTGTCGGCTCGCTCGAGATCGCTCGCATACCGCAAGCGCCGACCCTCGTCGCCGAGCCGCGCGCTCAGCAGTCCGAGCAGGTAGAGCCTGAGATACGGGTGAACCGGACGGTGCATTGCGGCCAGCCCGTCCTCATGGCCAGCCCGTCATTGTCGACCGGAATTGGGCCGACGGGCGACAAGCGCCGGACCGAGTCCCGAAGCGCGACCAGATCGCCACGCGGCGCCTCGAGGAAACGGCTCAGCGCGAAGTATGCACGGCTCTCCAGCGCCGTGACCGGATCGAGCGATGCCGCGCTCGAGAGCTCGGCGTTCGCGGCGTTTCTCCGTCCGTTGGTGAGCTCGATCTTGGCCAGCGTTATGTAGGCGATCGCCCGAACCGCTCGCGAGCGCGACGGCTCCGCGATCGAGGCGCCAGAGACGTCGCCCGACGGTCAGGTCTCCCGTCGTAAAGGTGATGTATCCGCCGCCGCCCTGGGCGTAATTGTCGGGACGGGCGCGGAGATCGGCCACGAAGCGCTCCAGCCCGGCCGAGTCTCCCAGGACGATGGCGCGTTGACCGCGAACATTACTGGCAATGTCCGGCCTCGGATTGAGCCGGAGCAGGCGCTGGGTCAGGGAATCGAGATCGGCCCGTCTTCCTTCCCTTGCGGCGATCGTGGCTAGTGTCCAGAGCGCTTGGCCGTTTTGCGGATCGAGCGCGAGGACGTGCTCGAACGCGTCCCGGGCATCTGTCCATGAGCCTCCAACAACGTTGACTCGGCGGCCGATCAGGATCACCGAGCTGGGACCAGGCATCGACGTCTTCGGGGTGGCCAAGGAGAACCGCTCGAACCATCTGATAGGCGTGCTCGTCATCGCCCTTTCGAGACGTGCCACAGCGGCCTGCAGGAGTCCGCGCTGATTTTCCGCCAGACGATCGCCGTGACGCAGAGCCCGGTCGAGCCGTTCGCGGGCCAGCTTGGCGTCCCCGGTCAGCATACCGAGCCGATAGAGCGCCAGGGCGAATGACGTGTCCAACTCGGACGCTCGCCGGTAGTCGTCGAACGCCGCATTGAATCTTGCGGCCCTGATTATCGCGCTCGCCCTCGATATACGCCTTCAGGGCAGGGAGGGACGTGGTTTGGTCACCGGCCTGAGCCAGAGCGAGCGGCGTGTCCTGGGACTCCGAGACGATGTGTCGCGCCAGCCGATCGGCGACGTCGAAGATCCCGGCCTGGTCGGCCGCCGTTGCCTCTACCGAGCCCCGCGCTCGCGCGCGCTGGTCGTAGACCGTGGCGCTCACCTGGAGATGGCCTCCAGCCTCGACAATGCTACCCAGCACGAAGCGGCCCGCGCCGAAGTGGTCGGCCATACGCAGGCCACGTTCGAGGATCGCCGGTGGCGACCTCGCGGCCCATGAAACTGCGGAGGGCATGCGGGTCGATGCTGTGGATCCCTGCGCCGCCGTCGAGCTTGGTGCTCAGCAGATCGACGATCCCGTCGGCGAGATAGCTCAGCTCGGGATTGCCGCGATAGGTGAAGGGGAGGACGGCGACGGTCGTGCTGATCGGGGCAGGGGCTGCGGGCCGGAGTGGAACGGACTGCCAGCGCGACGCCGGCGGTGATGGCGGCGGCAGCCACACCGGCGAGGCCCGTCGTACGTAACCGGTGCCGTCGAATCGCGAGCCCGGCCCGTCTGACGAGAGACGGACTGGTGTCACTTGGCTCCGACTCGATCGTCGGCGCCGCTGCCAGGGCCTCCACGAACGCCCTGGCGTTCGGGAATCGATCGACCGGGAGTTTGGCCAGCGATCGTGTCACGACTCGCTCGAGGGACTTCGGGATCGTGCCTCGAACCGTCCGGAGCGGCGGCACAGGGTCCGCTGCATGGCGCGCCAGCACGGCCTGGGCCGTTGGCCCGATGAACGGAGGCTGGCTAACCAACATCTCGTACAGCATGCAGCCGAGACTGTAGATATCGCTCCGTCCATCGATTTGCCCGCCACTGGCCTGCTCCGGGCTCATGTACGCCGGCGTACCGAGCGCCAGCCCGGTTTCCGTCAGCGCCTCGCCGTTTGCGAGCCCGATGGCGCGGGCGATCCCGAAGTCCGAGACGAACGCATGCTTGCCGGCGAGCAGCACGTTCTCGGGTTTGATGTCCCGGTGCACGATGCCATGCTGGTGGGCGTGGTCCAGCGCCTCCGCGACTTGCCGCGCGATCTCCACCGCGTCACCGATCGGGAGGAGCGACTCTTCGCGGAGACGCTCCCGCAATGACCGCCCCTCGACATATGGCATTGCGTAGTAGAGCGCGCGGTCGGTGCCGGTTTCGATCGACCCGGAATCAAAGAGGGAAAGGATGTGCGGGTGATTGAGCCGTGCGGCGATCGCGGTCTCTCGCACGAAGCGTTCTGCGCCCACCGTTGCCGAGAGCTCCTCGGGGAGCAGCTTGAGGGCGACGAGTCTGTCGTGCCTCAAGTCGCGGGCAAGGTAGACCGTGGCCATTCCGCCTCGCCCAAGCTCGCGCTCGATCTGGAAAGCGCCGATCCGCAACCCTGGAGCAAACGGTCGATGCCTGGCAACCCGCTCAAGGACCGGCGACGCGAGCGCCGCTGCCGAGTCCTCGATCAGGCTGTCCGCCCGCACGATCGCGTCGAGCAGCCGCTCGACCTCGAGCCGCAGCGCGGAATCCGTCGAGGAGGCATCGGCAATGAAGGCGGACCGGCTTTCGGGCGGGAGGTCCAGCGCCCCATCGAGCAAGGGCTCGATCACCGCCCATCGTTCCAATGATGGTGCCGCCATCAGGTCCCTTCGGCCAGGCAGTGGCCGCTAACCCTGAAGCTCGAGATACAGCCAGCCCCGGGCCTTGGCCCAATCTCGCTGTACGGTCCTGGAACTCGTCCCCAACGCTTCGGCCGTTTCTTCCTCCGTGAGCCCACCGAAGTACCGGCACTCCACGACCTGGCTCAACCGTTCATCGATGGCAGCAAGTCGCTCCAGGGCCTCGTCGAGCGCGAGGAGGCGCTCGCCCCGTGCATCGATCGACGCTTCGATGGCCGCGGCATCCTCGTCCAGCGCGACACGATCGAGCCCTCCCCCACGCCGCAATGCCCGGTCGCGCCGGGCATAGTCGACCAGGATCCTACGCATCGCCATAGAGGCAACGCGAAAAAAGTGGCTCCGATCCCGCCACTCCACCCGGGTCTGGTCCACCAGCTTGAGGTAGGTCTCGTGAACCAGGCCGGTGGTACCGAGGGTATGTCCGGGCCGCTCGTCCTGAAGCCGCCGGTGGGCGATGCGGCGCAGCTGGTCGTAGACCAGCGGGAATAATCGATCCATTACGTCTGGTGCATCCCGAAGCTGGAGCAGGAGGTCGGTGATCTCGCGATCGCCTTGGGGAGGTGGTTGCGGAGGTTCAATGCTGCGGGGACCTGCGGGACGAGTCACCTGCCACCAAGTAGTTGCGGGGAGGGGATGAAGGTAGAAGATGCCCGGCGAGCGCCCAACCCGCAAATAGCCGAGTTCGGCTCTACCCCGCAGGGATTCGTCATCGGTCTCCATTGGCCATGAAACGAAACGACCGTGGCCATGCCGCCCTGGCCCAGCTGCCGCTCGATGCGGTAGCGGTCGGCGAGGGCTACCTCGAGGCGACTCTGCAACTCGGGCATCCGGGGCTTTTCGAGGGGGACATCGGGGAAAGATGCGGGCGGAGTGGTCGCGCGGCCAGGCGGTGGCCACGCTCGCGCGACGCCGTAGCCGCACGGGACATCATGAGAAAGATTACGGGACGCGGAACCACCGGAGTCGCCCCGCGAAAGGAGAACCCATGAGCTACGCCGCGTCCGACGCGACCTTCGCCGGCTCGCTCCCCGCGTTCTATCAGCAATACCTCGTTCCCCTCATCTTCGAGCCCTACGCCGCGGACCTGGCCCAGCGACTGACCGGACGGCCGCTGCGGCGAGTGCTCGAGATCGCCGCCGGCACCGGCGTCGTGACGCGCCGCCTGGCCTCGGCATTGCCCGAAAGCGTGGCGATCGTGGCCACGGATCTGAACCAGGGAATGCTCGACCAGGCCGCCGCGGCGGGGACCTCGCGACCGGTGGAGTGGCGGCAGGCGGACGCCGCGCAGCTCCCCTTTCCGGACGAGGCCTTCGACGCGGTCGTCTGCCAGTTCGGAGTCATGTTCTTTCCCGACAAGGCCAGGGCGTTTGCGGAGGCGCGCCGGGTCCTGTGCCCGGGCGGCGTTTTCCTGTTCAACGTGTGGGATCGGATCGAGGAGAACGAATTCGCCGACGTCATCACCGCGGAGCTCGCGACGCTTTATCCCGCCGATCCGCCGCGGTTCCTGGCCCGCACACCGCACGGCTACGCCGACCGGGCGATCATCGAAGCGGGATCTCTCGGCGGCCGGATTCCGCCGCCCCGCCGAGTTCGTCACGCTGACCGAGTCCAGCCGGGCGGCCTCGGCGGACATCCCCGCGCTGGCCTATTGCCAGGGCACGGTGCTCAGGAACGAGATCGAAGCACGGGAGCCCCACGGGCTCGCGCGAGCGACCGCTCGGGCCGCTGAGGCGATCCGCCGCCGGTTCGGGACCAGCGCGGTCGAGGGCAAGGTGCAGGCCCACGTGGTCGCGGTCGAGAACTAACTCCGCCGGTGCCGCTGGTGCTCCTGGCACTGCTGATCGTCTCCTGCGTGACCAGGCCTGCAGGGCGCCGCTTGCAAGGGAGATTCGCCTTGGCCCAGCGGGCCTGACCCGTGCCGTGGCAAGGGGTTAGGCTTTGGCACATCCCTCGCGCATCAGCCCTCCGATCTCCAACCCTCGAGGGCCGAAATGAGCAGCAGAATCGCGGTGGGCGGGATCGTGGCAGTGATGCTCGGGCTGGCTGCAGTGCCGGCGCGAGCCCAGACCACGGTCTCAGGCGGTGTCGTCGTGCAGAGCGGTCCGGTCGCAGGTCACGTGGAGGTGAACTCTCCGCCTCCGGTCGTCGTGCGGCGTGAACCGGCGCGCGAAGTGATCGTGGTGGAGCGCACCCACGTGCCCCGCGGGAACGCGCACGGCTGGTGGAAGAAGCATGGCTATCGTGAGGTCACCGTGTATTACGACGGCAGCCGCTACTACGGTCGCCGCCTCGAGCGCCCGGGACTCCGTGCCATGATTGTGTACGAGCGCGCCGGCAAGTACTACCTCGGCGAGGAGGAGACCGAGGGACACGGTCACCATCACGGCGACAACGACGACTGAGGAGCGCGCAGGGTTGTCGCGGCTAGGCGGCGACTGAGTACCCGTGTGTTCGTCTCCCGACTAGCTTGAGCGTGTAGGGAGATCTGCCCCGCGACCTCTGCTCCTAGCCCAAGGATTGCCGTGCTGTTCCCGGTTGTCGTTGTCCTGCTGCAGGTCGCGACCCCTACCGGGGCGATCGCGGGTACCGTGCGCGATGACGCGGAGGGACGGCCGCTGGCCGGCGTCCAGGTCGAGACCGGGGCGGCGGGCGGCGGGACCAGCGATTCCCTCGGTCACTACTACATCGCCGGACTCGATGCCGGCACCCACCGGCTGCGCTTCTCCACCCCCGGGTACCAGCCACTCGAGCTGCGGGTGCTCCTGCCGGACGGGTCGTCCGAGACCACGGTCGATGTGCAGCTCGCGGCCCGGCCTACGCAGTTGCCTACGCTCCAGGTCGTGGCAACCTCCGACTCCACTTCCCACCGCATGGATCCCATCGCCGAGCTGGGCCGGAGTGCGCTGGAACGCGACTGGATCGATTGGCGGCAGGCCGGTGAGGTGGACGTGCAGCGCGCCCTGACCGACGCGCCAGGGGTGCAGGGACGGGGCGAGACCGCCACCGGACTCCACGTTCGTGGCGGCGCCTCCTCCGACAACCTCGTGCTGCTCGACGGGATTCCCCTCTTCTCTGCGGTGCACTTCTCCAGCGCATCGAGTGCGGTGAATCCCGACGTCATCGCCGGTGCCGACCTGCACGCCGGTGTCGGCTCGGCCCGCTTCGGGGATCACCTCGCGGGTGTGGTCGAGCTCGAGACCCGCGATCCCGCTCCCACCGCGTTCGAGGCCCGCGGCTCCGTCGCCTCCACCGACATCCGTCAGACGGTCGGCGGCTACCTGCCCGGCCTGCAAACCGGCATCGTCCTCGGTGCCAGGGCCAGCGTCCGGGACGCGCTCATGGGTGAGGGCGACGGGGGACAAGGCAGCAACTACCGCGATCTGGTGGGTGTGGCCACCAGCCGAATCGGGGACGGCCGTCTCCGTCTGGTTTCCTTCCTGGCAGGCAATCGGCTGGAGTTTCCCTCGTTCGGCGACGTCGATCCGGTTTCGGCCGCGCCTGCGGGCAGCGGAGAGGCCGAGATGAAGGAGGTCGACGGCTCTCCTGCCGAGGTTGCCGCCGGGAGTAACTCGATCGCCTGGAATAGTCATAGCCAGGGACTCACCTGGAGCCGCACGTCGGCTTCGGGCGCAACCCTGGAGACCGCCGCATGGTGGGCCGGCAGCTCGGCTCGGGTCGGATGGCAGACGGCGGACGGACTCGAGCGGCTCCGCAGCGACCTGAGCGAGGTCGGACTCTCGGCGCGGGTCGCCTGGCCCGACGGGATCACTGCGGGCGGATCGCTCCTCCGGCCCAGTACCCGATACGAGGTTACCACCGCCGGTATGCCTTCCGCGCCGGGGCTGAGGCTCGACGCCGCTCCGGCGGTGGGCTCGGTGTTCGCCGAGCGTTCGTGGCTGCCGTGGAATGCGCTTCGGCTCACCACTGGACTGCGAGCGAGCACCGATTTTTCCGGCTGGGCCGGGCTCGAGCCCCGGGTCACGGCCCTGCTCGACGTCGATGCCGATACTCGCTTCGGCGTCGGCATCGGTCGAAGCCATCAGGTGATCCAGTCGGCGCTCAACGATGAATCCGCTCTGGGACTCTTGCTCGGCTTCGACCTTCCCGTGGCGGCGCGGCCGGGCCTGCCGGTGGCCCGGGCGGATCAGCTCGAGCTGCTCGCCTCGCGGCGCCTGGCCGAGGGTCTCGATCTATCTGTCTCGGGATACCTCCGCCGGACGAGTGGCCTCGCCCTCGGTGCCGCCTCGACTCTCGGGTTCTTCCCCGAGGACAGCCTCGTCGTCGGGCGGGGCAACGCGAGGGGCGTCTCGGGGGCCCTCGAGCTGAGGCGAGGACGCTTCGCCGGCTCCGCGTCTCTCACGGTCGCCCGGGATGAGCGAATCGCGGGGGCCACCCACTACGACCCGAGCTACGGCCACGGCACCAGCTTCGTCGTGGATCTCGGCTATCGCATCCAGGCGGACACTCGACTGCTGGCGCGGCTCCAGGGGGGAGCGCAGCAGCCGACGTCGGTGGTGGCTTCCGGATTCGAGTGGACGCCGGCCCCGTCCTTCGGTCATTCGGGCGAGCTGGCCGGCACTCCGGAGAATCTTCCCGGTGGGGTAAACGGCGCCCGGCTGCCCGCCTATACCCGCCTCGATCTCGGCGTGCGCCGCTCCTGGCACTTCCCTGGGTTCGCCACCGGGACCGAGCTGACTACCGCGCTCTCGGTCACCAACGTGCTCGACCGTCGGAACGTGCTGGGATTCGTCGCCAGCCCGGGCGGGGGGCTCGGCGTCATCCATGGCCTGCCACGGTCCCTCGCGCTCGAGGTCGGCTGGCACTTCTGACGGCGTTGTCACAAGGGAACGCCGTGGCGCGTTCCTCTGACGTGCCCCGCTACGCGACACCCCTCCAGCTCACGCCGTTGCGTCTCGGTGCCTCCGCCGAAGGAGACTCCGTCGCGTCCATCACTGTGACCCAGACCGGCCCCTCGTTCGAGGAAGAGTTCCGCGCCTGCTACGACGAGCGGTTCGCCTCGCTCTTTACCTATCTGGACCGCCTGACGGGCGATCCTGACCTCGCCTCGGACACCGCGCAGGAAGCCTTCGTGCGGCTCCATCGCCGGGGCGAGATGCCCGACCAGCCGGCCGGCTGGCTCGTCGCCGTTGCCAACAACCTGGTTCGTGACGAACAACGCCGGTCCAGTCGCCAGTTGCGGCTGTTGGCCGACGAGCCCACCCGGGCGCCATCAGGGTCCCCCCCCGCCGATCCAGCCGAGACGCTCGAGCGCGCCGAGGAGGTCCGGGCCGTGCGAGCCGCGCTGAACACTCTCAACGCCCGGGATCGTCAGGCGCTCCTCCTCCGACATGCAGGTTACAGCTACCGCGAGATCGCGGCGGCGCTTCGTCTCGCCGAAACGAGCGTGGGCACCACGCTGGTTCGGGCGGGGCAGGCGTTCCGGACCGCGTTCAAGGAGATGCACGGTGCACCCGAGTGATGCGGTCCTGCTCGCCTGGATTCACGGCGAGCTCGGCTCCGGCGCGACGGCCGAGGTGATGGATCATCTCCGGCGATGCGACGACTGCGACCGCAGGTCGCGCGAGGTCCGCGAGGGGGACGCGGGGGTCGATCGGTTGCTCCGTGTCCTCGATCATCCGGTGCCGGCACTCCGTCCTCCGGTCTCGCTGGACCCCGGGCGCCGGTTGCGCCGCCCCGTCCTCGCCGCCGCCCTTGGGCTCCTGGTTGCCGGCGCGGCAGCGGCGGCGGTGCCGGGCTCTCCGGTGCACCGCTGGATTCACGACCGGCTGCTTTCGTCCCCCGCTCCGAAGCCGGCCCCGCCCCGCGTGTCGCCGCCGTTGGTGTCGCCACCGGCCCAAGCCGCCGGCGGCGTCGAGGTGCCGGTCGCGCCCCGGCTGACGGTCGCCTTCGGCGCCGAGGAGCCGGGTGGCGTGCTGACCGTCACGGTCGCCGATCGGGCCGACGTGTCGCTCAAGGCGTTCGGTGGGCAGGTCGCCTACCAGGTCGGCGCCGGGAAGATCGGAGTCGACAACCGGCGGCCGGCGGGGCGGTATGCGCTGGATCTGCCCGCGAGCGTCAGGCGACTCACCGTGGTTCTGGATGGCCGGACCATCTACGACTCCGATGGCTCTACGCCGGGCAGCGCCGGCCACGACACGATTCCTCTTTCGGCGGAGCATGCCCGATGACGCGGTGGCTCGCTGCGGCGATCGTGTGTGTCCTCGCCTCACCCGCGGTCGCGCAGACGGTGCCCGATACCGGATCCGCGGGCCCTCGCGTCTCCGCCGTGGCGGTGCACTTCGAGCCCGATTCCACCACCGTCGCGCCCACCGACACAGGGGCCGGGCGCCCGAAGGCGATCGAGTACAGCGACGCCTACTATACCCGGTTGGCCATCCATCGCTACGCCAGCTACACCGAGCTTCCGCTCTTCGCGACGGAATACGTCCTCGGACAGCGCATTCTCAACGGGCAGCGCACCGGAGACTTCGCCTCGTCGGGCACCCGCTCGGCGCACAAGGTGGTCGCGGGCGCGCTGGGAGCCCTGTTCGCCGTCAACACCGTGACCGGCGTGTGGAACATGATCGAGGCCCGCCACGATCCCGCGGGCCGGACAAGGCGCAATCTCCATGCGCTCACCATGCTCCTGGCCGACGCCGGGTTCTTCTACACGGCCTCGCTGGCGGGGGACGCGCGGGAGAGCCAGGACGGCGCCAACAAGCACCGCAATGCCGCCATCGCTTCCATCAGCGTCGCGACCGCGTCGACCCTCATGATGTGGCTCTGGAAAGACTGACGATGACGCTCGTCCAGACGCTGGTCGACGCCTTTGCCCCGTGGCAGTCGCTTTATGCCGATTCCAAGGTCGTGGCCTCGGTGGTGACCGCGGTGCATCTGGTCGGCATGCTGTTCGGAGGCGGGCTGGCGGTGGCCGCCGACCGATCGACCCTCCGCGCCCTGCGACGCGAACCGGCCGAGCGGGCCAGGGCCCTGGCCGAGCTGCACGCCGTGCATCGGCCGGTGCTCGTGGCGCTCGGACTTCTGTTCCTCAGCGGGGCCGCCCTCGCCGCGGCTGACGTGAAGACCTTCGCCGGCTCTCCGGTCTTCGTCGTGAAGCTGAGCCTGGTGGCCCTTCTGCTCGCCAACGGCGCCGTCCTCGAGCGCACCGAGCACGCCCTGCAATCGACGGTGGTGGGCACCGGTCATGAATCCCGGCTGTGGCGGCGCCTGCGCTGGACCGCCCGCCTCAGTCTGGTGCTGTGGACCAGCACCGTCTTGGCCGGCACCGTACTCGTCAACGCGGCCTAGCCGACGCCCTCGACCTCCTTTCCCCATCGGATCGCGGAATGCAGCCCCCTGACACCCCACGAACGTCCACCTGCGATGACTGTGTTCTTTCTCTCGGCCGCCGCGGCTTTCTCCAGGGCATTGGCCTCGCCTCTCTCGCCGTGCTGGCCGGGCTCGGGGTTCCGAGCCAGATCGCAATCGCCATGACCCCGCAACCCGCCAGGGTCCGGCGGGTGCTGGCGGGAGGGAATCCGACCTATCCCATCCCCCCAGTCGATGGCGTCCAGATCGATCGCGATCAGGAAGTAATTCTGGTTCGGTGGCAGGGCGCGGTGTACGCGTTCAACCTGTCTTGTCCCCATCAGCGCACCGCGCTCCGATGGAACGCGGGCGATGCCCAATTCCAGTGCCCGAAGCATCACTCGAAGTACCGGCCGGACGGGGCGTTCGTCTCGGGACGTGCGACACGGGGCATGGACCGCTTCTCGGTGACCCGAAGCGGCGACGAGATCGTGGTGGACGTGGGTGCCATGCACAAGGAAGATCACGATCAGGCCGGGTGGGACGCCTCGGTCCTCCACCTCTAGGTACGGAGGGCTTTCATCATGTTCGATCGAACCGACGATCCGATCACGGGGCCGGCCGAGGCCTGCGGTGCCTGTCTGAGCCGGCGGGCGTTCCTGGCCCAGACCGCCGTCGCAGGCGTGGCGGCGTTTCTCGCCGGCTGCGCCGCAGGCTCGTCGACGGGTCCGTCGGGACCGCTCGACGTCACGGTGGCGAACTTCCCCGCGCTGGCCTCGATCGGCGGCATCGCGCGCGTGGACGGGAACAGCGGCACACCGATCGCCGCGGTCCGGACCGGCGCCTCCCAGTACGCGGCCTTCTCGCTGGTCTGCCCCCACCAGGGCGCCACCGTGGGGATCGACGGCTCCGGCTTCCGCTGCCCTCAGCACGGCGCCCGGTTCGCGGCCGATGGTACGTGGACCGGCGGACAGCCGACGTCGAATCTGCACTCCTTGTCGGCTCGGTTCGATTCCGCGACCGGCATCCTCACGATCAGCTGAGCCTTCCCTCGAGCTTGGCGTGCGATGCAGGCAAATCGGCTGGATAGCTTTGTGATCTATCCCACGTTCACGACCGTCCTGATCACCTACCTTGATGAGGTGAAGCCCCGACCTCCACGGCAGACGCCGTGTGGTCGAGGCCTTGTCCGGGGGACTGGATCTGGTCGTAGATGATGAAACTCAACTCCACCGCTGTCGGCAGCCTCGCAACGCTCGTCATCTCTCTCTCTACGCTCACCGGTTGTAAGAGCACAGACGAAGCCGCCGGCCCCTCGCATAGTGGGACGGACACATCGACGACGCCGATCCCGGACACGGTGACGGTGCCGACCTCCATCCCCTCCGCCACCGAACGACAGATCACGTTCGGCCCAAACCAGCATTTCTATGGGTACCAGGGGCACGCGGGAAATACGCCGTTCAACCACAGTGGCACCAAGCTCGCGCTGCTCGAGGTGCAGTTCCAGGATCGCCTGGTCACCGCCAGCGACGCCGGCCAACGTGGTGCTGGTCGATGTCGCCACCGCACAGTTGCGCCTGTTGACCACCATCAGGGCCTGGAACTTTCAGCAAGGCACGATGCTGTACTGGAATCCCCTGAAGCCGGATGAGGAGCTCTTCTTCAACGATCGCACGACCGACGGGAGCAACAGGATCAAAACCGTGCTCTTCAATGTGAACACGGGAACCCGTCGTGAGTTCTTCTTCCCGGACACCCCATTCGGGAACAGCGGCGTCGCACAGAATGGGGGAAAGTTCCTGGGCATCAATTACGGGCGGCTGCAGCGCCTGCGTCCTGTGACCGGCTACGCCGGTGCGTACGACTGGACAGTCGGCGTCGCTGCGCCGACGAACGATGGCATCTTCCTGGTCGACGTGGAGACCGGCACGTCGAAGCTGTTGGTCTCCTTCAAGGATCTGCTGGACACGTTCGTCGGCCAGCATCCGGAGATGGCCGGCAAGGAGCTGTTGATCAATCACACGCTGTGGAACCGGACCGATACGCGCATCATCGCCGCGGTCCGATGGATGGACTCAACCTCGCTTTCCAGCATCTGGTTCACGGTGAACCCGGATGGGACCGACGTCCGCGAGACGCCAAAGCCTGGGCACTTCGACTGGGAGTTGGGCCAAAAGGTCGTCGGATGGTACGGGACGGAGGACAAGCTGTACGACACTCAGGACAACCAGGCCGTGCAGGTGATCGCTCCTGGCTTCTTCACGGAGGACGGAGACATCGCCATCGCGCGGGACGTCAACTGGATCGCGACCTTCGCCGGTCCCGCCACGCACCGGTACATCAAGGTGTACAGCCGTGCCGCCCAGACCGGGTTTGACATGCCTGCCTTCGACGCCAGCCCGTATAAAGGCGATGGGACCAACGGCCCGACCGAATCGTACACATCCCAGAACCGACTCGATGGCTCGCCTTTGTGGTCCCACGACGCTACCAAGATCTACCGGACCAAGATGGCGCCGGACGGAACCAGGCAGGGATTCGTCATCGATCTCAAGTGGCCATGAAACATCCCCCGTCCAACATGACATTCACGCTCCAACCTGCTCGCCGCTAAGCTTTCCCACGCGAAACCCTGGTTCTCCAGTGCCCGTCGTTCGATGGAGCCAACCGATCACTCGGTGAGCGCTGCATCGGTGAGCACTATAAAGGAGGCATCATGCCCAGGTCTCGTCTCTGGCCCACTCCCGCGCTCGTCCTGGTGGTGGGTCTAACCGCGTTTCCGGTCGCTCCGCTCCGCGCACAGACAGCCGTCGCTGACTCGGCCGAATTCGCCTCCTGGCGTCAGGTCCAGAAGGAAGACATCGATCTCCTGCGGAAGAAGTTCATGGCGCTCGCCAAAGCGGTGCCCGCCGCCAAGCTCGTCTGGCGCCCGATGGAGGGGACCCGCTCGTTCCGGGAAGTTTTCGCCCATGTTGCGGCAGAGGGGAATACCGAGACCGCGATGTTCGGCCGACCGTTGCCTGCAGGGTCGCTGGCGGATTTCGACGCCGAGGAGGCACGGCTCAGGAAGCTCCCGGACGACCAGCTCATCGCCGCGATGGACCGGGCCATGCAGACTCTGAGCGCCACTCTGGGCGGCCTGCCACGGGCGACGATCAACACCCCGATCACGTACTACGGGCAGAGTACTCTGCCCCGCGCGGCGACGACCTATACCCTCAACGACTTGCACGAGCATCTGGGCCAGTTGGTGGCGTATGCCCGGATGAACACGATTGTGCCGCCGTGGACCAGGAAGGGGTGAGGAGGGACATCGATCGCAGGGCTCTCGCCGCCGCCTGAAGAATTCCTCAGGAACTTCTCATGCCCATTCAACGACGGCATCATGGTGGTGCCGCCAGATTATGCAGGCATTGAGGAACCCCGCTCGCGATTTCCAGCCCGCACCTCAATGCTCGTGACGGCGGACGCCGAGATACGAGCGGTGGCGGGAAAGGAGACCGTATGCGTACTATCTCAATCGTGGTCGCGGCCGTGGCCCTGGGAGCTGCCTCCCTCGCCGCGCAGGTATCGCGACCGATCGTGGAGCTCCGTCCCTTTGCGGGAGTCACTATCCCTACCGGGAGCCAGCGCGACCTGTTCAAGGACGCGCCGATAACCGGACTGGGGGTCGCCCTGCAGATGACGCCGAACCTGCACGTCGTCGGTACCTTCGGCTGGATGCGTGAACACACCAAATACGCCGTGACGAGGAATGACGCCGACCGTTATCAGTATGACGCCGGTCTCGAGGTGAGCCTGGAGCGCAACATCTCGTCGTCCTGGACGTTCCGGCCCTTCGTCGGCGCAGGCGGTGGCGCGCGCACCTACGACTACCAGGCCTCGACGCTTCTGACCCGCACCTGCGCCGCCGGATACGGCGCGATCGGCAGCGAGCTCAGGACCGGCCAGACCGCGCTGCATTTCGAGGCGCGCGACTATGTGTTCTGCAACAAGTCGCCGCTTCCGGGCGGAGTGTCCAAGACCCGGAACGACATCACCATGGCGTTCGGAGTGGCCTATCACCTCTGGTAGCCTGAACGGCCAACGCACCCTCCTGCCGGTGTCATGAACCCGGCGAGCGCCCGGCCCCCGAGCCGGGCGCTCGAATTTTCCGCCTTGGTCTCGCCGATGTCGATTCCCACCGTCATCATTCGACGTACTGGTAGAGGCAGGGCACGATGCCCGCCGCTACAACCCTACTGGAGACTGCACAAAATGAAGTACCTCATGATGATCAAGCACTCCGAGGCCCACCGTTCCCAGCCCATCCCCGAGGGCCTGCTCAAGGCCATGGGAGAGTTCGTGGATGAGAGCTTCAAGAGCGGCGTCCTCAAGGACACCGCCGGCCTCAAGCCCTCGTCCGAGGGATTCCGCGTCCGGCTGAGCGGCGGCAAGCTGAAGGTGTCGGACGGCCCGTTCACCGAGGCCAAGGAGATTGTCGGTGGCTACGCCATCGTGGACGTGCCGTCGCGCGAGAAGGCGCTCGAGGTGGCGAACAAGTTCATGGAGCTGCATCGCGTGCACTGGCCCGCGTTCGAGGGCGAGAGCGAGTGCCGGCCGCTCGAGGAGTATTAGCTATCATCACGGCATGCACGTGAGACCGGCGGACCCGTCCGACATCGATCTCCTCGCCCGCATCTGGTACGACGGGTGGAAGGAGGCGCACGACGGGCTCCTGCCACCCGGCCTCGCCGCGCGTCGCACACCCGACAGCTTTCGCGAGCGGATGCGGGCTGCGCTGCCGAGCGTCCGCGTCGCGGGCGCGCCGGCGGAGCCGCTCGGCTTCTGCCTCGTCCGCGACGACGAGCTCTGCCATCTCTACGTCGCGGGCACCGCGCGCGGCACCGGCGTCGCCGCGGCGCTCGTCGCCGACGCCGAATCGCGGATGAAAGAAGCCGGTGTGGAGACGGCCTGGCTGGCGTGCGCGGTCGGCAATGATCGTGCGGCGAGGTTCTACGAGAAGCAGGGCTGGAGTCGCACCGGCACGGTGATGCACGAGCCCGATGACTCGGGTGGGTTCGTCTTCGAGGTGTGGCGCTACGAGAAACGGCTCGAGGGCGGCCCGACCTAGCGCTTCACGTCGACCTCCCGCAGTTTCGTGTCGGTCGCGCCACGATCGTCGGTCACGGTGAGGGTAACGCTATACTTTCCTGACTCATCATACGTGTGCGACTTGTTCCGCTGCTGGGAGCTCGCCCCGTCTCCGAAGTTCCACCGCCACGCCACGATCCTGCCGTCGTCGTCCTTGCTCTTATCGGTGAAGTCGCATTTCCGCTTCTTGCATCGCGCGTCGAAGTCGGCCTTCGGTGGCTTGTTTCCCGACGCTGGAGGTGGCGGTGGGGACGGCGGCGTCGCAGGCGCGGTGACCGTCACCTGGCGCGACGACTCGTTGGTGGAACCCCCGTCATCGGTGACGCGAAGCGTCACGGCATACGTGCCCGCCGCCCCATAGGTGTGGCTCGGTTGTCGCTCGGTGGATGTGTCGCCGTCCCCGAACTTCCAGGCCCAGCCGGTCACGCTGCCGTCGGCATCGGTACTCGCGTCGTCGAACCGGCAGGTGAGGTCCTGACAGTGGGAAGCGAATGCGGCGGTGGGCGGCTGATTGGCGGGGGTGTCCGACATGGCCAGCGCCGAGAAGGACGCTCGAGCGAGGACCGCTCCGTCCACCACGAGGCGCGCCTCTCCGGTCAGGAGACCCGCCTCGCCACCCAGGAGCACGTGGGCCTCGGCGCGTCCTTCCCGGTCCGTGATCGCGGTCGGAGGCGCGACTTCGGCTCCGGCAGCGGCCGACGTGAGGGCGAATTGCACCGCCGCTCCCTTGACCGGCTGGCTGTCGGCGCCGGTCACCTGGACGATCACCGGCGAGGAGAGTGTTCCTCCGACCGGCCCGCTCTGACTGTCTCCGTCCACGACCTCTATCCTGAGGTCCCCCTGTGACGGAAGCACCAGATCCCCTCCGGCGCATGCGCCGAGGAGACTGCTGGTGACCAGGAAGAGGCTGAGCTTCACGGCTCTCTCGCGGACGGCGCGGCGTAACTGGCAAGACGGTCAAAGGTACGAACCCGCGCGGACGATCGACGTGACCGGTAGCACACCCGCGGCCTCCATCGAGGCCGCGGCGCGCAGGGCGGTCAGTGTCGCGATCTGGTAACGAGACTCGCCCGACAGCGACTCGTCCCGCAACTTCCAGCTGACGTCAAATCCTCAACGATCCGACCCGCACCCGGCTCGCCCGCAGGAGATTCGCCCATGCTGCCCGACCAGGGCCACGTGGAACGCACCATGCTGATCGACCAGCTGAGCACGCTTGAGCAGGAGATGCGCCAGCTCGAGCAGAATCACCGCGCGACGTTGAAGAATCTTCACCCCGAGCATCGTCGGAGTGCCGCCAACCTCCTGCACTACGTCGCCCTCCGACGGCGCGACATCCGCGATCTGCAGGAGAAGCTCGCCGCGCGTGGACTCTCCTCGCTGGGGCGTACCGAGTCACACGTTATGAGCGCCGTCCGGCTGGTACTGGGTACCCTGATCCTCCTGAATGGCAGCACCCCGGACACCCCCCGCTCCGAATACGAGATCGAGCGCGAGGAAGGCGGTAGTGTGCTCGACCAGAACACGGCTGCGCTGCTCGGTCCAGCCCCCGGGCATCGGCACGTCCGCATCATGGTGACTGTGCCATCCACGGCCGCCACGGACTACGCTCTCGTCCGCGACCTCCTGGCCGGCGGGATGGACGTCATGCGCATCAACTGTGCCCATGACGAGGAGAAGGCATGGACGGCCATGATCGACCATCTGCGCCGTGCCGAGACCGAGACCGGTCGGCGCTGCAGGGTGCTCATGGACATTCCCGGTCCCAAGCTGCGCACCGGCGCCGTCGAGCCCGGACCCGCCGTCATCAAGTGTCGTCCCCAGCGCGACGTGTACGGGCGGGTGGTTCGCCCCTCACGGATCTGGCTCACCGCCGAAGACGCGCCGCTCCCAGCGCCCGGCCCCGCGGATGCCTGCCTGTCGGTCGCGCGGGACTGGCTGTCCGCCCGAACGGTTGGAGAGGAGATTCGGATGATCGACACCCGTGGCGCGGAACGCACCCTGGTAGTGCGCGACCTGGCCCCGGGCGGCTGCTGGGTGGAATGTCCGCGGACGACCTACTTCGCGCCGGGCCGGACGCTCACAGCCTCGGCTCGCACCGGACGGCACAGCACCTTGATCGGCTGCATTGCGCCGCGGCCGCAGGCGCTTTCACTTGCTCGCGGCGACCTGCTGATCCTGAGCCGAGACCGGACGCCGGGACGTCCGGCTCAGCGCGACGAGGAAGGGGGCGTGACCGTCCCGGCCCGCATTCCCGTCACGATGCCCGAGTTCTTCGACAGCGTGCGGCCTGGCCAGCCGATCTGGCTCGACGACGGCAAGTTCGTCGGCGTGATCAGGGAAGTTGGGGACGAGGAGGTGAAGGTGGAGATCACGGCGGCGCCCAGCGGCGGAGCGAAGCTGGGCGCCGAGAAAGGGATCAACGTTCCGGAGACCCACCTGGGGATCCCGGCGCTCACCGCGAAGGACTCCCGCATCCTGCCGTTCATCGCGACCCATGCCGACATGGTGGGCTATTCGTTCGTGCGGGTGGAGCAGGACGTCCGTGATCTCCAGCGCCGGCTGGCGGAGCTCGGTGCGCCGGATCTCGGCATCGTGCTCAAGATCGAGACCCGCGAGGGGTTCGAGCATCTTCCCGCGCTCCTGCTCGCGGCCATGCGGACGCGAGCCGTGGGCGTGATGATCGCGCGGGGAGACCTGGCCGTAGAGTGCGGGTACGAGCGGCTCGCCGAGGTTCAGGAGGAGATTCTCTGGATTGCCGAGGCGGCTCGCCTGCCGGTCATCTGGGCGACACAGGTACTCGAGACGCTTGCCAAGACCGGCATGCCGTCGCGCTCGGAGATCACCGATGCCGCCATGGGCGAACGAGCGGAGTGCGTCATGCTCAACAAGGGGCCGTTCGTGGTCGAGGCGGTGCTAACGCTCGACGGCATTCTTCGGCGCATGGAAGCGCACCAGGAGAAGAAGCGCTCTCTGTTGCGCCGCCTTCGCGTGGCGGAGGGATTCGCGACCGACGGCCGGCTCATGAGGGAGGAGCCGCTGCCGGAGACGGCAGCGCGCTAGCGAAGGAGCCTCCCGCATGAATGAGAAGTAACCCTCAGCTTGCGCCGGTGAGACCGTGCTGTGATGCGGAGCCCAGCGCGGCCGTGCCGAAGCGGGCCAATGAACATCAAACGAGGCCCTCGACGCCGTGACGTGCACTCCGTCCGACCGGCTGGGACGGGGTCGGACGGCTCTCACGGGGACCAGCTGGCTACCACCTCTGTTCCGGCACCTGGCTCAGTGACGAATGTGAGGGCGACGCCGGCCCGGGCCGCGCGATCCTGCATGCTGGTCAACCCATAGCCGTCGGAATGAACGTTCTCGACGTCGAAGCCGACCCCGTCATCGGCCACCGCGAGCCGGACTGCTCCGCCAGCCTGAAAGGCGAGCTCCACCTCGACCCCCGGCGCGCCACTGTGGCGGGTCGCGTTGGTCAGCGCCTCGCGCGCGATGCCGGCCAGGGCCGACTCGACTGAGGCGGGAAGCAGCACCGCGTTTCCGGTCACCTCGAAGTTCAGCTTGCCGGCGAAGTGCCGCCGCCCGCTCTCCACCACGTCTCGAATCGCCCGGGCCAGTCCAGCCGCCGGCGCACTGGGCTGCAGCATCGTCACCGAGCGCCGAGCGTAGGCCAGGCTCTCCACCGCCAGCTCGCGGACCACCCCCAGCGGCTTCTCAGCTCGAGTCCAGGCCGGTCCCAGCTTGGCCTCCGCATCGGCCAGCTGCATCACGATCATGGCCAGTCCCTGCGCCAGGGTGTCGTGAATCTCTCCCGCCAGCCGGGTCCGCTCAGCCGCGATGGCGGATTGCTGCTCCTGCTCCAGCCGGCTCGCCCGCTCACGCTCGGTGTTGTCGATCAGGGTTCCCAGTACGCCAACCTTGCCGCCCAGCTCGATCCGCCGGCCATGCACTTCGACCGGGAACACGGAGCCGTCCTTCCGCAGTCCTCGAAACTCGTAGCGAAGCTCGTCCACTTCGCCATCGAGCCGACGCCGCATGTTTTCCGCCACCAGGTGGCGGTCTTCGGGGCACGTCAGATCGAGCGAGCCACTCCCTCCGCCCACCAGCTCTTCCACGGTATAGCCGAACGTCTTCGCCATCGCGGGGTTCACGTAGACGAAGCGAGTCCCCTCGGTGAGATAGATACCGGTGAGCGAGGATTCAGCGAGAATGCGGAACCGCTCTCTCATCTCCGACAACTCCACCTCCGTCCGCTTGCGCTCAGTAGTGTCGCGCACCAGCGAGAGGCCGTAGAGCCGACCCCCTCGCTGGAATCGGCCGATGCGGACCTCGACCGGAAACACGGTCCCATCCTTCCGGCGGTGAAGACTCTCGAAGGTGACGTTTTCGCCGGCGGTAACCCGATCCGCCAGCAGCCCGATCGTCGCCTCGTCCAGGCCGACATCGAACTCCCGTGGATGCATGCCGATCAACTCGGCTCGGGAATAGCCCAGGCTGGCGCAAGCCTGGCGGTTCACGTCGATCACGAGCAGCTCTTCGTCATGCAGGAAGAACGCGTCCGTCGCATGGTCCACGAAGGTGCGGAAACGGTCCTCGCTCTCGCGGAGCCCTTCTTCGGCGCGCTCGCGCTCGGTGACGTCCATGACCGCTCCGACGAACTCGAGGCGGCCTTCGTCATCCGTCACGGCGTGGGCGACAACATGGAGATGCTTCAGGGAGCCGTCCGGCATCAGCAGGCGGTACTTGTGCTCGAAGTCCAGCGCGTCGCGCTGCGCGGACTCGATCGTCGCCTGGACCGCGGCCCTGTCATCGGGATGGGTGCGCTGCACTACCAGTTCAACCGTCGGTGGCGTCCCGGGCTCGATGCCGAAGATGCGATACGTCTCCTCCGACCAGAAGATCCTGCCGTTCGCCGGGCTCCAGCCGAAGCTCCCGGTGTGGCTGAGCCTCTGCGCCTCTACCAGATACGACTCGCTCCGCCGCAACGCGCTCTCCGCCTCGGCGCGCCGCGCCCGATGTTCGGCCTCGCGAAGTGCCCGCCGCACCGACGGGACGATGCGCGACATCTTCGTCTTGAAGATGTAGTCGGTCGCCCCGACCTTCAGCGACTCGATCGCAACTTCCTCGTCCAGCGTTCCGGAGACGAAGATGAACGGCACCTCAGGGCGCCGCGCAGTCGCGAACTGCAGGGCCGACACGCCGTCGAACGAGGGCAGCGTCTGATCGGCGACGATCAGATCGAAGCCACTCCGTTCGAGCGACGCGCAGAACGCCCGCTGGGTGTCGACGCGAGTCATCTCGCACGAGAAGCCACCCGCCTCCAGGGTCTCCCGGAGCAGCGCCGAGTCGCTGGGGTCGTCTTCCAGATGAAGGATGCGCAGAGGACGATCCATGATCACGCCCGCTTGATGCTCCCCGGCGGCGGCTCGTTGATGAGTGCCCAGAAGACTCCCAGCTCCTTGACCGCGTTCACGAATTCGTGGAAATCAACCGGTTTGACGACGAGGCATTCACACCGAGCCTGTAGCTCGCCACCATGTCGCGCTCCTCGCGCGAGGAGGTGAGCACTACCACGGGGATACTGCTCGAGCGCCGTCAACGACAGGAGCGGGCGTGTCGAGCGCGGTAGGCTTCGGCCTTACCCCATTCGGATGAGGCCTCGCTCCACAGCCTTGGCGACCGCCTCGGTCCGGCTGCTCGCACCCAGCTTCTCGAAGAGGTGACTGAGATGGATCTTGACCGTAGCCTCGCTGATGAAGAGGGTCTCGCCGATCTCCCGGTTGGACTTCCCGTCGGCCACCTGGCGGAGCACCCGCATTTCCTGCGGTGTTATCTGCACCCGGGTCATCCGCGCCACCAGCTTTGACGCCACGGTGGGCGAGACCCAGGTACCTCCACCGTGCACGGTGCGCACGCACGCCACCAGATCCCCCGGTCCCACATCCTTGAGGAGGTAGCCCTTCGCTCCCGCGCGGAGCGCGCGATCGATGTCATCGTCGGTGTCGAACGTGGTCAGGACCACCAGCACCGCCTCGGGGAACTCCCGCCGGATCCGCTCGACGACCTGGGTGCCTTCCACCTTCGGCATCCGGAGATCCAGAAGGGCCACATCAGGGTTCTCCTGGCGATACAGCACGATGGCAGATTCACCATCCCCTGCCTGGGCGACGACCTCAATGTCAGGCTGCTCGTTGAGGATTTGCGCCACGCCGTTTCGGACAATGGCGTGGTCGTCGGCCAACAGAACTCGGATGGACGGGCTCGGCAAGGTCTCACCTCAACAAGTCGGGGCCGCGGCGACGCTGCCTCTGCCCTGTAGCGAACCTACCGTGAGCCGGCAACCCCGTCTATTGGCCGAAAAGAGAGGGCGGGCCTACGACTTTTGTCCTATTCCCCGCCCGCCAATTGTCTCGCCTTCGAAAGTCGTAGCCACCGCGAAGGAAAGTCGTACTCACTTCTAGCTGTTCGCTCGATTGTGGCGCTTCGCGCGAAGTCGCATTCTGTGCGCCGTCACGACGGACCGCCGCGGATTCGAGGAGCGGCAGCCAGTTAACGACCCTGACAGCGCGAGGGCAATACCCATGGCACGAGTGTCCGAGCAGACCACGATGCGGATAGACCAGGCGCGCTTCGCGTTCGCATCGGGTGGGCCAAGAGTGGTCGAGCGGCCTCGCGTCTGGCGTCCGTTCGCCGAGCAGGCCGCCCACATCCTTTGCCTGGAGGACGCCCCGTGGGACGTTGCGCGGATCCACGGCCGATTCGCGATCACGCTCTTTCGCTCAGCCGCCTTCGTCACGGTGGAATCGAGCAGAATCCTCACTGCTGAACGGAACCACGTTCTCCTCATGCCACAGTCACAGCTCTTCACCTTGCGCACCCGAAGCGACGCGGGTCCGGGGCCGGTCACCCTGTTGCTCGAAGCGTCTGACCTGGAGGGACTTGCGGTTCCTGACCGGCCGGCGCTCGTCAGTGACTCGGAATGTGGTGCGCAGGTGGCGGCGCTCATCGGCCAGTTGCAGCGTCCGGTGGGCTTGGTCGGACGCGAACCCATCAGTCGATCGCTACTCGAGCGTCTGTTCGCGCGCGGCGTCCCCCTGGGACGTGGCCGTTCCTGGAGCGGCAGGTCACTGGTCCCCGTGCGCCAGTACCTCCACGCCAACCTCCGCGAGCTGATTCCAATATCCGCGTTGACTGCAGTGAGCGGGCTCACCCAGTGCCATCTCATTCGAGCTTTTCATCTCGAGTTCGGCCTTCCGCCGCACGCGTATCACTTGCGGCTGCGGCTCGCCGCGGCTTCGGAGCTGCTCTCCCAAGGATTGCCGGTGTCGACCGTGGCTTACGAGTGTGGCTTCGCCGACCAGAGCCACCTGAACCGCAGGTTCAAGGAGGTCTTCGGGGTGACCCCCGGCGCATGGGGGACTGCCGCCGCCGGCAACCAGCGCGTCGTGAAGTTTCGTCCCGCGGATTCACATGGACAACAACTCCTTCAGGAGGTTTGCTGATGAAGCACTACAGGGGCCTACCGGCGGCCGCAAACGTGGAACTGTCCATCATCCAGGCGCAGCTTCAGATCCTGAAAGACCTGGAACGGCGGAAGCAGTCAGCCGCGGCCATTCAGATGCTGATCGATTCGGTGACGCGCCTTGCTGCCTAGCTTTCACGTAGCCGAGCCAGCGGAGTCATGAAAAATTCGTCGGCATGCGGCGGGGCGACGACCCGCGCAAGGCGCTCGGCGACAGCCGGCTCGGCGGGAGGCCCGAGTACAGGGCCGAGCTGATCGCGACGCGCGGTGGGAAAAGGCCTGGTGCTGCCTCGGACGCTATATGCTATATAAGGAAAGCGCGACCTAGCTGACCCGCGTCAGTCGGCGCGCCGTGTGGTCGATACCCGGCGTCACCCGGATCGATAATCAGCTGCAGGTGGGGTAGGTTCCCGCTCAAGTCGACGGGTTCCGGCGCGTCCTTGCTGCTCTGGCACCCCGCCGACCTCTGCTGTAGCCTGAAGGTGACCGGCGTGGATCTCCACCCGCCGGACCCTTTGCCTATGATGACCTGCTTCAAGCGATGAGCCGGCGTACCTTTGCTCGTCCGGGGCACACACTGCGATGCGCCCGCGTTTCGGGGGCGTTCGTCGGGATCGCGTCCACCGTGGCGTCCTGCCCGTGCGCCTCGCTCGCCGCACAGTCGCTCGACCTCGGCCAGTACGCGCATACCGCGTGGACGGTGCGGGACGGGGCGCCGGGGGGAATCAGGTATCTGGCGCAAGGAGCGGACGGCGTGCTCTGGATCGCCTCGGCGCGCGGCCTCTTCCAGTTCGACGGCGTGCGCTTCGAGCGAATTCGAGCCCCCGCCGGGCCAGACTCTCCTGCCGCACGCGCCCAATGTTCTGCTCGCATTGCCGGACACTTCCCTGTGGATCGGCCACTTGACCGCCGGTGTGAGCGTCTTCCGTCGGGGCAGGATTCTCACTTACGGCACCCAGGACGGCCTGCCGGGCGGCGCCGTGACCGCTATCGCGCGGGACTCGGGCGGCACGATGTGGGCGGCGACGTCGCGTGGGCTAGCCCGACTCGTCGGCGGGCGGTGGGAGTCGATCGACACCGCCGCCGGATATCCGGGAGGGTACACCGAGCCGGTCCTCGTGGATGGGAGCGGGTCGGTCTGGGCGGTGGCGGAAGACGGGATCTACATCCTGGCGAGAGGGGCGGCGCGCTTCGAGAAGCGCAAGTCGACCGGAGCCGGCCACCGCGATGGCGAGCTGGATTTGGTGGCGGCGCCCGACGGATCTGTCTGGGCGGCCCATCGGTCATACGGCGTGTTTCCCGTGGGGGACGCCCGCGGAGGGACGCCGCCATCCCGCACGCTCGCTTACCCCGATACCGGCATCTACGTCCTTGAACTGGTCCCGCGACAATCCCGTGGTGGCCGTCGGAACCACGGGGCGGCTCGTACGTCTGTGGCTCTGCTCGGTGGGGTCGGCCCGAGGCCGCCCCAAGGGCGCTCACCATCCCTTTCTCCCGCACTGCGGGCATGAGCGGGAATCTCATCGTGGCCGCGCTGTACGATCGGGAGGGGAGCCTCTGGGTCGGGACCGAGACCGGCATCGACCGGTTTCGCGAGACCAAGCTCACCCCGATCGCACCGCCGGGATACCTGGAATCGGCGGCCGTCGCGCCGGACAGCAACGGGACGGTGTGGGTCGCCACGAAACGCGGTACGCCGGCGGCTCTGCTCAGAGTCGGCGACCGCATCGTCCCGCGGCTCGACGCCCCTCGAGCGCTGACGTGCATTTACCGCGATCTCCGCGGCGGCCTCTGGATCGGCGGTAGCGGACTCTGGGAGCGGAAGCGTGATATGTTCGCTCCCGTGCTCCTGCCGCCGGTGCAGCCGGGAGGATCTCCCTTGGGGCGCGAGATCCAGGCGGTGGCGCGTGAGCGGGACGGCGGACTGTGGGTATCAATCGCGTTCAATGAGGGCGTCTTCCGCCGGCGGCCGGGGCGCGGCTGGGAGCGGTTCGGTGCGCCGCGATTGGCCGACCGCAGTCCCGCCAACGTCATTACTACGGACAGCAGCGGCCGCACGTGGCTGGGGTACCAGAGGGGCGAGCTTGCGCTGGTGGTGGGCGACTCGGTCCGCGTGTTCGCGGCGGAAGAGGGACTCGACGTGGGACGCGTGCTCGCCATTTCCGTGTACGGCGACCGCGTGTGGATCGGAGGTCAGTCCGGCGTGGCCGCACTCGACGCGCGCGAGCTCGGGCGGCAGGGCCGCCGGCTCTTCGTCCCGTTGCACCCGGCGGGCGAACCGCTCCGCGGCGTGTCGGGTGTGGTCGAGACGGCCGATGGGGAGCTCTGGCTCAACGGCGCCGACGGCGTCACCCGGATTCCGGCGGCGGAGGTTCGCCGGGCGCTCGCCGAGCCCGGGTACCAAGTCCGGTACGAGCGTCTCGATTACCGCGACGGCATCGAGCCACCGGCGCAGCAAGTCCGTCCGCTGCCCTCGGCCGCGGCCGGCACGGACGGCCGCATCTGGTTCGCCTCCGCGGGGGGCGTCGCCTGGGTCGACCCGCACCGGGTGCGGCGCAATACGGTGCCGCCGCCGGTGCAACTCCGGGCGCTCACCGCCGGCGGGCGGCGCTACTTCGCCGGGAAGTCGGCGGGCGACACCCTCCGGCTGCCGCCCCGCGCACTCGGCGCTCAGCGTGGCGTACACGGCCTACAGCCTGGCCGTGCCCGACCGGGTGCGATTCAAGTACCGCCTCGAGGGTCTCGATGCCGCCTGGCAGGACGTCGGCGGCAGGCGCGAGGCGTTCTTCACCAATCTGCCGCCCGGCCGCTACCGGTTTCCACGTCATCGCTTCCAACGATGACGGCGTCTGGAACACGGCGGGCGCATCTCTGGCCTTTACCATCGCCCCGGCGTGGAACCAGACGTGGTGGTTCTTCGGGCTCGTCGCCCTCGCACTCGTCGCTACTCCGGCCATTGCCGCGGCCGCCTGGCAGCGACGCCGCGCACGCCTGGCCGCCGAGCGCACCCAGGTGAGGTTCGAGGCGATTCTCGCGGAGCGCAGCCGCGTCGCCCGCGAGCTGCACGACACACTGCTTGGCGACCTGGCTGGGGTGGTGCTGCAACTCGAGGCCGGTGCCGGACGCCTGGCGGCAGGCGACAGCAACACCGCGGCTGTCGCCGGCCTCCTCTCGACGCTGGGCTCTCAGGCGCGGCAGGCGCTGGCCCAGACCAGGGAGTCTGTGCTCGCCATGCGCACCTCCTCGGACGCCCGGCTGATTCACGACCAGCTGGCCAGCGCGGCGCAGCGCACGTTTTCCGAGACGGAGATCGTGGTCCACCTCACGGAGACAGGCACGGCACGCCCCTACCCACCGACCGTCGAGGCGGAGATCGTCGGCATTGCCGGCGAGGCGATGGCGAACGCGCGGCGCCACTCCGGCTGCCGGACCGTGTGGGTCACCTGCAGCTACGACCCCAGAGAGCTGCGCATCAGCATGCGCGACGACGGGCAGGGGTTCGACTCCTCGCAGGCGACCCCGGTGGGACATTGGGGCTTGATCGGCATGCGAGAGCGGGCGACCTCAATCGGCGCCAGGCTCACCTTCACGAGTACTCCCGGTGCCGGGACCGAGGTGGTCCTCGTCGTGCCCGATCGTTCGGGGTGGCCGGTGCTGTGGAGATGGCTGGTCCGGAAGGGCGACCGCGACGGGCCTGATGCACCGTAATGGGGTGCAGGTCGCCTCCATGGTACCGCGTCCGCTGTATTAGAGATATTCGTGGAAGAAGCGGCGGGACTTGGGTACTCGTCGCCGCAGTGTCTCACTAGTTCTTGATGGACCTGCCCGCCAGGAGTGGGAGTGCCCGCAGAGAGCTCCACCGGCCCTGTCCCGAGCCGGGCGCCTGGCGTCCTCCGCCTGGCCGGATCCGCGGTCTCGGTGATACAGCGACGAGCGCTGTTCGGCGTGCTTTCCTCGGGCGTGCAGGCGGGCGTCACGGTGCTCGCCGCTCCTCCCGGCAGCGGGAAGACGGTCCTGCTCCGGTCCTGGCTTGCCGACGGCGGACTCTCCGAGCGAGCGGCCTGGGTTTCGGTGCAGCGCGGGGAGCAGGACGCGCAGCGATAGTGAGCCTCGAGACGTCATGCGCATTATGCATGCTGGCCGGTACAACGGGGCAACCATGGAAATGCTCACTCCGGCATTCGTCAACCCGAAGGCGGGGAGTGCCCGCCGGGCGCTCGAGGCGCTGACGCAGATTGGCGGCTTCGATGTGCGCCAGGTCTCGGCCGAAGATCTCCGCGGGGTGCTCCAGCGCGAGATCGCGGAGAACACGCCACGGGTACTGGTCGCCGGTGGAGACGGCACTTTGGCCCGGGCGGCGGCGGCGCTGGCGGGTACCCCGGTCGCGCTTGCGGTGCTGCCCGGCGGCACGCTCAATCACTTCGCCCGCGATCATGGAATCCCGCCTGACCCCGCGGAGGCGCTGGCCCTCGCGGCTCAAGGCTCGGCAGCCCCGGTGGACGTCGGATACGTGAATGGCGAGCTGTTCCTGAACACCAGCTCGGTCGGTGCCTATACTCGCTATGTCCACACCCGCGAAGTGCTCGAGCCGGCCCTCGGCTACTGGCTGGGAAGCGCCGCTGCAGGGCTGCGGATGCTCCTCACGCTCCAGCACATCCCGGTGATCCTGACAGCTGGCGGTGCGAGACGCACGTATGAGGCGCCGTTCGTCTTCGTCGGGGTGCAGCAGCGGAAGCTCGAACCACCCGGCGTGGGCCAGCGGGTCCCGCGGGGGGCGCGCGGACTGCACGTCGTCGTGCCCAGGGGTCGGCGACAGGCTCGGCGCTTCGCGCGCGCCCTCGCACGCCGCGACCCGCATCTGCCCATGCGTCCACCCGCGCCGGGGGTGGACTCAGCGATGACGGATGAGCTGCGCCTGATGCTCCGCGGCCGCTCGGTGGAAGTGGGGCTCGACGGCGAGATCCGGCGACTCGCCTCGCCGCTCGAGTACCGGTATGCCCCGGGCGCCCTTAATGTCGTTACCCCCACCGTCGCCCAGATGCCATGACTTCGGTGGCCCCGACTCCGCCGACGGCGTCGCAGGACAAGGCCTTCCTCGTCCTGCTGGCGGGCATCACCCTGGCCTTCCTCTGGATCCTCCGCCCGTTCTTCGGCGCGGTACTCTGGGCAGTGATCCTCGCGATCACGTTCGTGCCGCTCAACCAGTGGTGGCTGTCGGCCTCGGGACAGCGCCGCACGCTGGCCGCGCTCGCCACCGTCATCACCGTCGTGCTGATCGTGATCCTGCCGCTCACCCTGGTGACGGCGGCGCTCGTGCGGGAGGCAGCCGGGCTGTACCAGCGGATCCAGTCGGGCGACATCGACATCGGCCGCTACTTCCGTCAGGTCATGGACTCGCTGCCCGCCTGGGTCATCAGCGTGCTGGACCGGCTTGGCCTGACCGACCTCGCCGCACTACAGGAGCGGCTGTCGGCCGAGCTCACCCAGGCGGCCCAGATCGTGGCGGCCAAGGTGCTCGCCATCGGCCAGAATACCCTCGGTTTCGTGGTGAGCCTGGTCCTGATGCTGTACCTGATGTTCTTCCTGGTCCGCGATGGCGTGGACCTGAACCGGCGGATCCGGGACTCGCTCCCGCTGGCGCCGGCGCTTCAGGACGAGCTGGCCGACCGGTTCACGACCGTGGTGCGGGCGACCGTGAAAGGCAGCGTGGTAGTGGCCCTCGTCCAGGGCGCGCTCGGCGGGCTGGCGCTCTGGCTGCTCGGCATCCACGCGCCGGTGCTCTGGGCAGCCCTGATGGCCGTGCTCTCGCTGCTGCCGGCGGTGGGAACGGGGCTGGTGTGGGGGCCGATCGCCATCTACCTGTTCGTGACCGGAGCCGTCTGGAAGGGAATCGGCCTGGCCCTCTACGGTGCCGTGGTCATCGGATCGGTGGACAACGTCCTGCGGCCGGTTCTGGTCGGCAAGGAAACCCAGATGCCGGACTACATCGTGCTGTTCTCGACGCTGGGCGGGCTCGCCGTCTTTGGCGTCAACGGCATCATCATCGGTCCGATGATCGCGGCGATGTTCGTCGCGGTGTGGGACATCCGCGCCGGCGCTAGCGACTCACGCCCAGTTGCTTGAGCTCCGTCGTGAGCATGTCGCGCATCGACCCCACCGCCCGCCCCTTGATGTTCTTGATCCCGCCCGACGGCAGATTGTCGAACCGATAGCGGCGCAGCACCAGCAGCCAGCTTCCCCCAGGCGCTCCGCCGGCGCCGGACCGATCCAGCAGGCAGGTCACGTCGAGCACCGACTCGAAGTAGTGGTTGGCGTAGATCTGCTTGCTCGCGATCACGCCAAGGTCCGGCAGCTCCTGAGGGGTGTACACCACTCGGTGCGTGACGCTCAGGATCGGCCGGAGGTGAGGATAGGCGTCCTCCGCCCAGTACACGACCTCGGCGGCGCCGGGCAACCGGGCGCGCGGGTAGCCGGCGAAGTAGCGCTGGAGCGACGGGATGGTCTGGTAGAGGTACGGCGAGGAGGCAAGCAGCTCGGCGAACACGTCGCGCGCATGCACGTTCTGCCGGGCGCGATCGTCGTACACGACCATCGCCGAGTCGCCCGAGGCGCGATACGCGGTGACGTACTCGACGAGGCCGCGGCGCGCGAGGGCGCTCAGCGTGTCCTGCAGGCCGGCGGCGCTCCAGTCGACGTCGGCCTGGAGCCGCTCCATGTCGGTCGCCGGGAGTTTCGAGACGCAGTCACCCGGCCGACACTTTTTCAGTTCGTCGATGTCGTTACGGTTCACCACAACGGCTTCGACGTCCGCCGCGATGGCGGGGTCGTGGAAGATGCCGAACCGAGTTCGGTTGAGAGTTCGGAGCGAGGTGGGGAAGTCGCGCGCCCGCTCGAGATACGCCTGGCGCGACGCGCCGCTCGCCACGATGCCGAAGAGCGCGATGTCGCGCTGCTCCGGGCTCTCCAGCACCTTGACCACGGCTTCGCCGCGCCCGGCCGCCGCGATCTGGGCCGAGTCGAGGCCGATCTGCAGCTGCAGAAACGACCGCAGCTTCGGCGACGGCTCCTGGCCCTGAGCGAGGGTCAGCGCCAGCGTGGCCAGCACGACCATCGAAGCGCCCATATGCGCCAAGATGCACCTGCCTCCCGCGGCCGGCTAGCGGGCCGTCGGTCTCGACCCTGGCTTAGCGGCTCTCCCTCAATGACCGCGTAGCCACCTCACGAGGACCAGTGCATGGGCGTCATCCCGCTCACCGACGTCTCCCGCCGCCCCGCGCGCGTTCCGGTCGTGACCGCGGGGATCATCCTGGCCAACGTTGTGGTGTTCGCTCTGGAGTTGGCGGGCGGCGACCGGTTCGTCACCCGCTGGGCGCTGGTCCCCGCCGACATCGTCGCCGGCCACCATCTGCTGACGATCGTGACGTCGATGTTCATGCACGCGAGCTAGTCGCACATCGTGGGGAACATGGTTTTTCTGTGGGCCTTCGGCCCCGAACTTGAGGATGCGATGGACCGGGGGCGGTACCTCGCCACCGCAATTTCGTTCCGCTGTAGCGTTCACGCCCGCTCGGCCTTCCTCGCGTAGAATCAGCGCTGCTGCGACGGCATCCGTCGTCGGCGCGGAGATCCACTCTCTGCCCTGGTCACCCACAGCCCGGAGGTTTCGACGTCGACACGCGAGCGAGTGCTGGACCTGATCGAGTACTAGGCACCGCAAATTGGTTCCTCTGTAGTGTCACGCCCGCACGACCTTACCCGCCACAATATCCGCGCCGTGCGACGGCATCCGTCGTCGGCGTGGACCCCACCTAGAGCCCCCGTCTATTGGCCGAAGTGAGAGAGTGTGCCTACGACTTTTGTCTTATTCCCCGTCCGCCGATTGTCTCGCCTTCGAAAGTCGTAGTTACCGCGAAAGAAAGTCGTACTGACTTCTAGCTGTTTGCTCGATTGTGACGCTTCGCGCGAAGTGGCATTCTGTGCGCCGTCACAACGGACCGCCGTGGATTCGAGGAGCGGCAGCCAGCCAACTACCTGACAGCGCGAGGGCAATATCCATGACGGACGATTCCAACGGATGGAACGATGCTCCCGAGACGGAGAGCGAAGCGGTCGACGTATACGCCTGGCAGGAGTTCGGCCGGCCCGGAACGGCCCGCCAGGAGCGCACGATGGAAAAGCACTACGAGGGCCTCCCGGCGGCGGCGAACATGCAACAGTCGATCATCCTCGCGCAGCTCCAGATCCTGAGAGACCTGGAACGGCGGGCGCGGGGTGCAGACGCTCAGCCCTCGATCGATCCGTTCGAGCGCCTTGCTGCCTAGCCCTGGACCGCAATTCCGTTCCTCTGCCGCGTTCAAGCGTTCCACAACGGCTCGGGCGTAGAATGATCGCCGTACGACGAGGCAGCCGTCGCGGCTAACAGCGAACCAGAGGTGAGAGGAAATGCGAGGATTCACGAAGTTTGCGCTGCACCTTGTGCCAGGTCTTCTGGTGATCGGCCTGGTCTCGTTTGGTCGGCCGTGCGTAGCCCAGGAAGTGGACGCGCCCGACGGACATGGTGGATCCGGCTCCGTCGTCGCGCCCTCGCCATGGCTGGAGCTGATCACCCCCGTACAAAAACAGATCGCGCTGAAGCTCTACGGGTTCTACATCGGCGATTTGAAGACGCCCGTCGCCCAGGTCGATGTCTCTATTCGGGCGACCAAGTTTCTGACGATCACTCCCAGCTACATGTATTACTCGGTTCCTGCCAGCGGGCTCAATGAACTCGCGCCGGAGCCGGCAGGGTTTACCGACAGTTATAGCGAGAACCAGTTTCGAATCGATGGGACCTTCGGGTTCTCCCTTCGCAAGTTCGAGATCTCCGTCCGCAACATGTATGTGAGAAGGTTTCGCCCTGGTCCAGTAGACGATCTCAACCGCTACCGGGGCCGCCTTCTCATCGCGCATCCGCTCGCGGTTTTCGGCCGCACCTGGAAACCGTTTGCCTCATACGAGACCTATTACGACGAGGGCGGTGGTGGGTGGGACAAGGATCGAATCTGGACCGGCGTCACGCTGCCGGTCATGAAGCAGGTTGCGTTTCAGCCATCCTACCTCTGGGAACGCAGCGACGGATTGAAAGACGTCAACTACGTGTTGTTTGGCCTGATCGTCAGCACGAAATGAAGGATCATCACCTACCTCGAAGGGAGCGTTACATGTCGAAGGTGCTGCAACGAAGAACCGCGATCCTTGCTATCGCCAGCCTGGCTTTCGCCACGGCCGCGATGGCGCAGATGCCCACGTCCCCCTGGAAGAAGGCGGCACCTTTCCCGAAGCCGGATGAGGAGCTCTACGGCGCCGCCGCCGACGGCAAGATGTACGTGATGGGCGGGTGGGCCGACGGTAAGGCTGGGGGCTTCAACTACGCATACGACCCCGCCACCGACAAATGGACTGAGAAGAAGTCTATGCCGCGGCCGGCCCACCACGCAGCCATGGCCGCTCTGAACGGCAAGATTTACGTCTTCGGTGGCTTCATCCCCCCCACCAACACCACCGTGCCGCTAGGCGCGGCGTGGCAACCTATTAACGACACGTGGGAGTACGACCCGGCCACCGATTCCTGGAAGTCGCTGGCGCCGATGCCCACGAGGCGCGGCTCCGCTCTGGCCTCCGAAGCCGGCGGCAAGATCTACGTAATGGGTGGCGCCACGACGGTGGAAGCATCCAAGGACTCGTTCTTCACCGCGTACGGACCGGCTCGGGTGCTCACCACCAACGAGGTGTACGATCCCGCCACGAACAAGTGGGAGAGCCGTACACCGATGACGGTGGCGCGCAATCACGCGTTCGGCGGGACCGTCAACGGCAAGATCTACGTGATCGGCGGCCGCACCGGCCACGCCTTCATCCTGAGCGCCACCAACACGGATGCCGTGGAGGAATACAGTCCGGTCTCCGACTCGTGGGGTGCTCCGAGAGAGCGGATGCCGTATGCCCGAAGCGGCGGAGCCTGGGGCACGGACGGCAAGCTGATCTACGTGGCGGGCGGCGAGATAACAACCGACGGTCTGGTCGGCGCGTACAACGGCGTCCAGGCGTACGACCCGGCAATCAACTCCTGGATCACGCTCCCCCCCATGATGATGCCGCGCCACGGCGTCGCGGGTGCGGTGATCGGCAATGAATTTCACCTGGTGAGCGGGATGATCCAGTCGGCAGGCGCTCTGGTGTTCTTCGACCCGCATCTCGAGACCCACACGGGGTCGCATGACGTGCTGATGCTGGACTTCTTCAAGCCGAAGCCGGCAGCGGCGACGAAGAGCGAAGAGGCAAACAAGTTGTCGATCAACACCGGGGGGACCTCCCCCGGTGGTGCGAAAAGCCTCTCCTTCCACGTCTGGGACACTCTTTTCACTACTGGAGGGGCTCTCTCCAGCAGTGCCCGGGCGGCTTCCCGGGATTCGACGAAGCCCTACATCCGCTACAACGTCAACAGCCCTGAAGGCCAGGTGATGCTCGCGAAATACGCCCGGGCGGTCGAGATCATGAAGTCGTTGCCGGCATACGATACCCGCTCCTGGACCTGGTGGTGGAATACCCATTGGATCAAGGGATACCCGGCATTCCTGTGGGACTTGTCCCAGAAGCGCAAGAAGGAAGCCATTGACTCACTTCCGCCGGAGTACCGGGCAGCGGCCTGGGCCGTGTGGAACGGCTGTCAGGCACACGCCCACGATTCCTCCGACCCTGAACATTTTCAGCAATGGTTCTTCCTGCCCTGGCACCGACTCATGCTGCATCAGTTCGAGGGGGTTATTCGCGAGGTGCTGCATGATGAGAGCTTCACGCTGCCCTACTGGAACCCGATCACCGGAAATCCCGACGATCTCATCGTTCCCGCCGTGTTCCGCGATCCGGGCAGCGCGCTGTTCAACCCCACCCGCTGGCCCTGGGTCAATGCCGGCGAACGGATCGACCTCCTGTACCGGAACTGGATCAGCCTGGATGCCCTCAACGAGAAGTCTTACATCGACTCGGCGAACGGCGGCCTCGGGTTTGAGCCCCACTTGGACCAGAACCCGCACTTCTTCACTCATTTCGCCCTCGGTGGCGACATGGCGGAATTCTCCACGGTGGGAGCGGACCCGATCTTCTATCTCCACCACGCCAACATCGACCGGCTCTGGGAAAGCTGGAACCGGCTGGGCAACAAGAATCCAACCGATCCCAAGTACCTCAACCGCAAGTTCGCCTACGGGGACAGAAGCGGTAAGGCGGTGTATTTGCCGGTCAGCGCGACCGATCGTACGGCACAGCTCGGCTACGAATATGACAGCTATGAGAAGGCGCCTCAGCCAGAGTCTCTGACCGCCAGCGAGGTCGCCGCCAGGAAGGCCACTATGGACTCTCTCATGGCCAGTATGCACGGCCATGGCGGGGGGCACGTCGCGATGCGCTGAGCACCCGGCGCGACAGGACGCGAAGACCCGCTCCCTCGTCTGGCGAGCGGCGGAGACCAGGAATCTGGCAGAAACACTAACGAAGGATTCGACGATGCGAACGGAACGACCGGGACGTAAATGGGTGCGAGCAGGTCTGGGGGCTGCGAGTCTGCTCGCGGTCATCTGGTTCGCACCGGTAGCCAGCGCACAAGAGCCCACGGGAGTTCCTGGAAGTGACGTCGCCGAGACGGGCAGGAAACTCTCCAACCCGCTCTCGGATGTGTGGGCGTTGTTCACTCGATTCGACGCCAGCTTCGCGGACGGCGACGTGAATCAAGGCGACGCGAAGGTCGGGAGCAGCATGCTCTTCCAGCCCATTCTCCCGGTGCCACTCCACGGCACCGGGGCGAACCGGTGGAACCTCATCGCGCGACCCACCATTCCTGTGCTGTTCAGTGAGCCGGTTCCGACCGGTCTCAACACCTTCGACCACACCGGTGGGATGGGAGACATCCAGCTGCCCACCGTGATCGCGCCCCCCACCGGGAACTTGATCCTCGGCGCCGGACCTGCCTTCCTGTTTCCAACGGCGAGCCACGATGCCTTCGGTCGCGACCAATGGGGTGTCGGTCCGTCCGCGGTTGTGGGTTACCGAACACCAGCAGTGACCTTCGGCGCGTTTGCCCAATACTACTTCGGCATCGGATCGCACGGCGACCGCGCGCCGGGCGTGAAGGACGCCAGCTTCATGAACCTGCTCTACTTCTTTGCGTATAACCTGCCAAACGCCTGGCAGATCTCCTTCGACCCGACCATTACCTACGACGCCAGGGCCACATCCGGCAACAAGTGGAATGTGCCCGTAGGCCTCAGTGTCGCGAAAACCGCCCTGCTCGGGAAGCTGCCAGTCAAGTTCTCGCTCGGTGCCGAGTACTCGGTTGTGAGCCAGGACACATATGGAGACAGGGGAAGGTTGGTGCTCGAGGTGATCCCGGTGATCCCGGCCCTGATCCACCGCTCGATTCTGGGCGGCAGCACCTGACCATTGTCGAGCTGATCATAGCGATAACACACCGCTCCATGAGGAGCGAAACCACAAGAGGAGTGCAGCATGAGCATCGACCGCTGGGAGATCGCGAGTAGCTCCCGAATCAATTTCACCGTGCGCCACCTTTTGATCTCGAAGGTGCGCGGCCGGTTCAGCCGCTGGAGTGGGACCGTGCTGGTTCCGGACGGCGACTGGAGTCGCGCCACCGTGGACGTCGAAATCGACGCATCGAGCATCGACACCGGCATAGCCGAGCGAGACACGCACCTGCGGACCGCCGACTTCCTGGACGTCGAACGCTACCCCGTCATCGCGTTCCGGACCCTCTACGTCACCGCACGGCAGGCGGACGCGCTCCGGATCGTCGGCGAGCTGACGATGAAGGGCCGGGTGGGCGAGGTGATCCTCGAGGCCGAGAGCGGCGGTGTCACGCTCGATCCGTCGGGACACGAGCATGCGCGATTCTCCGCCAGGGCGGCCATCGGACGGCGGGAGTTTGGCACGAGCGGAAACCTGCCGTGGGACCGCTACGGCATCATGATCGGTGAGCGCATCGACATCGAGATCGAAGTCGAAGCCCTGAGGCAACCCGAAGCCGCAATTTCGTTCAGCAGCGATATCCACGATCTGAGTGCGACCCATGGCTAGCTTCTTCGCTCGAGGCAGGCCACGTGGCCTGCCATCATCTGATCGAGGAGGTCACTTGCGAACGATCACCCTGCTCTGGATTGCAGGAATGGTGCTGCTGGCCCGGGCCGCGGCAGCACAGAACGTGAACTACGACTACGACCGGCACGCCAACTTCGCCGCCTACCGCACCTACGCTTGGGTCCGCGGGACGACCTTGGCCGCCGACGATCTCAACCACGCCCGCATCGTCGCGGCCGTGGACCGCCAGCTGGCGGCGAAGGGTTTGGCCCAGGAGGACAGCGCCGGGAACCCGGATGTGCAGGTCTTGTACCTGGTAGGCCTGAGGCAGGATCTGGAGTTTAACGGCTACGACAACCGCTTGGCTGTTCCCGACGGCGGCCCTAGCTGGGCCCGTGTGGAGCCGGTGCCGGTCGGTACCCTCGCGGTCGAGGTAATCGACGCGAAGAGCCACGCGCTGGTCTGGCGCGCCGCGGCGACCAAGGATCTGGACCTTGGCCAGAGTCCGGAAAGGTGGGAGAGCAACCTCAACAAGGCCGTCGAGAAGATGTTCAAGCACTACCCCGGGCCCGGCCATGCAGTCAGTTGACGGCGGGTACTCGCATGACTGCGGCTATGACATTCCTGAGGCGAAGGACGTGGAGAAAGAGGTAAACCATATGAGCTCTGGAGGATTTATGAAACAGGACCGCCCGCCGCTCACGTTCCGCCAGCAGGGGATCGTTGCGGCCGTAGTGGGTACAACGATGCTCGTCTTTTATACGCTGGTGGGTATTCTGTGAGCGCCGCGCTGAGGAATATGGCCAGGAAGATCGCAATCCTGGGACGGGGCCATGTCGGTGGTGCCTTGAGCCGGGGTCTCTCGCGGGCCGGGCACGAGGTGAGCGCGGTGGACAAGGACGAGCGAGCAATTCGCGGCGCCGCCGAGTGGGCCGACGTGATAATCATCGCCGTGCCGTTCGCGGCGGTGGGGGAAGTCGCCCGGATCATCGAGCCGGTCACGGCGGGGAAGCCGATCGTGGACGTGACCAACGCGCTGAACGAGGAAGCCGGTCTAGCCGTCGGCTTCACCACCAGTGGGGGCGAGGAGCTGCAAAAGAAGCTCCCGCGGGCCCGCGTCGTGAAGGCGTTCAACACCGTGTTTGCCGGGCTGATGGAGACGGGGCAGGTGGAGGGGCAGCCCTTGACCGCCTTCGTGGCGGGCGATGACGACGCGGCGCGCTCCACGGTGATGGAGCTGGCCCGCGACATCGGGTTCGATGCGGTGAACTCGGGGTCGCTCAAGAACGCGCGTCTGCTCGAGCCGCTCGGCGTGCTCAACATCCAACTGGGCTACTTCCTTGGCTACGGATCCGAGGGCGGGTTCCGGCACCTGCACGCACGCGCCGCGGTCACGAGCGCAACCTAGCGGGCCCGATGAACCAAGTCGCGATTGACCGGCTCGAGAGCGATATCCTCCTCATTCGGCTTGCCGGACGATGGGAATTGCGGAACGGACTCGCCTCCGCCGCTGCCCTTGAAACCGAATTACAGGGTGACTCGCCCCCGTCGCGGGTGTCGTTCGACACCCAGGAGCTGGGTAGCTGGGACAGCAGCATCCTGGCCTTTCTCGCCCGGGTCAGCGACACCTGCCGCGAACGAGGCATAGCGCTCGACGCCACCGCGCTGCCGACCGGCCTGCACAACCTTCTCGACCTCGCCGTTGCGGTGCCCGAACGAGCCGGCGCCCGAAAGCAACTCAGCGCGCCCCCGTTCCTCGAGCGCCTCGGCGCGCACGCCCTCGCTGTCGTCTCCGAAGGACGCGAAACCCTCTCGTTCCTCGGCAACATGACCCTGGCGTCCATTCGGCTGGTCCGAAGGAACGCGCGCTATCGGCCATCCGACCTCTGGTTGCTGATCCAACGGTGCGGTATCGACGCACTTCCGATCGTGACGCTGTTCAGTTTCCTGGTGGGGGTCATTCTCGCTTTCGTCAGCGCCGTCCAACTCACGCAGTTCGGCGCGCAGATCTACGTCGCCAATCTGGTCGGTGTGGCCATGACCCGGGAGATGGCTGCGCTGATGAGCGCCATCCTCATGGCGGGCCGCACCGGCGCCGCGTTCGCGGCCGAGCTTGGCACCATGAAGGTCACGCAGGAGCTCGACGCCTTCACGACCGCGGGCTTTTCGATCCCTGAATTTCTGGTTCTCCCCCGGGTCCTGGCACTGGTCCTGATGATGCCGCTGCTCTGTCTGTACGCGGACTTCGTCGGCATCCTCGGCGGAGCCGCGATCGGCGTCGGAATGCTGGATCTCTCGTGGACGATGTACATCGGTCAGACCATCCACGCCGTCCGCCTGGGCGACACCGTCGGTGGCATGTTCAAGAGCGCCGTGTATGGCGGCTTGATCGCGGGTGCCGGCTGCTTGCGCGGCCTGCAGGCCGGCAGCAGCGCGTCGGCCGTCGGGAGGGCGGCCACTTCGGCAGTCGTGACCAGCCTGGTTGCCATCATCGTGGCCTGCGGCGTGTTCGCCTTCCTGTTCTACGTCCTGGGGATCTGATGGCCGACGAGTCCGCCGGAAACGGAGCGACGCCCTGCATCACCGTGAGCGGTCTCACCATGGCATACGGCAGCTTCGTGCTGATGCGCGACATGACCTTCACCGTCAACCGGGGCGATGTCTTCATCGTCATGGGTGGCAGCGGGAGCGGCAAGAGCACCCTGCTGCGACACCTGATCGGCCTCAACCAGCCGGCGCACGGCAACATCTATTACGAGGGGCAAAACTTCACGAATGCGGAGCCGAGTCAGCGGGAACGGATTCTCAGAGATGTTGGGGTGCTGTTTCAGGGCGGCGCCCTGTGGAGCGCGATGACGCTGAGTGAAAATATCGGACTGCTGCTGGAGGAGTACACCGATCTCAAGCCCGCGGAGATCCGCCAGGTCGCCGCACTCAAGCTCGCGCTCGTGGGCCTCAAAGGCTTCGAGGACTACTACCCGTCGGAGATCAGCGGCGGGATGCAGAAGCGAGCCGGATTGGCTCGGGCCATGGCTCTGGATCCCGACATCCTGTTCTTCGACGAGCCGTCGGCCGGCCTCGACCCGATCAGCGCGCGCCGGCTGGACGAGCTGATTCTCAATCTGCGCGACAGCCTCGGGATGACCCTGGTGGTGGTCAGCCACGACCTGGCCAGCATCTTCGCCATCGGCACCAACAGCATCTACCTCGACGTGCCGAGCCGGGCGATCACGGCCAGTGGCCCGCCGAAGGAGCTGTTGGCCCGGACCGAGGATCCAACCCTCCGGAGTTTCCTGACGAGGGGAGGACAGTCATGACGATGAAGCAGCGTGTCAGCCCAACACTGATCGGTGCCTTCGTGGTTGGTGCACTGCTGCTGGCTGTCACGGCAGTCGTTCTGATCGGCTCCGGGCGCTACTTTCACCGGACCTACGCATTCGTGCTCTATTTTCCCGGTTCAGTGAACGGCCTCCGCGTTGGGGCGCCGGTCAAGTTCCGCGGTGTAGAGATCGGCTCCGTCCAAGACATCCGGCTCCAGTTGAAGCGGGACCAGAGCGTGTTCCGCATACCGGTCATCATCGGGATCGACCCCGAGAAGATTACCAGTCTCGGTGGCAGCGAGACCATTCTCAACAGCCCGGCGGAGTATCGGAGAGCGATCCGAGCCGGGCTCCGCGGACAGCTTCAGACGGAGAGCTTCGTCACCGGGGTGCTGTTCGTGGCGTTGGAATATTTCCCCGGCAGTCCGGCTACTCTCGTCCAACTGTCCGCCAGCCGCAAGTTCCGATACCGCGAGATTCCGACCGAGCCGTCCTCGACCGAGAAGGCGCGAATGGCGGTAACCGAAGTGCTCACCAAGCTGGCGGCAAGCGACCTCGAGGGCCTCGTCGACTCTGCCCGGCAAGCCATCTCGGACGTGCACCAACTGGTCACCTCACCGGACCTGAAACTGACGATCCGATCCCTGGGTGATGTTGCCGGCCGGCTGGGCGAGGCGGCCGGCAATGTGTCACACCTGGCAATTGGGCTCGACAGCAACGTCTCCGGACTCACGCAGGATCTTCGGCAGACGAGCGTGAAGGCGACGGCGATGATTGACCAGGCCGGGAAAGTTCTGCAGCACACCGACGCGACCATCAACGACTCCCCCGTGATGTACGAGCTCACCCGGACTTTGCAGGAGGTCTCGGCTGCTGCACGCTCCGTCCGGTTGTTGACCGGGTATATGGAGCGGAACCCGAGCGCGATGATCTTCGGCAGACCCGTGGCCAGGGAGAAGTGATGCGGGGTCTATCCGCTCTGCCGATGCGCCTGGGGCTCGCCTTCATCTGCTTGACCGCGTGCGTACACGTCGGCCAGCAGCAGAAGGATCCCTGGCGACTCTTCACCGTCAGCCCGCTTCCTGAAGCCGAGCAGGCGAAGACGAGTGGTTCGTCGGAAGGGGCGGCGCAGCCTGCGATCGGCGTTGGGCCCATCTATCTGTCCGAATACCTCGATCAGGACCAGATAGTTACTCGTAACTCTCAGAATCGGTTGACCCTGTCCGAGAACGCTCGTTGGGCCGAGCCCCTGGCAGACAACATTGCACACGTGATGGCTCAAAACCTGTCGCTGCTGCTGCAGGCCAATCAGGTAACCGTGCACCCCTGGCCGGGCCAGCAGCGCCCCAACCTATCAGCTCGCGATTGAGGTGCTGAGGTTCGAGACGGATACCGCCGGGACGGCGTCTCTCGCGGCACGATGGGTCCTGCGCGATGTCGCAACGAGGCAAACGATCGCTGAGAAGGAGGTACGTCTGACTGCTCCGGCAGCCGGCAGCTCGACCGAGCAGTCGGTTGCGTCGTTGAGCAGAGCGCTGGGTGATTTCAGCGTTGGGATTGCCAGCGTGATCCGCGAGCTTGTTCAGCCCGACAGTACGCAGTCAGCCGTTGCCCACTGACCCACATGCTGTGTAGGCAGCAATCACGCGGTCTGTTTCGTGATACGAGTTACTTCATGCGGGACCGGGGGCCGCGACGTCGGGACCATGCCTCCGGCCGCGGGGCATTGCCTAGGCGACGGAGCGCAGGTCATAGGCACCCACCAGCTGCCGGATGGTGCTCCAAAGTTCCTCGGGCAGATGACGGCCCGAGCTTCGCACACATACGCGGGCCTCTCGCATACCAGGCATCGCCGGGGTGGGAGCCCCAGCTGTCGGCGAGTGACGAGGCCCTCGGATGCGAACACGTCCAGCTCCCACACGCCCCCGAGAGGGTGATGATCCTCCAGCTCGACGGTGCCCGACTTGACCAGCCACCCTCCCACGTCCACGACGAAGAGTGCTTCCGGGCCGGTCTGCTGCCAGCGCCCCTCCCCGGATAAGACCCTCCAGCGCTTCTCATCGGCGACGGTCCCGAGCGCGCGAAGCGCCTCTGTCATCACCCGTCGGTGCAATGGTCCGTCCTTCACCGCGCCAGGCATGACGACGGTCACGGATACGAGCGCGCGGCCAGGATCTGCTCGAGACTCACAATCGGCGCAGGCTCGGTGCGCCCCTCTGCTTTGGCGACCACGGAACGCCTCCGAGTTAGAAGCCGAACGCCGTGCCTGCCTGCAGCAGCGTGCCTTCGCTCGACGATTCGACACCGAACGACAGCGCGGTGGGATGATCGAGCATCGCCAACCAGATTCCTCCGCCGCCGCCGCTGTGCCAGCCGCTCGGGGAGTCCCCGTCGAGGTAGACGCGGCCGGCACCGAGGTTGCCATAGACTCCCCAGACGGCGGGGATGGCCAGGTGGCTGTGACCGGCCGTCAGACGGAGCTCGGCGCCGCCGTACACACTCGCGTCGCCCGCGAACCGGTTCGAGTGGTACCCGGGCAGCGTGGACGCACCGCCCAGGAACGCCGATTCGAAGAATGGAAACGAGCCCCATACCCGGCGGCCGCCGGCCCGGAGCGCCAGGGTAGGCTTCCCCGGCAGAGCGGCCGACGCGAATGCCTCGGCCTTCACTTCACCCGAACCGTACGTGCGGGGCACGTCCCACAGGCCTGGCTCCACCTCGCCCGCGACGGTCACGTGAAGCCCGTGGCGCGGGTCCAGAGGCCGGTCCCGGGTGTCGAGCTCGAGCCCGAGTCGGCCGCCCACCTGCCCGAAGTCCCGACCGCCGAGCAGGGTGTCCCGGAGCGACGCGATGAAGCGTCCTGTGTTGTTCTCCGTCCGCGACCAGCGCGCCACCGGACCGATGCTCACCTCGAGACTCCGGCCGATCGGCACCACGAACGCGGGCTGGAGCGCATAGACCTGCTGGTTCACCCGGTAGAAATCCCGGCTGCCGTCATTCGGGCTGTCGTTCCCGACCCCGTAGTAGCGGAGGACCTCCGCGCCCGAGGCCAGGGCCTGCATCCGCCAGAAGTGCGAGGTGTTCTCGGGGTGAAACACCGCATCCAGATCCGCCCGGGGAGCCGACGCGCCGGTCGAGTACCCCGCCCGCAGGCGGATCTCGGAGGCGAACGGGTTTCGGCGGAAGCCGTACTGCGTGCGGAGTAGCCCCGCACCCACGAACAGCCCCACGTCACTGTTGGCCTCGATCCAGGGCAAGGGGCGCGACCACGTGCCCCACTCACGCGGCGGGTAGCGGTCGGCATCGCTCCCGATCCACTCGTCGTGGTGCTTGGTATTGACGGCGAGGTGCCGGGCGCCCTCGACGGTAGTGTGTCCTCGATCGTCGTAGAACTTGACCCCACCCTGCCGGGTCGAGTCGACGAAGGCATCATCGCCGGCGCCGCCCACAACGCGGAGCCGGATGTTCGGCGCCGCGGCGCCGCGGACGATCACCCGGTCGTCGCCACCCCAGAGCATGAGCCGGATCTCACGGGTCTCACGGTCGTCGAATCGCCGCTCAAAGTAGGGCCGCTCGGCGTCCTGAGCGCGCAAGGCCACGTCTATGTGGTGCGGGTCCACGCGGGTGATCTCCGCCACCTCGGGTGCGTCGGTGGCGTGAATCTCGACCTCGTGCGCCAGGAAGTCGTAGTAGCTCAGCGCCTCGCGCACGAGCCCGTCGCGCCGGGCGCGCAGGATCCGCGCGAGCCGCTGACCACCCTTGGCATAGATCTCGGGCGGCATCTGGCGTACGGCGGCGTCGATCACCGAGTCGGTGAGCTCGTGCTGGACGGCCGTGGCCGTCGAGTCCCAGGAGCTGCGACCGAGTTCCACCAGAAATCGGCGGTCGACCTCACGGGCGTGCCAGTTGAGCCGGTCGTGCGCGGGATACGTCGCCTTGAACGTGACGAGCGGCTGGTAGTAGAGCCGGGCGATGTCGAGCGCGAAACCGTCGAGATTGACGAAGGCCTCGTCGTGATCCCGCGAGATCGGCTGCCACAGGGTGGGGCGACCCTTACCGAACGCGGCCCACTGGAACTGGTCCCGGTGGCGGTCGCGGTCGCCCATGAAAATGTCCATGAGCCGGGCGCGGAGAAAGGCGTCGGCGTCCACCCGATCGTTCGGGCTCGCGTCCACGCGGCGGAAGAGCGCGGTGGGCGAGATCACTCTGCGTGGTGCGCCGGAGCTGTCGGCCTGCGCGACGCTCACGTCCGAGTTTTTTTCTCGCGCGGTTCCTTGAGCGCGCTCCTCGAGCAGGCCCAGCACGCCCTTGAACTGCGAGCGGAACTCGCCGAGGGCGGGATCGTCCGGCATCACGACGAGAACCTGTTTCTGGACCAGGACGCCAGTGGCCTGGAGGAGGGAGGTGGCCACGAGCGGCGCGGCCGGAAACGACGCGCTCGCGCCGTCCTGCAGCACACGCGCATAGGCCGTCCCCTGAAGCTCCCGGGGCAGTCTCGCGGCCGGGTCCTTATCGACCGAGCGGAACTGGTACTCGCGTCCGTCCGCACCCACCAGGCGAAGCGATTTCGTCTGGCTGCCCGTGTGCTCCTCGACGGGGGTCAGGCCGCCGGCGAAGCGATGAACATCGAGCACCGGCACCCGGATCGGGGTGGTCCAGAGGCGGCGGTAATGCCCTCCCGCCACCACCGTCCACATCCCGGACTTGGCGTACTTCGGACCAGGAGCAAGGACGACGGTGCTGTCCACGATGGACCTGTCCGCCGTGCTCGGGTGCTCGGGCACCTGGGCGAGAGGCACTTGAGCAGCAACCGCGGAGCCACCGAGGGAGCCCAGCACCAGCGCAACCGTGATGGCCGCATGTGAGCGGCGCAGTACGTTCGATCTCATCGTTTTTGTCCTTCCGGTGACTTGCCGTTGTAGTGGGCGCGCCGCGCCGACTCATTGTCAGCGGCGGACCATTTCACGCTCTTGATGGTTCCCTTGACCGAATCCTGCAGCAGGCGGGTTACCTCGTCCCGCCCGACGTGTTTCCGGAGCCGAACGGCGTACTCGAGAGTTCCGATACCACCTTCGCTGCGCAGCCGTCGGACCAGCCGATGGCGCTTGACGTTCGCCGTCAGCAGCTCGGCGGTGGACGCCTCGGCGGCCGCTAGGTCCCCGACGTCCACCCGAAGGATGTTGTCCCTCGACGGCCTGCTCGCCGATGGCGATTCAGGGGCCGAGGTTTCCTCGGAGCCCGACGCCATGTGGTGCCAGTAGCTCGCCGATGGGTTGGACAGGTCCCAATACCATAGGCTCAGCTCGAGCGCCACAAACAGCACGGAGAGGATTACCGCGATCCCCAGCGCGTGGATACCGGCAGCAAACCCGATCACGATCGCGGCGAAGAGGTACACCGTATCGCCGGCCTCATCGAGCGTGCTCCGAAAGCGCACCGCACCCACGACCCCGGCCAATCCGAATGCCAGGGCCAGGCTGTGGCTCACCATCATCAGGACCGCCGTGATTGCGACCGGCAGCACGATCACGGTCTGCACCAGCGTGCGGTCGTACTTCGCGCGAGAACGGGTGCGCACGTAGGTGCCCGCGACCGGTAGGACAAGGAGCAGTGCGGCGAGCATCTGAACCAGAGCCGCGAGCCAACCCTGGCTTGCCTCGCCAACGCGAAGGAGCATCGCCGAGAGCGGAAGCAGGGCGCCTGTTCCAGTCAGGGGCGAGCCGGTGGCATGCTCCGCCGCCGGCGGCAGCGCGGTCGAGGCCCACCAGACCGCCCCGAACACCACCAGGACGATGGAATACCAGCGCGTGAGCCTGAGGAGCGCGGTCTGGGCGGCCTCTCGCCGCGGGAGCTGGCGGGCTTTCGACCACATCAACCCGGGACATTGCCGCCATTCTCCACCAACGACCTCCGGTCCTGCCTCGGCATGATCAGTCGCTCCCTATCCCTTCCGGATCTCCGGCTTGGTTTATCGCCCGCCTGTGCATCTCGGGCTTCCGACGTGCCGCACTCTGGCTGCGTCACACCGCTCGAGCCCTGGCAATGCCAGAACCCGCGCACAGAATGCACCACCGACTTCGCTGGATCCATTGCGCCTTCGTCCTCGCACGCGTCACAATTTGAGGTCGGAGACCTGCGGCTGATTGAACGGTCCTGCTCCCAATCCAGGGATGGTTCCTAGGCTCAGCCCCCGACCGGGGGAGCAGCGAGGTCCAATCGGCCACGCCGGCTGCAACTGGCCATCCTCGAATGGCAGCGCCAACTCGTTAGAGGTCGGGAGAAACTGAGGGGGCCACCCGCGAGCGCGCCGATGCCGGCATACTGCCCGGTGTTGAGATCCGCGTGCGCCGCGTCCGTCTGTGCCACGCCGGTCCGCACCGGCCGCTCTGTACTTCCCCACGCAGGTGCCGAAAAACAGTGCCGCATCCACGAGCGCCACCTAGCGCCAATGGATGCGGCACAAATTGAAATCCCTTCCGAATTCGCTACTTGGCCCTATCCCCGGCGCCCATCTGCTCCGGAGGCCTAGCGTTTCAGTTGCTGCCGACTCCCGTCCCTTTCCCTCCTCCGGCCGAGCTCGACGCCGTGACGTCCGCCCCGACCGACCTGGCCGTCTCCGTCGCCAGGCTCAGACGCTGCTCCAGTTCCGGCAGCATCTTCGAGGCGAGCTGCTTGAGGACCACCACCTTCCCCTTCTCGGACTCTTGCCGGAACAGCGCCACCTGCTGGTCGTGCTGCTTCAGCATCTCGGTCATGTAGGCCTTGTCGAAAGCAGCTCGATCCATGCCGGAGAATTTGTCGGCCACCTTCTTGTCGTCTCGCAGCAGCACGGGCCTGGGATAGGCCGCCTGCTTCGCTGCGGCGGCGAGCTCTTCGTTGGCCTTCGCGTAGTCGTCCGCCATCCGCTTGCCGAACTCCTTGACGCTGGGGCTCGACCCCTTCTCCGCCGCCAGCTTTCCGAGCTTCGCCTGTAGTAGACCGGTGCTGGCGGCCGTCAGGATGAAGGTGCTGTCGCCGGCCAGTACCGGGTTCTGTTGCGCTGCCGCCGGCGCAACGCCTGCCGCGGCGCTCAGGAGCAAAGCCGCCACGGCTGCGGGGACGAAGATCCTGGTGTGCATATCGGTGAGCCTCTCGCTGTATCGTGGTTGAGTTGAGACGTGCTCCACGATTAGACAGGGGTTGCCCGCGAAAGGTTTCGTCGGCGAGAAGCTTCATGTTCGAGGGGGCGTTACGAGATACTCGATCGATATGTTCGCAAGGGCCGTTCATCCCATACCTCTTCTCCTTCACCGCTTCGCTCCAGTATCTCGCCGCGACCGGCGACATGTGGAGTCACTAGCACCGATGATCGCTGGCACCTCTACGCATTCTCGCGCATCTTCCTCTCTTGATGGACTCCCTTCAGCAACAGCTCGAACGCGGTCTCGCCGGCCGCTACCAGATCGAGCGAGAGCTCGGTCAGGGCGGCATGGCCTTGGTGTTCCTGGCCCAGGACCTCCGTCACGACCGCAAGGTCGCCCTCAAGGTCCTCCGGCCCGACCTCTCGGCCGCGATCGGCGCCGATCGGTTCCTCCGCGAGATCAAGCTCGCCGCCGGTCTCAACCACCCGCACATCCTTCCCGTGTACGACTCCGGCCAGGCCGGCGAGCTCCTCTTCTACGTCATGCCCAACATGGAGGGGCGCTCGCTCAGGGAGCGGCTCCAGCGGGAGCGGCAGCTGTCACTCCCGGACGCGTTGGCGATCACCCGCGAGGTCGCGTCCGCATTGGACTACGCCCACCGGCACCAGGTGGTCCACCGCGACATCAAGCCGGAGAACATTCTGCTCCACGAAGGCTCGGCCATGGTGGCCGACTTCGGCATCGGCAAGGCCCTGAGCGGCGACGGCTCCCTCACCCAGACAGGCATGGTCGTCGGCACGCCTACATACATGAGTCCCGAGCAGGCCTCCGGCGAGACTTCCGTGGACGGCCGTACCGATCTGTACAGCCTGGGCTGCGTGCTCTACGAGATGCTGACCGGTGAGCCGCCCTTCACCGGCGCCACTGCCCAGGCCATCATCGCCAAGCGGTTCGTCTCTCCCATTCCGAAGGTGCGGGTCACTCGGGACGTGCCCGAGGCGCTGGACGACGCGCTGACCCGCGTCCTGTCCCGCACACCGGTGGACCGGTTCGCCACCGGCGCCCAGTTCGTCGAGGCGCTCCGGCTGGTGAACGGCACGGGCGGATCGGCCCAGGCCACCGTCCCGACCGGCCGCACGCCGCCCGCCCAGCCCGTGCGCAAGGCCATCGCGGTCCTCCCCCTCGCCAACATGAGCGCCGACCCCGAGAACGAGTACTTCAGCGACGGCATGACCGAGGAGATCATCAACGCCCTCGCCAAGGTGCCCGGCATGCAGGTGGCCTCGCGCACCTCCTCCTTCGCCTTCAAGGGCAAGGACGTGGACGTGCGGCAGATCGGCGAGAAGCTGGGCGTGAGCTCGGTGCTCGAGGGAAGTGTGCGCAAGGTCGGCAACCGGGTGCGCATCACCGCCCAGCTGATCAACGTGACCGATGGGTACCATCTCTGGTCCGAGACCTACGACCGGCAGCTCGAGGACGTATTCGCCATCCAGGACGAGATCTCGCACGCCATCGTGGACGCGCTGAAGCTGCGGCTGGGTGAGGACGGCGGCCAGCTGGTGGCTCCGACCAAGAACATCGAGGCCTACACGCTGTACTTGAAGGGGCGGTTCGTGTTCAACAAGGACACCGAGCCCTCCACCAGGAAGGCGCTGGACTTCTTCCAGCAGTCGCTGCTCCAGGACCCGGCCTACGCCCGGTCGTACGCCGGCATCGCGGACTGCTGGACCCAGCTGGCCGACGACTTCGTCGTGCCGGACGACGCCTACCCCAGGGCCAAGGCGGCGGCCACCCGGGCGCTGCAGCACGATCCCGACCTGGTCGAGGCGATCACGTCGGTGGGCAAGGTGCTGTGCTGGTACGAGTGGGACTTCGCCGGCGCGGAGCGGCAGCTCCGCCGGGCGGTGACGCTGAACGACAACCACGCCGAGGCTCATTGGGCCTTCGGCAGCGTGCTGCCGACCGTAGGTCTGCTGGCCGAGGCAATCGAGGAGATGCGGAAGGCGCTGGTGCTCGACCCACTCCATACGGTGTACAGCCGCTGGCTCGGCCGCTTCCTGCTGTTCAGCGGCGACTATGCCGGCGCCATCGCCCAGGGCAGGAAGACTATCGACCTGAGCGCCGACTACGCCTACTCGTACCTGGACATCGGCTCAGCGTACGCGGAGCTCGGTGATGCCGAGAAGGCCTTGCAGTGGTTTCAGCGGGGGCAGGGGCTCGACACGAGCGTGCGCTCCTACGACGCGCTGATCGTGCGGGCCCTCGCGCCACTGGGACGAGGCGACGAAGCCCACGAGATCCTCGCCCGGCTGGAGGAGGAATCACGGCAGCACTACGTGAGATCCGAGATCATGGCGATGGGCTATGCAGCGGTGGGCGATGTCGACCGCGCCTTCGCCTGCCTCGAGCGTGCCTTTCAGGTCCGTTCGGCCGGGCTCATCTACGTGCACGTCGATCCCGGATATCTGCCGCTGCATCCCGATCCGCGGTTCCTCCAATTGGTGGAACGGATCGGGCTTACGATCCCTTGATGCTCGGAGTAGCGAGCCGAAACTCCTTCCCAGAGCCTGCTCATCCCTGCGTTTGGGCTTCGCCCACAGCCATGGCTGAGCCGTTCACCTCAGGGTACTCCGGTCCTTACTTCCGACCTTGGACCGCCGCCCCCAATGCCTTGTAGGCCGACTGATCCATTTCCCGGAACGGAGTCGCCCGGTAGGCGATTCTGCCGTCCCCTCCCACCACGAACAGGTTGCGATTCGTCATGCCCGGCTCGTCGGCCACCGCCCCGTATTGCCGGGCGACAGCCAGCGCGCTGTCGCTTGCGAACAGGAACGGGTACTCCCTGTCGCGCGCCCACGAGGCGAGGGCGGTATCGGGATCGGCGCTGATGGCGATGAGGACTACGCCTCGGCCGTTCTTGAAGAGCGTCGCGTACTGATCACGGTACGCGTCCATTTGGACCGTTCAGCCGCTGGTCCTGGCCTTGTAGAAGAACGCAATGACCACCGTCTTGTCCTTGAAGTCGGAGAGACGGATCGGCTTTGCCAGGACGCCGTAGCGCGTGGCGCCGCGCAGGCTGAAGTCGGGCGCCGGCGCGCCGACCTCGAGCGGTTTCGCGGAGGCGGGCGGCTGCTGCGCCGGGAGTACAACCGGTGCGAAGGCGAGAGTGAGAGCGATCAAGAGCGGACGCATGCGCGCTCCGTGTGATAGGCTGGCTGGAATATAGGTCCGGCGCGCGGCTCGCGTCGCGGTGGCCTCGTCTATGCGCTCGCGAGGGCCTTCCATCGCCCCAACTGCGCCGCGATCAGCTTCGCGCGCTGCCCATCGTCAGGCCCGTCCATCACGCTCAAGTCGTCGGGATCCGCCCGCCAGTACACTCCCGCGGTCCGCGCATTCACGTCCGGATCATTGGCCGCCCGAGTCGTCCAGTAACCGGCGGCTCGATCGGCGGACTCCAATCGGATCTCTCCGGTACCGAACAGCTGCGGCGCGTTCGGGTCTCGCGGCCGTTCCCCCTGCCAATAATAGAAGACGCCCGACGGCTCCTTCCTTTCCTTCGCCGCTTCGCTCGAGTACCTCGCCGAGATGGTGCCGTCTTCCTGCCACGAGCTGCCCTTCACCTCCAACGCCCCGTCGCGGTCTCGCGAGACGCGCAGCAGACTGATGGCGGAAGGCTCCCGCGGCCCGCGCGCCGTCAGGGAGAACTGCCACCAGAGGCCTTCGATGCGCTTCACCCGTCCCTCGGCCTCGATCGCCTCTCGGAGCTTCTGATTGAGAGCCTTCATCTCGGAGGGCTTCGCGGCGTCGTCGTAGCGGATGCAGATGAGGCCGAGGAGATCGGTCGGAAGCTTGGCGCCGTGGGAATGGAGAATGAAAGTGCGGCGCATGCCGAGGGCACCGCCGAACAGGCCCGCCTCGAACACGACATTGTCTCGGGGAGAGGTCTGCGCGGTGCCGGGGGGCACGGAAGAGCTGGAGGCGTTGGTGGTCGTCCAATCGTCCCGGGCGAACACGAACGCGGCGAAGTCGACCTCATGCGCCAGCTCGACGAGACGCTCAAGCGTGCTGGTCCCGGGAGTCAACGATGTGGTCCAGGGCTCGACATGCGCGACGTCCTGGAGGCCTCGGGTCAGCAACTGCAACAGCTTCACCTGTTGCCCGGACGAGCCGAGAAAGATCCGAGGTTTGTCCATGGCGCTAATATATCAGTCTCCTTGTAAACAAACCGCCGCCGAGGGTCGTCACCATCGGCGGCGGTTCACTTCCGGCTACACCGGGTCGATCGCCCCCGGGTCATGCAGCGGATCTTTGATCACCCGCAACCGGTGTCCCACCAGTGACCGGCGGCTCCGCGGGCGTGACTGCGCTCGGCTTCGCGCGCGGCGTGCTCGCGGTGATCCATGCTTCCAGCAGCTTCGGGTCGTCCTGGAACCGCTGCCGGTTCCCGGCATCCATCACCCGAACCAGCGACGCAAGCTCCGTCGCCAGGGCATCGAGCTGCTTCGTCGCACCTTTGTGTCTGGTTCGACCCGCGACACCAAGCGCGACCGCCGCATCGAACTGGTCCAGCATTTCACCGAACAGCGTCAACACCGGCTCCGACAGACCATACTTCGCGAGCACCTCCTTGTGCGTCCGAGCCTCTGCCAGCATTTCGCGGCCCGCGGTCTGGAGCGCCACATACGTGCCGCGGCCCGGCTTGAAGCGAAACGTGGTCTTGAGCTCGTGCTGCTCCCGCGACGCGCGACGGCCGACTTCGGCCATGTGCGCGATCGGCCCGATCAGCATCTCCCGGCGAAGTCTGCGCTTCTCCAGCGCCGCCGCATGAACATCGATCAGGCCGGCACGCTGCTCGCCGTCTGCCTGCTCCATGCTGACGACGATCTCCTTCGCCTTTGCTTCGGACTGGGCTCCCCCGGCATCAGGGTCCGGCTGCGCCACACTGACATGCACGACGTTCTTTCCCATCTCGTACGTGATCCTACACTCTCTGTTCATACTTTCCTCTGTCTTGCGCCGGATGATGACACGGAATCGGCCGGCACTCATCGTGATCGTGCGCTGCGCGGAGGATCGATGTCACCCGTATCCGAGACTTCGATCGCGCGCCACTAGACGCATCGAGTATGCCAACTCTTGCGCGCGACGAATTACCCATCAAGCATCACGCGTCGAATTCGCAATACGAATTGCGGTTGCGTGAGAGACACTGCAGCGTGAACACGAAGAGTTTCGCATCACCATGAAGGCGATCGTGCCCCGGACTGAGGACAGCCGGTCGGACGCCTTCGAGGTCGGTGACTCCTCCGTGAAATCGATTACCTCCTCCATGGAATTCCGCCGCTCGCCCGAAAAGATCCGTCGCTTCCCCGAAAAGATCTGTCGCTCCTTCGGGACAATGCGTCGCTCCTCGAAGACTGACGACCGCCGGTCGATGGCGAGCGATCGTCACCTCGCGCCTTTCGATCGCTTCCTCGTGGATCACGATCGCATGGGCGCGGCGGCCGGCCACCTCCCAATTCCGAACGATCGCGGCGAGACTCACGACGGCCGATCCTGCATGTCTGATGCTCGGTGCCTCGCGTCCTGCGCTCAGGTCCCGATGCCGGATGATCGTCCTGCGTTGCGGGCGGTCGACCTCCGATATCGAGCGATCGACATCCGATGGATAGCGATCGATCCGCGGTCTCGGACGATCGAGTCCTCGTGGTTGACGCTCGACGGCATCCAACGGATGATAGATGCTGGGGATACGATGATCGATACCTGGGCTGGGACGATCGATATCTGGGATGGGAAGACCGATACTCGAAGTGGGATGCGAAAGGAGGCTTGGGCCATGGCGCTGGTGGCGATCATGTCGTGGTACATCGGGATCGGAGTGCTTGCGGCCATCGGGACGGTCGCGATCTGTCGCGCGCGGTTCTCACCGCGGGTCGAGCACATCTTCTTCTCCCTGGCGCTCACTCCGATCGCCGCGATGTATCTGGCCTTCGTCGGGTACTTCGGCGATAACTCGGCGCTCCGGTCCGAGGCCTACGCGGTAGTGGTTTTCGTCGCCCTCGGTCTGCTCGGGCTCCGGCTGCCCGCGTCGCTCCTCCTCGGCTATGCGCTCCACGGCGCCTGGGACCTGTTCCACGAGGTTTCGGTGAACGTCGGCACCGCTTCCGCCGGCGCCCGCAACGTCACCGCCATTCCTCTCGCCTATGGTGTGTTCTGCGCGGCGTACGACTGGTACATGGTGGGATACTTCTATACTAGACGAGCCGCTTGGCGTGCTGCCGCGGGCGGCGTTAGGTAGCATCGCTGCTCGGGCGCTCACCGGAGGAACAGGGGCTCTCCGGCAACCTCCAAGACATCCCGGCCCCGCCCACCTGGGAGGTTGCCTCCGAACCCCTATCCCTCCGGCTCGCGCCGACCCGCATCGATGCTGACGACGCCGGGCGGCGAAGGGCCAGGGACCGGGTCGCGAGGGTAGCGCGTCAGGCCGGGAACCGCCCGCTCGGCAATTCGACCCTAACGGTGGCCTGCAGCGCCCCGAGCGAGACGGTCCCGCCCGGAGCGCAAGCCCGGCGTCACCACGCCCCGACGGCATCGCTGAGCCTGAGAGCCCCGGTCACTCCGGGAAGCGCCCTAAGCAGCGATGCTCGTCAACAACGCCCGTCGCTACCTTTCCGAATGTCCCTCCTCCGCGCCCTCCGCCACCGCAACTATCGCCTCTTCTTCGGCGGCCAGACCGTCTCGCTCGTCGGCACCTGGATCACCCGCATCGCCACCGGATGGCTGGTCTATCGCCTCACCGGGTCCGACCTGCTGCTCGGCATCGTCAGCTTCTGCGGCCAGATCCCGACGCTCTTCCTCGCGCCGGTCGCCGGGGTGTTCGTGGATCGGTGGGACCGCCATCGGGTGCTCCTCGTCACCCAGGCCCTTTCCTTAGTACAGTCGCTGGCGCTCGCGGTCCTCACCTTCGCCGGCATCATCACCGTCGCCGAGATCCTGGCACTCCAGGTGTTCCAGGGCGTCATCAACGCCTTCGACACGCCGGCCCGGCAGGCGTTCGTCGTCACCATGATCGAGGACCGGGCCGACCTCCCCAACGCGATCGCGCTCAACTCGTCGATGGTGAACGCGAGCCGAGTCGCCGGCCCCGCGATCGGAGGCATCCTCATCGCCTCCTTCGGTGAGGCCTGGTGCTTTCTGGTGGATGCGATCTCCTACCTCTTCGTGATCGCCTCGCTGCTCGCGATGCGGATCACGAGGGAGGAGCGCGAGCCCGCGACGAGCCGCCTCCTCGACGAGCTGGCCACCGGCTTCCGCTACGTCCGCGACTTCGAGCCGATCCGGACCGTGCTCCTCCTCCTGGCTCTCGTGAGCATCATGGGAATGCCGTACGCGGTGCTCATGCCGGCCTTCGCCTCCAAGATTCTGCACGGCGGACCCCACATCCTCGGCATCCTCATGGGCATGTCGGGCGTCGGCGCGCTCGCCGGCGCGGTCTACCTCGCCTCCCGCCATTCGGTCCTTGGGCTCGGCCGCGTGATCGCGACGTCCGTCACCGTGTTCGGGGTCGCTCTCATCGGGTTCGCGCTCTCGCGCACGCTCTGGCTGTCGATCGCGCTGCTGCCGCTCGTGGGCGCTGGCTTCATGGTCGCGCTCGCGTCGAGCAACACCGTGTTGCAGACGATCGTCGAGGAGCACCTGCGGGGACGTGTGATGGCGTTCTACGCGATGGCCTTCCTCGGCACCGCGCCCATCGGCAGCCTCTTCGCCGGCGTGCTCGCCGAGCATCTCGGCGAGCCCGCCACGGTCATGATCGGAGGAACCGCGTGCATCGTGGGTGGCGTCTGGTTTCGGAGCAGGCTCGGCCGTCTCCGCGAGCTGGTGCGGCCCATTTACGTGGAGCGAGGAATTCTTCCGGCTCCGTCAGGTCTCACGCACCCGTGAATGACGAAGAGGACGCAGAAGACGGAGAGGACGGGCGAAGTTCGGGTGGGCGTGGTGATGCAGGAGGGCGCGCAAGGGGAAGGGCGGGGTGGGAGTCAGGCGCGTCCCGACGGAATCACCATGTCCGCCCGAACTGAGCCGACAGCCGGCTCACTCGACCTCATCGCGGGCACGGACCGAGGCCCCCGACTAGGCGAGCACGTCCCGCACCGTCTCGATCAGTATCTGCGGCTCGATCGGCTTCGCGAGGAACGGATGGCTCGCCTCGCCGTTCAGCGCGCCCAGCGTCGTGTCGGTGGGATGGCCCGACATCCAGATCAGCGGCAGGTCGGGCCTGCTCGCCGCGAGTCGTGCCGCGAGCTCCTTGCCGCCCATCACCGGCATGACGACGTCGCTCACCACCAGCGCGATCCGGTCGCCGTGCTCCTCGAGCACTTCGAGCGCCTCTCGCCCGTGCCGCGCCTGCAGCACCTCGTACCCCGCGTCCGTCAGGAAGCGTGAGAGCACGGCACGCACCGTCTCTTCGTCCTCCACCATGAGCAGCGTCGGCCGCCGGAACACGCGATCGTAGTCCGGGCGAAGCGAATCACCGGCGCCTGCCGGCGGCTCCGCGGCCGGAAACAGCACCGTGAATCGGCTCCCCCTCTCGGGCATCGACTCCACATACACGTACCCTCGGCTCTGCGCCACGATGCCATGCACCGTCGCCAACCCGAGCCCGGTGCCCTTGCCCACGTCCTTCGTCGTGAAGAACGGCTCGAAGACCTGGGTCAGGTGGTCCAGCTCGATGCCGCCGCCTGTGTCCGTCACGGCCAGCTCGACGTATCGACCCGCGGGGATGGAGGTCCCGCTGTTTGGTGCCGGCATCGCCTGGTCGAGGTCGCGAATCTCCGTGCGGATCTCCAGATGTCCGCCCTCCGGCATGGCATCCCGCCCGTTCAGGCAGAGGTTCATCAGCACCTGCTGAATCTGGGTCCGGTCGGCGTGCACCCACTTGGCGTCGGGACCGCGACGGACCCCGAACACGATCTGGCTTCCGATGAGAGGCCCCAGCAATTGGAGCCCCTCGCTCACTGCCTCGTCGATGTCGAGCAGTTCAGGTTTCAGGATCTGCTGGCGGCTGAACGCGAGCAGCTGCCTCGTCAGGTCGGCCAGCCGGTTCGCTGCCCGCTGCACCTGATCCAGATCCTGGCGGGACGTCGGGCTGATCCCCGGGTCCATCGCGGCGTACCGCGCGTACCCCATGAGCGCCTGGAGCTGATTGTTGAAGTCGTGCGCCAACCCGCCGGCCAGGCGTCCCACCGCTTCCATCTTGGCGGCTTGCCGGAGCCGCTCCTCGCTGACGCGGAGCGCCGCCGCCGATTCCTTGCGGACGCGGGCCAGCTCCAGGGCCGCGCCCACGCGCGCCACCAGCTCGCGGGCGGAGAAGGGCTTCACGAGATAGTCGTCCGCGCCGGCCTCGAGTCCCTCGACACGCGCCTCCTCGCCTGCGCGGGCCGACAACAGGATCACCGGCATCTCTCTGGTCGCCGGATCGGCCCGGAGCTCATGGAGCATCCCGAAGCCGTCCTTCCCCGGCATCATCACGTCGGTCAGCAGCAGGTCGGGAGCCCGCTCGCGGATTCGAGCCAGGGCCGCTGCCCCGTCCGATACCACCTCGACGTCCCACCGGGTGCCGAGCAGGCGCGCGGCGTAGCCCCGCATGTCGGCGTTGTCGTCCGCCACCAGGACGCGGGCGCGGTTCGTCTGCACCGGCGTCGGTTCGGTCGCGCCGCTCGAGCCGAGCGGAAGCTCGGTGTCAGGTACGACCGGCGGCGGCGCGTCGGGCAGCCAGCGCAGCGCCTCCTCGACATAGGAGGTGGGTCCGCCGCTCCGGATTCGCGCCCGGACATTGGTCGTCACGCGATCCGGCGGCAGGTGATCCGTCCCTGCCGGGATCGTCACGGTGAACGTCGAGCCGACGCCCTCCTCGCTCGCGATCTCCACTGTGCCGCCGTGGAGCCGCGCCAGCTCCTGAACGAGCGCGAGCCCGATGCCGGTCCCCTCATGGGTGCGGGAGCGGGAGTTCGGCACCCGGTAGAAGCGCTCGAAGAGGTGAGGGAGCTGCTCGGCCGGGATGCCGACGCCTGTGTCGCGCACCTCGAGCACGAATCGGTCGCCGGAGCGCCGGAGCGCGACGCCGACCTCGCCGGCGAAGGTGTGCTTGAAGGCGTTGGAGATCAGGTTGAGAACGATCTTCTCCCACATGTCTGCATCGACGTACGCCCGCTCGCCGAGCGGAGGACATTCCACCCGAAGCGTGAGGCCCGCCCGCTCGATCGCCGAGCGAAACGTCCCGGCGAGATCGGTGGTGAACGCCGCCAGGTCCACCGGTGCATACGTCGCCTGCAGCCGGCCCGCCTCGAGGCGGGAGAAGTCGAGCAGCGTGTTGACCAGCTTGAGGAGACGAAGCCCGTTCCGGTGCGCGACCGTCAACTCCTCCCGCATGTTCCGTCCGGCGCCGTCCGTCCCCGCCGCGAGCGCCTCCTCGAGCGGGCCCAGCAGCAGGGTGAGCGGAGTGCGGAACTCGTGGCTGACGTTGGAGAAGAAGGCCGTCTTGGCCCGGTCGATCTCCGCCAGCGCCTCGGCACGCCGCCGCTCTTCCTCGTAGGCGCGCGCGTTCGCGATCGCGACCGCCACCTGCGCCGAGACCAGCTCGGCGAAGGCGGCGTAGGCGTCGTCGAGGGCGATGCGGGCGCTGATGCCGAAGACGAGCACGCCGGCGACCCGGTGCTGCCCGCTGGAGAGAATCGGGAGCACCAGCGCCTGGCTGGGTGGATCCGTCCAGGGGCCCGGCGGAGCTCCGGCGGCGAATCGCGATGCCAGGTCGGCGACGCGCTCGCTGCGCTCGGCGCGAAACGCGGATGCCACGGGCCATCCGGCCTTGTCATCGTGCTCCAGCGAGACCGTGATCGGGGCCGACGCGGCGCCGGGAGCGACGCCCGCCGAGGCCACCAGCTCCGCGCTCTTGTTGTCCGCGGACGCGAGGTAGATCAGCGCGAAGGGAATGTCCCTGGCATGCTTGCTCAACACCTGAGCGACGATGACGCAGGCTTCCTCCGCCGTCTTCCCTCCGGCGACGTGGGTCCCCAGGTCGCCCAGCACCGCCAGCCGGCGCTCCTGGATGACCTGTTGCGTGGTCTCGTGGATGGTGCCGAGCACGCCGCCGATGCCGTTGGGTGCGGTGTCGTCGGGTACCGGGCTGTACGCGATGGTAAAGTGGGTCTCCTCGACGAAGCCGTGCCGGTGCACCTCGAGGAAGATGTCGTCCATCCAGGTGGCCGGTCCGCCCGAGAACGGAGTCTCCACGAGCGGCCCGATGACGTGCCAGATCTCCGGCCAGCACTCGCTGCCGCGCTGGCCCAGCGCCCTGGGGTGCTTGGTCCCCGGAATCGGGATGTAGGCGTCGTTGTAGAACTGAATGAACTCCGGGCCCCACCAGAGGATGTGGGGGAACCGGTTCGCGAGCATGAGGCGCACGGTGGCGTGGAGCGTGGAGGACCACGTATGCATCGGCCCGAGCGGCGTCGAGGACCAGTCCATGGCCTGGATGCGCCGGCTCATCTCGCCGCCGTTGAGCTCCGGGGCGGAGACCTCGGAAGGATACTCGCTGACCGACGTCACGTTCGAGGATCGGTGAAGATCAAGGCAACTCTCAACTGTGGAACAGGATGGAACAGGATAGGGAGGTGACGCCGGCCGCGAAAGGACGTGGGTCACACTGCGTCGCTGATCCTTGGAAAAGGCGCCGCTGGCGCCCTGCATCCCGGACCGCTTACTTATCATCTCGCCATTCGACGTCTCGAACCCGTTCCAGCCCGTACGGCCTCTCTCCTTCAGGAGCTCCGATGGGAGTGCCGGAAGCCCTGCGTGACGCACTCGCCGACCGCTACGCCTTCGAGCGCGAGCTCGGGCACGGCGGGATGGCCGTCGTCTATCTGGTGAACGATCTCCGGCACGACCGCCCCGTCGCGCTCAAGGTCCTCCTCCCCGAGCTCGCGGCCACACTCGGCCCCGAGCGCTTCCAGCGTGAGATCAAGCTCGCCGCCCGGCTCCAGCATCCCCACATCCTGACGGTCCACGACTCGGGTGAAGCGGCCGGACAGCTCTGGTTCACCATGCCGTACGTGGAAGGCGAGTCGCTCCGCGACCGGCTGCGCCGCGAGCGCCAGCTTCCCCTGGACGACGCGCTCCGCATCGCCACCGAAGCCGCTCGCGCTCTCGACTACGCCCACCATCACGGCATCGTTCATCGCGACATCAAGCCAGAAAACATTCTGCTCACGACCGACGGCAGCACGCTCGTCGCCGATTTCGGCATCGCTCGCGCGGTGGGTGGCGACGAGGGTCTCACGCAGACCGGACTCGCCATCGGCACGCCGGCATACATGAGCCCCGAGCAGGCGGCGGGTGACAAGACTCTCGATGCCCGCACCGATCTCTACTCGCTGGCGACGGTGCTCTACGAGATGCTGGCCGGCGAGCCGCCCTACACCGGTCCCACACCGCAGGCGGTCGTCATCAAGCGGCTCACCGAACCGGCTCCGAGCGTGCGGGTGGCGCGGCCGACGGTACCGCCCGCGGTGGATGAGGCGATTCGGAAGGCGCTGGCGCTGGTGCCCGCGGATCGCTTCGCCGGCATGGCGCAGTTCGTCCAGGCGCTGCTCGGCTCCATGCCAAGCGTGACGACGGCGGCCAACACGCCAGCGAGTGTGGCCACGACGCCGACAGTGGCCCCGGCGGAGCCGAAGGCGCCGGCTGCAGCGGTCGCGGGGCGTCGGCCCGTTCCGGCCACCGCGATCGCAATGATTCTGGGACTGCTGATTGGCGGCGGGGCGTTGTTCGCCTGGCGGCACAAGGGCGGCGGCGCTCAGCCGGAGAGCGGCACGAGGATCGTCGCCGTTCTGCCATTCGATAACCTGGGCGACTCCGCCGACGCCTACTTCGCCGACGGCGTCGCCGACGAGGTGCGCACCAAGCTCGGCAAGGTCGCGGGGCTCGAGGTGATCGCCCGAGGCAGCTCGCTCGAGTACCGGCACACCACCAAGCGGCCGGCCGAGATCGCACGCGAGCTTGGCGCGGACTACCTGCTGACCGGGACCGTGCGGTGGGAGAAGTCCGGCGGCGCGAGCCGCGTGCGGGTGTCGCCTGAGCTGGTGGACGCGCGGCCGGGTCAGCCGGCCCGCTCGAAATGGGGCGAGCAGTTCGACGCCTCGCTCACCGATGTGTTCCAGGTGCAGGGCGACATCGCCACCAAGGTGGCCGATGCGCTCGGCGTGGCGCTGGCCGACAGCGCGCGCCGCGAGGTCACGGCCAAGCCGACCGAGAACCTGGCGGCGTACGACGAGTACCTGAAGGGCGAGGCGGCGTCCCAGGCGATGACGGTGAACGATCCCCCTTCGCTCCGTCGCGCGATCGGCTACTACCAGCGCGCGGTCGCCCTCGACTCGATGTTCGCGACCGCGTGGGCGCAACTCTCCCGCGCCAGTACGCGCCTCTACCAGAATAGCGTCCCCGATCCTGCGCTCGGCGAGCAGGCGCGTCTCGCTGCGGAGCGCGCCCGCCGCCTCAAGCCGAACGACCCCCTGGTGTACCGCGCCTTGGGCGCGTACTCCGTGACGGTGACCCCAGTTGACGTCAATCGCGGGATCGAGGAGTACCAGCATGGCGTCCGGCTCGATCCGAACGACGTCGGCCTTCTCGGGGCGCTCGCTTCGAGGGAGGAAGCCAAGGGCCACTGGGACAGCGCCGCCGCTCGAATTGCCCACGCCGCCCAGCTCGACCCACGCTCGGTCCAGGGAGCCCTCAACCTGGCGGACGTGCGCACGCAGCTCCGGCAGTACGCCGCGGCCGACTCCGCCGCAGACCGCGCGGTGGCGCTCGCTCCGACCAATCTGGTCGTATCATGGCAGAAGGTGCTTGTCGCCCTCGCGAGAGGCGATCTCGACAGTGCTCGATCGGTGATTCGCGCGTCGGCCCGACAGATCGATCCGGGAGTGCTCCTGCCCTACTTCGCGACCTACCAGGATCTCTACTGGGTGCTGGACGACGCACAGCAGCGCCAGGTGCTCGCATCGCCGCTGAGTGCATTCGACAACGATCGGGGCAACTGGGGGATCGTCCTTGCTCAGATCTATCACCTCCGGGGTGACCGAGTCCGGGCGGCTATTTATGCCGACTCGGCGCGGATCGCCCTCGAGGAGCAGAGCCGCGCGGCGCCCGATGACGCGCAGCGTCACGTGTTCGTCGGCCTGGCCCTGGCCTATATGGGACGGAAGGCGGACGCGATACGGGAAGGCCGGCGCGGAGTGGAGCTGCTGCCGATCAGCCAGGACGCCAGTACCGGACCCTACATGCAGCTCCAGCTCGTGCGGATCTACCTGCTGGTCGGCGAGCCGGAGAAGGCGCTCGATCAGCTCGAGCCGTTGCTCAAGATCCCGTACTATCTCTCGCCCGGCTGGCTCCGGATCGATCCCAACTTCGATCCGCTGCGGAAGAATCCGCGGTTCATGAAGCTGGTGGAGGGAACGGCGTAGCGTTGGGAGTCTTGGTCGGCGCCGGAGAGCCCCTGTCACTCCGGGAGCGCCCCAAGCAGCGATGCCGCTGACTCCACAAGCCGCGCGCCGACGCGAGATCAGCGGCGCGCTCGTTGTGCCGATTTCTTCAGCGCGTCTTCATGCCCGCTTACCGGTCCCCGCTCTAGAATGGGAAGCGTCCACCGTCGCACGCTTCCCTTTCCCGGAGGACCAGATGTCGGTCCAGAAACCGCTTGGCCCCTTCTGCCAGAGTTGCTCCATGCCCCTTCGCCGCCCGGACGACTTCGGCACGGACGAGGCCGGGTACCGCGTCAACGACTACTGCCGCCACTGTTTCGTGAAGGGCGCGTTCACCGAGCCCGCCATCACCATGGAGCAGATGCTGGAGCGGTGCGTCACGGTCATGGCCGATCAGAAGATCATGCCTGCCGCCCAAGGCCGGTCGTTGATGGCGGAGACGTTGCCGAGGCTCAAACGGTGGAAGCAGCCACGCGGGCAATCCCGCGCGATTACCGCCTGACGGCGGACGCTCTCCGTCAGTCGCCGGTTCGGGCGGCGCGGCCGGCCAGGAGACCCGCGGCGGCAGTGGCCGCCACCAGCAGGTACATCACCAGGCCATATACGCACGCCGGAAAGCCGAGCAGCGTGCCGGGTCCGCCCGCGACCGAGCAGCCGGTCGCCGGGGCGCCGCAGATCTCGCGATAGGTCAGCGTGCCGGAGAAGCCGACGCCGAGGACCGAGAGTCCGAGAATGATCTGGAGTGCGCGTCGCATGGGGGCTACCTCCGTTGCGACCCGCCCGCCGCGGCCATACCGATCTTCGCCTCCAGTTGCTTGAGCAACGCCCTGGCCGTGGATGCCGAGGATGCGGGGTTCTGCCCGGTGATGAGGTTCCCGTCGACCACGGCATAGTCCGCCCAGTCCGCCGCCTTGGAGTACTTGCCTCCGTTGGCCTTGAGCGCGTCCTCCACCTGAAATGGAACCACCTTCGTGAGCCCGACCGCCGCTTCCTCGCTGTTGGCGAAGGCGGTCACCGCCTTCCCCCGCACCAGCGGAGTTCCATCCGGCGCCTTGGCGTGGCGAAGCACCGCCGGGCCATGGCAGACCGCGGCAACCGGCTTCCCCGCGGCGTACAGCCGCTCGATCAGGGCGATGGAATCCCGGTCCTCCGCCAGATCCCACAGCGGCCCGTGGCCACCAGGATAGAAGACCGCATCGTAGTCGCCCGCTGATGCGGTCGAGAGCTTGACGGTGTCCGCCAGCGCGCGCTGCGCCTCCGGGTCCTTCCGGAACCGCTTCATGGCCGGCGTGTCAGCCTTGGGATCATCGCTCTTGGGGTCGACCGGCGCCGCTCCCCCTTTGGGTGACGCGATCGTGATATCCACCCCTGCGTCCTTCAGGACGTAATAGGGCGCCGCGAACTCCTCCAGCCAGAAACCGGTGCGTTGACCGGTATCTCCCAGCTGGTCGTGGGATGTGAGTACCATGAGGACCTTTGCCATCGCTCGACTCCGTTCGTTTTGCTGGTTCTGCCCTGACGCGTCGTGCGGCGCGCAGCCGGCGCTCCATCGGAGCGCACTACCAACTTGCACGATAGCGCCGGTTCGCGTGGCTTCCTAGCAGCCGCGTGGATGGTCGCAGGCCGGCCCTGCGAGACCGATCGGAGCATGGCCGAGAATTGAGAGGGTATGTAGCTTCGGAGCAACCCTTTCTTCCTCGGACAATGGAGGCCCTATGATGCGTCGTACAACGGTGGCTTTGCTCGGGCTGGTCCTGGCGGTGTCGGTTCCGGCGTTCGCGCAGGGCGGCGGTGACCTCAAGGCCCAGATCAGCAAGATGTCCCAGGCCTGGGAGAAGGCGTACAACGCCGGAGACGCCGCCGGCGTCGCGGCGCTCTACGGTAAGGACGCCACGTTGATGCCCCCCGGCGCCGAGCCGGCCTCCGGCAGCGCCATCAAGGCGTTCTTCGACACGGACGTGAAGTCGGGTGCGAAGAACGCGCTGACCACCGAAGACGTCTCGGGGGCCGGTGACTACGCGATCGAGAGGGGCAAGTGGGTCGCGACGTCCCCCGAGGGCAAGCACCTCGACCACGGCTCGTACGTCACCGTCTACAAGAAGGCGGATGGCGGGTGGAAGATCTATCGGGACATCTGGAACAGCAGCATGGCGCCCAAGTAGCACACCGCTCACGGCGAGCCGCTCGCTTCACGACCCGACCGTGATAGTCCCGACCATGTTCGGGTGGATCATGCAGTGATACTGGTAGGTTCCGGCTGCCAGGTTCACCGAGTACGTCGCCCCCGAGCCGAGCGGCTGCGAAGTCGCGAACGCGCCGTTGTCCGACGCGATCTGATGCGCCACAGCCGCTCCGCCGTACCCGCCTCCGCCATCGGTGTTGACCCAGCGCACGGTCACGGTGGCCGCGCCGGCGAGGCTGAGCTGCTTCGGGTTCGGGTTGAACGCGGTGGTGGTCATCAGGGACGCGCCCGCCACGATGTTCACGTCGCCGGGAGTGGGCGTCGGATTGGGTCCCGTCATGTTGCTGCTCCCGCAGGCAGTCGCGAGACCCAGGCTCAGCGCGAAGATCGTGATCGGCAATCGGTGCATGATGCGTCATCCTCTCGTTCGTTGATGGTCGTCGGCGGCCCCGATGGGCCGCCTCAATCCATCTGGACGGTGTCGGGGTCAGGTTTATTCCCGTAGCGGCCGCTAGAACTCCCGGAGATCCTCAGCCAGGCTCGCTGGCTGCTCCAGGGCGGAACGTGTCCGCCCGCGGCCACCACGGTGGCGTAGTCGCGTGTATTCAAGGAGGAACGAGAGCGCCGCCGCCCTGGCGATCTTCGCCTCGGCGTGCGCACCGTCACCGGCCTCGGACCTCCGTCGCGCGCTCCGTCTTCATCGCCGAACCACGCCCTCCAGTCCTTCCGGGCCGCTAGCCCGGCAATTGATTTCCCACCATCTTCCATCGAACCACCCACCCACACGCAAAGCCCACGATGACGGAGCCGGTGACCCGACTTCAAACGGCACTCGCCGACCGCTACCGCATCGAGCGCGAGCTCGGCCAGGGCGGCATGGCAACGGTCTATCTCGCCCAGGATCTCAAGCACGATCGCAGAGTCGCGATCAAGGTGCTGCGGCCCGAGCTGGCCGCTGTTCTCGGCGCCGAGCGATTCCTCTCCGAGATCAAGACGACAGCCAACCTCCAGCATCCGCACATCCTCCCGCTGCACGACTCGGGCGCCGCGGACTCTTTCCTCTACTATGTCATGCCCTTCGTTGAGGGCGAATCGCTTCGGGACCGGTTGAAGCGCGAGCAACAGCTCCCGATCAGCGACGCGATCCGGATCGCCACCGAAGTCGCCGGTGCTCTGGACTATGCGCACCGTCACGGCGTGATCCACCGCGACATCAAGCCCGAGAACATCCTGCTGCACGAAGGGTCGGCGCTGGTGGCGGACTTCGGGATCGCGCTGGCCGTGTCGAGCGCCGGCGGCAGCCGGATGACGGAGACCGGGATGTCCCTCGGCACTCCCCAATACATGAGCCCCGAGCAGGCGATGGGCGAGCGGGCGGTAGACGCGCGGAGCGATATCTTCTCGCTCGGCTGCGTGCTCTACGAGATGCTGCTGGGCGAGCCCCCGTTCACGGGGGTCACGGCCCAGGCCATCGTGGCCAAGGTGATGACAGCCGACGCGCCGTCCCTCACAGGCCAGCGACGCAGCATCCCCGCAGGCATCGACAAGGCGGTGCATCGGGCGCTCGAGCGGCTGCCCGCCGATCGGTACGCCACCGCCGCCGACTTTGCCGCGGCACTCAAGGATGGCGACTCGGCCACGGGGCCGCGCTCGACACAGCCGACGCTGCGCCGGCTCGTGATACCGATCGGTATCGCGGCGGTGGCCCTGGCGGCATTCGCGGTGATGCGTCACCGGGCGACCGGAGCCGGAGCGGAGACGGCCCCTGCCGAAAGCCGCCGGGTGGTGGCCGTCCTCCCCTTCCGCAACATCTCGAGGGACACCGCGCAGCAGTACTTCAGCGCCGGGATGACCGAGGAGATCACCACGCAGCTCTCCCGCGTCGCTTCACTGCGGGTGCTGGGTCGCGCCGCGACGGCGCAGTACGACACGGCGGGGAACAAGCTCCAGCGGATGTCGCGCGAGCTCGGCGTCGGCAGCGTCGTCGATGGCAGCGTGCGCCTCGCGGGCGACCGGGTCCGCATCGGCGTAGAGCTGACCGATGTCCACTCGGGACAGACCCTCTGGTCGGAGCAGTACGACCGGCAGCTCTCCGACCTCTTCGCCGTGCAGGACGACGTCGCCCACAAGGTCACGGCGGCGCTCCAGGCCACGCTCACCGCCGACGAGGCGAAGCGGGTCGCGCATGTCCCGACCACGAACATGGCGGCCTATCAGCTCTACTTGCGGGCACTCGACTTGAATCCCACTCTGCGCGCTGAGAACGTCTCCGGCGGCGAGCTGTTGGGGCAGGTCATTCGGATGGACTCCGGGTTTGCCGCGGCGTATGCCCAGCTCGCGCGGAACTACATGTTCCGCGGCGTGGCGGGTGAGCGAGAGTACGTAGACTCCGGTTTCACTGCCGCCCGGAAGGCGATCGCACTCGACTCGGACCTGGCCGATGGCTGGTTCGCGCTCGGGGATCTGGAGAGCGTCGTCCTCCGGATGTCCGATGCGCGGCGGTCGTATCTCAAGGCCCTGGAGCTGAACCCGAGCCACGGCGGCGCGATGGCCGACCTGGCCAATGTGTACGTCGCGCTCGGCCGATTCGATGAAGCGCTGGATTGGGCCCTGCGCAACCAGCAGCTCAACCCCACGGCTCCGCATGGTCCCTATCACACCTCGCTGCCCCTGATTCAGCTCGGTGATGACTCCGCCACCGCGCGCTTCCTGCTGGACGCGGAGCGGCGAATGCCGACCGAGCCCCGGGTGCAGGGGATGCTGGCCTGGCTGGATCTGCGGCGCGGATCCAATCGGGCGGCCCTCGAGCGGGCCCGGCGCATGGTGCGCGACCATCCCGACAACACCGAAGCGCCGCCGATCCTGGCTGAGCTGGCCGTTGTCGCGGGAGACTCCGAGGCCAGGCGACTGATCGAGCCGCTGGCTCGCCAGGATCCGACGGCGGCCGGGCAGACGTTCCCCGAATCATTGCGATCACTCTATGCCTTGACCCTGCATCGTGCTGGGGACACTCGGCGCGCGGCCGAGCTGTGGCAGGAATCAGCCACCGCGGCGCAACGAAATCTGAAGGCGGGCGCGGAAGGCTACGGAGCCCCGATGGAGCTGGCGGCGATCAGCGCCATCGAAGGACACACCACCGAGGCGCTGGACTGGCTCGACAAGGGGTACCGGGCGGGATGGAAGGATGCGAGACTGCTCGACCTCGATCCTTTCTTCGCCTCGGTGAGAAAGGAGCCGGCCTACCTCTCGCTCACCGCGTCGATGCGGCAGGACGTGGCGGAGATGCGGAAGCGAGCGGCAACGGCGCACCCCGAGCTGTTCACTTCGGCACGGTCAGCACCGTGATGGTGAGCGACTCCCGCTCGAAACCAACGGCGTCTCCATCCGTGAACTCCTTGGTCGCGCCGGAATCCGTCGGCATCATGAACGGCTCCGCGTTGGCGAGCTGGCTCTGAGTCCAGGACTCCTCCGTCTTCACCGTGTCGGTATTTCCCGACAGACGTCGATTGCCCCAACCGCCTGATGGCCTCACCATGCACCCGATCACGCCCTCCGGATCGTCAGGGATCTGGATATGCCAGACCTGCATGGAGTCCGAGTCGGGCTGGAGAATCGCAAAGAAGGTCCAGTGCTCGTTGATCGCATTCCCGCTGACCTTACAGTTACCCGGCACGGTCACCTGGACTCTGCGAACGAGGGAGACGTCGCCCTGGTAGCCGCCGGGCTTGTCCTCGCCCAACGGCAGGAGGTTCACCTCGAACTTGAGATCCGAGGCTTCTTTCGAGGGGAGTCCGTTCGGAACACTGCGCTCCATGACATTGTGCACCTCGAGCTTGACCTTGGGCACGACGCAGCCGCACTCGGGTGAGTCTGTGTAATGCTCTTTGAGATCATCCGCCCATTTCTGCGCCTTGGCCGTGAGGTCCGCTTGGGTGCCCGGCGGCGGCTCGGCGACGAGACCATTGTCCTTCAGCCCCTGCTCGCCCAGCGCACGGTCTCCCGTGAACCCGGCGGCGATGAACTGATCGGCCACTACTCCGTGGTCGTTGAAGATGTGCTGCACGAAACTCTCGCCGGTCTTCTCGAACCGCTTCATCTGGAGGCAGAGCTCTTCATCGTCCTTGCCGGTGAAAAACATCGGCTCGCCCGGAGTTCTCCACCCCGCCAGGCCGTCGTGGCAGGTCTGACACTCCCCGAAGAACTTGTCCCGGTCGTTGGGGTCTATATCGGAAATCTGGTCCTTGCCGGGGTGCTTGTCCGAAAGCAGGTCCAAGGCGCCGTGGCAGTTGATGCAGCGCGGGTGACGAAACACCGGCAGCAGCTCGGCGAAGTCCTTGACGGCCTCGACCTGCTTGCTTACCGACAGGCCCTTGCAGGCGGCAGTTCTGTTGCCCCCGGTTCGCGATGCCGAGCGATACAGGACAGGCGCCGGTTGGCCGGCCGTGGCGGATGGACTCAGATACGCGAACCCGACCGCGCCGACCGCGAGACTGTAGGGCAGGGCGCCTACGAAACGAGTGAGGCTGCGGGCCAGACGCATGAGGCCTCCGTGATGTCCGCGTGGGGGCGCGAGGCAGTACCGAATATCAGAGCAACGTGTTCGGGTCGCCATTGTTCTCACCCGCTAGCTCCCCACTCCCTTTCCCTCCATCTTCCACCCACCCACACTCAAAGCCGACGATGACCGAGCCGGTGTCCCGACTTCAGGCGGCCCTCGCCGACCGTTACCGCATCGAGCGCGAGCTCGGGCAGGGCGGCATGGCGACGGTCTACCTCGCCGAGGACCTGAAGCACCGGCGCAAGGTCGCCATCAAGGTGCTGCGCCCCGAGCTGGCCGCGGTGATCGGCGCCGAGCGGTTCCTCCGCGAGATTCGGACGATCGCCACGCTGCAACACCCCCACATCCTCGGGCTCATCGACAGCGGTGAGGTGAGCGGCACCGCCTACTACGTCATGCCGTTCGTCGAGGGCGAGAGCCTGCGGGATCGGCTGCATCGCGAGAAGCAGCTGCCGATCGCCGACGCGGTCCGGATCGCCACCGAAGTGGCCGCCGCGCTCGACTACGCCCACCGCCACGGCGTCATCCACCGGGACATCAAGCCCGAGAACGTGATGCTGCACGACGGCAGCGCGCTGGTGGCCGACTTCGGGATCGCCCTGGCGGTGTCGAGTGCGGGCGGCGGCAGCCGGATGACCGAGACCGGGATGTCCCTCGGGACACCGCACTACATGTCGCCCGAACAAGCGATGGGCGAGCGGGAGATCACGCCGCGATCCGACGTGTACGCGCTCGGCGCGATGACCTATGAGATGCTGGTCGGCGACCCGCCCTTCACCGGCAGCACGGCGCAAGCGATCGTGGCGAAGGTGCTGACGGCCGAGCCGCCTGGACTGACCGAGCAGCGAAAGAGCATACCGCCGGCGGTGGAAGACGCCGTGCTGACCGCGCTCCAGAAGCTCCCGGCCGACCGGTTCGCCACCGCGGCGGAGTTTGCGGCCGCGCTCAAGGGCGACGGCCGCACGATCGTTACGCGCGCCGGCGCGGCGCGCCATGCGGCTCTGCCGGCGCGCCGCTCGAGGGCGGTGATCGTCCTGGGAGCCATCGCTGCGATCGCAACGGCCGCGGCGGCCGTGCTGGGTCTCAAGGCCGAGCGGCGGCCGGCCGCACCGGTCACTCGCCTCACGCTCGACATCCCCGACCTCCGGGTGAATCACATCGGCTTTTTCGGCACTGCGCTCGCCATCGCGCGAGACGGCTCCCGGATGGCGTTCGTGACCCGCGCGGGCGGGAGGTCCAACCTTCTCATGGTGCGCGAGCGTGGTGACATCCAGCCCCGGAGGCTGGCGGGGACGGACGGTGGCGATGGCCCATTCTTCTCACCCGACGGGCAGTGGATCGGGTATATCGCCGGCGGCAAGCTGTACAAGGTCTCCGTGGCAGGCGGCTCGCCGCAGCTGCTGGCCGACAACGCCAGCGCCGCGCTGCCGAGCGGGACGTGGCTCGACGACGGCCGGATCGTCTACTCCGGGCGCGACTTCGCCGTCATGGCCGTGCCCTCCGACGGCGGCACGACGTCGGTGCTCGTGCCGACGCCGAAGTCAGGCGCACAAGTGTTCTTCGTCGGGTTGCCGCGGACGGACGTCCTGATGCTGATCCGCTGCGGCAACACCTGCGCGGGTCCGGTGCTCATGGCGATCGATCTCAAGACGCAGAAGCAGGATACGATCCTGCCCGGCGCGGCGCGCGGGTACTACCTCCCGAACGGAATGCTGGTCGCGGTGCGGACGGACGGTTCGGTCGTCGGCGCTCCATTCGATGTCGGACGTCTCCGGTTCAAGACGCCGCCGACCCTGCTCCTGAGCGGGGTTCAGCTCGAGCTTCGGATCGTGCCCGAGCTGGCCATCGCCGATGACGGCACCATGGTCTATCTCCCGTCCAATGCCTCGGCGGGTCTGGCGACGATGGCCGAGGTGGACCGCACGGGGAAGAGCCGGGTGCTCGATCCCGGCTGGCAGGGACAGTTCGTGAGCGCGGACCTGTCACCCGACGGGCAGCATATCGCCGTGGCCACCCTGGAAGGAGCCAATGGCGGATCGACGCTGTGGGTCAAGCAGCTCGACGCGGGACCGCTGACCCGGCTCACGTTCACCACCGGGGCCATCAATTATCGGGCGGCCTGGATGCCGGATGGCCGGACGCTGAGCTACAGCTCGGAGGACCGTGCGGGCGGGTCGGGCACCTATCTCTATCAGATTCGCGCCGACGGGAGCGACAAGCCGAAGCGGCTCTTCCCGAACGACACCGCACAGGTCGACGAGGCGAGCTGGTCGCGCGACGGGCAGTGGCTGGGCTATCGGACCGGCACGGTGCCGGGCATCCGGGACGTCTATCTCCGGCGTCTCCAGGGCGACACGACCCCGGTCGCCGTCGCGGCGGGCCAGGCCGACGAGTACATGCCGACGATCTCGCCCAACGGCCGGTGGATCGCTTACGCGTCGCTCGAATCGGGTCGCGAGGAGGTGTATGTCCGGCCGATACCGCAGGTGGACCGCGCCCGCTGGCAGGTGTCATCCGCCGGCGGAACGAGCCCGGTGTGGGCCAACTCGGGGAAGGAGTTGTTCTACATCGCCCAGGGTGACACCATGGTTGCCGCGAGCGTGCAGGAGACACCGGACTTCCACGTGACCGGGCGGCTGGCGCTCTTCGGTACGGCACCCTACGTGTTCCCCCCGTGGCATCAGGCGTTCGGCGTGCGCCCCGACGACCGGACATTCATCATGCCGCAGCGGACCGCCGAAGCGGCGGGCCCCGAAGCGCGGCGGCTGGTCGTAGTGCTGAACTGGTTCACGGACGTGCAGGCCAGACTCGCGAGGAAGGAATGACCGACCCGACCGATCGCCTGCGCGCCGCCCTCGCCGACCGCTACCGCATCGAGCGCGAGCTCGGCCAGGGCGGCATGGCGACGGTGTATCTCGCCGAGGACCTGAAGCACCATCGCAGGGTGGCGGTGAAGGTCCTCCGCCCCGATCTCGCCGCCACGCTCGGCCCCGAGCGGTTCACCCGGGAGATCGAGGTCGCCGCGCGTCTCCAGCACCCTCACATCCTCGGCCTCATCGACTCGGGGGATGCCGGCGGCTTCTTCTATTATGTCATGCCCTTCGTCGAGGGCGAGACGCTGCGCGACCGATTGACCCGCGGCGGCGAGCTGCCGATCCCGGAGGCGGTGCGGCTGCTCGGCGAGATCGGCGAGGCCCTTGCCACGGCGCACCGGGCGGGCGTCGTCCACCGCGACATCAAGCCGGAGAACGTGATGCTCTCGGGCCGCCATGCGATGGTCATGGACTTCGGCGTGGCCAAAGCGGTGACCGATGCGTCGAGCGGCAGCACGCTCACCTCGGCCGGCGTGGCATTGGGAACGCCGGCGTACATGGCGCCGGAGCAGGCGACGGCCGACCCGCACATGGACGCTCGGGTCGACATCTACGCGCTCGGCGTCATGGGCTACGAGATGCTCGCCGGTGCCACGCCGTTCCACGGAGCCAACGCTCAGCAGATCCTCGCCGCGCACGTGACCCGCGCCCCGGTGCCTGTGGGGCAACAGCGCGAAGGAGTCCCGCCGGCACTCGAGGCGGTCATCATGCGCTGCCTGGCCAAGCGCGCGGCCGACCGGTTCCAGACGGCCGACGAGGTAGTGACCGCGCTCGAGCCGCTGGCGGCGCCGAGCGGCGGGATCACCCCGACGCAGACACAGCCGGTCGCCGCGATGCCGCAGGCGCCCGGGAAGTTCCGTCCGAGTTACGCCGTCGCCGGTCTCGCGCTGCTCGCCGCCGTGGGGCTCTTCATATGGAAGCCGTGGGCACGGGCCACCGCGCGACCGCTCGACACCAATCTCGTCGCCGTGCTGCCGTTCCGTACCGCCGGCGCCGATCCGAGCGTGCAGTACCTGCGGCAGGGCATGGTGGATCTCCTGCAGGCCAAGCTCACCGGCGAAGGAGGACCGCGCGCCGCCGACGCCCGGTCGGTGCTCGCCGCCGTGCGTGACGCGGGCGGCACCGATAGTCAGGACCTGCCCGAGGACGCAGCCGCCGGCGTCGCGAAGAAGCTCGGCGCGGGCCGCGTGCTGCAAGGAAGCATCGTGGGATCGCCCGATCACCTGGTGATGAACGCGACGCTCGTCGCGGTCCCCGGTGGGAAGACGCTGGCGCAGACCAGCGTCGCAGGCCCGAAGGACAGTCTCTTCGTGCTGATCGATCGGCTCACGGCGCAGCTCCTCGCGCTCGGTGCCGGCGCCAGCGCGGCCCAGCTCAGCGCGCTCACGACCACCAACCTCGACGCGCTCCGCACGTATCTCGATGGCGTCGCGGCCTACCGTCGCGGCGTTTTCCAGAACGCCACGCCGTTGCTTTCCCGCGCGGTGGAGCTGGATTCGACCTTCGCCCTCGCGTTGTCCTGGTTGGTCGAGGCCGACGGCTGGCATCCCGCGACGACGGACATGAACCGGATCCGGCGCCTTGCCTGGCAGCACCGCGATCGACTGAATCCGCAGGACCAGCTCTTCCTCTCGCTTCGACTCGGTTCCACCTACCCGGAGCCGACGCCCTGGACCGTGCGGATCGCGGACGCCGAGCATGCGGTGCAGGTGATCCCCGAGAGCGCCGACGCCTGGTACTACCTGGGCGACGACCTGTTTCATGCCGGCCGCCTTGCCGACATTCCCGACCCGGAGGTGCGCGCCCGTCAGGCGTTCGAGCAGGCGTTCCAGCGCGACTCGCTCTACGGCGCCCCGATCCAGCATCTGGCGGCGCTGACCTACGTGGCGGGCGACACCACGGCCCAACGGCTCTGGACGCGTCGGTTGATCGCGCTGGATTCCGCCGGCGAGGGCGTCCCTATCGCGCGGTGGAACCTGCTCCAGTCCGCCCGCGATGGCAGAGGTGTCGCCGCGTTCCTGGCGAGTCTCGACTCCGGGCAGCTTGGGCTTCCTCAAGGGATCCTGTTCTTCAGTCCGCTGGACAGCGTCACGATCGCCAATCGTGCTGCCCTGTTCGAGGCCGTGCATCGCCTGTCCGCCACGAAGGCGGAGCGCACCGACATGGCGTTGGTTCGAGCCCGATACTACTGGAACCTCGGCCGTCCTGCCGAGGCGGCGAAGTGGATCGATACCCTGGCCACACTCGACCGAAACAACGCTGGTCTGCAGGCGACGGTGGGCGCCACCTCGTTCGGGGGCGGGCCGCCCGACACCACGATCATGAATGCCGAGCAGCTCGACATCTTGCGCGCTTGGCGCGGGGATGTCGCAGCCGGCCAGCGGATGCTGCACCTCTGGCGGGACCGAGCCGCCAAGGACTCGACGGTTGCGCTCAATCCCATCGTGGCCGCCGTGGTCGAGGCCAAGCTGGCGGTGGATCGCCACGACCCGGCGGCGGCGCACCTGGTGGACGTGGCCGATTCCCTGTGCCGCGGTCGCACGGCCGGCGTGAATTGGACCTCGTTCGAGCTGGCGCGGCTGTACGAGCGGCAGGGCCGGGTGGATCGGGCGCTCCGGGCGGTGAGGCGGCGGTGGCTGCCAATGGGAGAACCCGAGCTTGGCGGTCTCGCCGAGTCGTATCGGCTGGAAGGGAAGCTCGCCGCGCTCGCCGACGACAAGATCGGCGCCATTCGGGCCTACCGGAATTACCTGCGGATGCGCGTAGATCCCGAGCCCTCGCGCGTTCCTCAGGTCGACAGCGTTCGAGCCGAGCTGAGCGCGCTCGGCGATCTCGAAGGAAAGCGATAGAACATTCGCGCGGACCCACGATGCCCGATCAGGTGAGCCGCCTCCAACATGCCCTCGCCGACCGCTACCGGATCGACAGCGAGATCGGCGCCGGCGGCATGGCCATCGTGTACCTGGCGCACGACGTCCGTCACGACCGCAGGGTCGCGCTCAAGGTCCTGCGTCCCGAGCTGACCGGCGTCATCGGTGCCGAACGGTTCCTCGCCGAGATCAAGCTCACGGCCAACCTGCAGCATCCCCACATCCTGCCGCTGTTCGACTCGGGCGAAGCTGACGGGCTTCTCTTCTACGTTATGCCCTTCGTCGAAGGGGAGTCGTTACGGCAACGGCTCGCGCGCGAGCACGAGTTGCCGGTCGGCGAGGCGGTGCACATCCTCGAAGAAGTCGTCGAGGCGCTGGCTTATGCGCACGCTCACGGGGTGGTCCACCGCGACATCAAGCCCGACAACATCCTCCTGAGCGGCCGGCACGCACTCCTCACCGATCTCGGCGTGGCCAAGGCGGTGAGCGCCGCGGAGCGCGAGGGGCAGCCGCTCACATCGACCGGCGTGGCGCTCGGCACGCCGCGCTACATGCCGCCCGAGCAGATGACCGCCGACCCGCATCTCGACCACCGGGTGGACATCTATGCCGCCGGTGTGATGGCGTACGAGATGCTGACCGGGACACAGCCGTTCCCGGGCGCGACGCCGCAAGCCCTCTTCGCCGCGCAGGTCGCGCATCAGCCGACCCGTCCCGACGCGCTCCGTCAGGGCATCCCGCCCGCACTCTCCCAGGCGATTCTGCGATGCCTCACACCGCGGCCCGCCGACCGGTGGCAGAGCGCCGGTGATCTCCTCGGTGAGCTGGAGCGGCTGCGCGAGACGGGTGACGTGCGGGTGACGAGCGGTCCGACGCTCGCGCCGGCGAATGAACGGTCGCGTCGAGTGCCGGGGTGGGCTGTCGCCGCGGGTGTCATTGCGGTCGCGGCGGCGGCGGCGCTCGTGCTGGCGCGGCGACACTCGGGCGCGATCGTGTTCGAGCGCCGAAGTCCGCTCACCGTCGAGCCGGGGCTCGAGATCGACCCCGCGATGTCTCCCGATGGGCAGTTCGTCGCGTACGCGGCGGGACCGCTCACCGACTCGCGGATCTACGTGCGCCAGGTGGACGGCGGCCGCGCCATCGCGATCGCGCCCGACGTGGGCGGCGCGCAGCGGATGCCGTTCTGGTCGCCCGACGGCCGGCGGATCCTGTTCCGCTCCGCGCGCGGGATCGAGATCGCGCCCGCGCTCGGCGGCACGGCCAAGCTGCTGGTGCGAGGCGGCAGCGCGCCCCTGTTGCCGGGGCCCTGGTCTCCCGATTCGAAGCGCATCGCGTTCGCACGCAACGACTCGCTCTACGCGATGCCGGCCGAGGGCGGCGCCGCCACCCTGCTGGCGCACGGCGGCGACATGCACTCCTTCTCGTGGTCGCCTGACGGGCGCTGGATCTCAGTGGTTCGGGGCGACCGGCAATCGGTCGATCCCGACGTGCGCTGGTTCTTCGGCAACCTCGGGCAGAGCGCGGTGTGGATCGTCCCCGCGTCGGGTGGCCAGCCGATCCGGGTGACCGACGACCGCTCGTTCCACGCTAGCCCGGTCTGGCTGCCCGACGAGCGTGGGCTCCTCTACCTCTCGAACGCGGACGGCGGGCTCGACGTGTATCGCGTCGGGCTCGAGCGATCGGGCGCGGCTGCCGGACGTGCCGAGCGGCTCACGACCGGGCTCAACGCCCGCGCGATGAGCATGGACGCCGCGGGGCGCCGGCTCGCATACGCGCCGTTCGAGGAGCGGTCGAACGTCTGGAGGTTACCGGTGCCCGTGCATCCGCCCGGCGGCGGCGCGGCGGCGGTGCCGGTAACGACGGGCAACCAGATCATCGAGGCGTTCGACGTGTCACCCGACGGCCGCTGGCTGGCCTTCGACTCCGACCGGTCGGGCGTCTCGCAGATCTATCGGATGCCGCTCGGCGGCGGCGAGCCGGAACAGCTGACCACTGATACGGCCGTGCACTTCTGGCCCCGATATTCACCCGATGGGAAGGAGATCGCATACCACTCCTTCCGGAACGGTAATCGCCGGTTGTTCGTCATGGCCGCCGACGGCAGCAATCCGACGCCCATTCCGGTCGAGCCGGGCGACGACCGCACCGCCGAATGGCGCCGGGATGGAGCCGGCGTCTACTACCTCCACCTTTACGATTCTCCTGAAGCCGAGATCCGATTCATTCCTCGCGATTCGTCGGGCCGGTGGGGCAAGGCGACGACGTTCAAGCGGGCGGACGCGCTTCCGGTGGTACTGTCACCTGACGGACGCCGCCTAACAGTGGGGACCAGCAAGGGACTCCTGGTCATGACGCCGGCCGGTGATTCCGAGCGGGTGCTCGTGGCTACGAGCTACCGCGCGCACGGCCTTCGCCCAACATACGCGAGCTGGTCGAGCGACAGCCGCACGATCTATTACCTCGCGATGGACACGCTGGAACACGCCAGCATCTGGGGCGTCGATCCGGCGACGGCGAAGCGCACGCTGCTGGTGCGGCTCGACGATCCCACCCGCGAGTGGCACCGGTTCGGATTCGCCGCGTTTGGCGGGCAATTCTACGTCACGCTCGGCGACCAGCAGAGCGACATCTGGACCGCGAGCGTCGGCAATCGGTAGACCTCACTTCCACGACTGCTACCGTCCTCGGTCGATCTCCTCGCCACTCACCTGGCGCTCGACCCCGACGTCGGGTGGCGTGCCGGTCACCATCGCCTTGGCGACCTCGAAGAGGACGACGGGTCGAGGCTTGTCGACCTTGAGATAGGACACCGATTCGACATCCACCAGAATCAGCGCGAGTCGCGGGTCGTCTGGACCACCATCGCGCGCTCCTCCCTCATCGCCGAACCAGGCCTTCCAGTCTTTCCGGTAGAGCTCCCGGATCGCGCGGCGGTCTTGTGAGACCGTCGCCGTGCCGCTGACCGACACCCATTCCCTGGTGCGATCCTTATAGTAGGCCAGGTTCACGTGGGGATCGAAATCCAGCTCGTCGAGCTTGTGCGATTCGATGTTGGTGACGAACCAGAGATCGCTCCCTTCGGCCTGCGTCTGCGTGGCCATGGGGCGGGAGACCAGCTGCTCGTCCGGTCGCCGGGTGGTGAACATGGCGATCTCGATGCCTTCGATGAGGCCGTACAGCTCGTCCAGCTTCTTGATGAGAGGGGCAGCTTCGTGGTCGGTAGAGTGGCTCATGTGCGGTGCTCGAAGTCAGAGAACAGGTCAAGCCTTCAACGGAGCCACACCATACGTGTCCTCGAGCGTACGTGAAAGGTCACCCGTCACAACAACTACGCTCACGCCCGTGCCGCCGCCGATGGTGTACCTTGATGGGATGACGGCGTCTCAGGTGGCTCCGTGAGGGAATTCTCCCCGCCTCCCGTCCTCGCCCCATTCGTCGATCGCTTCTGGTATCGCGCGACCGACGAATCGGCCAGCTCGGGTACGCCCCATCGCGTGCTGCCCGACGGCTGCCTCGATATCGTCGTGGGTCCCGGTCAGGCGTTCGTGGTCGGGGCGATGACGCGCCCCCTCCTCGTTCCGTCCGCCGACGGCGCCCGACTGCTCGGCGTGCGGTTCCGGCCCGGCATGGCCACCGCATTTCTTCGGATCCCCGCCGCGGCCCTCACCGACGATCGCGCCCCGCTCGAGGCCATCTGGCCCGACGGCGACGACGTGGCCGACTACATCGGCTCCGCCCTCGGGACGGACGAGGCGATCCAGCGTTTGGCCAGGACGCTGACCGCTCGGCTCCCACGCATCTCGTCGGTGCCGCGGGACCTGCTGGTCGCGGTCGATCGAATCATGGCCCGGGGTGGTCGGACCGACGTGTCTCGGCTCGCCGCGTCACTGGGAGTCACGCGCCAGCATCTGGCCCGCCGCTTCGCGGCGCATGTCGGCGTCACGCCCAAGACCTTCTGCCGAGTGGTTCGCCTCTGGAGCGTCCTGCGTTCGACCAATGGCGGCAGGGTGAACTGGGCCGCCCTCGCCGCCGACCTCGGTTACAGCGATCAGTCGCACCTGGTCGCCGAGTTCCGAAGCCTCACCGGTCTCACGCCCTCGCGCTGGGCCGCCTCGCATCGCTCCGGTTCCAAATCTCCAAGAAAGCAACGGGAATCGACGATAGGGTAGGACGGCAGGAGAACGGAGAACCCCTCTCTTCTTGGAGGTCGGTGTGTCGCTGACATTCAACAAGCTCTCCCCCGTCCTCATCGTGGACGCCATCGAGCCGTGCGTCTCCTTCTGGACCGAGCGACTCGGCTTCACCAAGACCGTCGAGGTGCCCGAGGGGGACCGCCTCGGCTTCGTGATCCTGCAGAAGGATGGGGTGGAAGTGATGTACCAGAGCCGCGAGAGTGTGCGGAACGACATCCCGACGCTCGCGAACACGCCCGCGGGCACGGCGCTCTACATCGAGGTGAGCGACATCGCGGCCGCAGAGAAGGCGGTGAACGGAATGGAGATCGTGGTGCCGAGGCGGCGGACCTTCTACGGTGCCGAGGAGATCGGCGTCAGAGAGCCAGGCGGGAACGCCGTGATCCTCTCTCAGCCGTCCTGACTGCCTTCATGATCGCGAGCACGGCGCGCTCCTTCGCCTTGGCTTCGACGTCCACCGTCATGGACAGTCTGCGCCATTCGCCGGGGACATCGCGCGGATCGATGTAATCGGCATGTGCCCGCGGGTTGACCGAATCCCAGCCCTCACGTGGCGATGAGATGTGCATCCACGGCTCGCGGCCCTTCCAGGTGGAGACCGCGAGCGCCGTCGCCTCTGCGACGGTCAGGCCGTCGGGGTTGCACCGATGGTGGTGGACGTCGTAGACCATCGGCACTCCGGTACGCTCGCAAAGCGGCGCCAGAGCCGCCGGCGTAAAGAGACGGTCGTCGTTCTCGAGCGCGATGCGCCCCCTCGCGCGCTCGCCCAGCAGGTCCAGCCCGCGGTCCAGCCGCTCGAGCGCGACAGCGGTCCCCCCGGCTCCGCCTCCACCATGGAGCACGAGTGTGTCCGCTCCCACCATCTCGGCGATCTCCGCCTGGAACTCCAGCTCATCCACGGCGGACTGCACCACTTCCGGGCGCTCGGAGTTGAGGACGACGAACTGGTCGGGATGGAAGCTCAGCCGTACATCGAGCCGCGCCGCCGCTCTCCCCGCGGCGGCGAATGCTTCCCCGATCGCCCCGCTCCGGTCGAGCCGCGCCAGAGTGTACCCGCTCAGGGGATGGGTGCCGAGTGGGAGGATCTGGCTGTTGATGCGGAACGCACCGATGCCGAGTGCGTGGCAGTGTCGCACGGCGTGATCGAGCGCCGCCGCGTTGTCTCGTGCGATGCCGGCGAGATACTTCCGGCGCATGGCCGGGGTGAGGGTGGCGACGTATCGGTGGGTGGCGGTGCGGAACCGGATCGGCGCGTCGAGGAACTGGCAGCAGAGGCCCCACCGGATCACAGCAGTGTCACGATCCAGTCCCCCAGGACGTATCCCACCGCGGCCACGCCGAGGCCGACGATGAACATGTCGAGGCCGCTGCGGAAAACTCCCCGACCGGTGAAGAAGCTGCGCGCTGCTCCAACGCCGAAGTGCGACGCCATCGCCAGCGCGAAGCAGGTCCAGATGGCCCACGGCTCGGTGCTGATGAGGAGCGGCGCCACCGGGATGAAGGCCCCGAACGCCGTGGCCGTTCCGGTGATCCATCCTTCGCGGAGCGGCGTGCTCGTCGCCTCGCCGATCTTGAGCTCTTCGCGAACCTGTTCCTCCAGCGCCCGGGCGGGGTCCTGCATGAGCTGCGACGGCGAGCGCGACGGCCTGTCCCTCGGGGATCCCCTTCGCCTGATAGAGCAGGCTCAGCTCCTCCTCCTCGAGCTCCGGCATCAGTCGGATCTCTTCCCGCTCCATCGCGATCTCGTGCTCGAACACCTCCCGCTCGCTCTTGGCAGCGAGATACCCGGACGCACCCATCGAGAGCGCGTCGGCCGCCATCCCGGCGAGTCCCGCGACCACCACCGCGTGTCCCGCCGCCTCCAGGTGGCCCTGCGCGCCGATCATCCCGGCGACGAGTCCGAAGTTGGCGGTCAGCCCGTCGTTGAATCCGTAGACGATGTTCCGGAGGAAGCCGCCCGCACCGGTCTTGTGCCACGGCTCGCCGCTCGTCCCGCTGATCGATGCGAGGGTTTCCGCGTGCTCCTTCGATTCCTTCGCGAGACGGAGCGCCGTCGGGCCGGCGGCACCGTCGGGCTGGTTCTGATAGAGGCGCAGGTAGCCCTTCACCTCACGACCTTCCTCTTCGAGGAGCATCGGAAGGAGGAACCCGGTACCGACCCGGCGGGCCATCCAGGCCCGAAGCCGGGCGGCGCGCGATGGAGTCGGAGCGGGAGTCGGATGCTGGTTGTCCGCGAGGAGCTTGCGCCACATCTCGACGTGGCGGTCCTCCACTGACGCCAGCTTCAAGTACAGCTGAGATTTGGACGGGTCGCGTTCGGCGCTCGCCAGCTCCCGATAGAGGTAGGCAGCGTCGGCCTCGTCGGCCAGGTGATGGAGCCATTCGTGGGGCGGGGCTGGCGCGGCGTGGTCGGGCATGAGCACAAGATAATCCGGGGCTCAACTTCCGCGTTGGGAGGCTTCGCGCCGACGTTCTAAACGGTTGCAAATCGGGATGGTAGCAGCCGGAGCCGCCGCCTCCCTTTTGGGGCCCCCCGCTGCAACGAAGTCGTGCCTTGCGGCATCTTTAGGGAACCATGACCAGGACGCTCCTGATGGATTCGTACCTACTGGCCGATGCCGACTCAGTGGTCGCCAAAGCCCGGGCAGGAGACCCGGCCGCCTTGGAGGCACTCTATCGCGCCTTCGAGGTCCCGGTATACAACCTGGCGCGCAGGATCTGTCGCACCGCCGAAGACGCGGAAGACGTCGTTCAGGAGACCTTCTTCGAGGTATGCAAGAGCATCGGACGGTACCGCGAGGAGGGGAGTCTCTGGGGGTGGGTCCGGACGATCGCGGCGAGCAAGGCGCTCATGCGACTCCGCCGCAACAAGTACCGGGAGACCGAGGAGCTGCAGGACGAGGTCATGGGACACCGCCGGGAGGACAATCACCTCCGGATGGATCTCGAGGCGGCATTGGAACGGCTTTCGGAAACGGCCCGTGCGGTGGTGTGGCTTCACGACGTCGAGGGATACACCCACGAGGAGATCGCCGCGATGATGGGCAAGACCCCGAGTTTCTCCAAGTCACAACTGGCACGGGCGCACGTCCGGCTGCGGCGCTGGCTGGGAGAGGAGGTCACATCATGAACCATCTGACCCTCGAAACACTCGTCGCCCTGCGCGAGCCCGGCGCGGAACCGGGAGACGCCACGGCTCGCGAGCATCTCCAGACCTGCTCCAGCTGCCAGGCCGAGCTCGAACGGCTGCATCAGCGAGTGGCTCGGCTCAAGGCTCTTCCCGCTCTCCGTCCCGCCCGGGATCAGTGGCCCCACGTCGCCACGCGGCTGTACGCCGAGCGACGCCGGCGGCGGTCTCGGATCGGGGCGATCGCCGGACTCGCCATCGCCGCTTCGGTGGCGGTGGCGTTGGTCGTGCCCGGCTCGCGAGGCGTCTCCGGCGTCGCTGCTGGGGAAATCGAGCAGGCGATGGCGCGGTCTCAGGCTCTCGAAAGCGCGCTTGATCAGTACAACCCCGAAGGCCATCTCCTCGACGGCCGCACCGCGGGACTCGCCCAGGGACTCGAAGATCGTATCGCGCGAGTAGACCGGGAGCTGGAGATGGCCGAGCTGCTCGAACGCCAGACGCGGGACCAGCAGCTCTTGAAGTTGTGGCGTGAGAGAGTGGGCTTGTTGGACGCCCTCGTCGATGTCCACGTCACCCATGCCAGCAATGTGGGACTCTGAGCCCGGGAGGAAATCGAAATGAAACGCCTTGTCATTGTCGGAGCCGTTCTGGCCACCGCCGCGCTCACCACAGCCGCCCGGGCGCAAGACGACGAGCGCCACCAGACCTCGGACACGATCGTCGTCCGCGACGATCACGGGCCCGATGGGCGGATGATGCGGATCATGATGACGCGCCGGGCCCGCCTCGGCATCAAGGTCAATCTTCAGGCTCGGGAGACGGACTCCCTCGGGGCCTACGTGGATGCCGTCACGCCGAGCGGTCCCGCCGCGAAAGCAGGCATTCGCTCGGGCGACATCATCACCAAGCTCGATGGCAAGTCGGTGCTGGGCCGCGGGCAGCCGGACGATGGAGCGCGCGGGCAGTCGCTCTCGGGGCTCAGGCTCATCGAGCTGGCGGCCCGACTCGAGCCGAACGACACGGTTCCGATCGAGTTCTTGCGCGGAAAGGATCGAAAGACCGTGTCCGTGATTACCGAAGGCGAGCCCGATCTCTTCAGCGAGCGGGGCGACGGCCGCCGCTTCATGGTGCGCGTACCCGGCCCGGGCGAAGGCCCTGGGCCCGGCGACTTCATGGACCGATTCGACTTTCCGCCTCCGGGCCGCGATTTCATGGGGGGTGGTCCACTCGGTGACCTCGAGCTGGCACCACTTAACTCCGATCTGGGCCAGTACTTCGGCACCGAAGAGGGGGTGTTGGTGGTCAGTGCGCCCAAAGACGCCAAGCTCGGGCTCAAGGGCGGAGACGTCGTGATGGCGGTGGATGGCCGAAAGCCGACCGGTCCCTCCCACCTCATGCGCATCTTGCGGAGCTACGATAAGGGCGAAACCTTCAAGATGGACATCCTCCGGAACAAGAAGCGCGAAACGGTCAACGCGCAGCTCGCTCGACCGTAGACCCGCGCCCCTGTGCTGCCGGTCACAGATGTCTCGAGGGTTCGCTGATATATCTGGGCACGCTCGTACATCCGTAGCTCACCTGGAGGACAAGATGCAATTCCTGTGGACCTTGATCATCGGGTTGGTGGTCGGCGCGATTGCCAAGCTGCTGATGCCCGGCAAAGATCCGGGCGGGTTCATCATCACGATGTTGATCGGTGTGGCTGGTGCTCTTCTGGCGGGCTTCCTGGGTCGGGCCTTGGGCTGGTACAACAACCCTGGGGAGGCCCCGGGGCTCATCGCATCAGTGATCGGCGCCATGATCCTGTTGCTGCTGTACCGGGTATTCGCCGGTCGTCGGGGGAACGTAACGACCTAGGGTCGGTGCTCGCAGAAGGAAAGAATAGGGCGGAACGGCCGACTGCCGTCCCGCCCTCTTCTTATGTCTACCGCGATCAGGCGAGCTGGACCCGAGTCCTCGCCACACGATTCGGGTGCACCAGGCCGGCCAGCTCGACGAGCATCGGCACATCGAGACTCTGCGCGCCGTCGCTCACTGCATTCGCGGGGTCGGGGTGCACTTCCACGATCAGTCCGCAGGCGCCGGCGGCCAGCGACGCCATGCTCAAAGGCGTGACCAGGGATCGGACACCCGCCGCATGGCTCGGGTCGACGACCACCGGTAGATGGGTGCGCTCGCGCACCATCGCGACGGCATTGAGGTCCAGCGTGTGCCGAGTCGCCCGCTCGAAGGTCCGGATGCCACGCTCGCAGAGGACCACGTTGGCATTCCCCTCGGCCAGAACGTACTCGGCGGCCATCAGCCACTCCTCGATGGTAGCTCCGGCGCCACGCTTGAGCAGGATGGGCTTGCCGCTTCGACTGGCCGCCCGCAGCAGCGTGAAGTTCTGCATGTTGCGGGCGCCGATCTGCAGCATGTCGGCGAAGTGTGCGACGACCGCGACTTCCTCCCAGCTCAACACTTCGGTCACGACCGGCAGGCCGGTTCGCTCACGGGCGTCGGCCAGATACCGAAGTCCCTTGACCCCGAGCCCCTGAAAATCGTACGGCGAGGTGCGTGGCTTGTAGGCGCCCCCTCGAAGCATGTCGCCGCCGGCCGCCGCGACCGCCGCGGCCGTTTCCAGGATCATCGATTCGCTCTCGACCGAGCAGGGGCCGGCGATGAGCACCGGTTCCGCGCCTCCGAAGGCAAGATGGAGGACCTCCACCCGGCTCCCCTCCGGGTGCCGGCGGCGATCGATGAGCGGAACATCGGGCTTGCGGGTATGGTGGGCCGGCGTCGGAGGAGGCGCAGAGAGCCGGGAGCCTTCGACCCAGGCCTCGTAGCTGCCCAGAATCACGAGCTTCGCCGCCATCGCCTCGACTTCTTCCAATGCTTCGGCCACCCGGGGATCCGCAGCCGCGCCATCGATGTCGACATAGAAACGATAGGTCCACGGCGCCGACCGCTCGGGACGCGACTGCAGGGCCATCAGGTTGACGCCCCGAACGCCGAACGCCTGGAGTGTGAGCGCCAGGCTGCCCGGCTTGTGGTCGATGAGCACGATGAGCGACGTCTTGTACCGAGTCGCACCCTCGCTGCCGGCGGGGAGCGCGGGTGCTCCCGCGCGGGTGAACGTCAGAAACCGAGTCTGGTTTGTGGGGTCGTCTTCGATTCGCTCGGCGAGGGCCAAGAGGCCGTGCGCGTCCGCCGCGTGGCGGGCCGCGATCGCCGCCTGGGTGGGGTCTCCCTCCTGAGCGACCATCTCCGCGCTTCCGGCCGTGTCCCATGCGCTTACCAGCTCGACGTTGGGGAGGTGCTGCGAGAGCCAGATCCGGCACTGACCAAGCGCGACCGGGTGAGAAAACACCCGCTTGATGCCGTCGAGCTTCGCGCCCGGCACCGCCATCAGAGTATGGTGGACCGGAAAGAGAATCTCGTGCGTGAGTCGGAGGGCGCCGTCACCGAAGGCCTCCTCGAGCAGGTCGTACGTGGTGGTGACGGAGCCGATCAGAGAATTCTCGATCGGAAGGCACCCCGCGTCCGCCTCTCCGGCCCGGACGGCCGCCACGACGTCCTGCGCCTCTTTGCAGGGTAGGATGGCGAGCTCCGGCCAGCGGCGCCGGGCCGCAGCCTCGCTGAACGAGCCATGAGTTCCCTGAATCGCCACACGCATACGTCGACTCCCTGGGATGAAAAGAAGAGCCCCGCCGAATCAGTCCGGCGGGGCGTCGATGAGGTCCAGGTCGGCCAGCGCTACGTCACGCTACCCAAACCGGACGGCATCGCGCCGCGCCGGTAAACGTAAAGTAGAACGCGAAATAGCTGGACCGTGATACCATGATCCCAAGCTACGACGCGGCGATCGCCCTTGTCAAGCCGGGTTATCTTTTCCCTCCGTGAACCTTCCCGCCGTGGCCGCAGCGACGCTGGCCGGATTTCTGGCGAGCGCTTCCCTTACTGCGGCGCAGAGCCTCCCCTCGTTCTCCCCGATCAACCCGATGGCCGCATCGCGGAGCGGGGTCTACTTCCAGCCGTACCAGCCGCCACGGCCGGGACGGTGGACGGGGTCGATCTCGCTCGACTATGCGAGCGCGATCGAGTTGAACGAGTTCACGCCCGCATCCTACACTCTCGACGCGGAGATCCTGCGGGTCGGTCTCGAGGTCGGTCATGACATCAGCCCGCGCACCTTTCTTCTCGCGAACGCCGAAGTCGGCGGCAGCTACAACGGATTTCTCGACGGATTTCTGGATTGGTATCATCGCACATTCGGCTTACGCGTGCGCGAGCGGGACCTGCGACCCCGCAACGTGTTCAAATACGAGCTGCTCTTGCCCGACGGAAAGTCGGTGCTTCGGAAGGCGAGCGATCTCTTCCTCGGCGACGTCCGACTGGGAGTGGGATATCGGATCAGCCCGTCGCTCCAGACCATCCTGTCGGCAACCCTGCCGACTTCGACGGCGCCTGCCGGGTACGGTCGCGGCGTCGTCTCGATGAACCTCATCAACACGGTGCATCTCGTGCCTGTTTCACGGCTGATACTCGAGGGCGGGCTCGGGCTCGGCTACACGCCGTCGCATGGTGATCTCGAGGAGATCCAGCGGAAGACCTTCGTCTCGCTGAGCGGCGGCGGTCGGTATCGCTTCTGGGGCCGGCAGTCCCTCTTCGCGAACATCTTCTATCACAGCCCGTACTATCACGACACGACGTTGCCGGCGCTCGACCGGCGTGAGCTGTCCCTCGACTTTGGATGGCTGCTGGCTACTCGGCGGGGAGACTGGCGGATCGGCATGACCGAAGACCTGGAGCCCGGAGGCCCCGGTATCGATCTGATCTTTCGGTTGGGGAGAGACTTCTAGGCGGAAGGCGCGCCGCCGACCTGGCCCGGCGCGAAGAGAAACTGCTCCATGTTACGGAAGAGAAACTCCTTGGCCTTGGGATCGCGCAGATTGAGCGAGTAGTGGTTGATCAGTTGTTGCTGTGTCTTGAGCCATTCCCCCCAGCACGTCGCGCAGATAGTTTCGAATGCCCTCTTCCCCAAATCGTTCTGGAATGGCTGAAAGGCCATCCGCTCGCGCTCCAGTCCGCACCGTGCACAGAGAATCGTTTCCATCGTCGCAAAGATAGCGCCTCCGGAAGTGTGATCCAGTCCACGGGCGTCGAGAATGCAACTGATTACGTTACGATCAGGCGCACAACCGGCCGGGTTTTCAGGGGTTGAGCCGACCCTGGTTATTGCTTCGCCTGAGGGTCCTGGCGCCGGCGGCCGTCCCGGTGCCCACGCCGATCCCGAATACGACGGCGGTCGTTGCGTGAAGCAAGGGTAACAAGGCCAACGGCCAGGCGACGATAGCCGCCAGCACCCCGGCGAGGAATGGGGTGAACGGCGAGTAGACGGCGTCGACGAAGCGGAGGCGGTTCCGGACGAAGTTCCGGGCCAGGAAGTAGCCGCCGATGCCGGCGACCAGGGTAATGAGCAGGGGAATCATCGAACAACTCCAGGATCGGGGTTGACCAGCACGTTGCACTACGTAACGTACTGGGGAAAGATTCAGCCGCGAAAGCGGGTGGCATCAAAAACGCTACTGTCGAGAACGTGTCGCGGGTGTAGGAATGTTCGTGTCCTGCCCGATTCCCTCAGGGACGGAGGTCACCATGCCTAGACATCCGACGGTACAGGTTCCCAATATCGGTCCTATGGATCATGCCTGGGACCTCTTGGGCGAGTGGCAGGCGGAGTTCGAGCTTCCGGAAACGGAGGCTCCAATGCACGGGAAAGTCATGTTCCGGTCCTGGACGGATGCCGAGCTGCAGCTGGATCCAGTGGAGGCGGCGATTGCCGGCATACCCTCCAGCGTTCCGTTGGAGCGCGCCAGTGAGATTCACCTGACCGATGCCGGTGGCGGCGCGCTCCAATGGGTGCTGCACGCGCCGTCGACGAACTGGTCCCTGCAGGCGACGATGTGGCCCGGTTCCCTTCACCTCTTCGTTCACGATGCCGATGACGATGAGGAGCAGCTCTACCGGGCGCGAGCCACTCGAGATCAGGATTACTACCTTCGGAAGTATCCTCTAGACGAGGAGTAGGTCGGCCAGTGGAAGTACGAGAGTTTCCAGTACATCTGAAAGGTTTTGGCGCGCCCCCGACCACCGCGGTCGTGAATGTTGCGGTGCTCTCGGGGGCCGATCGCTTGAAGAGAGCGGCGGTGATGCTCGGCGCCGGGCTCGGCGTCGCCATCATCGCTCTCCCCATCCCCATCGTTCACTTCGTCCTCGTACCTGGCGGGGTGCTCGCCGGCCTCGCGCTTGCGGGCAAGCGGCTCACCGTATCCGAGATATTCCGGCGCGTTGCGGGCCGGTGTCCCTTCTGCGGCACCGAGCAGGTGTTTCCGGTCATGGGGCGATTCCGCCTGCCCAAGGATGCACATTGCGTGAGCTGCGGAAGGAAACTTTCCCTCGAAGATCAAGCAGCCTGACCGTCCGACCGTCACCACCGTACTGCCGCACTCCCCCACAGAAATCCCGACCCGAATGCCGTGAATGCGATGAGGTCGCCGCGCACGATGCGACCCGCCCGCACGCACTCATCGAGGCCGATCGGAATCGTCGCTGAGGTGGTGTTCCCGTACCACATGATGTTGTTGTGGATCTGGTCGTCACGCAGGCCCAGCGACCGCTGTATCATCTCGGAGATGCGGAGATTGGCCTGGTGGGCGACCAGCAGCTTGAGATCGGCCGGGACGTGCCCCACCTTGGCCAGCACCGCTCGCACCGATTGGGGCATCTTCTCGACGGCGTGGCGGAAGACCTCCTTGCCGTCCATGCTGAGAAAATGCCGGCCGGCATCGATGTGCTCGTGCGAGATGCGCGGGTGGTACATGGAGCCCGGAACGTCAACCCAGAGCTTGTCCGTATAGGCCCCGTCCCCATGAAGATCGAATGCGAGGATTCCCGAGTCGTCACTCTCTGAGGGTCCGAGCACGACCGCGCCAGCCCCGTCCGCGAAGATGACCGCGGTGTTCCTGCCGGCGGTCGAGACGTCCAGCGCGGTCGATTGGATTTCTCCCCCGACCACCAGCACATGCCGGTACTGCCCGGATCGAATCCACCCGTCGGCCACGGACAGGGCGTACACGAATCCGCTGCACTGGGTCCGGACATCCAGCGCCGGGATCGGTCCTGCACCGAGGAGGTGCTGGAGGTAAACGCCGTTTCCCGGAGCGAAGTGATCCGGCGTCGAGGTGGCGTACACGATCGCGTCCAGATCACCGGCGCCAAGCTCTGCCATTTCAAGGGCCGCGCGGCTTGCTGCCAGGCCGAGCCCGACGCCGGTCTCTCCCGGCGTCACCCACCGGCGCTCCTGGATTCCCGTGCGGGTTCTGATCCACTCGTCGCTGGTATCCATGGACTGCGAAAGCTCGTCGTTCGTGACGACGCGGTCCGGCAGAGCGACACCCGTGCCGATGATCCGAGCCCGTGTCATGGGTACTCCGGAGAAGGAATGGTCACCGTCTGGCCCGCCGGATCGCCCAGATCGCCCACGTCCATCCAAGCCAGCTGAGGAGCAGTGGCGTGCCCATGCTCCGCCACATCTCCCAAATTGCGCCGATCGGCGTCAACCAGCGAGGCCAGGCGCTCTCTGCCCGCAGGTGGTAACGCTCGACGATCTGGTTGGAGGCGAAGCCGGTCCGCAGCCGGTCCAGGATGAGGGTGCACGGATCGCCGGCGTTTCGCCAGCCGGGCGCAGCGACCAGGTTCCAGGCGAGACTGGTGGCGCCCCATCCGTGACTGTCGTTGACTCCGGCGACGAATCGATTCATCCGCCGCGCGAGGGCAATGACGGCGTCGCGGTGTCCGACGCTGAACTCCGCGGCCTTGGGCGAGGCGTTGACGATCTCGAATCCGTCGGCTCCGGCGGCTACCAACGTGTCGAGTCGCTGCCAGTGGTTTCGGTCGTACTCGGGCAAAGAGAGCAGAGAGAGCGCGCCATACGCCGAGTGAGTCGTGCCGAGCAGCGTCTCGAGCTGCTCGAGCGAGGCGTTGTATCCGGAGCGGTCCACCGGCAGGGAGTCACCGAGCAGAACGACGTGCGACTTCCACGCGCTGACCTCGATGCCGGGGCATCGCGCCGGATTTCTCGTGGGAGGCCCCAGCCCGTCGACGGTGTTGTGGTCGGTGATGAAGACGGCGTCGAAGCCTGCCCGACGATGCCACCGCAGATTCGCGGCGGCGTCATAGCCACGCATGAGCGTGTTCCGCACATCGTGTGATACGTTGGTATGGCTGTGGAGGTCCACGACGATCAGATCAGCCGGAACACCCGCCAGCGCCATCATCGGCCGATGCCAGAGGAGTCCAGCGCCGAGAAAGACGACGAGACCCACCACCGATACCCCGAGGAGACGCGCCTCGCGGCTCCAACTCCACTGGCGAGCCGCCATGGCGGCGATGACGCGATACAACAGGTAGAGGATGGGGAGACCGAGGAGAACCCCCGCGAGTCTGCTCTGACTCAGCATCGTGACGCCATCCCACGAGGTGAAGAGCGGCGCGAAGAGGACGTACGGCAACGGCGCCGTCAGATGCAGGGAGGGCGGGAGGGCCGCACCTGTCGGGTCGGAGATCTCCGGGGCCGCCACGGCGCGAGCCAACAGAAGTCCTCCGGTCAGGATCAACGGGATGATCGGGACGGATCGTGTCCGGAACCGAGGCGTGCCAGGAGAGTGAGGAATGAGGGAATATCTAGATCCCTCCGAGCCAGGGGTACCCCTGATCCTCCCAGTAGCCGCCGGGGCGCGCTCGGGTAAAGGTCATCTTGGTGAGGTACTTCGTCATCTTGTAGCCGAGCTTGATGGGGGAATAGAGTCGAAGAGGCGCCCCCTTCATCGCCGACAACGGCTGATCGTTGTGCGCGTACGCGAGGATCGTCTGAGGGTGCATCGCGCTCTTCAGGTCCCACCCGTTGTAGTAGTCGCTATCGAACGAGTCGAATCGCAGGTACCGGGCCTCGGCCGTCGGTTGCGCCATCTCCGCCACGGCGTAGACCGGCACGCCAGCCCAGGTCGCGATCGCCGTCCATCCCTCGACGCAGTGGTGCTTCACCGTGTAGCTGACCCTCGGCATCGCCTGGAGCATCGCGAGGGTGAGACGCAATGGGTGCCGTACGAGCCCGCCCACTTCCAGGACCCATTCCTCCGGGTGCTGGAGAGCAGGGAAGCCGCCCGTGCGGTTGTAGGTGATCGAATACGAGGGAAAGTCGTGCGGCAGGGTTCTCGACTCGATGGGATACTCTCTGGCCAATCGACCGCGAGAGAGGAAGATGTGCTCACCGACCCAATCGTTGATCCGGGAGAAGGCGCGCAGCTTCGGCTCGAGGATCGGTCCCCCGTCCCAGCCGCAGGCCGCGACCAGCGCAGCCGGTCCGGCAGCCAGACCGAGTCGCAGGAGATCGCGGCGGTTGATCCGATGAATGATCTCAGTCATGGCTCGGGAACCTCCCTCGATACCAGCCGGTGATCATCGCTCGGAGAGAGGAGGGATCGACCAGGAATACCAGCGCGACGTGCAGCAGGGTGAATCCGATGAACACCCACACTGCGAGGAAGTGCCAGTATCTCGCCAGCTCGTATCCGCCGAAGAGAGATGTCAGCCACGAAAGCTGAACCGGCTTGTAGATGGCAAAGCCCGTCAGCGCCGAGAGCGCACCGAGGATGACGATAAAGGAGTAGGCGCTCTTCTGAAGTGGGTTGTGCTTGCCCTGCGGCGGATGGTCCTTGCGAAGCCGGAGATAGTAGAGCTGCATCTGCAACGCCGGCCCCACGTCCCTCGGCCGGAAGAGCAACGCCCGCCATTCACCGGTCAGCACCAGGAAAGCGAGATACACGAGGCCGGTTATCACGAACGGCCAGGCGAGCGCGAAATGCCAGTTGAGCCCTCCCGCGAGCCAGCCGCCGAGCCTGCCCCATCTCGGGATGACGGTGCCGTCAAGTGGATTGGGAAGAGGGAGGGGCTCGCCGCGAATCCCGAAATGGCTGAACGCGACGTAAATCTGCAGTCCGCTCGCGATCATGCCGAGAAGAACGATGGCGTTGAGCCAGTGGGCCAGGCGGACGAGGCCGTGGTGACGCTTGACCAGCGGCCGCGGGACGGTGGCGGACTCCATCACAGCTCCGAGTGGACGGAAGTTCCCGAGAATCTAAGGCGAAACGCCATCACGGCGAGATTGGTTCCAGTCCGGCCTGGCTATGCGCTCAATAGCTCGTCGGCGGCTATCGTCCCGCTCATGAATGCGCCATGGGCCGTTGCGATGCGTCCGGCCGGCGCCAGCGCCTCGCCGCTGAGATAAAGCGTGCTCGCGACCGGTTCGACGAGGCGTTGGCGAGCCTCGCTCGCGCCGACGCGGCCGTAGCTGTAGACGCCGAGGGCGAAGGGATCGGCAGTCCAATCGTGATAATGGGTGCCGACGATCTGCTTCGCGGCGGTGCGTGCCCGGTTGCCGAAAATGGCGGTCAGCGAGTCGATCGCGGCCTGGGTTACCGTGTCGACGGATTGTCCCGCGAGCGCGAGGGCTCGAGGGCCGCCGCGCCAGCCCGTGAGCCGTGGCTCCTCGTTCGATCGCGATGCCCACCACACGCGGAACGCCTGTTCCGGGCCGTGAACGAAACTGACCGGCGCCTCGCCAGGCCGGCTCCACCACGCCTCCTTGAAGCGGATCACGATCCTGTGTGCGTGGCCCATCTCGAGCGCGCCGAGCGCCTCTCGCCAGCCAAGAGGCTCGGGATCGATCGGGATGGCCCCCCTCGTCGCAGGTGCCTTCAGAACCCCGAGCGGGAGAGTGATGACTGCCCTCGACGCGGTGAGCCGGTCCGTCCTCCCGTTCTCCAGACGGACCTCGGCACTGATTTGACCAGGCTTCCAGTGAAGCCTCGTGAGCATGGTCGACAGGCGAAGCTCGAGCAGCGGTTCGGCACAGCATGCCTCCAACCACAGGGGGATCCCGTCGTAGCCTTCTGGAAGCCTGAACGCATCATCGCCGTCTATGTTCTCCGCTCGCTCGGTCTCCGCGAGCGCACGAGTCCCTATCTTCTGTAGGTCGGCGCCGTGAAAGCTCTCGACGTACCCGGCGGTCGCAGCGAGCGCGTCGGCATCCGCCCCCTGATCCCGACGTGCTTTCAGGAGTTCGGCCAGAGGCTGGTCGGCTCGTGACGTCGAATCATTCTCGAGCAGCTCGGCCAGGGTGGCACGCACGTCGGGGAGCGAGGCAGGCCGTCCCCGACGGCGACCGGTATGCCGTTCCGCGACGGGGTCGGTCCGAAGGCCCGCTTCACGAATGAGCGGCCAGAGTGCGTTCGCGTGGCCGTGCACGAACTCCGCGCCGAGCTCGATCGGCTGGGTCGTTCCGGGCGGCCGCAGGGTATGGACGCGGCCCCCAATCCGGTCGCGGGCCTCGATCAACGTGACGCGTCGGCCAGCGCGAGTGAGACGTGCCGCCGCGGCGAGTCCCGCCACGCCGGCGCCCACCACGAGCACGTCGCCATCACTCATGTCCGAATCTCGAGAGGTCTGGGAGCTGCCCTACTCGTAGCGAAGAGCGACGATCGGGTCAAGGCTCGCCGCGCGGCGGGCGGGCCATAGACCGAAAAAGAGGCCGACGAACGCGCTGAAACCAAACGCGATGGCGACCGACATTGGTGAGATGAAGGTGTTCCACTGGAGAAAGCGGGACAGCGCAATGGCCGTCCCGGTGCCGAGCAGCACGCCGAGCAAGCCGCCCACGAGGCACAGGACGAGGGCCTCGATCAGAAACTGAAGCATGATGGTCGTACGAGTTGCACCGAGCGCCTTGCGGACGCCGATCTCCCGGGTACGCTCGGTCACCGAGACCAGCATGATGTTCATGATGCCGATGCCGCCCACGACGAGGCTCACCGCCGCGACGCTCGCGAGAAGACTGGTGAAGACCTGCGTCGCCTGCTGCTGGGTCTGCAGTACGTCCTGCTGGTTCCGGATCGTGAAGTCGTTGTCTTCGCCGGGGCGGATGTGATGCTCGCGGCGCAGCACCCGCTCCAGATCCACCATCCCCTGTTGGAGGGGAACGCTGTCCTTGACCTGGATCGAGAAGGTCCGGAGGCGCTTGCTGCCGATCACGCGATATTGCGCGGTCTTGAGCGGGATCAGGATCTGCTCGTCGGGGTTGCCGAAGCCGCCCGCCGATCCCTTCTCGCTCAGGACGCCGATGATCTCGAAGGGGATGCTCCGAATCACCAGCGTCTGGTGGATCATCGCCGCGGGATTGCCACCGAGCATCTGAGGCACCGCCGATCCGAGCACGACGTACCGCTGGCGCTCGTCGTTCTCACCGGCCGTGAACATGCGGCCGTAGGGGACGGTGTAGTTCTTGACGTCCGCGTAGTTCGCCGTGGTGCCCACCACGTTTACGTTGATGTTCTGGTTGCCGTACTTGACCTGCAACTGCTGTTGCATCTCCGGCACCACCGCCTTGAGCAGCGTCGCGTCGCGGAGCAAGGCTTCGTAGTCGTCGGTGCTGAGGATGGTGCGGTCGGTGATGCGAACGCCGCCGAACGAAGCCTGGCCGGCCATGACGGTGAAGACGTTAGCGCCGAGCGCGGCGATACGATCGTTCACCGCCTTCTGGGCCCCGCTGCCGAGCGCCACCATCGTGATGACGGCACCGACCCCGATGATGATGCCGAGCATGGTGAGGATCGAACGGAGGGCGTTGGCCCGGATCGACTGGAAGGCGACCGCGACCGTCTCACCCAGGAGCACGTCAGCGCCCTCCGCCGCTCTGCGACGCCCCACCACCCGTCTGAGCTCGCATCCCCGGGACCGCGCCGCCGCCGCCCGTTACTCGATTGAGCCTCTCCTTCATGTCCGCCTGGGACTGTACGAGACTCGCGCTCGGCAGGAGGAGCACCGAATCGGTGGGCTCGAGGCCGGAGAGCACTTCACTGTAGTCCAGATCGGTGAGTCCGGTGCGGATCCATACGGGTTGGGTTCGGCCTCCCCGCTTCACGAAGACGATATACCGACTGGTCTGTCCTTGGCCACGGCGGGTGTACCCTCCGCTCGGCATCCGTCCGCCACCGCTGTCGCTGCCGAATCGACGCCGAACTCCTCCCGTGCTGTCTCCCCCGGTGCGCAGGACGACTCGCGCGATGCTATCTCGCCGTGCACCTCCGCCGCCGGCCCCGAGCCGCGCGCTATCGGGCCGGCCGGCCGCGGAGTCGGGCCCGCGCTGGCTACCCTGCTGCGCGGCGAGCTCTTTCGTGACTTCGGCGGGTGACAGCCCGAGCACCGCCGCCGCGGAGCCGACGTCGCGCTGCGTCCGGAGTGCGGCGTTCGGGACCGCCAGCACATTGTCGCGCCGCCCGACGTGGATCTCGACGTCGGCATTCATTCCCGGGCGCAGCAGACCCTCCCGGTTCTCGATGCGCACGAGCACCGGGAACATGGTCACGTTTTGGGTAGTCGTTGCCTGGGGCTCGATCTTGAGGACGACGCCGTCGAACGGCCGATTGGGATAGGCGTCCACCGTGATGGACGCGGGTTGTCCCACGATGATCTTGCCGATGTCGGTCTCGTCCACGAGCGTGTTCACCTGGACGAGAGTGAGATCGGCCATCTTGAGCAGGGTAGTGCCCCCGCTCACGTTGTTCGTTGCGGAGGCGATGACCGTGCCCCGCTCTACATCCTTCTCGATGACCGTGCCGGTGATCGGCGCGCGGACGTCGGTGTCCTCGAGCTGGATCTTGGCGTTGTCTACCGCCACCTGCGCGTTGACCACGGCGGCCTTCGCGTCGGCAAAGTCGAGCAGCGCCTGCTCGTTTTCCTGCTCGGTGATGGACTGCGACTTGTAGAGCTGGTCCGATCGGTTCTTCTGCGATGTGGCGTTGGTCAGCTTGGCACGAGCGACATCCAGATTGGCCTGGGCCTGAGCCAGCGAGTTGCGCGCATTGCGCGGGTCCACCAGCACCAGGGGCGCTCCCCGTTTGACGAGCTGGCCGGTCTCGGCGCTGAGCTTCAGAACCTCGCCCGAGGCCTTCGACTTGACCTCCACCGTCGTGTCGGGCTGGAGAGTTCCCGAGGCGAGGGCGGAGACGTTGATGTCGCGCCGCTCGACCGGGACGGCCTGGTAGACGACTTGCTCCGGCTTCTTCTTGCAGCCGATCCCCAGCAACAGGACACCACAGAGGGACAGAGAGCACACCGAAACACGCGAGGACGTTGAGCTATGCATTGCGCGTCCCCCCGGTCGCGAAATCCCTCTCGACCCGGCCGTCCTTCAAATGCACCTGGCGTCGAGCGTGGGCCGCGATGTCCGACTCGTGGGTCACCAGGACGATGGTCTGCCCCTCCTTGAAGAGTTGCTCGAAGAGGCCGAGGATCTCTTCGCTCGTGGCGCTGTCGAGGTTCCCGGTCGGCTCGTCCGCGAGCACGATGCTGGGAGAGTTCACGAGCGCGCGGGCGATCGCGACGCGTTGCCGCTGGCCGCCGGAGAGCTCGTTCGGCCGGTGGTGCATCCGGTCGGCGAGGCCGACGCGAGTGAGCGCGTCAGTGGCCTGTGCCCGTCGATCCCTTGCTCCGAGGCCGGCGTAGACCAGCGGAAGCTCGACGTTGTTGAGCGCCGTGGCGCGGGGCAGCAGGTTGAAGGTCTGAAAGACGAAGCCGATCTCCTTGTTTCGGATGCGGGCGAGCTCGTCGTCGTCGAGGTCGGACACCCGATGGCCGTTGAGCCAGTACTCCCCGGCGGTCGGGCTGTCCAGGCAGCCGATCAGGTTCATCAGTGTCGACTTGCCCGAGCCCGACGGGCCCATGATCGCCACGAACTCGTTCTTTCGAATGGTCAGGTCGACATCGCGGAGCGCGTGCACGACCTCGCCGCCCATGTCGTAGTCCCGCTGCAGGTGTCGTGTGACGATCACGGCATCTCGCGGGACGTCGGCGGGGAGCATCGCCATTCGCTCGGCGGTATCGCCCAGGGAAGTGGTCACAGGGTGCGTCCGATCAGCGCTTCGAGCTGCGCCTTGGCGCGGAGGTAGTCGAACCGGGCGACCACCACGTCCACCTCCGCCTGGTTGAGAGCTTCCTGAGACGTCAGGACATCGACGATCGTGGCGACGCCGAGGCGATAGCGCTCCTGCACCACCCGGAGATCTTCCGTCGCCGCGGCGATGCTCGTCTGGGTGATGTCGATCTTGGTCCGGGCCGCGTCGAGCGCCGCGAGCTGTGAGGTCAGCTCGGAGTCCAACTGACGCTCGGCATCGGCGGCGTTTGCTTCGGCAAGGTCGAGGCTGGCGGAGCGCTGAGTGATCGCCAGCTCCCGGTCGAAGCCATTGAACAGCGTCCACCTGAGCCCGAGGCTCACCTGGCGCTGATTGAAGAGGCTGTAGTCGGTGCTCCGGCTTCCATTCCAGTTCGTGCTGGCCGCCAGGTTGAGCGTCGGCCAGTAGGCGGCACGAGATGCGCTGAGATCGGCTCGCGCCGAGTTGGAGTTCGCCTTGGCCTCCTGCACCTTCGGTGAGTTCGCTTCGGCCTCGAGTCGAATGGCGGCGGTATCCAGCGGCGTGATGATCTGGTAGAATGCGGAATCATCGGTGGCGTGCACGCGCCCGCGCTCCCCTATCAATCGAGCCAACCCTGCCTCCGCCGTCGCCAGATCGGTCTGAGATTGAATGAGGTCGAGCCGCGTGCTGCCGAGCGTCACGAGTGAGCGCAATGAATCCGAGCGAGTGGCCGAACCGGCGCGGAGCTTGGCGACGGAAACCTTGAGTTGCTCTTCCGCACGCTTCACGCTGGCCTCGCGGACCCCGACGAGCTGGGACGCCGCGAGCGCGTCGAAGAACTGATTGGTGGTGGTGAGGGCCTGCTGAAATCTTGCATCGACGAGCGAAGCGCCGGCCGCCGTCTCTGCAGCGCGTGCTGCTTTCATTTCGGCGCCGCGTCTGAAGCCGGTGAAGAGGTCGACATTCGCGTTCAGTCCAGCGCTCACGCTCCGACTGCTCCGGTTCCCCGAGATGAGTTGTTGGGTCACCGGATCGATGCTCGAGGGGCCCTCGGAGAAGAAGTCACTCGCCGAGGATGTCGCGCTTATGGTCGGGAGGTAGGCGCCCCAGGCACTCTTTCGCTGGGCCGCCGCGTTCTCGACGTTGCCTTGAGCCTGAACGACTCCAGGTTGGACCCGCTCGGAGAGCTTGATCGCCTCCTGCAGCGTGACCGCGCGATCCTGGGCCCCCAGCCGGGGTGCCGTGACGAACGACAGAACCAGCAGGAATACGTGAACGCGTCGCATGCTTTCCGGAGTTCGCGGGATCAGGAGCACGCCCGGGGCGACCTTGCTGCCGCCGTCCGGGTGAATTCGAGAAGATACCCCGGATGGCACCGGTGGACAGGATTCCCGGGCATCGGGCTTCGTCGCGCTAATCCGCCCACAGCATCTACAGCCGCGTCCCCGGACCCGTTGGGCCCCTCCGTTGGCAGGGTCTACGGTCGTCCAACGCATTGGCGGAACAGGCTGTATACAGCCACTGACGTCGCCCGCCGGGGAGCCGTCCGACGGGGGCCTTCCGGCGGTGCAATCATTTCGAGCCACCGAGGAAGGTTACGTCCAATTCCACACTCGCCGTGGTGAGCGCCGGCGCGGGGGAAGAGTCCCCTGACAGTCCCCCGGTGCCCCCCCCTCCGGACCCTGAGGAGGCGGCTGCGATCGTCCGGGTCCAGCACGGCGAGACCGAGCAGTTCGAGCTGCTCGTGCGGCGGTACATGCGCGGCGCGTTTGCAGTGGCCTTCCGGCTGCTGGGCCATCGCGAAGATGCGGAAGATGTCGTGCAGGAAGCGCTGCTCGCGGCGCTCACGAATATTCGGACGTTCGACACGACTCGGCGGTTCGGTCCCTGGTTGTACCGCATCGTCGTCACGCGCGGTCTCAATTTCCGAAAGTCGCGCTCGCGCCGGCAGACCGAATCGCTCGACCGCGACCAGTTCGCGAGTCGAGACCCGGGACCGGTGGCCGGGGCCGAGCGGGTGGCCCTCAAGGAGGCAATCCAGGCCGCGCTGGCGCGGCTTCCCGAGCGGCAGCGGCTGGTCGTACAGTTGTTCGAGCTCGACGGGTTTTCCGGCGCGGAAATCGGAGCGATGCTCGGGATTCCGGCGGGAACGGTACGGTGGCATCTCCACGAGGCGCGCCGGTCGCTGCGTGACATGCTTGCCCAATTCGAGGAGTCGGCTGGATGAATGACGAAACTCGCTGGGATCAAGATCCACCTCACGACGAGGGGCTTGCGCGACTCCTGCGCGCCGGCGACCCCCCGTACCACGCAGTAGACTGGGAACACCTCTGTCGGATGGTGATGCGACGTGCGAGGAATTCGGTGGCGCCCGATTGGTGGGAGTTCGTGGCGCAGTGGGGGCGGGTGGCAGTGGCCGCAAGTCTCGCGGCCATGATACTGAGTGCGTTTCTCCTCTGGCAGGCCATCTCCGTTTCTCCCGAGACCGAATTGGCGGCCGCCGTTCCCGAATCGATCGCCGTCGCCCGTGCCGCCTCCGCATATCCTGACGAAAGCACCTTCGCCTCCCTGGTGCGAACCGAGCATCACGACGAGTTCACCACCTGGGGCATTCGATGATCTCTCTCCGCAGCTCGCGGCTGCTCGCCGGTGTCGTCATTCTCCTGGTCGGACTCGCCGGCATCGCGATCGGCGCCGCGACCGACCGGGCGGTCGAGCATCGCCGAATGATGGCCATTGTCGTTGGCGGACGAGTCCCCAAGGGACCGCCGCCCGAAGCGCGGCGGTGGGTACTCTCCCGGCTGCAGGGGGAGCTCAATCTCACTCCGGCCCAGCATGAGAAGGTGGACTCGGTGCTCGCCAGGCGCGAAGCGGACGTCCGCGCGCTCATGCTCGAGATGCGTCCTCGATTCGAGGCGATTTCGGAGCGAACTCGGCGCGATATCCAGGCCGCGCTCACGCCGGAGCAACAGAAGCACTTCACGGAAATGCGGGAGCACACCGGGCCGCCACCAGAACCCTGACAATCGGGAGCGGCTCAGCGATCGGCGCGGCGCCTGAATGCCTCCCGCCACGCACTCACGGCCAGCCATGCGCACAACACTCCGAAGGTATACGCCGCGGCGGTGGGCAGAACGAAGAAGAAGACCCCGAGCACGATCAATAGGAGGGTGAGCGGCAAGAAAATCGATCGCCGCGCGTTCGCCAGGATGATCCGTAACGCGACCCCCGCACGCTTCCCCCTCTCTCGCACGCTCTTGTGGTGCTCCGGCTGAACAATCTCGGGATTCTGATGGCTGAGCGCCGTCGGCAACGCGGAGGAAATACGCTGCGGCCCTCGCAGGGGGCGACGGGTCACTTCCCGGCTCCGGGCGATGTCGAGCCTGAACTGGTGCTCCATGGCATCGGCGAGGTTGTCGTTCTCGATCAGCACGTCGAGCTCCCAGTTGCCCATCAGGCTCGAGGCATTGAGGTTGCTCGAGCCGATGCGGCTCCATCTGCCCGTCCGCCACAATCGTCTTGGCGTGCAGCATCGGTCCTTCCCACTCGTAGATTCGCACCCCGCTCCGCAGCAGATCGCGATAGCCGATTCGCGAGAGATTCCGCACGAGCGGCAGGTCACTCGATCCCGGTAGCAACAGCCGCACGTCCACCCCATCCCTCGCCGCATCCTGCAGGGCGAGGAGGAGCCGGGGAGGCGCCACGAGATAGGCATCGGTGATCCAGAGCCGGCTCACGCTGCAGGCAGTCATCAGCTCGGTCACCCGGTAGATGCGCTCGCGGCCGGGCTCTCCGCCGATCACTCGGACCTCCGCTTCACCCTGCGGCGTCACCCGTCCGGGCATCTCCTCGACCGGCAATCCTTCTCCCGCTATTGCCCAGGTGTCCGCGAACGCCTTGTCGAGCAGGGCACACGCCGGTCCGGCGACCTCCACGGCGGTGTCTCGCCAGGGTCTGCCGCGCTCCTCGGGATGTCCCAGCCATTCGTCCCCGATGCAGAGACCGCCCATCACGGCGCGTGCGCCGTCGGCGACGACGAGCTTGCGATGGTTACGGGAGAAGTTGGCGACCAGATCGAGAGGCTGGAACGGATGGAAGGCTCTGACGTCTGACGCCGCCTTCCCGGAGTGCGCGCCAGTACCGGCGCTGGTGCTCGACGACCCGAACGCGTCGTACAGCACGCGCACCGTGATGCCGTCGCGGGCACGGGCGATGAGCGCGTCGGCGAACCACTGGCCCGCCTGGTCGCTCCGGATGATGTAGTTCTCGAAGTGGATCCAGCGAGTGGCCTGAGCGATGACCTCGAGCATTCGGGCGTAGGCGTCGGGTCCGTCGATGAGGACCCGGACATCGTTGCCGGGCACCGGACGACTCCCAGCGGCGCGATTGATCGCGCTGGCGATCGGTTGCGCTGCCGCCCCCTCCTCACTCCCGCTCAGACGCCACCCAGTCCCAGAATTCGCTCGTGCGGCCGGAGAGCCTGAAGGACGAATGCGATGTGCTCGTCCAGCGGCACGCCGAGCTCGTTCGCGCCCTGCGGTCACGTCGTCCCGACTCACACCTCGGGCGAAGGCCTTGTCCTTGAGCTTCTTCTTGCACGCTGGAGACCTCGAGATCGGTCAGACTCCGCGACGGACGCACCAGGGCGCACGCCACCAGAAAGCCGCACAGCTCGTCCACCGCGAAGAGCGCCTTGGCCAGCGGCGTGTCGCGGGCGACGCCGGTGTAGGTGGCGTGACCGAGGATGGCCCGCTGCAGCGGCTCGGGAAAGCCCTCGGCGGCGAGGATGCCGGACTCCCTCGGCCGGATGCTCCTCGGTCGGTGAGTGCGTCGCGTTGGGAAACCGCTCGTAGTCGAAGTCGTGCAGCAGGCCGACGATCCCCCAGGCATCGGGATCGTCGCCCTGGCGCTGCCGGCCATGGCCCGCATCGCGATCTCGACGGCGTACATGTGCTTCCGCAGCGCGTCGGATGCGGTGTACTCGTGCATCAGGGCGAGGGCGCGGTCTCGCGTGAGCATTGCGTGGACTCTCCGGAAGCTATTGCTGCGCGTGCCCAGCGGTCAGCGGGATTCGGCTCGCCACTTCACCATCGAGGCTAATCTCGAACGCATATGGCCCGGGGCGGGGAAGCGGGATGTCGAAGACCAGCACCGCTCCGGCCTCGACGTCGACGACGCCGGCAGGCGGTTCGCCGAACTGCACCGTGCCTTCGCCGCCCAGCAGCTCGTTCCCGGCCTCGTCGACGAACCGGATTCGGATCGTGTGCACGCCGATCTCGGTGCGCCGCCCGCGCACGCGCAGCACCAGGTGCGTCCGAGGGCATACCGCCGGAAAGCTCGGACCCAGACGTGCTGGAAGATGCCGAGGACCGCAGAGCTTGCCCTGCTGGTCGATCAGGGCGTAGTCGGCGAGCGAGCGCGAAGTCGAGATGCAGGGTCAGGCCACTCGGATCGAGGTGATCACGTCGTTCTGCTTGATGCGTTGACGACGTCCATGCCCTGTCGCACCTGACCGAACACCGTGTGCACCCGGTCGAGATGGGGCTGCGGACTGTGGCAGATGAAGAACTGGCTGCCGCCGGTGTCCTTGCCGGCGTGCGCCATCGACAGCGTGCCGGCGACGTGCTTGTGCGTGTTCAGATGCGTCTCGCACTTGATCTTGTAGCCCGGGCCGCCGGTGCCCACGCGGGGGTTGCCCGGCTCTTTGGAAGAGGGATCGCCGCCCTGGATCATGAAGTTGGTGATGACCCGGTGAAAGCGGGTCCCGTCGTAGAACTCGCTGTTGGCGAGCTTCTCGAAGTTGGCGACGGTGCCGGGGACTTCGGTGTCGAAGAGGTCGGCGATGATGGTGCCCTTGCTGGTGTCGATGGTGGCGGTCTTGGCCACGGGAAAACCTCGCGGTGCGGAGTGAACAGGTGGGGAAAGTTAAACCGGCGACAGCGCCCCGAGCGTAGCCCGCCAGGTCTCTAAGGTCTCGGCCGGCGCGCTGCAACTGGTGCCTGCACAGGCGTAGCCTCGCGGACCGGCGCCGATCTCCACCATGGCGGCGAGGGTCGAGGGCAGCGGCCGCGACTGTGCAGTGGAAGGATCGAGGCGCCAGACGACTCTCCTTGGAGAGAAGCTCGACAACGCCGCCGCATGCATCGCATTCGCGGTGCGATCGGTGGAGTCGCCCACGACGACCAGGTGGGTGGCTGGATTGACGTGCCAATCCGCGGCCAGGAGATAAGCGGAGGTGTGAATGCCGAGCTCGTTCGGCCGACCGGCGAACGCGCGGATCAGCGCCTCACCCCGCTCACGCCAGCGCTCGTCCCCGGTGATCTCATGCAGCCTCGCGCAGACAATCCCGGCGACGCCGTTGGGCGAAGGCGTCGGTGTGTCCTGCACCGGCTTGGCCCGCGCGGGCAGCAGGCCCTGTCGCTGACTGCTCTCATGCGCCGTATCGAAGAGGCCACCGCCCACTTCATCCCAGTAATCCCTCCAGACGCGGTCCATCAGGCTCACGGACCAGTCCAGCCACGCCCGGTCGCCGGTCGCCTCGAAGACGTCGATCGCGGCACTGGCCGCCTGAACCTGATCGTCGAGGAAGCCACTCACACCGCCCGGCGTGTGGGCCAGGCCATCGGCCTCGGTCGATTCCCGGCGGAGGCGTGACATCGTCGCGAGCGCGTGTGCGCCCGCCCAGTCGTCACCCAGCACCTGGCCAGCGCGCAAGAGCGCCGATGCCATCATCCCGTTCCAACTGGTATAGCGGGTTCGGTCAACGAACGGCGTCGGCCGTCGCGCGCGGGCGGCCCGCAGTTTGGCGCGCGCGGAGTCGAGTATGCGCCGCACGTCCAAGGTGTCGCGACGGGTTCGTCTGGCGATTGCTTCGACCGACTCGGCAACGTAGAGCACGTTACGCCCGGGATCATGATGCATCTCGCCCGCGGTGCCGATGTCGTAGTGCGCCGCCGCGATGTCCATCTCCTCCGCGCTCAGCTCGGCAGCGGCTTCGTCGCGGGTCCAGGTGAAATAGTTCCCATCGTCGTCGAGCCCCACGTCGGCGTCCTGGCTCGCCGCGACCCCACCATCGGCCTCGGCCATTACTTCACGCACCCACCGAATGATTCCTCGCGCGACCTCGGCATACTCCTCGGTGCCGTAGAGCGCAAAGGCGTCGGCGTAGACCTTCAGCAGCTCGGAGTTGTCGTACGACATCTTCTCGAAGTGCGGAACAATCCACTGGGCATCGACGCTGTACCGGTGGAATCCACCGCCGAGCTGGTCGTATACGCCGCCGCGACCCATTCCCTGGAGAGTTCGGTCTATGATCGTCCGGGTATTCTCCTCACGGGTATCGCACCAGCGGTGCAGGAGAAAGGTGATGGCGGTAGGGTGAGGAAACTTTGGCTGGCTCCCGAATCCGCCGTGCTGGCTGTCGAAGACCCGAGACATCCCGCGGGTAGCGTTTTCGAGGGCCGAGGGATCGAGTTCGCCTGGCGTTGCTTCGTCGAGGTCTGCGGTGACCGCACGCCGGATGGCTTCGGCCTGAGCCTCCACCTGGCTCCTGCGTGAGCGATACGCTTCGAGCACTGCGGAGAGGACGGAACGGAAGCCGGGTCGGCCGTACTTCCCGTCCGGCGGGAAGTACGTGCCGCCAAAGAAGACCTCTCCGGCCGGGGTGAGAAAGGCGGTGAGGGGCCACCCTCCCTGACGAGTCAGCGCCTGCACGGCACGTTGGTAGCGCGCATCGACGTCGGGTCGTTCGTCGCGGTCCACCTTGATGCAGATGAATTGTTCATTCAAGAATCCGGCGAGCTCCGGGTCTTCGTACGATTCGCCGTCCATCACATGGCACCAGTGACACCACACGGCGCCGATATCGAGGAGCACTGGGCGGTCCTCGATGCGCGCCGCCTCGAATGCCTCCTCGGACCATGGATACCAGTGGATGGGCTGGTGAGCCGCCGACCGGAGGTACGCCGAGGCGGAATCGGCGAGACGATTGACGGTGGACTGATGTTCGCTCATCTGCGAAGAGTAGCGGCGATGATGGCTGATGGCTAATGGCTATCGGCTCATGGCTAATGGCTGATAGCTGGTCAAAGGAAAACGACCCTCCGGTGATCAATCGGCGGGTCGTTGGCGAACGGAGTAGCCATCAGCTGATCAGCCATCAGCCGCCTACTTGTGACTCAGCGAATACACGTACGCCGACACCTGCTTGACCTGATCGTCGGTGATGGTGGACCCACCCTTCGGCGGCATGACGATCCCACTCTTCGACTCTTCCTTCGTAATGCCCTTGTTCACAGTGGCGACGATGAAGTCATACGACCCATCACCGTGAATCCATGTGCTGTCGGTAAGGTTGGGACCGACGAGGCCCTGCGCGTTCGCGCCATGGCAGGCGTAACAGTTACCCGTCTTGTGGAAGATCGAGTCGCCGGCCGCGATCGTCGCGGGATCGGCCGCTGGGGAAGCCGGTTTGGCCTGAGCGGAGGCGGGAGCGGCGTGCAGCGCGGCGACCACGCCGGCCAGGAAACCGAAGCGGATCCAACTGGTCATCGTGACTCCGGGAACGAAATCGGAGTGCACCAGCCCGGCCGGACGGCGGGAAGGCCACTCCAGGACGACAAGATCCATTTTGACTCTAGAGAATACGTCGCCGGGAAGCCCGGTCAAGGCGGGACTCAGCAAACCGCGGACCGGCCGGAGTGCCGAGATTCAAGTATATGGCAGGAAATCAGTTGGAGCGACAGTCAATCGAAGGCTGCCCCGCCGCTCAGGTCAGTCTGTCCCCTCCGGAAGTCGACCTGTCTCCGATCCCGCGATCAGACCGATTGCCGTGCCCTTGGGCCGGAAGTATCCCGATTCATAGGCACTGCGCGGGTTCCAGAGCACCCATCCTTTGATGCCCAGCTCCTCGGCGGCTCTGATCTGCTCGCGCACCTCGGTCGGTGTGTAGCGGGGTGGACCCAATGTGAACGCCTGCAGATATGGGCGGATCTCCGCAGTCTTTCCCAGGGGCTCGGATCGCTTGATCGCGTCCTGCATGGCGCGACGAATGACCTTGTACGGCTCGCTGTTCGGGTGCGTGATGCTGTAATACCCGCGGAAATAGTGACTCGGATACACCATCGGCAGGACAACATCGGCTGTCGTGACGAGATCCTCCCACATCTGTCCGATACCCATGTCGGTCGGCGCGCTGGTCGTCAGGCCGAAGACGTCGATCGTGAATGGGACGCCGAGTGCACGAGTACGATCGCCAAGGAGCTTGAGATTGCGAGCGACGCCCTCTCGTTTCGTCTCTCCCGCGCGTCTTCCGGGGAATACGGCCTGAGCCAGTCTCGACTCCGGCTCATCGGGGAATCGAACGTAGTCGAACTGGACCTCTCCGAAGCCGATGCGGACGGCCTCTGCGGCCAGCTGTGATGCATAGACCCAGACCGAATCGTTGAAGGCGTCGACCCAGGCGAAGTCGAGCCGGTCCCGCCAGAGGCCGCCGTTGACGTGCTGGACCGACCACCCCGGCTTCCGGGATGCAAGGAGGGGATCCTTTGCGACGACGATGCGGGCGATCGGATGGATGCCGTGTTCGCGGAGTACCTGGAGGCGTTTCTGCACGTCAGGCGCCCGGCGCTGGGTGTTGGCGCCGATCTCGATTGCGGTCGGTACTTCGGAGCGATAGGTGAGATATCCCGTGTCGTCCTTCACGTCGATCACGAAGGCGTTGATCTCGGTGCGGTCTGCCAATCGTACGAGATCGTAGAACCGCCGACCACCGAATGCCCACGCGTTGACGTAGATCGCCCGGACATCCGCTGGTGGTTTGAGGAGCGGCGGCGCAGGTTGGCGCGCCGCGAGCTCTACTGTCGGAATAACGAAGATGGAATCAGGCAGCGCTGGAGCGGGTGGGAGTTCATCGCCCCATGATGCAGGCTGTTGCGCAGAAAGTGAGCTGACTTGCAGGCAGAACGCGAGAACGCCGAACCCGATCGACCGGATCATCGGACCCCAAGATGTTACGAGGGAGAGTCATGTAGGACAGACCGCTCCTACCGACGACTCTCCCAACGCAAATCAGGGGCCGGGTACGATCACTCTGATCTCGACTCTTCGGTTGGCCGCTCGGCCATTCGGCGTGGTATCAGGCGTCCGGGGAAGCGTAGAGCCGTAACCCTTTGAGGTGACCTGCTGGTACGGCACGCCTCTCGTGACGAGATAGTCGCGGACTGCATCGGCCTGCAGTCCGGTCAGACGCATTGCCTCCGCCTGTGAAATGGAATTGTCGGTGTGGGCGGAGACCTCGACCGCTGTTGTCGGGTCTGCGATTAGAATCTGGGCGATGGAGTCGAGCGCCACGTACGATGCCTGTGTCAGCCTTGCCGTGCCGGAAGCGAATCCGACACCGGGGATCACACCGGCGGCGATGGTGCCCGCGGCGCCGGCCGGGGCCTTCCGTGGAGCCGCTGCCTGACCCTGAGCTGGAGGCTGGCCTTGGCTCGGGGGAGGTGCCTGACCCTGCGTTGGCGCAGGAGGCTGAGCCCGTGTCGGCGGGTTGCGCACACCGGGTCTTGCTCGTTTCGTCGTGGTGTCCGCAGGCGCCGGGCCAGCGGATGGCGCAGGTTGCCCGGCGGCCTGACCCGCCATGCATCCGTTGGGCTGCACCGCCGCCCCTGTCGGCGTTCGTGGGCAGCGATCGAGCCCGTCGAGCACACCGTCTCCATCCTCGTCACCGGGGCAACCCAAGGCATCCACCGTCGCTCCGCGCGGAGTGTCGGAGCAGCGGTCGAGTCCATCCGGGATTCCGTCGCCGTCACTGTCCTTGGCGCAGCCGTTCGGATCGACCAGGACACCGGCAGGCGTGTCGGGGCACTTGTCTATTCCATCGGGGATGTTGTCGCCGTCCGAGTCCTTGGGGCATCCCGAGTCATCGACGGTCGCTCCGGCCGCCGTGCCCGGGCAGCGGTCGATGCCGTTGGGCACACCGTCGCCGTCCTCATCGCTCGGGCACCCCCGGCCGTCGACCTGGGCGCCACGCGGCGTGTTCGGGCAGCGGTCGCGATTGTTCTGGATGCCGTCGCCGTCGTCGTCAGCGATCGGCTTGCTGCCGAGCATGACACTCAGGCCCAGGTTCGCGCCGAAGTTGCTGAGGTTTCGGGTGCTGGCCTTGTTCCGGCTCAATTCGATCTCGCCGCGCGTCATCAACGTCGGTGTGATGCCCACACGGAAGCCGGCCCCTCCGAGCAGCAGACCACTGCTGGCGCACAAGGTGCTCGAGCCACTGGGGCAGTTGCTTCCATACTTCGTCGTGCCCCCGCCTGCCTTGAGGTAGAACGAGCTCCTGTTCCCTACGAGGATGTTGTAGAGGGCGGAGACCGAGAAGTTCTTGACGTTGACACTCAGAGTATTACCCAACAGGTCAGGCGCCGTCTTCGGTTTGGCGAAGGACCCCGCCAGCTCCAGCGAGAAATTCGCGGGCAACCAGACTCCGAGCCGGCCCAGTCCACCGACTGTTCCATTGAGATTGGTCGCGTTATCGAATGACTGGTACCCGGCCGCTGCGCTGAGCTCGACGAAATGCTTCCGCTCCTGCGCGACGAGGGGCGCCGTCCCGATGGTGAGCACGACGAAGGCAACCGGAAGCCCCCGCCGGGCGGTCCGTTGGTAGGTTCGCATGGCTCAAATAGATACGGAAACCCGGCTGCCCTAGCAAGGAGGCGCGTCACGTCGGCCGGTTCCCCTTGGCTTCTCTCCGTGCCGCCGCTACGATTCGCGGGCAATTCCCGAAAAATCTCAGGAGGAACCTGTCCGTGCTCATCACGATCAAGTACTGCGTCGTTTGAAACTATCAGCCCCGAGCCGCCGGTCTGGCGGCTGAGCTGAAACAAGCCTTCCCCGATGCGGAGCTCCGCCTGATAGAGTCTTCGGGTGGGGTGTTCGACGTGACTGTGGATGGTCGCCTCATATTCTCCAAGAAGGCGCTCGGCCGGCATGCCGAGCCGGGAGAGGTCGTGCGATTGATGGGGCGCGCCCCCTGACATGCGGATTGCCATCTCCACCGGCGGCGGCGACGCTCCCGGATTGAACGCGGTCATCCGCGCGGTGGTGCTCTCGGCGTACCATCGCGGCTGGAAATCGTACGGCATTCAACGAGGCTACGAAGGTCTCCTCACGTTTAACGGCGTGGTTCCCCTCGGCCTTCCGCGAGGTTCGGGGGATCACCCATCTCGGCGGCACGATCCTCGGCACCACCAATCGCGGCAACCCCTTTCGGTACGTCATGAAAGACGACGGCGGGAACGAATACGAGGCCGACCGTTCGGGCGATCTGGTGGCCGCATTCCAGGCGAGTGGATTCGACGCGTTGGTCTCCATCGGTGGTGACGGCAGCCTGCAGATCTCGCACGACTTGTGGCGGAAGGGCTTGCCGGTAGTCTGCGTTCCCAAGACCATCGATAACGACGTGAGCGGTACCCAGCGAACCTTCGGCTTCGATACCGCCGTCAGCACCGCCACCGAGGCGATCGATAAGCTCCACTCCACCGCCGAGAGCCATAACCGCGTCATTGTCGTCGAGCTGATGGGTCGGTATTCCGGGTGGATCGCGCTCTACAGCGGTCTCTCGGGAAGCGCGGACGTGATACTGCTCCCCGAGATTCCGTTCGACATGGACAAGGTGTGCGACAAGATCCGCAGTCGCGAGGCGGCCGGTCGGCACTTCAGCATCGTGGTAGTGGCGGAAGGCGCGCGGCCGCGCGACGGCACGATCGAGCTGCTGGAACGCCGTGGCGTCGGCACGGAGGACCGTCTCGGCGGAATCGCAAGCAAGGTGGCCCGCGCGATCGGACGGCTCACCGGTAAGGAGACGCGCACCCTCGTCCTCGGGCACCTTCAGCGGGGTGGATCGCCCACGACTTACGATCGTCTGCTCGCGCTCCGTTTCGGGTCGGCGGCCGTCCGCGCGATCGCCGATCGGGCCTTCGGGACGATGGTCGGTCTCAACGGATCCGAGATCACGAGGGTTCCGCTCGAGAATGTCGTCGGCAAATCGAAAAACGTCCCGCTCGATTGCGACACCATCCGCACGGTTCGCGAGCTCGGAATCAGCCTGGGTGATTGATCTACGCTACCCGCCAACTCCCGCCGGCGACACCGTCGATGTCCTGCATGGCGAGACGATCCCCGATCCCTACCGTTGGCTCGAGGACGGAGACGCTCCCGAGACCAGAAGCTGGACCGATCGTCAGAATGCTCTGACCGAGGCCTACCTCGCGGCGCGACCCGAGCGCCCGAAGATTCGTGAGCGGCTCGAGCAGTTGCTGAGGATCGGTGCCATCAGCGCACCGATACCCGTCAGAGGTCGCTACTTCTACCAGCGACGTGACGGCCGCCAAAACCAGCCCGTGCTGTACATGCGGCAGGGGATCGACGGCGACGATCGCCCGCTGGTGGATCCCAATAGCCTCGACGCATCTGGAACGATTGCCCTCGACTGGTACTACCCGAGCGAGGATGGGGCCCTTCTGGCGTACGGACTCTCCGAGAACGGCAGCGAGCAGAGTGTCCTACATCTTCTCGAGACCGACACCGGGCGGCACCTGCCCGAGCGGATTCCCCGTACGCGGTCCGCGGACCTCGCCTGGCTCCCCGACGGCAGCGGATTCTATTACACCCGCTATCCCGCTCCCGGCGACGTACCGAAGGGCGAGGAACACTATCATCGCGCTGTCTTCTTTCACGCACTCGGCGCCGATCCGTCGTCGGATTCTCTCGTGTACCAGCCGGCGCGCAAGGAGTACTGGCCCGGCGTTCGGGTGTCTGCCGACGGGCGTTGGCTCCTGATCGGCGTCTCTCGCACCTTCGACGAGACCGATCTCTACCTTCGCGATCGGTCGACGGACGGACCGCTCATACCGGTTGCCGAGAATCTGACCGCATCGTTCGATGGGGAGGTAGTTCGCGGAAGGCTGTTTCTGCGGACGAATCTCGACGCGCCCACCTACCGCCTGTACGACGTCGATCCCGAACACCCCGACCGCACCGGATGGCACGAGCTGGTCCCACCCAGGGAGGATGCGGTTCTCGAGGGGGTGCAGGTGACCGCGAGCCACCTCGGCCTGAGTTACCTCGAGCGGGCATCATCTCGATTCCGGTTAGCCGATCTCGAGGGGCGCATCGTGCACGAGGTCGAGTTGCCCGCGCTCGGAAGCCTGTTCGGCGTCGGGGGAGAATGGGATGGCCGCGAGCTCTTCTACGGCTTCTCCTCCTATACGGTACCGCCGACCATCTATCGAATCGATCTCGAGACCGGTGTGCAGTCGCTCTGGCGCCGAGTCGAAGCCGATGTCGATCCAGGGCGCTTCGAGATACGGCAGGTCGATGTCCGTTCGAAGGACGGCACGCCGATTTCCATGTTCCTGGTCCATCAAAAGGGCCTCGGGCCAGGCGGTGACAACCCGGTCTACCTCACCGGGTATGGTGGGTTCAACATCAGCATGACCCCCTCCTTCTCTCGCTCGATGCTACTCTGGCTCGAGCGAGGCGGAGTCGTGGCGATTCCCAACATCCGCGGCGGTGGAGAGTATGGAGAGAAGTGGCATCAGGACGGCATGATGGGAAAGAAGCAGAACAGCTTCGACGACTTCATCGCGGCCGCGGAATGGCTCGTCGCAGAGGGGTACACGCGTCCCGCGCGGCTGGCGGCGGCTGGCGGGTCCAACGGTGGGCTGCTCATGGGGGCCGTCCTGACCCAGCGGCCTGAGCTCTTTGGCGCGGTTGTCATCCAGGTCCCGCTGCTCGACATGCTGCGGTATCACCTGTTTCTTATCGCTCGGCTGTGGATTCCCGAGTATGGCTCATCGGACGACCCGGAACAGTTCGTGTGGCTGCGGGCGTATTCGCCCTACCATCACGTTCGTGAGGAAACGCGGTATCCGGCCGTGCTTCTCGCGACCGCGGAGAGTGATACTCGGGTGGATCCGATGCACGCGCGCAAGATGACCGCGCGGCTTCAGGCCGTGAGCGCATCGGGGCGCCCCGTCCTGCTGCGACTCGAGGCGCGGGCCGGTCACGGAGCGGGCAAGCCGATCTCGAAGGTTCTCGACGAGCTGACTGACACCTGGACGTTTGTGTTTTCGGAGCTTGGCGTCGAGGTTTAGAACAGACATCGAACTGGAGGAGCTCAACCCGATGGCCTATCGCGCCCGGCCGCCCGTGGCCATGGCACACCCCGCTCAATGGCTCGCGGTGGTCCGGATAATCATCGGACTCTACTTCGCCAAGGCGGTGCTGACCAAACTCACGATCATGCTGGTGGGCGGCGTTCTTCCGGTGCCGGCGGTCCAGGACCGGTGGATACACGTGATGCCGACCATCGTGGAGAAGCAGGCCGCGGGTAACCCGGTGATTTTCTACAAGGATTTCCTGGAGCATACCGTCCTCACCCACAGCAACCTGTTTGCTCACCTTACGGCATGGGGAGAGGTCATCACGGGCGTGGGACTCACGCTCGGCCTCTTTGCCGGCGTGGCCTCTCTGGTGGGATTGGTGCTCGTAATCAACTACGGCCTTGCTACGCAGTGGATGTCACCGAACCAGCAGGGGTTCCACCTCGTGCTGGGGACGCTGATGATCGCCTTCTTCTTCGCGCGCGCCGGCCGCACGTGGGGACTCGACGCCTGGCTCGCGACCAACCGACCCAAGTCTCCGCTGGTCCGCCGTCCGTTTTCGTAACAAATACTTACTTCAGGATCTCTCGCTCGGTTCGGGATGGGGAGCGGGCCATCAATCCTGCCGCGTCAGCCACTCCTGCCACGCCGTGAAGCTGAACGGCCTGCCGAGGAAGTGTTGGATCAGACTGTCCGCGGGTTCCGCCCCTCCGGGCGCAAGTATTGCCTGACGGTACCGGCGAGCCGGCCCGCGGGCGAGCAGATCGTGCTGGTGGAATCCGCTGAAGAGATCCTTCGCAATCACCTGCGACCACATATAGGTGTAGTAAATGGCGGAGTATTGGTCGAGGTGACCGAAGGAGGCCTGGAAATGGGTTTCTGGTAGCGGAGGGAACGGTGTATACGACCGGGTCACCGCTGCAACGATGGAATCGGCATTGATCTGCGCCGGAGGCCGATCGTACAGCGCCAGGGAGATCCGAGCGTAGACCATCTGTTGCCGCACATCCAGCGCTCTTCCGAAATCGTTCGCCCGCCGCATCTGCTGAACCAGTCGGGCAGGGATCGGCTCATGGGTTTGGTAGTGTCGCGCGAAGGTGGCGAGGACCGTCGGGTCCCAGGTCCACTCCTCGAGCATCTGTGATGGGGCCTCCGCGAAATCCCGCTCAGTGCGGACACCGCTGATCCCCTCCCACCGCTGACGGCCACCCAGCAGCGCGTGCAGCAGGTGGCCGAACTCGTGGAAGAAGGTGACCACGTCCTCGTGCGTCATCAGGCCCGGATCTGCCGGTTTCCCACCGGGCAGATTGCAGATCAGCGCGGACTCCGGGAGATCGCCCGTCGAGGTCCCGGGCCGAATGGGGAAATGGGCGGCGTGCTCGAACTTCCCCGGACGCGGGTGCATGTCGAGGTAGAAGCGCCCAACAACGCGGCCCGCCTCCAGCATCTCCCAGCCTTCCACCGACGGGTCCCACACCGGCGGGCCTGTCATACGACGGAACGTGACCCCGAAGAGCCGGCTGGAAACGTCGAGCACACCGTTCTTCACCTCGTCATAGGGGAAGTACGGCCGGACTTGCTGGGAATCGAAGTCGTAATCCGAACGGCGCACCAGTTCCCGGTAATATCCCGACTCCCACCGCATCACCGTCGTGGCCGATGGGTCGTCCTGCTGCTTTCGACGAAGGAGCCGCTCGTAGTCCGCCTTGGCGGCGCCCTCGGAGGCGGAGACGATCCGATCGATGAACGCGGAGGCGTTCGCCGCGCTGCCGACCATCTTGTCGGCGGTGATATAGTCGGCCCAGGACCGATATCCCACGAGACGCGCCAACTCGTCTCGTCGAGCGATCATCGTGTCGAGCACGGCCTGGTTCGCCGGATAGGCCCGATTGTCGAACTCGATGCGCATTCGCTTCCGGAGGCCTTCGTTCTTCGCATAGGTGAAGATGGGGAGCGCATCGGGGTAGGCCGTGGTGATGGTGATGCGTCCGTCGGCCCCTGCGGCATGGGAGGCGATGTAGTCGGCGGGGAGGCCCTCGAGCTCGGCGGCGGATTCCACGGTGACCGTTCGGACATCGTTGCGGATGTTTCGCTCGAAGGCCTGACTCAGCTTCTCCAGCTCTTCCCGCAGCGTACGAATCTTCGCTCGTGTGGCGTCATCCTTGTCCACGCCGGCGAGTCGGAACACCAGCAGCGTCCGCTCCACGTAGTATCGGGTGGCGGGGTCTGCGCCGGTCAGGTCCATACCGGCCAGCGCCTGATAGACTCCGCGATCGAGCGCGATCGTCGATGAGAGCGCGGAGGCACGGCTTGCGGCCGCCTCAGCGGCGGCCCGCATCACCGAGTCGGGATGTACCGCGGCAATCAGTTGGGCTTCGTTTGCGGCGCCGTCCAGATCACGCTGGAGGGCGTCGTAGGGCTCGAGCGTATTGGCGACCGTTCGCTCGCCGGACACGGCGAGGAGCCGATCGCGCAGCTGCTGCACTCGCGAGAGGCGGCGATCCACGCTCTCTGAGAACGAAGCCGGCGTGGGATGTCCGGACCAGAAGGGGCGGCGTTCGGGATCGTGGACCTGACCTGTTGTCTGAAGCGGCCCAATGAGGACGAGGAACGCCATCGCCGAGAGGTTCATCGGGTCATCTCACCATCCTTGGGCGCGCGTGCATTCCGCCCACGACCCCATCGGCCTCACAGTGCGCATTCCGCGCGCTGTAGACCACGCAGAAGACACCGTCGGTATGCCATCGCTCGTACCACATGCGCATCACGCCGCGGTCCTGGGCGGAGAAGGTGGTCGAAGGCGACGAGTCGGTGAACATGTAGACGTGCGAGTGAACCGTCCCGGACCATGCAGGCGGCCCACAGTGATCCACGGAGCCCGTGGAGGCAATGCCCATCGAATCCGCTTCCTCGGGTGGGAGCGGCAGGATTCGGGTGACGAACACGGTGTCGTTGCGGATCGATGCGGCCAGGCATGCGACGCGCTCGGCTCTCGCCGCGACACTCGCCGCCCAGAGCGCGGCGAGTGTGTCGCCGGCATCGCGCGCGAACCGAAATGCCGGGGGTGCGTGGCCGGTGGTATCAGTCTGGGCAGGCGCCTGCGTTGTCACAACCGAGAGGGTGAGGAAGAGGGCTGCGACAAATCGCATGGATGGGTCAGTAGGTCGTGCTCGGCAGAATCAGGATCCCAGAGGGGCCGTCGAGCTCACAGTGGACCGTCGTTTCAGCGTAGAGGAGACAGAAGGTGCCCTGAGTCTTCCAACGTTGTCCCCACGTCTGCATGACGCCGCGGTCGGCGCCCGAGAATCTCGCGTACGGCTGCTGACCATCATACAGTGCGATGTGCGTGTGGACTGTGCCTTGCCACAGCGGAGGGGCACAGGTGTCGAGCGAGGCTTGGGCACCGACCGCCAGCGAGTCTATGCCACCATCGAGGAGCTGAACGCGGATGATCCGGACCGTATCGCCCTCGATCAGGCTGGCGAGACACGCGACCCGCTCGGTCTTGGACGCCAGACTCAACGACCACAGGCGGTGCAGCTCGACGCGCGCGTCGGCAGTGAACGCGACGGTGGCTGGCGGCGAGCCATGCGCGAGGATCGTCGCGGCGAGCAGCGGCACGGCCAACGACCGTCTCACGGTGCCTGGCCGACCGCCACACCCCAGGGAAGCTGCCCAACAGGGATCTTCTTTTTCACGGTAAGATCCCGAGTGTCGACCACGGTCACATCGTTCGAGGGGCCGTTAGCGGTGTAGAGGTGCTGGCCGTCCGGCGTCAGGGCGATACCCCACGGCCGCCGCCCGACCGGCACCGATGCCGTCACCGAATCGGTGGCGGGATCGATCACCGATACGGTTCCTCCCCGCCCGTTGGAGACATACACCCGCTTGCCGTCCGGAGCAGCCAGCACGGCCATCGGCTTCGAGTCCTTTGGCATCGTGATTACGCGGATCTTCTGCCGCTTGGCCACGTCGAGCACCCACACGGTGCCGTCCACTTCCGAGCTGACATACGCGCGCTTGCCGTCGGGCGTGAAATCGAGCGACCGTGGACGCTGACCGACTTCGATCGTCGCGATCAACTTCCCGGTCTTGGTGTCCAGCACGGATACGTTGTGATCGGTCTCGCCGGTGACCCAGACGGTGCTGCCGTCGGGATAGACCCGGACTCCCTCGGGCTCCCTTCCGACCTTTACGGTGGAGCGGATCTTCCCACTCGCAATGTCCACGACCGATGCGGTACCAGCGTCCTCGTTCGAGATGAAGAGCGTCGATCCGTCCTTGCTGATGTCGAAGTTCTCGGGGTCGGACCCGCCGGGGAGCACGCGAGTCACCTTCCGACCGACAGCGTCCACCACCGCGATGCCATCCTTGGACTTGTCCGCCTTCAGCTTCTCACACTCCGCATCGGGCATTGTCGGGGGACAGCGCGGCGACCCACTGAGCGCCACGAAGATCGTTTTGCCGTCGGGCGTGAGGCGCACGCCACGGGGTCGAGTGCCCACCGCTATGGTCGCCACGACAGTATCGGTCCTGGTGTCGATGACGCTCAGCTCTTCGGAGCCCTCATTGGTCACATACGCGAGCAGGGCCGGCCCGGTTGCAGGAGCGCCGGCCGCGGGCCCGGACGCTGAATCGGCGGCCCCAGCTCGGGCCGCGACCTCACCGCGCTGGCACGCGGCGGAGAGGGCGAGGAGCGCAACCACCGACAAACAATCATTTCGCATCGAAGAATGCCTTGTCCTTGTTGCGGGCCTCGTCGAGGCCCTGCATCTGTGTCACGCCCGTTGCACCGCGGAAATCCGCGCCATCGAGATTCGCCTTGACGAACTTGGCGCCCGTGACGTCCGACTTGGTCAGATCGGTTTCCACCAGCTCGCTGTTGCTCAGGTCGGCCCCGGCCAGCTTGGCTCCCGAGAGATTGGCGTGCGAGAAGTCGGCCTTGAAGAGGTTGGCCCCCGAGAAATCGGCGCCGGACAGATTGGCGCCGACGAAGGTGGCGCGCATGACGCCCATCGACTGATTTCCGGGATCGGCACCGGCCTTGGCGTTGCGCGCCGTGGCACCGGTCAAGTTGGCGGACCGCAGATACCCGATGATCCGAGCGTCGGAGAGATTCGCGCCGCTCAGGTCGGCGGCCTCGATGATCGTGGCGAAGAGACTCGCACCCTGGAGGTTGGCGCGCTGAAGGTGGGCTCGTCTCAGAACGGTGCCGTCGAGGTTGGCCTTCGTGAGATCGGCGTCGGTCAGCACGGCGTCGGTCAGGTCGCAGGCGAAGAGGTTCGCGCCGGCCATCTTGGTGTTGGCGAGGCCGGCACCCGTCAGATTTGCCTTCTTGAAATCGAACCCGGTGAGATCGAGCCCGCCGAGATCGACATTCGAGAGATCCGGTGACCCAGCAGAGTCCTTCGCCAACCGAGCCTTGAGGCCGTTGAGATCGAGGCGAACCGTCGGAGTGTCGGCCGAAACCGGGGCCGGCATCTGCATCCGGTATGGCCCGCCGACGACGGGCGCCGGCGAAAACGCCAGCAGTCCGCTGATCAGGATGAGGGAGTCGGGCATCACCCCGCCGGTTTCACTGCCGGCCTCCCGGGCGCCATCTTGGCGTCGCTCCTGGCCTTCACGTAGCTATAGATCTCCTCGATTGTTCCCATCTCCATACCAAGGGCGCACCAGGCTGGCATCCCCTTTTCTGGCCGACCGCCGCACACCGTCGCCATGAAGATCTCCTTCGTCGGGATCGTTCCATCGGGCTTGAGCGACACGATGAGGTGGGGCGCGAACGACGTGCCCAGCGCATCCTCTCCATGACAGCGGGCGCAGTTGAGATTGAACTGCTTCCATCCGTCGTACACATCCTGAGTGACGGTATCGCGAGGCGCCTTGTGCCACTGGTCGCGGAGCTCCTGGGCCACTGCTCGGCTCGCGGTGAGCGACATCATGAAAAGGACGGCACTGCCGAGGAGGCCCCGGCGGATGGCGGCGGCGACGGTCGTGCGCATTACGGGTCCTTTCCCTGGGAAGAGGAGTTCGACACCACAATCGTTCAGCTGGCGATGAGCTACGCCGGTGTGCGCTTTCCGCTCGTGTCGGCGGGCGCGGACGGCGGAGCCGCACCGGCTGCCTTGTCTCCACCCTCACCCTCCTTCTTTTCCGGTGGGATGGGGGAGGTCGGGACCGAGTATTCCTTCAGCACGGCCTGTACCTCCGCCTGGTGTCGGTCGAGGAAGGACTGCAGGCTGTCCCGGAAATCGTGATCCCGCCGGCGGACCGCCATGCCGATGTTGTACTGCATGGGAAGGCCGCTTGCCGAGTCCACGTCGGCCGAAATCGGTGTAAGGACGAGGGGCACCGGCGACTTCTTCACGAAATACCCGGCCATCGGTCCCCACACGATGGCCAGATCCACCTCTTTCTTCGCCACCCCGTTGATGATGTCCTCGGGGCGAATGTTTTCGTCGTACGAGACGTTGTAGCCCTTGAGGTTACCGACCACGCCATGACTACTGAGCGCCATCTCCGGGGGAGAGTGCTCGCCGTCAGAGGAGACGAAAAGGTTGACCCCGATCGTGAGCTTCTTGAGCCGTGGGTCGGCGAGGGAGTTGATGTCCTCGAGGCCGCTACCCTTCCGACTGACGAACGCATAACCCGACCGGTAATACGGCTTGGTGGCCCCCGCCATGTCGAGCCCAGCAGGCGATTCGATCACAACGTCGCAATACGTGCCGTTGAGCATGCGGAAATACCCTCGGCGGATTGGCCACCACACATATTGGAGCTTCGAGTCCCAGGTTTTTGCGATCAGTTCGGCGATCTTATTCTCATAGCCCTCACCCCTCTGGTTGGAGAAGGGCATGTTGTCGGGATCGGCGCAAACGCGCAGCCGCCCGGCCTCACGGGGCCCTGGACGCTGGGCCGTGGCTGGCATGGCCCAGACCAGGGCTGCCAACCCCAGCAACGTCCCACCACACGATTGTCTCAGATTTCGGAGCATGGTTCACCTGCCTTCGAAGGGGCCCACGGTCAATCGACACGCCGCAGCGCGCCCGGGAGAAAGCGAGCGGCGCCGGAGCTGATTGCGCCCCCGCGCCGTGCCCATCGGTAATCTATTCCCCCCGCGACAGGAGGCTATACCCTGGCTCCTTCGGCTAAGTGTCCTCGCCGGAGGACAGTGAAAAGGGCGGGGCTCCAATTTTCGAGGACGGGGGACGCATGATAGAACCGTATCCCGAAGAGAATGACCCCTTAGAGCTTTCGGCGGAGAGCCGGCCGCCACGCCGCTCACGCGACCCTCGTCTCGATTCTTCGATCCGCCCCCAAACAGATTTGCGCCGTGAATTCCGCGACACGTCACACCACCTCCACGGTCCGGCGATCCGATCCTCGTAACCGATTTCAATTTCGGAGAGACCCGGTGTGCACGGATCGCGACGCTTCGGTGGAAGCTCCTGTCTCACTTCCAGTTGGGAGGGACGACATTCGGGCGGTGCAGGCGGCAATCCAATTCACCGACGCATGCCGACGTCCAGGGCACGCGGGGTATAAGAGATCGAGGGCGTGACAAAAATCCGGCGCGCCGCGAGGTCGATCACGGAGCACCGACTCATCATCCTCGACTCCGCGGCTGCAATCGATTGGCGAGCGAGTTGAACGCTTGCGGACGCACTCGTATTCGAGACGCATTCGCATGTGGCGTTTCAAACCGCCGGCCGGAGCATGCAGGTGGAAGCAGAGAGCAGGAAGGACGCGTTGGTGAAGTACGGATTGTCGTTGCCGGTGCTGGAAGAGTTCGGTCAGCTGCTGGACCGGTTCGACGCGGCCATCGCCCTCGGCAACCAGGGGCGGACCGCGCACAAGGAGCCCGCGCGAGCGCAGGTCGAGTGCGGCGAGCTCCGCGGAGAGGTGAGCCGCCGCATCGCGGTATTCCAGGACCGCGGCGAGGTACCACCGTTCTCTTTCGGCCCGGTAGCGGAGGGTGCGCGCCAGCTCGAGATCGCCGCGCATGGCGCGCATGCGCTGGGAGAACGACTCCACGCTGCGGCGAATGACCGCGCTCTCCAGCTCCTGCATCACCTCCTGCCGGTAGGCAATCGCGTCTAGGTCTGCCAGCGGCGTGTAGAAGAACGGGCGAAGATCATAGTCTTCCCATGCCGCCGTTACCCGGTCCACCAGCTGATCGAGATGCAGGTCGTGAAAGGAGCTCGGTGGCTCGCGTCTCTCGCGATCGAGCATGTGCGGGTGGACATACAGAATGCTGTTGAATCGCACGGGCTCGGCGGCCGCCTCCCCTGCTTGCGCAGATGCACACGCTTCGGCCTCGGCGTCTCCGAGGATGCCGCCACTCGACGACGAGAGACGAGGCGGCTCGACAGATGTCGGCCGAGGGTCATCCATGGTTGGGTCTTGGGCAATGTCCATGTCGTCTCTGGCGTCGGGAACAAAAAAACTCCTGCTCGGCCCAACTACGGCCAACCAGGAGTCATCAACCGCCCGCGGGGGGCGGTGGCCCGGGTGAACTCCATCACCCACGTCTACGTCAACTTATCCGCATGCCCAGCAGGCGGTCAACCCGAATGTAAGACACAATCGGCAGGTAGCTCGAGGCGAGGAGATTGGCGGATGCGCCGCTGAGCAGGTGGTGTCCCGATGCAGGCGGTCTTGGCCGATGACATCTTAACAGCATCTCACACCTGGGGGCGGGATGCTGTTCGTGCTAGCGGGTTTCCTGACCGGCATTATCGGCGGGCTGTTCGGCGTCGGGGGCGGGGAAATCTTCATCCCGACCCTGATCTAATCTTTTTGGCTTTTCGCAGCACAAGGCGCAGGGTACGTCACTTGCAATCCTACTGCCGCCCATCGGGCTCTTGGCCGCACTCCGCTACTACAAAGCCGGATATGTCGACTTCGGGATCGCCGGTCTGCTCGCCCTCGGATTCTTCTTTGGCGCGTCTATCGGTGCGTTGGGCGCGACCAAGCTGCATCCCGGGGTAATGCGGCGGGTATTGGGCGTATTCTTACTCCCTTCTTCTGGACACGACGCGCATTCACGTTCAGCTCGGTGCCGCTGAACTCCCGGTACGCGCAGAATAGGCCGATCCTCCAACAAAAACCACGGCGCCGGAGCGGACAGCTCCCCGGCGCCGTGCTCATTTCTAATTAGCCCCACCGGAGCCGGAGGCTATATCCTCCGGCCCCTTAGGATCCAGCGAGACTACTTGGGCATGCCCGGGTTCTTCAGGCCGAAGACGGTCAGCACGCCACCCTGGGTGCTGAACTGACCCGCGTCGCCGAAGGCGCCGAGCGCGCCGAGACCGGCGGTCGGATCTTCAGCGCCGATGCCGGCGGCCACGCCGATGCCGGCCCAGCCGCCGATGCCCGAGTAGCACGGCGACGTACTGCTTGCCATCGGGCGCGATGTAGGTCATCGGGTTGCCGATGATGCCCGACGGGGTCTTGAACTTCCAGAGGACCTTGCCGGTCTTCTGCGTCGACGGCCTTGAGCCAGCCTTCCATGGTGCCGTAGAAGACGAGCGCCGCCGGCCGTGGTCAGCGCGCCGCCGTACGCGGCGAGGTTCTCCTTGATCTCCCAGACCACGCTTGCCGGTCATCGGATCCCAGGCGATGAAGCGGCCACGGTGGCCGCCGGGGCCCGGGAACATCCGCACGATCGCGCCGACGTACGGCTGACCGGCGGTGTACTTCACTTCGACGCCCTCGTAGTCCATGCAGATGTGGTTGGTCGGGACGTAGAAGAGGCCGGTGATCGGCGAGTACGCCGCCGGCTGCTGATCCTTGAAGCCGATCGCGGCCGGGCAGATGCCCTCGCTGTTCTTCTTCGAGGTGGTGCCGTACTTCGGATCCTTGACCGGGACGCCGGTGGCCACGACGCCCTCGACCGGGGTGCCGGTGCCGCCGCTCTTGGCCCAGTTGATCGGGCCGAAGGCGTTGGCGACGATCACCTTGCCGTTGGTGCGGTCGAGCGTGTAGCCGATGCCGTTACGGTCGAAGTGCGCCGAGCAGCTTCTGGCCGCCGCTTCTCGAACAGGACGTTCTCGTTGACGCCGTCGTAGTCCCACTCGTCGTGCGGCGTCATCTGGTAGGCCCACTTCACCATGCCCGTTGTCCGGGTTGCGGGCGAAGATGGTCATCGACCACTTGTTGTCGCCGGGCCGCTGGTCGGGGTTCCAGGTGCCCGGGTTGCCGAGCTGTAGTAGAAGAGGTTCAGCTCGGGGTCGTAGGAGTACCAGCCCCAGGTGGTGCCGCCGCCCCGCTTCCACTCGTCGCCCTGCCAGGTGCGAGACGCCGAGGTCCTTGCCCTTCGTGCGACGGATAGTTGGCGTTGGCATCGCCGTCGATGCAGGACTTCGTTGTCCGGGCCGGTGCTGTAGCCGGTCCACAGGTGCTCGCCGGTGTTGGCGTCGAACGCCGACACGCGGCCGCGGACGCCGAACTCACCACCGGAGATGCCGGTGATGACGATTTCCTTGTCGACTTGATCACGATCGGGGCGTTGGTCATCGTGGCGCCCTGCTTGTAGCCGATGGCCTCGGCGCCCGGCGTTCGACTGATCCGGGTGCTTGGCCTTCCACAGTTCCTTGCCGGTCTTCGCGTCGAGCGCGATCAGCTCACCCTGCAGCGCCTCGATGTAGATCTTGCCGCTCGGGCTGTACGCGGTGCCGCGGTTGACCAGGTCGCAGCAGGCGATTGGAATCGCGTCCGGGCGACTGGTTCGGCACGTACTTCCAGATCTGCGGCGCGCCGTCCTTCGAGAGATCGAGCGCGTACACGATGTTCGGGAAGGACGTGTTGACGTACATCACGTTGCCGACGACGAGCGGGTTGCCCTCGTGGCCGCGCAGCGTGCCGGTCGAGAACGACCAGACCGGCCTTCAGCTCGGCCGACGTTGGCCGTCGTGATCTGCTTGAGCGGGCTGAACCGCTGCAAGCTGTAATCACGGCCGGTCATCGTGCCATTCGCCCTCTGGGCCGTTCCGGGTCCACGCCCCCGACGCGCGCCTGGGCGTTGGCGGACGCCGCGAGGGCTACCGTCAGCCCCGCCGCGATCCCGCCAGACAGCACCTTCTGGGTAATAGCGGTTCATAACTGACCTCATGATGAAGGGTGGTTCTACTGCTCTACTGCAATCGGTTGCTACGTGCTGCGTATGTCGGAGTGGGTCGCCATCATGGCGGGCCGCGCTCCCCGCCGGCGCCGCGGTTGCAATCGGGCCGGGCGGCGGCATGACGTGGGACGGTGCCGAAGCACGAAGCGGAGTTGGATGAGTGGCTGAAACTGAAAGAAGAGAAAGACGAGCGAATAGCGTGGCTGAAGTTGTGCGCCTCGTTCGGGGGCCAGCACCGAACGGAATAGTGCGCGTCTCGCGACACGCGCATGACGGTCGCGTTCGCAGGAGCCGCGGAAGAATTCGACATCGAGCCAACGGTAGAAGCGAACGGGAACAAGCCCATCTCACCCCTCAGCGTTGCCGCTGAACTGCCTTGTGTTTCAGAAAGTGAACTGCAGTTGGGGGGGCGGCTCACACACCAGACCGCCCGAACGACTCTTCTAATGCCTGGCCGGAAAGCTCGCGATGGTCGGGGAGTGCGAGTAACCGGCCTCTGTGAACCCGTCTTGGTAAATTGCCAAGTCGCCACGTACGGGAGGCTTAGAGGGGCCAGTATACACCCTGAAAAATGAACTGTCAATCACGCGCGGCGGCCGATTCCGCCCGCCAGAGCCGGGCCCCCGAATTGGCAAATCCCCCTTCGAAAACCCGTCCCTCGTCTCCCAGGAGATCGCGCGCCCTCGCCGCCAACTCCCGGCCGGCGGTTTCGGTGTCGACGAGCCCGTAAACCGCAGGTCCCCACGAGCTCTGCCCCACCCCCGCCGCGCCCCATTCCGCCATCTTGGTGACCAGCGTCGCCGTGCTGCCCGGCGCGAAGATCCCGCCTTGTGCCGGAGCGAACCAAGCCCCGGTGACCCGCTGGATCGTGGAGAGCGCGTCGCCGAATGCGGGGAGATCGCTCTCCACCAGCGCAGGCAGGAGCTGCATCAGCACGACATGCGAGACGCGCTCGACCTCGCGCTCAGGGGGAGGAGGAAGCCGCTTGAACGCGTCCGACTCCGCCTCGCCGCTCAGACCGGGATCTCCGCGGGGAACCGCGATCACACAACGCCAGGACGATGGAATCGGCAGGCGCACCAGCATCGGCGCGATGTCGTCCGATCCGGAGCGTCTCCCACCCTCCACGATGAAGCCCCCACGGGCGAATGTCCAGGTGCCGATCGCCGAGCGTTCGCCGCGGGAGACGGCGCGCGCCAGTCCCCCAGTCTCTTTCGGCAGGGAGAACAATTCGGCCAAGGAGCGGGCCACTGCCAGACCCAACTGGGTCCCGGAGCCGAGCCCGCTGTGCGCGGGAATTGCCCGATGCACGCGGAGGTGAGCTCCACCAGGCAGCCCGTGATGGGCGAGGAATCGTCGGGCAAACACAGCGGCCCGCTCGGCATCCTCACCCTCGGCCGTGATGCGCGGGGCCGGCGCGGCCTCGAGCAAGAGCGACGGCTGAGGGACCGCGGCACCGAGCCCCCCGAACCGACGCCCGAGTGAGCCACGAAGGTCGAGCACGCCGAAGTGGAGGCGTGCCGAAGCCTCCACGAAGACGCTAGCGGGATCGGACATACTCAGTGAGCATCGCCATCGCGTCCTGCTCTCGTGGCCCTGCCGTCTTGTCCACGATGATTTGCAGCCGCGCGAAATCCGCCTCGATCTGGTCGCGGGGCAGCAGGTGCGTGCGCGTCGCGAGGATTGCCGCTTCGAGAACGGCGTGGCGCGCGCGATTGAATCCGAGAAACTCTCGGCGAGTTCCTGCATGCCGAACCCGTGTCACGATCCGCGAGCGAGGCGGAGTCGAATCCACCGACTCGACTTCGAGCTCGCGCCACGAGCAGGCCGCCTCCAGCACCGCCCCGCGCACAACGGTCGCAGGAATCCAGGGGAACTGCGGGCTCGAAATGGCGCCTTGGGCGAAGAGCATCGCGTCGTCGGTCAGATTGATCACCGCGACGCCGGTGGCCGTCACATTGCGGTAGGTCGTGGTTTCGAGGAACGGCTTCAGGACGATCGTCTCCTCGCCCCACTCCACGCCCATCGGCGCGAAGTTGATCGACCCTCCGGAATCCATTGTCGTGACGATCGTTTCGATGATCACCGCACGAGATCCGCCGGCGGCGGGTTCGAGGCCAACGAGCTCGGCCCGGGGTCGGCGGCTACCGGAGCGCCGTCTGCGGCGAGCGGGAGCGTGCGTGGAGTCGCGGGCACGCCGTGGAGGAAGTGGTCGACCAACCGATAGCCTTGCTCCGTCAACACCGACTCGGGGTGGAACTGTACTCCGTACACCGGATCCCGGATGTGCTGCACGGCCATGATCTCGCCGTCTTCCGACGTGGCGACGACCTCGAGCTCCGCGGGGACCGATGCCGGCGCAATCACGAGCGAGTGATAGCGGGTCGCGCGGAAGGGCGAGGGGAGTCCCGTGAAGAGCCCGGTCCCAAGATGATGGATCCGCGACGTCTTGCCATGCATCGGCTTCCCGGCCCGCACGATCTCCCCGCCATACGCCGCACCGATGCACTGATGGCCGAGGCAGACGCCGAGGATCGGGATCGTCGGGCCCGCGCGAGACACCAGCTCGGTCGAGATTCCCGCCTCTGCCGGCGAGCACGGTCCCGGGGAGATGATGATGTGCGAGGGCGGATCGGCCAGGATCTCGTCCACCGTGAGGGCATCGTGACGGCGGACGATCGGCGTCTCACCGAGCTCGCGAACGTAGCGGGCGAGGTTGTAGACGAAGGAATCGTAGTTGTCGATCAGCAGGATCATGTCACAGCCAGTGTGTCGATCAGCGCCCGCGCCTTGTCCAGCGTCTCCCGGTACTCCAGCTCGGGATCGGAGTCGGCGACGATGCCGCCGCCAGCCTGAAAGTATACCTGGCCTTCGAGGGCGACATAGGTACGGATCACGATGCTGGTGTCCATGGCTCCCGATGTACTCAGGTAGCCGATCGATCCGCAGTAGACGCCCCGGCGCGTCGGCTCCAGCTCCGCGATGATCTCCATCGCGCGCACCTTGGGCGCGCCGGTGATCGACCCGCCAGGAAACGCGGCGCGCAGCAGGTCCACGGCGTCGGCACCGGGCTCGAGCTCGCCGACGACCGTGGAGACGAGGTGGTGCACCGTGGGATGCTGCTCCAGCGCGAAGAGCTCGGGCACGCGAACGGTGCCCGGCCGGCACACTCGTGACAGGTCGTTCCGCAGCAGGTCGACGATCATGACGTTCTCCGCCCGATCCTTGTCGCTCTCGGACAGGGCACGACCGAGGGCCGCGTCGTGCATCGGACCGAGGCCCCGCGGCCGCGTCCCCTTGATCGGCCGGGTCTCGACGTGGCGACCCTGTCGTCCAGCAGAAGGAATCGCTCGGGCGAGGCGCTGAGAACCGACAGCTCGCCGAAGTCGAGATAGGCCGCGAACGGGGCCGGATTTCTGTGTCGCAGCCGTCTATATAGATCGAAGGGAGACAGCGAGAGCGGCGCCTGGAACCGCTGCGACAGGTTGGCCTGAAAGATGTCGCCGGCGATGATGTATTCGCGAACCCTGGCGACCGCGTCGAGATATCCTCGGTGGGTGAACGTCGATCGTAGACCGATCCGCTCGGCATTCTCGACTCCGATCACCGGATAGGAAGGGGCGGAGCGCTGGTCGCTGATGGCTGATCGATGGCTGAGGGCTGATGGGCGGAGCCTTCCGGCCGAGCCGCTGCCGCACCATGTCGAGCCGCTCCTTCGCGCGCCGCTCGCGCCGGGCTCCGGTTTCCGGCATGCCGGTGGAGATCACCCAGGCGGTGCCCAATCGGTGATCCCACGCGATCACCCAGTCGTAGATGCCGAGCAATACGTCGGGAACGGCGAGATCGTCGTACCGCGACGCGGGAAGACGCTCGAGGAGCGACCCTAGTCGTAGCCGATGTAGCCCGCGGCGCCTCCCTGGAAGGGCGGCAGACCGGAAACCGCGTCTGCCGCAAACGGGCGGAGGATCTCACGGACCGCCGCCAGCGGATCGCCTGGCTCATGCCGACGCTCTCCCACCGACGAGCCGATTTCAGTGCGTCGATTCCTGGATCGAATGAGGACGCCCGGGTCTGCCGACAGGAAGGAATAGCGGCCGAGAGGGTGGACTTCGGATCGTACCGTGGCGCCGGTGGCGCTGTCGAGGAACAGGACGTACGGCAGATCGAGGAACCGGGCCGCGATTTCGACCGGTTCCTCTGCCTCCGCGAGATTCTCGACGAGGGGGACCCACCCGTCGCTCATTGACCCTCGGCCCGGCGCACCCGCGGTGCCACGGCCCGGCGCCGGCGCGGGGCGATCTTCACATGCTCCGACTTCACGTCATCGGGTGGCGTGAGGTACCCCCAGTCGAGTGCCCCTTCCTGTCGATACGTCTTGCCGAGCGTGATGGCGAGCTTGGCCTTCATCAGCTCCCGGCCCAGATAGAACGCGTGCGTCGGGTCGTCCACGCCCAGCTGCCGGAAGATGTCCTGGATGTCCGTGCCCCGAACGAAGAGCCGATCGTTGAACACGGTGATCGTGTCTCGGTCGGTGAAGATCCGGAAGTTGGGATCTTTGACTGCTTCGTGCAGCCCGCGCAGCTCGTCCTCGGTGTACTCGAGGAGCTTGGGATCCTTGATCGTGACGCAGGCGGTCGTCCACGCCCTTGGGCAAGGCTCGGTGCGTCACGGCGTAGTGCATCAAGCGTCGCGCGACGTCGATCTCGCGCACGGCGCCACGGGCCCAGGGGATGACCTCGGTGGTCAGCACAGCCCGCACGCCGATTTCCTCGCAGATCGCGATCAGCAGCGCGTTGACGCCCGTCGAGTCGGCGCTCGTGAGCTCGGTGAGGTTGCCGATCCCCATCAGCTTGACCGCTTCCGGGTAGCGACGGTGCACCTCGGCGTATCGCTCGAGCGAGGCCATGAACCCGAAGCCGATCGGCTCGATGATCGGGTCGATCAGGTACGGCACCCTCCAGCGCTCGAGCGACTCGATGCTCGGCTCGAGCGTCTCGATACCCTCGCCGAAGTCGGGGATCACGACGACCCTCGCGCCGGTACCCGCCAGCTCGCGCGCGACCTCGAGGTTGGAGCGGTTGACGCTCAGCACCAGCTCGGCGCCGGCCTCGACCGCCGTGCGGATCTCATCCTGGTCGAAGGTGTCGACGCTCACGCGCATCCCCGCGCGCGGAGCTCACGGACCGCGTCGCCGAGTCCGGGGAAGGGAAGGCCCGGGGTGCAGCCGATGTCGATGATGTCGGCGCCGCTGTCGCGGAAGTACTCGGCCGCGGCACGGCACGCGGCGGGGGCGAGCTTCGGCGCGTTGTTGATTTCGGCCAGGATCTCGATGTCGTACGCACCGTAGTCGGAGGCCGCCGTCTGCCGGCCGAAATAGCCGGGAATCTCGCGCAGGTCCTTCGGGCCCTTTTCGACGCGCACGCCGAACCGCTCACTCACGACATCGATGTCACCTTCGCACAGTCCCGGGATCAGCACCAGGTCGGTGCCTTCGGGGACCTCGAGGAAGCGCGCGATCCACGGCGTCGTCATGAGCGCCGCGACCGTGATCTTGAGGACCGCGACGTGGCCGTCGAACCGCGGCGCCATCTCCGTCGAGGACGCGCCGCAGCGCCGGCTCGGCCAGCTGGCCGGTGACGAACAGGACCCGTCGAGGAGCTACCGTGGATCCCCCGGTCCGCACCCACTTGTTCGGCGTGCCCTCGAGCGCGCCGCCCGTGCGGCCTCCAGAGCACTAGCTCCTCGATCTTCCGGGCGAGCTCGAAGTCCTTGTCGGTGATGCCGCCGGCGGCGTGCGTCTGCAGCTTCACGGTCACCCGTCCCCACGTGACGGTGAGATCGGGATGATGGTAGGCCGCCTCGGCGAGATAGCCGATCGTGTTGACGAGCATGAGCGTCGTCGGCCAGCCGTCGGTCTTGTACACGCGGCGGATCCAGCCGTCTTCGTAGTACCAGCCGGGGAGCGCCTCGAGCTGCTTGGCGATCTCGGCGTCTGTGTAGGTTCTCTCTTTGGTTGCCGGCATGCTTCCTCCAATGGGTATCGGCTATCTGTTTAGCGGCTATCTATCGTATCAGCTAGCGGCTGCCACCGCGCATCTGACAGCCGATAGCTGATAGCGGTTTAGACCACGCCCCCATTCACTGCGAGCACTTGCCCTGTGACAAACGCGGCAGCGTCGGATGCCAGGAAGATCGCGGCGCCGGCAAGATCCTGCGGCAATCCCCATCGCCTGAGTGGCGTCCGGTCCACGACTTCGCGGCGCCACTTCGTGTTCGCGCCTTCGCCAAACGATGTCTCGACAAACCCTGGCGCCAGGACGTTGACCCGGATATGCGGAGCGACGTCCCGCGCTAGGGATTTGCTGAAGCTCATGATTCCGCCCTTCGCGGTGGAATAAAGGATTGGGTTCTCGCCCGCCATCCCGATACCGACATGATCCCACGACATATTGATGATCGCACCTCCGCTCGGCTGGGCGCGCATCAGGTCGACTGCGGCCCACGATGCCAACATGGTCCCGCGGAGATCCACCGCCAGCAGGAGATCGAGCTTCTCCATCCGGCTCAGGCGGCTGCCGGGTCCCGTCAGGATGTCGGCGCCCGCATTGTTGATCCACGCATCCACCCGACCGAAGGCACGAGCTACCCCTTCGCCCAGCGAAGCGATGTCCTCCTCCCGGCTCACATCGGCCTCGAATACCTCCGCCCGACGGCCACGAGCCCTGATCTCTGCCGCGGTGCTCTCCGCCCCCTCACTGTTGCGGCGAAACGTGATGGCCAGGTCGGCCCCCGCGTCGGCGCAGCCGAGTGCGATTGCCTTCCCGATTCCGCTGGAGGCGCCGGTCACGAGTACGAACTTCCCGTCGAGGTCCACACACCTCCCGCCGATCGGGCTGTGGTCTTACCTTCTTAAATCCTAACATATCAGCGCGTTAGCTTCTCACAAGGGACGTCAATGCGGCTGCTCGTGAGCGTGAGGTCGGTGGATGAAGTCGGTGAAGCACTGGCCGGAGGCGCTCACATCATAGACATCAAGGAGCCCTCCAGAGGCTCCCTTGGCGCCGCTGACGCAGGCGTCATCAGCGCGGTCGCCGCCCAGGTGCCTCTTTTCATCCCGGTGAGTGTGGCGCTTGGAGATCCGGACACGCCCGAGGTACCCGTGAGCATCGCCCACCTCGCGCCGCAGCGGGAAGCCGGTGAGGTCATTCTGAAGTTGGGGTTCGCCGGGGTGACGAGCGAGGTCGAAGTGGAGCAGCGTCTCAATTCGGCCATGCACGGCGCGATTCCCGAGCCGAGACCTACTATCGTAGCCGTTGCTTACGCCGACTACGAGCGTGCAGGAGCGCCCTCTCCATACGCCGTCCTACGCGCCGCGGCACGATCCGGAGCGGACGGAGTTCTGCTGGATACCTTCACGAAGGATGGGAGCGATCTCTTCGCCTTCTTCCCCCCAACGGCACTCCGACGTTGGGTCGAGGAGGCACGGTCCGCCCGCTTGATGGTGGCGCTGGCCGGGTCCCTCGATTCGAACGGCATCCTCCGCGCTCGTTCGATGCGCCCCGACGTCGTGGGCGTTCGTGGATCCGCGTGTGTCGGTGGACGTCTCGGCCACGTGAGCGCCGAGCGGGTGCGGGCCCTGCGTCTCGTAATGGGCGCGCCCGATGGACTCATTATCCCTGCCGCGAATCGCCATAGAGCTGTTCCCCACTCGAGCCGCTGAGCCCCACTTCCCTCGCGATCGACCTTTCCAACTCGCCCATGGGGGCGGGCATGAGTATTGCCTAAAGAGCGGCGGAACCGCTTCACTCTCCGAACCATAGGCAAACTCGTGACCCTGCCGCGCACTCCGCTTCAGAGCAGGTTTGGTCGTCGCTTGCTCCTGCTCTTCGTCGGGTGCGCACTCGTACCGATCCTCGTGCTTGCGGTTCTCACATACAGGCACGTAGCTCGCCAGCTCAGGTCGCAGAGCGAAGTGCGGCTGCATCAGGCGAACAAGGCGCTCGGGCTGGCCATCTTCGAACGCATCCTTCTGCTCGACGCCACTCTCAAGACCATCCCGCCTGCCGCGCTTCTCCAGCTCGAAGCCGGATCGCCAGTCACGCAGCGGGACAGCCTGGTGGCGCCCTCCGACCGGGCCAAGATCGAGGCTAGCCGGATGCTCATCGCGGGGCTCGATCTCGTGGCAAGCCGCCAGTTCGCCGCGCTGGAATTCGTCAGCGAGACCGGGGTGCGAATTCCGCTCATTGGCCAGCTCGACCACGGCGTTCCGGACGACCATAGTCACGATGACGACCTCGCTCTCGGCCTTCCAGCGCTCGTCACGCGGACACGCACCGGCTCGCCCGCGCAGCTGTACCTGCTCCGGCGGATCGACCGCAGAGGAGGGTTGCGCGGAACGTTGGTCGGTGAAGTGAGTCCGGGGTTTCTGTGGGGCACGCTCGACCAGAGCATGCCCTCGGCCGGGACGCGGATCTCCGTGGTGGATGATTCTGGAGTCGTGCTCTTCACGTCGACTGCGGGCAAGCCGGTGTCGAGCGACTCGATGGCGGCGGACGAGGAATACCTCTGGAATCTCACTCGCCCGACCGCCGATTCTCTCGATGGCCAGGGTTCGGACACCAGCGCTTACGTGTCCTCCTCCTGGCCTTTGGTGCTCGACCAGGTATTCGCCTCCACGAACTGGCGGCTGATCCTCAGCCAATCGAAGGCCGAAGTCCTCGGTCCGATGACGAAATTCACGCCCACCTTCCTCGGCGTCGTCATCGTTTCCTGCCTCGGGGCGCTACTCCTCAGCATCCATCAGATCGTTCGAGAACTCGCGCCACTCGGGGCGCTGCAGAAGGGCACCCGACGCCTCGCGGAGGGAGACTTCGGAAGCCGAGTGACTCTGAAGAGTGGCGATGAGTTCGAGGAGCTCGGCGAGTCGTTCAACTCGATGGCGATTCAACTGGAGCGCCAATTCCACGCGCTTGCTACCGCGGCGGAGATCGACCGCGCGGTGTTGTCCACGACCGACGTGGCCGCCATCATCCAGACCCTCGTTGCGCGGGCCCGGGACGTTTGCCCGTGCCACATGGTGAGCATCATCCTCGTCGCTCCTGATGGCACCAAGTCGCTGCCTGCTCTCCTGCATGACTACCGTGATGGAAGTGTTCATCACGTTCGTGTCGAGCTGCGGTCGTCGGACGTCCAGGATCTGCTGGAAGCGTCCGAGGTGCTCACGTTTGCCGCCGCCGATCATCCGCTTCCCTCGTACCTCCTCCCGATGTTTGAGCGGGGCGCAACCTCGCTCTTCGTTCTGCCGCTGCGATACCAGAATCAGCTCATCGGGGTGATCGCGCTCGACCATGGTACGGCGCTTCCCCCTGAGGAGTACCGGCTTCAGGCTCGCCGCCTCGCGGATCAGGCCGCTGTCGCGCTCACCAACGCCCGCATGCTCGACCAGGTTCGCACCCTTGCCTTCGTCGATAGCCTCACCGGACTGCCGAACCGCCTCTCATGCAAGGAACGCCTGTCCCTCGCGCTCGACGACGCCAACCGCACCGAGAAGCTGGTGGCTGCCTTCTTCATCGATCTTGACCATTTCAGCAAGATCAACGACACGCTGGGGCATGAGGCGGGCGACCAATTGCTCCAACAGGTGGCCGTGAGGCTACGTGCTTCCTGCCGGGGGCGCGACGATCAGGTGAGCCCGGCGTCCGAAATGCTCGCGCCGGAGGTGTCCCGACTGGGGGGAGACGAGTTCACGGTCATCATGCCGGGACTCGTCGATGCGCAGGATGCGGGCAAGCTCGCGCGTCGCATCCTGTCGACTCTCGCTCATCCCATTCAAGTGGCCGGGCAGGAAGTCTTCATCAACGCGAGCATCGGTATCGCCATCTATCCATTCGACGGCGAGGATCTCGAGACCCTGCTCATGCACGCCGACACCGCCATGTACAAGGCAAAGGAACAGGGCGGCAGCTGTTACCAGGCCTTCTCGAAATCGATGAATGCAGCAGCCCTCCACCGCCTGACGCTGGAGAACGACCTCAGACGCGCGCTGAACCGCGACGAGCTCGAGGTACACTACCAGCCGATCGTGGACGCGATCACCGGTGCCGTCACCAGCGCGGAGGCGTTGGTCCGCTGGCGGCACCCGGACCTCGGACTGCTGCTTCCCTCCGAGTTCATACCCCTCGCCGAAGAAAACGGTCTGATCATTCCACTCGGTGAATGGGTGATGCAGACCGCGTGTTCACAGAACCGCGAGTGGCAGGCCGCTGGCCTCCGTCCCATCCGGGTCGTCACCAACCTGTCGAGCCGTCAGCTCAAGCGCTCGCTGACCGACTCGGTGAGCCGGGCTCTCGAGACGACTGGCCTCGACGCGCGCCATCTCGGTCTCGAGCTCACGGAGAGCATGCTGGTGAATCACGAGAAGGAGGGCGGTGACACCCTCCACGCCCTCAGGGCGATGGGCCTGCACCTCGCGGTGGATGACTTCGGAATCGGCTATTCATCGTTCAGCTACCTGAAGCACTTCCCGCTGGACACCCTCAAGATCGACCGTAGCTTCGTGCGCGAAATCATCAGTAACCCGGACGACGCGGCGATCACTACCGCGATCACGGCGATGGGGCATGCGCTGGGCCTCCGGGTGGTCGCCGAAGGCGTCGAAACCGAAGACCAGCGAAACATGCTTCGACGTCAGGGATGTGATGAGATGCAGGGGTATCTCTTCAGCCGTCCGGTGCCGGCAGCCGAGTTCGCCCAGTTGCTCACTAGCGACAAGTCGACCAGCCGAGAGCCGGCGCGCCGCCGGAAGGTGGGGTCAACGCTGAAATGAGGCGGAGTCGCCGAGCAGTGCGGGTATGTCGGCTGCGCGGTTCCAGGGCAACAGGGTATAAGGCAATCCGGCAGGGAGTACTGTCGAGAAGCAACGGTCCACCGCATCGTTCCCGGTAGTGGAAGGCTTCACCAGAATCAGCTGTTCGGCATCGAGTGCCCCTGCCACAAACGCCGCGACGCTGTCGCTTGTCGCATCCCAGGTATGTGGTAGGACGTCCGCCGCCCGCATCCAGCGCGATGGTGCCAACACCGCCACGCCGACCGGATCTACCGCCGCCACGGCAGCGCCCGCCTCCTCCACGAGCACGGCCCCCGCGATTCCCTCCGTCAGGACGTGCGCATATTGATCCATGGCCAGCAGCGCCATCCAGTGGGATGCGTCGGGGGAGATCCGGTGCGCGCGATCGAACGCCCGCACGGCGTCCGCAAACGGCCCGCCACCCGGCACGACCACGATGGAAAAGCGGCGACCCGCTTCGGCCACTGCGGCGCAGGTGGATTCGAGCGCCCCGGGAATCGCCGAGAGGCCGCCACCGATCTTGACGACCACCGGACGTCGTCGGTCGATCACGCCGTCTGACTCTGCATATTCGCTGCCAGGAGCCACGCGACCGCGGCGGCCGGCGCCGTTCGCGCCGCTGCTCCGAGACGATCACTGAGGGCCGTCACCTCCAGCCCCGCGCGCCGTGCGGCTTCGGCGGCAATGAAGTCCCCGAGGCCGGTGACGATCGCGCGATCGACTGTGGGCCAGCGTGCGCGTACATGCCGCACACCCAAGGCGATGCGCTCGATCTGTGCCTCCGCTATCGCGTTGGCGATGCCGCTGATCGCGGAATCATCGATCATCTCCCGGTCGGCACACACGACGCGAGCGAGCCGTTCGCCGGCAAACTGGGCGGTGGCTGGACGACCGTCAGGCGTCGGCGCCGAGTAGGCAGCCGGCTGAATCTTGCCGAGCCAGAGAAGAGCGTCCCCGATCAGGGCGAAGCCCTCGGCTGACACGCGCGCCGTCCCCCCTGACAGAGGCACTTCCTGCAGCAACGCCTCGACTGGTGTGCGGATGGCACCGGTGTAAACCAACTCACCACTGACGAGCCGGCCGGGGTCGGTGACACCGGTGGCGCGAACCCGACCACCCACGATGGGGATGATGTCGGTCGTGGTAGAGCCCGTATCGATGAGGAGGACATCGGTCTCGAGGGTCGCGACCAGAGCGGCGGTCGCTCTCCAGTTCGACGCGGCCACCTCGTGGGGGCGCAGGCGCGCGTCGTCGGGACCGATGAACGCCCCGCCGACTGTATACACCTTGATCGGATCGGCTGGAAACGCCTGCCGCATCGCATCGAGCACGAATGCGACACCCTCGCGCTTGGTTCGAAAGAGCTGCGACAACTCTGCGGTCATCGTGAGCGCGTGCGCCTCGACGGCCGTCGCGTTGAGACGCTCGGCCAACCCGCGTAAGGTGGAGCCGAGCGCCTCAGGATGGCGCAGCAGCTCGTACGGCTCGGAGGTGCTCCGGATATCACCAAGAGCGTTGCCCGGCATCTCTACCAGGGCGGCCTTCGTGTTGACCCCCCCGATGTCCCATCCCAGGATGATTCCGCCCCTGCGTCTGGCCATGTCCCTCTCTTGTGGACTACTATGATGAATGGAAATCATCCCGGTGCTCGACATTGCCGCCGGTGTCGCGGTCCATGCCCGAGCAGGCAACCGGTCAGGATATACTCCCGTGCGTTCGGTCGTCGCACCAGACCCTCCCGGCAATCCATACGCTCTCCTGCGAGGCTTTCGCGAAGTCCTCGGCGCCAAGTCGTGCTACGTCGCCGACCTCGACGCAATTCAGGGCGGTGCCGTCCAGCGGACGGTCTTGTCGGAGCTGGCCCAGTTGGACGTGGGGTCAGGCCCTCTCCTCGTCGATGCCGGAACGTACGAGATCAGCGGTGCGCTCGAGGTGTTTTCGTGCGGTGCGGACGAGGTCGTCGTCGGTCTCGAGACGCTTCGCTCGTTCTCCGACCTGGCGATGATGGTGAGCGAGGTCGGAACCTCGCGGGTGATCTTTAGCCTCGATCTCCGGCTCGGTCGCCCCGTGCTTCACGCCGAGATGCAGGACTTCGGCGCGATCCCTGATTCGCTCGATCTGGCCGCCAGAGCCGCGGACACCGGCGTCGGAACCATCCTGGTCTTGGACATCGGTCGCGTGGGAACCGGCTGCGGAGTCGACCTCGGCGTCGTCGAGGGAGTGCGGAAGGAACTGCCCTCGACGAGATTGCTGGCGGGTGGCGGGGTCCTGGCGCGACGAGATCTCGATCGGATGCGGAACGCGGGATGCGACGGGGCGCTGGTGGCGAGTGCGATTCATCGTGGGGCGATTACGTCCGCCGACGTGGCTGCGCTCGCGAATCCTCCCCAACCTGCTCAGTCGCCGACGAGCGCCTGACGGAAGGTCGCCGACTGTCCGTAGTTCTCCTCGACCTCGAGCTCCAGCAAGGTGAGGTGCGTATACCCGCTGCTCGTCAGCTCGTCGCGCACGCGGGTCCCCAGATATTGGGCCAGCATCTCTGCGGTGCTGTTCTGGATATCGAGGAGTGCGCAGTCGGTCCGCGGAAAGACGTAGGTCGGCCGGCCGAAGTAATCGACGGCGATCCGATCGCCGTCTTCGCGGAAACTGAGCTTGGGGTTGAGCCTGGGCAGGATCACCTTGTGATCGATCTCATCGACCAGGCGGCGCGTGATCTGCTTCAGGACACTGAAGTCGAGCACGAAGAGACATTCCGAATCGACAGCCCCCTCGACTGCAACGCCGACCCGATAGTTATGGCCGTGCAGCGACTCGCACTGGTGACCCCGGAACGTGATGAAATGCGCCGAGGCGAAGACCAGATAGTCCTTGCTGACCTGCACACGGAAGTTGCTCTGCACGACCCCTCTTAGCGTCTCACGATGTCATCTATTATAACGACGAACAACGCAGCGCACGTCAGGTCGGCGGTCGTCCCCGGATTGCGGCTGTTCGTGGCATCCCGGAGCTCGGTGTCGAATGCCGCCAGCGCTTCCCGGCCACCCGCCGATCGCGAACCCCCCGCCGCTTGAACCTCGCGTGCCCGTCGTGAAATCGCCTCCGCGGCCGCCATGCCCAGCTTTCTCGCGATATGGGTATCGGGCTGCACTCCGAGCAGTCGAACATAGGCCTCGACCACCGCGTCGGACCACGGCAGTCCATCTCGCCGGGCGGTCCTGAGGGCAGGCGCTCCGACCTCGAAGGTCATCGCGAAATCCGAGATGTATTCCCGAGCGACTGTGTCTCGCTCGGCGGCCAGGCCCATCGCTTCCCGCAGCGTAACGCTCGGCGTCGCGCCGACATCCTCCGTGGAGACGTGCCCGAGCCCGCCGGGACGGGCGAGCCGGATTGCGGCATATGCCTCCGCCGCATCGGCAAGGGTGGTCTCGTCGAGGACGCGTGCGAGTCGGCTCCTGAGGTCTCCGCCTTCCCGAGCGGCCGCCCGAGCCAGCGGCGCGAGGAGCAGGATGATGCCGAGGTTGGTGTTGGATCTTGTCCAGCGCAGTGTTGCCTCGACCGCGATTCTGATGGTCATACCGAGCGGTCGAGTCGCTGCCGCCGCGAGTGCGGGGCCGATCGCGACCGCGCTGGCGAGAAAGTCTTCGTACGCGGTGTCGTGAAACGGGCGGGTGGGAGAGACGTTGCCGGGCTTCGGTGCGCTCACCTCCAGCAAGCAGGCGAGTTGGCCCGCGGCCGCGATGTCCTCCGCAGAGATCACGAGGCCGTGCGGGTGAGCTGGTCTATTATGGCGCCCGAGACGTCGAGTCCCGTCGCCTCCTGGAGCCCGCGCCACCCCGGAATCCCATTTACCTCGAGCACCGAGACGGAGCCGTCGCCGGCAGGCAGGAGATCTACGCCCGCGTACTCTGCGCCGACGGCCGCCGCTGCCCGAACCGCAAGCGAATCCCACTCCGGCGGCAACCGAAGGGGTACGGCCGACCCACCACGCGCCAGGTTGGTACGCCACCCTTCGGCGCGTCGCTCGATCGCGGCCAGCACTCGGCCACCGATGACGAACGCCCGCACGTCGCGTCCCTCGTGTGCGACCGTCTGCTGGAGGTAATACACGCCACGAATCTGCTCGATCGTGCGGAAGACTCGATAGGCCATCTCTTCGTCGGTCACCCGCACCATGCCCAACCCCATGGAGCCGAAGAGCGGCTTGACGATTGCATCGCCGAACGTGCGATAGGCCGCCATCGCCTCGTCGGCGGTTTCGCACACGACGGTGCGCGGCGTCGGGAGCCCGCACCTCTCGAGAAGCGCCGAGGTCCAGAGCTTGTCCACCGTCCGCTCGATGGCCCGTGGGGAGTTCATGATCCTCACGCCACGTTCCTCGAGGCAGTGCAGGGCATCGACTCGAAAGATGATCTGCTCAAGCGATCCGGAAGGGATGATGCGGGCGAGGACCGCGTCGGCCTGGTCGAGCGCCTCCGACCCTCCTCGAACTCCCGAGGGGCCGCCGATGGATGCGACGAGTGTCTCGTAGGGTACGATCGTCCCGGTGTGCCCGCGCGCGGTGAGCGCGCGGGTCAGCTCCCGGGTATGCCATCCCTCTCGGGAGGCGAGAATGACGAGATGCAGGCTACTGCTGCTCCCCGATGAGGCCGGTAAAGCCGCCGGTCGCGAACTTCGGAAGATCGTCGCCGACCTTCTTGAACGCCGGACTTGCCGTGCCCTTCTTCAGCGCGTCCATCGACGGGAAGCACAACTCTGCCTGACGATACTTCGCGGGCGCGGAGCCGTCGAGGTTCGAGTTGAACCTCGTGAGATCGGCTCGCACGAAGCCGATTTCCTGTTGCCCGGCCGTCACGAGCGGCAAGTGGGTAGCGGAGTAATACGACTCGAATGCGGCTGTGTCCTTGGGGGTGTCATAGATGACGGTGACCAGCGCCGGACATGCAGTCTCGCTCTTATCGCCGGTCTCCACGGCGACCATGCCGATGAGTCCCCCCGTGGCGAACTTGCCGAGGTCGTCGCCGACCTGCTTGAACCCGTCGGTGGCCATCCCCTTCTTCGCGTCATCCAACGAATTGAAGTACAGCTCGGCCTGGCGGTAGAAGGTCGGCTTCTTGCCGTCGAGCGTGCTGTTGAACTTGGTCAGCTCGGCCTTGGTGAACCCGATCTCCTGCTGCTTGGCGGTGACGAGGGGCAGATGCGTCTCCTTGTAATACTTCTCGAATGCCGCCGCATCCTTCGGCTGCTTGTAGATGACCGTCACGATCGCCTGCGGCCCGGCGGGTGCCGGGGCAGGCGCGGCGGCGGCGGTCGTGTCCGCCGGCGGAGCTTCCGCTGCCTTGTCTGCAGGCTTGCTGCAGGCGGGCATCAGAGCAATGGAGGGCACCAACCACCAGATCGCAGACCGTCGCATCGGAAGCTCCCGTGTCGAAGAAAGGATTGGAAGATCAGCTCGGGTACAAGGATGAAGTCAGCACGCCTGGATCGAGCTTTCCGGCGTGGAATGTCCGGCCCGTTTCCGCACTGGTGAGCCACACCTCCGCCGGACTGAAGAGCAGCGGGTCGATCTTGTAGAAGTCGCTCTCGTAGCGCTGGAAGATGTCATAGAACGGAGTTCCGTAATCCCGCGACGCCGACGCCGGCACCTTGGCGGCCAGCTCAGCCAGCTCCGAGTCTCCCGCCCGGACGGTGTAGCGCGCCTGTCCGCCGTAGAGAATGCAGTCGTTGGTTCGTCCGATTGCCCTGAGATCGTTCTTCGAGACGGGCGGGAGCGGTGCCGTGCCGAAGGCACTGATGATTCGGCGCACGTCGAAACCGAGCGTCTCCATCTTGTGGAGGCCGGTCTCGAGAATTCGGGCGGAGATCTGAACGCCGCCTGCCAGGCTCGCCGTGGGTGCGATGACGAACGTCAGCTGTGACGGCGAGAGTCGCGCCTTCTTCGCCACCCAGTCCGCTACGGCGTCGGTGGGGAGGGTTCGCCCTTCCAGTACGAGCACGCCGTGCTCCGCTTCCTCTTCATAGCCGAGCTTTTCGAACAACTCCTTCTCGACCCGGGCGTGCGCCCGGAGCGGTCCGGACCCCATCGCGAAGTACTTCTCGATCGAGATGGCCCAGCCGGCGTACTGCGACGCCATGCACGATTCGGCCGGATGGTCGGTCCAGACCGTGACGCCGGGCCACGACTGATCTCCGATCTGGACCGGGGAGTACGCGATACTTCCAAGTCCGCCCATACAGATCTCGGCGATCGCGAGCCCGGCGTCGTATCCACCGGGTACATCGATACCGGCATCGATCACCCGGGCGCCCGAGGCAAGTAAATGGCTCTGAACCCGCAGGAGCGCCGCATGCTCTTCCATGCTGCCGGCGATCTCGGCGGCGAGCTCGTTCATCCCGAGGCTGGTCGCTACGCTGTCCATGCGAGAATCTCTCCTTTGCCGAGGTCGGCGAGGTCACCGCTGTAGCGGCGGTACCATCCCGACACATGACGGTCCTCAACCGGCAGTCCGTAACGCGTCCGCAGCCGGCCGAGCAAGAGCCGGAAAACTGTCGGTCGATAGGTGCACGCGTACCGGTAGGTCGACGGAATGGCGACGGAGCCAAGCGCCACGATCGATCCGCGTTTCGACCAGAGGCCAGGGGATGTCCCGGCGTCGCCGAATACGATGATGGTACCGGCGATCGTGCCGGCACCGGCATGGCTGCCGGCGTCGCCTCCGATTGCCAGCATGCCACGACGCATCCGACCCCCGGCCTCCGAACCGGCACGGCCACGGATGACCAGCTCGCCACCGGTCATCCCTCGCCGCGCTTCCAGCGCAGCGCCGCCGGCCCGGTCGCCGGCGGACCCTTGTACTTCGATCGATCCGGCCGACATCCCGATTCCGACCTCATCACCGATATCGCCCTCCACGACGACCGCACCATCGGACAACCCCACGCCCAGACGATTGACCCGCGAGAGATCGCCGCGAAAGCGGATCCGTCCGGCAGGCTGACCGGTGATCTCGAAGAGGTCGCCGAGCGCGACGGTGCCACTACCCTCCATCGACACCCGACGTCCGGCGAGCTCATTGGGCTCGAGAGCGCCCCACGACCCCGTCAGCACGTCACTGAAGTCCGCGGGTGTCTCCAGCGTGCGACGCAATCGGGCGATGATCCCGTCGCTCACGAGGGCGAGTCTCCGTTCATGATCTTCCGAAGATGGAAGTGATGGGGGCCGAGCTTCCCACCGTAATTTCCGGCTGTGATCGAGATGACCCCGTCCCGACATGCCGCGTCGATGCCGGCTCGCATGGCGGCGGAGATCGCCGGAGCGTCGGTCCCGTTGATCACGATCTCGAGCACCGAATTCACGCCTTCGGGCAGCTCCGACTTCGTGATCGCTCGAAGGGTTGGACAGAACGCGTCGTTGGTGGAAGCGATCATGCTCTTGATCCTGCGAGAGCCCACTTTGCTCCCGCTGCGAACCACGCCGCCGGGAAAGGGAAGGATCACGCCGGGCCGCGACGCCATCGCGTCCACCGCCGCCTCTGCCGCGCCGAGCGCATCCTCGGCGGTCTTGGCGAGAATGAGGAAATTTCCTCCACCCACTCCCTTCAACATCCCGAACTTCTCCTGGACGAGGAACTCCCCCTCCATGACGGGAATCCGCCAGAAGCGCTCGCCACCGATCACCTTGCTTGCCTGAAATCCGTCGCCGAAGAATCGCAACGCTGAGCCCACTCCCACGCGATCCGGGGCGTCGGGAAGACCGTCGTAGCACGCCGTCGTTGGGCATGTCAACACCGTCTGACCAACGCGCTCGATCAGCCGCTTGGGCAAATCGTCCTTGCTCATCGTCATCAGGAGCACGCTGAAACCGGGCCGTCCGTCCGGGGTCTCCTCGGGCTTGAGCTCCCGCTCGATCCCCGCTTCGCACTTGCAGCCGATAACCGAAGTCGCGAATCCCGTGAGCTTGAGCGTGGCCTCGCGCGCCCACCGGACATTGTGTCCGGTGATGACGAGTCGGGCGACGCGCATCGTGAACGCCTCGGCGAACGTGTCTTCGATGTACACCCCCCGGACCTTCATCGTGCCGCCCTCATCCGATCGCCACTGCTTCGCCCGGGAGGTCCTGCACCGGGTAGTTGGCGAACGAGATCGAGGAGTACGCATCGAAATGCCGGCGAAGGTCCGGCAGGAGCGCGTCGTCGAACCCGGGGGCGACTCGGAGCCGGCGACCAAGAGGCGCTCGACGAAGATGGCCTTCCTCGACGATCACGGCACCATCCTTGATGACGAGACGGGGAGTCGAAAACATCTTGGCGATGTCGGCGTTGCGATCGTAGATCGTCACGTCCGCATCCGCCCCCGGGCCGAGATGACCCTTGTCTCGGAGTCCGAGGAGTCGGGCCGGGCCGGCCCGGGTGATGATGGCGATCTCGTTGAGGCTGTACTCCCTCTGGAGCCCGTCGGCGAGCGCGCTTCCCTGCAGAAATTTCGGGTTCACCTGCTTGAGTCGCTCATCGCGAACGGCCCGATCCATCAGGAGCTGAATGAGCGCGGGGTACGACAGAAACGAGCCACCGTTCGGATGGTCGGTAGACAGCACCACCCGCCAGGGGTCGGCGCTCAGCAGAAACAATTCGAGGCCGATCGCCCACTGGAGCGAGGCGACGGCGGCCTTCTCCTTGAAGGCAAGCGGCACGATGCCGCAGCCGGTCTCGAGCTCGATATCGATATTGGTCCATCGCCGCCCGCTGCTCTTGTGCAGCAGATACTCGACGGGTGCGTCGGCGGTGATCGTCATCGCGGGGCCGAACATCACCTGTCCGACATCTCCGCTGACTTCGGGGTGCATGTTGATGTACTCGATTACCTGCGCGGCCCCCGATTTCCACCCCTGTCCAGGCTCACCACCGTAGCAATGGAACTGCAGATGCGTGAAATGCGCCCGCCGGCCGGACAGCGCCTGCATACTGCCGAGGGTCGTGCCGACATTCCCCGGAATTCCGAGGTTGTTGCAATGAATATGAACCGGGTGCGGAAGACGAAGAGCGTTGGCGGCGCCGGCGAGCGTCTCGAGTACAGCCCGCGGCGTGACTTTGCGACCGCCGATCGAGTCGTCGAGGCCGGTCACGTTACGCTGCCCAGTCTTCCACGCCTCGATGCCGCCAGGGTTTACGATCTTGATGGCGTAAGCACCGGTCGAGCGAAGCAGCCACGCGGCATAGTCGCGGGCGCGATCCGGTTCTCCTGCTTCGATCTGGCGCAAGAGATACTCGTCGTTCCCCATGAGCACGTAAATCCCGCCATCCACGCATGGGGTGTCGTCGAGCTCGCCGTGCGAGTGACGAGCGGCGAGTGGCGCGACCGCGGCCTCGAAAGCGGTCGTGTAGCCCAGGCCGGCGTACCGGTAGCCCGTCGTGAAGGTGGTGGGCACCGTGCCGCCGGTGCCCGAGCGAGAGGGCAATTCGCCGTCGACCAGATCCGGTGCAGGTGCTGGGTCTGTTGCGTGCTCGTCGGGAATGAGACGCCGGGCGTGGTTGCAACTGGAGCTCGCGAAGTGCGAGTGGATGTCCACGCCCCCCGGCATGACGACCATACCCCGGGCACCGAGCGTGGGCGCACCCGCCGGCAGACTCGAGACGATCTTTCCGTTTTCGATGCACACGTCTCGAACCTCGCCGTCCACCCCATTTGCAGGGTCGTGGACGGCGCCACCGGTAACGCGTAGGCGCAGGGGAGTGCTCATGACTTTTTGCCCCGAGCCCGCAACGATGCGAGGAGGGACCGCAGGGTCTCGGCGCTCGACCGCGCGCCGGTAAGTGGCGGGCGTAGAGGCAGTGGAATTTCGTCCATCCGGTAGCCAGTCCCCGCTTCGTGAATTCCGGCGATACCGGTGTCGATCGCGATATGCGTCGGAAACGGCGCCTGGCTTGCCCGTGGCCCGATCACGATGGTGGGCACCCTTCCGAATTCCGCCGCGGTCTCGGTGGTCAATTCGGCAACAGAGCCGGCGACGAGCACCACCGCGACGTCGGCGGGCGTCTCGAGCGCGCGATTCCCGGGTTTGTATCGGGGAAAACCCTGCGAGAAGTCCACGGCCATCGGATACCCGGTCTGCGAGGTGAGCACCGACTCGGCGCCGGTGCGATTGCCGCCGGCTCGAAGACTGCAGAGCGCCGCGCGGGTGGGACCGTTGAGCGCTTGTGTGAGCGCGATGAGTCCCTCGGCGCGAAGCGGATTGGACGACTCACTCGCGGCCTCGGCCTCGTGCACAAGTATTCCATACTTCGCATCTCTCAGGGCCGTTGCCGCCTGGGCTGCGGTCTGGAGCGTCGCCGACAGCGAGCCGAGCGTATTGCCGAGGACAGTGGCGCGCATGACGGAGAGGGCATCGATCTCCTCGCTGGGCGCGATGGCCAACTCCATGTCGGCTCCCGGCGGACCCCGGTCGGCACCGACGCTGACGGCGATCAGCCGACGGCCCTTTCTTCCCGCGGGCACATGGGTACCTGTGGCATCGACGAAGCGCGAGATGAAGCGAGGGTATCGATCTCGGGGATCCACGGCCCAGAACAGAATGACATCGGCCCGATTTCGAATTTCGGCCAGAGTCGCTGCGGCGCGCCCTCGACGCTGCGCGGCGAGCAAGCCGGTTGCAGCTGGTCGAGAGGTCGCGGTGTCGACTCGCGCTCGAAGAAGATCGGCGATAGCAAGTGCTGTCCGCTGTGCCTGGCTGCTGAGCTCGGGTCCCAAGTACACGAGCACACGGCCCGCCGATTCGCGGAGCGTCGAGGCGGCTCCCGCGATCGCCTGGTCCAGGGACGCAGGAGTGCCGCTGCGCGTGATCGCATCGGGCACCGAGCCGTCTCCGAACCACGCCTGCGCCACCGGACAGGCCGGTGCGACATCCACGATCCGGCCGTCCTTGACTTGCACGGTGAGGTCGTCGCAGCCACACCCGCAGCCGAGGCAGGTCACGAATTCGGTGGAGCGCGATGAGCTCACGCCGCACCTCGCGCGCGTGTTTCCACCATGTGATACACCCGACCGGCCTCGCGTACGAGCCGCTCGTGGCACTCGTCGGCATTTCGTCCTTCGGCGAACACCGTACAGATCGGACGCCCGCGGGCGATTCGCTCGCCGGGATGAGGCACGTCGGCGACCGCGAGCGCCGTCCACCGACTGCTCTCGGTGATCGTCACGGTCCGTCTCGCGAAAACGACGGCCTTGCCGCTGACGTTTCGTGGCGTGGCGATCGGGTCGGGCAGCACACCCGCGCACGACCGTTCGTGCATTCGAAAGAGGGAGCCGCGAGTCGAACGCTCGACCAACTCCATGGACGCCGAGTATCGCGGGTTCACTTCGATGGGATACGGAACACCGTCGCGAGCGACGAAGTCGAGACCGTTGAGTCCGACCAGTCCGAATTCCTCCGTCACGGCCGACGCCAGCGCAGTGGCGACCGACGCCACTTCGTCTCCCCGATCGAAGAGCCGCCGGCCATCGGCGAGCAGACTCCCGCAGTAACGGAACCCGTTGGAGCCGAACTCCTTTTCCCCTACCAGCTGGCGCGAGATCCCGATGGAAACCGCATGCCGCCCGTCGGCGAGGAAGGCGACCGAACCCGGAATCCCCATGATTCGTGCTTGCAGGTAACTCGAGCGGGGGAGGGAGCCGCGTTTCCAAACGACCGTGCCGTGTCCGCCACCAGACCGCCGCGGTTTGCGCAGCCATTGGCCCGGCGTACCGACTCGTGGTGTGCTGGCTCGGGTGGCAGGCACGGCAAATCCGCGGCGGCTCAGTGCCCGCATCAGAGTGAAAGGATTCCGGATCTCTTCGAGCACCTGTGGTCTATTCCCCAGCAGCCGTTTGTTCTCGGAAAGGATGGCGACTGCGATTGGGTGATTCTCGAAATTCGAGGTGTACGCGGCGGCGTCGGCACTCACCTCGCGGGCGATTCGTGCTGCCACCTCGGGTGTAAATCGCGACGCATTCGATTTCGGGACCGTCAGCACCGCGGCCACGGCGCGCAGATCCCGGTCGCCAAATGCGTCAACCGCTGTCACCTGCCACCCCGCCCGAGCTGCGGAGACGGCCAGGGCACGAGTCGTCACGCCGGCGACGATCAGACTGGGTTGCTTCTCACTCACCGCGACGGAAGCCCCAGGCGGCTGCGAGCCGTGTCGGGCGTGATGACGTACAGGTTGTCGAGAACCGTTCCCGCCGCATGCCGCAGTCTCAATCGTTCAACCAGCTCGCCGTGCGTCCCACCGGCGAGGCCATCGGCAATCAGAGCCGCGCCCTGCGCTCCTTCCTTCGCAACGGAAGCGAATCCGGCCAACGGCCGCACCTGGCGCGGACCTGCGAGTTTGTCGGAGATCCGGCGCAGGACTTCCGGATCTGCGGCCCTGCGGCCGGACAGCATGACTTCGTCGGCCTCCGGCGCCGAACACAGGAGCTGCGCGACCATTTTGACGATGCCTTCGACATACGCCTCGATCGCTGTCTCCCGCTCCGCAGGGTCGCGACTCAAGACCGTTTCGACTCCACCCTCGAAGAGGGCCGCCTTCGTCACTTCGCCGGCGAGAAAAGCGACCTCGCCGTCCCACGCCCCGGAAGAGCGCCACCCGATTGGACCGGTCGTGCCGCCCACCCCGTCGACGATCTGCCCGTGATGCACCGCGATGCCGGCGGTAAATGCGCCTCCCAGCTCGACCAGGATCAGCGAGACATCCACGAGTCGTCGGCCGCGGCGCTTCGATTGTTCGGCAATCGCGAGAGCTGTCGCCGAAACCTTGTCGGCGGTGCCCATATCTACCCGATTGAGCTTCCGATGCCGGGGAACGGTGTCCAAATGAACGATCCCCGGAATGAAGACCATCGGAAGACCGCTCTGTCCCAGGCTTCTGGCAAGCCGACCGATTCCGATGATTCCCCCTGAATCACCGGGCCGCGAGAGGAACGCCAGGCGAAGATCGTCATCGCTGACGGTGGCAGCCGTCGTTACCGGCAGACCGTATCCGGACGGGCCCACCACCACGTCGAGCGGGCCGGAAGCGGCGATTTCTCTTGCCAGGCCATCAGGATCGGCCACGGCGTCTGCGGTCGGCCAGCTCGTGTCGAGGAAGAGCCGGCCATTGTCGAGACCACATATGTCGAGACTTACGGTTCCGGGATCGATCCCCACGACCCGTGACATTCCTGACTAAGACCCCTTCTGCCCCACCAGTTGGCGAGCCACGTCGGCGATAGCCTCCGCATCCATGACGAGGTCGTTTCGCGTGAAGAGTTTCGCGACGCACGCCTTGTGGAGCTTGGTCTTGAAGTTCCCGACGCCGAACGCGCCGAACGCAACCACACCCTCTCGCTTCGCGGCCGCGTCGTTCACCTCGACGCCCTCGATACCCAAGGGAGGCACGGCGTTCAGGTCCACAACGATCTTGATCGACTTCTGTGACGTCCAGGCGCTCTTCGGGGCCATGAGCACGCCGGCGGGGCCCGAGTTGAGCAGGACGTCCGCGTCCTCGAGGATCTTGGCACACTGGGAAGGGTCCGACATGGTCGTCGCTTCGACGGGAACGTCGAACCTCGCGCTGATGAACTGCCGGGCCTTTTCCCCCTGCTCGGGCTTTCGGGAAGTAATGGTCACGTTGGCGCCGTCGCGCGCGAGGAGGCCGGCCGCGCGCTGACCCACCGGGCCGGTTCCCGCGAGGATGACGATCTTCTTTCCCTTCAGGTCACCGAGGGTCTGTTCGATTTTCACAACGGCGGCCACGGCGGTAGTGTTGGATCCGTTCGAGTCGAGCATGATCGACACCTTGAATGGCTCGAACAACGCATCCTGCGCCATCGCGAGGAGCTGCTCTCCCGCCGACATGTTGCTGCCGCCGATCCAGACCGCGGTGTTGTGGAGATCCTTCACGCCGCGTGTAAAGATGCAGCCGTGAATCAGATCGCGGACGTCCGTTTCGGTCACGCCACCATAGCTCATGATGACGTCGGCGCCGGCATCATAGGCGACGACCTGGTCGAAGACACTTGGGAGGCGGGAGCTATCGAGCTGGAGCAAGAGCTTGCGCATCGCGGCCACTGTCTCCTGAGCAGTCGTGTCCTGGAAAAGACGAGGGGCGCCCCTCCAGTGGGTCGCCCCTCGCGGTACATCGGTTCAGCGGGACTGTACGATCAGCCTTCGGCGCCGCTGGCGAACGGATGACGCGCCGCCTTGTACTTGGACAGGACCTCTTCGACCGAGGGCTTGCCCTGCAACGCGCGTGCGATTGATTCCTTCACCGCCTGGTAGTTGAACTGGTAAATCTTCTTGTCATCCTCGGCCTGCCAGTGGATGAACACGCCGACGAGGATGCACAGATCATTGGCCTGTGCCTTGTTGATCACCCCTTCATTTACGGAATCCATGACGGCGCGGGCAACCGCGGCCTGAGCCGGGCCGAACATCTGTACCGCCTGCTTTGCACCCTTGATGGTGACCTTGTTGAAGAGAAGCGTGTCGGGCTTGGCAGGAAGGTTCGGTGTGACGACGGCGAGCAGCGTGGTGAAGCCGTCGGTATTCCGTGACAACGCCTGCGTAAAGGCGGCGCCGGTCGGTCCGGACTTCGACCCGATGATCAGGTCGATGTGAGCGATCTCGTTGCCATCGCCGACCAGCGATTCACCGATGAAGAAATCCGCGGCCATACCTGCCTCCATTTGCGGTTTGGTAAAAAACGAAAGGATTTGTCGGAACATTCGCAGCTCGACGAGGCGAAGAGTGAGCCGGCACTGGAGCGACGTGGGGGAGATGAGCCACGCAGTCCCGCAAGGGCAGCGGGTAGCTCTCGGCAACGCAAAGTCGCGCGTAGAGGCCACTAGTATGTTCGGCACCTAGTGGAGTGTCAAGGAGCATTTGCTCACCGTCCATAGCCGCGCGAGCGGAGGTCGCCGGACGACTGCTTTGGACTGGCCCGGAACGAGGGACATCCGTCTTCCCAAGAGGACAATCGGCCCTCCCCCCTATCGCGTGAGATCAACAGCAGCAATGACTTACGCTCTGGCACGAGCCTCGCATTTCAGGTCTCCCGCAGTCTACCCGTTTCCACAGAGGAGACCATGAACGCCACCGTCTTAGCGGGCTCGCTGCTGTCCGGTCTCATCCTTACTGCTCCAGTGTCGGCGCAACAGGTAGCGGCTCATGTGGTCGTACGGGGCGGTCCCGTCTCCGGGCATGTGATCGTCGAAAACGGGTACTCCACGTATCGCCGCCCTCCGGTCGTCGCGTACCGGTATCCAGAGACGCGCCGGGTCGTCGTGGTCGAGCGGCCAGCGCCCAGGGTGATCCGGGTCGAGCGGTTCCGGCACAACAGGCGTGCAGAGTATTGGGTACATCACGGTTACCGGCCGGTGACGCTTTTCTACGTCGACGGCCGTTACTATGACCGGTGGTACGACGGGCGTGGAGTTCGTGAGATCGTCGTATACGAGCGAGGCGGCCGGTACTACGACGCCTGCGATGATGACCGCGACCACGATCACCGCGGGTACGGTCAGCGCGATTACGATCGTGACGACGACGACCGCTAACGATAAAAACCTGGAGCGATCGGTCTGTCCATGCGCCGTCCTGGCGCCCGATCTCCCCGATCCAGGCCCCGCTTCAGGACCAGATATCCCCGCACCCGCGGGGATATCTGTTTCCGGCCCCGGTCCGGGGTTCGGATCGCCTGTGCGCTGAAGCACCGCGCGACGGTGTCCGGCCCCGAATCATTGTCCTTGTATGGACCGGTTTTGGGCCGTTGGTCGCAGGATAGCGGGATGTCTCATCGTCGCTTGCCTGGGTTACGCCCTCCCTCTGCATGCTCAGTACTTCGGTCGTAACAAAGTCCAGTATCACTCCTTCGACTTCGACGTGCTCAAGACCGAGCACTTCGACGTGTACTTCTACCCTGCCGAACGCGACGCGGCGGGGATCGCGGGGCGGATGGCCGAACGCTGGTACACGAGGCTTTCCACGCTCTTCGATCACCAGCTCAAAGGGCGGCAGCCGCTCATTCTCTACGCCAGTCCGGAGGAATTCAGAGAGACCAACGCGGTGGGGGGTGATCTGGGAGAAGGTACCGGGGGCGTCACGGAGGCGCTGCGGCGGCGCATCGTCCTTCCCATCGGCGGAACGCTGGGCGACCTCGACCACGTCATCGGTCACGAGCTGACACATGCGTTCCAGTATGACGTCACCGGCTACGGGCAAGCCGGCGTCTCCGCAGCCGCCCAGCTCCCTCTCTGGTTCATCGAGGGCATGGCGGAATATGCTTCGCTTGGCCCCGTCAATGCGCTCACCGCGATGTGGATGCGCGGGGCCCTCGCGGACACGGCAAAGGACTCGCTGCCCACCTTCCGCCAGCTCGACGATCCCCGATTCTTCCCGTACCGCTACGGTGAGGCGCTCCTGACCTATGTCGGGGGTCGCTGGGGAGACAAAGCCGTCCCTCAGCTGCTTCGTGCAACCGGAGCGCGGCGCGGACTCGATGCCGCGATCCGTCAGGTGCTTGGTGTCACACCGGACAGCCTCGTGGCAATGTGGCATCGGGACACGCACGCCCGCTTCGACTCCCTCCGTTCGACGACGGAGGTGCAAGAGGCGTTGGGTCAGCGTCTCGTCGCGGCGAAGAGCTTGGAGGGAAGCTACAACGTATCTCCCGTCGTAAGTCCCGACGGCTCACGCATGATGTACTTCTCCGATCGTGGACTCTTCTCGATCGATCTCTTTCTCGCCGATGCCAGGACGGGAAAGATCGAGCGCCAGCTCACCAAAACGGCGCTCGATCAGCATCTTCAGAGCATTCAGTTCATCCAGTCGGCCGGCAGTTGGTCGCCCGATGGCCGCCGTCTCGTGTTCGCCGGCCTGTCGGCAGGCGTGCCCGTGCTCGAGTTGTACGATACCGCGGGTGGTCGCGCCAAGAACGAGTTGAAATTCCCGAAACTGAGAGAAATCCTGAATCCTGCCTGGTCTCCCGATGGCGGCCGGATTGCCTTCTCGGGGAATTCGGGTGGACTGACGGACCTGTACGTCTACGATCTGGGGAAGAAATCGCTCCAGCGTCTCACGCACGATGAGTTTGCCGATCTCCAGCCCGCGTGGTCGCCCGACGGGCGGTCGCTCGCCTTTGCGACCGACCGGTTCACGAGCAACCTCCAGACCCTGTCGATCGGACCCTATCGCCTCGGGATTCTCGACCTCGCATCCGGCTCCATTCGGCAGCTTCACCCGACGAATGCCGGCCGGCAGCTCGATCCACAGTGGTCTTCTGATGGTGCGAGTGTCTACTACCTGTGGGATCCCGATGGCGTCAGCAACATCTATCGCCTCGATCTGGCGAGCGGAAACGTCAATCGCCTCACCAATCTCTTTACGGGCGTCGGTGGGATCACCGAGACCAGCCCGGCGCTTTCGGTGGCGCAGCGGACCGGGCGGCTGGTCTACAGCGTCTTCAGGTCGAACGGGTACGACATCTACGCTATCGACTCACCGGCCTCCTCCGGACAGGACATCGACGTGGCGAGCCGGCCTGACAGCTCCAGGCGAGTCACGGCCGCCGCATTGCCCCCTCTGGACAGGAAGGCAACGGTTCTGGTGGGTCCGTCACGGAATCCGCAAGCGGGACTTCCCAGCGATAGCGGCTTTACCGATACCCCATATCGGCCCTCCCTGGGTTTGACGTACGTGAGCCGTCCGTCGCTCGCCGTGGGGAGCTCGTCCTTCGGAACCTACGTCGGAGGAGGGGCGTCCCTGTACTTCAGCGACATTTTGGGGAACCACAATCTCGTGACCGGACTCCAGGTGCAGGGCACACTCAAGGACATCTACGCCCTTCTCGGGTATCAGAACCTGACCCACCGCTTGAATTGGGCCGTGATCGCCGAGCAGACGCCATATCTCACCGGCGCATTTAACGAGGGATTCGCCGACTTGAATGGGCAGGCCGTGTTTGTCCAGCAGCAACTCCTCGAGCGTCAGACCAACCGCGATTTCCAGTTCCAGGTGTCGTATCCGTTCAGCCAGGTCCAGCGCATCGACTTGTCCACCGGCTACACGAACATCTCGTTCGACAATCAACTGAAAACCGCCGCGTTCGACCCGGTGACGGGAGACCAGGTACTCGACAGCACCCAGGACCTGCCGAGCTCACGATCGCTCAGCCTCGGAACGGCGAGCCTCGCACTCGTCTACGACAACTCCTTTTTCGGAGCGACCGGTCCGATTCTGGGTCAGCGTTACCGTCTCGAGGTAACTCCGACCCTCGGATCGCTGAGCTATGTCGGCGTGCTTGCCGACTATCGGAAGTACTTCATGCCGGCGCGGCCGTTCACGGTCGCGGCCCGGCTGCTGCATTACGGGCGGTACGGATCGGGAGGCGAAGATCAGCGTCTCCAGCCTCTCTACCTGGGCTACCCCGGCCTGGTGCGAGGCTACACGTTCGGCTCGTTCGACGCCTCCGAATGCAAGCCGCCGCCAAACGCGCCGCAGAGCTGTCCCGTGTTCGACCAGCTCCTGGGCAGCCGCATTGCCGTATCGAGTCTGGAGCTTCGATTCCCGCTCCTCGGCGCTTTGGGCGTCGGCCCCGGGTACTATGGAGCGTTTCCGGTCGACTTCCTCGTCTTCGGCGACGGCGGCCTCGCGTGGGATTCGCAGGACGAGCCCTCATTCGCCGGCGGCGACCGCAAGCCGGTGTTCAGCGCCGGCGCCGGACTTCGTGTGAACCTCTTCGGGTTCGCGATCGGCGAGCTCGACCTGGTCCGGCCTTTCGACCGGCCGGGCAAGGGACTGGTCTGGGAGCTGAATCTCCAGCAAGGCTTCTGACGAACTCTCGTCCGCAGGGAGACCCGGCTACCTTGCGGCATGCGTCCCTCTCGCGACCATCATCTCCCCCCCGATCCCGACGCTTACCGCCACGCACCCCATCCCACAGGCCGCATCATCGTGATCGCGCCCACCCGGGCGGCCTGTGAAACCATCGAGCTGGCTCTTGGACTGCATCTCGATACGCTGCTCGAGCGCGAGCATGGTTCCGACTTGCGTGAGCTGGCGGCATCTGGAAAGGGATTCGGCATCGTGGCAGGAACGGGGACAGGGAAGACTCTGGGCATACGACCCATCGCCGAGTCCATCCTCCGGACTCCACTGTCGGTCGGAGTGGTGAACCGAGAGCGGGAGGCTACTCCAGAGACCCCTAGTTGGAACGTCGTGATCGTGACCACCGGTATCGCCCGGCGCTGGTTTCAGGACGATCTCATCACCGCCCGGGACACGATCGTGGTCGACGAGATCCACCAGACGTCGGCCGAGCTGGAGCTATGCCTCGCTCTCGGAAAGCGCGCCGGCTGCCGCTTCATCTGGCTGAGCGCGACCGTGGACCCCAGCTTTTACGCCCGTTATCTCGAGAGCGCGTCGGTGCTGGAGACGAAGGCGTTCGATCCCAGCCTCAAAGCGAAGGTTCAGGTCCTTCCGCAGACGCCCGAGGAATTTCTCAACGAGAAGTACATCCGGCATGTGATGCGGGAGCGGCGCGGCGTGGCAGTCTTCGTCCCCACGCGTGCGGAGGTCGAGCGCCTTGCCGAGGAGCTCGGTCAGCAGTGGAAGCGACTCACGACGGCCTTCTATCACGGTGGCGAGCCGATCCGGGTCATTCGACCATTCCTCGAGGGCGAGGTCGAGCGGCCGTTCCTCCTCGCCATGACGGCGGCCGGCCAGTCGGCGCTCAACGTCCGCGGGCTCGACACGGTCATCATCTACGACGCTCGATACGGCAACGTGGTCGAGCGCGGCCGCAATGTGCTTCATCGCCTGTACCTCGGCGCCAACGAGATCCTGCAGATGGCCGGCCGTGTGCACGGTCGCGTCGCGAATGGCGAAGTCGTCATTTTGAGCGACCGCGATCTCGTCTTCGACCAGCTTCGCCCAACGCCGCCCGAGTTCCAGCTGGCGGGTGATGCCGAACGGGTGGCGATCACCTGCGCCGCTCTTGGTGTCGATGCGCGCGATCTCGACCTGCCGGTTCCCCTCGATCGCACGGCATACCGGAGGGCGCTCGAGCTGCTCACCGCTCGCGGCCTCGTCGAGAACGGCAGGCTCACGTCGTATGGTCGCGAGGTCGAAGCGCTCCCGGTCGAGCGGCCATGGGGAGAGCTCCTGGTGCACGCATCGGAGACGCTGACGCCGATCGTCGCGGTCTGCGCCAACATCGACTCGCTTCACCGGATGACACGGGAGGAGCGCGATCTCCACGGCGTTGTCGTCAACGGCAGCGATCATCTGACTGCGTACAACCTCTACGCCGAAGCGGTCAATCAGCACGGGTATCTGGGAGAGGTCTACGGACTTCCCCGGCATCTATTCGAAGACGGGCTCTCCGAGTGGGCCGAGCGGCGCGGTGTGCTCATCAAGGCGATCGAGGACGCTGCATTGGGCGTCGCTTCCGTCTATCGGTCGCTCGAGCTTCCACTGCCGAAGCAGCTGCCGTACGCCTCCAAGGATTTGCGCAGAGAATGGGCCGATCTTCTCGCGCGCTTCATGCCATTCGACCTCGTGATCGACGAGCATACCGCCGATGGTCAGGAGGCGCGCGTGTCCAAGACGTCCGTCGCCGGAAGCTGGGGAGCGGTGGCAGGAAACCTTCGATTCTTCGCCGACCGATTCGGGGTCCCTCGTGCCGGAATCGAAGGGACGACGCTGTCCTACGACCTGGTGCGCGAGTATGCCACTCTGGGCGCCCCCAAGATCCTGCTGAACGGACCGCGGAAGCACCAAGGCCTCGCGATCGAACGTCGCCGGAGCTATTTCGGCTTCGATCTCGACACTGAAGTCGAGCTCATCCACGGGCGGATTCCCGAGCAGCTCCGCTCCTCCGTCCAGGACGTTCTCGCCTCGGCACTCATGGAAGGTGAGACCAGCCATCCGGATCAGGGACGTGTGCGCAGAGCACTCGAGACGATGAACGAATGGTGGCGGCGGTCGGGTGGAGCCCTTCCCGATCTCTCCCCCGACGCGCTGCGGAAGAGAATTCGTAAGCAGCTCGAGCCGGTCGACAGCTGGGATCGGTTTCTGCACGTACCGATCGCGCTGGATGCCACCAGTCTCATCGACCCCGAGACTCGTGAACGTCTCGATGCGCTTCCCGGCATGCTCCGGATCCGCGGTGATGCTGCTCCGCTCGACTACGAGATCGTGAACGGAGAAGGCGTGGCCCGGGTTCGGCTCCGGCAAGGCCAGGCGAAGCGGCTCCGGCAGGATGAGATTCCCGCGCTCGATCGTCCTCTGTACTTCGCGGTTCAGCGCGGCCGGCACCCCCCATTGCTCGCTGATTCCGTCCCCCAACTACAAGCCCTGCTGCGGCGGGCCCCAAAGTCGGCTTGGGACGACGAGGGTGGCCGTTCCAGGCGACGGAGTCATGATCGAGGACCACATCGCCGGCCGGGTAGGCGGCGGTGACCACCTACGCTCCAATGTGCACCCCGCGAGCCGGTGTGCGTCTTGAAGAAAGTGGATTGGCTTTCCGAGACTTAGGTGGCAGGTGACAAATCGGCCCCGCACGTCCACATTTGAAACCCCGAGTCCCCTGATTGCGTAGCTCAGCCATGCCCGACACGCTCCCGCTCAACTCGATGCCGTCGGTATTCTCTCCGCTGGCGAAGGCGCTCCTCGACGGCTTCAGCGAGGGGGTCGTCGTCTTCGATCTCGAGGGCCGTCTCCTCTATGCCAATCAGCAGGCTCGCGAAGCGGTGGAAGGGATGGACCTAACCGAAGGTTCTCCGGACCTGCAGCCACGACTGGCCGCTCTCGGTGGCCGTCTGCGCCCGCTCCGCGTTGGGGCCCTCGAGCTCGGTGAGGCGATGTTCATCCCCGGTGTCGAGGGGCCGACCACGTTGGCGGCTCGGGAAAAAGAGGCTATCGTCAAGACGCTTGACGCCAACAACTGGAAGCTCGCGGAGACGGCCAAGCATCTCGGCATCAGCCGAACTACACTTTGGCGCCGCCTCAAGGCGTATGGGCTCCATCGAGACGGCCGGAGCAAATGGGCGCAATCCTCCTGATCCTGTCTCTGACCGCGCCTCCCCTTTCTCCTTCCTCTCACACCGCCTCACCCCTCTCGAGTCAGACCAGCAGAAGCTGGCCGGATACTCTCGCCGATAGCTCTCGCCAGGGAATCGCGTACGAGAGCCTGAGCGACGCGCTCCGATACGATCGCATTCAGGGTCTGTCGTTGGGTCTCGGCTACCGCCTTCGACTCTCGGTTTTCGGTTCTGCCGCGCTCCAGGGAACAGTACGATACGGCCTGAGCGACGAGCGGGTGACCGGTCGTCTGAGCTTCCTGCGCGACGCACCAGGAGGCCGGCTCCAGATCAGTGGGTATCGAGAAATCTCCAATTTCGATCCCTTCAGTCCTGGTCGTGGGTTCGGCAACACGCTCGATGCGCTCTTCGCGGGTCATGACAACGGCGATTACGCACTGATTCATGGTGGCTCGGCAGGTCTCGAGACGTCCGTCGCCACCGGCCTCGACGTCGGGTTCGGGGTCAGCGTGCAGCGCGAAGCGAGCGTCGGTCGCGAGGCCAAATCGGCGGTGAACGACGTCCTCGGCGGCACGGGAGAGTTTCCGCCCAACCCGCCGGTTGCGAACGGAACCTATGGGGGACTCTGGGTTCGCCTCGATGGCCATGGCCGAAGGCGATGGAGTGTGACGGCCGACGTTCAAGCCGGAGAGGGTCGATCCACGGGTCGGTTGTATGGGCGAATCAGGCAGGGAGTCGGCGGACGCCGAGGTCTGACTCTAGAGGCCAAGGCGGGATTGGCGACGGCGCCCACGTTGCCGCAGTCCCTCTTCCGACTTGGTGGAGTCACGACAGTGCGAGGCTTCGACTACGGGACTCTGCGCGGGCAGGCCTTCTGGGCCGTGCGACTCGACATCGCTCCGTTCAGCGGGCGGCTTCGTCCCGTGGCCTTTGCCGACGCCGGACAGGCAGCACGGCCGGAAGACTTGTTTTCGAGCAAGGCTCTCGTGGGAGCGGGACTGGGCCTCTCGCTCTTTCATGGCTTCCTGCGCTTCGATCTCAGCCACCCGATCTCTCCCGACCTCGGCGGCAAGATGCGGTTCGATATCGTCGTGCAGGCGGTCCGTTGAGGGGCGGGAGAGCTCTGGTCATCACACTCGCCCTGGCGCTCGCGGCCGCGTGCAGGGGAGGAGCGGCTGGTGACGGCCCGGGACCACTGCTCGAGGCGCGGTGGAGTGGTAAGGAAGCGGCGAAGATCAAGGGCACCGCCACCGCCGAGTGGTGTGACTCGCTGCGTCTTCTCCAGATCCAGGCGCTGGTCGGCGACACCGGCGTCGCCATTGCACTCTATCCCGCTCGCCAGATCGAGGCCGGGCGCTTTCGGGTGGTTTCGCCGCAGGCCGGGGATAGCAGCCGGCCGTGGGCGGCTGTGGCGCTTCGGTGGTTCGCTGAGACCTCGATCCGAGGGTTTCAGGGAGACAGCGGCCTGGTGGTATTGGAACAGCCGCGCCCCGGAGTCCTGACAGGCACCTTCGACGCCAAGGCGCATTCGGTGACCGATGCCCTGCACCTCACTATTCGGGGCGATTTTCACGACCTGCCGGTGCGACCGGCGTCACGCGGATGTCCCGTGCGCCGCCAGGACTCGGACTCCGGCGCTGGTGTACATTAGGGCCATGGACGGCACCTACTACCGGCGGGGTTTCGGGCTCAAGTCCGAGATCGAGGGGCAACTCACCGACGACTACCACAGCACCGTCGTCGAGACGCTGCGCAATGGCGGCTATCGGCTCACCGTTGGCCCTTTGACGTTTCGACTGGCCCGGGAATTCGGCTTCTGCTACGGTGTGGACCGCGCCGTCGAGTACGCCTACGAGACCCGGCTCAAGTTCCCCGACAGGCGGCTCTTCCTCGTTGGCGAGATCATCCACAATCCCCACGTGAACCAGAAGCTCCGAGACATGGGGATCACTTTTCTCCTGCCCGACGGAGACCGGGGATTCGATTTCTCAGGCATCGAACAGGAGGATGTGGTCATCCTCCCGGCGTTCGGCGTCACCCGCGGCGACTTCGATCGACTGCGGGCGATCGGGTGCGTGCTGGTGGACACGACGTGCGGATCGGTGCTCAATGTCTGGAAGCGGGTCGAGAGCTACGCGAAAGACGGATTCACCGCCATCATCCACGGCAAGCATTACCACGAGGAGACCAAGGCGACCGCGAGCCAGGTCACCAAGTATGCCGCGGGCCGGTACCTCGTGCTGCTCAACATGGACGAAGCACGGATGGTGTGCGACTTCATCGAGCGTGGCGGAGATGCGGCTGCATTGAATGCCAGATTCGCGAAGGCGAGCTTTCCCGGCTTCGATTTCACCACCGATCTCGAGAGGGTGGGCATCGCGAATCAGACGACGATGCTCTCGGGCGAGTCGCTGGCGATCGCGGAGGAAATTCGTCATAGCATCGAGCGGCGGTATGGTGCCGAGGGGCTCGCTACGCGCTTTCGGTCGTTCGACACGATCTGCTCCGCCACACAGGAGCGTCAGGACGCCGTGCTCGCGTTGCTCGACGAACCACTCGACGTCATGGTCGTCGTCGGAGGTTACAACTCGAGCAACACGTGTCATCTGGCCGCGCTCGTGGAGTCGAGAGGGATTCCCACCTTCCACATTCAGGACGCGGATTGCATCGAGGTGGACATGGGAGCCGTTCGGCACCAGCCCATCGGGGCCAAGCGCGAGACTCGCACGGAGGAATGGCTGCCCGCCGCCGGCTCGATCGGCATCACGGCCGGGGCATCGACGCCGAACAACAAGATCGGCGAGACGCTGGTGCGAATCTGTGAGCTCGCCGGTGTGGCCGGCGAGCTGCGTGCCCTCACCGGATGACTGACCGTCCGTGCCCTTTCTCGACTTGAGCCACAGCATCACGGACGGGATGATCACCTATCCCGGTCTTCCCAGTCCCATCATCTGCGATTTCCTGAGTCGAACGGCCTCTCGAGAGCGATACGCTCCCGGTGTGGAGTTCCACATCGGTAAAATCGAGATGGTTGCCAATACCGGCACATACATCGATGCTCCCTTTCACCGCTACGCCGACGGCAAGGACCTGGCCGCACTCCCGTTGGAGTCTCTGGCTGATCTGGATGCCGTCGTGGTAGATGCGAGGGGAGGGTCGGGTGGCATCGGGGCGGAGGCCTTTGACCGAATCGAGGTCCGAGGTAAGGCGGTGCTGGTCTGTACCGGGTGGGATGCCCATTGGGCTACACCGCGATACCTCTCGGGCCACCCGTTTCTCACCCACGACGCAGCGACACGTCTCGTGGAGCGAGGGGCGACCCTGGTCGGTATCGACTCCCTCAACATCGACGACATGCAAGACCTCGCCCGACCTGTGCACTCGACATTGCTCGGCGCGGACATCCCGATCGTCGAACACCTCTGCAATCTCGGCCCACTGCCTGCTCGAGGCTTCCGCTTTTCGGCCGTGCCGACCAAAGTCGTCGGATTCGGCAGTTGGCCGGTGCGGGCTTTCGCGTCGCTCTAGTCCGCCCGCTCCAACCGCAGGTCCTGCCAGGAGACCGGATCCTCGATCGGCTCGAGGTGGGTATCGACGCTGCTGTTCGGGACCGCGGCGCGAACCTCCTCCTCGATCTGCTCCAGCAGGTCATGTCCCTTCTGCACGCTCCACTCGCCCGGGACGAGAATGTGAAACGAGATGAAGCGCCGGGCCCCGGCCTGGCGGGTTCGAAGTGCGTGATAGCGCACGCCGTCCTGCGCTCGAGCCTCGAGAATGGCGGTGATCTTCCGACGCGTGTCCTCGGGAAGACCGGTATCCAACAGGCCGAGCATCGAGCGCCGGAGAAGGCTGACGCCGGCGCGAAGCACGTTGGCCGCCACGACGATCGCGACAATGGCATCGAGTCGGTTCCAGCCGGTGAGTACCGCCGCTCCGACGCCGGCGATGACGCCGACCGAGGTCCAGACATCGGACATCAGGTGGTGTGCATCCGCCTCGAGGGCAATCGACTCGTTTTGTCGGCCTGCCTTGAACAGCACGCGAGCGACGATGAGGTTGACGATGGTGGCCGCCGCGGTGATCGCGAGACCCTGGGTGGGCGCGCGGATCGGAAGCGGGTGGAGGAGGCGTTCGACTGCGCTGATCACGATACTGGCCGCGGCGACCAGAATCAGGGCTCCCTCGAACCCGCTCGAGAAATACTCCGCCTTGGTGTGACCGTAGGCGTGATCCTCGTCCGCGGGGCGCGCGGCGACCCAGAGCGCGATCAGCGCGACCACGGCCGCGACCAGATTCACCAGCGACTCGAGCGCATCGGACAGGAGGCCGATGGAGCCGGTGAGGAGATACGCTCCGCCCTTGAGCACGATGGTGACGAGCGCCGCGACCAAGGAAAGAGCGGCGTACCGGATGAGTCCGGGTCCGCGAATCACCCGAGATCCTCCGGCAGCATGCGTGCAACCTCGGCCACCGTCAGCGGCGCACTGCCTTCGGCGCGGTTGTTCACGAGCAGATAGGCGGGAATCCTCGTGTGAACGGCGGTCTCGATGAGGCGCACCAGGTCGCGGCGGAGCTTCGGGTTGGGCTCGAGGATCCGGTCGTACGGAGCAAAGGCATCGACGGCTTCGTTGTAGGTTCGCCCGGGACGCAGCAGCGCTCTCGCCACGATGAAGCGAGCGGACAGTGCGCCGGGAAGGTCCAGTTGGTGGCCGATCGGCGGCATCCGGGTCCACGAGCTGAAGACGTGGGCGACGCCGTGCTCTCGCAGGACGGCGAAGTACATCGGGGTCAGGAACTCGTCGTTGCGCACTTCGACCGCGTACATCCCTTCAACGGGAAGCGCACCGAAGAAGGCATCGAGCTGCTGGGCGAATCGTTGCGGGGTGACCCCGCTCCGTTTGGCAACGGTCTGGAACTCGAACACGAATGGCCCGGTGTGGTTTCCGAACCAACGCTGATACGGCTCGTAGACTGCCTCGAGGAAGACGTCGGGGTTCAGGAAGTCGGGATTGACCTTGCCTCCCCGCGCCTTGTCATGCGCCTTGCTGAAGGTCTGAACCGTGAGCTGGTTCCAGACTTTGCTCACGCACGGGAAGCCGGAGGGAAGATGGTCGGCGTACGACCGGAGCACCTCCTCCTCGGGCGGCGCATAGAAGCTGGAGTCTATGCCGACGGTGCGGAAGAGCGGAAAGGCGGCGTATTCCTCCAGCATCCTCGCCGGAGCGCCTTTGCCGTCGTAGTCACGGTGATAAACGAGGCCGCGCCACCCCGGGTAATTCCACGACGAAGCGCCGAACCGAATGCCGTCGGGAATGCGTGCAGCAAGCGCCTCGAGGTCCGCCTGATCGGTCACTTCGGGATGATGCGGAACACCCGGCCGTCGGCGCTCGTGATGTACAGCTCACCCGAGGCGTCCTCGCCGAAGCTGGTGATGGAGCCGCCTGGTGCGAGGGTGGGCCATTGGAATGCGTCCATCGCCTCGCCATCCTGATATCGGAAGCTTCGGACCCATCCCCCGCAGTAGTCTCCGTAGAAGTAGTAGCCCTGTATCGCGGGGATCGCGTTTCCTCTATACACGTAACCACCCGTGATGGAACAGCCCTGCCCGTGATCGTACTCCAACACTGGAAGTGCCAATCCGGATTCGTCGCAGGATGAAGCGGCGTAACAATGCTTGCCTTCCATGATGTTCCATCCGAAGTTGGTGGCCTTGCCGGCCCCCTCGGCCGCGGGCGAAACGTCGACCTCTTCCCACGCGCTTTGTCCGACGTCGCCGATGTAGAGATCACCGGTGGCGCGGTCGAAGCTGAAGCGCCAGGGATTTCGAAGCCCGAAGCTCCAGATTTCGCCTCGGACGTCGGTACGGCCGGCAAACGGATTATCAGAGGGTACGACATAGGGTGGCGTTCTGATGTCCAGTCGCAGAATGGAACCAAGCAGATCCGTCAGGTCCTGGCCGCGGCCCAGCGGATCTCCCCCCGAGCCTCCATCTCCCAGACCGAGATAGAGGTTGCCATCCGGCCCGAACAGCAATTGCCCGCCGTTGTGGTTGGGAAAGGGCTGCTCCGCGGAGATCACCAGCTGCTCTGACGCTGGATCAGCTACGTCGGGATCGCTGGATGATCGAACGAAGGTGGAGACTCGTGTATTCCCAGCGACGTCGGTGTAGTGGACCACGAAGCGCCCGGTGGTCGCATAGTCCGGATCGAATGCCAAGCCGAGCAGGCCCTGCTCGCTTCCGCTCGAGACGAGAGTCCTAATATCAAGGAAGGGGACAGGAAGCAGAGCGCCAGCCGTCACGATGCGGATTGCTCCCGTCTTTTCCACGATGAAGAGTCGCGCAGTGTCACCCGGGGGTGCCGTGATGAACAGTGGAGTGCTCAACCCCGAGGCTACCTCGAGCAAGCCGACGGTGGCTGGTCCCGACGGCAACGGTGTGCTGCTCGCGGCCGGATCGGAACAACTCCAGAGCACGATGGTGGAAACCACGAAGGCGAATGTGGAATGGATCGGACTCGGACGCATCAGTCCCCTTAGGGTGGGTCAGATGTCGGGTCACAGACGTCTAAAGCTATCTCCCTGCGACAGGAGTTGACGGGGTCGTGCGATTGGCCTGGATCCGCAGCGTGACTTTCGCGTTCTCCCTACCAGCGGGAGTGGCGTGCACGCCGTTGGGTGTCTGGGTCTACGAGGATCCTGGCGTGACGGTCTCCAGGGTTCGCCTGGGGACGGATTCACTCTCGCTGGCGCCGGTCCTGATCGCCCTCGACGTCCAGAATCCCAACGATTATCCGGTATCGACGCTGCACGTGCAGCTCTCGCTCGAGCTCGACGATGAACGGATCGGGGAGCTCAACCGGGACAGCGCTGTGGTGTTGCCGAGCGATACGACTTCCACGGTGGCTCTACCGCTGGTTGTGGCGGCCGGATTGCCTGCGGGCCGGCTCACCACCCTTCGCGTGGGAATCCACCGATTCACTGTGATGGGCCGGGCCGACTTCTCGACCCCAATCGGAAAACGGAAAGTGCGCTTTGCGCAGGAAGGAGATTTGAGCTTCGGGGCCGCACATGCCCCCGCTCCGGCGCCGGTTCGAACTGATCCAGGTGGATGAGGGGGAACGAGCCCCGCGCCTCGCTTTCCAGGGTTCCACCAGAACGTGGGACTCGCGTGGGCGGTGCGCAGACCGCCTGGGCCTAACCCTTGCACGCCACGCGCTTCCGCATCGCCCACCCGCCGTTTCGACCACTACCGAGCGCTGCATTCCGGAGACCGTCTGCTATGACCAAGTGGCTATGCCGCTGGCGGTTGTGCACCCGGGGTCAAGGTGTCATCGAATACGCGTTCATCCTCTGCTTCGTCGCTCTCGGCTTGGTCCTGGTGTTGCTCCTGCTCCGCAAGTCGACGGAAAACAGTTACAGTGGGCTCCGGACCAACCTCGATCAGGTCGTGGGATGCGAAGGCTCGCCCGGTTGCAGCACAGGCGGGGGAGTGGAAACGGGAGGTGCCAGCGGTGGACCATCCGGCGGCACTACCTCAGGCGTCGGGACCGGAAGCGGATACGGGAACAGCCGCGGCGGGATGGACAACGCAGGCGATGCGGGTGGGAATGGAGTGGGGAAGAAGGGCCGTGGGAACGGCTACGACGGAAAGAGCGGGAGCGAGGCAAATACTCAGTGACTTCGTGCGACCACGTCGACCTCGACCAGGGCTCCGAGCGGTAGCGCCGCGACTCCCACGGTAGTGCGAGCAGGGTAGGGAGCCTCGAACCGCCGAGCGTACACCGCATTCATCGCCTGAAAGTTTCGCATGTCGGTGAGGAAGACGCCGACCTTCACGATATCCCGCAACGAGAATCCCCCCGCCTGTAGTACCGCTTCGATATTCGTCAGGATCTGCTCCGTCTGCCGCGTCACATCTGCGTCAATGAGCCTGCCGGTCGCAGGATCCTGAGCGACCTGTCCACTCAGGTAGAGGGTGTCGCCGACCCGTACCGCCGGAGAAAAGGGGCCCACCGGTGGTGCGATCCGGTCGGTGGTGACGGCTCGTCGTTCCATGCAGGCGCCGGCTCTACCGCGTGAAGTCGACCGCGGTCGTGTTGCCACCGCACAGCACGACCCCGACCCGCTCGTGCTCCCGTGGCTGATATGCTCCGGAGAGCACCGCCGCGAGCGCGGCGGCTCCACCTGGCTCGACGACGATGCGGAGCACTCGCCAGAGAGACTCCTGTGCCGTGCGAATGGCGTCATCGGAAACCAGCACCACGCGCTCGACTCGCGCCTTGGCGATCGGGAAATTCAGCGTGCCGACCCGGCGCGGGGCGAGAGAATCCGCGGCGATGCCACCGGCTTCGGCGTCGACCGGTCGCCCGGCCTCGAGCGCCCGGGTGAGTGTCGGCGCCAGCTCCGGCTCGACCCCAACCAGTCGCGGGCCTGCCTCGCCCGGCCCGGCGTACCACACGGCGGTCCCGCCGATCAGACCACCCCCGCCGACGGCGACGAGAAGCGTCTCCAGGTACGGCGCCTGCTCCTCGAGCTCGGCTGCGACGGTGCCGGCGCCGAGGAGGGTCTCGATCTGATCGTAGGCGTGCACGCTCATGGCGCCGGAGGACGCGACCCACTGCTCGCTCGCGGCGAGGGCGTCCGCATATAGGTCTCCGCCGACCACGAGATCGGCGCCGTAGCCTCGGATCTGCTCCATCTTGACCGGTGAGGCGACGGTCGGCACGAAGATCTTCGCCGGAATGCCGAGCCGGCTCGCGGCGAAGGCCACCGCGGCCCCGTGATTGCCACCCGAGGCGGCGACGACGCCGGCAGGGGGAACCGGCCGGGAGAGGAGATTGGCAAAGGCGCCGCGGGCCTTGAACGAGCCGGTGTGCTGGATGAGCTCCAGCTTGAGCGTGAGCCGCGCCGGGGATTGGAGGCCGAGGTCAGCGGCGCCGACCTCGACGATCGGTGTCCGGCGGACGTGGGGCCGGATGAGCCGCTCCATGGCGGCGATCCGCTCGCGGGTGAGCGATGCCGCGGGACTGCCGGGGTCGGCGAACGGCGCGCGGGTCGGGGTGTCGAGGAGCTCCATAGGGTTGACAAGTTATTCGTCGATTGGCTAATTAGCAATATGTCTATACCGACCGGCCTCCGCGCCCTCGCCAACGAGCGGCGCCTGCAGATCCTCGAGTGGTTGAAGGCGCCGAGACGGCATTTTCCGCCTCAGGTCGACGGTGACCTCGTGCGCGACGGGGTCTGCGCCGTGCTGCTGGCCCAGAAGCTCGGCGTCAGCCAGCCCACCCTCAGCGAGCACATGCGGATCCTCTCGCAGGCGGGTCTGGTCCGCGGCAAGCGGATCAAACAATGGACCTTTTATCGGCGGGATGAAGCGCGGATCAAGGAGCTGAAGCGACTCATCGCGCGGCAGGTGTAAGCGGCGCCTTTCGGCCGAGCACGCGCTCCAGCCGATCGAGATGGGAGATCGTCAGCGTCGCCACGCCGAACTCTTCCTCGACCTTGCCGCGGATGAGGAACGGCCCCTGATCGAAGAGCACATGACCGCGGTCATGGAAGACCTGTGGGAAAAGAACAGTCTCGATCAGGCCCGCTCCATCGTCGAACGTCGCGAACTCCATCGGCTCGTCCTTCAGGGTGTGCACCGGCTTGGCCGTCGTCAACATGCCGGCCACGAGCACGTGCTCGCCGACGTGTCGGGACAGCTCGGTGCTCGGGCAGAGATGGAAGCGCGCCAGCGCGTCGGCATGCAGCCGCATCGGGTGCTCGTCCGTCATGAAGCCGAGCGCGGCGTATTCTTCCTGGCGTCGGCGTTCCAGTGAATAGTCCTTGAGCCGTGGCACAGACGGCAGTTCGTCGTCGAATAAGGCGGTGGTGCGGGAGGGCGGTAAGGCGGTAAGGTATTCCGTCCCCTCCGTTCCGTTCTCTCCGTCCATCCCGCCGCCATCCCGCTCTACGGACTTTCCGCCATCAACCAGCCAGAGCATCATCGGCCGGGTCCAGTCGCCGGCGATCGAATCGAGCGCGCCGACCTTGATGAGCGCCCGGAGGTCGGACGGGTTCAGGCCGGTGCGGGCGCGCAGATCGGAGAGGCTGGAGAAAGGTGCTCTTCGCTCAGTTCGGGTGGACATGCTGATTTCGTCGGGACGCGTCTGACTCCCTCTCCGCCCCACCCCTTGCGCGCCCTCCTTCATCAACATGCCCACCCGAACTTCGATTGCGTCCTCTCCGTCTCTTGCAGTCAACAGGCGCTCCGCCCCGTTCGCCGAGAGCCCCTTCACGAACTGGAGTCCGATCCGGAGTGCGCCGTCGCGCCCGGTGCAGCGGAACTCACTCGCGTTGACGTCGGGTGGGAGGACGGTCAGTCCCATGCGCATCGCTTCGGCGACGTAGGCGAACGGGTGATAGAATCCGCCGCCGTTGGCCAGCACCGCCGCCATGAACTCGGCCGGATAGTGCGCGCGAAGATAGCAGGAGTGCTGCGCCACCTGGATGTAGGACGCCGAGTGGCCCTTGCAGAAGCTGTATCCGGCGAACGACATGACCATCTCCCAGACACGCTTCGCGGTCTCGACGTCGCGGCCCAGGGCGGCGGCGCCGGCGAAGAACTCCTCGGCATAGCCGGCGAGGTGCTTGACCGGGCGCTTCTTGGACAGCGCCTTGCGGAGTCCGTCGCCGGTGGCAAGCGGCATCCCGGCGAAGGTGGCGCAGACGTTGACCACGTCTTCCTGGTAGACCATCACGCCGAAGGTTTCGGCCAGCGTGTCGCGCAGCAACGGATCGAGCGGCTCGTAGGGCGCGCCGTGCAGCCGCTCCAGGTAGATGCGGATGAACCGATTGGAGGCGGGGCGGATGATGCTGGTGTTGAGCACCAGCAGCTCGAAGGTGTCGGCCCGGCTCTTGGCACAGAGGGCGCGAGAGGCGGGAGACTCGGTGTAGAAGACGCCCATCGTCTGCCCGGTGCGGAAGAGCGCCTTGGCGGCTTCGTCGTCGTCGGGGTCGCTGGAGGTGTAGTCGATCAGCCGTCCGGTATGCCGATGCACCGCCGCGATGGCGTCGCGAATCACCGCGAGCGAGCGGTTGCCGAGCAGGTCGATCTTGACGAGCCCGGCGTCCTCGGCGCCGTCCTTCTCGAACTGGATGACCGGGACGGTGAGGTCGGGATTGCCGTCGAGCTCTTTGACCGCGGGCTCGATCGGCACGTAATCGGTGAGCGCGGTCGGCACGATGACGACGCCGCCCGGGTGCAGCGAGAGATGCCGTGGGATCCCGACCAGCGGCTCCGCCTGACGCGCGATCTCACGCCAGCCGGCCGGGAGATCGAGGCTCCCGAAAGTTGGGATGCGTGGCGAGGAGCCGGTCGAGCGGCTCCTCGTCGTACCAGGGAATCCGGCGGGTGACTTCGCGGATCTCGCCGGCGGGACGGCCGTGCACCTTGGCCACTTCGCGGAGCGCGCCGCGCAGCCGGAAGGAGTTGTGGTTCGCGACCATCGCCGACCGGGGATGAGGATAGTGACGGAACACGTAGGCCAGGACGTGGTCGCGCTCGTCCCAGGGAAAGTCGAGATCGATGTCGGGCGGATCGTTCCGCTCGGGATTGAGGAACCGCTCGAAGAGCAATCCCGCGCCGAGCGGCTCGACGTGGGTGATGCCGAGACAGTAGCTCACGATCGAATTGGCGACGGAGCCGCGGCCGCAGTGGGTGGGCGCGTGCTGAACGATGTCGTGCACCACCAGGAAGTAGTCGGCGAAGCCTTTGGCCGATGATGCCGAGCTCGTGCTCCAGCCGGTCGCGCGTGATCGGCGCGATGGTGCCGTAGCGCCGCTCGGCGCCCTCGTAGGCGAGCGCGCGGAGTCGCTCGTGAGCGCCCTGCTCATCGGCAAAGCGAGGTGCCACGACCCGGCCGATCGGAATCCGATATTCGCATCGCTCCGCGATCTCGGTGGCGGCGCGGACTGCCTCGGGGCAGTCGGGAAAGGCGCGCGCGATGTCGGTAGCAGGACGGATCCACGCGTCTCTCGGGGAGACGGTAGGGCGGTAAGGCGGTAGGGCGGTATGTCCGCCATTCCGCCATTCCGCCGTTCCGCCCTCCAACTCCGACAGCGTGCTGTTGAGATGAATGGCGCGAAGAAGCCGGTGACGTGACCAGTCTTCCGGATGCGCCATAACCGCGCCGGCGGTGACCGCCGCGGACAGGCCGAGCCGCCGGGATTCGGCAAGGATGGCGTGGCGCTCCTTCCCGGGCCTGAGCTCGGCGTAGAGGTCGTGGGGGCCGCTGCGCTCGAGCAGACGTTTCAGGAAGGCGGTGTCGGACGAGAGGAGGATGAGTCCGTCGCGGTCGCGCGCTAGGCCGGACGATAGTGAGTTACGCTGCGCGCGGATGGGTATGCCGGCTCCGTCGGGGCGCGCCTGACTCCCTCTCCGCCCCACCCCTTGCGCGCCCTCCTTTGCCAGCACACCCATCCGCGCTTCGCGCTGCCTCACGACGCCTTGCGCGCCCTCCTCCATCAGCATGCCTACCCGAACTTCGCTCTCCTGCATTCCTACTCGCGCTCCGCCATTTTCCTCCTTCGCTTCCTCCCCGTCCCCTCCGTCCTTCCAATGAATCCTCGTAATCGCCCGGCATAGCGCCGCCCACCCGCGCTCATCCGTGGCAAGGGCGACGGTTTCCTCATCGTCGGTGACGAGATGTGCGCCAAGGATGGGACGAACACCCGCTGTCTCGCAGGCGCGCTGAAACTCGACGGCGCCGTAGACGCCGTTCGTGTCGGTGCAGGCGAGCGCGCGGAACCCTCGCTTGGCCGCCGCCTCCGCGAGCGTCTCGGGGCTCGAGGCGCCGATCCCGAAGGAGAAGTGCGTGTGGACGTGGAGATGAGCGAACATAAGAAATAGGGAGAACGGAGAGAGAGAAGGGATGAGACCCGAGACTACTTCCCCTTCTCTCTTCTCCGTTCTCCCTTCTCCGTCTCCAGAAACTGATCGAGAATCCGGCTCACCTCCGCCGGTTTGTCGAGCTGGATCCAATGGCCGGTTCCCTCGACCACTCGGTGTGGCGGACCGCCCTTGAGTCGCTGGATGCTGAACGGGAAGTCGTTCGAGGGCGTGATGACGACGAGGACCGGCCCGCGATAGGCCGCGAGAGCCGGCTTGGGATCGAACCGCGTCGTTGCCGTGAATCCCTCCACGACCGACTCTCGTGGCGTCGCGCGCAGGTCGCGCAGCAGACGCTCGCGCACCGAGACGTTGGGTCCCGAGATCGTGTCCCAATAGCCTTCGATGACCTCCTGATATGCCGAAGACTGGAGTTGAGTGACGAACGGTTGAATCTGCTCGGCGGCCATCTGGGTTCCGTCGCCGATGGGATCGAGCAGGAGAAGGCGCTCGACTCGCTCGGGATGTGCACCGGCATACGCCAGCGCCACGCCTCCGCCCATACTGTGACCTACGAGCGCGAAGCGATCGAGACGGAGCGCATCGACGACTGCACCGACGTCCGCGGCGAGCGCGGTGATGGCGTACTCGCGATTCCCGGGTGATTCCGAGCCGCCGTGGCCCCGGAGGTCGAAGGCCACCGCCCGCCGTGAAGTCCGTAGATGCTCGAGCTGAGCCGACCAGTGTGCCGCGGTGCCCGCGAGCGAATGGGTGAAGACGACCGGTGTCCCGCTTCCTCCGTCGTCCACGACGAGCGCACCGGTCGGGCCGGCAATTCGGCGGCTCACCGCGGTTTCCTCGACCGAGCGGTCTGGCGTGTCCACGGCGGCCGCCGGCGAAGAATGCGCTGATAGACCGGACAGCTTCGGTCGTGCGCGCCCTCGAGATAGCCGATGCTCATCAGGAATTCTCCCACGATCTCGCCGCCGGTAAACCGGAATGTCTGCTTGAAGAGCGTGACCCATTCTTCCTTGCCGCGAGGGTGTTGTGCCGCGAGCCAGCCGGCGAACGAGCCGTGCGACTCTCTGAGCTCGAGAATGCGTTGGGCGTTGGCGATGGCAGCCTCCACCTTGAGCCGATTGCGGATGATGCCGGCATCGGCCAGCAACCGACGACGGTCGCGCGCGCCGTAGGCCGCGACGACCTCCGGGTCGAAGCCATCATACGCCCGTCGAAAGGCCTCACGCTTCTTGAGAACGGTGAGCCAGGAGAGGCCGGCCTGATTGATCTCCAGCATGAGACGCTCGAAGAGGTCGGCATCGCTCGTCAGGGGGAACCCGTATTCGCGATCGTGGTAGGGTCCGTGCCATTCGTGGCCGGGTGCGACGACGCAGTAGGACATAGGCTGATGGCCAAGGTGGCTATCCGGAGTGGCGTTCTTCGGTTTTTATTCGGTTCCAGTTCAATATATGCAACCCGGTGAGGTGGTCAAGAAGCCGCTCTGGGTATCTCGGCGGCAATCTCGGGTGGGGTTCCGACGATGGGAACGGTGAACCGGAACACGGCCCCACCGCCGGGCCGACTCTCCGCCCAGATTCGTCCGCCGTGCGCATTCACAATTCCACGACAGATAGCCAGGCCCAGGCCGACGCCCGCCTCCGGAACGGCAGAGGCGCGATGAAATTTCTCGAACACCCGCTCCTCCTCTCCGGCCGGAAGCCCCGGCCCCCGGTCGGCCACCCAGACCACCACCTCATCAGGTCTCGCTTCGGCGCCGATCTCGACCGGTGTGCCGGTCGGTGTATGCTTGGCCGCGTTTTCCAGGAGGTTGACGAAGACCTGCTCGAGCAGGATCTCGTCGACCGGGACCAGGGGAAGATCCGGCGGAAGGCTGGTGGTGACGGGATGATCCCGTAGCTCCTCTTCCGTACGGAGCAACGCGACCCCCACGACGTCTGACAACAACTGCCATTCCTTCTGGACCTGTAGCGCTCCGCTCTCGACTCGCATCATGTCGAGGAGGTTTGCCACCTGCCGGCCCATCTGCTGCGATTCCTGGAGAATCGTGGTCGCGAGACTACGACGCGCCGATAGCTCGCCGTGATCCGATGTCTGCAGCAACGCTGTGGCGCACTGTTCGATGGATGCGAGCGGGGTGCGCATGTCATGCGAGAGCGAGCTCAGCAAGGCATTGCGCAGACGCTCAGCCTCGAATTCGACCGATGTCTGACGGCTTCGCTCGGTTAACGCGAGGCGCTCGAGCGCCGCGGCGGTCTGGTCGGAGAGCGTCTCCAGCAATCGACGACGGGCCGGTTCACGGAAGAACCCGGGATCGGCAGCCTGAATCCCAAGCACACCGAGTACTCGATCCGAGGCGATGAGCGGCAGGTACATGGCCGTCGCGGCGGGAAGGGTCTTGGTGCCTTGGCCCGCTACCTGTCCGTGGTCGTGGCTCCACTGCGCGACGGCGCGCTCTCGCTCGTCGAGTGTGTACGGCATGGGGGAGGCGGCCCCGACCCGGCCTTCGGCTCCGGGAAGGAAGACGGCCGCCTTGACGGCGAACGTGTCCTCGATGCTGCGGACCGTGGCAGCGAGCACCTCTTCGCGCCGTTGGGCGCTCGCCAACTCGCGGCTCAAGGCGTACAGGGCGGCGGTTCGCTGTTCTCGTTCACGTGCGGCTGCCGCCTGGTCCCTGATTCTTCCAGTCAACCCGCCCAATACCAGCGCCACGAGCAGCATGACGCCGAACGTGAGCAAATACCGTACGTCAGAGACCGAAAAGGTGTAGAAGGGGTGCACGAAGAAGAAGTCGAAGGACGCGATGCCCACGAGGGCTGCGGTCACTGCCGGTCCCTGGCGATAGCGGGCGGCGGCCAATACGACGGCCAGCAGATAGAGCATGGCCGCATCGATGGTGGGCACGCTACCGCCGAGAGTTCGCATGAGCATGCCCAGCCCGGTGGGCACGAGTACGATCAGCAGCGCCCCCACGTACTCCAACCAGGTGACCGGCCGAGGCACTGGAGCAGGGCGGGGCTGGTCGGACTCCTGATCGCCGGTGATCGCGAGGACCTCGATCGCACCACTGCGACCGACCAGCGTGTCGAGCAACGACCCTCCCAGCCGCTCCCGCCAGCGCAACTTTTTCGCCTTTCCGACGACGATGCGATTGACGTTGTGGTCGCGGGCGTAGGCCAGGATCTCCTCGGCGACGCTCTGGCCGCTGAGTGTCACCGTCCGTCCACCGAGCTGCTCCGCCAGTTCGAGGGCGCGGAGGATGTACTCCCGCTCGACCGCGCTGAGACGCTGATCGCGGGGAGTCTCCACGTGCACGGCGATCCAGTCGGCGTGGAGGCGAGCAGCCATTCGCCGGGTGGCCCGCACGAGTCGAACGGCGGTCGGACTCGGTCCGACGCATACCAGGAGCCGCTCTGCCGCCGCCCATGTCTCGCGGATCCCCTGCTCGACCATGTACCCGCGCATCTGGGCGTCAACTCGCTCGGCGGTGCGCCGGAGGGCGAGCTCGCGCAGAGCGATCAGGTTCCCCTTGCGGAAGAAACGATCGATCGCTCGACTGGCCTGCTCGGGAACGTAGACCTTCCCTTCGCGCAGGCGCTGCAGCAGAACATCCGCAGTCACATCGACCAGCTCGACCTCGTCTGCTCGTTCGAGAACGGAGTCCGGTACTGTTTCACGGACCTTGACGCCGGTGATCTGCGCTACGACGTCGTTCAGGCTCTCGATGTGCTGGATGTTGAGCGTGGTGTAGACATTGATCCCCGCGGCGAGCAGCTCGTCCACATCCTGCCAGCGCTTGTCGTGACGGGAGCCCGGAGCGTTGGTATGGGCCAACTCATCGAGCAGCAGGAGCGCGGGATGGCGGACCAGCGCGGCGTCGAGGTCGAACTCCTCCAGGCGGGTGCCGCGATACTCGATGACCACCTTGGGGATGAGCTCGAGCCCTTCCATCAGTGCCGCCGTCTCGGCCCGTCCATGGGTCTCGACGACTCCCACCACGACTTCGGTGCCTTCCGCGCGCTTGGCGCGCGCGGCCTCGAGCATGCTGAACGTCTTCCCCACGCCGGGGGAGGCTCCAAGGAAGACCTTCAGCTGCCCGCGCTTCTGCCGCGCCTCCTCTTCACGGAGGCGCCGGAGTAAGGCGTCGGGATCTGGACGGGTGTGAGTCATTGGTGGCCAGGTCGGGTTACTGTGAAAATACGCCCGGCTACCTGGAAGCGCGGCTCGGGGTCATCGTGGCCGAGGAAGATCACACTACGTGGAGGGCCGTGAGGATCAGATCAACAAGCTTGATGCCCACGAACGGAGCCAGCAAGCCGCCCCCACCGTACAGCAGCAGATTCCGACGCAGGACGACGCCGGCAGGAGCGGGGCGATAGGCAACCCCGCGCAGCGCCAGGGGAATCAGCGCGATGATGATCAGCGCGTTGAAGATCACGCTGGCGAGGATCGCCGATTCCGGCGAGGCGAGTCGCATGATGTTGAGCCGGTCCAGCTCGGGGTAGGTGGCGACGAACATCGCGGGGATGATGGCGAAGTATTTCGCGACGTCGTTCGCGATCGAGAAGGTCGTGAGCGAGCCACGAGTCATGAGGAGCTGCTTCCCGATCTCCACCACCTCGATCAGCTTGGTCGGATTGGAGTCGAGGTCCACCATGTTGCCGGCTTCACGCGCCGCTTGCGTGCCGCTGTTCATTGCGACGCCGACGTCCGCCTGAGCCAGCGCGGGCGCGTCGTTGGTACCGTCGCCGGTCATCGCGACCATTCGACCGCCGGCCTGCTCCCGCCTGATCAGCTCGAGCTTCTGTTCGGGCGTCGCCTCGGCGAGGAAGTCGTCGACTCCGGCCTCCGCGGCGACCGCTGCCGCGGTGACCGGGTTGTCGCCCGTGATCATCACCGTCCGGATACCCATCACGCGCAGGTGGTGGAACCGCTGCCTGATTCCACCCTTCACCACGTCCTTGAGGTGAATCGCTCCCAGTACCCGGGTGCGGCCGTCGTCTCGCTCGGCCACGACCAGCGGCGTGCCACCAGTGCGCGCGATCGTTTCGACCACTTGAATGATCTCACGGGGCATCGCGCCGCCGCTCTCATCCACCCAGCGGGCGATTGCATCCGTCGCGCCCTTTCGGATCTGGCGATGGCCGGCGTTCACTCCGCTCATCCTGGTTGCAGCGGAAAAGGGAATGAATGCGAGTGGCGAATGACCATTCCCGCTGGTCTGTCGCTCCCGCAGCTCAAATTGCTCCTTTGCGAGGACGACGATGCTCCGTCCCTCGGGTGTCTCGTCGGCGAGGGATGCGAGCTGCGCACGATCGACCAGCTCCTCGATCCCAATGCCGGACAACGGCACGAAGGCGATCGCATGGCGGACGCCCAAGGTGATCGTGCCGGTCTTGTCGAGCAGCAGCGTGTGAACGTCGCCGGCTGCTTCGACCGCCCGCCCGCTGATCGCGATCACGTTGTGCTGAGTCAGGCGGTCCATGCCCGCGATGCCGATCGCGGAGAGCAGCCCGCCGATGGTCGTGGGAATGAGGCAGACGAGAAGCGCGATCAAAACGGGAGCCGGAACGACGATGCCGCTGTAGGCCGCGAGCGGCTTGAGGGACACCACGACGAGAAGAAGGACGATGGTGAGCCCGGACAACAGGATGGTGAGGGCGATCTCGTTTGGTGTCCGCCGGCGGGAGGCGCCTTCGACGAGAGCGATCATTCGGTCGACGAAGGTCTCCCCCGGGTTCGCCGTGACGCGGATGACGATCCAGTCAGAGAGCACGCGGGTCCCGCCGGTGACGGCCGAGCGATCGGCGCCCGCCTCCCGGATGACGGGGGCCGACTCGCCCGTAATCGCCGCCTCGTCCACCGAGGCGATACCCTCCACGACTTCGCCGTCGGCCGGAATGACCTCGCCGGCTTTGACCACGACATGGTCACCGACTCTGAGCTCGGTCGCGAAGACCAATTCGATGTCGAGGTGATCGCGCGGACGCTGCATCCGCTTGGCGCGGGTCTGCTGGCGGGTGGCCCGCATGGCATCGGCCTGGGCCTTGCCGCGCCCCTCGGCCATGGCCTCGGCGAAATTGGCGAAGAGAACGGTGAACCAGAGCCAGACCGCGATCTGGGAGGTGAAGGCGAGGTGTCCCCGGCGGGATACAATGTCCTGAAGGAGCACCAACGTCGTGAGGGTGCTGCCCACCAACACGACGAACATGACCGGGTTCCGGATCATGTGCCGCGGATTCAGCTTGTGCACCGCCTCCCGCAGCGCGCGTTGGACAATCGGCCCATGGAAGAGCGGATGGCTCACGCGCATGTCGTCATCCCCTCTCCCTGAGCGACATTGTTGCCCGATACCTGTGCCGGTTGCCTCGTCTACTTCGAGGCCGCCCGCGGGAAGACGCTGTCCAGCGCGATGTTCAGCAGGAGGACGTTGACTCTCGGGTCTCCCAGGAACCCGAACTGTCGACCCTCGGTGTGCTGCGCGACCAGCTTTCGCACCGCCTCCGGATCGGTGCCCCGCTCCCTGGCGACCCGTGCGACCTGGAGGTCTGCGTTGCCGGGGGAGATGTGGGGGTCCAGTCCCGAGGCGGACGCCGTCACCATGTCCGAGGGAATCTTGCCCTTCTCGGCGCCATCTTCCTTCACGACGTTCTCCACGGCGCCCGCGATCAGGGTGTCCGCGAGCTTCAGGTCCGTGGGCCCTTTGTTGGTGCCCGACGATGCCGCCGCGTCGTACCCGGCGCCGGCGGCGGAGGGCCGAGAGTGGAAATAGTAGGGGGCGGTGAACGATTGCCCGATCAGCTCGCTGCCGACCGCACGACCGTTGACCATGACGATCGACCCGTTCGCCTGCCTCGGGAAGATCAGCTGGGCGATGCCCGTTACGACCGCGGGGTAGAGCAGGCCGGTAATGACGCAGAGCAGCAGCGTCAGCATTATGGCGGGACGGAGATGTTTGCCGATCATGATCAGGCCAGGTGAAGGAGGACGAGGATCACATCGAGAATCTTGATCCCGATGAAGGGGACGATGACCCCGCCGATCCCGTAGATGACGAAATTGCGGCGCAGGATGGCGGCCGCGCCCGCGGGCCGATACTGGACGCCACGCAGCGCCAGCGGGATCAGAGCGATGATGATGAGCGCATTGAAGATCACGGCGCTCAAGATGGCTGATGTCGGCGAATGGAGCCGCATCACGTTGAGGGTGTTGAGCTCCGGATACGTGACGGCGAACATCGCCGGGATGATCGCGAAGTACTTGGCGACATCGTTGGCGATCGAAAAGGTCGTGAGCGAGCCGCGGGTGATGAGCAGCTGCTTCCCGATCTCGACCAGCTCGATGAGCTTGGTCGGGTTCGAGTCGAGGTCGATCAGGTTGCCGGCTTCCTTGGCCGCCTGGGTGCCGGTGTTCATCGCCAGACCGACGTCGGCCTGAGCCAGCGCCGGGGCATCGTTGGTACCGTCACCGGTCATCGCGACCATGCGGCCGCCGGACTGCTCCTTCCGGATCAGGGCCAGCTTGTCCTCGGGCTTGGCCTCGGCGAGGAAGTCATCCACACCGGCCTCCGCTGCGATCGCCGCGGCGGTGAGCGGGTTGTCGCCCGTGATCATCACCGTGCGGATTCCCATCATGCGGAGATGGTCGAAGCGATCCTTCATCCCGCCTTTTACGACGTCCTTCAAGTGCACCACACCCAGTACACGGGTCGCGGTGGCGGTGTGCTCCGCCACGACCAGAGGAGTGCCGCCGGTGCGGGCGATCTGCTCGACCGCCGGATTGAGCCGGGCAGGAACCTCGATCCCGTACTCCTGAACCCACCGGGCGATCGCGTCCGCTGCTCCCTTCCGAAGCTGCATGCCGTCGGTGTCCACGCCACTCATCCGGGTCGCGGCGGAGAACGGGAATGAAGGTCGGTGATGACTCGCGGGTGTTGGCACGCCGCTGCCGTCCATGAGCGTGCGACCCCTGAGGCCGTGCTTCTCCTTGGCCAGGACGACGATGCTCCGTCCCTCCGGCGTCTCGTCGGGCAGCGATGCGAGCTGGGCCCGATCGGCCAGATCCTCGATCGTGACTCCCGGAAGCGGCACGAACTCGACCGCCTGCCGGTTGCCGAGGGTGATCGTCCCGGTCTTGTCCAGCAGCAGGGTGTTGACGTCGCCGCAGGCCTCGACCGCCCGCCCGCTGAACGCGATGATGTTGTGCTGGACCACCCGGTCCATGCCCGCGATGCCGATGGCCGAGAGCAGGCCGCCGATGGTCGTCGGAATGAGGCAGACCAGCAGCGCGATCAGGACCGAGACCGCCACGGCGCTCCCACTGTAGGTCGCGAACGGCTGGAGGGTCGCGATCGCCAGGAGGAAGATCAGCGTCAGCCCCGACAAGCAGGATCGTGAGCGCGATCTCGTTCGGCGTCTTCTGACGTGCGGCGCCCTCGACCAGCGCGATCATCCGGTCGAGAAAGGTCTGGCCCGGGTCGGCGGTGATGCGAATGATGAGCTAGTCCGACAGCACCTTGGTGCCGCCGGTGACCGCCGACCGGTCGCCGCCGGACTCGCGAATGACCGGGGCCGACTCGCCGGTGATGGCCGATTCGTCCACCGAGGCCACGCCCTCGACGACTTCGCCGTCTCCAGGGATGAGATCGCCCGGAGTGCAGACCACCAGGTCGCCGACCCTGAGCGTGCTGGACGGCACCGACTGCACGTTCCGGGTGTCCGAGCGACTCGCGAGCTTCTTCGCTTGCGTTTCCCGTCGGGTCTTGCGCAGCGTCGTCGGCCTGCGCCTTGCCCCGGCCTTCGGCCATCGCCTCGGCGAAGTTCGCGAACAGCACGGTGAACCAGAGCCAGATGGCGAGCTGGAAGGTGAAGCCGAGGTCCGGCGCACCCCGGGCGCAGCTCGCGGACGAGCACGACCGTGGTGAACACGCTGCCGACCAGGACCACGAACATGACCGGGTTCCGGACCATGTGGCGCGGCGCCAAGTTTGACGAACGAGTCGCTGATCGCGCGCCGCACGATCATCGGATCGAAGAGCGGGCGCTTGGTGGCAGCCATACTAGAAGAGCCTCCCTGCCTGCATGAGCAGATGTTCCACGATCGGACCCAGCGACCAGCGCGGGGAAGAACGTCAGGGCGCCGACGATGAGGATCACACTGATGAGGAGCACCACGAACAGCGGCGTGGTGACCGGGAACGTGCCGGCCGACTCGGGGGCGACGCGCTTCTCCGCGAGGAATCCCGCCGAGCGCGAGCATCGGCACCATGCATGGCGAAGCGGCCGATGAGCGTGGCGAAGCCGAGCAGGGTGTTGTAGTAGTAGGTCGACGCCGGTCAGCCCAGCGAACGCGCTGCCGTTGTTGGCCGGCGTCGAGGTGAAGGCGTAGAGGATCTCGGTCAGCCCGTGCGGGCCGGAGTTGTTCAGACCCTTGAGCCCCGCGGGCAGGACCACGGAGATGCCGGTCAGCACCAGGATCACGAACGGGAAGACGAGGACGTAGAGCATCACCATCCGCACCTCGCGGCTCTCGATCTTCTTGCCCAGGTATTCCGGCGTCCGGCCGACCATGAGGCCGGCGATGAAGACCGTCAGCAGGACCATCATCAGCATGCCGTAGAGCCCGGCGCCGACGCCGCCGAAGACCAGTTCGCCGAGCTGCATGTTGACCAGCGGGACCATGCCGCCGATCGGCGTGAAGGAGTCGTGCATGCTGTTGACGCACGCCGCAGGAGGCGTCGGTCGTGAGCGGTCGCGTAGAGGGCGGAGTTGGCGATGCCGAAGCGGACCTCCTTGCCTTCCATGTTGCCGCCGGGCTGCGTCGCCGACGCGACCACGTCGATCCCCCGCGCCGCATGGATCGGGTTGCCCCGGGCCTCCGCCCAGTAGGCGGTGCTGACGCCGGCGAAGAAGAGGATGAACATCGTCGCCCACAGTGCCCACCCGTGGGCCTGCTTCTTCACCATCCTCCCGAAGGTCCAGGTCAGCCCGGCGGAGATCACGAAGATGCCGAGCATCGGACAGGAAGTTGGTCCAGCGGCGTCGGGTTCTCGAACGGGTGCGCCGAGTTGGCGTTGAAGAAGCCGCCGCCGTTGGTGCCGAGCTGCTTGATCGCCTCCTGGCTCGCGACCGGGCCCATGGCGATCGTCTGCTTGGCGCCCTCGAGCGTCTGGACGTCCAGATACGGCAGGAAGTTCTGGATCGACGCCCTGCTGCACGAACAGCAGTGCGAGGACGAGCGAGAGCGGCAGGAAGATGTAGAGCGTGCCGCGCACGAGGTCGGCCCAGAAGTTGCCGAGCCGGCCGGCGCGACCGCCGCGCGATGCCCCGGACCAGCGCGACCGCCACCGCCACGCCCACCGCGGCCGACACGAAGTTGTGGAAGTGCCAGCTGGGTCATCTGGGAGAAGTACGACATCGTCGTCTCGCCCGAATACGACTGCCAGTTGGTGTTCGTCGTGAACGATGCCGCGGTCTCGAACGCCTGGCGATCCACAACCGCCGGAAGCTTCTGCGGGATTGAGCGGCAGGATGTGCTGCAGCCGCAGCACGATGTAGGTGAGCAGCATCGAGGCGAGCGCTGAAGATGCAGCATCGCGGCCGCGTATTGGGTCCAGTGCTGGTCCTCGTCGGGATCGATGCCGCTGAGCCGGTAGAGGACAGCGCTCGACCGGACGGAGCCAGCCGATCGAGCCGTCGTACACCTTGACCATGTACACGCCCATCGGCTTGGTGAGCGCGAGCAGCACCACCGAGTAGAAGGCGATCTGAAGCCAGCCGTTCGCCGTCATATCAGAATTTCTCCGGACGCAGCATGGTGTAACACAGGTAGACGAACAGGGCGACCGAAATCACCCCGCCGATCCAGTTCTCGGCATTCATTTGGTGCGCTCCTCGACGGTATCCCGATCGTGACCCAGCGCCTCACACCCTCTGACGTAGGCGATCATAGCCCAGAAGAACACGATCGTTGCAAGTACGTAGATGACATCGAGCATGCAGTCCCCCTGCCAAGTGGCGAGTGTAGGCTGGCGATGATGATAGGCGATGGGTGGTAAACGACGCACAACGAGCGGTTACCGGAGCATTACAATCTCACAACAATCGGAGCCGCATCGGGGATTGGGCGAGGTTACGCAGACTCCAGTTCCGCGTCGGCCAGGTCGGCCGCCGGCAGGCGAAGCGTGAAGACGCTGCCGCCGCCCGGCCTCGCCTCGTAGCTCAGCGTACCGTGCTGGGCTTCCGCGAAGCGACGGGCAATCGTGAGGCCCAGGCCGGCCCCGCCAACGTCCGGCGGACTGCCCGGAGCCCGGTAAAAGGGCTCGAAGATCCGTTCTTCCTGTCCCGCTGCGATGCCAGGTCCTCGGTCGCTCACCGCGAAGGCAATGCGGCCGTCCTCCTGGTAAACCCGGAGCTCGATGGGAACACTGGGTGGGGAATACTTGTGGGCATTCTCGACCAGGTTGACCAGCACGCGAAGCGAGTGGACCAGGTCGAAGCGGCCGACCAGGAGCGTTGTCCCCCTCGATGGTGACCTTCAAATCCCGCCCCTGGAGTGCCCCGGAAACCTGCTGCACCAGCGCGCCCACCAGGTCGTCCACCGCGGTGAGCTCGAGATGGATCGGGACTCCGCCTGCCTGCAACCGCGAGAGATCGAGCAGGTCGGCAACCAGGCGGTTCAGCCGGTCGGCCTCCTCCTCGATCGTGACCGCCCGATCGTCCCCGCTCGCACGGAGGTCATGGGCCAAGGCCTTGATTGTCGTGAGTGGAGTCCGAAGGTCGTGCGACACGGAGGCGATCAGCGCGTCCTTCAGACGGTCCGTCTCCCGCAGCACTTCGGCGCGATCGGCCTCGGCGGTCAGGCGAACCCGCTCTACAGCCAACGCGGCGTAGTACGCCAGGACGGTGAGGAAGCGGCGCTGTCCCGCATCGAGTCTGGTCAAGTCTTCGTCGCCGAGCTCCAGGACGCCCACGACATGGTCCCTGACCCGGAGTGGAACCAGTAGCGCGCGCACACCAGCGTCGTGGCCAAGGCCCAACTCCAGGGATTGCTCCCCGGCACCTGCCAGCCCCACCGTTCCGTCCGCGCGTCGTCTCACGATTTGTCCGCTTTGCGCGGCCCAGGCCACGAGAGGGTCTTCTCTTTCCGTCGTACTGTCGCCGCCGAGCCCCTGATGTATCCGGCATTCCTCGATCGCGAGAGTCTCGCGGATGACCGTGGTGATCGTGGCCAGCGCCTGATCGGCCCGCCCGACACTGAGCGACTCCGCCCCAAGGGTCGCCAACCGGTCCACCTCGTCCGCGCGCCGTCGCATTTCCTCGGCGCGCTGCCGCTCCCGATGCAGCAGTTGTGCGGCGACGATGCTGACGATGAGAAATGCGACCAGGACGAGCCAGTCGAGCGGGTTGCTGACCACGAGCCTGTTGTAGGGTGCGAGAAAGTACCAGTTGAAAAGGAGGAAGGCAGAGCCGGCGAGGGCCAGGCCGAGCGAGCGTCCGCCCCAGACGCTGCCGGCCAGGACGATGAGCAGGTAAATGAGCGCGGTATGCGCCTTGTCCAGGTGAGATCGGAATGGGAGCATGGCCAGCGTGACCGCCGCCAACCCCAGAAACGATCCGACCCAGGCTCGCGCAATAGCAACCCGGCTGGCTATTGACGTGGAGAAGCCTCCGAGGCTGTGGCGAAGCGATAGCCCACGCCTGGCTCCGTCTGGATATACCGGGGTCGAACCGCGTCGGGCTCGATCTTGCGGCGCAGGCGGGCCACATACACGCGCAGGTACTGCTGTGCGTCGCCGAAGGCCCGGCCACTCCAGACCGACCGGAAGAGCTGCTGATGAGTCATTACCCGACCGGCGTTCGTCATCAGCGCGCGCAGCAGCTCCCACTCGGTGCTTAGTGAGGTGAAGGAGCGTTCCGGATCGGCTGACGGTATGGGCGGCGGGGTCGAGGACCAGGTCGCCGATGGCGACCTGCCCCGAGCCGGTGATGCCGGGGACGCGGCGAAGCAGCGCCCGCGCCCGCGCCTGAAGCTCGGGAGTATTGAACGGCTTGGTGACGTAATCGTCCGCCCCGGCGTCGAGGAGGGCGACTTTCTCTTCTTCGGAGTGGCGAGCGGAGAGCACGAGGATCGGAGCGCCGGACCATTTGCGGATCTCGCGACACACGTCGGCGCCAGGGATATCCGGGAGTCCGAGATCGAGGATGATCAGGTCCGGTCGCTCCGCTGCCGCGCGATCGATGCCCTCAGTGCCGGAGGCTGCCTCGACCACCTTGGCACCGGCGGCCTGAAACGTGTTCTTCACCACCCGCCGGATCTGCAGCTCGTCGTCGATGACAAGGATGGTCGGCGGAACAGAACCGTCGAAGGCCGGCGCAGACCGAGCTTCCATGCGTGTCGGCGTCAGACGCCGGCGTCGGCCAGGAGCTGGAAGAACTCGTCCGCGGAGTGCAGCTCGTCGAGCCGGCGCCGAAAGTCGGAGTTATTAACGAGGTGAGCAATCTTGGCCAGGACCGGCAGATATTCGGGAGAGACGTGGGGCGCGGCGAGCAGGAAGACGTAGCGCACTGGCTCGCCATCATCGGCGCCCCAGGGTATCGCCTGCGTGGGACGGCCGAAGGCCACGCGAAGCCGCGTGAGACTCGAGTTCCGGCAATGGGGTACGGCCACGCCGTGACCCAGCGCAGTCGATTCCATGGATTCGCGACGCTGGAGACCCTTGAGCAGGGCCGAGCAGTGCTCGTCGTCGAGGCCGAGCGACAACGCGAGCTCGCGCATGACCTCGAGTTGGGTGGCACCCTTCACGCTCAGGTGGACATCCTCCTTGCGGAGGAACTCATCCAACCGCACTGATTTTTCTTTGGTGTCGATCATCTGGAAGTATTCGGCTCAGCGATCGGGGATGCCATCGCACGGAAGCTGTGAATGATGGCTGCGAAAGTCAAAGGCCCGGGCGGGCTCGGCATTGTCGCACCGACCCGAGTTTCAGGTGCCGAAGAGATAAATGCTCGCGCCAAAATGGCTTATGTTTTCCGTTCCCGTTACTGAGCGTCTCCATTGTGAACAGGAAGAGTCATGCGCGCAGTGATCTACACCGGCGCCGGCGGCCCCGAAGTGATCTCGTTCGGCGACGTCCCCAATCCGGAGGTGAAGCCCGGTCACATCCGCGTGCGGGTGCAGGCGGCCGGTCTCAACCGCGCCGATTTGCTGCAGCGCCGGGGAAGCTATCCGGCGCCGAGGGGGTGGCCTGCGGACATTCCGGGCCTCGAATACGCGGGCGAGGTGGAAGCGGTGCGCGGTGGGTCCCGATGGAAGGTGGGTGACCGTGTGATGGGGCTCGTGGGCGGTGGGGCGCAGGCGGAAATGGTCGTCGTCCATGAGGACGAGGCGCTGCCGATTCCGGCTGGACTCTCGTACGCCGAGGCGGCGGCGATTCCCGAGGCGTTCCTCACGGCGTACGACGCCCTCGTGACGCGGGCCCGACTCGCTCGCCGGCGAGCGCGTGCTGATTCACGCCGTCGGGAGCGGCCTCGGCACCGCGGCGGCGCAGATCGCTCACCACTTCGGTGCCACGGTAGTTGGTACGTCGCGGAGCGCAGGCAAGCTCGCCCGCGCCGCCCTGTATGGTCTCGATCAGGGAATCGACACGAGCTCCGGCTCTTTTCGCGACCGCGTCGGCGAGCCGGTGCATGTGATTCTCGACGTCCTCGGCGGCCCGGCCTTCAACGACAACCTGGCGGTGCTGGCGCCGCGCGGCCGCCTCGTGATGCTGGGCCACCTCGCGGGGGGCAAGTCGGCTGACACCGACCTCGGACCGATCTTGCGGAAGCGGCTGGAAGTCATCGGCACGGTCATGCGTACCCGCTCGGTCGAGGAGCGCATTCCACTCGTGCGTGAGTTCACCGAGCGCATGATCCCCCTCTTCGATGAACGAATCGAGCATGCGGCACCGCTCCGGCCGGTGGTGGAGCGGACCTTCCCCATGACAGAGGTGGCGGAGGCTCACAGGCTGATGGAAGCCAACGAAAGTTTCGGGAAAGTGGTCGTCACCTGGTGAGAGAGCGAGTGGAGCCGTGCGACAGTGCCCGTGCGCCATATCTGGTGTGGATCCGGTCCAGGGCATGCTGGAGACGCTTACCGCGGCCATTGTCAGCCTGGTCGACGGAGTGAAGGGGACCGTGCCGGGTATTACTGTCGCTTCGCTCGGGTTGGCAGGCCCCCTCACCGCGTTCCTCTTCGCTACCGCTGCATTCGTCTCGATGGAAGACGTCCCACAAGCCCAATTGTGACTCCCTGATTTCCAATCGATCGAGTGTGAGTGACACCGCCCGCACCGCAAGACGACGCGTGTTGGCCTGCGTGAAGCCACGTCGCGCGCCGTCCCACAGCTCGGCATCGAGCGCGGCGGCATGGAGTGCCACGCTGCGGGCGACGACGGTGAAATCGTTGTACGTGGCCTCGATCCTGAGACGGCGCGCGACCAACCCGCTCTGGCGGAGGCGTCGGCCCAGCCGTTCGCCCAGCACCCGCAGCAACGGATGCAGCACGCCGAGATCGTTGGTATCGGTCGCGAGGGTGTGAGCGATGTGGAACTCTGCGCGACGCTCGGGTGGAAGCACGGGGCTCGGATCGATACCGCGGGCCCGCGCTCGCAGCGTGCGCCCAGTGCTCCCGAAGACGGCGCAGAGCGCGCTCTCGTCGATGGCCGCGACCTCGCCGATCAGCTCGAGCTGGTAGTCGTCGAGACGGCTGCGGACCTTGGGGTGAAGATCGGGGAGCACGTCGAGGGGATGGGGCGCGAGAAAGCCGGCCTCCGCGCCGCCCGGCACCTCGAGCAGGGGCTCGGGCTTGACCACGGTGGTGGCCGCACGGCTCACCAGCTTGTTGGCCGCGATGCCGACCGACACCGGCAACCGAAGCCGGTCCCGCACCTCACGCTGCACCCGCGCCGCGACGTCTACCGCGGGACCGAAGAGCCGACCGGTGCCGGTGAGATCGAGAAAGGCGTGGCCGTAACCACGAGGCTCGATGACCGGCGCGTAGACCCGAAGGACCTCGTGCAGCGCCCGTGAGGCACGCGCATAGAGCTGTGGGTTGGGTGGCAGCAGCACGAGATCGGGGCAGAGCTTGAGCGCGTGACGCACCGGCATGCCCTGAGTGAGGCCGGCTCGCCGTGCCTCGCCCGAGAGTGCGAGAATGGTGGCGCGCTCGGCGCCGGGCGGTGCCACGGCGACCGGCCGGGTGCGCAACGCCGGGGCGACGATGCCCTCGACCGAAGTACAGAAGGCGGGCGGATCGATGAAGAGCACGGAGCGCGGCATCGGCTAGATGAGCGACGGCTGCTCGTGCACCGGCAGTGACGTGCCCTCGGCACGCCGGTGCCGACTCATCCACTCGTCCACGGGAAATCCGTGAAGCCTCTGGAGGTCCTGAAGCCGGCGATTCAATGCTTCCTGGTAGGCAGGGGTCACTCCCTCTCGTCGTGCGTAGTGCCGCTCGTATCGTTTGGCGAGTTGAGGAAACTCGCGGGCGAGGACAGGAAGGAAGCGGTGCCGCGCCGCGGGGCCGAGCCGGAGCGCCGACCCTACCACGTAGCGGGCGCCCGCCTCCTTCGCCTTTTCCATGAGCCTCGAGAGGCCTGCCCGGTCGTCGGTGATACCGGGGAGAATGGGAGCCACCAGCAGGCCGGCGCGCACGCCGCCATCCGTGAGGCGACGCAAGGCCCGGAGTCGTGCTGCCGGCACGGGCGAGCGCAGCTCGAGCCGCCGCGCGAGCCGGGCGTCGGCGGTGGCGAGTGAGATGTCTACGGTGATCTCGTGTCGCTCGCCGAGTCGCTGGAGCAGCGCGAGGTCGCGGGTGACGAGCGGCGACTTGGTGATGATCCCGATCGAGAGACCTCGGTAGTGCAGGAGCAGCTCGAGGATTCCACGGGTGAGCCGGAATTTCCGTTCGGCGGGCTGATAGCAGTCGGTGGCGGTGCCGATCACGAGTGAATGTCCGGCAAGTCGCGCGGGGTCGAGTGTGCGAGCCAGCACTTCGACGATGTCCGTCTTGATCAGGATGCGCTTCTCGAACGCCTGCCAGGCCGGCATCGCTTCAGTGTCGTCTGGTCCGTGACGCTCCATGGTGTAGCGGTGCGTGTCGCGGGCGTAGCAGTAGGTGCAGCCGAACTCGCATCCGATGTACGGATTGATGGACCAGAAGTCCATGTGGGTACTGGCGGGCGAGTTGAGTGCCGAGCGGACGGGGAGCGAGAGGAAACGGGTGCCGCGCCCACGCTCGTCGAGCAGCGACCAGCCGGTGGCGGCCGATGGCTGATCGCTGGAGGCTGCCAGCATATCGATCTGGGTGGCCTCCCTGGTGCTCATCCGCAGCGTCCCCATCCACACTGTTGGCAGGAGAGGCAGCCGGAGGCCCGGACCACCGGGCCGTCGCATTCGGGGCACCGGCGTATGAGCAGCAGGGTAGCGGGGTTAGGCTGACGCCGAGCGGTGAGGGGCTGGGGGATGACGGGTGGAGTGGAAGACAAGGGAGCCCCCTTTGTTCGGCGCTTATTCGGATACTGAGTACCGAATATATGCCGAAGATCCAAAGGGTCAAGAATCCGTGCTCATCCCTCACCACGCCCGTCACGATTAGTTCACGGAGGATTCAGCGATCCGTTATCTAGTCTACTGTACGATTGCTCCGAACAGATGGGGAACACGAATACTGGTGAGGAATTAGATCGGATGACGCCTCCGCCGGTCGGCCCGTGGAACCGACAATCCCTCCCAGTTGCGGGCGGCGGCTCCACTACGCCCACGCCCCGGGCCCGCGGAGCGCCGGATGGCTAACGTCCTGAAGGGCGCCGCGAGTGGCGTCTCCACTGAGCTACACGAGCGGGGGCGGCCGTGGCACATGCGCGCGGCGCATGAAGTGGCCGCGTTGCTCCAGGTAAATCCATCCGCAGGGCTCGATGTTAGTGAGGCCACGCGGCGGTTGGCCCAGCACGGCCCCAATGCGATCGCTGGCGCGCGTAGACGCGGACCTGCACGCATGCTCCTGGCCCAGTTCTCCGATTTCATGGTCTTGGTCCTGCTCGCCTCCGCCGTGCTTGCAGGATTCTTGGGCGAACCCCAGGACATTCTCGCCATCGGCGCGATCGTGTTGTTGAACGCAGTGCTCGGATTCGCTCAGGAGTATCGTGCCGAGCGGGCCATGACGGCTCTCCAGGCGATGTCCGCGCCGCAGGCGCGCGTGCGGCGAAATCGGCAGCTCTCCGCGGTAGCCGCCGCCGACCTGGTCCCGGGTGACGTTGCCTTGCTGGAAGCCGGCAATGTGGTACCTGCGGACTTGCGGCTCATTGAGGCGGCACGTCTCCAGGTAGAGGAGGCGGCCCTCACGGGCGAATCGCTGCCGGTCGAAAAGACCACCGCCGCGCTCGAGGATCCGGAGCTGCCTCTCGGTGACCGCCGCAACATGGCGTACCAAGGCACCCTTGTGAGCTACGGTCGAGGAGCCGGGGTCGTCGTGGCGACGGGAATGGCGACGGAGCTTGGCCGCATCGCCGTTCTGTTGCGAGACGACGCGGAGCTCAAGACTCCGTTGCAGCGCCGCCTGGCCCGACTGGGACATCGCCTGGCAGTCCTGGTTCTCCTCATCTCCATTGTCATCTTCACGATCGGCGTCCTGCGCGGCGGTCAGCCGGGCGTGATGCTTCTCACCGCCGTCAGCATTGCCGTAGCCGCGATCCCGGAGGCACTCCCGGCTGTAGTCACCATCTCGTTGGCTCTTGGCGCGCGGAAGATGGCCCGCCGACAGGCGCTCATCCGGCGGCTCCCGGCGGTCGAGACGCTGGGGTCGGTGACGTTCATATGCTCGGACAAGACCGGGACACTGACCGAGAACCGGATGCGGGTCGAGTCGTTCCATGTCGGAGACCATCTGGTCGCTGAGATCCCGGACGAGTTCGAGGGACGCGCACCCTGGCCCCTGCTGCTCACGGCGCTGGCGCTTAACAACGACGCGGCGCCTGGCGGCGATGGCGAACCGGCAGGGGACCCAACCGAGGTCGCGCTATTGCTCGCGGCCGCTCGCGGTAGACTGGACAAGGCAACGCTCGAGGCGCGAATGCCCCGAATCGCCGAGATTCCGTTCTCCTCGGAGCGCGCCCGCATGACTACGCTGCACCGCGACGGCACGGCCATCCTGGCCTTCACCAAGGGAGCCCCCGAGCGCGTGCTCGACGGTTGCGTGCACCGCCTGAGCGAGACCGGCATCCAGCCCATTGACCGGAGTGCCGTCCTCGCGGCGGCCACGGACATGGCCGACCGAGGCCTGCGAGTGCTCGCCGTCGCCTACCGCCCTCTCGAGGAGGTACCAGCCGCTGACTCGCTCGGCTCCGTCGAATCCGGACAGACTCTACTCGGGCTCGTGGGCCTGCTCGACCCGCCACGGACTGAGGCTCAGGAGGCCGTCGCCCTCTGCCAGGCGGCAGGCATACGCGTCGTGATGATCACCGGCGATCATCCGGCAACGGCACGAGCGATCGCCCGGAGGCTGGGCATCGCTGGGCCCGCGGATGAGGTCATGACGGGACCGGAACTGGCCCGCCTGTCGCTCGAGGATTTCGACCGTCGCGTGGCCGCGATTCGGGTCTACGCCCGCGTGGCGCCCGAGCAGAAGATCAACATCGTCCGCGGACTGCAGCACCGCGGGGAATTCGTCGCGATGACGGGGGACGGGGTCAACGATGCGCCAGCCCTCCGCCGCGCGAATATCGGCGTGGCAATGGGCCGCGGAGGCACTGATGTCGCGCGAGAGGCCGCCCACATGATCCTCCTCGACGACAACTTCGCGACCATCGTGGGCGCGGTTCGGGAAGGCCGCCACATCTATGACAATCTCCGCAAGTTCGTGCGCTATACGCTGACGAGCGGCATCGGCGAGGTCTGGCCGCTCTTCCTAGCCCCGCTGCTCGGGCTGCCGATTCCCCTGTTGCCGATTCACATTCTGTGGATCAACCTGGTGACGGACGGTCTACCCGGACTCGCTCTGGCGGCAGAACCCGAGGAGCTGCGGCTCATGCAGCGCCCGCCGCGTCCACCCCGCGAGAGCATCTTCGCGCACGGGCTTTGGCAGCACGTGGTGTGGGTCGGAGTGCTCATGGGTACAGTCGTGCTGGCCACGCAGGCGTGGGCGTATCGGACGGGCTCGGCCCACTGGCAGACCATGACCTTCACGGTGCTGGCCCTTTCCCAAATGGGTCAGGTATTGGCGATCCGCTCCGAGCGTGAGTCGCTGTTCCGCCAGGGACTGGGCTCGAATGTACCGCTGCTCGGCGCGGTGCTGCTCACACTCGTGCTGCAGTTAGCCACCATATATGTACCGGCCTTCCAGACCGTGTTCAGAACACAGGCGCTATCCCTCGGGGAGCTAGTTGTGAGCCTCGTACTCTCAAGCATTGTGTTTGTCGCCGTGGAGATCGAGAAAATGGTGGTGCGCAATCGAAACTCCAGCTCTCCTACCGAGGCCGTGCGATGACGGTCCTCTGTGGTACCGATTTTTCCACGCCCGCGGCCGATGCGGCTACTGTCGCCGCGTTGATCGCCGCGAGGCTGCAAGAACGCCTGACGCTTGTGCACGTGGTCGAGGTGGGCGTCGCCGCGCTGGCGCCTGGTGGGCCGCTGCACACCATATATGCTCCCCTAGAGCAGCACCTGGAACGGGAGGCAGAGCGGCTTCGCGAGCTGAAGGCTGAGGTTCGTGAGCAGGTCGTAGTTGGAGTACCGGATGAGGTGCTCGTGCAGATCGCCGAAGCAGAGCACGCGAGGCTTATCGTCCTCGCGTCGCTCGGACGGCGGGCGCCGCTACGGTGGCTCTTGGGGAGCGTGGCCGAGCGAACGGCACAAACCGCGCCTGTCCCGGTGCTCGTTGTCCGCGGCACGGCGGCGTTCCAGGCATGGCTGCGGGGAGAGCGGTCTTTGCGGGTGATGATCGGCGTCGATCTGTCCGAGAGCGCGAGGATCGCTCTCGAGTGGGCTGTTGAACTGCGGCATATGGGCGCATGCGACCTTACGGTTGCCCACATTGCCTCGCCATTGGAGCAGACGCGCCGCGGCATTCCGGGACCGGTTCAACTCGACCGCCTGCATCCCGAAGTAGAACAGACCTTTGTACGCGATGTCACCGCATTCATGGGCGAGTCCCTGGTTGAGGGGCGGGCTCGGGTTTTGGTGCGCCCCGGGCTGGGGCGTGTGGATGTGCACCTCACGGAACTCGCCGGATCGGAACAGGCCGATCTGCTCGTGGTCGGATCGCACCAGCGAGCCGGCCTGAGCCGCGTGTGGCACGGCTCCGTGTCGCGCGGTGCATTGCTCAATGCCGAGATGAGCGTGGCCTGCGTGCCGGTGCCGATCGGATCCCAGGGTCCTGCTGCCGTCGTCCCTACGACAAGCGTGTCTTGATCGCCTCGGTGGGGGCCGCAGCCACCCAGATGCGGGCGGGAGTCACCTGCTTCCGCTGATGAAATCACGAGGCGACCAGAATTTTCGCTCTCCGAAGCACGACAGGGGGTCGCCGTTCAGGCGCCCCCTGCCTTTTTCAGCGAAGAATTGTCCTACCGGTTCGGCCAACTCCCCCACAGGCTGCAATGCCCCGCGAGATCGCTGCCCGTAAGCTCATGCGCCTGGCGCGAGATCGCCGCGTTCATCACGGCGAAGGGTGAGAAGTGTATCAGGCCGTTGGCGTCGGTCCGGAAGATCTTCCCGAAGTGGTCCTGACTCAGAGAGTGCCCTGATTCGTGGAGGGCGACGGTCTCCACGTCGAACGGATCGGTGCTGACGTCGATGCCCCACGCGAACGCGTCATTGTAGTACGTCTCGCTGAACGCCGTGTCGAACTCCCCGTTGTTGTCGAGATCGGTTGGATTCCCTGCATCATCGGTGAAGCTGAACGGGAAAGTCACCCCGAGAATGAACTGGCTCCCGCCCGGCGCCAGGGCATCGAAAAACGGCGCCGGCAGCCACCCTGCATGCACGATATCGGCAAAGAAAGGCGTGCCGATCAGCGCGGGGTTGCCGAGGATCAATCCATCGGCGAGGTCGGGATCTACCCCGGGGTCCGCCACCTTGTCGATGGCGAAGTTGGAGCACTGAGTGGTGGTCTCCCACGTGGTCATCGCCCGATCGATCGCCCCTTCCGTTTGCGCGCTCGTCAGCGTAGGGGCCGTGGAAGTCGCGCCATCGCTCTGATCCACCAGGTAGGTGATGTCGACGCCAGGATGACGGCGCGGGTCGTTGGGGATCCAATCGGTTCCGATGTGCTTGTTCCCGCGGTCGAACGCGAAGAGGGTCTGCCCCGCCTGCCCGCTCGCAGCGCTGGTCACGTAATCCGCCTGAGCTACGCGCACCTTGAGACCGCGTGCTGCGAGCCGGGCGTTCATTGCGACGAGCAGAGGGTTTCCGTCCGTCGATGTTGCGAGAGAGGGAACGCTTTCGGTTGCCTGGTCGCTGGGGGAACTATTCTGATCACAAGCCGCCAGAACGACGGCTCCGGCAATCAGGACGCTGGAATGCCGCAATCTCATACGAAGGTCCTTGATGTGAGTTGAAATTTCGGGGTCTATCGGGTTGTGCAGCCACCTTGATGGGACCGACCCGAACTTACGGCGCGACATCCTTGCTGACAACACCGAATTCGTCGCGGTCTCACGCGTGGCACACGCCCCGACGCGAAATCCCTACCTCGTAACAACGCCTTCGGTGACGACGCTCGAAGCCCTGGCCTCCCACCACTCCTTCGCCTCCACCTCGTGCCAGGGCTCCACATCCAAGGCGGCGAGCGACCGGGACAGCTCGGCCGCGCTCGGCCGGTCTTCCGGGTCCTTCGCGAGACATCTCATCACCAGCTCATCCATGCCGGCCGGCAGATGAACGTTCGCTCGTTGTGATAGAGGAACCGGCATGGCGCTCAGGTGTCTCGCGATCATCTGCAGCGGGTTGCTTGCTTCGAACACGAGCTGCCCGGTGAGCAGGTAGTAGGCGACACAACCGAGCGCGTAGATGTCCGCGGGGGAGTCGACCGCATCGCCTCGGCTCATCTCCGGCGACATGTAGGCGGGGGTGCCCGGAGTGAGACCCGCCGCCGTCGCGAGAGAATCTCCCGTCGCTCCCCGCCGCCACGGACTTGACGAGACCGAAATCGAGAACCTTGACGAAATCGTACTCGAGACCGAGCCGTCCCACGTGGATGTTGGCCGGCTTGATGTCCCGGTGAACGAGGCCTCGAGCGTGGGCCTCCTGCAGCGATTCACACACCTGTCGCAGAATGTAGATCGCTCGCGCGACCGGGAGCGGGCCGTGCTCGCGGACCATCTGCTCCAGCGTCATTCCTTCCAGCAGCTCCATGACGAAGTACAGGGTCTGGTCGTCCGTGATGCCGAAATCGTAGAGCTCCACCGTGTGCGGCGATCGCAGGCTGGCTGCGGCCTCCGCCTCTCGGCGGAATCGCTTGACCGCGAGCTGCGCAGTCTCGCCACCATTCGCGCCGATCGTGTCGCTCCGGATCAGCTTGATGGCGGCCGGCCGCGCCAGCATTCGGTGGGTTGCCTGATAGACCTCGCCCATGCCCCCGCGTCCCAATAGCTCGCCCAGGCGATAGCTCCCCATCTCACGTTCTCTGGCAACCTGCTGTCCGAGTCGCGTGAGGACGCCGGAAATCACCACGGCCACGCCGAGCATGAGATAGTTCGGGTAGTGCATGAGAAACGCGCTGGCGATCGAATTGAACTGGAACGTGCCGGCGGCCCGCGCGATGAGCATGCCGACCGGGTCCATGGACGCCGCGACGAATCCTGCCAGCAGCATCTTCCAGGGCGGAATCGGAACGATGGCCGCTACCATCAGGATGACCGGACCCGCCCACGTGATCATCGGGCTCGTGTCGAGGATGCGAAGCGAGACCGGCATCATGTGCATCATGAGTCCGATCGAGAACGTCATCGTCACCAGGTACACGAGGGCGAGGTCGGTGACGAAGAGCGGATCGGGGTCACGACGGCGGAGATAAAAGAAGAGCGCGAGGGAAACCGCGATGCTCCCGGCGGCGATGATGTCGGTCTCGCCGAATCGGGCCCAGCGCGGGTTGGTCGCGTTCTGAGTGAAGGCGGCCACGTGCCCCAGCGCCGGGCCGAAGAACCAGAGCCCGCAGCCCACCAGTGCAAGAATCGCCAGCCGCCGGGAAGCCTGTCGAAGCAGGTCCTCCGGGATCGGGCGGGTGTGCCCCGCGGTGCTCCTCACGTCGGATTGCGCCACTCGCCCGAATGGGCCGATCAGTCGTCGCGTAGACATCTGCGCGGAATCTGTCCGCGATCCCCCGGTTCCGCCACCGACTCGACGGATGTACGCGTAGGGTTTAGGCTAATGGTTGAGGGCTATGGCTATCGGCTATCGGCTATCGGCTATCGGCTGTCAGCTATCAGCCATTCCCAGGAGTCTCATGGCTCGCATTGAACCCATTCGCTACGAGGACGCGCCGGCCGAGACCCGGGCGGCGCACGACGACCATCAGCGCATAGGGCGCATTACGAACATGAAGCGCACCCTGCTTCATTCGTTGCCCGCCTTTCACGCTCTCATGGAGTGGTATCCGCTGCGTGACGCCGTTCGGCCGTTTCTCGGCGATCGGCTCACCACGCTCTTTTCGCACGCGATTTCGGCGGAGACCGACTGCCTCATCTGCTCGACGTTCTTCCGGCGCATCCTGATCGACAGTGGTGAGAACCCCGATCGGCTGGCCCTGGACGAGCGAGACGCAGGTCGTGGTCGCCTACGGCCGCCAGCTCGCGACCGATTCCCACGCCGTTTCGGACGCGATGTACGCCAGTCTCACGCAGTATTTCACACCGGAGCAGATCGTGCTGCTCACCACCTTCGGCGCGATCATGTACGCGACCAATCTCTTCAACAACGCGCTTCGGGTGGATCTCGACGGGTACCTCGAGCCGTATCGTCGGAGCGACGCCACGGAATCGGCGCTGGGCCGCTGATGGGCAGGGGCGAGCTCTCCGGTCGGGTCGCACTTGTCACCGGTGCGGCTCACGGCCAGGGCCGTGCCTCGGCGCTCGCCCTCGCCCGCGAGGGCGCCAACATCGCCGCGCTCGATGTGGCGCGGCAAATGTCCTATCCGGGGTACGCGATGGGATCTTCCGCCGACCTCGATTCGCTCGCCGCCGAGTGCCGTATCCTCGGCGTCGAGTGCCGCACGTTCGTCGCCGACGTGCGGGACGACGCGGCAGTGACCGCCGCTGTGGGCGCCACTGTCGCCACCTTCGGCCGGATCGACATTCTCTTCAACAACGCCGGCATCTGCGCCTACGGCCTGGCCCACGAGCTGACCGAAGAGGCGTGGGATGCGATGCTCGACATCAACCTCAAGGGGAGCTGGCTGGTGGCCCGGCGCGTCATCCCCGTGATGATTCGGCAGCAGGCGGGCGTGATCCTCAACAATTCCTCGGTGGCCGGTCTTCGTGGGATGGGGCGCCTGAGTCACTATGCGGCGTCCAAGTGGGGACTCACCGGTCTCACCAAGTCCTGGGCCATCGAGCTGGCGCCTCATGGCATCCGGGTCAACTCGATCCACCCGACCGGAGTCAACACTCCGATGAACGATGGACTCGCCGCCCTCGAGGGCCTCACGCCCAAGGAAATCGCGGAGCGATCGGCGGGAAATCTGCTCCCGGTACCCTGGGTCGAGCCGGAGGATGTTGCCGCCGCGGTCGTCTTTCTTGCGTCCGACCGTTCGCGCTACGTGACGGGCGCCCAGTTCGTACTCGACGCCGGCCTGCTCAGCCGCTGAGCGATGTCAGCCCCCGTGCTCCGCGTGACGTATCTCGTCCGCGCCTCGTTCGCCGAGATCGCCTCTCGCGCCGACGCGCTGATGCTGGAGCAGACAGTGGAGCTGCCGCGCTCCGTGATCACCGACTCGCGGGTCATCGAGCGCATACTCGGCAGCGTCGAGCGCATCGAGCCGGCCGGCGACGGGGCGTTTCGGGTCGTGATCTCGCAGCCGCTTGCCGTTACCGCGTCGGATCCGGCTCAACTGCTGAACGTGCTCTTCGGCAACAGCTCTCTGCAACCCGACGTCGTCCTCGCCGACATCGATCTTCCCGACGAGGCGTTCGACTGGCTTCCCGGTCCTCGCGCCGGAATCGAGGGATTGCGGGCGCTCACCGGCGTTCCGCACCGGTCCCTTCTGGCAACCGCGCTCAAGCCGATGGGGCTCGACCCGGGGCAGCTCGCATCGCTCTGTCTCACGTTCGCGCGGGCCGGGATCGACATCGTGAAGGATGACCACGGTTTGGCGGATCAGTCCTTCGCACCGTTCGAGAAGCGTGTGGAGGCCTGCCTTCGAGCCGTAGAGCAGGCGGCACGAGAGACCGGGCACCGAACGGTGTACGTGCCCAATCTCATCGGCTCGCCCGAGCGTGTTGCCCGCCAGCTCGAGTTCGCGCGCGGTGCCGGAGCGCGGGCCGTTATGATCTCGCCGATGCTCGTGGGGCTGGGACTGCTTCATGAGTTGGCTTCGGCCGCGGACGGCCTGCCGATCGTGGCGCACCCCGCGCTGGGTGGCGTGCTGCGCGCAAGGGAATCCGTGCTCTTCGGCAAGCTGTTCCGCTGGTACGGCGCCGATGCGGTAATCTTCCCCCACGCCGGCGGACGTTTCAGCTACAGCGAGGAGACCTGTCGCGCGCTCGCCGACGCGCTGCGGGCGGCAGACCCACGCGCGAGGCCTGCCTTTCCGATGCCCGGTGGAGGCATCGCGCTCCAACGGGTCGCAGGCCTGCTGAGGTTCTATGGACGGGATTGCATCCTGCTCATTGGCAGCGGGCTCTATGAGGCACGCGATGGGCTGCTCGAGCGGACCCGCGCGTTGGTCGAGCAGGTGGCTCGGATTTCGGAGGAACTGGTGGCATGAGCGCGCACGTTCGGCAGGTGGCTCCGTTTCGCTGGGAAGGGATCAGAGTCGCGCCTTACAAGGCGCAAGGCACGCACTTCTCCGGCATCACGCGCCAGTTGCTCTTCGACGGAGGAGAGGGACTGTCCTGCCAGCTTCGCTACTTCGAGATCGAGCCGGGCGGATATTCATCGCTCGAGCGCCATCATCATGCCCATGCCATCATGGTGGTGCGAGGGCCGGGACGCGCTCTAGTGGGTGCGGAGATCGCCGATCTCGCGACCAACGACCTCGTCAGGATCCCACCGCTGACCTGGCATCAATTCCAGGCCGGCACGGAGCCGTTCGGTTTCGTCTGTATGGTGGATTGTGCTCGCGACATTCCCGAGCGCCCCGATGCAGCGGCGCTCGAGGCGCTGAAAACCGACCCCTCCATCGCCCGGTTCATTCGGGTCTGAGAATCGAAGCGTGGGGGAGGATCAGCCGGAAAGGGATCTCACGGGTTTCCGATCGAGACTCTCGCGCACGGCGGCGGCGAGTTGGTCGTGAGTAAAGGGTTTCTCGAGGAGTGTGGCGGCGTCGTTGATCTGGGCGATCTGCGTCAGGGCCTCGCGGGGCTGGCCCGAGATGAAGATGAACGGAAGGCTGGGATGCTTGGGCAGGGTGAATCGTGCCAGATCCGCTCCATTGAGCTCCGGCATCGCGACGTCGGTGATGACGAGATCGAGCTCATTGCCGAACCGTTCGACGACCTCGATCGCCTGACGGCCGTTGCTTGCTTCGAGCACGCGGTACCCCTGCTCCTGCAGTCCTCTGACCAGAATGTTCCGCAACGCTTCTTCGTCATCCACGACGAGAATGGTCTCCGTGCCCCCTTTCGGTGACGAGATCGGAGGTCCCTGAATCGCAGGAGACTTGTCGAAGATGGGAAGGACAATGGTGAATGTCGTCCCGCGGCCGGGCGTGCTCTCGACCAGAATGTCGCCCCGGCTCTGCTCGACGATCCCCTCCACAACCGAGAGGCCCAACCCGGTTCCTTGACCAGGGGCCTTGGTCGTGAAGAACGGCTCGAAGATCCGCGCCGATACCGCCGGATCGATACCGGCACCGCTGTCCCTTACCGACAGGATCGCCGTCTGCTCGCCCTTTTTCCAGGTACGCCCGAACCGTCCTCCGCCTGCGAGGATTCGCCGGACGGCCGTGAAGATCTCGATGTTTCCCCCTTCGGGCATCGCGTCGCGGGCGTTGATGGCAAGGTTCAGCAGCACCTGCACGAGCTGCGTGCGGTCGGCCCGGACCCACTTGGGCGCGCCATCGGTCCTGATGTGCACCGCGATGTCGGGACCGAGCAGCCTGGTGATGAGGACCTGGGTATCCAGAACGACCGCGTCGAGGTCGAGCGACTCGAGATTCTGTGGCTGGCGGCGGCTCAGGGCCAGAAGCTGCCGGGTGAGTTGGGCCACCCGTTCGGCCCCAGTCTTGATCTGGCCGAGATCGTGACGCTGGTCAGGCGACAGATTGGAGCCCCTCAAGACGAAATCCGTGAATCCGAGGACGACCGTCATCTGATTGTTCGTTTCGTGGGCAAAGCCGCCGGCTAGCCGGCCGATACTCTCGATGCGCTGCGCCCGCTCGAGCTGCGCTCGTGCCTGCATTCGTTCGGTCACATCCACGAACGATCCTACAGCTCCGCGCACTCGGCCGGGCTCCTCGAATAACGGCGTCGCGCTCCCGAGGATGTCGGCCCGGCTTCCGTCGTCGAACACCAGCTCGAACTCCACGTTGGAGATGGCGATCCCTTCGCGAGCGGCCTTCTGAATCGGGAGCTCTGATAACGGAATCGCTGTCCCGTTCTGAAATGCCCGGACGCCGGGAGGCCACCCTGTCAGCTCCGTCGCGGCCGGCAGGCCGAACAGATGATGTGCGGCCGGATTTCCGGTCATCCTGGTGCACTCGGGATCATGGGCGAGAATCACCGCGGTTGGAACCGCAGTCATGAGTGCCTGGAGCTCCTCGGCCCGCGCCCGCGCCTCCGCTTCGCGATTTCGCAGGGCTTTGTTGGCTCGCCGCATGCGGACGAGGGCCCGCACAGTCGCCACCAGGACCTCGGGATCCACCGGATGCGTCAGGTACCCGTCGGCTCCTCCGTCGAGCCCGTAGGCGATGTCCTTGCTCTCGGTATACGTCGCCGAGATGTGCAGAATCGGGAGGGCGCGAGTGGCGGGATTGGCCTTGATTCGTGCCGCCGCTTCGTAGCCGTCCATCTCCGGCATGCGAATGTCCAGAATGATGAGGTCAAGGTCGGGGGTGATTCGGGCCAGGCCCTCGACACCGTTGGTGGCCTCTTGGACCTCGAACTTGGCCTTCTGGAGGATCCGCACGATCGTGTAGCGGTTCGCTTCCGTGTCGTCCACGACGAGGACAGTGCCCTGTGGAGTCGTCTCAGCCACCGATCGCTCCCGTCTGTGCCGCACCTGCGGCGATGGCCACGGTCTGCTCGGGGGCTGCCTCGTGGTACACCCGTGGAATGGCGGCGGTGAACGTGGACCCGTGCCCGAGCTCACTCGTGACCGTCAGGTTGCCGCCGAGATAAATCGCGAGCTTCCGGGACAGCGGCAACCCGAGGCCTGCTCCTGCCGACCGCCGCTGGAGCGGATTTTCGATCTGCCTGAATTCCTGAAAGATGAGCTCGTGGTTCTCGGGCGCGATGCCGATGCCCGTATCCGTGACCGTGAACACGATGACGTCGTCGTCCCGCAGTGCCGCCCCAACCCTGATCTCGCCACGCTCGGTGAATTTGAGGGCGTTGGAGATCAGGTTCCGAAGGATCTGACCGATCTTGCCTTCGTCGGTTTGGAGCGCGGGAATGTCGCCGACTTCTTCGAAAACGACCGAGACGGCGTCCGAGGTTGCCAGCGGGCGGAACATGCCCCTGAGGCCGGCGAACAGATCGCCGAGGGAAAACGTCGAGACCCGTGCGAGGGTCTTGCCGGCCTCCATCCTGGCGAGCTCCAGGAGATCACTCACGAGCTCAGTGACCGTCATCGCCGAATCGCGAATCATGCGGATCTGCCTTTCCTGCTCGGCGCTCAGATCGCCGTCCATGCGGTCCATCAGCAGCCGCGAGATGTTCAGGATCGCATTGAGTGGCGTGCGCACCTCGTGACTGATGTCGGACAGGATGCGCGACTTCATGTCCGCCGTTCGGGCGAGATCGAGCGCGCGCTCGTCGAGCTCCATGTAGAGCGCTACGACACCACGGTTCGTTTCCTCGAGCTCGCGGTTGAGACGCTCGATCTCCACCTGCCTTCCGCGGGTCTCCTCGAGGCTCCGCATCAGCTCCTTGTTCTGCTCGCGTAGCTCCTGACCGAAGTCGAGGTCGCTGCCGGTCTGGAGCTTGGCCGAGACCTGAGTAGCGGTCATCGGCGCAATTCGTGGGGACCGGCTGGGGATGCGTTTGCCAAGCACGACCGTCGTGCCCTGTCCGGGCGCTGACCGGATCTCGAAGTGATCCGTGAGTCTTCTCGCGCCGCTGATGCCGACTCCCATTCCGGTGTGTGAGACATAGCGACCGTCCAGGATGGCCCGGAGATCGGCGATGCCGGGGCCTTGGTCGGTCAACCGGACCGTGAGCATGCGGATCGGGGTGTCCTCGATGCCGAACTCTGCCCGGCCGCCCCCGGCGTACTGGAAGGCGTTGCGTGCGATCTCCGAGACGGCGGTCGCGAATCGGCTCTGGTCCTGGGCATCGAGACCCAACACGTCGGCGATCTGGCGTGCGCGGCGACGAGCGATTACCACGTCGCCCTCGTGGCTCAGATCGACGGTAATGATGGATTGCACGATATCTGGACCTATGCCGATTTCGGTAACCGGGCCGCGATCACCGTGAGATCGTCGCGGCCTCGATTGAAGTCCCGGTACAGGACCGCCGCGATGACATTCGGGTGTCGGGCCGCCAAGCCGGGATACTTGTCGAGCTGCCAGTGCGTCTGCAGGCCGTCCGAATGCATGACGACGAGAGCGCCCGCTGGCCATTCGTAGGCGAATTCCTGAACCTTGCGCATCTCGTGGCCGACGGTGCCGCTCAGAGATACCATGCTGCGGGTCGCATCGCCGTGCGCTATGACACCCGAGATGTTCCCTACACCCGCGTAGCGAACCTTGCCGATCTCGTGGTCGAGCGCCGCGATCGCCACCGCGGCGCCGCGGGTGCTGCGGAGCGCGCCGTGGATCTCGGAGATGAGAGCGGTTGGCGACCGATCACGACTGGCCCCGAAGACGGCGACCGCGCTTCGAGCGGCCTCGGCGGCATCGGGCCCATGGCCGAGCCCGTCCGCCACCATCACGAGGTCGGTTTGGCCATTCCGTCTCGTCGCCCACGCGTCGCCGCAGACGATCTCATCGCGCATCGGCAGGCACACGTCACCAATCTCCAGCCCGTCAGGCTGTGCAGCCGCACGTCCGTCCTGTGACCCATACTGCCGTCTCGGCACAAAGCGCGCGAACAGGACCGTTCCAACCGACGGCGTGGAATAGAGATCGAACAGATCCGACATCCGCACCGCGGCTCCCAGGCCGGTGCCGGGCGAACCGGCGGTGGAGTAGCCGTCCTTGACTGCCTTCGCCACATCGGCGATGCCGGGACCGCGGTCGATGACGAGGAGCTCGAGCGGGCCATCGCCGTCCGCAGGCGATCGCAGCAACGCCTCGCCGCCTGCTCCGTGGAGTACAGCATTCGTGGCCGCCTCGGTAACGACCAAGGCAATCCGCCCGCGATCGTTGTCGTCGAAGCCGAGGTCGGCGGCGTACGAGATCGCCAGGCGTCTCGCTTCCCCGACGTGAGACTGATCCTCGAGCTTGAGGGACGTCGTCGTCGATTGGATCGAGCTTACTTCCATCGGACTATCGTTACCCGTGTGCCCCCCTGAGGCGGGCACTCGATGAAGAATTCGTTGACCAGGCGGCGGGCTCCGCCGAGCCCGAGGCCCAGTCCGTTTGCGGTCGAGAAGCCGTCCTTCAGCGCCTGGGCGATGTCGGGGATACCCGGACCGTGGTCCTCGAAGGTCAGGCGCACCCCACGTCTGCTCCCATTCTCGAGAACCTCGAGACGGGCGGTTCCTCCGCCGCCATAGTCCAGCGTGTTCCGCGCGATCTCACTCGCGGCAGTCACCAGCTTGGTCTGATCGACGAGACTCAAGCCGAGCTGGTCGGCGTACTCCCTGGCCATCTGGCGTACCGCCACCACGTCTGACGATGCCCGGATCTCGACCGTCTCAGGACTCTCGCGCGGCATCGTCTCCCCCCTCGCCCACGGAGGTCTGCGATGAGCCCAGAAGCGCCATCCCTCGTTCGACGTTCAGAGCGGTGCGGACGCCAGGCAGCGAGAGGCCAAGCTCGACAAGCGTGATCGCAACGGCAGGCTGCATCCCCACCACGACGGTCTGCGCGTCCAGCACTCTCGCCATCGCCGCGATGTTGGCGAACGTGCGCCCGATGAAGGAATCAACGATCTCGAGCGATGAGATGTCGATGAGCACACCGTGGGCGCCCGTGGTGGAGATGCGCGAGGTCAGGTCTTCCTGGAGCGCGAGCGCCAGGCGGTCGTGCATGTCCACCTGAATCGTGACCAGGAGGACGTCGCCCATCTTGAGGATCGGAATGCGGTCCATGCGTTCGCTCGACCTAGCGGCCGGTCTTGACGGGGATCACCGTGAGGCCTCGTCGCTTCAGCGCGAGCGCGAAGGCATCGGCGAGCGTGGCCTTGGTGGCCACGTCGCCCAGGTCGACTCCGAGGTGGACGATGGTCTGGGCGATCTGCGGGCGAATGCCGCTGATGATACACTCCGCGCCCATCAGCCTGGCTGCCGTGACGGTCTTTATGAGATGCTGCGCCACCAGGGTATCCACCGTCGGAACGCCGGTGATGTCGATGATCGCCACCTCGGCGCCGGTCTCGACGATACGCTGGAGAAGAGTCTCCATGACAACCTGGGTTCGGGCGCTATCCAGCGTCCCGATCATTGGAAGTGCCAGTACGCCATCCCACAGCTTCACCACCGGCGTGGAGAGCTCGAGCATCTCTTCCCGCTGCCGGAGAATTGTCTCTTCCCTGTTCTTGATGAATGCCTCGGCGGTCTGGAGGCCGAGGCGGTCGATCAGCTCGGTCGCCGACCATGTCTCGTCAGCCAGGACCTCGGGCTCCTTGCCGTGCTCTCGTTTGAGGTGCGCGAAGAGGGGGCGTTTGAGCGAAAAGACGAAGCTCGCGGTCTGTGACGGCGTGAACCCTTGACGAGCCCGGGTTTGCGAGAGCCCGGCGAGCATGGCACTGACCTTCTGCCAGGCGGGACCGTCCTGATTCGAGAGCCCCTCCCCGGAGCTGGCCTGTCGGAGCAGGCTGAGAAATTCCCGTGACTGCTCCTTGAGCTCCGAGTCGGCGATCCGGCCGCGTTGGCCGGCGATCTCCTTAGTCTGCTCACCGACCCACTCGGCCAGGATCTCGGACTCGTGGTCGCGGAGCAATGTCGCGATTCTGTTCGTCTGTTGGGGGCTCACAACTGGGCTCCTACGCTGGAAACTGGGGTAATGAAGCCTGGCAGGGTCGATCAGTGACGGTGGGCAGTGGACACCGAGCAAGGGTACGCCCGCGCTCTTCGGTTGTCCAGCAGGCCGCAACCTTTTGGGCCATCGGGACGTCCAACCTATTCTGGATCACCGCGATCTCCACTCGAGACTGCCATGGACCCTCTGTTGCAGGACGTCCGATACAGCGTTCGCCGGCTGGCCAAGAGCCCGCTGTTCGCCCTGATCGTCATCGTGACGCTCGCGCTCGGCATCGGCGCCAACACTGCCATCTTCAGTGCCGTCAATGCGATCCTGCTGCGGCCCCTCCCGTACCGCGACCCGCAGCAGCTCCTCACGATCAACCACTTCTATCCTCGACTGAACAACCTGAAAGCCCCGGTTTCGGCGATTGGTTTTCGGGACTATCAGGAACGCACCCGCTCCTACACGTCGATGGCGGTGGAGACCAACTGGAATGCCAACCTCACCGGCGTCGGCGAGCCGGTGCGATTGCAGGGCACCAAGGTCACCGGAAGGTACTTCTCGACCATGGGCACCCCCGCACTCTATGGGCGCGCGATCCAGCCCGGTGAGGACAGCCTCGGGCATGATCACATCGTCGTGCTCAGCAACGGCCTGTGGCAACGTCTCTTCGGGGGAGACCGGAGCGTCATCGGGCGCACGCTCTCGCTCAACGGCGAGAGCTACGAGGTTGTCGGCATCATGCCCGCAGACTTCCGGGATTTCTTCAGCCGGGATGCCGAGATATGGGCACCGCTCAGCTTCACCCCGGAACAGCTGTCGGCGGGGAGAACGAACGAATATCTCAACCTCATCGCGCGGCTCAAGCCGGGCGTTCCGGTCGAGCAGGCATCCTCCGAGCTGGGGGCCCTTTCAGAGCAGTTGAAGCAGGAATATCCCGGTGAGTATGCTCCCACCTGGTTGCTCACCGCCCAGCCACTGAGTCAGCTGGCCACGGGAGACATCCGTCCGGCGCTGCTGGTCCTTCTCGGGGCCGTGGGGTTCGTGCTGCTCATCGCCTGCGCCAATGTGGCCAATCTACTTCTCGCCCGAGCCGCGGGGCGCACGCGTGAAGTCGCAATCCGTACGGCGCTCGGCGCCACGCGCGAGCGATTGGTGCGGCAGCTCCTCACGGAGAGCGTGATTCTCGCCCTCGGTGGGGGTATCCTGGGGCTCGCCTTCGCCTGGGTAGGACTGCGCACGCTGGTGGCCCTCAAGGGAGGGAATCTCCCGCGTGCCGACGAGATCGGCATCGACGGGAGCGTGATGGTGTACACGCTCCTCATCTCTTTACTCACGGGCCTGCTCTTCGGGCTGGCGCCGGCGCTTCACTTCTCCGCCGAGAACATGCACGAGAATCTCAAGGAGGGGTCGCGCGGAGCCACGTCCGACCGCGGCAGTCACACTGTCCGTCGGGCACTCGTCGTGGCCGAGCTGGCGCTGGCCCTGACACTGCTGACCGGGGCCGGCCTTCTGGTCAAGAGTTTCGCCCGCCTCGAGAACGTGGATCCCGGCTTCGATCCCGATCATCTTCTGACCTTCGGTGTTGCCCTTCCCACGACTCGATACCGCTCCGATACCGCTCAGATCGCCTTCTTCGATGCCGTGCTTCCCCGGATTGCGCAGATCCCGGGGATCAAGGCCGCGGGCGCCACCTCGGTGTTGCCGTTCAGCGGGAGCTGGACCACGAGGAGCTTCGACGTCGAGGGCTATCAGACTCCACGGGACGTGCCGGGTCCCTGGGGTGACGTCCGGATCGTGAGCCCGGGTTTCTTCGAAGCGCTGCGTGTGCCGCTCATCAAGGGCAGGGTGCTGACGAAGAGTGATCTGGGCAGCTCTCCGCTGGTGACCGTGGTGGATGAGGAGATGGTGCGCAGGTATTGGCCCAACGAGAACCCGATCGGCAAGCGAATCACGTTCGGTCCCGCCCCGGGGGCGGCCGACACGTCGTCCAGGCAGTGGATCGAAGTCGTTGGTGTCGTTGGGCACACGAAGCACGAGGGTCTCGCCGCGGAGCCTCGCGTGCAGTGTTACTTCCCCTATCGGCAGAGCGGGGTACCGGGCATGATGGTCGCGGCGCGGACAGCCGGAGACCCGGAGAGTTACGTCAATGCCGTGCGTCAGGCGGTTCGCACCGTCGATCCGGACCAGCCGATCTCGCGCGTTAATACGATGGAGGCGCTGCTCGAGCAGTCGGTCGGCCAGCGTAAGCTCTCGATGCTGCTGTTGTCCCTCTTCTCGGGGATTGCGTTGTTGCTCGCCTCGATCGGGATCTACGGGGTGATGAGTTACTCGGTGGCACAACGCGCGAGGGAGATCGGCGTGCGGATCGCTCTGGGAGCGGAACGGCGCGACGTGCTGCGCATGGTGTTGCGGCAGGGAATGCGGCTTGCCCTGACCGGGGTTGGCGTCGGACTGGTAACGGCGTTTGCACTCACGCGTGTCATCACGAACCAGCTCTACGATGTTCGTCCGACCGATCCGGTCACCTTCGTGTCAGTCGCGTCGCTGCTCACCGCGGTGGCGCTGGTCGCGAACCTCCTGCCCGCGCTCCGCGCCACTCGGGTAGACCCGGCAGTGGTGTTGCGCGAGGAATAGCCGTCAGTGGGTGTGTCTGTGTCGCCGTGCCTCTTCGTGGGGCACGGCGAAGTCTTCCTCGGTCGGCGGGCGGACCAGAAGATCGAAGGCGAGGAACAGCGTCTTGGAGTAGGGGAAGAAGAAGATGGGAAAGACCACCATGAGCAGCATTGTGGTGATCTGGAGCAGTCCCCACGGCGGGCTGGGCCAGGTCCACCATAGGAAGCCCGGAACCCAGATACTGAAGACCGTCTCGACCGCCATGAGATTGAAGAAGTACGCGCCGAGCCAGTAACCCCGCTCTCCCCGCTCGAGCCCGAGGCCGCAGACCGGGCAGTTGGGCACCAGGCTCGACCAGGTCACGAAGATCGGCCCACCCCCGCAATGCGGGCAACGCAAGCGCAGCGCGCGCACCAACGACTTCATCACCACGCCTTCACAGTAGCGCCCGCCTCGGGTGCGCGCGAGAGCCGGTCAGAGCCGCGCGTCGATCCAGTGGCCAATGTCGGCCAGGACCTCCTCGCGCCCGTAATCCGCAAAGAGCGCATGGTAGCCGCCGGGATACTCGATCAGCTGCTTGTCGGATGATCCGGCATTTGCGGCGAAACGTCTGCTGCCGGCCGGTGACACCATCCGATCATCCGAGCCGTGGAGGACCAGCAACGGCACCCCGAACGACCCGGCACCTGCCTGAACCCGGGAGATCGCGCCGGTGACCTCGGTCGAAAGACGTGCGGTGCCCCGCCGGTGGAAGTGAGGGTCTGCCAGGATCCGCTCGGCCACAGTAGGGTCTCGGGCCAAGCCTGTGAGATCCATCCCCGTCTCGAGAGAAAACCGAGGCCACACACGCGACATGATCCGGCCCAGCGCCAGCAGCGGCGCGGGAACGCTCAGCTCCCCGAGGGGTGCCGAGACCGCGATCACCCCGCGCAAACGGCGGGGCGAGCGGGACGCGTAGTCGAGGGCGATGAGGCCGCCCAGACTGTTTCCGAGAAGAAAGAGCGGACGGCCGGGGTCGTCTCGATCCACGAGGGCGAGGAAGCGGGTGAGATCCTCGAGGTATTCTCCCCAGTTCTCGACATATCCCCTCTGTCCGGCGGATCGGCCGTTCCCGCGCAGATCGAAGGTGTGCACCGCCAACTCGCGGGCTACCAGGTAGTCGACCAGCTCCGGATAAAGCCCGGAGTGATCGCCGAGCCCATGAAGATTGACGAAAACCGCTTTGGGGGTGGCGATCGGACGCCACGACTGACGATAGAGGTCGAGCCCGCCAGACCCGGCGAACCGGCCCTCGACGTGCGTGACGGTGCCGCTCACGATTAGATGGGGAGGTCGTCCCGGATCAGGACGAGGATGGCTGCCTGGGGGACGACGAGGTATTTCTTCTCTTCGAAGGTGATCTCCACGGCGGCCTTTCGGAAGAATATCGCATGGTCGCCGACCTTCGCCTGCATTCCTTTCGCCGCGCGAATCGTGGTTTCCAACCTTCCAGGGCTCGTCGTCGAGACTGCTCAGGTCGGCAACGGGAGTCCCCGGCCCGGTGGCCACGATGAGTCCGGTCTGCACCTGCTGGGAGTCGATCGCGGTGGCCGGCAGGTAGAGGCCGACCTTGGTGCGGTCATCGCCGTCCTCCGGAGCGATGAGCACCCGGTCGCCGACTACGAGGAGCTGCCTGGGAGGAAATTCCATCGTCAGTAGTCGTCTACCGTTCGATCACGGTCCCGGCTTGGTGTACCGTGACCAGCTCGGTAATCCGCAATCGCCGCGACCTGGTTGGAAGGCGCAGGCTGATCTCGTCGCCCACCCTCCCGTTCGACAGGGCCCGGCCGAGTGGGGAAGCGAGCGAGATGTGGCCGGCATCGATATCCATCATTTCCGCCAGCACCACCATGTACGTGTCGGTGTCATTGGTCTCGAGGTCGAGCACCGTCACTCGTGAGCCGAGTCCGACCCGATCACTCGGCGCCTCGGTGTTGGCGAGCTGACTCAGCTGGTTGAGCCGCTGGTGGAGCTGCCCGAGGCGCGCCTGGACGAATTGCTGCCGCTCGAGGGCGGTCTTGTATTCGGAATTCTCCCGAAGGTCGCCGAGCTCGACGGCTTGGGCGATGGCCTGGGGGAGAAGGATATTGAGCTCGTGGCTGAGCTGGTCGATCTCGCGACTCAGCTTTTCCCGCATCTCACGGATCATGGTTGTGCCGAGTTGTGCCAGACGGAATAAAAGAAGTCCAGCCTGGAGCGGATCTCCCCAGGCAGCAGAGACAGATGAAGGTAACATACCACCGGGGTCGCAATGGCGGATAGTAGTCAGGCTAAGGTCTTGGATGGGAAATGCTTACAGGGACGAAATCGGGGCGGATGGCGCAGATCGCACCAAATTCCTTGACCTGTGACATGCAAACCCGTAAACTGCTGCGGCCCTTGCCCATGGTTCTGCATTGATCCTTGCCAACAGGACGGCTGCGTGATGCTCTCGAGGACCGCTGTCATCCGGCGATTGGGCCGGCTGGCTCCGTTGCTCTGCCTTATCGCGCTGGTCGTGGCGGGCTGCTCGCCTGACCACTATCCCCAGACCGCCCTCCGACCAATTTCCGATTTCGGCCGGATCGGGGATGACATCCAGACGACGACCCTCAAGTGGGCAGCTGTCGTGTTCATCCTGGTCGAGGGCGCACTCCTGTATGCCATTTTCCGGTTTCGTGGCAAGCCAGGCGATCCTGAACCGAGCCAGGTGCATGGCAATACGACGATCGAGATCGTGTGGACGGTGATTCCCGCGCTGATTCTGGCCGCCATCGCCGTGCCGACGGTGCGGGGCATCTTTCAGACGAACATGCTTCCGGCCGGCAACGCACTCGAGATCCGGGTCATTGGACATCAATGGTGGTGGGAGTTCCGGTACCCTACCCTCAACATCACGACCGCAAACGAGTTGCACATTCCAGTGGGACAGACCGTCTCGCTCAGGATGGAGACGGGCGACGTGGTCCACAGCTTCTGGAATCCGCGGTTCGCCGGGAAGCGCGACGTCTTCCCGAACCGGGAGACCCGGCTGTGGTTCAAGGCCGAGCAGGCCGGCGAATATCCGGGGCAATGCGCCGAGTTCTGCGGTATCCAGCACGGGCGAATGGCCTTCCGGGTCCGGGCGCAGTCGCCCGAGGAATTCCAGGCCTGGGCTGCGCACATGCAGACACTGAAGGCGCAACCGCCGGCTCCGCCGCCGCCCGCCAACCCGCCCGCTCCAGAAAAGAAGGCGGAGCAGGGGCCGCCGGCGCCTCCCCAGGCCGTTGCTTCGGCACAGAGCGCCGGAGAGAAGCTGTTCCTGAGCAAGGGATGCGTGGGCTGTCACTCCCTCAACGCGTATGATGCGCCCAAGGGGATGATCGGCCCCAACCTGGCCAACGTGGGTGCGCGCAGCTACATCGGTGCCGGCACCCTCCGGAATACTGATGAGAATCTCGCCCGCTGGATTCAGAATCCGCAGGTGATCAAGCAGGGCGTGCTGATGCCGAACCTCGGTGTGAACCCCGAGGACGCCAAGGCGCTCGCGACTTACCTTCGCGCTCACCAATAACAGGGCTCGTATGGCAACCTCCGCACTCGACCAACAACGGGCCCACGCGGCCGCCGGCCACGCAGAAAAAACCGGCCTGTGGAGCTGGCTCACGACCGTCGACCACAAGCGGATCGGCATCCTCTACGGTGCCACCGCCTTCGTCTTCTTCCTGATCGGCGGGCTCGAGGCGCTGCTCATTCGGCTCCAGCTGGGCGCGCCGGACAACACGTTCCTGGCTCGCCGGACACCTACAACCAGCTGTTCACGATGCACGGCACGACGATGATCTTCCTCGCGGTCATGCCGCTCTCGGCGATGTTCTTCAATTTCATGATCCCGCTGCAGATCGGCGCGCGCGACGTCGCGTTCCCGCGGCTCAACGCCTTCAGCTACTGGGTGTTCCTGCTCGGCGGCCTGTTCCTCAACTTCGAGCTTCCTGTTCGGCGCCGCGCCCGAACGGCGGCTGGTTCGGCTACGCCAACCTGACCTCGAGGCAGTTCTCGCCCGGGCTGAACATCGACTTCTGGATGCTCGGCCTCCAGATCCTCGGCATCGCGTCGCTCGCCGCCGGCGGTCAACTTCTTCGTGACGATCATCAACCTGCGCGCGCCCGGCATGAAGCTGATGCGGATGCCGATGTTCGTGTGGATGAGCTTCATCACCCAGGTCCTGCTGCTGCTCGCCTTCCCGGTGATCACGGTCGCGCTGATCCTGCTCATGTTCGACCGGTTCTTCGGCACCCACTTCTTCGTGCCGTCGGGCGGCGGCGATCCGCTCCTCTGGCAGCACCTCTTCTGGATCTTCGGGCACCCCGAGGTGTACATCCTGATCCTGCCGGCGTTCGGCATCGTCTCCGAGATGCTGCCGGTCTTCTCGCGGAAGCCGCTCTTCGGCTACGCCGCGATGGTCTTCTCGGGCGCGTTCATCGCCTTCCTCGGCTTCGGCGTGTGGAGCCACCACATGTTCGCGACCGGCATGGGCCCGATCGCCGACTCGTTCTTCTCGCTCGACCACGATGCTGATCGCGATCCCGACCGGCGTGAAGATCTTCAACTGGATCGGCACGATGTGGGGCGGCTCGCTCCAGTTCAAGACCCCGATGTATTTCGCGCTCGGGCTTCGTCGCGATGTTCATCATCGGCGGCCTCTCCGGCGTCATGCACGCGTCGCCGCCGGCCGACCTGCAGCAGACCGACACCTATTTCATCGTCGCGCACTTCCACTACGTGCTCTTCGGCGGGAGCATCTTCGCGCTGACCGCCGGCGCCTACTACTGGTGCCCCAAGATGTTCGGCCGGATGCTGGACGAGAGGCTCGGCAAGGTGCACTTCTGGCTGATGCTCATCGGCTTCAACCTGACGTTCTTCCCGATGCACTTCCTCGGGCTGAACGGCATGCCGCGCCGGGTCTACACCTATCCCGCCGGACTCGGCTTCGAGATGCTGAACCAGATCGAGACCGTCGGGCTCGTTCATCCTCGGCGCTCGTCGTTCCTGGTCTTCATCGTACAACATCTTCAAGACGCTCGCGCGAGCCCGCCGGAACGCCCCGGCCGATCCGTGGAACGGCGCGACGCTCGAGTGGGCGATCCCCTCGCCGCCGCAGGAGTGGAACTTCGCCGAGGTGCCGTCGGTGCACGGACGCGATCCGCTGTGGGAGCTGAAGCGCGAGCGCGGCGGCACGCTGCCCGAGCCGCCGCGGGTGAGCGGCAAGGGCATCCACCTGCCCAATCCCTCGTACTGGCCGCTCGTGTCCGGCGATCGGCGTGCTGACGACCATCGGCGGCGTGCTCGCGTTCCCACATATCGGTCCGTGGGTCAGCATCGCCGGCGCCGCCGATCCTGTTCTTCGGCGTCTTCAACTGGGCGTTCGAGCCGGCCGGATGAGCGCTAACGATCAGCCGATAGCTGATCAGCTGATCAGCCACACGCCGGACTGCGACTTGACCGACCACGCCGCGCATCTCGAAACCTCGACCGGCCTCGACAGCCGGAAGCTGGCCATCTGGACCTTCATCGGGTCGGAATGCCTGTTCTTCGCGTCGCTGATCTCGACCTATCTGGTCTACAAGGGAAGCAGGCTCGTCGGACCCGGCCCGTTCCCGCACGAGGTCTGGCAGTGCTGCCGACGGCGTCAGGCGCTGCGAGCCGATCCTCGAGATCCCACTGGTCACCGCTCGGCACCGCGCTGCTGCTGTTCAGCTCGTTCTTCGTGGTGCTCGCGCTGCCACGGCGCCCAGACGGGCAACCGGAAGAGGCTGCTCGGCTGGCTCGGCGCCACGATCCTCTGCGGGTTCTTCTTCGTCGGCATGCAGGTGCTACGAGTTCACCCACTTCGTGCACAAGGGGCTGCGCTACACACCAACCTGTTCGGCTCCACGCTTCTTCACGCTGACCGGGTTCCACGGCACCCACGTGACGCATCGGCGTGATCTGGCTCATCACGCTGCTGGTCGATGGCGCTCCGCGGAAGCATTCCGCCCGAGAAGGCGCTCAACCTCGAGATCGCGGCGCTGTACTGGCACTTCGTGGACGTGGTCTGGATCGTGATCTTCCCCGTCGTCTACCTGATCAAGTGAGGCCTGACGCATGGACGCCCACGCGGCCCACGCCCCCGAGGAGCACGCCCACCCGACCGCCGGGCTGTATGCCAAGGTCGGCGCTCGTCCTGTTCGTCCTGACCGCGCTCGAGGTCGGGCTCTACGAGATCACGTACGGCGAGCACGCCGGCGCGTCGTCGGCCGCCATCCAGCCGTTCTTCGTCCCGCTGCTCCTCCTCATGTCCGCGGCGAAGTTCGCGCTGGTGGCGATGTTCTACATGCACCTCAAGCAGGATCAGTCGGCTGTTCACCGGGCTGTTCGTCTTTCCCCTGATCATCGCGGCGGTGATCATCGTGGCCCTCATCGTGCTGATGGCTTACCACTTTGCGTTCGCGAGATCGGGCGGCTGATGCTTCTGCCGTTCGTGCCGTTGCTGGACGATCGGCCGCGACCTACCACCCCGTACGAGCTCAGCTGGGCCTTGCACCCCAGCGTGATCATAGGCACCGGGCTTCTCGGTGCCTTGTACTTTTGGGGGATCGGGCCTCTCCGCCGCCGGAAAGGGCTGGGTCCCCCCGCCGCGCCGTGGCAGGTTGCCTCCTTCTCCGCTGCGCTCGTCGTTCTCCTGGTGTCGCTGAACGGTCCGATCCACGACCTGAGCGACTACTATCTCTTCTCGGTCCACATGGTGCAGCACCTGGTGCTGACACTTCTCTTTCCGCCGCTCCTGATCGCCGGAATCCCGGGCTGGCTCCTGAGCCCGCTGCTCCGAACAGAGGGAGTCCGCCGGTTAGCACGGGTGCTGGCACATCCGGTCGTGGCGGCAACCGTCTATACCGCGACGATCGCCGCGTGGCACGTCGCCGCGGCGTACGACCTCATGATGCGGAATCACGACGTTCACATCGCCACGCACATCATGTTCATGGTGACCGCCACCATGATGTGGTGGCCGGTGATGAGCCCGTCTCCCGAGGTGCCGCGACTGTCGCCCGGGCTCGGAATGCTCTATCTCTTTCTGGTCGGGATTCCGATGCAGCTCATCGCCGCGCTGATCACGCTCGCGGACAACGTGCTCTATCCCTGGTATTCGGCGGCTCCAAGGACCTGGGGACTCTCGCCGCTCGACGATCAGCAGCTCGGCGGTCTGCTCATGTGGGTGCCGGGGAATCTCTGGATCTTTCTGGCCATCGGCGTCCTTTTCTTCAAGTGGGCGCACGAAAGCGAATAGAACTCATAGCTATCGGAGGAATTCCATGGGAGCTCCTTCCGCGCCGGTGATTCCGCAACCGGACGACCCTGCGCTGGCGCACGTGCTCGAGCCGCTCCGGTCGCTCCTCATTCCCGGCGAGCAGCTGGAGGCATATGCCGTCCAACGGCGGATCTTCGCCCTCGTGCATCGTCGTGTCGCCATCGGAAGCACGACGGGTCGGCTGATTTCCACCATCCGCGGGCTCTTCGGCGGATTCACCGCCGACGATGTGCGCTGGCAGGACCTGCACGATGCCGATATCCGAGTCGGCATCTTCGGCGCGACGCTCAGCGTGACGGCGTTCGTGACCCGCGACCTGGCCAGCACCGAAGGGGCGCAGCGGACGCTGGTGTTCACGGGGCTCAGAAAGAGCGAGGCGCAGGCCGTGTACCGGCTGTGTCAGGCCCAGGCGCAGTCGTGGCGGGAGAAGCGCCGGGTGCGGGACCTCGACGAGCTGCGAGCGAAATCAGGCGGGATCCAGCTCGGTCAGGCCGCCGGCACCGTGGCATCGAGTGACTCGGACCATTCACCGGCCGCGCGTCTCGAGCGGGCAAAGGACATGCTGCAGAAGGGACTGATTACGGACTCGGAGTTCGAGCAGATCAAGGCGAAGATCGTCGCCGAGCTCTGAGAAAGGTGAAACGTGAAAAGTGAAGGGTGAAAGGGGCCGCCTCAGCTCCCTTCACTCTTCACCGTTCACCGTTCACCGTTCACCGTTCACCTCTTCACCCGTCACCTTCTTGCCGCGGCAACCACCAGGCATGTCCATCCGGCGAGGTACGCGAGCCCGCCGATTGGGGTGATGGCACCCAGCCAGCGGGCACCGGTCAGGGCGAGCGCGTAGAGGCTGCCCGAGAAGAGGGTCGTTCCCACCAGGAAGAGCCATCCCGCCCACTGCGCGAGTGGTCCGGGCCAGCGCGTGACCGCCCACGCCACCGCCAGTAATCCGAACGCGTGATACATCTGGTAGCGGACACCGGTCTCGAATACGGCAAGGAGGTCCGGCGCAAGCCTGGCCCGGAGCGCGTGCGCGCCGAACGCGCCCGCGGCCACTCCGATCAGCGCCGATCCTGCACCGAGTCCGAAGAACGTCCGCTCCACAGTCACCTCGTCGTGTGCTGAGGGAGGATCTTCGCGGGCAAGACCGCCCGGTCCGCCCAAGCTCCAAGGGCCACCATGATCAGCAGGAATACGATGTCGCCGGCGCCCACGGCCGTCACGCTGGGTGGAGGCGGCCCGAAAAGAGAGGCGGCATAGACGCCAAGCAGTACGACGAGCACCGTCGCCAGCCGAGCGGGACGCACCGGATGCCGTCGCGATTTGAGGGTCGCGTAGGCGACGGCGCCGGCGGCGAGCACGACGAGCTCGAGCGCGACACTCAACCCGAAGTGGTTCCAGAGTCCCAATCCGAGCTTTGGCGAATCGTTATCGACGAGCGGAAGGTCCGGCAGGTGCACGATGACGTCGAGCAGATAGTGCGAGATGACGACCAGGCCAACGACCACCGACGCCTGCCAGTGGCGGGCGGTGTCGCGGGTAGGCCACGAGTAGTACACAATGGAGGTTGCGACACCCGCGCCGATCATCCCCAGGAGGCCGTGAGAGATCGGGTAGTCGAAGAAGTCGAAAGTGAGCAGGGGATTACTGTCGGGCACGATGCGGACGTGCTCCCATCCGACGAGAAGGAAACACCCCCAGAGAACGTCGGCGAGCTGGGCCGCGAGGAAGAGAACCCCCAGCGAGATCTTCGGTTCGGCCCGCTTCACCGCCAACGCGACGCCGTAGTGTCCGATGAACATTCGGTCAGGACCTCCCGCCGGCCAGCCACGAGCCGCCGTCCACCACAAAGATGGCACCGGTGATCCAGTCGCCGGCGGGGCTCGCGAGATAGGTGACCATCTGGCCGATGTCGTCCGGCGTGCCCCACCGGCCCAGGGGGATGCTTCGCGTCGCGTACTCGTCCATCCGGAAAAGATCGGGGGCACGCGAGTCCGGCGGCGTGAACGCGCGACGCACACCTTCGGTGGGAATCGGACCCGGCGCGATGGCGTTCACCGTGATGTGGTCCGGCGCCCACTCGAGCGCCAGGGTGCGGGTCAGCGCGTCCACGCCGGCCTTTGCCGCCGTCGCGTGGGCCATGAGGGGCCATCCGCGGTAGTGCAGCGTCATCGAGACGGAAACGATCCGACCTCCTCCCTGCGCCTTCATCACCGGATACGCCGCCTGGGCGCAGTAGAAGCTGCCGTACAGGTCGGTCTCGACTACCGCGCGCCACGCGTTGGGCGAGAGCGTCGCGGAGGCTGCGTAGAAGTTTCCGGCGGCATTGTTGACGAGGATGTCGAGCCGTCCGTGAACGGTCCTGACCCGATCGACCATCCGCGCCACTGCCTCGGGCTCACGCACATTCGTCTCTACGGTTGTCACCTTCGCACCGAATTGTCGAAGGGTTTCCGTGGCACTCTCGAGGTGTTCGGGCTTGCGGCTCGCGATCGCCACCGAAGCCCCCGCTGCCGCGAGTGACGCCGCGATGCCGAGACCGATCCCGGTGCCTCCGCCGGTGACCACGGCGACCTTCCCAGCCAGCAGGTCGGGGCGGAAGATGCTATCGGGCAAGGAACCGCTCGAGCCGCTTGCGGAACTCGGGGCCCTGCAGAGCCTGGACCTGCGACGCCCCCTCCATCGCCAGCACCTGCTCCAGCGCGCCAAGCTCTCCGGCGCGGACGAGACGCTTGATCGTTCGGTTGCTGGCGGGCGCGCCACTGAAGAGTTGCTCTGCCATCGCCCGGACTCCGTCGTCGAGGGCGGCATCATCCACCACCTGATCTACCAGTCCGAGAGCGAGGGCGCGCGCGGCATCCACCGTTTCGCCGGCGAGGAGAAGGCGCAACGCCGGTCCGGGTCCGATCAGGCGCGGCAGCGTGAATGTCGAGCCTCCATCGGGAACCAGTCCCATTCGGGCAAACGCAGACGTAAACGATGCTCCGGCTCCGGCGATGCGGAGATCGCAGGCTACGGCAAGGTCGAACCCGAATCCCGCCGCAGTGCCTTGCACGACGGCGATGACGGGGACCGGGCAGCGAACGATCGCGAGCACGGCCGACTGAAAGTCGCCCAGGCCTCGCTGGAGAGCTGATGTGGTAGTGTCGCCAAGGGACTGAAGCCAGTGGAGATCGAGGCCGGCGCAGAAGTGCCCTCCGGCGCCTGCGAGGATGACGAGCTCGGTGTTCCCCGTCTCCTCTACCTCGTCGAGCTGAGCCGCGAGCTCACGCGCCAGATCCGGTGTCAGCGCGTTTCGTCGCCGCGGCCGGTTCAGCGTCAGGCGGCGAACCAGGCCGTCGGATCGAGTGAGCAGCTCATCGGACATGCGCCGGCTCGGCCGAAGACCCCGGTACCGCCATCCCCATCACGTTGAATCCATTGTCAACGTAGATCACGCTTCCCGTGATGGCGCGAGCGAGAGGGCTGCACAGGAAGGCCGCTGTCGAGCCCACGTCGTCGGCATCGATCGCCCGGGGCAGGGGCGAGTTGGCGGCGGCGTATGTGATCATCATGTCGATGAAGCCGATCGCCGTTGCGGCCCGGGAGGCCCACGGCCCTGCGGAGATCGCGTTCACCCGGACACCCCAGCGGCGGCCGGCCTCGAAGGCCAGAGTCCGCGTGTCGGCCTCGAGCGCAGCCTTGGCGGAAGACATTCCACCCCCGTACCCGGGGATGACCCGTTCACCGGCGATGTACGTGAGGGAGAGGAAGGATCCGCCTGGCCGCATGAGTGGAGACAACTGGCGGACGAGCGACACGTTGCTGTAGGCGCTGACGCCGATCGCGGAGAGGTAACCCTGTCGGCTCGTGTCCACGAGCGGCGACTTCACTTCCGGGGCGTTGGCCAGGCTGTGTACCACGATGTCGAGCCCCTGCTCGCCGAAGTCCGCCTTTATCCTGGCAGTCATTCCCGAGATCGAGAAGTCGCCCTGGTCTATGTATCGCTTGTTCTCCCGGATATCGGCCGGCGCCTCGTCGAGCGTGTCGAACGCGGCATCGAGCGGATAAATCCGTTCGAACTCCAGTGTCCTTCCATTCGAGAGACGCGACGACTCCGCCATCTTACCGCGCTCGATGAGCTTGGTGAAAATCCCGAGCGCCGGCGGCCAGCTTCCCACACAAATGGAGGCACCGGCCTCGGCGAGCGCCTTGGCGATGGCAAACCCGAAGCCGCCGTCATCCGAGACGCCGGCCACGAGCGCACGCTTTCCGGAGAGGTCAATCGCGAGCATGCAGGGAACCCTCGAGTGTGATGGCCGGGAATATAGCCGTGGGCCGGCAGCCGTCGGGCTACTCCGCTCGCAGGACCTCGAGCGGCGGCCGACGAAGAACGTCGCGACTATTGATCAGGCCAATTGCGACCGTCAGCCCCGTCACCACCAGCGCCAGACCGGCCAACGGCGGCAGAGCCGGCGCAAAGTCGCCATCGAAGAGGAACCGGGCGATCGCCCAGGCAGCGACCAGCGCGAGCAGAAGGGCCGCGGCGGATGCCATCAGCCCGAGAGAAAGGTATTCCGCAAAGACGATACGGAAGACCTGCCCGCTGGTCGCGCCGAGCGTTCGGAGCAGAGCTCCCTCGCGGATCCGCTGGAACCGGCTGGTCGCGAGCGAGCCTACGAGAACCAGTGCGCCCGTTCCCATGGTGAAAAGCGCCATGAACCGTATCGCGAGCACGACCCGCGAGATCAAACCTTCGAGGGTCTGTTGCAGTGAGGAGAGATCGAGAGTGGTGACGTTGGGAAACCGCTCCGCCAACCGCCGCTGGAAGACACCACGATCCGGCGCGCTCTCGATCCGTGTGAGGATCACGAGTGATTGCGGCGCCTTCTCGAGCACGCCGGGTGCGAAGACCACGAAGAAGTTGGGCTCGAATCGGGCCCATTCTACATCCCTGAGGCTGGTGATGCGGGTGGGAAGCAGGACGCCCTGAACGTCCCACACAATCGAATCGTTCACTCCGACGCCCAGCTCGCGGGCGACGCCGTCCTCGACCGAGATCTCGCCGGGAGCGGCCCGCCCGGTCCACCACTTGCCCGCGACGATCCGTTCGGTCGAGACCAGCGTGTCGCGATAGGTCGAGCGATACTCGTGGCGGAACGACCAGCTGTTTGGCGACTCGTCTCCAACGCTCCTGGCTGTGTCGGCGAGCATCGCTGAAACGGGACGGCCTTTCACCGACTGAATCCGCATCGGCACGATCGGGACGGGAGCCGAAGCCTTGAAGCCCGCCGAGGACAGCATCTCGTCGATTGGGGGACGCTGGTCGGGCTGAATGTCGAACATCACGAGATTCGGTCGCGCCGGACCTCCGGTGATCCTCAGCGTGCGGAGGAGATTGGCCTGAACCAGGAGCAACGTCCCCAGCAGGAACGCGCCGAAGCCGATGGCGAGCACGACCGTGGTGGTCTGGTTCGATGGCCGCTGAAGGTTGGCGAGTCCCTGCCGCCACACATACGGCCATCGCGACGGCGCCCACCTTCGGGCCGCGGCGGCGAGACACCACGCGGCGCCCCACAACACCAGGAGGGCCACCGCGATTCCCGACGAGAAGATGGCCCCTTGTCTCCAGCTTCCGGCCTGCCATGAGGCGAGTGCCACGGTGGCGCCAACCAGCAGCAGAGCCGCCGCCAGACGCCAGCCATCGAAGCGGCGTTTCCCGTCGCTTTCATACGGACGGCGGAGCGCCGCGAGCGGCGGTATCCGCCGGATCCCGAGGAGTGGGATCGCGGCGAACAAGAGCGAGACCCCCACGCCCACCGCCATTCCGAGGACCGTCGAGGGCCACGACACGTTCGGGTACACGTCCACCGGAAGAAGGCCCGCAAGCAGGCTCGGGAGAATCCGCTGTGCCAGGAGGCCGCCGGCCGCCCCGATGACGCTTCCGGCAAGACCCATCGCCGCCGCCTCGAGCGCGTACACGACGAGCACCAGTCGTCCGGTGGCGCCGAGACACCGGAGCACGGCCACCGTCTCCCATCGCTGGCGAATGAAGACGACGACGGCGCTCGACACGCCGATCCCGCCCAGGAGCAGTGCGACCAGCGCCACGAGACCGAGATACCGCGTGAGGCGCGTGAGCGCGTCGTTCAAGTTGTTCTGATCTTCGGCCACCGTCCGGATCTGGACCCGTTCCGCCCCGAGGATCTTCCGGTATCGGTCGGCCAGTGCCTGCGGCGACTTTCCCGAAGGTAACCGGAGATACGCCTCGTATTCCGCCCGCGAGCCAAAACCCAGCAGCTTCGTCTCGGCCAGATATGCGGCCGGAATGAACACCCGGGGGCCCAAGGCCGCACGAAAGCCGGTGTTGCCCGGCGCGCTCACGATCGTGCCCGAGATCTGGAAGCGTGCGTCACCGAGCGCGAGTGTATCACCCACTCGCGCGCCGAGGGCGGTGAGCAACGAAGGCTCGACGACGGTTCGGCGGCCGGCCTGCAGGGCACCCCAGGCGGAGGCGGGGTCGGTGACGATCCGGCCGTAGAAGGGGTATCCGGGCTCTACCGCTTCGACCTGCACCAGTCGTGAGCCGGCCGTGCGCGGGACATACCCCATCCCGGAGAAGTTCGTAACCCGGGCGAGGCCCGCTCCCGCGGCGAGAGTGTCGAGGATCGCGGTGGCACGTCCGCTGAACGGCCGCCGGCCCGACAGAACCAGATCCGCGCCGAGCAGCGATTGCGCCTGGCGGCGGACGGAGTCACGCACGTTGTCGGTGAACGAATCGATCGCGACGAGCGCGGCAACGCCGATTGCGACGGAGCCGGTGAGGGGGAGCAGGCGTCGAGGCGCCGCGCGAATCTCGCGCGCCGCCATCCGCAGGGCGAAGCCGATCGTGATCACGCTGCGCTGTCGGCGATGAGCCGGCCACCCGCCAGCCGAACCGTCCGCCGCGCTCGCCGCGCGAGATCGTGGTCGTGTGTCACCAGCACGAGCGTCGTCGCGAGGTCTCGATTGAGCTCGCACATGAGGTCGATGATCGTGGCACCCGTGACCGCGTCGAGGTTGCCGGTCGGCTCGTCGGCAAACAGGACGCGCGGTTGGGTGCTGAAGGCTCGAGCGAGGGCCACCCGTTGCTGCTCACCACCCGAGAGCTGCGCCGGATAGTGTCCGCCACGGTCGCCGAGCCCGACGCGGTCGAGCAGCTCGGCGGCTCGCGTCGCTGCGGCCTCGCCGCGGAGCTCGAGGGGAACCTGGATGTTTTCGAGCGCGGTCAGTGTGGGAATGAGCTGGAACGACTGGAAGACGAATCCGATCTTCTCCGCGCGCAAGCGGGCGCGACGGTCCTCGTCGAGTGTCCCGAGATCGTCCCCGTCGAGGTGCACGGTGCCGCTCGTGGGACGATCGAGACCAGCGAGCAGCCCCAGCAGCGTCGTCTTTCCGCTGCCGGATGGCCCAACGATCGCCACGAAGGCGCCGGGCTCCACCTCGAGCGTGATATTGTTCAGCACGGTGAGCGGCTGACCACCGGACATGAACGTTTTTGTGAGAGAGGTACAACGCAGCATGGGGTCAATGATAAGCAGGTGCTGGTGGGTCGGTCCGCTGCTGGTGATGCTCGCGGCCTGCGGTCGGGACACGAGGCAGCCCGGCACGCCGTTGTCCACGGTGCCTGCCTCCGGACGGGGACGGGTCGTCTTTCTCGGGACCAGCCTCACGGCCGGGTACGGTCTCGATCCTTCCCAGGCGTATCCCGCATTGATTCAACAGAAGATCGACTCCGCAGGTCTCCCGTTCGAGGCGGTGAATGCCGGGGTGAGCGGGGAGACCTCCGCGGGAGCGCTCCGGCGGATCGATTGGCTGCTTCAGCAGCCGATGACCGTGCTTGTGGTCGAGACCGGGGCGAACGATGGACTCCGGGGCCAGAATGTCGATTCCCTCAAGGCCAACATCCAGGCGATCATCGATCGGGCCAACGCGCTGAAACCACGGCCGCGCATTGTTCTCGTCGGCATGCGCATGCTCACCAACTACGGACCCGGGTACATCGGGCGTTTCGCGGCGATCTATCCGGAGCTTGCCAAGCGCAATGACCTGCCTCTGGTCCCGTTTCTTCTGGAGGGTGTGGCGGGAGTGGACTCGCTCAATCAAGGCGATGCGATACACCCGACCGCGGCGGGCCAGCGACGACTCGCCCGGACGGTCTGGCGCACGCTCGAGCCGGTGCTGCAGCAGGCTCGAAAGAGCGCTCAGGCACCCGACTCGGCCAGAATCTCGGCGAGCGTCGCGACCGCGACGTCGATCTCTTCCGTGGTGTTGTAATAGTGCGGTGAGATGCGGAGCGCCGACCTGGCGCCTTTCTCATCCATGTCGATCACGGCATCGGAGCGATCGGGTGAGCTGGTGTTGATCCCCCGCGCACGAAGCGCCAATTTGATCTCCGCTCCATCGCGGCCGCCAGGTTGTACCGTCACGATCGCGCAGAGCTCCGGCCCTCGATCGAGCACCCGCACCCCGCGCACCTCCGCCAGCTTGTCCCTCGCGTATCGCGCGAGCGTGCGCGCCCGATCTCTGGCGGTCTCGATACCGACGTCGAGGGCGTAGCGCGCCGCGGCGCCAAGGCCGAGGGTGAGCGCGTGCGACATTTCCCAGGACTCGAACCGCCTGGCATCGGGAGTCAGCTCGAAGGCATCCGGATCGGTCCATGTCGCGCCGTGCATGTCCACCAGCAGGGGATAGGAACCTGCGGCGATGGCACGATCGGAGACGTACAGAAACCCGATGCCGCGAGGACCACGGAGGAACTTCCGGGCGGCTCCGGCGAGATAGTCACAGTGCAGCCGGTTGACGGCAATAGGGATCTGACCGACCGCCTGGCAGGCATCGATGAGATATGGAACCCGCTGCGATTCGCAGATCTCTCCGACCGCTGCGACCGGCTGAACCAGCCCGGAATTAGTGGGCACCCAGGTGAGCGCGAGGAGGGTTGGTCGGCGTCGAGCCACGAGAGCCCGGACCGCCTCCGGATCGATCCCGCCTTCCGGCAAGTCGGGCGCGCGGACGATCTCCACTCCTCTTCGGCGGGAGAGGGAGAGGTACATGATCTGGTTCGAGGCATAGTCCGCCCGGCTCGTGAGAATGCTGTCACCCGGGCCGAAGTCGAAGGTCTCGAGGGCCTGGGCGAATGCGGTCGTCGAGTTCTGAGTGAAGGCCATGTTTCGCGCTTCGGCGCCCAGAAGCCGGCCCATATCGGCGTAGGCGGCGCGAATCTCGGAGCGACGCGCCTCGAATGCCTCGTATCCGCCCAGCTCATCCTCCAGCCGGAGATGGGAGATGACTGCCTCGTGGACCGGCGTCGGCGTGAGTGAGGCGCCGGCGTTGTTGAGGTGGACTCGTTTGGAGCAGCCCGGGGTATCGCGGCGCCACTGATCGATCATCTTGCCGCCACTTTGTCGGCAGTAGCGGCCTTGGTGCGACCAATCCAGGCCTGAAGCTCCTCGATCCCTCTCCGCCATTGCTGGGAAAATGCCCGACCGACCGCCTCCCGGTCGTCCTGTCGAAGCGCTGCGAGGATCTTCTGATGGGGCAGGGTGGACAGGGCCATCCGCTGCGAGTCCCGGAGGTAGGCGGTGAGATACCGGCGCGAGACCTGTCGCAAGCTCGTGATCAGATCGAGAAGCCGGCGATTGGGACAACGCTCGAGAAGGACTCGATGCCACTCGTCTTCGAGATCCACGGACAGAGTCTCGTCGCCGCGGGTATGCTCCAATCGGCGGTCGATCTCCCCCAGCCGGTCGAGCTGATCGCTGGAAAAGTCTGGCGTCAACTCGAGGGCGAGGGATTCCAGCACCCCAAGGATCTGTCCTACGCTGCCGATTTCCGCGGGGTGGAGGGGAGGAACTCGGAATCCCCGTCCGACATCAGACTCGAGGACCCCTTCTCTGGCCAGGCGAATGAGCGCTTCGCGGACGGGTGTTCGGCTGACGCCCAGGGTGGTTGCGAGGGCGGAGTCTCGGAGGCGGGCTCCGGGGACGTGGTCACCGCGGTGGATGCCGTCGAGGATCCGGCGGTAGACCTCATCGCGGAGTGGGGAGCGCTGGATGGTCCGTTTTGTAAGCATACGATATTTTGTATACAGAATATTAAATCCCATGGATGAGAAGTCAATCGCCACTAGCTTCGCCCGCCGCCCATGATTCGATCCTCGCTTGACCATTCGTTCGTCGGCTACGGATCAGCGGCTCGTCTGGCCGTGAAAGATCAGAATACTGACGTCACCTTTCGAGATCCCTGACAAAGCACGAGAATGATCATCCGGCCCCCACGTCATACGGACAACTTCTTCCGAGGGTCTCCGCGTATGCTCAACCGCCTTTCCTCTTTCCGATCACTTTCGGTCCTGGCTCTCTTCCTGGGGGTCCCACGACTTCAGGCGCAGTCCGAGACCGCGCTCAGGCAGTATTTCGAGGGGAAGACGGTCACCATGAAGCTCGCCATGCCTGGGACCGAAGACGGTGTCGACATCTATCCCACGGCCGAGACACCGCTGGACTACCCTCGGTATGCCGACCGACTCAAGGACAATGGAACGGCAATCAGGTTCGGCGAGAGCGTGATGATCACCAAGATCAAGGTCAAGTCGAAGCTGATCGAGTTCCAGTTGGGCGGCGGTGGCTATGGCACGTCGGGGGACGAGACGTCCAGCAGCGTCAGCGTATCCTCGAGCCCGAAGACCAAGCGCGAGAAAAATCTCGAGGCGGAGCTCAAACGGGAGACCGACCCCAACAAGCAGCGTGACATTAAGGAAGAGATTGATAAGCTCAGGTCCGACCGGGAACGCGAGGATGCGCGGAACAGGGCGTCGGTGGCTGAGGCGCAAGAACAGAAGAAGCAGAACATTCGCCAGCGGCGGCTCGAGGGTGGTTCGAGGTTCAATATTCGGTATCGCGACGGAGTCCCGGCATCCGCGCTGACGCCTGAGTCGGTCAAGCAGTCGCTCGCCGAGTATGTCTCGTTCGAAGGACCGCTGGCCGGCCCGACACCACTTCAGCCCGCAGGTGGCGAGGCGACGCAACCCAAGTCCGGCCTTCCCCGAAAGGGGATGCTGATGGCCGAGACGGATGAGCTCCTGGGCAAACCGCAGAGGGTGTCAGACCGCATGGAGGGCCGCCTCAAGGTGACCACGCGGGTCTACTCCACTTCGGCCGGGATGGTCAGCGCCGAATTCGTGGAAGGTGTCCTTTTCCGCTATTCGGCGACGTCGGACTGAGTCAGTCGTCGACCTCCTTGCGTTCGCCGCCTGCCGCCGAGGATCCCGCGGTGGGGGCGTGTATGTATGCGCTCGCCGCCCCATCGCGATAGACCAGATTGCCCCCGGTGTGCCCCACCTGCACTCCCAGCGCTACCAGGCCGATAGCGGCGGAGGCTGCTCCCAGGCGGGCGGCGCGGCCAGGGACGCCGCGGAGCAATCCAGCGGCCGTAATGACGAGCACCACCCCCGAGACAATCAGGAACCGCTCGGCGGCTTCCTCGTGCTGGTTAAGCGAGGACTCGGCGACCACGTCCTCGACCTTCTCCTCCTCGCCCTCACCGGTCTCCACAGCCACCCAGCTGCTCAGCGTGAGGGCCGCAGCCGTGGCGACCGGAACAGCCCATGCTCTTGTCGGTCGGGCGCCTCGACGGATGGCCCAGAGCGCTCCTACTGACACGATCGGGAGCAGCACCATCAGGACGATTGGGAAATGGACCACAGCGGGATGAAGCGGATCGGGTAGCACCTGAGTCTCCGGTAGAGGTTGGACTTACCTTAGGGTGCTGGGCCACCGTGCGCCATCAGGCATGCGACGGAGCCGGGGGGAATGTGCCCGTCTCCCGGCAAATGACGGAGGTGTAATGGAGGACGAGAGCCGTGGAATGCGCCTGGTGCTCGCTGCGGTCGTCGCGGCGATCGTGGTGGGTGGTGCCGTGGACCTCCTGCTCGACGCGCCGAAGAGCTGGCTCTCGGCGCATGTCGTCTACGAGCTGGGGCTCATACTGGGGGGACTGGCGGTTGCGATCTGGCTCTGGCTCAACTGGAAGCGGGCCGCCCGGTCGGCGAGCACCTTGCGGCGCTCGTTGGTCGAGCGCCAGGCCGAGCGAGATGTGTGGCGCGAGCGGGCCGATCAGGCCCTGCAGGGATTCGGCTGGGCGGTGGGCCAACAGTTCGGGGACTGGGACTTCACACCGGCGGAGCGGGAGGTTGCCTTACTGTTGCTCAAGGGTAGGAGCCATAAGGAAATCGCGGCGGCCACCGGACGCAGTGAGCGTACGGTCCGTCAGCATGCCATAGCCGCCTACCACAAGGCTGGCGTTGGGGGACGCGCGGAGCTCGCTGCCTTCTTCCTCGGCGATGTCACGCTCCCACCCACTTCGAGCGGTTGATCTCGGGACAAGAGATGCCTGTAGAAGCATTCGAGTGCCTGGCATAACGCACGGCAACACGAGTGACGGCGCGATCGGTTACGCGTGCGGAAATGCCTACGGGATTCCTGGCGACCGGCCGGCGGGTACCGGGATCGTGACGGTCCCGAAACCGGCGGGGCGGCGGGCGTATCGAAGATCCATCAGATGTACGAGAGTGCCACCGTCCGACCCCTTCTCCAGCTCGAAGACTGGAAATCGCGCCCATGTCAGGAACCGCCGCCCCAGTTCGGTCTCAGCGGCCCGCACCGCAGCAGGATCGGCGGGCACAGCCCGGGGATACGTTCGGATCGATGACCGATCGAGATGGGGACGATCGGTCCAGCGGAACTCCGCGGTCCGATACACGCTCCCCTGCGCCGCGACGACGCTCCGGATCAGCGGCGTCAGCGGTGCCGGCGCCACCATCAGGGCGTCGATCCGCTGGTTGGTGAGCGTTGTCAGCTCCCGCTCCGTGATTCCACGAGCCATCAATCCCGTGAGCGCCATCGCGAAGACATACGTCCCGGTGAGCACCAACGCCGCACTGGCCGGTCGAGATCGCCTATTCGAAATCCGTCTCGTCTGCTGTCTGCCCCCGCTCAACAACAGGCCGGTTCCTAGGACGATCCAGAGCCACGGATCGACGATGAAGAGCGTGTCGCCGTAGAACCAGCGTTGGCTGAAAGGCACGAGCCACCGGACGCCGTACGTATTAAGCGTGTCGAGGATCGGGTGTGTGAGGACGGAGATGATAGCGAGAAGCAGAACCTGCCGCGGAATCACGGAGGAGGGCAATGCCGCCCGCTCGAGCCGGCGGACGGCAAGGTCCAACAGGACGACGGCGCCGGTCAGCAGAAACGGAAGAACCAGCAACGCGAGAATGCCGTGAGTCCATCCCCGCCGGAATGCCAGGTCGGCGGCGGGCCCGTTGAAATAGGCAAGGACGTCGATGTCAGGGAGGTTGGCTCCGATCAGCAGGGTGGCGGTACCGTAGGACGTCCGCCGGCCCAGTCCGCTTCGCGCCAGCGCGGCACCGACCAGAGTGTGACAGACGGGGTCGATGTCCGCCTCGTCAGCCGATCCGGTGCGTGACGCCCAGAGCCAGGCGGAACGGGCTGGTGTCGTGGACGAAGGTCCAGCGGAATTCGAGGCAGGGTCGCCAGCCGGTCTGGGCGGTCGACGGAATCAATCCAAAGAACAGATTGTAGCCTGTCCGGGTCTTGTCTCCGTTCAGGTGGACGAACGCAATGCCGCCGCCACCATAGACCGTCCCTCCTGGACCGAATGGAATAGCCGCGTCGCCGTTGGCCTGCCATCCGGTCTTTCCGTCTTTCGGGAAGAAGAGGTCGCCGCTCGGCCGAAGCTGCAATCGCTGTCCGACCGGGATGCTGGCCAGCACTCCCACGCTCCAGGCATGATTCTCGAAGTCTCGACCCACGCGGAAGCCGGTCTCGATTGGGCCCGAGACGAATCGGGAATGGCGCCCGCGTCCCTGCGCCGCCGTCACACCCGGGAGAAGGGTCAGGATCGCGAAAGCGACCGCTAGACTCGTCCTCATGACGTGGGCACCGGATTGCCATCGGCGTCGAGCAGGTGAAGCTCGCCGAGCTGGAGCTCGCGAAGCGGGGCCTCGATCTTGGCGCGATCACCCACGATGATCCAGACGAGGTGGTCGGGCTGAACCGTATTGCGCGCCGCTGCCGTCACCGTCTCGACCGTCTGCTTTCGGATGTTGTCCGGCGTAGGTATCGAAGTACCGGTCGTCGAGACCGAAGGTGACGATGTCGTCGATACTGCCGGCCAGGGCACCCATCGTCTCCCACGAGCCTGGGAGGGTCAGCGTGAGCGACGCCTTGGCCCGCTCGAGCTCATCGGCTCGATCGGTCGCTCCCCGACGATTCCTCGAAGTTCCTTCAACACCTCGGCAGCGGCCTCCTTGGTCTTGTCGGTCTGCACCGGCGCATAGGCGAGGAACGGCCGCTGGCCCGCGCGCATCTCGAATGAAGCTGAACGCGCCGTACGCCCAGTGCTTGTCTTCCCGCAGATTCATGTTGAGCCGCGATCCGAAATCGCTGCCGAGCACGGCCGACATCGTCTCGATGGCGGACTCGTCCGGGTTCGCCTTGGGCGGCGCGACATCGCCGGCGATGATCACCGACTGGAGGGCACCCGGCCGGTCGAACAGGTAGACCGCCGGATGCGGCCGGCTGCGCCGACCCTGCCGAGGTTCTTGGTACGGCACGTCGCCCGGCTTCCATCCCGCGAAGAGGCGTTCGAGCCGGGGCATGATCTCCGCCATGCGTGGTCGCGCCCACCACGACAAGCGTCGCGTGGTTGGGCTTGAACCAGGTCTCGTGGAACTTCACCAGGTCCGCGCGGGTGATCTTCCGCGTCGAGGCTTCGGTGCCCGAGCCGCTCCAGCGGGTTGGCGTAGGCGTGACCCTCAGCCGAAGACGAGTCGGGGAAGACCCGCAGCGCGAGGCCCACCGGATCGGCCTTCTCCCGCTGGATCTGCGCAAGCCGCTGCTTCTTGAGCCGGTCGACCTCGCCTTGGCGAAACGCGGGGTGCAGAATCGACGTCGGCGAAGAGATCGAGCGAAGAGTCGAGCTTGTCGTGCAGCGCCTCGAGCGACACGGTGGAAACGTCGAGCCGCGAGCCGGCGCCGAGGTTCGCGCCCAGCTCGGCGAGGCGATCACTGATCTGGAGGGCGGTTCGACTCGTGGTCCCCTCGTCGAGCATCGCCATGGCGAGGCTCGCCGTGCCGGGCAGCGCGAACTGGTCCGAGGCATACCCGGCGTCGAGCAGCAGGTCGAAGCGCACCTGAGGAATCGAGCGGCCGCTCGGCGAGGACGATCTTGAGGCCGTTGGACAGCGTCGCGCGCTCGAGCGTGGGGAAGGTCGGTTTCGGGGCGGCGCCGGGCACCGGCGGGGCACTGCGATCCACTCCGCCCGGAGCCGCCGCGAAGTCGGGGAAGGGACGGACCTCGAGGGTGTAGTCTCCGTCGGACAGCCAGTGTGATGCGACGGTCTTCACCTGCCGAGAGCGTGGCGGCAGCGATGCGCTGTTGGCGGACCTTGTAGAAATCGGGTCGGCCCGCAAAGACCTCGCCCTGGGCCAGCACGTCCGACTTCCCTCCGAAGCCACCGATCCGCTCGATTCCCCGGATGAAGCCGGCCCGTGCGCGTGCCTTGACACGGGCCAGCTCCGCCGGCGTTGGACCGCCGGCAAGGAAGCGTGCAAGCTCCTCATCTACCGCCTTTTCGACGCGTGCCAATTCCGTGCCGGGGCGCGCGCTCGCTGTGATGGTAAAGAGCCCGCCGATTTCGTGCTCCTCCACCGAGGCATCGACATCGGTCGCGATCTGTTCGGTCGTAGACGAGTCGCTTGTAGAGTCGAGACGATTTGCCGTCGCTCAGGACCGAGGCCGCGATCTCGAGCGCGCTGGCGTCAGTCGAACTCCACGGCGGAACGTTCCACACCTTGTAGACCCGAGCCTGTGGCACCCGGTCCTGCATCGTGCCGCGCTGACTCCCCGTGCGTTTGGCGATCCAGGCCCCTTGCCGGGCGACGGGTGGTCCCGGCGGAATGTCGCCGAAGTAATGCTCGACCTTTTCTCTCGCCGTCTTCGCGTCGATGTCGCCGGCGAGGACGAGGACGGCGTTCGACGGACCGTAGTAGGACTGAAACCATCCCTTCACGTCGTCGAGCTTCGCGGCGTTCAGGTCTTCCATCGACCCGATGACGGTCCACGAGTAGGGGTGATTTGCCGGATAGAGTCTGGGAGTGAGAAAGTCCCAGACCTTGCCGTACGGCTCATTCTCGTCCTGCCGCTTCTCGTTCTGTACCACGCCGCGCTGCTCGTCGAGCTTGGCCTGAGTGATCGCGCCCACCAGGTGGCCCATGCGGTCCGATTCGAGCCAGAGTTCGAGGTCCAGAGCCGAGGTGGGAACATTGACGAAATAGTTGGTGCGGTCTTCGTTGGTCGTCCCGTTGAGGTCGGTGGCTCCGGCCCGCTCGAGCGGTGCCTGAAACTCCTTGTCGTAGTGCTCACTACCGTTGAACATCAGATGCTCGAAGAGGTGCGCGAAACCGGTGTGACCCGGCTGCTCATTCTTGGAGCCCACGTGATACCAGACGTTCACCGCGACGATCGGCGCCTTATGGTCTTCGTGCACGATCACCGTTAGTCCGTTGGCCAGGACGAACCGCTCGTAGGGAATGTCGGGCGTGGACTGCGCGGCGGCTGGAACGGAACAGACGAGTGCGCCCAGCGTCGCGAGGAGGCCGGCGAGACGATGAGCCACGGGTATCCTCACGAGAGCGATGTCGGTACCTGGTTAGCCTGGTTCACGCCGAGCCAGTATCGTCCGAGATCCTGGAGTGTGGCCTGGAAATCCCCGAAAAGGACGGGCTTTTCAACGCAGCTGTTGGCTCCAAAATGATAGCACTGAGCGATCTCGCGCGGCTCGGCTGAGGAGGTGAGCACCACGACGGGCGTCGCGGCAGAGCGAGGGTTGGTCCGGATCGCCCGCAGTATCTCCAGGCCATCCAGCCGCGGGAGCTTGTACTCGAGAAGCACCAGCCTGGGGAGGATGCCACCCCTGAGATGCCGGTAGGCGCCCCGTGCCAGCAGAAAATCCAGAGCTTCCTCGCCCTCGCGCGCGACGGCGATGCGTACCTCCGGCCATACGCCATCGAGCGCGCGGAGGAGTAACTCGACTTCCAGCGGGTCCGCTTCGACGATGAGAACATCGACCACGTCCGGAAGCATCAGCGCTTGCGCCCGCCGAAGGTCAGAAAGAATGTTGCCCCCGCTCCGGGCTCGGACTCCGCCCAGACCCGTCCGCCGTGCCGTTGAGCGATCCTCTGAACCAGCGCGAGACCCGCGCCTTCTCCCTCGAATTCGTCTGGCCGGTGCAGCCGCTGGAAGGTACCGAACAGTTTTCCGGCGTGGGTCATGCGAAATCCTACGCCGTTATCCTGTACGGCCACGCCCGCCTCGCCGTTGTTCTCGATCGAACGAATGCGGATCGTCGTCCGCTCGCGGTCACGGGTGAACTTGAGGGCGTTGGAAAGCAGCTCTTCGAGCGCGGACCGAACGAGCGTTGCGTCGGCCTCGACCCGGGGAAGTGACTCGATGGTCCAGTCCACCGCGCGTCCTTCGATAGAGGGCTGCAATCGCCCGACGATATCCTCGACCAGGGGCCCGAGGTCGACCTCATGCCGAAGGAGGTCCTGCCGAGTGACCCGGACGAGTCGCACGAGGGCGTCCACCTGCGCAGCCATCCGATCGGCGGCTTCGGCGATTCGCGTGGCGTAATGGCGAAGGCCCGAGTCGAGCCTGGGGCCGCCGTCGAGCAGAATCATCTCCGCGAATCCATGGATGTGGCGGAGCGGGTCGCGCAGCTCATGGGAGACCGCGTGGAGGAGGGTATCGGTTTCGGCAGCGGCGGCGCGGGACGAAGCAGCCGATTCGGCCACGCGGCGCTCCAGCTCGCCTGCCTGTCGGCCGAGCTCCTCGCGAAGACGCGCGTGCTGGATCGCGATCGCGAGCGGCGCCGCGATCTCGTTGGCGATATCCCGATGTTCGGTCTCGAATGAGCCGGGTGTGCGTGAGCCGAGATTGATCTCACCGATCGCCTCTCCATCGACGAGCAGCGGCACCGACAAGACGCTCCGAACCCCCTCGGCGCGCAGCTGGTGCAGCACCGGGGGTGGGGACTCGACGGCACTCAGGTCTTCGATGTTTCGGACGATGCCGTGCCGGAGCACATCGATCGGGGAGAGGGCATCGAGGGACAGGGGCGCCGCAGGGAGCGTCGTGCCGTCAGCGTAACCGGCGATCATCTGTGCCTGGCCCCGACCCAGGTCGAACAGCACGATGGTGCAACGCTGACATGGGACCATCCGGCGCAATCGTCCGAGGGCCGCACGACCGATCTCGGCTGGCGAGCGGGCGGCCAGAATGGCTTGGTCGAGGTCGTGGAGGACGCCGAGGCGCTCCGCCGATCGGCGCAGGCGGTCCTCCGCGTGCTTCCGCTCGGTGATATCGGTGACCATGCCGACCGTGCCGACCACGTTGCCGTCACGGCTGATGATCGGGCTGCCCGACACCAGCCCCCAGACCTCGCCCCCGTCTCTCCGCCGGAATCGCAGATCCTGGCTGCCGAGGGTCGTGCCGGACGTGCCCTTCAACGCCTGATGCGCGCTGTCGCGCGACCCCGCGTCGACAAAATCGATTACCGGACGGCCAAGCATGGCGCCGTTCTGGTATCCCAGGAGCTCGACCATGCGCTGGTTGACGTAGGTGATCACCCCGCGATCGTCGGTGACCCAGATCCCCTCCTGTGCGACGTCCACCAATTGCTTGAACCGCTGCTCGCTGTCCTGTAACGCCCGCGTCCGATCTTCGAGGCGTGCCTGGCGTCCCTCGTAGGCTGCGGCGTGGCCGAGAGCGGCGCCGGCGAAGCCGCCCAGAAGTCGAAGCGCCTTGGCATCGCGATCGCTGAACGCGTTGGCCTCAGGCGAGACCACTTTGAGTGTGCCGAGCGTTCGTTCGTTGTCCCGAAGCGGCACCACCAGGAGGGAGCGGATGCCAACCGCTTGGTAGCCGCTGTGACCGATGCGGGTATCCGACGAGACGTCATCGCTGCGCTGCAGCTCGCCGGTGCGGATGGCCAGGCCCGAAAGGCTGGTGGCCATCTCGAGCCGCAGCGCCTCGGTGCCGACGCTCACCTGAGGGACCAATTCCTCCTCCTGCAACGCTTCGATCACGGCGCCGCTCGCACGGGTCAACCCCTTGCTGCGCTCCGCGATCACGTGCATCACGGTGGCGGAGTCGAGTCCGGCACCCGCTACAGCCTGCTGAATCTCCACCACTGCCTGGAAGAGATCGGTGTCGAGGCGCATCTCCTCTTCCGCGACCTTCCGATCGGTGATGTCGTATTCCGTCCCGAGGAAACCGATCCGCCGACCGATCTTGTCCCGCAGGGTTTCCCAGGTGCTTGCACACCACCGCACCTGTCCGGCGCGCGTGACCACGCGGTATTCCTGGTCGCGCAGCATGCCGCCCTGCTCCAGCCGCTCCCACTCGGCCAGCAGCCCCCGACGGTCGTCGGGATGGATATACTGGAGAAATTCCTGGTCGCGAACTTCGTCTTCGCTGTAACCGGTCAGCCGTTCGAAGGCGGGATTGATGCGGATGAGCCGCCGGTGCATGTCGTAGGCGATCACCCCTTCGCGCATCGTCGCGGTGACGGAGGCGAGCTGCCCACGCGCTTCGGCCGCGGCTCTCGTCGCCCGCCGCGCCCGCCGCACCTGGAGGACCACCACGAGGAGAAGAATGGCGGCAAGGAGCGCGAGACCGGCGATGAGACCGCGCTCGGCTGACAGACTTCGAAGAATGTTGTCCACCATGATCTATCCGTTCAGGCCAGCGCCCCCGCTCCCGCCCCGGCGGGATCGCCGAGCACTTGGCGGACTTTCCGCAGCAATCCGTCGATCGAAAACGGCTTCTCCAGGAACTCCGTGCCCGGCGCGAGCAGGCGATGACGCGCGATGGCTTCGTCGCTCGTGCCCGACACGTAGAGGACCTTTATCGCCGGACGATGAATCCCGAGGCGCGCCGCGAGCTCTCGCCCGCTCAGTCTGGGGAGAATCATGTCGGTGATGAGCAGGTGGATGTGCCCGGGATGCCGGTCGGCGATTGCCATCGCGGCTTCGGCATCGGTCGCCGCGAGCACCGTGTACCCTGAGCGCTCCAGCACTCGCCGGGAGAGCTCGCGCACCTGCATCTCATCCTCGACGACGAGCACGGTTTCGGTTCCGGCGTACCGCACCCGGCTCCACACACTCTCGGCCGCATCCGCGACCCCGCTCTCCGCCGAGGGGAGGTAGAGCGTGAAGGTGGTGCCCTGGTCTCCGGAGTCGATGTCCACGAAGCCGCCACTCTGTCGGGCGATGCTCGCGATCGAGTCGGGGGCCGTCCGCGGCACGGTCGTGGCGCCGGTGTCGCGCACCGCGAGCGCGACATACGTCCCATGGCGAATGCCGGGGAACCTCGCGACGTCTCCTTCGCCGAGCGTGACGTTCCGCGTCGTCAGCTCGAGGGTGCCACCTTCGGGCATCGCATCACGGGCGTCGGCACTCAGCTGCAGGAGGGCTTGCTCGAGTTGACCGGGGTCCGCGAGGACCCGCTCCACCTGAGGATCGAGCACGGGAATGACCTGAATCAGGCTTCCCATCATTCGCCGGATCGCGGAGACCGTGCCGGCGAGCAGCCGATTGATGTCGAGAATCCGCGGCGTCACCATCTGCCGGCGACTGATCGAAATGAGCTGGCGCGCCAGGCTGGCGGCCCGGTCGGCCGATTGCTGAATCTGGCCGATGTCATCTCGTGACTCTCCGGAGAGCTCGGGCTGCTCGCCGAGCAACGCGAGATGCCCGAAGATTCCGGTGAGGAGGTTGTTGAAGTCGTGGGCGATGCCACCCGCGAGCTGCACGACTGCCTCCGCACGATCGGCCTTCATGAGGCGCTGTTCCAGCGTTCGCCGCTCCGTCACGTCGGTACAACAGCCGACGTAGGTCCCATCCGGCCGACCGAGGCCGCTGCTCGCGAGCCAGCGGTACTCCCCATCGTGACGGCGGGCGCGGAATTCGAGCGTGAAGGGTCGGCGTGCGGCGCCCGCTTCATCGAGCTGGGACAGCGCCCCCTCACGATCGTCGGGGTGGATCCGATCGACCCACCCCAGGCCGAGCTCCTCCTCGATCCGCCGGCCGGTAAACTCGGTCCAGCGGGGGTTCGCATAGTCCCACCGGTGGCCTCCGGACGAAGTCCAGACGATGATCGGGAGCCCGTCGTACGCGGTGCGGAAATCGGCCAGGGCCATGGGAGAAGCTTTCGGGACGAGACCGCGAAATCTTGCCGCCAAGCGGGGTGGCGGCAAGAGCCGATATACTTCCTCCATGCCGTTCCTCGATACCAAGCGCCAACGAGCCGCGACGGTCATTCTCGTGCTCGGCATCGGCTTGGCGTACGCGCTCTGGCCCTTCGCCAGTGGCCTCATCAGCGCGCTGGTCCTGTACGTCGTGTGCGCTCCGGTTCATCGGTGGCTCACACGGCGAATCGGCCGGGCCGCTTCGGCCGGCGTCACCGTCTTCATCGCCTTCGTTCTGGTCGTCGGGCCTACTGTCTTCTTTGTCGGGATCGTGGCAAACGAGGCCCAGGACATGGCGACCAACGTCATCCGGAGCCCGCTTCTCGGACGACTTCGTGAGCTGCGAGTGGGGACGTACGATGTCGGTGCGCAACTCGAATCGGCCAGCTCGCAGATCATCTCCTGGCTCGGCGGAAGCGCAATCAGCGCGGTCGGCACGGCGACGCGACTCGGCATTCAGCTCACCATCACGTTCTTCGGTCTCTTCTACATGCTGGTTGCACCCGAAGGGGTCTGGAAAGGGGTCCGACCCTTCATTCCATTCTCGCACGAGAATGCCGAAATACTCCGCGTCCGTTTCCGCGACGTGACTGCCTCGACGCTCGTCGGAACCGGGCTCACGGCCGTGGTCCAGGGTCTGCTGGTCGGGCTCGCCTTCGTGGTCACCGGGCTGTCCAACGCCCTCTTCTGGGGAGTGGTGACGGTGATTCTCGCGATTCTACCGGTCGTGGGGAGTGGGCTCGTGTGGGGGCCCGGCGCGGCAGCGCTCGCTCTCTCGGGACACTACGGATGGGCGATCGCCCTCGCGCTCTGGGGGATCGTCGTCGTCGGGAACGTGGACAGCCTGATTCGTCCTCTCGTCTACAGCCGTTGGGCCAAGATCCACCCCTTCATCACGGTCATCGGAGCGTTTGCGGGCATCCGGTGGTTCGGGCTGATCGGCTTGCTCATCGGTCCGCTCGCCATTTCCTACTTCTTCGAGTTGATCCGCATGTACCGGTCCGAGTACCTGGAGGCCGAAGCGCTCGCCGAGGGGGAGGAAGAGCTGGTTGGAGTCAGTTGAATCGTGAACGCAGACCCGACGCCCACCTCGCTTTCCACCGTCAGATGAAATCCCATCGCCTCCAGTAGCGATCGCGAGAATCGGGAATTGATGGGTGGCCGAAAACCGAACGAGGCGAAAGGCCGTTACCGAACCTCTCGCCTCGCTCTCCGTCTCTTCTACTTCTCCGTCAATTGGTGCGGGTCAACTCCACCCGGCGGTTCTGTGCTCTGCCCGCCGCGGTCTTGTTCGATGCGATCGGCTTGCTTGGGCCGAAGCCGACGGCGGTGAGCCGGTTTGCCGCCACTCCCTTCTCGGTGAGATAGGCGCGGACCGACTCGGCACGAGCCTGCGACAGTCGCTTGTTGAGCGCCGCAGAACCGGTGTTGTCGGTGTGACCGGCCACCTGGACCTTGATCTCCTCGTTGGCGACGAGAGACTCGGCCACGCCGTCGAGAATCGCCTTCGACTCCGGCGTCAGCTCGGCCTTCCCGGTTTCGAAATTGACCCCTTCGAGGATCAGCGTCTTCTTCTTGGCCTCGAAGAGCACCTGGCAGCCCTCTTCGTCCACCTTGACACCGGCGGGCGTGTGCGGGCAGCGATCCTTGTCATCCATGACGCCGTCGCCGTCGGCATCCTTGGGCAGCGAGCACCCCTTCTCGTCGACCTTGTCGCCGGCCGGGGTGTTGGCGCACTGGTCCTTGTCATCGGTAACGCCGTCGCCGTCGGCGTCCTTGGGCAGCGAGCACCCCTTCTCGTCGACCTTGTCGCCGGCCGGGGTGTTGGCGCACTGGTCCTTGTCGTCGGTAACGCCGTCGCCGTCGGCATCCTTGGGCAGCGAGCAGCCCTTGGCGTCGACCTTGTCTCCCGCGGGCGTATCGGCGCACGCATCCACGTCATCGAGCACGCCGTCGCCGTCGCTGTCTTTGATGGTACAACCCTTGGCGTCGACCTTGTCACCTGTCGGTGTTTTAGGACAGGCGTCCACTTTGTCGGGGACACCATCCCCATCCTTGTCGCGGACCTTGGCCTCACCACGGCCGCCAAAGAAAAAGCTCAGTCCCGGCTGGATTCCCCAGTTCAAGTTGTTGGAGAAGGTGTTCTTGGGCGAAGGGATATAGTCTACGTAGGTGTCGATTCGAATCGATGTGACTTCCCCGAGTCCGAGCCGGACACCGAAGCTGCCGGTGACGCCGTTGTCCGAAACGTGCCGATCGCGACGGTACAGGGTATGCACATACCCACCGGCGAAGATCACACCGACATGCTCGCCGGCTTTGATATTGTAAGCCAGCTTCGCGCGGAGCGGGACGTACGACACGTCGGAGTCGTTCGGTCCATGGGTCGGCACCCAGGCGCCTTCGCCTTCCACCGCGAAGTGATTGCTGAAGAAGATGCCCAGACGACCGCCGGGACCTGCCTTGGCCTGGTCCAGTCTCAACGACTTGTCGAAGTAACTGACGTTGGGGAAAACACTCAGCTCGACAGTGCCGGCCTGTTGTCCCCGAGCCTGCGAGACGACCGCCACAGTCGCAAGAAGAGCGAACGCGAGCTTACGCATCATGCCTCCTCGAACTGTTAACGCGACGCGTGAAGGTACTGTGCATGCTGGAACAAAGGCCTCGCACCGGAGCAATATAGCCATCGCATCCCTGCGGCCAAGGGGTGCAATACCGTATCGCCAACGGTCTTAGCCCATGTCTTTTCCAACAGCTTTGTCGATTCGGGTCGCCGCGGCGATCATCGCGGGTACGGTGCTCGAGCCGGGCGGAGAGCTGCGCGTCACGTGCGATTGGCATCGCGGGAGCTCGATCGTGCTTCCCGCCGCATTCACGGAGTGGGCGCAGGCAACGGGGATGGAGGCGGACGATACGACGCGGTCGGAAAGGGAAGCGGCGGCGCTGCAGCAATTCAGGATTCTGTCGCCACTCGACGGCGATGTGTACCGTATCCCGCCCGGGGTCGATCCGCGATATTCTACAGTGGTGCTTCGGGCAGAGGCGGGATCGGCCGCCGGAGTCCGCTGGTTCGTGGACGGTCGAGAACAACGGAGCGCCCGGTGGGCCCCGATCCCGGGCGTGCACCGAGTCGAGGCGCGATCATCGCGCGGTGAGTCGTCGGAAGTGACGGTTCGCGTTGAGTAAGATCGGACGGAGCGACATGACGGCACCCGGCGGTCTCGGATTCATCCACCAGTTCACTCCCGGCACCCGGTCGGCCGTACCGCCCCTTCTTCTCCTTCATGGCACGGGCGGCAACGAGGACGACCTTCTGGCCTTCGGCGCCGCGCTTGCGCCCGGCGCGCCGCTGCTGAGTCCGCGCGGCAAGGTCTCCGAGAATGGGATGCCTCGATTCTTCCGGCGACTGGCTCCCGGCGTCTTTGATCTGGACGATCTTCGGTTCCGGACTGGCGAGTTGGCCGACTTCGTCGAGCGAGCGAGGCAGACGTATCACCTCGACTCGGCGCCCTGGGCCGCGGGTCTCTCGAATGGAGCGAACATCGCGGCCGCGATGTTGCTGCTCCGCCCCGGCACGCTGGGTGGCGCGTTGTTACTCCGCCCCATGGTCCCGCTCGTTCCGGACGTACTTCCCGATCTCAACGGCCTTCCCGTGCAGATCGTTGCGGGCCGGTCCGACCCGCTGGTCGAACCCGAGCAGACCGAGGCGCTCGCCGACCTGCTGCGAGGGTGTGGTGCTCAGGTTCAATTGGACTGGCTTCCGGGCGGACATCAACTCACGCGAGCCGATCTCGAGATCGGTGCGCGTTGGTTCGGTCTTTCTTCTCTTTCGCGTACTACCTGACTCTCGCATTGGTAAGAAGCCGCCGATTCGCGCGGCTCCGGGCGCCTGGCGCTGCCCGTCCCCCATTCACCGCGGGCCGCCGCCAGAACCGGCCTGCGCCGCGAGTTGAGGAACTATGTGATGCTTTCTGCCGCCCTGGAACAGGAGCGTCTCCTGATCGCGGAGCGCCTTCTCACCGAAATCGAACGCCGTCACGGTCTGCCACACCCCACCAAACGAGAGCTCGACCCAGTCATCATCGATCGTTTCCTTACCGCCTATCTGCCAGAGGCGCGCGAGGGTGAGCCCGCCCCCCAGGCGCTCGAGTTTGCTTTTGCCCCGACCCTGTCCGAATCCCTCGATTTGCTGCGCGACGTCGTCAGCGAATCACGGGATGGCCGGGGCTCGGCGCTGTATGTTCATGACCTCGACATTGGGGTGACGGCGGACGCACGGGAGCTTCACTGACCCTTCGCCGACCGGACCACTACCGGCAAAGGCGAGCGCGTGGAAACCCCGGCGCTCGCCTTTTTCCTGCCGGAAACCTGGATTTCCTTCCATCCGTCTCTTTGAGATACCCGGGCGCCTACGGTGGCCGCGGCAGTTCGGTACTGCATCCATAACGGAGTCGTCTCATGCGCGCGCATTCGATCCTCTCGCTCGTCGTCCCGGCCGTCGCCGCATCGATACCGCTGGCGGACCGAACCGGTCCGCCGGCCATGCAACAGCACATCTCGCCCACCATCACGGAGTACGCGATTCCTCGTCCAGGCAACTTCCCTCACGACCCGGCGGTCGCGGCCGATGGAAGCGTCTGGTACACCGATCAACGCAACAGCTATATCGGGCACCTCGATCCGGAGACCGGCAAGATCGTCGACTTTGCTACCCCGACCCCGGGCTCGGGCCCGCACGGACTCACCGTCGCTCCCGACGGCAGCATCTGGTACACCGGCCAGGGGCGAGGACTGCTGGGACGTGTGAATCCAGGAACGGGGAAGATCACGGAGTATGCGCTTCCGGACGCCGCGAAGAATCCGCACACCCCGATCTTTCACGACGGCAAGGTCTGGTTTACGGACGCCAACAACGACAGTTACGGCAATCTCGATCCCTCGACCGGGAAGGCGGTGGTGTACCAGGTGCCCACGCCGGACGCGGTGCCCTATGGGATTGTCCCTGCGCCCGACGGCTCCATCTGGATCGCGATGCTCGGCACGAACAAGCTGGGGCATGTCGATCCAGCGACGGGCGGGATGCGCGAGATCGCACTCCCTGCCGCGGACGCTCGTCCGCGGAGGCTCCAGGTCGGGAGCGACGGGACCGTGTGGTACACCGACTATGGCCGCGGATACCTCGGCGCGCTCGATCCCAAGACGGGGAAGGTGCGGGAGTGGAAATCGCCTTCGCCCGAGGCGGGTCCCTATGGCATTGCGATCGGCACCGACGGCCGCATCTGGTACTGCGAGTCGAGGACCGGGACCATGGTGGCGTTCGATCCCAAGACGGAAAAGATGGAATCGGTGCCGATCCCAACCCCCGGCGCCATCGTCCGCCACATGGAGACCGACAGCACACGGGGCAGGATATGGCTGGCCCTGAGTGGGACGGGTCGGCTTGGCAAGATCGAGGTGGGAGGTGGGGCGGGGGCAAAGCGGAGCAGCCAATGAGGTGCTGACGGAGAGCCTCTTCTCCCTTCTCTCGTTTTCCATGCTCTCTTCTCATGGGCGCTTGCGCTCCCGGGATCGATATGCATATTTATGCAATATGCACTCTAGCAGCCGCCCCCTCGCGCTTGCCTTCTCCGGCGGGCTGGATACCTCCTACTGCGTGCCCCGCCTCGCCGATGACGGGTGGGCCGTCCACACGGTGTACGTCGATACCGGCGGGTCCACCGCCGAGGAGCGGCGTGCGATCGGACAACAGGCGGAGCGAGTCGGCGCGGTCGAGCACCATGAGGTAGACGCCCGCGCGCAGGTCTTCGAGCGCTTCGTGCGCTTCCTCATCCAGGGAAACATCCTCCGCGGCGAGGTCTATCCCCTGAGCGTCGCCGCCGAGCGAACCCAGCAGGCGCTGTCGGTGGTGGAGGTGGCTCGGCAGATCGGTGCCAAGGCAGTCGCGCACGGCTCCACCGGGGCCGGCAACGATCAGGTGCGTTTCGACGTCGCGCTTCGGGTCCTCGCCCCCGATCTCGAGATCGTCACCCCCATCCGAGACGCCGGCATCAAGCGAGACCAGGCCATCGCGTTTCTCCAGTCCCGTAACCTGCCGGTACCGGCCAAAGCCGGCGCCTATTCGATCAACCGCGGACTGTGGGGCACTACCTGGGGCGGCGGCTGGACTCACGATACCTGGGCCGGCCCGCCGGCCGACCTGCTCGACCCCCCCGACAACGCGCCGGCCCCGCGGGAAATCGTGCTCGCGTGGCAGCGCGGACTCCCCGCCGCGCTCGACGGCGAATCCCTCACCGGCCCCGCGCTCGTCGCTCGCCTGGGCGAGTACGCGGATGCGTACGGCTTCGGCCGGAATATCCACGTCGGCGAAACCGCGCTCGGCATCAAGGGGCGAATCGGATTCGAGGCCGGCGCGGCACTCGTGCTGATCGCCGCACACCGCGAGCTCGAAAAACTCGTGCTCACCAAGTGGCAGACCTTCTGGAAGGACCAGCTCGGCAGGTTTTACGGAGATCGTCTCCACGAGGGGCAATACTTCGACCCGGCGCTGCGGGACATCGAAGCTTTGATCACCAGCTCCCAGGAACGGGTGACTGGAGAGACGCGAGTGCGTCTCGCGCCGGGGCGCTTCCAGGTGGTGGGTACCCGGAGCCCCCACTCGATGATGGATACCGCCGTCGCGACGTACGGCGAAGAGAACCGTCTCTGGACCGGCGACGAGGCGCGAGCATTCGCGCGCGTCTCCGCCGTGCCGTCGCTGCTCGCGGCTCGCGCGGCCGGCACAGGCAAGTAGCTCACAGCGGTCACAACTTCAGGAGACAGGAAGAGAGATGGTGGTCACCACCCGCGTCCGGCTGGACCGGATCAGTTCCTCAACCCGCAACGCTGCTCTCTCGCCCGAAGTCATCGTCGGCGACGAGATCATCGCGGCGGAGGGCTACGTGATCGCCGTGCGGATTCTGGAGGACAAGTCCACCTACAACACGATCGAAGATACCAGCGGGCGGATGCTCGCCTTGAGAGCAGGCGACGCACTGGCCGGGGTGCTGGGCACCCGGCGGGCGCTGCGCGGGTATGCCGGAGTGGTGCCCAACCGCATCGCGGTGGGTGATACCATCGAAGTCCTCAACCTCGGTGGCATTCTGGGTCAGTGCACCTCGGTGAATCCCGAGATCGGGCCGCCCTTCAAGGCCGAAGTGCTCGGCGCGATTCTCGCCTTTCCGGAGCTGGGTGACCGAGTCGGCCGGCCGGCGCACATCAAGGACCATGCGGTGCCGCCCTCCGATGCCCTCGAGGCACGCATCCCAGTGGTCTATGTGGCCGGCACCTGTATGAATGCCGGCAAGACCGTCGCCGCGACCGAGCTGGTCCGCGGGCTGACTCGTGGCGGATTGCGCGTCGCTGCGGCGAAGTTGACCGGCGTCTCGCTCATGCGCGACGCCTTGTCGATGCTCGACGCCGGAGCGGTGGCTGCGCTCACGTTCAATGATGTCGGCATCGCGAGCACGCATCCCGGCGTGACCGTCGCAACCGCGAAGGGGATCTTCAATCGTCTCGCCGCAGCCAACCCCGATGTGATCGTCGCGGAGCTGGGAGACGGCATCCTCGGCGAGTACGGCGTCCAGGACATTCTCCACGAGTCGGAGCTGATGCGAGTCGGCGCCGCATATGTGATGGCCGCGCCCGATCCGGTCGCGTGCTGGGGCGCGGCGGAGCTGATGCGGCGGGAATTCAGCCTGCCGATCACGGTGATCACCGGTCCCGCGACCGACAATGAGGTCGGTCAGGTGTACATCCGCACAGGCCTGGGGCTCCCTGCCCACAATGCCAGGCGGGATGCGGAAGGGTTGTTGGAGGTCGTGCAGGTGGCAATCGAAGAGTGGCGAAAGGGAGCTATCGGCGATCAGCTATCGGCTATCGGATTGACACGGGAAGACACGGCACCCGTAACGGTCCGCGGCTGACTGCTGATAACCGATAGCCGATAGCCCAATGAAAATCGCCGTCATCGGGGCCGCCGGGTATGCTGGCGGCGAGCTGCTTCGGCTCCTGCTCCAGCATCCGGATGTCTCCGAGTGCGTCGCAACGAGCCGGAGCCAGGCCGCAAAGCCGATCGCCGATGTCCATCCGGCGCTGGGTGCGCTGTCGGACGCGCGGTTCTCTGGTGCTTCGGCAGGTGAGGCATCGCGCGGGCGTGATGTCGTCTTCCTCTGCCTGGAGCACGGAGAATCATCCAAGGTCGCCGGCGAAGTGTTCGAAGCGGGCCCTGGACTCGTCGTCGACCTTGCCGCCGACTTCCGGGTGAGAGATCCGCGACTCTACGAACGATTCTACGGGCCGCACACGGCGCCGGACCTGGTGAGCCGCTTCACCTACGGACTCGCCGACGTGCGTGGGAAGGATCTGCGTGGCGCGACCGCCATTGCGGCGCCAGGGTGCTTTGCGACGGCCGCGCAGCTGGCCCTCTATCCACTCGCACGTGCCGGGCTCGACGTGTCGCCGTCCCTCTTCGGGATTACGGGCTCGAGCGGTGCGGGTGTGCATCCGCGGCCCACCACGCATCACCCGATGCGCGCACACAACGTCTTCGCGTACTCTCCGCTCGGTCATCGCCATGAGGCGGAGGTGCTGCAGACTTGGCGGGAGTGGATCGGTCGTCCCGATGCGACCTGCCGCATGATGACACACTCGGGCCCCTTCGTGCGCGGCATCTATCTCACCCTGCACGCCTACCTGCCTCGCGAGCTCGCGCTGAGTGCGGGAGATCCCGGGACCTCGGCTGCCGGATGGTATCGCGAGGCCTATCGAGATCGTCCGTTCGTGCGGGTGCTCGACACGCCTCCAGAGCTGACTCACGCGGTCGGGACGAACTTCGCGCTGATGTACGCCGTCGAGAGCGCCGACGGGTGCGAGATCCAGACCAGCATCGCGATCGACAACCTCATCAAGGGCGCCGGTGGGCAGGCGATACAGGCGATGAACCTTGCCCTCGGCCTCGACGAGCGCGCTGGTCTCATGAGCGCGGGGATTTATCCGTGCTGAACGGCGAAACGGCGGAAAGGCGGAACGACGGAACGATCCACGGGTCTCTCGGCGGACGAGTCGCTGCAGTGGAGTCTTCCGCCATTCCGCCGCTCCGCCCTCTCGCCCTGTTGCCCGTCTATGCCCAGATGCCGATACGCCCCGTGCGGGGTCACGGCTCATGGCTGGTGGACGAGGATGGTCACGAGTGGCTCGACGCCTACGGCGGTCACGCCGTGGCCTCGACGGGGCATTGCCATCCCGACGTCGTTCGTGCCATTGCGGACCAGGCAAGGTCCCTCCTGTTCTACTCGACGGCGGTTCCGCTGCCGCAGCGCGAGGAGCTGGCCGAGCGTCTCGCCGCATGGTGTCCCGATCCGCTGGCACGAGTCTTCTTCTGCAACTCCGGCGCCGAAGCCAATGAGAACGCGCTCCAACTCGCGCGGCGCTTCACCGGCCGCCAGACGATCGTGACGCTTCGGGGCGGCTGGCATGGCCGCACGGTTGCCACACTCGCCTGCACCGACGGAGCGCGCTACGAGGAATCGGCCACGCGGGCGGGAATGCCGCTGTCGAGGAAGGTCCCGTTCGACGACCCTGCCGCATTGAGCGCCGCGGTGGACGAGACCGTCGCGGCGATCCTGGTAGAACCGGTGCAGGGATTCGCCGGCGCGCGCCAATGCTCGCCCGAGTTCCTGAGGGCCGCGCGCCGGATCTGTGACGACCGCGGAGCGGTGCTCCTGTTTGACGAAGTTCAGTGCGGCGTCGGCCGGTGTGGCGCCTTCAGCGCGGCGGAGTCATTCGGGGTGACGCCGGATGCACTCACCTTCGCCAAAGGATTGGCCAGCGGACTCCCCATCGGCGCAGTCGTTGCCTCCGCCGGCCTCACCGAATCGCTCGCCCCCGGTGATCTCGGGAGCACCTTCGGCGGAGGCCCCATACCATGCGCAGCGGCCCTCGCGACACTCGACGTCATCGAGCGCGAAGGCCTCATTGCCAACGCCTTGTCGGTGGGCGAGCATCTGGCGAGGGGGGCTCTTGCCTTGGGAGTTCGGTGGGTGTCGGGTCGCGGCCTGCTTCGCGGCCTCCATCTCGATCGACCCGCGGTAGATGTTCAGCGAGCGCTGTTCACTCAGCGAATTTTGACCGGAACGGCTACGGATCCGCGTGTGCTGCGACTGCTGCCGCCGCTCTCGTTCTCGCACCCGGAAGCGGATCTCCTTCTCGCCGGGCTCAAGGAGGTGCTCTAGTGGCCAAACGCGACTTCCTCGCGCTGGAAGATTGGGGGGCCGACGAAGTGGATGCGCTCCTGGCGCTGGCGGCTCGGGTCAAGCGGGGAGAAGTGAGCGGTGGGCTCGAGAAGAAGGTGCTGGCGATGGTGTTCATGGACCCCAGTCTCCGCACCAGGGCGAGCTTCGAAACGGCGATGTTCCTCCACGGCGGGCACGGCATCGTGCTCGAGCCGGGCAAGGGAAGCTGGTCACTCGAAACGGAGCTCGGCGCGGTAATGGACAAGGACCGTGTCGAGCACATCGTGGATGCCGCGCGCGTGCTGGGGCGCTACGCCGACGCACTCGCGGTACGCACCTTCCCGAGAGGCGACGATTGGTCGGTCGCGCGACGCGATGACGTCATCCGCAACTTCGCGAAGTACTGTGACAAGCCCGTCATCAACCTCGAGTCCGCCCGCCGCCACCCGTGTCAGGCCCTTGCCGACGCGATGACGCTCCGGGAGCGACTCGGCGAAACCACCGGGAAACGATTCGTGCTCACCTGGGCGTGGCATCCCAAGGCACTGCCGACCGCGGTGCCTGCCAGTGCGGCGCTGGCGGCGGCCAGACTCGGGATGGAGATCGTGATTGCGCGACCGGAGGGATTCGAGCTCGACCCCGAGGACACGGCGCTGATCCGAAAGCTCGCGCAGCAATCCGGCGGCGAGTTCGTTCACATCATCGACGACCCCGATGAGGCGACCGTGGGCGCCGATGCCGTCTATGTCAAATCGTGGGGATCGATCAAGCTCTACGGAAAGCCGCAGGAGGAGGCGGCTCAGCGCGCGGGACTTCGCGATTGGTGCCTCACCCCGGGTCGAGTCAAGTCCACTCGCGGCGGCCGGGGCATCGTCATGCACTGTCTTCCGGTGCGGCGCAACGTGGAAGTCGTCGATGCGGTGCTCGACGGCCCCAACTCCGTGGTCGTGGATCAGGCGGAGAACCGGTTGCATGTGCAGCGGGCGTTGCTGCTCGAATTGATAGGGAACCGGTGAGGGAGGAGAAAGCCTTTCTCTCTTTCTTGAAAGGAATCGCGTTTGTCCATCGACACCACCAGAGGAATCGCGGGGCTTAAGGGAGCGTTGCGGTACGTTCGCGCATACCGCGATCAGGTCTTCGTCGTCAAGCTCGGCGGCGACGTGGTCGGCGATCCGAAGGCGCTCGAGCAGGTGACCGCTCAGCTCGCACTACTCTCTTCGCTCAGCATCAGGCTCGTCGTCGTGCATGGTGGCGGCCCGCAGGCCACCGACCTGAGCCGCCGGCTCGGCGTCGAGCCCAGGATGGTCGCGGGCCGCCGAGTGACCGATGACACGGCTTTGGGTGTGGCCAAGATGGTCTACGCGGGCCAGCTCAACGTCGATCTTCTGGCCGCCTTGCGCGAGCACCGCGTGCAAGCCGTCGGGTTGAGTGGTGTGGATGCCGATTTGATCACGGCGCACAAACGCCCCCCCGTGCAGGTCGTAGACGATTCCGGTGCGATCCTCAAGGTTGATTACGGCCACGTCGGGGACATCGACCGAGTGGATCCCCGGGTCCTCATCACGCTCATGGAAGCGCGGTTCGTGCCCGTTGTCGCAAGTCTCGCCGGTGGCGAAGACGGCGAGGTCTACAACGTCAACGCCGACACCGTCGCAGAATCGCTTGCGGTGGCGCTGCGGGCGCAGAAGCTCATCTTCCTGACCGGCGCCCCCGGTGTGCTTCGTGATCGCAACGACCCTTCAACGCTGGTCACCTTCGCCGACCCCGACGATCTCGCGGGGCTCGTGGCGAGTGGGGTACTGACCGGTGGCATGCGGCCCAAGGTGGAGGCCTGTATCCGGGCCGCGACGGGAGGCGTCGAGCGCACGCATATCATCGACGGGCGCGCCCCCGACGCCCTTCTCCTCGAGGTCTTCACGGGTGCGGGGTGCGGGACGATGATCGTGGGACGCAAGGAGAAGGCGACGTATCTGGGGGTGGATCTTGCGGGATGAGATCGAGCTGCTGTCGGCCATGGTGGCCATTCCATCGGTGAGTGGCGAGGAGGCGGAACTGGCCGCCTTCGTGGAAGAGACGGCGCGGAGCTGGGGTCTCGAGGTCGTGCGTGACGACGCTGCGGTTCGGGTGAATGTCGGGAGTCGGCGATCAGGTCCCACGATTGCGCTCGTGTCCCATCTCGATGTCGTGCCGGCGGGAAAGGGATGGACTCGCGCTCCCTTCAAGCCGACCATCGAAGGCAACAGGCTCTATGGTCGCGGGTCCGGGGATGCCAAGGCATCGGTGGCCGCGATGCTGTGGGCCGCTCGCGACGTGCAGGAGCGGGGCGGGGTCGAGTCGGGGCAGCTCCTTCTCATATTCGGCTACGGCGAAGAGACCAAGAACACGACAATGGAGTCGGCAGTCTCACGAGTCGGCCCGATCGACGCTGCCGTGGTAGGCGAGCCGACCAACCTCGACATCGCCATCGCGCAGCGTGGGCTCATGATGGTCGATCTGCGTGCATCCGGCGACCAGCGACATGCAGGGTATGCGACGGCCGACGGTGATTTCACCAACGCCACCCTCGTGCTTGCCGACGATCTCCTTCGTCTCGGTCGGCTCTTCACCGATCGATCGCATCCCGTGCTGGGCCGCACGGCGGCGACACCCACCATGCTGGAAGCGGGAATCAGCAGGAACGTGACGCCGCCTGTTGCCCAGGCGGTGCTCGACATTCGGAGCACGCCCGACTGGACGCACGAGGAAATCGCCGACGTGCTGCGCCACGCACTGCGAAGCGAGGTCGTGGTAACCTCGAAGAGGCTGGTGCCGTGTGAGACCCCGCAGGATTCGCGGCTCCTCGCTGCCGCCCGGCACGTCAGGCCCGAGGCGATGACGTTCGGCAGCCCCACCTGCTCCGATTGGGTGTTCCTCCGCCACACCGACACCATCAAGTGCGGCCCAGGCACCAGCCGAAGATCTCACACGGCCGATGAATACGTGGATCTCCCCGAAGTCACTGCCGCCCGCAGCTTCTACGGACGGCTCGTTCTCGACTACCTGGGCAGCGACTAGGTGCCCGCGCGTCGTCCAACCACCCTCTGGAGCTCGAGCGCGGGCCTCGACCGCGTCATGTGGGAATTCACGGCGGGCCAGGACCGTCCATGGGACGCGAGACTCCTGCGCTGGGATGTGATCGGCAGTCTCGGGCACATCGAATCGCTGCGTGCCGGCAAGCTGATCAGCACGGCTGACTATACGAGACTGCGGCGCGGGCTCCGCGACGCGCTCGCAGCCGTGGACAGGCGGGAGCTGACCGTCGGCCCCCGGCATGAGGACATCCACACCGCGGTGGAGGCGTGGTTGACGCGACGGCTTCCTGGCATCGGGGAACGACTCCACACCGGACGGTCGCGAAACGATCAGGTCGCCTGCGATCTCAGACTCTATCTCAAGGACCGGCTGCTGCAATTGCACGGCGCCGCGCTCGACCTGGTCAGCGTGCTGCTCGGCGTTCGCGGCGCGTCACAAGCGAGTGCTCTGGCCAGGCTATACCCACGGACGCCGAGCGATGCCTTCGTCGGTCGGACTCTGGGCTGGCTCGTACGCCGAGGGTTTGCTCGACACCGTAGACTCTCTGTCGGGGGTCTGGGCGCTGGCCGATCGCTCACCGCTCGGGAGCGCGGCGGGCTACGGCGTTCCCCTTCCGTTGCCGCGAGAGGTCGCCGCCCGGGCGCTCGGATTCGCCGGACTCGACCGAAACGTGGCGACGGTGCAGGCCGGGCGGGGCAAGCTCGAGGCCGGCGCTCTCTTCTGGTGTGCGCAGCTCTCTCATGATCTCGGACGCCTGTCGCAGGACGTGATTCTCTTTACCGCCGAAGAGTTCGGCTACCTCATCCTCCCAAGCGACCTCGCTACCGGTTCGAGCATCATGCCGCACAAACGCAATCCCGATCTGTTCGAGCTTGCCAGGGCCAACGCATCCGCCATCGAGGGAGACCTTGCCGCGGTCATGCAGATCAAGGCCAAGCTCGGCGGGGGCTACCATCGGGATTTCCAGCTGCTCAAGGAGCCGCTGATGCGTGGGCTCGAGCGAACCGGCGCCGTGCTCGCCGTCCTTGCGACAGCCGTCCCGCGCCTCGAGGTCGATCGCGCCAGATGCGCCGCCGCGCTCACCGGCGGCACCCTGGCGACCGATGAGGTCATGCGACGGGTCGAGGGTGGACGCGCCTTTCGGGAGGCATATCGTGAGGTGGCCGCGGCGCTTCGGAATGGCGGTGCATTCGAGGCGCCGTCGGCCGCACGACTGGTGGCGCGACGCCGCTCGACCGGGGGTCTGGGCAACCTGGGACTCGATGAGGCGCGCGCCCGGTTGAGAGGAGCGCGAGGCTGGGACCGCCGGCAGCGTCGCCGTTTCGATGGCGCCATCGCGCGGCTAGCCGGGAGACGACCTGGTCGATGACCGCAGACCGGCGCAAGCGCCATCTCAAGATCCTCGAGCTCATCAGCACGCGAGCGATTCACACCCAGGAGGAGCTCGCGGAGGTACTGGCCGCCGAAGGATGGGAAGTGACGCAGTCATCGGTAAGTCGCGACATCGCCGCGCTCAGGCTCATCAAGACGGAAGGAGCCTACCGCCGGCCGTCCGCCGTGGCGACGCCAGTTGATCCCGACGAGCGGCGGATTGCCGAGGGAGTGCTCAGCGTGGATCGAGCAGGCGAGGCGCTTGTCGTACTGCATACTCCTCCGGGCGAGGCAAACCGCGTTGCCGTCGCCCTCGACAGATTGGCCTGGCCCGATGTGGTCGGCACGATTGCCGGAGATGATACCATCTTCCTGGCAGTAAGAGATGCCGGCGCACAGCGGAAGGTCGTGGGGGACGTTCGGAAGCTTACCAAGATCTGACGGAGGGGCGATGCGGGGTCTCGCGTTGGTGCTCGTGCTCGCGTTGAGCGGCTGCGTCGAAAAGACCGGGGCCATCACTCCGGAGCAGCAGAAGCGGCTCGATGCCGAGGGCATCGTCCGCCGGGCCGACGACCAGATGTTTCGCTACACGCACGGGTCGGGCTCCCGGGACGCCGGATGGGAGGATCGCAAGGCCTCGATCATCGTCACGCACCAGAGCGTCATCATTCACAAGAACGAGAAGCTCGGTCTCGAGATCACCCCGCGCACCCGCCGCTTCGTGCAGGTCAGGCGGGATGGGAACCGAGTGCGCATCAGCGCCGGCGGCGGCCAATCGGCGGAGAGCTGGTCGTTCGTGCCGCCCGATGATGCCCCCGGCTGGGCCGAGGACATCAGGGCGGTGGCGAAGCTGGCCAAGGGCGAGAACTGAATACGATCTGCCTCGCGATGGTTAGGTGGGTAACTGATTCTCACAACGAAACAGAGCGGGCGACCGGGAACGGCCGCCCGCTCTGTCTGGGTCTTTCGGGTTGTCAGCGATATTACGCGCCGAATTTGTGCGTGACTAGAAGCTTACCGCCTCAACCTTGGCGTCTACGTAGGTCGAGCTGCCCCTGTCGCGTGCCTGGATTACGAGCAGGTTCACACCCGAGCCGAGGCCCGTCGCGTCGAAGGTGAAGCTGTCCTGCGAGGCGCAACCCTCGTGTCTGATGAAGCCATCCTCGTCAGGTTCAACGGGAACCCCATCCGACTCGGCGGTGGACGTGATGTTCGTACCGTTGACGAAGACTTTGATGTCGTTGTCGATCGCGACGCTCACGGTGGCCAAGCTACCGCCGCCGGGTATCGTGAACGGCCTCCGTAGGAGGATCTGCGTGTTCGCCGGCCACAGCGTGTTTATTCCGCTGCTCAGGAGCGTGCATCCGACGTCGACCGGGTTCAAGAACCCGAATGCCGCGCTCCCGGCGGACCAGCCCGAGTCGTCAAACCCAGGCGTCTCAAAGCCTGTTGGCGGGGTACCCTCGCTTACGACCAGATAGCGGTAGCCCGTTCCCAGATAGTTCAGCCCGCCCACAACCGTGGCCGTGAAGGTCAGCGAGGTCGGGTTGAACGCGGCGGCCGGCTTATAGGGCTCGACCGAGCCGACCTGGGCTATCGCCGGTGGCGTCGCAGTCAGGGTGTGGTCGCCCAACGTCGTGCCAGGATTCCAGTCCCCTGCGGTGGCGACGCCGGAAGCGTCGGTATTCACCGTCTGCGAGGCACCACCGCTGACGGTTCCACCCGAGGACGCCGCGAAGACCACTGGTACGTTGGCGATTGGCGTCCCGTTCGCGCTCTTCAAGACGACAGCCGGGGACGGCGAGACAACGGAACCCGGGGTGACATTCACGTGCGTGGACACGCCGGGCTTTACGGCGAGGCTCGCCGGGTTGCTCGCGACGTCGACCACGCCGAACGGGCTGAACTTCTTCGTCGTGCCGCCAACCGCCGTCGTAACCAACGCGACTGCGCTCGCGTGGAGCGGTTCCGGCAGCAGCGCCTCGACGACCGGATCGAGGGCGCGGGTCACGGCGCGCCAGCGTGTAGACCCGGTGGCGAACATCGAGTGGTCGGCACCGCTGAGGAAACCTAGGTCTTGGCAACTGACGCCCGGAACCGTCGTCGCCGGTGGCAAGATCTCCACGTCACCGAACTGATTCGGCGCGACATTGTGGGCCAATCTCAGGTTCCCCACAGGAGTCCCCGCCACGGGGCACACGCCGACAGTCACGTTCTGATTGAACACCACGTCTCCGGTAGCGGTCGTGCCGCTGAACTCGAAGAACAATGGGTACTGATTGAGACTGGTGAGCAGCGGTCCGGGCGTATTCGGCAAGCTCCTGACTACGATGGTGGTCGCGCTCGGTGCCCCCCCCTGGGGAACGGTCACGGCGGCGTGCGCCGATGGGGTGGAGATTGTCGTCGTGGGCGAGGTGGGGAATACGACACCCACTGCGACATCCTGGCCGTTGGTCGTACTCGGGAAGTTCGGCGGGGTAAGCCCGACGTAACAGTAGAGCGACCTGATCAGCTGGAGCACATTGTCGAAGGTGCCAGCCGACTTACCGCCGTTGAGCTTGCCCGCGTAGAAGGCCTTCAGGACGAAGTCTTGAATCAAGAAGATCTGGGTGCGGACGATGGTCTTGAGCCGATCCTGGAATCGGGGAGGCAGTGCGTTCACCAAGGCGATCACCACAGCCCGAATTGGGCTGTTGGGAAGGAGCTGGTTGATCTGCGTCAGAAGCTGAGCTGCCGTGGGAGGGGTGGCCGGGCAGGCACCGACCCCGATCACATCCAGCGAAGTCGAAGGCGTCCTATCCGGTGGGTTTGGCTCCGTCGATTGTTCGGAGCAGGCCACCATGAGAAGCGTGGAAAGAACAGCGACGAAGACCGGGCGGCGCATCAGGGCCTCCAGAGGGGTAAGAACACGACATATGCCGATACAATCCGAAATGGATTGCCGAGATGCAAACCGGGTGACCTAGGACAGGAAAGCGTCAACTGGCATCAGTGACAATATGGGGAATCGAGCGCAGCGAAGTGCGCACAACGCACCAATTTGCTGTAGTCGTAGAAATCCGCCAGATGTGGCGGACGCGCCAACCATGATGCGCCAATCCAACGGTATGGCGTGAAAATGCGTCTAGAGACTTACTGCTTCGCCCCCACCAGCTGCTTGAATTGCGGGTCATCCACGAGTCCCCGAAACCACCAGCTCGGATCATCCACGAAGCCCGCGCGTTTCTCTGGGTTGGCGGCGAGATACACCTTGAGAGCCTTGACCGCCTCCGCCTTGTCGCCCAGCAGCGTTCGGACGAACGCCTCCGCATAGAGGAGATCGCGCGTGGGGTCGATCTCGGGCCGTCCCCGTGAACGCTCCGCCACATGCCGGGCGCTATCCGCCAGGCCCGCCCGAGCCAGGACCGCCGCGACCATCATGTGCGAGTTCAATTGCTGGTACTCGCGTTCTCGCTCCGGCGTCAGCCGCACAAGGGAGTCGGACAACTGCCAGGCGCGCGCCACATTCGGTTCCTGCGCCTTGGAGGTCAGGAGGTACAGTTGGCATTCGACGAACTTCGCGTCCTGAGGGAAGCGGCGCTGCCCCTCGTCGCACCGTTGGACCGCATCGCTGAACTGACCAAGATCGTAGGAGGCGTAGAAGAGTCGGGAGAGCACGACGTCGGCGTTGCTGAGATAGGCATCCTGCTCGTAGGCCCGCTGCGCGGCGAGCTTTACGTCCACCAGATTCCCGGTCTGGTAGTACAGGTGTGATAGCGTAGCCCATGCCCCCGCTTGCGACGGCGCGACCTTCACCGCCGCTTCGAGATCTTCCTGTGCTGACTTCAGGAGCGCACGGGCCTCGGTGGGGTCGGGGGACAGACTGAGTAGCCACTTCCAGTATCGAAGGTCACCCCGGAGCTCGAGCGCGTCAGGGTTCTGTGAGTTGAGCTTCAGGGCTTGGTCGGCAAATCCGAGCCCCTTCTCTATCCATCGGGAGGCGAGCAGCTGATCGTCACCGCCCAGCCTGGACTGCCGGTACGCGACCCATCCGCGAGCGATGATCGGTCCGTCCCAGGAAGGGTCGCGGGGCTCGGCAAGCGCCAGAAGCGAATCGGCGATCCCGAACTCCTTGGTGTAGGCTGCCGTATCCGCCTTGGCCGCAGCGACTTCCGCCGTCTTTTGATGTCGCGACGCCTGTTGGACCAGCAGCCAGGCGTCGATACTCTTGGTCTGCTGACGCTGCTCGCGGACGCGAATTTCCTCGCCGAGTCGCATTCGGATCAGCCGGGCGACTTGCTGGGTGAGCGTGTCCTGGACCGCGAGAAGACTACCGGTAGGCTGCTCGAAGCTGGCCCGCTCGAAATCGGCGCCGCTCGCTCCATCCACCAGCCGCAACGACACTCGCAGGCGACCGCCACTCTGGTCGATGTCGCCGCTCACGAGCGTCCCGGCTCGCAGTGCCCGCGCTACGCTGTCGACCGGGACGCCATTGCTCCGATAGCCCTCCACCCCGCCCTTGGAAACGACGTCCAGCCCCTGAATCTGGCCGAGCTCCCGGATGAGGCCCTCGGTCAGTCCGTCGGCGATCGCGACGAGCGAGTCTCCATTGTTCGCTGGCTTGAAGTAGAGAACCGCGATCCGATGGGGGTCTAATCCCCCCGTTTCGAGGCTGCTAGAGGCGGCAACGCCTGTAGCACCTCGATGCTTGAGTCCAGCAAAGACGGCGCCCGCCATGACGAGTAGGACGAGCACCCCTCCACCGATGATCAGGCCCCGTTTCTTCGGCTTCGGCGCTGCGGCGGCGGGTGCCACCACCGTCGCTACCGTTGGCACGCGTCGCGACGCGGTCGCCGCACGGCGCGCCGCGGTGCGCGCCATAGTGACGTCGGCTTCTGCCTCGCTCAGCGCGTCCACGAATTCCTGCATCGTCTGGAACCTGTCGGCCGGTGTCTTCTCTAACGCATGCAAGACGATGTCTTCGACCTCGTCCGGCACCGACGAGCGCACGACCTGGAGGCTCGGCACCTTCTCCATGGAATGGCGGGCCATGATGGCCATCGCGTTCGGTCCGGTGAACGGCGGCTGGCCGATCAGGAGCTCATAGAGAACACACCCCAGGCTGTAGACGTCACTCCGGGCATCGACCCGGTCACTCCCGAGGGCCTGCTCCGGACTCATGTAGTACGGGGTGCCGATCGCCATTCCGGTCTGCGTCAGCTTCTCTCCGCCTGCCTCGCTGACGGCTCGGGCGATACCGAAATCCGCGACGAGGGCGTGCCCACCCAGCAGGAGAATATTCTCCGGCTTGATATCCCGATGGATGATGTTGTGCTCGTGGGCGTACTGCAGGGCTTCAGCCGACTCCCGGGTGATGCGCAGGGCGTCGTGCAGCGGAAGCTGCTGCTCCCGGTCCAACCGATGCCGCAGCGATTCGCCCTCGACGAAAGGCATGACGTAGTACAGCAGGCCCTCGGTCTCTCCCGAGTCGTAAAGGCCGAGGATGTTGGGATGCTGGAGCGTGGCGGCGACGCGGATTTCTCGAAGGAAGCGATCTCCGCCGAGCGAGGCGGAGAGCTCGGGACGGAGCACCTTGATGGCCACCGACCGTTCGTGCTTGATGTCTCTGGCGAGAAAGACGGTCGCCATCCCGCCCTCGCCGGCCTGGCGCTCCAGGACGTAGCGATCCCCCAACGCGGATCGGAGACGGTCGATCGGTGCGGTCACGTAAACGGCCTCGGAGCAGAGGTGCAATGCTCCAAGATAAGCCGCATCGGAAGCGGTCTCTAGCCGACCGCGGCGGGGGAGAGAGCGTCCCTCATCGCGGACGCCGAGTTCCAACGTTCTTCAGGAGTCTTGGCAAGAGCGCGGGTAATCGTGGCGGCAATGACGTCTGGGATCTCGGGGCGTTGTGTACGCACGTCGGGCGCCGGTTGCGTGAGATGGAGTTGGAGCACGACCGCCTCGTTCCGGTTGACGAACGGCGGCTGGCCTGCCAGGCACTCGAAGAGCACGCAGCCGAGTGAGTAGAGATCGCTGCGGTGATCGATCTCCTTGAGGGCGGAGATCTGCTCGGGGCTCATGTAGGTCGAGGTCCCAACCGCAATCCCCGAACGGGTGAGGCGATCTTTCCCTGATGCAGAAACCGCCCGAGCGATACCGAAGTCGAGCAGTACGGCCCCCTGCGGAGAAAGAACGATGTTCTCCGGTTTGACGTCGCGGTGTATGAAGCCGCGTTCGTGCGCATGCTCGAGCGCGCTCAGCAACTCCCCCGCCAGCTTGACCACCTCTGAGATCGACATGCGTTGTTGCTGGGCCAGGTACTCGCGGAGGGTGGGCCCCTCCGCGTAGGTCATGACATAGAAAACGAGCCAGTCACGCTCCCCGGAGTCGAGGAGCCGGGCGATGTGGGGGTGGCTGAGTTGGGATGTGACCTGAATTTCCCGGAGAAACCGGTCGGCGGCGACGCTGACCAGGAGCTCTGGGTGCAGGATTTTGAGCGCGACCTGGGACCCGTCGGGGTGTCGCGCCAGATAGATTCGCGCGTTCCCGCCTTTCCCGATCTCGCGCTCCACATCGTAGCGTCCGTGGAATGCTTGACGGACGAGTGGAAGCATGTCCCGCGGCATCTCATGCCTTCGAGGGATACTCCTCAATGCTCGCGGCAAGGGCGACCCGGCGCAAGATGCCGGTCTAAAGGAGGATGTCGCTCCGAATCCGGCGCCGGATCCCCCACCAGATCGATCCCCAGACGTTGGACTGCCTGAGGGTCACGCTGGCCTCTCCGGTCACGCCCGGGCGCACTTCAACCGCCGCGGGGAGGGCGACGCGAACCTCCACGGCGCCCGAGTCGCCGGCTGAGGCCGCCGCGACGCTCTCGATCCGGGTGGCGATCCGGTGGCCGTCGGAGAGGAGGAAGAGTTGCATCGGCTGGCCAACCCGAACCAGCGTGCTGCCCGGGCCGGTCAGTGCGACGCGGATTTCGACCGAGTCGGGGGCTCCCAGTTGAAGCACCGGCTGCCCGCGGTCGATCCAGCGTCCAGCCAGATCCTCGGGACGCGGGGAAAGAACCGTCCCGCTGCCAACGGCCCGAATGGTAAGACGCTCCCTGTCCGCAGTGAGACCGGTCAGCCGGGCAACTTCGGTCGCCTGCTCGGCTTCGAGCCGGGCGACCTCCGCGGGCTTGCCCGCGGCTCGTGCCTGGCGTTCGCGAGCATCCAGCGAATCGGACCGGCGCTGAACCGCGAGCAGATTCCGTTCGAGGTCGAAGTCCCGAATTTCCACCAGCGGGGTCCCCGGCGCGACCCAGGTGCCTTGCCGTGCGTAGACGCGCTCGACGACTCCGCTGTCGGGGGAGGTGAGCGGGATGAGCCGGGCCGGCGCTGCCACGAACGAGCCGGTGACGGTGATCGGTCGCGGAATGATCGCACCCAGCACAACGATGACGAGAGCTGCGATCGACAGCTTCTGATAGAATGGCCGCCCGCGCAGCGACGCCCGGCGCTCCCGCCAGCCTGCCATCAGCGTCAACCGCCACTCGCGAATCGAGGCGCGCGTCATGAGCCAGAGACCGATGAAGAAGACCGCGATGCCGAGCCCCCCGAGCACGCGATCGAGCCAGCCGAACATCATGCCGCCGAATGCGACAAAGATCGATGTGATGTAGACCGTCGCGAGAAGACCGTAGACAAGGAAGATGCCGCGCTCCCGCTCATCGGATGGCGGCATCGGGATATCGAGCCGAAACGCTCGTGTCCGCACCAGCCACTGCAGGTGAGCAAAGGCGCGCTGCCGGAGATTGGGGACCTCGAGATAGTCGCTGAGTGCGTAGTAGCCGTCGAGGGGAATCAGCGGATTGGCATTCATGAGCACGGTCATCACTCCACCCACGATAACGGCCGCGAGCGCCACCTCGGAAACCAGTGATCCCGGGGTCGCTGCCCACCACACGATAGATGCAATGCTGGCGAGAACGAGTTGAATCCACGAGCCGGCGGCCGTGACCCACAGCCGAGCCTTGAGGTCCGGAAAAGTCCACGCGTCATTCACGTTGCAGAAGAAGGCCGGCTCGAAATACAGGAGCATGGCGCCGATCTCGTGCACCTGGCCGCCGAAATACTTGCAGGTGTAGCCGTGTCCCAGCTCATGAGCCACGATGATCGCTGTGCCGGTGAGCCAGAAGACTGCCAGCGTGCCGGCCGAGGCTTTGAAGGTGTAGAGGTCGACGACAGCGCGGGAGAAGTCACCCCATTTCAGCGCGATCACGAGCAGGTAGACGGCGAACAGCACGATCGACGCGATGAGAAAAGCGCGGGTGAAGCAGAACCGAACGTAAGGCAGTGTTCGGTCCATGAACTTGTCGGGGTCGCCCATGGACCAGCGAAGCCGGAGAATATCCCCCTGCAAAAGCCCGCCGCCACGCAATCGGGAACGCCGTTGGGCTCGGAGTCGCTCCATCATCAGGACCGACCGCTCGCCCAGGGTCCGCTCCAGAAGCCCCATCGCCTTGAGCTTCCCGGCGAACTTCTCCAGCGCGCTCGCCGAGACGTTGACGTCGCCCTCGGCCAACACGGCCGCGGCCTCGGTGGCGGTGCGCTGCCCATCGAGCGCCTGCATGACCTGGATTTCGAGGGGACGAAAGCGGAAATACTTCCGGGACTTCGGGTCTTTGACGATGTAACTCTGCTCGCCGCGGTAGGTCTGCTCGACGAGGACGAGATCGCTGCGGAGCTTCGCGAGCGCGCTCATTGTCCGGTGCGGACGACCTTTTCACCGGGAGAGATGCCGCTCACCACTTCCACCCGATCGGTGCCGACGTCGCGACCGAGAGTCACGGCGCGCAGCGATGTTCGGTTGTCCTCGAGCACCAGCGCGTAGCCCTCCTTGGCAACCGCGGCCTTCGGAATCGTGACGACCTGACGCCGTTCGGCCCCCAACTGCACCGTCACCGCACCGCCGGGACGCAGCCGTGACCCGGGCAGGACTTCGAGCACCAGCTCGCGGGTCCCGCTCGCCGCATCGAGCACCGGCGACGCGCGGATCACCCGCGCGTGGGCGCTCGCGCCACCGCTTCCCAACACCTGCGCCTCGGCGCCGACCTTGAGTCCGCTTGCCGCGGTCTCCGGGACGCGCACGGCTGCGAGCATCGGCGCGAGCGCGGTGACGCGGAAGAGCGAATCGCCAGGATTCACCATCCGCTGGACGCGCGCGGCACGCGAGGTCACCACGCCGCCGAATGGAGCCACGATTCGGGTGAGATCGAAATCACGTTGGGCTTTGCGGAGCGCGAGCTCCGCCTCACGATACTCGAACTCCACTTGCTCTGAATCGGCTCTTGTGACTACGCCGGCGGTCGTGAGGGCCCGCTGCCGGTCGGCGGTCTGCTTTGTGCGAGCCAGTTTTTCTTTCGCCTGCGCAAGCGCGATCTCCTGATCAACACTCTCCAACCGCGCCAGCTCCTGTCCTGCGGCCACGGCTGCTCCGATGTCGGTCATGATGGCCTGCACCATTCCCGAGGAGCGCGCGAGCACCGCCGCGTCGTGCTCGACGTACAGCTGCGAGGGCAGGGTGAGGGGGAAGTCCACCGTAGTCGTGTCCGCGGTGGCGATCGACGAAGCCGGCGGAGAGGCCACCGCTCCCGTCTCCGCCGCTCTGGCGGGTACCGGTGCGGAGTCTCCACCGCAGGACACCACGGTGCCTGCGGCCACTGCAAGGACAACCATGGGTCGGAAAAGCGTGGCGCTCATGACCACATCCTCCACCAGATGAGCCGGGCCCAGCGCGCGGGGCCCCTCAACAATCGGGTTGCTGCCGATTCCGGGGCGGTGAGCACCCGGACGTAGGCCGTCATCCGCGGCTTGAGGAGGCCGTCGGGATTCGCCACCGTGGCGCGCACCGGATATCGCGACCTGACGCCGCTGTCGGAGGCGAGTGGGGCGACGGAACGGACTCGACCCGTGAATGTGCGCTGCGGGAGCGCCTCCACCCTGAGCCGGACCTCTTGGCCCGGCTGCACCCGAGCGATGTCGCGCTGATCCACGCCGAACTCGAGCTCGAGCGAATCGGTGCGGCCCAGCGTCAGCACGAGGTCACCTTCTTCGAGCGACATGCCGGTACGCTCTTCGGGATGTGGCGTGAGCACCGTTCCGCTCACGGGCGCACGGACGACGGTATAGCCCAGCTCCTCCTCCATGAGGGCCAGCTCCCGGCGCAGCGACTCCGCACGCACGCGTTGCAGCCGTTCCTCCGCCGCATCGCCACGACTGGCGGCGAGCGACGCCAACCGGTCGGCCGATGCAACTTCCGCGGCGGTCGCTTCGCGATCGGCCCGAAGTGCGTTCGCTCGGAGATATGCAACCGGGGTTCCCCGCGGCACCGCCGTGCCCTCCGCAACCGGAATTCGCTCGACGACACCCGCGACCAGCGCACGAACCGGTGCGAATGATGTCGGCCGGAAGGCGGCATCGGTGCCCGGGACGCGCAAGGGCCAACGAATGAGTGTGAGAGCGGCGAGGGCGAGGGCCGCCAGGCTGGCGTAGATGATGAGGCGACGGCGGGGAACCGTGGCCAGCGCTTGCCGGCGCGCGGCGAGCGCGCCGAGCGCGTCCACCATGGGCACCTGGTGATAAAGCTGCGCGTTCCGGAGCGCCACGGCGGTCTGGTTGGCCAGGATCGCGGCGACCTCACGCTGGGTCGAGGTCGCGAAGTCGGTCGAGCTCGATTCGAAGAGGAGAACGCCGAGGATTCCCTCCTCATCCTTGAGAGGCAGGTAGAGCCCACTGCCGACGTCGTCCTTCTCGAGGTCGGGCCCGAAGATGGTGATGAACATTCGCTCCGCGTCGGAGCCCGGTGCCGTTCGGTCGCTCAGATAGAGCGATTCGCCCCGTCCAGCCGCCCATTCCGCCCGACCGACGAGGTCCTGAAGCCGCGGATCCTTGGGGTCCACCTTCTCTTCGCCGGAAACTGCGCGAATGTCGCAGCGTCCTTTCTCGTAGAGTCCGACCGCGCCGCGGTCGAAGCGAAGGGCCTTGGCCGCCAGATGCACGACCGATTGGAGCACTCGGTCGAGGTCGAGAGTGGCAGTGATCTCGCGACTGATGTCGAGCAGGATCGCCAACTCTTCCGCGCGATGAGCCGCTCCGTGCAGTCGCGCGTTGCGAAGCGATACGGAAGCGAGTGCGGCCACTCCCTCCAGCAATTCACGGTCGCCGGAGTCGAACATGCCGTCGCCGGCAACCTTGTTGGCCACCTGGATGGCCCCGACCGTTACTCCATCCGTGACCATCGCCGTAGCCATGACGTCGACGGCGAGCGTCTCGTCCGAGCGATCGACGTCGGGCCTGAAGCGGGGATCCTCCTGTGCCTTCGTCACGATCGTGGTCTTCTGCTTCTGAGCGACGTCACCCACGAACCCGGTGCCCACTGGAACCTCAGCCCCGATCAGCCGCGCACCCCGACCCCCAATTCGCGCGGACGGCTGGGCCGCCCCGGACAAGATCGTCTCCCGCGGCCTGTCCGCCGGGGGCCTACTGCAGGGGGCGGTGTTCACGATGGCCCCGCGGCGATGGCGGGCGGTGGTCGCGGAAGTCCCGTTCGTCGATTGCGTCACGACCATGCTGGACCCCAGCATTCCGCTGACCGCCGGCGAGTGGGACGAATGGGGCGACCCCAGGGACCCGTCGGAGCGCGCCTACCTAGCTTCGTACAGTCCCTACGACAACGTTCCTGGCGGGGTGCGCCCGAGCCTGCTGGTCACCGGGAGCCTGCATGACCCGCGCGTGCTGATCCACGAGCCGGCGAAGTGGGTGGCCCGCCTGCGCGCCACCGCGGCGCCGGGCGGCCGGCTGTTGTTCCGGCCCGAGCTGGGCGCGGGCGCTCACGTCGGCCCGGCCGGACGTTACGACCACCTGCGGTACGAGGCTGAGATCCTCGCATTCATCCTGGATGAAGCCGGCGCCATCCGTCCTGCCTGCTCATCGGCCGGATGATCGGCGGGCCGCCCACTCGTGGTCGAGGATGGACATCAGCACCTCGTCGTACCAGCGCCCGTCGTGCATCACCGACTCGCGATAGCGGCCCTCCTCGACGAACCCCGCCTTCTCGTAGGCGCGGATCCCGGCGGGGTTGAACGGAGCCACGCCGAGCTGAATGCGGTGCAGGCCCATCTCGCGGAACCCGTAGTCGACGATGACGCGCATCGCGTCCGTGCCGTAGCCACGGCCGATGTACTCACGGCCGAGGGCGATGCCGATCGTCCCGCACCGGTCCTTGGGGTGCACGCCGAACAGGTGGATGATGCCGACCAGCGCCGGCGGGTCGTCGAGCGTCTCGATGGCGAAGCCGAGGTCTTCCTTCTCGTTCGCGCTCCACTTCGCGATGCGCTCCTTGGCCGCGGCCTCCGACGACGGGGCCACCTTGTTCGACAGCGTGGTCAGGCGCCCGGGATCCATCTCCCACTTCGCGAGCGTGGGCAGGTCGTCGTCACGTACGCCGCGCAGTCGTACCCGCTCGCCGACCAGGATCGAGTCGCCGTAGCCGAATGCGCCAGAAGCATCGGTGAGTTCGGTCATGTGGCTGATACTGCCGCATGCCCGACCCGCGACGAAACCCGGTTTTGGCCGCGGGTCACCAGCACATCGCCCGCCGGCTAGCGCGCCGGGACGGCGACCGGGACGCCCGGGAGGGCTTGCGCGAGCTGGCAGCGCGAGCTGATGCCCAGCTTGGTGAAGACCTTGCCGAGGTGGTACTGGGCTGTGCGCGCGCTGATGAACAGGCTTGCGCCGATCTCGGGATTCGACAGCCCGTCCCGGGCCAGCCGCGCGACCTGGGCCTCTTGGGCAGTCAGCTCGACAGCGGTTTCGACGGTGCGCTTGCGGGCGGTCTCCCCGGTCGCCTGCAGTTCGCGGCCCGCTCGCTCGGCGAACGCCGCGATGCCCATCGCGGCGAACATGTCCTGCGCGATGCGCAGCTCGTGCCGTGCGTTCCGCCGCCGCTTGGCCCGGCGGAGCCACTGGCCGTAGAGCAGGTGAGTGCGCGCGAGGTCGATGGCCATCCGGGACCGCCTGAGCTGGCTGATGGCTTCGAGGTAGTAGCCCTCCGCGTCCGCGCCCTCGGCCAGTAGCGCCTCGCAGCGGGCATGCAGCCCGAGCGCCCAGGGCGTGGCGGCGGCGAGCGCCCGTTCGGACAGGGTTTTCCTGGCGGTGGCCGCGGCTTCGTAGTCGCCGGCCCGGATGGCGGCCTCGATCAGCTCCGGCAGGGTCCCCTCGGCCGTGCCGGCACGGTCGTTGTCGATCACGGCCTGCGCGTAGGACATCGCCGTTGTGTAGTCTCCGCCGAACAAGCCGACCATGGCGACGATGTACCGGCCGATGTCCGCGGGCCCATCCTGGCCTCGTGCGGCCGACTCGCGGACCTGGGCCAGGCCCGTCGCGCGGGCCTCGGTGAGGCGGCCGCGATAGGCGAGCAGCAGGCCGCTGCTGCGGCCGTTGACGCCGGGCATGCCAGGACCGCTGCTCGTGGGCAGCAACTCCAGCATCGAGGCCCATTTCGTGTCGGCCTCGCGGAAATGGCCGGCCATGGATTCCGAAAAGGCGTTGAAAGCCAGCGCGACCGGCAGCGTCGTGAACGCCCCCGCGGCACGCGCCATTTTCACCCAGCGGCCGGAAAGCTCGAAGGTGGCCTGGTCATCCCACAGGCTGCCGGCGGCCGCGGTACCGAGCGCGAACCAGCGCAGGCCGACCGCGGGATCGAGGTCGTCGGCGAGCAGCGCGGCCACGGCGGCGCGGAACGGCGCTACGGAGGCGTGGTAGCCGAGGGTGAACCGGGCGCTGTATCCGTCGAGCAGCAGGTCGGCGACTGACGCGGAAGCACCGGGGACAGCCGGGAAGACTCGCGCCGCGCGGGCGATTTCCCTGGTCTGCGCCGGGCCGGCCCAGATGGCCGCCTGCAGCGCCATCAGCATCGTGTCGCGGGCCATCCTGTCGTCGTCCGCGACGGCCTGGGCCGCGCGGGCCAGGATGCGGGCCGCCTCGGCGGCGTTGCCCTGGGCGAAGCAGATCGCGCCGTCCAGCCGTTGCGCCCGGCCACGTGCCGTCGTACCGGTAAGCCGGGGTAGGGCGCCGCCGAGCGTGTCCTGGGCCCCGGCCGGGTCGCCGGCCATGAGCCTGGCCTCAGCCAGGGCGACTTCCCGTTCGGCGCGGCGGGCGTCGTCCGGGGTCAGGTCGGCCGAGCGCCGCAGCAGCGCGGCTCTGGCGGCGTAGCCGCCGTGGGTGCCCGCCCGTTCGGCCGTGTGCTGCAGTTCGGCCGCGAGCTTCTCGTCGGGGACGACCGCCGCCGCGGCCAGGTGCCACACGCGCAGCTCCGAGTGGCCCTCTTCGGCCAGTGCACGGTGTGCCTGCCGGCGGTCAGCGGCGCTCGCGCCGTGATATACCGCGGACCGCAGCAGCGGGTGCCGGAACCGCACCGAGCTGCCGGGGAACTCCAGCACGCCGGCCTCAGCTGTTTCGGCTGAGGTCGCGTCGGGGTCGATGCCGGCCCGGTCCGCCGCGCGCCACAGCACGCCCTGGTCACCTGCCGGGTCGGCCGCGGCCAGCAACGCGAACGCCTGGGCGCCGGGCGGCAGGCTGCGTACCTGGCGCAGGAAGTGCTCCTGGAGCCGCTGGCCCAGCGGAAGCGGTTCGGGTTGGACGGCGCGGCCGGAGAGCTGGTCGGCCGTGTACTG
>CAVUOO010000003.1:0-825507 GCA_963743195.1 uncultured Gemmatimonadales bacterium
GGCGTTCTCGATGTAGGAATGGCAAGCTCGAGGAATTCGTCTGATGAATGCGCGGACAAGGGCAACTTCGTCGAGCCGCTCAGCCACCTGCTGCTCCCACGACTTCGTGTGCGCTACCATCAGGTTCACTGGTCTTCCGGACCTCGATCACCGGCTTGCTGGTCCACGCATCGATCTCGGCCGTCGAGCCCGCTCGGCGAGCGCCACGCTCGTACTCCGGCAGCTCCGGCCCGTCTCCCGCCTCACCATCCGGCCGGATCGCCTGGCGAAGCCGTTCGATTGCCCAGCCGTAGTATGGTGAGAGGAAGAGGTCGAGCCGGTTCGCTCGGCGGCACCGCGAACACCCGATCGTCCACGTAGCGCCTGACGATGGCCGCGAGTTGCGGGAAGAGCACGCCTGCCCGGCACGGCGACGTCGCCGTTCTGCGCCATTTCACGGGTGAGGTCCCGGGCCATCGCGAACACGAGCTCCTGAACCCGGCGACCCCGGCGGTACGGCTCCAGCGTCACTGCTCACCCTCCCCGGCGCCAGGACGGCTCGGCTTCCCTGATTGTTCGGCAGGTTCGCAGCCATCGCGACTTCCAGCGGAATCTTTGCCGGATCGATCTCGAGCGGCGGCACCTCGTCCCACTGCACCACGACACGTCCGGTGATACGCTGCGTGTATCGCTCCACCCGTGGGAAGGTGATCTCACACTCGGCTTTCGCCGGCACCGCGCTAATCCGTTGCCGTTCCGCCGTTCCGCCGTTCCGCCCTCCGGTCGTCTTGAACGGAATCACACCTCGAAGGGCACGCCCAGCACCTGGGCATCTCCTCGCCGAACCGGTCGTTCTCCCCAAGGTCATAGCGGCGGCGCCGCAACCCTCGCCCCACGACTTGCTCGCAAGAAGCTGGCCCATGAACGGCCGGAGTCCCACGATGTGACTGACGGTGTTCGCGTCCCAGCCTTCGGTGAGCATTGCCACGCTCACGATGCAGCGCACGTCGCGGCCGGGGGGGTGCAGCGGGCGCTCCAGCTTCTTCGCCAGGTCCTCGAATCCCTCGGGATACAGGGCCCGACCCTGGCCATCGCGGGTCCAGTCGGTCTTGCCCACCGTGTCGAGGGTGCACGCATTCACCGCTGCTCGTCGGCCTTCGAGCCGCCCTCGCTCTCGCCGCGATCCGTGTCGTGCACCACCTTGGTGTCCACTCGGATCGTGTTGATCGCCCCATCACGCTTGAGGAATTCGGGCAAGCCCGACGAGGAATCCCCGCCGGCCGCTCGTCCTCGGCGAGCCACTCGAAAACCACCTTCGCGATCGCGGTGTTCTTGCAGACGATGATGAAGACCGTGGACGCTCGTCGCCGTGCGAGTCGGGGCCCGCCGCGCCCGGAACTCCTCGCGCCACTGTCCGGCGAGTAGCGCGATCGGCGCATGAGCGTACTTGAGGATCGCTTCGGGCTTGGGGCTTCCCTTCTTCGCCGCTCCGCCGGTGTGAGCTTCTTCCGGACGATCCAGTCCCAGACGTCGAAGTAGTCGGGCCGTTCCTGCCCGCTGGTGTCGCCGAGTGCGAGCTGAGGGATCTTCACCAGCCCCGATTCGATCGCGTCGATCAGCCCGAACTCGCTGCACCACCAGGGAAATGGGCGACCGCTACATGCGACCCATCCGCCCCAGGAAATGGGGCGTGGCGGAGAGATCGAGGCAGAAATTGATGCCCCGAACTTCTGCACCCGGTCCAGGCCCTCGACCCAGACCGTGGCCTCGCGGTAGAACTCGTCCTCGTCGTCGCCCTCGTACAAACCTCGTCTCCCCCATCGTCCGGCCGGATCCGGTAGGCGTGGTGAGCCTCGTCGTTCATGACGAGCACGTTCTGCTTGCCGCCGATCTCGCGGCCGAGCACGCGGGCGACGATCGCCGTGTCGCTCTCGACCCACCGCTCACGCTCGACCACGACGGCGGTCACGTTGCCGGCGGCATCGCGCTTCCCATCCAGGACTCGGATCGCGCCCGCCGCCGCCAGCGCGTCGAGCGCCTGCGGCGTCATGTAGCGGAGGTTGCGCGCCGTCGTGATCTTCTCGGCGATGCGGATGGGCTCCTGGGTGGTCTGCCGGACTCCGGCCTTCACCACTCGCGCGCTCACGTCTCCCGCGTCGGCGGTCTGCGCTCGAGGGACGGCCAGTTCCAGATCACGACTCGGCCGCGCGTGAGCAGCGGCATGAGGTGCGGTGGAACGAGGTCACGCGAACGGTGAGCGCGTCATTCGCTCCTGGATCGAGCTCGGAGCCGGTCGCGGATCGTGATGTTGGGGCAGACGACGAGGACGACGTCGGAATAGGTCGGGTTGGCGCGGTCCTGCACCTTTGTTGAGGATGCTCCAGGCGGCGGTCATCGCCATGACCGTCGTCTTGCGCCCCGCGGGTCGCCATCTTGCAGGCGTAACGCAGGAAGCCATCGTAGTCCCGCGCTCCCACCACTCGTCGCCCGGATCGTCGCGGGGGATGTCGATGCCTCCTGCAGGTAGTCTGCGCTCGCGCCTCGCGGAGGAAGATGAGCATCTCGCGCCGCCTCGAGCTGGCGAAGAAGAGCCGCTGCTGCCGACCGTCGCGACGCCACCACTCGATCAGCTCGCGGGTCACGCGGGTCGCGCCGGGGCGTCCGTCGGTCTGCCACTGCGCCAGCCGAACTCGTATCAGGTTCACCAGCTTGAGACCGTACGCCCGCTCGTACTCGGCGAGCCGCTCGAGCGTGTGGTCGCAGGCCACGTCCCATGGATCGGGCTGGTCCCGCGGCCGAAGACGAGCGCGGGCCGCCGGCCGCTCCGCTGCTCGGGCGGGTGGCCGGGGCGAAGGAACCAGTGCTCGCTCGGTGGCTCGAAGGGCGAGTTGAGGATGGGGGTTTCGACTTCGAAGCTCATCGTAGTACAGGTTCCCAGGATTCGACCCGCGTGACGATGATGACGAGGAAGTGCCGCGGTGCTGCAGGATTGCACCTCCCCGCGTGGACCGAGCGGTCATGCCCGAGATCAGCCGCTTCCTCGGCATTTCGATCTTGATGTACTGGGACGATCACGGACCACCCCATTTCCATGCCAGATACGGAGAGTACCGAGGGCAAGGTCCTCCATTTCTCCAGTGTCGCTGCTTGCTCGTCGCTTGCCGCCCCGTGTCCTGTCCCTCTATCGTCGAATGGGCCAGCCGGCACGAGGCGGAGCTGCTGGCGAATTGGGACCGGTGCGCACGCGGGGAGGAACCAGTCCGGATTCCGCCGCTGGAGTAACTTGTGCTGCCCATCTACCCACGGGCGACCGACGTCGCGGTATTACCGGGGTACCGGCTGGACATCGGGTTCGCCGATGGCACCAGAGGCATCGTCGATTGCTCACACCTGATACTCAGGACGGATCCCGGCGTCTTCGCGGCGTTGCGCGACCCTGGGGAATCTCGCCAAGGTGTATGTCGATGCGGAGGTGGACACGGTAGCCTGGCCAAACGGGCTCGACCTCGACCCGGATGTCCTCTACGCCCGCGCGCACTCGATACCGATCCCCACCGAGTGACTCGCGTGCTACGCTAACGCCCGCACCACCAGCAGCTCATTCCCCCGCTCGTCGATCACCTTCACTCCGATCTGCCGCTGCTCCCCCGTCTCGAACGGCGCCGACGTCGTCCCGCTCAAGTGGTCCCGACAGCGACTCGTCGTACTCGGCACGGAGCGCGCGCTTGAGGTTGTCCTACGCGCCGGTCTTTGGGAAGAAGGCCTGACACACGCGGAAGCACCGTGTCCCGTCGTAATCCGTGTCCAGGAACCAGGCCGGCACGTCCGCGCCGGCGACGTGCTCGGCCTCCATCGTCGCGGGATCGAAGCTGTCAAGTCCAAGCAGCGTCACCTGCCACCGTTCCGTTTCGCCCTTTCGCCCTTTCGCCTTTTCGACCCTGATCTCCGGCAGTCCGCAGACGCTGAACACCTGGCTGGAGCGCATGGTCTTGAGGAGGTCGCCGAGGACGAGGTCGGGCGTCGCCTGCACGTAGGTGGCCGGCACACCTACCGCCGCCTCGGCCTGCTCGACGAGCTGCCGCGCGTTGGGCTCAATGGCGAATCCGATCACGTAGAGATGGGTGTATCGCTTGGCGGTCGCCTCGCCCCCGGCGTTGAACACGAGCTTCTCGCTCACCGCGCCGTGCTCGGGCCCGAGCACGATCGCGACCGGCTTGCCTTCGACCGTGGCCTCGGCCGACAGCGACAGCGTCTTGGCGGGACGCCGCACTTGCTCTAGGCGGACCGTGCGATTCCCCGGGGAGACGAAGGTCTGGCGCGCGCCGCAGCACCTCGACCATCCGGTCCGTGAAGTCGCCATGCTCTTCGGCCTCTCCGGAGCTGGAGTCCTCGATGCCGTCGGCATCGAAGTCCACCGGTACGGGGATCGTCGCCTCGACGACGAACGGTCCCGCGACGCGGGTGATTCCGCGCGTCTCCTCCGGCCGATCCACCAGCACTTCTTCCGCCGGCGGCTCGTCGTTGGCGATGGACTTGAGGGTGACGTGCGGAACGATGCCGCCGACTTCCTCGCCCTTGTTGTTCTGCTTGCGCTTGTAGACGAACCCGCCGGCCGGGCCGCGGGCTGTCGTCCTTCAGCTCGTACCAGGGAAAGGTCGCGGTGAGCAGCCGCTGGCGGGCGAGTGCGAGCGGCACGCGGCTGCGTGTCGATCGTGATCCAGCGCCGGCCCCACTGCTCGGCGACGTAGGCGGTGGTGCCGGAGCCGCAGGTGGGATCGAGGACGAGGTCGCCGGGGTCGGTGGTCATGAGGATGCAGCGCTGCAATCACCTTCGGGCTGGTCTGAACCACGTACAACTTTGTCGTCGCGCGAACGCCAGCACACAGTGTCGTCCCAAACGTTCGTGATCGCGCATGCCGGGAAGTCATCGAGATACCGCACGTAGCGAAGCGTGTTCCCGAGCGGCATCGATTCGGCGAGCGGCCGCCAACCGCGTGAGGCCCTCGACGCGTCGGTCTTCCAGTACGCATTCTGCCTGGGTGGAAAGTCTCGCCCTTCGAACTCGAAATGGAACCGTCGTGCTCTCGGCTGGCAGCGCTGCGATGTGAGATTGTCGCAGCTGAAATGCCGGAGACCCTGCCGGCAGGAACTGCGGACTATCCCGCTCTTCTGCGTCATGCAGCGACGTTCGGCCATCGGCAGTTCAACGTCAGTCGTATCGCGTGCCCGTACTCGCTCCACGCCAATCTCTTTTCTGTGAACAGCTGCCGGTACTTCATCGAGCGATGTCCTTGGCATACCACAAGCAGGTAGTCGCAACGGCCGTCAAGCCAGAAGTCGCCGAGGCCACTCTGTCTTTTGCAAACGCAATCGACCGCGCACGAAGTTCTCCGTCCCGAACACCTCATCCAGCAGCTCGCGGACGTGATGCAGATTCTCGTCGCTGATCTGCACGAACACGCTTCCGCTCGGCGTCAGCAGGTCGCGCGCCAGCAGCAAGCCGATCGCGCAGGTAGGTCAGGTACGAGTGCAGCCCCAGCTCCCACGTGTCCCGGTACGCCTTCACCATCTCCGGCTCGCGCGTCATGTCCTCGTCGTCGCCGTGCTTCACGTCGCGCTTGCGCACGAACGGCTGGAAGTTGCTCCCGAACTTCACGCCGTACGGCGGGTCGATGTAGATCATCTGCACCTGCCCGCCCAGCCCCTCGTAGTCCAGCAGCGAGTTCATCACCACCAGCGAGTCGCCCAGGATCATCCGGTTGACCCAGCGGTCCCGGTGCTCGTAGGCGCGGAGCACCTGATCGGCAGGTCGCGTTTGGGGTCGCCGAACAGGTCGAGCGCCGTCTGCTTGTCGCGCTCGTGCGCCTTCAGCGTCTCGAGGATCGCCTTGGTGGAGAGACGCTCGTGCACGAACAGCGGCAGCGTCGGCACGTCGAACGACAGCCGCTCGGCCTTGCCCGCCCAGTCGAGGAACGGCCGCGACATCGCCTCCAGCTCTCGCCGCCTTCGCCTTCGCCTCCTCCAGCGACCCCGCATCCATGATCTCACGGATCAGCGCCTCGCCTCGCTCCCTGGCCGGCTGCTCGTCCCACTGAAGCGCCGGGCTCAACGATGGGTCGTACCGGTAGGTCTTGGGCGGCTTTTTCTTGCGGAATTGCTTCTGGACTCCAACATCGGGTCGGAGCGCAGCCGTCGCCTCGGGGTGGTCGTAGCTCTGCGCCTCACCGGTGACGGCTCCGGCGGAGCGGGATGGCTTCCCAGCGGCAGGCGACGTCCGTTTGCCCCTGGGGCCGGAAGGACGCTTGGGCATCCAGTACTCTCGGACTATCTAGTGATGGGCACGTGCGGAACCGGCGCCTCAAGATACAGCCGACCAGTGACACCCTTCCACCCCGCGGCAGCCTTCCCCCGGGCTCTCGCATTCCCTCGTTCCGATCACTTGACACCTCGTGAGACTCGGCTGCCGGACTCTCACATCGCCCCGCCGCCTCGAGCCGCAGATCGCACAGACGCTCCCACGCCGTTCACGCACGATGCCAGCCGCCGTCAACCGAGGTCCGGCCCACCGCCATGCGACTGTCCCCAGCTCTCCAGCCATTGCCAATCCGCCTCTCGTTCGCTGCCGCCGGACTTCCACTCGGTCGTCGCCAGATTGCGCTCGGTGCCGGACTCATCCCCGCGACTCGCTCACCTGCATTCCCCGATGACTTCCGCTCGGTGACCGCCGACTCACTGTCGGTGCTTGCGGACTTGCGATTGCCTTCAACCGGTCTGCGATCGCTGGCGACTGACTTGCGATCGTTCCGTCCGCCCTTGCGTTCGCTCTCTCGCCATTTCAGCTCGGCACCGAGATGACGAGTTGTCCTCGGCTTCATCTCGAGTGTTCCTCTTAGAGGACAGTTCACCGGACCGGCGAATCGGTCAGACCCGAGTTTCCCTCTGGAAAATGATGCGTGCAACAGCTGGCATACATCTCGCATCCACGCCCGCCACCTGGCGCCCAGGATGATTTCCGATTCCGGAAGTTCGCAGGTCCACGCAGTCGTCTCTTCGAAAGGAGCGTCGTATGCGAATCAACGTCCGGCGCAAGCTCGCGATGGCGACGAGCCTGCGGAACTATGCGCAGTCGCGCGTCACCGGCGCCAACCAGGGCTACCTCGACGCGCTCGCGCGGCTCACCGAGTCGTCTGGCCCACGCGGAGGCGGTGGCGCAGCAATCGATCGCCGGCCAGCGCGCCGTCAGGGGCGCGGTCGCCACCCGCCGGCAGTTGCAGGAAGAGATCGCCGACAGCCTCGCCCTCCTCGCCGGGCTGGCCCGATCGGCTTCACATGAAGAGCCCGACCTTTCCGCCGGGATCACCCGTCCGGATCAGAGCGGCAGCGTGCAGTCGTTCCTCACTCGTGGCAGAGTCGCCGCGGCGACCGCCCAGGCGCACCGGGAGCTGCTGCAGCGGCTGGGAATGCCCGACACCTACCCCGAGGACCTCGGCCGGCAGCTCGACGAGTACGAAGCCAGCATGAACGAGAAGCACAGCAGCCGCACGTCTCACGTCGGCGCCACCGCCGAGCTCCTGGCGGTAACCGATGAGATCATGCTGATCGTCCGACAGCTCGACGCACTCATTCGCTTCCGCTTCCGCAACGATCCCGAAGCCCTGGCCGCGTTCGAGAGCGCGCGAAATGTTGCTTGGCCCACGGGTGACGGTGTCGCTCAGCCGTCCACCGCCACTCCGCAGGACGGCTCGGTAAAGCCGGCGGCGTGAGAACGGGCGCATCATATGAAACCGGGCATCGATTGGGCGGTCGACATGGCCGTCAGGGTACGCGACTTCAACTGGGCGCATCCCTGGTCCAATACGGGCTACATCGCCGCCGGCGATCGGCTCGCTGAGCGAATCGCCCGCGCCGAGACGATCACCCGGCGGCCCGGAGTAGAAAGCCGAGAACTACCTAAATGCGCGGTTCGGTGCGACCATTCCACATTCTGAGAAGGAGTGACCAATCACCGATCTCAATACCCCCTTCATCACCGCCGCCGTCCGCACGCCCATCGGGCGCGCGGGCGGCGCGTTGGCGGAGGTGCGCCCCGACGACCTCGCCGCCTGCGCGGTGCGCGGAGTGATCGACCGCTCGGGCATTCCCGCCGATCGAGTCGAGGACGTCATCTTCGGATGCGCCAACCAGGCAGGAGAGGACAACCGGAACGTCGCGCGAATGGCGGCGCTGCTCGCCGGTCTCCCGGTGGAGGTCGCGGGACAGACGGTGAACCGCCTTTGTGGCTCCGGACTGCAGGCGGTGGCGAGCGCGGCCCACGCCATTCGCGCCGGCGACGGCGACGTCCTCATTGCCGGTGGAGTCGAGAGCATGACCCGTGCGCCGTACGTCACGCTCAAGTCGGGGAAGCCCTGGGATCGGACGACACCCGCCGTGGCCGACACGACGGTCGGATGGCGCTTCGTGAATCCCAGGATGCCGGAGGCGTGGACCATCTCGCTCGGCGAGACCGCGGAGCGCGTCGCCGAGCAATACGGAATCACTCGGGCGGAGCAAGACGCGTTCGCGCTGGAAAGCCAGTGTCGGGCACAGGCCGCGCTGAGCTCGCGAATCTTCGAGGGAGAGATCGTGGCCGTCGAAGTCCCGGCGGCGCGCGGTACCACGACGAGTGACCCGAGACGAGCCGCCCCGCCCGGGCGTTACCCTCGACTCGCTGGCGGCCCTCAAGCCGGCCTTCGTTCGCGACGGTACGGTGACCGCGGGGACCTCGAGCGGAATCAATGATGGCGCGGCCGCCCTGGCCGTCGCGAGCCGGCGCGCGCTCGACGAGCTGCGGCTCACGCCGATCGCGAGGGTCGTATCCACCGCGGTCGCGGGCGTGGATCCGAGCGTCATGGGGACTCGGTCCGGTCCCTGCCACTCGCAAGGCGCTGGCCCGTGCCGGACTCGACGTGGCCGACCTCGATCTCGTCGAGCTCAACGAGGCCTTCGCCGCGCAGGCGGTGGCCTGCATGAAGGAGTTGCGCCTCGATCCGGCTCGCGTCAACATTTACGGCGGCGCCATCGCGCTCGGCCATCCGCTCGGCGCGAGCGGCGCGCGGATCCTGACGACACTCGGTGCACGCGCTGCAGCGGACCGGTGGGCGCTACGGCCTCGCGACGATGTGCATCGGGGTCGGTCAGGGGATCGCGATGGTGGTGGAGCGGGCTTGAACGGCGAAACGGCGAAAGGACGCCGCTGACTACGTCGATGCCGCTGTCGGGGAACGGTGGCGACACACCCTCGTCGTGCTGCAGGCCGCCGTTAAGGGTCGGGGTCCAAGTGGCCCGTCACCGGCCTGACGCGCTCCTGCGGGCGCGCCGTCACCGTTCCCTCCTCGTCATCAGCCTCTTATAAGGCAGCCAGCGCGCCTCGCACGATGCCCGTCCGCGCGAGCCGGAGGGGCAGGAGTTCGGAGGCAACCTCCCAGGTGGGCGGGGCCGGGATGTCTTGGAGGTTGCCGGAGAGCCCCTGTCCCTCCAGCGAAGCGCCCGAGCAGCGATGCGCGCGGTTTACTCGGGACGTGAGATCAGCGGCGCGTGGAGTGTCGGCGAGCGGGGCGCGAGCGGGGTGCGAGCGGCGCGCTCTTTCAGCGCTGTGCGGCGCCACGACGCTCGAACTCCGCCCGCGCCTCGGTGAGCTGGCGCAGCACGTGCTCGCGCTCGCCCTCCGTGTTGAACTCCCGGTACGCCCGCACATCCGCCACGAGCCGGTCGATCCACTGCACGAAGTAGGCGGCGTCGGCCGCCGATCGAATCGGTTGGTCTCCGACCAGCACGTAGATCGGACCCGTCGTCGCGTACGGATACAGATCGAGGACCGGATAGATCGCCCGGTCGCTCCGGGCCCTGAGCAGATACCATCCGCTCGCCCGCACCGGCAGCGTGAGGGTGACCGCCGCCGACTTCCGATCCCCCCCGAGCGGAATCTCTCGAACGACCTCACCGTTGCTCACGATCTCCAGATGATCGATCGGCACGTTGGAGCGTAGTGACACCCGCGCGGTCACGTCTCGCCCGCTGCCCGGAAGATTCAACTCCTGTCCGAGCCCACGCCCACCCAGAGTGAACTCGAGCAGCGGGCCGTTGGTCGCGAAGCTGCGGCCGGCCTTGAGCGAGTCGAGAAAGCGGTGGTAATCGAGCGGAGCGCCGCTCCGCACGTAGACCCGGTTCATGCCCACCGGGCCGCGCAGCGAGGCGAAGTTGGCCATCGCGTCCGTGCCGGCGCCGGCTGGAAGCCGGAACCCGCAGTTGAGGATGCGATACCAGACGTGCGCCGTCGCCATCGGATCGTCCACGAATCCCAGCGCCTCGTAGTAGTCCACTTTGCCAAGCGCGACATCCACCGGAAACTCCGCGGTCAGGGCGTGGGCGGTGTCGGCGGGATCGGGATCGCTGTCGAACGGGTGGACGTAGCCCGCCAGTCCGCCCTCGGCATGCGCCTGATCGGCGACATCGGCGTTGGTCGGCACGAGGCTGGCCGCCGCGGTGTTGGCGTACGCCGCGTATCCGGGCAGCACGAGATGCTGCTTCAAATTCAGGAGTCCGAGATGGCCCCAGTAGCTCGTGTGGTACTCCTGATCGTGCTTGATGATCGTCGAGCCCGAGGAGACGGGATCGAGAGTGCCGCGGAAGTACGCGACGTCCGGAATCCGGCTCTCCTTGTTGACGATGAGATTCTCGACCACGGCGAGATCTTCGGCCCGGGCCTGCGCGGCCAGGTGCCGAGGGTCATTCCTGTACGCGCCGCCGTAGTTCATGTGAACGTGGAGGTCCCCACCATACCATCCACGTGCGGCCAGGTCATCGAGCCGGCGCAGCGCCACGTGCACCGTCGTCGTTGTCCCACCACGAGCGCCGATCGTTCGCTTCTCGACCCGGAACTCGGGACCATGGGTCACCTCGACGTCAAGGGCACCGGACGGCACGGTGAGGACGGAGTTCCCCATCGTGTGGAAGTATCCGTACTCGAATTTCCTCTCGCTCCTGTCGAATCCGTCATCGGCGTGACGCCAGGCATCGTCCGGTGCATAGCTGCGTCCATCGGATCCCGTGACCGAGACTCGAGCGGGAATCGCCCGGCCAGTCGCGGCATCGGTGATCACAAGCCGAATGGCTCCCGTGGCAGACCGGTACGCTCGACTGCGCGTTTCCATTCGCTCTCGGCGGCCCCCTGGGACCTCGACGATCCAGAGCGACGTGTTTCCCCCTTCGTTCGAGATGTAAGCGATGCGCCGCCCATCCGCTGACCATCTCGGTGCTGTCGCGTCGAAATCACCATAGGTGAGCTGCAGCGGATCTCCACCATTCGCCGTCATGAGCCAGAGCTGATGCCATTGACCTCCGACGTAGGAGCTGTAGACGACGCGTTTGCCGTCGCGACTCCAGTCCGGATGAGCCTTCCACGTCGTCTCCTCGAAGCGGATCTCCCGCGGCTCGCCGCCGCCGATAACCGGGAATCGCCAGAACCCACCGGAGCCCCAGATGTGTCCCCGATTGGAGATCGCGATCAGCTCGCCGCCGTCGGGTGACCACGCCGGCGAGAAATACTGATCCATGGTGTTGTAGTAATACCGGGGCAGACCACTCTCGTGGTCCTCGGTAATTCGACGCACGTCGGCCAACTGGCCGCTGTCGCCCACCGACGCGGCGAAGACGTGCCAGCGGCCCTGATAGAGCGATGAGGTGAATGCGATTCGTTTTCCGTCCGGCGACCATCGCGGCTCGAGATTCACTGCCCCGTTCGCGATCAATGTCGTGGATGCTCGCGTCCCGGGATCGACCAGTCGCAGCTCGACGGCATCCTCGCGATAGGAGGCGTAGACGATGCGCCGCCCGTCGGGCGACCAGTCGGGCTCGTAGTCGTACCCTGGCCCGTCGGTCAGCTGCCGCGCCTCCGTGGTGCCGACGCGCTGGGCCCAGAGCGAGCCCTGCATCGAGAACACCAGCTCCGTTCCGTCAGGCGACCACGCCACACTGCTCGGCCCCGTCGTCGGCTGCGGAATGAACATCTCGCGGTAGTAGTAGGAGTGACGGACCTTGACCTGCTGCAGTACCGGCGCGCGCTGGGCGGCCGCTGGTGCGGAGAGAATGGCGAACATGCAGAGGAGGGAATGGCGGAACGGCGGTAGGGCGGTAGGGCGGACGTTCCGCCATAGGGGCATTCCGTCGTTCCGCCATTGCGCCATTCCGCCATCATTCCGCCATTCCGCCATTCCGCCGTTCCGCCGCTGCGCCCTTCCGTCCCCTCCAATAAATGAGGAGCCCCAGCACGACGAAGAAGCCCGCCCCGCCGATGACCTTGAGTCGGAAGAGCCAGGGCTCCGTATCAGAAGGCGGGACAGTCGCGACCACCATGGCCATGAGCGTGAGGGCGAGACCGGAGATTCCGGTTGTAAGGCGGAAGAGCCGCGTCCTTTCGCCCTTTCGTCCTTCCGTCCTTCCGCCATTCCGCCATTCCGCCATTCCGTCCTTCATGTACGTCGCGAACAGATAGAGGTATGGGATGAAGTACACGAGCAGCATTGTATCCAGGATCACCAGATACGCCTTCTCTACCGTGGTTCCCTTCCCGAGCACCGAAAGAAACAGGAAGATCGTGGCGAGCACTGACTGGGTGAGCAGAACGACGAACGGGGTCTTCCATTTGGGATGAATCCGTCCGAATGCCGGCGGGAAGTACCGATCGAGCCCGATCACGAACGCTACTCGAGCCGGTCCCGTGAGCCACGCCCCCACGCCGCCGAGGTTCCCCAGGACAAAGAGCGCCGCGCCGGCAACGGGGAGCCATGCGACCCCCCACCCGAGGTCTTTCGCCCCGACGGCGATGGCCTGGAGGAAGCCGGAGACGATGTTCACCTCTTTGGTCGGGATGAGCCAGAGCACAGCCAGGGTACCCGCGATGTAGATGAACGCGACGAACGGCGCCGAGATGTAGATCGACCTGGGCAAGGTTCGGCGGGGATCGCGAACCTCGTCACCCATCACTGCACACAACTCGATCCCGGCAAACGCGAAGGCGATCGATGCCCATAGATTGAGCTCGGGCAGCGCGCCGAGATCCGGAATGAGCGCACGCAGACTCAGCGGGGTGGCCGACGGTCGGGTCAGGGCGGCATGAAGCCCAAGGCCGACCAGAAGGAGTGCGGGGAGATAGGTGCAGATCGCCCCGATATTCTGCAGCCAGCGCCCCGTCCTGAGCCCCACGATATTGAGCCACGTCGCCAGCCAGAGTCCGACGAGCGTCGCCGGAAGGACGTACGTCCACTGACTCGCGAACTCGGTACCACCGCGCCCGATGACGTAGGTGCCGACCACCGCGGTCGCGATCAGCAGATTGGGGTAGTAAAGAATGTTGTTGACCCAGTAGCACCAACCACAGAGAAAGCCGTGCCCATCCCCGAAGGCGCGCTTGGTCCAGGCGTAGATGCCGCCCTCTTCGGGATATCGTGCCGCGAGGTCGCTCACCGCGATCCCCTGCGGGACGAAGAAGAAGATCGCCGCCAGAACCCACAGCGAGATCGAGCTCGGGCCGGCCGCCGCGGCGGTGGCGAACCAGCGCAGGCTGACGATCGCCACCACGTTGAAGAGCACGAGATCGCGCAGCGTGAGCTCGCGCGGCAGGGTGACGGGCTGATCGCTGGTGGCTGATGGCTGATGGACTCATGGGTGGTAGCCGGTCGCTGATAGCCGATAGCCCTTAGCCATCAGTTGTCAGCTTTCAAGAACAACCGCTGGGGATCGAGCACGTTCCGCAGCAGATCCAGCTCCCGTTCGGTCGGCGGCGGGACTGCGTCGAGCGCATCCCGCGCTCGGAGAGGCCAGCCCACACCGGCCTGCACGTCGGCCGACGTGACACCTGGATAGAGTGCGGCGAGCACCATCTCGCCGCTCTCATCGGCCTCGAGAATCGCCTTGTCCGTCACAATCTTGACCGGCCCGGCACCCGGCATGCCGAACTCGCGGCGTGGTCTGCCGTGCATCCGATGCCCGGGACTGGTGATGAAGTCCACCGCTGCGGGGAACGCCCGCCGGCTGAGGCGGCTGATCACGAGCGTGCGCCGCGCGTGCACCGCGATCTCCGCCGCACCGCCGCTTCCCGGGAGACGCACCGTGGGATGTTCGTAGGCGCCGACGACGGTCGTGTTGATGTTGCCCCAGCGATCGATCTGTGCGCCGCCAAGAAATCCGACCTCGATGCGGCCGTTCTGCAGGAACGCCTGGAAGACGTCGGCCATACCGCACACCATGAGCGATCCGGTGACCAATGAGGGATCACCGATCGATACGGGCAGTCGCTCAGGCACGGCACCGACCGCACCGGACTCGTAGATCAGGACAAGCCGCGGCGCGTGCGTGGCGCGAGCCAGATTGCAGGCCAGATTGGGAAGCCCGATACCGACGAATACGACCTCACCGTCGCGCAGCTCGCGCGCGGCGACACAGGCCATGAGCTCGGCAGGAGAGTATGGCGGCACGTGTAGACGGCTAGGAGCTAGGAGCTGGTAGCTGGGGGATGAGCTGACGACGCCGGGCGGCGAAGGGCTGCCGAGACGGTCTCGCCCGGAGCGCAAGCCCGGCGTCGCCAGCGGATCTAGTATCCGTAGTTCACTCCTGCGCAGATGCGGCTCGATGCGCGGAGCCGCTCGAGGTTCCTGCTCTTCTCGACATATTCGGTGCGATTGGCTACCCCATGGACGAACTCGTCGAGATAGCGACCCAACTCCGCCGGATCGCGCGAGATCCTCTCCCACCCGACGTAGAACGCGTTGTCCCGGTCGTAATACCCCTGCGCGAATGACGGGTGCGCGCCCCAGGGCTCGACGACGACCGCATCCACGATCAGACCCGGAATGATCGTCCGGTTGGGATCGGCTCGAATCACGGACTGATCGACCAGCTCCTCCACCACGACGATCACGCGCTTCGACGCGAACGCCGCCTCCTTCTGGACGCCGAGGAGCCCCCAGATTTGCGTGTTGCCCTCGTCGTCGGCGCGTTGCGCGTGGACGATGGTCACGTCAGGATTGAGGGCCGGAACGGTCGCGAGGGTCTCCCCGGTGTACGGACAGACCACGGTGCGGATCCGTGGATTGACCGCCGGCAGATCGGTCCCCATGTAGTTGCGCATGGTCCAGAACGGCAGTCGGGCCGCGCCGGCGCTCAGTCTCGCCACCATGCCGAAATGTGAGTACTCCTCGATCTCGAGCGGAGGTCCGCCCTTCCCTTCGACCGAGCGGCGAAACGCATGGAGCGACCCTGCCCCGGGATTCCCCGCCCATGAAAACACGAGCTTCCGGGCGCAGCCGGCCGCGATCATCTGATCGTAGAGCAGATCGGGAGTGAGACGACAGAGGGTGAGGTCGCGGCGGCGCTGGCGGATGATCTCGTGTCCCGCCGCGAAGCAGATCAGGTGAGTGAATCCTTCGATGACGAGGGTATCACCGTCATGCACGTTGGCGGCAATCGCGGCCGCCATCGACATGACCTTGGACATCCGGCTGTCGACCATCGGCTATCGGCCGATAGCCGATAGCTGATAGCCGATGGCCCCATCCCCGATAGCCGACAGTCCCTCGTCGATCATGGTCAACGCCGTATCGACGTCGTATTCGTCTACCACGAGTGGTGGGGCCAACCGAAGGGTGCTCTTACCGGCCCCGAGGAGCAGGAGCCCGCGCCGGAACGCACCCTGGACCAGCGCCTCGACGATATCGGGCGCCGGCTCTCGTGTGGCCCGGTCCTTCACGAACTCGACTCCCACCATGAGGCCCACTCCGCGTACCTCCCCGATGCAGCGATGGCGCTCGGCGAGTCGCTCCATCCCGCGCTTGAGACGGTTACCCATGGCGACCGCGTTGGCCATGAGCCCGCCCTCGATCAGGTCGAGCGTCGCGAGCGCCGCCGCACAACACACCGGATTCCCACCGAACGTCGAGCCGTGCGATCCGCTCTCCCACGTGCTGATGGATTCCTTCGCGATGATGGCTCCGATCGGCATGCCCGACCCGAGCCCCTTCGCGGTCAGCAGAATGTCCGGCTCGACGCCCTCGTGATCGCACGCCCACATCTTGCCGGTTCGCCCCACCCCGCTCTGCACTTCGTCGGCCACGAGCAGGATGCCGTACCGATCGCACATCTCGCGCAGACCCCGCAGGTATCCCGGCGGCGGGATGATGTAGCCGCCCTCTCCCTGAATCGGCTCGATGAAGATCGCGGCCACATCGTGTGGATCGAGATGGCGAACGAAGAGCTCCTTCTCGATCACGTCGAGGCACCCTCGCGTGCACTCGCCCTTGTCCGCACACCATTGACAGCGGTAGCGGTAGGCAAAGGGGACATGGTGCACGTCGGGCAGCAGCGGACCGAATCCGGCATGCTGCCGAGCCTTGCTGGAGGTGAGGCTCACCGCGCCGGTGCTGCGACCGTGAAACGCGCCTCGGAACGCGATGATGGCCGTGCGTCGAGTGGCGTAGCGGACCAGCTTGATCGCTCCTTCTGTCGCCTCGGTGCCGGAATTCGTGAGGAACACGCGTTTCTTGGACGATCCCGGCGCAATGCGGGCGAGGCGCTCGCAGAGCGCGGCCATCCCCTCATAGTAGAAGTCCGATCCGCAGATGTGGAGGAATCGGTCCGCCGCGTCCTTGACCGCTGCGACCACCTTGGGATGGCCGTATCCCGTCGAGCAGACCGCGATCCCGGCCATGAAGTCCAGGTAGCGATTGCCGTCGACGTCCTCGACCACGGGGCCGCGGCCTCGAGCGACGACCAGGGGATACTCCTTGATGTAGCAGGTCGAGGTCCATTCCTCGTCCCGGCGCACCACTTCCTGTGCCCGAGGGCCCGGGGGAGGCACTACGATCTTCGGATAGTCGCGCACTGATTTCGTCCTTTCGCCTTTACGCCCTTGCGCCTCACTGGGGCTCGATCACCGTTCTGCTCTGCTCTCGCATGAACTGGGCGACGTAATACGGCCCGCACCCGCCTTTACCCGTCGATCCCGATCCCTTCCACCCACAAAACCCCTGAGCGCCGGGCCACGCCCCGGTCGTCGCGCCGGTTCGCTTGTTGGCGTAACAGACTCCTGCCTCGATCTCGTCGAAGAATCGCGCAAGCTCGCGCTCGTCTGTGGTGAAGATGCCGGCGGTCAAGCCATAGTCCGCCGCATTGGCCTCGGCAAGAGCCTGGTCCAGATTCTCGACCTCACCGACGGCGAGGAACGGTACGAACAGCTCTTCGCGGAACAAGGCGCTGCGAAGGGGAAGCCGCGCCACGGTCGGCGCGACATAGAATCCGCGCTCGAGCCCATTGCCGGTCAGGCGCTCGCCGCCCACGAGGACCGTGCCCTCGGTCCGCGCCTGCGCGACGGCCCGCTCGAATCGCTCGACCGACCGCTCGTTGATCACGGGACCGAAGAAGACGTCGCGCTCGGACGGATCGCCGATCCGGACGCCCCGCGTGCGATCCAGCAGACGATCCACGAACTGGGCGGCGACATCGCGATGGACATAGACGCGCGAGGTGGCGCTGCACTTCTGGTTCTGAAGGCTGAACGCCGATCGCATCACGCCTTCGGCGGCGGCGTCCAGGTCGGCGCTTGGCATCACGATCGCCGCGTTCTTCCCGCCGAGCTCCAGCAAGCATGGTTTGATCCATCGCGCGCTCAGACCCTGATGGATCCGCATGCCCACGGCTTTGGACCCGGTGAAGACGACACCGTCGATGCCTGGGTGCTGCCACAGGGAATCGCCGATCTCCTCTCGCCGGCCGATGAGGAGGTTGAATACACCCGCCGGGATCTCTGCGTCACGGTAGATCTCGTACATCTTGAGCCCGGTCCAGGGCGTGTCCTCGGCGGGCTTGTACACCACGGCGTTCCCGGCCGCGAGCGCCGCGGATGACATGCCGGCGGACAATGCAAGCGGAAAGTTGAATGGCGCGATGCAGGCGAAGACCCCGTAGGGCCGAAGAACGTCGGTATTCCGCTCGACCGGGGTGACCCGTCCCATCGGCCGCACGAACCCGTCCGCGTCCGCGACTTGCGCGCAGTAGTACTCGATGAGATCGGCGCTCTCCTCGGCGTCGCCCATGGCCTCGAGACGGCTCTTCCCCACCTCGAGCGACATGATGGCGGCGAGCTCGTACTTCCGCTCACGAATGATCTCGGCGGCGCGCTCGAGCGTCGCGAGGCGCTCGCGCCAGGGGAGCCGGGCCCAGGCGCGTTGCGCCGCCTTTGCAGACTGGACGGCGCGATCGACGTCGCCGGGCCCTGCACAGGCGAACGTTCCAAGCACGACCGAGGTATCGATCGGCGAGCGATCGACCAGTGGCTCGAGCCGGCTCTCGACCGCCTCGCCGTCGATGTAGAACGGATGGCGGGCTCCCGCCGCGCGCCGGACGGCAGCGAGGGCCTCGTCGAAGCGACGATGAAACTCGCCAAGGTCGCCGGTGGTGGATGTGTACGTGATCTTGGCCGGTGCACTCATGTCGCAGCCTCCGCGCGCTCGACCGTGGCCAGCAACGCGCGTCCGAAGAGATCGACGATCTCGTCCATCTGGTCCTGTGCGATGATGAATGGCGGCGCCAGCATCGCCAGGTCGCCGCTGACGCCGTCCACCTGCCCGACGTTCGGCCATACGACGAGTCCCACGTCGAGCGCCGCCGCCGCGAACCGCTCGGCGAATCGAGCCGAGCGGGGAAAGGGTGTCCGGGTGGTCTTGTCCGCCACGAACTCGATGCCGGCCAGGAGGCCTCTCCCGCGCACATCGCCGACGGCGGGCAAGTCCCGGAGCGCAGCCAAGCGACTGTGGAACGGCGTTCCATTTGCTGCGCAGCGTTGAATCAGCTCGTGTTCCCGCATATAACGAATCGCGGCCACACCGGCTGCACACAGCGTCGGGTGATGGGAGAATGTCTGTGCATGCAACAAGGCGCCAGACCCCCGCGCGAGTACGTCGACCAACCGCCTGGGCGCCACGAGCACGGAGAGTGGCGCATACCCCCCGCTGATTCCCTTCCCGAGCGTCATGAGGTCGGGTACGACTCCATACGGCTCGAGCGCCGACCAGGTGCCGGTGCGGCCTGCCCCGGTCAGAATCTCGTCGGCGATAAGAAGGATACCGTGCCGATCACATGCCTCTCGCACTCGGCGCCAGTAGCCGGGGTGCGGCACCGACGCACCGCTCGATGAGCCGCCGATCGGCTCGGCGAGGAGCGCCGCGATCGTGGCGGGGTCCTCGCGAAGGAGCGTCGCCTCGACCGCTTCGCCACTGCACACGGGACACAGAGGGGGGTCGCCACCGCAGTCGCACCGATAGGGATAGGGAGCCGGGGCACGGACGACGTCCACCAGCCACTCGCGAAAGTACGTCTTGTAGTGCTCGCGCGCCGACGCGCTGAGGGCGAGCAGGGTGTTGCCGTGATACGCGGGGGAGAGTGCCATGATCCTGTGCTTCTTGGGCTGGCCCATCTCCACCCAGTATTGCCGAGCGAGCTTGAGTCCCGCCTCGACCGCCTCCGATCCGCTCGCGAGCGGGTACACGAGATCGAGATCACCCGGCGAGAGTCGCGCGATCTCCGTCGCCAGCTCCTCGACCGAATCATGGGTGAACATCGTTCCGTTCACATAGCCGATTCGGCGGGCCTGCGCGCCAATCGCGTCGGCGATCTCTCCTACCCCGTGGCCCAGATTGGCGACGAAGGCCCCACCGCTGCCATCCAGGTAGCGCCGACCCTCGGCGTCGTACAGGTAACAACCCTCCCCCCGGACGATGCGCGGATAGTCACGCGTCAGCTTCCGATAGAAAACGTGCGAGGCCGGATCGCCGTAGATGGGCATGATGGAGGAGCGAATGTGTCGGGGTCAGACGTATGCCGCCAGGGGTGACCCGGGAGTTTGGCCCGCATTCTGCAGACTATCGGGAGCGATGTGTTTGACATGTCCCCCAGTGTCAGACCCCGATGCAAGCAGGCAATATGCAATCACCTCTTGTAGTTGACGCGCTCAAAGAACAGCTCCTCAGGGTCCTGGATTGGTACCACCATGGCCCGACTGGATATCGTTGGGGTACCGTGCTTCACCGCCGCAACGAGCGTGGAAAAATGCGGTTCGGCGCCATCACCCCCGACGGCGAAAGCCTCCTCCTTACCGAAGCCCTTCTCGAGAATCTGGCCGCCGTCCCCTGCTGGCTCGACGGAGCCGTTCGCGTACGGCTCGAACGCCGGCGCCTGAGCGACCCCCATCCGTGGTTGGAGGCCCTTGCACGCCCCGACCGTCCGGCCCTGGTCGAGGCGCTCGCCGTCTATTTCGATCCGGATACCTCGCCCGAGGAAGTCATGGCCTTTCAGGCAATGGCCGGGGTGCTCACGCCTGCCAAGTGTCCCTCCGAGCTGTTCGTGCTCACCAAGAAGCGTCCGTCGGGATGGCCGTGTTGACATAGGCTACTTCAAGAACAAAAGATCTCGGTAGTTCGGCATCGGCCAGAGATCCGCGGCCACGTGGGTCTCGAGTGCGTCGCCCGTCTCTCTGAGCCGAGCCATCGCCGGCTTCAGCTCGCGGTTGATCTGCGCCGCATGCTTCCCCGCATCATCGTCATGGTGCCCAGCCAGTCGCTCGACCTCGGCCGTTCGCTTACGAAACTCCGTGACGAGCGAAACGAACTCCCGCAGCACCGTCGCGGAGTCCGCGGCATCCACGCCTGCCGCCTTGGTGGCCGCCACCGATTCGGCCACGCGGCGCTGATGCTCCAGGGCCGCCGGCAGGATCTGAGATCTGGCGATCGATACCATCGTCTCCGCCTCGATCATGAGCTGCTTGACGTACTTCTCGAGCTGGATGTGGATCCGCGATTCATACTCCGGCCTGGTGAGCACGCCGTACTTCCGGAAGATGTCCGCGTTCTTCTTGACCCGGAGAACCTGGAACGCCGCAACCGAGTCGCGGAGATTCGGCAGACCCCGCCGCCCCGCTTCCTTGTGCCACTCCTCGGAGTAGTTGTCGCCGTCGAAGATGACGCGCTTGTGCTGCTTGATGATCTTCTTGAGCACGTTCAAAACGCCTGCCTGAAGCCGGGAGGCCGAGGGCTTTGCCCCGACGGTCCGCTCCAGCTCCGTGGCCACATAGTCGAGTGACTCTGCGACGATGGTATTGAGGACGGTGTTGGGCCAGGCGATGCTGGCGCTCGAGCCCACCGCCCGGAATTCGAACTTGTTGCCGGTGAAGGCGAAGGGCGACGTGCGGTTGCGGTCGCCGGAATGTCGCGGCAGTTGCGGGAGCGTCGTCGCGCCGAGGTCGAGCGTTCCGCCGCGGATGGTGCGCTTGGGCAGTCCGCGCTCGACCTGTTCCAGGATGTCATTCAGCATCTTGCCCAGGAAGATCGAAATGATCGCCGGCGGCGCTTCATTGGCGCCAAGCCGATGGTCATTGGCGGCCGAGGCGATCGAGGCACGGAGAAGATCGGCGTGGATATCCACCGCGCGAATCGTCGCCACCAGAAACACCAGGAACTGCATGTTCGTGTGCGTGTCGTCCTGCGGATCGAGGAGGTTCACCCCGGTGTTGGTGGACATCGACCAGTTGTTGTGCTTGCCGGAGCCGTTCACGCCCGCGAACGGCTTCTCGTGCAACAGCGCCTGGAGACCGTAGCGCGGCGCCACTCGCTTGAGCGTCTCCATGATCAGCATCTGATGGTCGCCCGCGATCTGGCTCGGCTCGAAGAGCGGCGCGATCTCGTACTGGCCGGGAGCCACTTCGTTGTGCCTCGTCTTGACCGGGACACCGAGGCGGTAGAGCTCACGCTCCGACTCCGCCATGAAGGCGAGCACCCGAGGAGGAATGGTGCCGAAGTAGTGATCCTCGAGCTGCTGACCCTTGGGGGGCTTGGCGCCGAACAGGGTGCGCTCGCAGATGAGAAGATCGGGGCGCTTGAAGTAGAGGTCCCGATCGACCAGGAAGTACTCCTGCTCCGGCCCGACGGTGGTGTAGACGCGGGACACACCCTTGTCGGCCCCGAAGATCTTGAGGATCCTCATCGCCTGCTTTGACAAGGCTTCCACCGAACGCAACAACGGGATCTTGGTGTCGAGGGCCTCGCCGGTCCACGAGACGAAGGCGGTGGGAATACACAGGGTGACGTTGTTCTCACCACGCATGAGGAATGCCGGACTGGTCGCGTCCCACGCGGTGTACCCTCGCGCCTCGAACGTGGCGCGGATCCCACCCGAGGGGAAACTCGACGCGTCGGGCTCTCCCTGCACCAGCTCCGACCCCGAGAAATTGAAGACCACGCCACCCGCCCCATCCGGCGCGGCGAGCGAATCGTGTTTCTCCGCCGTGAGGCCGGTGAGGGGCTGGAACCAGTGGGTGTAGTGAGAGGCGCCGTTCTCGATCGCCCAATCCTTCATACTCGCCGCGACGACGTCGGCGACCGCCGGGTCGAGCGGCTCGCCCTGGTCGATCGTCCGAAGCAGGCTGCGGTACACCTCCTTGGGCAGCCGCTGCCGCATGGTCGTCCGCGAGAAGATGTCGCTACCGAAAATGGCGTCGATGCGCTCTGGGAGACGGGGTTCTCCATCGAGCGTGCGTGCGGGTGTGGTCACGGGTGGCTGCGCCCTCTGATGAAATGGTGGGTGACGGGGACGGGCAGAAAATAATCGGATGTCGTCTCGGGAGGCGGGCCTGCGGACGGTTGAGCAAATGGGGGCCGCCGGAACCCCATCATAAATCACTTAAAGTCGTTGCTATAACACAAACAGATACTGACACTTATGTGTCGCAATAACCCATAGCTCTTTCTTCGCATTCCTTCGTGTTCTTCGTGCCTTCGGTGAAGGGCCCGCGATGTCGGTTAGATACGAGCATCGGGTGGCTCTTCAACACGAAGCCACGAAGGTCACGAAGAATCTTCTATGCGCCTTTGTGGTGACTCCACGAGCAATCAGGCGACCGAAACAGGCTCCCGTAACGCCTCCTCAACGTCCGCCCAGTCCGGATCGGGAAGGTCGGTGAATACCGGATTCGAGAGATATCGCTCTCCGAAGTCGCAGATGATCGACACGATCAGCTTTCCGGCATTCTCCGGTCGAGCGGCGACCTGCAGCGCAGCCCAGGTGATCGACCCGCTCGAGATGCCCGCGAAGATTGCTTCATCCCGGGCGAGCCGCCGCGCCGTGGCGATTGCATCGTCGTTGCTCACCCGAATCACTTCGTCGTAGATCTTGGTATCGAGGTTTCCCGGCACAAATCCCGCCCCGATCCCCTGCTGCTTGTGCGGCGAGGGCTGGCCGCCCGAAAGAACCGGACTCTCGGCCGGCTCGACCGCGACTATGCGGATGGAGGGATTTTGCTCGCGGAGGTAGCGTCCCGCGCCCGTGATGGTCCCACCGGTGCCGACGCCGGCGACGAAGATGTCGATCTTGCCCTCCGTATCGGACCAGATCTCGGGCCCGGTCGTGCGATAGTGAATCCCGGGGTTGGCCGGATTATCGAACTGCCGCGGCATCCATCCGCGTCCGCCGAGGCGGCTGAGGATCGCCTCTGCGCGGGCGATCGCCCCCTTCATTCCCTTGGGCCCCTCGGTGAGCACGACCTTGGCGCCGAGCGCCCGCAGGAGATGACGACGCTCCAGGGTCATCGTCTCGGGCATCGTAAAGATGCAGCGATACCCCCGAGCAGTGGCGACGTATGCGAGACCGATACCCGTGTTCCCGCTCGTCGGCTCGACGATGAGCATTCCCGGACGCAGGCGTCCCTTCTCGAGTGCGTCGTCGATCATCGCGGCGCCGATACGATCCTTCACCGAGTTGAACGGGTTGTATCCCTCGTGCTTGATGGCGATCCGTCCAGGCAGGTCCTTCCCCATCCGATTGAGCCGGATGAGCGGGGTATTGCCGACGGTTTCGGTCACGTCCTGATGGATCTTTCCGTGGGGCATGCTCGCCTCGTCCGTGAGAATCGGTTCGGCAAGGTAACACTCCTGCCGGCGTGCTCAAGAGGGAGGAGGAGCGAGTGAGGTCGCCGCGACGCGAGCACAGTCGCATGCGAGACTCGTCAGCTCCGGTGCGCGCCAGGCGCCCTGGTCGTTGAGGAACCCGAGAAGCGGCCCCGGAAGCGCGGCAACGCCGCCTCGCGCTCCGGCGATCGCTCCGGCAATGGCCGCCATCGTATCGGTGTCACCGCCAACGCCGATGGCCGTGCACACGACTGTCCAGTAATCATCGGGCGAGCGAAGAAACGCGTAGAGACTCCACGCAACCGATGGAACCACGAACGACGAGACCCCGCACCAACGGTCCGCCGTCGAGGAGTCGAGGCCGGATCGGTGAAGCGCTCGGGCTGCTTCCGGAGGCGTGAGATCGAGCCACGGCACAACCCCACGCACCGCATCCGCCACCGACGGGTCTTCCTGCTCCGCCCACTCGGCGAGCCGTTCGAGAAATCCCTCGGGGTGCAGCGATTCGCCGCTGGAGGCCAGGGCCACGGCTCCACTCACGACCAACGATCCCGCCGCGCAGCGCCGATCCTTGTGGGTGATACCGCTCTGCTCGACCGCCACGCGACGCATCGTCTCGAGATCGTCTCGAAACAGGGCGCCGATCGGCGCAGCGCGCATGGCACTCCCATTCCCGGCGTAGGGTGCCGCTCGGCCCGCTTCCGCCCACCCGACTCCGGCGAGTAATCGCTCGGCGGCAGAGCGCGTCCCCGGTCCGGCACCGACCGCGCGTCCGCCCTCGAACAGGGCAGCTATCCGCCGGGCGAAGTCGGCAGGATCCCAACCCTCTGCCGCGCTGACGCTGCGGAGAAGCTCACGGGCGAGCTGCGTGTCGTCGCTGTATTGGCCGAACGCAAAGTCCGGATGAGATCGGCCACCGGCGTGACCGGCTCGCAAACAGTCCTCGACATACCTGACGGCGATTTCCGGCGGCTCCGCCTCGACGACGAAGCCTAACGCGTCTCCAAGCGCCTGGCCGAGGAGACAGCCGGTCAGCGCGTCGGCGAGTGAGGGCGCATCGGATCTCAGGTCTTGTCGAGAAGCTCGCGAATCCGGCGGAGGAGAACGTCCGGGGCGAGCGGCTTCTGAAGAAATGGACGCCGCTCCTCGACGAGGACGCGCCGCACCGCCTCGCCATCGGTATAGCCCGACGTGAAGAGAATCGGCAGGTCGGGATACCGTAGAGCCAGATGGTCGGCCAACTCGCGCCCTCCCATCTCCGGCATCACGAGATCGGTAATAATGAGATTGGCACCACCCGACGACTCGAGCCACTGCAGCGCCTCGCGTCCGTTCGCGGCTTCCTCTACCACGTAACCGAATTCCCGGAGCGCGCGGCCGATCACGCGCCGAACCATCGGCTCGTCCTCGACGAGAAGCACCGTTTCACCGCCTTTCGAGCGCAACGGTGTAGCGGGCTCTGCTTCAGGCAGTGCTGTCTCTTGCGCCAAGGGCAAGTAGGTCTTGAACGTGGTCCCGAGCCCCGGCTCGCTGTATGCCCAGATGAAGCCATGGCACTGCTTCACGATCCCGTACACGGTCGAGAGACCGAGTCCGCTGCCACGCCCTACCGCCTTCGTCGTAAAGAACGGTTCGAAGACCCTTTCGAGGGTCTGGCGCTCCATCCCATGTCCGCTGTCCGTGATCGCGATCATCACGTATCGGCCTGGTGTGATGTGGGTGCCTTCCTTGCCGGCGGCGTACTCCTCGGTGAGCTCCACCGTCGCCGTCTCGAGGGCCACGTCGCCACCTCCAGGCATCGCATCCCGAGCATTGATGGTCAGGTTCAGCAGCACCTGATCCAGCTGGCCGGGATCGGCCAACACGAAATCGGGCGCGGCCCCGAGTCGGACCGTGAGTGCATGGTCCGCCAGGGTCCGGCGAAGGATCGGCTCCAGCTGGCGTATCCGAGCATTCACCTGGAGTACCTGGAGGCGGAGGAGCTGTCGGCTGCTGAAGGCGAGGAGTTGCCGGGTGACGCCCGCCGTTCGCTCCGCGGCTCGCTGAATGTGCTCGACATCCTGTCGGGCCTCGACTGGAAGAGTCTCGAGATTCAGCAGGAATTCGGCGCAGCCGAGGATCACCGACATCTGATTGTTCGCTTCGTGCGCCACTCCGCCGGCGAGCTGTCCGACTGCTTCCAGGCGGTCCACCTGTCTCAACTGCTGCTCAACCCGGCGGCGCTCGGTGATGTCTCGTTGGGAGCCCCATGCCCGCAGCAGCAGCCCACCCTCGAAGATCCCGATGAAGTTGTTGAGGAAGTAGCGCTCCTGACCTTCGACGTCCCGCTCATGAGACTCGGCCTCGATCAGGCGGTATCCCTCGCGGATGAACGAGCGGAGAAAGTCGAGATTGTGCGGATCGGTACGCGGAACGAGATCCCCGAGGCGGGCGCCGGTGAGCTCCGAGGCATGCTCCAGCCCGTACATTCGGGCCATGGCATCGTTGCATTCGCCCAGGACCCCGTGGGCGTAGAAGTGCTCAAGCTGGTCGTCCTCGGACAAGGACGGGGGCATTGGCACTTCCAGCTCGAAGCGCCAGACTCCCTCGGCCGTCTGCTCGATGAACGCCCGATATCGCTCCTCGCTGGCACGGAGCGCTTGCTCGGTCTGTTTCCTCAGCGTGATGTCCTTGGCAACCCCGATGAAGCCGATCGGCTCCTGTTGCCGACCGCGAACGAGGGTCGTCTTCACATCGAGCCAGACCGCCGCGCCGTCCTTGCGCCGCCCGCGCCATTCGCCCGAGAAGTCCTCGCCTTGGAGAATGCGGCGAAGGTCCTCCGCCAGTCGTGGGTGTTCTTCCTCGGGATAGAGTCGCTCGGGCGTACCGCCGAGCATCTCTTCTTCGGTGTAACCGAAGATGTCCGTCGCGCCCTGATTCCAGTAGCGAATCCTGCCGGTGAGGTCGGTGTAGATGACGCTGTCGCGGACGGCGTGAAGGAGATGGGAAAAGAACTCCATCTCCCGGGGGGTGGTGGGTGCGCTTGCCATTATGCCCGTCCCGGGCGGGTCAGGCGTTCGACCATCGCAAGGCTCATGCGCTCCCGTCACGGACGGAGAATCGTGGAAGCATATCGCCGGGCGGCACCCAGAGATAGGGCGAGTGCCTGGGCCGTGTGAGGATTTGTCGGAGGGGGGCGACGGGAGAGAAACGGACAGGGTGGGATTCGAACCCACGATACCCTTACGGGTATACCGGTTTTCGAGACCGGCTCCTTCAGCCACTCGGACACCTGTCCTCGACCGCTGCTGCTCGGGGCGGGAAGATTATACCGTGCCGGTTGACTTTTCCAGCGGAGGCCGACCGAGCAGCCCGACACCATTGCGGAGACCCTGGGGATCGTGATGCCCCACGTCAGCGGCGGCGAGCTGAGTGCGGCGGCGGCACGTCTCTATCCCGGCATACCCGTATTGTTCATCTCGGGATACGCGGGGAACGAAATGATCAAGCGCCGACTCATTCCCGAAGGCGCAGTGTTCCTGCAGAAGCCCTTCACGCCCGGCGATCTGATTCGAGCCACGACCGAGCTGCTCGCCCCCCGAAGAACCTCGCCAGAAGGCTAGCGACGCGCGAGAAAGAAGCGCTTCAGGAGATCACCGCACTCCGTGGCCATCAACCCGCCGAGCACTTCGGGCCGGTGATTGAGGCTGGGGTGGCGCAGAATGTCGTAGACCGAGCCCGCCATTCCGCACCGCCCATCGTACGCTCCGAAGACGACCCGTCCGAGTTTGGCGAGCACGATCGCGCCGGCGCACTGGGCGCACGGTTCGAGGGTGACGTAGAGCGTGGCCTGGAGAAGGCGATCCTCGCCCACCCGATGAAGGGCCCGATGGAGGGCGAGGAGCTCCGCATGCGCCGTCGGATCGCGCCGTTCGATGGTCTCGTTGTGAGCCTCGGCCAGGATTTCCCCATCCGCGATGACCACCGCGCCGACCGGGACTTCCTCACGCACCGATGCCACCCGAGCCAGTCGGAGCGCGGCCTCCATCCCCGCGAGGTCGCTGGGCGATGGTGTCCCCCTACGCACTGGCCATTGCGGGCACTGACTCACTCCGGACAAGCCGGAGGTGTTCTCCAGCCCGCTCTACCCGGATCGTGTCCCCCTCGCGGAATGTTCCTTCGAGCACCTCGAGCGCGATCGGATTCTGAAGCTCGCGCTGGATGACCCGCTTGAGCGGGCGCGCGCCGTAGACCGGATCGTACCCCTGCGCGGCGAGCGCCTCCCGTGCCTCGGGCGTCACCTCGAGGCGCAGGTGGCGGGCGCGCAGCTGATCCTGCAGCTTCTGCAGCTGGATGTCCACGATCTGCGCCAGGTCCTCCTTGCTCAATGGACGGAAGACGATGATGTCGTCAACCCGGTTGAGAAACTCCGGGCGAAAGTGATTCCGTAGCTCGTCGCGCACTCGTGTTTCCACTTGCGCCCATGCCTCGTCGCCCGTCGCACCGGCGGTCATGATGATCTGGCTCCCGATATTGCTCGTCATGATCACGACGGCATTTCGGAAATCCACGACCCGGCCCTGGCCGTCGGTGAGACGTCCGTCATCCAGAATCTGGAGCAGGACGTTGAACACATCAGGATGCGCCTTTTCGATCTCGTCGAATAGAATCACGCTGTAGGGCCGCCGGCGCACCGCCTCGGTAAGCTGACCGCCTTCCTCATAGCCCACGTAACCTGGCGGCGCGCCGATCATTCGAGCCACCGAGTGCTTCTCCATGTACTCGGACATATCGAGCCGCACCATCGCGCGCTCGTCATCGAACAGGAATTCAGCGAGAGCGCGGGCGGTCTCCGTCTTGCCCACGCCGGTGGGGCCGAGGAAGATGAACGAGCCGGTGGGCCGATTGGGATCACCCAGCCCCGCCCGACTCCGACGGACCGCGTTGGCCACGGCGGTCAGCGCGACGCGCTGGCCGATCACTCGATGGCCGAGCTCTTCCTCGAGACGAGTGAGCCGCTGGCGATCGCTCTCCAGCATCTTGGTGACCGGGATGCCCGTCCATTTGGCGACGATTTCGGCGATATCCTCCGCGTCCACCTCTTCCTTCAGGTACTTGGCCTTGACCTGAACCTCCTGCAAACGCTTCTGGTCTTCTTCCAGCTTGCGCTCGAGCTCCGGAATCCGGCCGTACCGCACCTCTGCCGCGCGTTGGAGATCGCCCCGGCGCGTGGCCTGATCGACTTCGTTGCGGAGCCCCTCCACTTCAGCCTTGATCCGCTGAATCTCCTGGATCGCCGACTTTTCCGCTTGCCACTGCGCCTTCATCCCCGCGCTCCGCTCTCTGAGCGCCGAAATGTCCTTCTCGACGCTGGCGAGGCGCTCCTTCCCCGCCTTGTCCTTTTCCTTCTTCAGGGCCTGACGCTGGATCTCGAGCTGGATGATCCGCCGCTCCACCTCGTCGATCTCCTGGGGAAGGCTGTCGATCTCGATGCGCAGGCGGCTCGCCGCCTCGTCCACGAGGTCGATTGCCTTGTCCGGGAGAAACCGGTCGCCGATGTACCGATCCGAGAGCGTGGCAGCGGCCACCAGGGCGTTGTCGGTGATCCGGACGCCGTGGTGAACCTCGTATTTCTCCTTGAGACCCCGGAGAATCGCGATCGTATCGGCCACGCTCGGCTCGCCTACCAAGACCGGTTGGAAGCGACGCTCGAGCGCAGGGTCCTTCTCGACGTGCTTGCGGTATTCATCGAGGGTCGTCGCCCCGATCACGTGCAGCTCGCCCCGCGCCAGCGGCGGCTTCAGCATGTTGGAGGCGTCCACCGCCCCCTCCGCCGCGCCGGCGCCCACAATGGTATGCAGCTCATCGATGAAGGTGATGTACTTGCCCTCGCTCTCGGTGAGTTCCTTCACCACGGCCTTGAGCCGCTCTTCGAACTCGCCCCGATACTTGGCGCCGGCGAGCAACTGACCGATGTCGAGTGCCACCACCTCGCGCTGACGCAGTGATTCCGGCACATCGCCGTTCACGATGCGCTGGGCCAGGCCCTCGACGATGGCCGTCTTTCCGACGCCAGGCTCGCCAATGAGGACGGGATTGTTCTTGGTGCGACGCGAGAGCACCTGCATCACTCGGCGCACCTCTTCATCGCGTCCGATGACGGGGTCCAGTTTTCCGCTGCGGGCGAGATCGGTGAGATTGCGGGTATAGCGCTCGAGCGCCTGATACCGACCCTCCGGGGATTGATCGGTGACCCGGTGTGAGCCCCGCACTTCCTGGAGCGCCGCGCGGAGCTCCGCCGCGGAGACGTTCTGCTCCGTCAGGAGGGAGCGAGCCGTCGTGCCCTTTTCATCTGACAACGCGAGCAGCAGGTGCTCGGTCGAGATGTAGGCGTCGCCGAGCTGCTTGGCCTCCGCCTCGGCACGATCGAAGACCCGGTTGAGCTCGCGGCTGAAGGTCGGCTCCGCCCCGCCACCCTGCTGAGTCGGAAAGCGCGCGAGCTCGCGCTCCACGCCCTGTGAAAGGGCGGTGAGATTGAGTCCGGCCTTCTGGAGCAGCGGTTGCACGACGCCTTCCGGCTGTGCGAGAAGCGCAGCCAGAAGGTGAGCATCGTTCACCACAGGATTCCCTCTGCGGCGGGCGTCTTCGCCCGCATCACGGAAGGCTTCCTGGGCCTTGAGCGTCAGTCGTTCAGGGCGAATCATCAGGGTCCTCGTAAGAGAGCAGACTTGATCGAGTTCGGTTGCGGCTGCCTCATGGCAAAGGCCGTTCCTCGAAAATCTGCCGGAATGGCAGCGGAACTCACAAACGCAGCAGGGACGACAGCCTTCGTCGTCCCTACGGTTTGACGGTCGGAGTTTTTTGGACGATCATCTTTCGGGTAAACCGCTCGCCGTCTACGACCAACTGGTAGTAGTACACTCCGGGAGTGGCTTCGGCCTTTCCGTCCAGATACTTCCCATCCCAATAGGAGCGATACCGGCCGCATCGAAGCCTAAGACTGTCAACTCGTTCATCCGAACCGGCAGCCAACACCGGAATTGCGACCACCTGCACCAGCACATTGTAGATCTTCAGGCTTACCACCGGCTGGCGACCCTTCGCGCAGACCTCGGGACCGATCTCGAAAGGAATCGTCGTTGCCGGGAAGAACGGATTGGGGTAGTTCTCCTTCAGCTCGACCCGCGGGGGACCCACGTTCGCCTGCGCCGCGGCGGGGGACCCGATCCCCGCGAGTAGTACGAGCCACCACCCCGGCCACGACACGCGGACCATGGGCGCTCCTCTTCATACGAGATGTCGAACGGCGGACCCTCCTATCGAGTCGGCAACAATGGATTGGCCGCCAGAAGGGGCGACCACCCCAGAACATTACCCTCTAATAGCTAATCGCGGACGGTCGGGCCGCAAGGCACGACTACCGTCGACCTGCCAGCCTCCGGCCATCCGGCTCCCCGTACGGTTATGCCCTGTCGATCGGCCCATTCCAGCAAGGGGATGAGATACTTGCGGCTGACCCCGATCCGGTCGCGAAGAGCCGCGGGCTGGATGAGCCCCGCGCCGCCGGCTTCGACCAAGTGCGCGGTGAATCGATTCAGGGCGGCCACGGAGTAGTATCGGTCTGGCTCTACCGCCTTGATCCGACCCCGGGCGGCGGCAAGCCTCACCGCGGCGAGGACGTCGCTACGGCCCGTCAGGGCACTCAACTCTGCAACCGTCGGCGGGGTGAGACCGGCTTCCTCAACCAGGCGGACGAGTTGTTCGATTGCATCCTCGCCCCCTTCGATCCGGGGGCTGTGGCTCGGAAGGGAGACCACGCCGTCGGCGGAGCGAAGCCGTGCTGCCTGGACGAGATCGTGGATCGCGGTCTCGACGATGAGAGGGGGAGCGCGGAGGGAGCGCCGTAGAGTCTCCAGCTGAAGTCCTGCGCTACCGGGTTGCTCCACATGATGGAGCGTGACCGCATCCATCGCCTTCGCCGCGGTCGCCTCGACCACTGATGCGGCAACCCATTGATCCCCGACCTGTCGAGCGGCCACGCTGCGCCGCGCGACTGCGATCGCCTCCAGCGGAGTGACCCCCAGCAGCAAGGGCAGCGTCCTCTGGTCCATGCCGCGAGGCCGGCGCTCGAGCAGACCGAGAAATCGAGCGTCCGTGTCCCTCGATGCCAGCCGCTCGGGCCACTTGGACCGACGGGGCGGATCGGGATCGAGCACGCGCCCTCCGCCGATCGTCACCACCGGACTGTAGCCCCGGATAACGAATCGGTCTCCTCCCCGCGCCACCACGGGGTTCTCAAGCGCGATCCGCGCGACTCCGGACGTTCCCTGGTCGATAGTAGTTCGGGGCAGCACCCGTCCCATGACTTCCTCGGTTCCGATCAGAATCCGTGCCCGGGTGCGAGAGTTCAGCGGTCGCGAGGCTTCTTGGTCGAGAGTGATCTCCACATCGAGCGCCATCGTCACCGGCCAAGGGTCCGCCTCGGCGACCAGAACCGCGCCGCGCGAGACTTCCTCGCGCCGGATTCCTGCCAGGCCGATCGCTATCCGACCTCCCGGTTGGGTCTGTTGGAGGGCATGGCCATGGGCTTCGATCGATCGTATCCGTCCTCGATGCCCTGCCGGCAGGATCGCTACGGCGGCACCCACTGAGACCGAACCCGACCATGCCGTTCCGGTCACGACCGTGCCGGCTCCAGCAAGCGAAAACACCCTGTCAACGGGAAGGCGAAACAAGTCCTCCGAGAGGCGCGGACGAATCGTTTTGACCCGGGTCTCGATCATCGACCGCAGCACCTCGATCCCCTCTCCCGTTCGGGCGGACACCGCGGTGGGTGGACCGAACTCCACCGACGAGCGGGACAATCGGTCGGCGACTTCCCCTGGACAGGAGGCCCACCTGTTCCGGCGACACGAGATCCGCCTTTGTGAGGACCGCAATGCCGGCCGGGACGCCCAGGTGTTCGAGCACCGCGAGATGCTCGAGCGTTTGCGGCATGATCCCCTCGTCCGCCGCGATCACCAGCAGTGCGAGGTCCACTCCCGACGCCCCGGCCACCATCGTCCGGACGAAGTCCTCATGACCAGGCACGTCTACGACTCCAGCTTGTACACTACCGACGGTGAGAGGCGCGAAGTTGAGGTCGATCGTGATCCCCCGCCGCCGCTCCTCATCGAGCCGGTCCATCGCCTTGCCCGTGAGAGCCGTGACGAGTGCGGACTTGCCGTGGTCGATGTGCCCTGCCATTCCTACGATCAGACGTCCTCCGAGGGGCAACGCATCCAGAAGTCGAGGGCCGGGAGCGTCGCTCCCTCCGCCAGGTGGTGTCGGATGTACCGCGCGAGCAGTCGCCGGTGAGCCGCCGCATGGCGGTCATCCAGCGAGGGTAATGCCCCGTCGGGGTTCAGGAGACTCTGCAAGTCGACGCGCGCGTTTTCGGGAAGCTGAGTCGCGCCGTGCAGCGTTGCGCACGTCGAGCAGAGGGCACCTCCCTCGCTCGTGCTGAACTGCAGGGGCCCTCGGGCAGGCACGGTGACTCCATCGAGGACGCAGGCTTCGAGCGACGGCGCGAAACCGAGGACCGCGACCTGACGCCAGAGGAGGCGCAGGCCGAGTGCATCAATCGACTCCGGTGACGCGGATTCCAGCGCGCCAAGGGAGTCGCGCAGCATGTCAAAGCTTTCAGGATGAGGATCGGCCGGGGCAAAACGAAGCATGACTTCGGCCAGCACCGAGGCGCAGGCATACCGGTCGAGGGCGCCGGCAAGGCCGGCGTGAAGGCGCGTGAGGTCGAACGCGGTAAGCGTATGGAGCTCGCGATGCTCCTTGATCAGGAGCTGCGCCTGCCCCTCACTCAACGACTGCAGCGCTGCGCCGAATCGGCTTCGCGGACGTAGCACGCCTTTCGCAATCGCGCTCTGAACGCCCAGGTCCCGGGTGGCCAGGCGCACGATCTTGGACGTTTCGCTGTAGCGAAGCGCCGACAGGACAATCGCAGTGGTGTTCACCAGGGCCATCGGAGAAAGATACGCCCAACCTCGATTGCTCACTCGGGCGGAATCTGAATCGTCACGGCTCCACTCGGGCATTCGCCGAGGGTGATGGTGCTCTTCTGGACGAACGTGGAGTCGAGCACATGGGCCGTTCCCGGCTGGCCTCCCTGGCAAGGCCCGCTCGCAATAGCATAGATCCTGCCTTTGCTGTCCACCGCTACCGCCGAATTCCCGGGGATGTGCACTCCGTTCCCAGCCCCGCGCAACACCTGATTCGACTCGGTATCGAACTCCATCAGCCCCTCCGCGAAGGAGCTGACGTAGAGCTTCGAGACGCCGTCGGTCGCCAGGTTGCCGGGGCCGGTTCCGAACCCCGAAAAGCTGGCCAGCTCCGTGAGGCCAACCGGATCGACGATCGAAAGCCGTCCCTCGCCCTGAAAGAAGCTTCCGGTGTTCATGATGTAGAGCAGGCCGTCGCCACCGAGCACGCCGAAGCCGGCATTGCCGGGACCGGTCAACGGGATCGAATCGATCCGAAGCATGGTGGTCGGATCGAGCACCGTAATCGAGCTCGGCCCCGCGGGGCTGACGGTTTCATCGAGGTTTCCATTCAGGACGAAAATCCTGCCGCGGGCATAGATGATTCCCTCCGGATAGATGCCGACACCCTTTTCCGTGGTAGTGCCCTCCTGATAGTTGACACGAGACACGGTGTTCAGGTTGGGATTCGCGACGAACGCGATGGAATCGTCGACGATGGCGGATCCGGTCGCCCCCGAGTTGTCCGGCAACGGAACCGTTCGGGTGACCCTCGCGTCGATCAGGTCGACAACCGCGACCGCGTTGTCCAGGCCGAGCGGAACGATCGCGGTTCGGCCCAGTGCGGAAACACCGGTCGGTGTGGGTGTGGTGCCACCGAGCTGCACCTGCACGGCGGCAGCGGGATTATCCACGGGGACGATGCTCAAGGTGTTGGCCGTGCTGTTCACCGCAAGCAACGCCTCGGTGGGCTCGGGTGCCGGAGCGTTGGTATCGGCGCACGCGGAGCAGAAAGCCAGACCGGCGAGCGTGAGACTGACGCGAAGTCGGGTCATGGGAGTTGAAAGTTGAGGGTGGCAGTGAACGTGCGGCCCGGCGTAGGATACCCGGCGATGAATTCGGCACGGGAATCGGTCAGGTCGTTGACCTGAATCCGAAGACCCAATGCGTCGGTGAGATGGCGATCTAATCCGATATCGAGGAGCGAGAATGCCGGCCGTGGGTTGGTCCCGGCACTATTCGGGTAGCGCTGGCCGATCCGATGCCAGCGCATGTCGGCACTCCATTCGCGCGGCGACCACACCGCAGCAAGCGAATAGGTGGCCCTCGGCCGGTACTCGACTTGGGCGCCGCCGGGAATGTCGTAGGTGACGGCACTGTAGGTGGCCGTAGCGTCGATGTGCAGCGCCGGGATGGGTCGGAGACCGATGCTCGCCTCGCCACCCCATCGACGAACGTCGAAGTTCCGTGGACTCCAGATGAACCTGAAGTCCGGCGCCCATACGACCATGTCCTGAACGCGCCCGAAGAAGAATCGCGCGGATACCGTGACGCGATCGAGCTCCCTGCGGACGCCCGCTTCGGCCTCCCACCGCACTCGCTCCGGACGAAGGTCAGGATTGAGTTTCACTCCGACCCCTTCACGGAAGAGGAGGTCCGCCAGGACCGGCGTGGTTACGGCGCTGCCAACCGCCGCGGTAATTGCGGTGGGGCCACGTTGCCAGCCGGCATCGAGCCGTGCACTCACCTCGGGCGTACCCTGTCCCGTCCAGACGTCCAGCCGAACGGCGGGGGCGAGAGTCCAGATTGCGCTGGTTCCCCGGTGGAGGGCCGCATCTGCCTTGAACGCCGCGTGCGAGAACGACGCGCCGTCGCGTACCCCGTCCCCGCCGAATCGGTCTCCTCTTCCCTCGACTCCAACGCCTGCTTCTCCGCTCCACCCTCCGACTCGAGCGCTCGACCGGAAGCCCCCTCGATCGTCGCACCGATCCCGTGCGTGTACCCGTCGTAGGCGGCGCCTGTCGGCGGACCCGGGTCGGCGGCGCGGGTCTCGAGCCACTGTAGCGAGCCGCTCCATTGCAGCGCGCCTCGTCCCCGTACACCGGCGAAGAGGGTGCGATCGTGTGCCGTCGCGGTGGGCGTCGGATTGGTCGTCGTACCGGGCAGGTCGCGGTCCGACATGGAGCCGCGCATGGAAATCTCCACTGGAGCATCCAGACGCGCCGAGGCTGTGTAGAGATCGCCGCCGGCGTTGAGACGCGTTCCATTTCCGCCACCCCGCACTTCGGGGATGTCATACGAGAAGCGATCCGAGTAGCGCTCAGTCGCGGCGCTGAGAGTGATTTCTCCCGTGGACCCGCCCGCCCGGAGTCCTCGCGCGCCGTGACTCGCCATCCATGCCGACCCCTCCGGGCGGATCGTCCGGCGTGTCTCGACGACGATGACTCCGGCGATCGCCCGAGCTCCCTCCCGGACGGTCTGGGCACCGGGCAGCAGTGTGACATGGTCCACCTCGCGGCTTTGAATCCGCGCGAGATCGGCGCGACCGGTAAAGGGGTCGTTCGCGGCGAATCCGTCGACCAGCACCAGCACTTCGTCGGGCCCGCCGCCGCGGAGCTGAGGCGCTGCTGGACCGCCGCTTCCGGTGCGTCGCACGGTTATCCCCTCCCATCCATCGAGGGCGCGGGCCAGATCGCGTCCACGAACGGCCAGCTCCTCCCCTGAGATGGAGATCTCTCCTGGCATCGCCACGACGGTGACGCTGTCGAGCTGCAGCGGGACCGGCTTCAGCTCCACGGTGACGGTCCGGTCGAGTCCCGGAACGACGTCGACGATCTGGGTCCATGGGGCATAGCCGATGCGCCGAACGTTCAGTGTCGTCCGTCCCGTCGTGATCGCGACCAGAATGAACGTTCCGTCGCTCGTCGTCGTGGCTCGCTCGTCGCCCAGACGCGCGTCCGCCGCAACCACGGGCGCCCCGGTCGAGCCGTCGACAACCCGTCCGAGCACTCGAGCCGGAGCCTGGGCGGCGATCGGGAGTGGCATCGCCAGCGCCATCACCAGCAGACCGGCCCCCCGGATCATGATGTTTGCTCGCCGGGACGCAGCGGCACGATTTGAGGCGAGCCGTCGCACCATGGAGTGACCGCGACGGGCCATTCGAAGACGCGACCCACGATCTCCCGCGTGAGGACTTCCGCGGGAGTCCCCTCCGCCACGAGGCGACCCTCGCTCAACAAGAGGATCCGATCCGCGAACCGCGCGGCGAGATTCAGGTGATGTGTGATCACGAGCGCCGCCATGCCCTCATCCACGAGCCTCCGAAAGAGCTCGAAGAGCTCCATCTCGTGCCGCACGTCGAGCGAGGCAGTCGGCTCGTCGAGGATCAGGGCTCGCGGCTGCTGGGCGAGTGCCCGCGCCAGACGCACTCGCTGCCACTCCCCGCCCGAGAGCGAGTCCACCGATCGTTCGGCGAAGGCGGCCACGTCGCACCGCTCGAGCGCGGCCTCGACTGCCGCGCGGTCGGCCTCACGACTCGCGGCGAACGGGCCGAGGTGCGCGTACCGGCCGAGCATGACGGTCTCGCCCACGCGCAGTGGAAACAGGATTTCCTCCCGCTGTGGCAGCACCCCGACGACGCGCGCGAGCTCGTTCCGGGGCCACGCTTCGACCGCTCGACCGTCGACCAGAACGGTTCCATCCTCGAGCGGCAGCAATCCGGACAGCGCACGCACGAGCGTGGTCTTCCCGCTCCCGTTCGGGCCCACCGCCGCCACCATGCGACGCTCCTCGATCCGGCAGTTCACCCCCTGCAGCGCAGGTCGTGCCGCATGACCGTAGCGCGCCGTCACGCCGCGTGCCTCGACGATCATACGAGCGTTCTCCGGAGCAACACGGCGAAGATCGGAACGCCGACAAGCGCCGTGATGACGCCGACCGGTAGCTCCAGCGGACGCACCACGACGCGAGAGACGATGTCGCACAGGACGAGAAAGCAGCCGCCGGCGAGAAAGACGAGCGGCAACAGCGTGCGGTGAATCGGTCGGGCGACCGTGCGGACGGCGTGCGGAACCACGAGGCCGACGAAGCCGATGATGCCGCACGCCGCCACGCTCGCCGCGGTGAGGAGCGCAGTGCACACGTACACCGTTCGCATCGTTCGCCTGACGTCGGCGCCGAGATGCTGGGCGGGCTCCTCACCGAGCGCGAGAAGATCGAGACCTCGTGCATTGAGAGCGAGGAGGCCAAGGGGGATCACCGCATACACGGTGAAGACGCCGAGCGATTGCCATGATGAAGAGCCGAAGCCTCCGAGCAGCCAAAGGAATGCGTTCCTCGTCGCCGCGGAGTCGGAGAGGACCATGATGCTGCTCATGAGCGCAATGAAGAACGACCCGACGACCACCCCCGACAACAAGAGGACTCGCGGATCGAGTCGGCGACCCGCCACCAGGCTCAGTCGGTAGACCAACGCCACCGCGCCCAGCGCCCCGGCAAAGGCAGCCACCGGCACGGCCCACGGTCCCGCCGCTCGGGTCGCGATCGCGAGCACGGCTCCCAGCCCCGCACCGCCGGAGAGACCGAGCAGGTACGGCTCGGCCAGTGGATTGCGAATCATCGCCTGAAGTGCCGCACCACAGATCCCGAGACTTCCCCCGACGAGAAACGCGAGGAGCACACGCGGAGCCCGCAGCTCGCGCACGATCACCGAGGCGGGCGCATCCGCCGACCGCAGGCCGGCCCAGATATCTGTCGGCGAGAGTGGGACGGTGCCGGCGCTCAGGCCGGCGATGAGGCAGATCGCCGTTGCGAGGAGGAGCAGTGCGATCCCGCCCCGGCTCATCGTACCGCCTCTCGGATCCGTCGGGCGAGCTCGCGGATCGCCATCGGAGACCTGGGTCCGGGTCTGTTGAACTCGGAGCCGCTCACCTGCAGAAGGCGCCGTTGCTGCACGGCGCGCACTACCTGCCATTCCGGCCTCGAAACGAACGAGGCCGGCCCCTCGGAAGCGACGAGGATGAGGTCGGGATCGCGGGACGCGACCGCTTCGATGCTGACCGTTCCCGCCGACGCCGTCACATCGTCGAACACGTTGCGCCCCCCTGCCCGCTGGACGAGCTCGCTGAGGAAGCTGCCGCGTCCAATCGTCATCGGCGGCTGTTCCCAGACCAGAAGCAAGACCTTTGGCGCGGGAGTGACCGGTCTCGTCGTCGCCGCCGTGAGTGCGGTGTCGAAGACGGCCACCGTCGAATCGGCCCCCCGCTCGTGTCCGCTCGCCTGTCCGAGCACACGCGCGACCCGGCCGACGTCGGCGAGGGCGTCGGTGTTGAGACGAAGCGCCGGTATACCCGCCTCGCGAAGCCGAGCGGCGGCCTCGGCGTTGCGTGCCGAGTTGTACAGGAGAACCAGGTCGGGGCGAGTGGCGAGAATCGCCTCGAGGTTGGGGCTGATCCCGTCGCCAAGGTTGCGCACTGCTTTCGCGGCCGGCGGGTAGTCGCACCAGGTCGTCCGGCCGACCACCGCGTCACCGGCCCCGATGGCGAAGAGGATCTCGGTTGTCGCTGGGATCAGCGAGGCGATTCGGCGCGCCGGCGCCGCCACGGCCACGGTATCGCCGGCGTCGTCCACCAACCGCAGACGACCCGCGACGGCGACAGGCGCCCGGCAGGAAGCCACTGCGGCGAGCAGCGACGGAAGGAGTCGGAGAAATCTCTTTCGAACGGCCGACGTCTTGGAAATACGATCGCCCATCTCCCCGAGGTGAGATGGGCGTGTACGAGGGCCGAGGGCCGTCGAGCGCGCCACCGACCCTCCCCCGAGGGTGTTCATGGTGGCGCGAACGGAGAGGTCTCCTGGCTTCGGACCTTCGCCCGCCTTCCCGGTTTCCCAGTGGCGTCGTGAGCGAAGTGACGGCTCCCAAAGCGGGAACCGTGCCCGTTACAGTGGCGGGGCCGCGCCGGCTTTTCACCGGCTTCCGAGCATCCCCGTTCGCGAAGTTCAGTTGGTATTCGAGAAGCAGTCTACCGGACAGCACTCACCGCCGCAAGAGCGGCCTCGAGAGACGACTTGAGCCGCGCGCGGTCCTCCTGGTACCGTTGCCATTCCTCCGGCGTCACCTCGGACTCGCGACCCACATATCGCGCGTCCAGCTCCGCCAAAGCATCGAGCAGCGCTCCCGGCGCCGGCGTCGTGACCCGCACTGCACGCGAGGTCGTGACGCGCCAGGCGGCGAAGCCCAGGACGAGTGCCACTCCAGCGACCAGCGCTACGAGGAAGAGACGCGGCGTTCGAGCGAGGTTCGGGAGCGTGAGACGCACATCCTCCTTCGCTCCGATGCGTCCGGTCCAGCGATGAAACCACCGCCCTTCGATCAACTGACTGTCGGCGAGCGCGATCGAGCCGCCGCTGACTCTTGCGGCTCTCTCCTCGACGAGGAAATTCAGCGGACCGCCCGTCTCTGCCGGAAAATCGACGCGCCCTCGATCTCCCGGAATCACATATTCGATGGTGAGCTGCTTCTCTCCCGGCGCAATCGGCGCGAGCACGAAGACCGAATCGCCGTGCCGGGTTACCGCGTCCGGAGAAAAGTCACTCTCGCCCACCTGAAGGCCGGCGGATCCGGCCGGTAGCGCGCCGGCCCAGCTCGGCTGGGAGGAATCGCCACTCACGCGGGCGACGGTTCCCCCATTCTTGAGCACCAGGAGATCGAGCACGGCCCGAGAGCCGTCGTCGCTCGGTCGGGGCAGGACGACGTGTCGAGCCGCGACGACGACAGGTGCCGTACTCGAGGTGTCGTACACGAGCACGCGCATCGTCGTATCCGGGCGCTCCGGATTCGTGTGGACCGGACTCGAGAAATACTCGATCCCGCCGTAGCGCGCGCTCAGCAGGTAGAGGGCACTGGTGTCGGCGTGAAACCGAAATCGGAAGTGTCCGTGTGGGTCGGCAATGGTCGAGTCGAGCGGCCCCTGCGCGTCACGGCCCACACGATGGAGCAGCACGCGCACACCGGCGGCGACGACGGTATCGGCACCGCTGGGGCGCTCGACGCTGCCGGCTGCGACGCTCTGTGCTGTAATCGAGGAGGGCGCGCCGAGCGCTGCGACGGCGCAGGCCAGGGTGAGCCAGCGACTACGGATTGAACTTTCCGAAATCCTGCGGGTCCATCTTCTCGAGGTACTGCTTCAGCTTGTCGGCCTCGAGGGAAGGGTCTGGCGCGGGCTCGTCGGCCTCGACGCCACTCTGGTCGAGCAATTGCTCACTCGTAAAGATCGGCGCTCGCATCCGGAGGGCCAGCGCGATGCTGTCTGACGGACGGGCGTCCACCTGGAAGACGTGGTCGTCACGCCGAATCAGCAGCTCGGCGAAATAGGTGTTCTCCTTGACGGCACTGATGAAGACGCGCCGGAGGTCCCCACCGAGACCCACGAGAACCTGCTTGAGGAGATCATGCGTAAGCGGGCGCTGGGCCTTCATTCCCTGCAGCTCCATCGCGATGGCGCTTGCCTCCGCCGGGCCGATCCAGATGGGAAGGACCCGGCTGCCCTCCTTTTCACGCAGGATGACGACAGGAGTGTTGGAGGTCCGGTCGAGTCCGAGGTGGGCTACGGTGACTTCGATCATGATGAATACTTTCCCCGGTTGACCCGCCTCGCAACCTGCACCAACTACGTGCCTGCATCCCAGCTCGCCAGATACTCGACTTGCTCAGGCGTCAGCGTGTCGATCGCGATTCCCATGCTCTGCAGCTTGAGCTGCGCGATCTCCTGATCTACCTCGGCGGGCAGCCGGTGCACCATCTTCGACATCGTTCCGTGCTGCTTGGCCAACAGCTCGGCCGCCAGGGCCTGGTTCGCGAACGACATGTCCATCACGCTCGCCGGGTGACCCTCCGCCGCGGCGAGATTGATGAGACGCCCCTCGCCCAGCACCATGATCCGACGCCCATTCACGACGAACTCCTCCACCATGGCCCGCACATCACGGCGCTGGCCAGCGATCTTGCCGAGTCCGTCGAGGTCGAGCTCGACATTAAAGTGGCCGGAGTTGGCGACGATGGCGCCGTCCTTCATCCGGGAGAAGTGCTCGGGACGCACCACGTGGAGATTGCCGGTGAGGGTGACGAAGAGATCGCCGATCGGGGCCGCGTCGGCCATCGGCATGACCTGGAAGCCGTCCATCCGGGCCTCCAACGCGGCCACCGGCTCGACCTCGGTGACGATGACGTGCGCGCCGGCACCGCGGGCTCGGCTTGCCACGCCCCGGCCACACCACCCGTAGCCTGCCACCACGACCGTGCTTCCGGCGAGGAGGATGTTGGTGGCCCGGACGATCCCGTCGAGCGTGGATTGGCCGGTGCCGTACCGGTTGTCGAACATGTGCTTGGTGCGCGAGTCATTCACCGCGATGATGGGGAACTGCAGGACCCCCTCTTTGGCCATCGCCTTGAGCCGAATGACTCCGGTCGTGGTCTCCTCCGTCGATCCCTTCACCCTGCCGACCAGTTCCTTCCGCTCGGTGGGCGACAGCGTCTCGACCCAGCCGCGGATCGGAGGAGCCAGGTCATCGAGCCGGCTCAGGGCGATCATGTGCAGCGACCCGACGAGGTCGGCGCCGTCGTCCTGCGTCATATCCGGACCGAAGGCGAGCGCTTGCGCGATGTGCGTGTAGTAGGTCTCGTGCCCCTCGCCCTTGATGGCGTACACGTGGACGCCATGGTGGCGCACGAGGTGTGCGGCAACGTCGTCCTGGGTCGACAGCGGATTGGAGGCGCAGAGTGCGATCTCCGCCCCGGCCGCCCGCAGTGTCGCCATCAGGTTGGCCGTCTCGGTGGTGACGTGCAGGCACGCACTCAGCTTGAGTCCCTTGAGCGGCTGTTCCTTCGCGAACCGTGCGCGGATCTGGCGAAGCACCGGCATGGAGCGTTCCGCCCACTCGGTGCGCCGCCGACCCTCGTCGGCGAGGGCCAGGTCTTTGACGTCGTACTTCGGTACGGTGATCGATGCGGTCATGCGCTCCTCAGCGTGCGGCCGACAACAGGTCTTTCACCCGGTCGGTCGCCTCCCAGGTGAAGAAATCGACGGTCATTTTCTTGGAATCGTCGGAGTAGGTCCCCCGAACCGGCTTGCGGCCGAAATGGCCGTAGCTCGCCGTCCTCTTGTAAATTGGTCGCTTGAGCTTCAAGGCGTCAATGATGCCCCGCGGCGTGAGGTCGAACACCTCATCCACCATCTTCTCGAGCTTCTCATCGGGCACGACGCCGGTCCCGAAGGTCTGCACCATGATCGAGACCGGATGGGCAACTCCGATGGCGTAGGCGACCTGTACCTCGCAACGCCGAGCCAGCTTGGCCTCGACGATGTTCTTGGCGACCCAGCGCGCCGCATAGGCCGCCGAGCGATCGACCTTGGAAGGGTCCTTGCCGCTGAAGGCGCCGCCACCATGGCGAGCCATGCCGCCGTACGTATCGACGATGATCTTTCGTCCGGTGAGGCCGGCGTCGCCGTGGGGTCCGCCGATCACGAACCGACCGGTGGGATTGATCAGGAAGCGAGTCCGGCGATAGTCCAGGCCGGCACGCTCGAGCACCGGCTTGATGACCTCTTCGATCACCCCTTCACGAATGGTCCCCTGCCCCAACTGTCGCGAACCCTTCCGCTCCGCGTGCTGGGTCGAGACCACGACCGTCCGCACCGCCGACGGGGCGGTCACCCTCGTACTCGACCGACACCTGCGTCTTGCCGTCGGGTCGGAGCCACTCGATCTGATGAGTCCCATCGATCCCCTTGCGCACCGCCGCCAGCCGCTCGGCGATGCGATGCGCCAGCATGATCGGGAGCGGCATCCGTTCCCGGGTCTCATTCGTGGCGTACCCGAACATCATTCCCTGATCGCCGGCGCCCTGCGCCTTCGGGTCGTTCGAGTCCACTCCCATCGCGATGTCCGGCGACTGCTTGTCGATCGAGGTAAGCACCGCACAGGTGCGCCCGTCGATCCCGTAGGAGGCGTCGGTGTAGCCGATGCGCTCGACCGTGTCGCGAACGATATCCGGGATGTGGACGTACGTCTTGGTGGTGATCTCACCGGCCACGACTGCCATGCCGGTGGTGACCAGCGTCTCGCAGGCGACTCGTCCCGCCGGATCGTCGCGCGAGGATGGCGTCGAGCACGGCATCGGAGATCTGGTCGGCCACCTTGTCGGGGTGACCTTCGGTGACGGACTCGGAGGTGAAGACGTGCCGCTTGGGTGCAGCCATTTGCAGCGGATCCTGGAGTGGGTAAGAAGAGAAAAGGCGGCTAAGACGCCGCCGAGCCGCGTGGCAAAGTAGCAACCCGGCCCCGGCCCGGCAACGCCGATTGAGGGTCGAGCAACCGCACGTCGATGTATTCGCCGACCACACTGCGGAGGGCGGCCGTCACCTCGTTCGGCGCTGCGAGCCGTCAGGGCGGACTCGGCGGCCTGGCGGGCGGCCGGCTCGGGCACGGTGCGCACGACCCACTTGACGAGCGGGAGGGCTGGCGGGGCGACGCTGCAGTCGCTCATACCCGAGGCCGATCAGCAGCACGGCGCTCAGCGGTTCGGACGCCATCTCGCCGCAGACGCTCACGGGAATGTCCGCCTTCCGGCCGATCGCGAGGACGTGATGGAGCTGGCGGACGATCGCGGGGTGGTGCGGCGTGAAGCGGTCGGCGAGGCGAGCGTTGCCCCGGTCGACTGCCAGCGTGTACTGCGTGAGATCGTTGGTGCCCACGCTGAAGAAGTCACTCACCTCGGCCAGCTGGTCGGCGATCAGCACGGCCGCCGGCGTTTCGATCATGACTCCGATGGGAATGGACTCCGCCGCGCGAATTCCGGCGCGCCGCAGCGCCTCGGCCTCCTCCATCAACGATCGCTCGAGTCTGTTCCACCTCCTCGACGAGCGTCACCAGCGGCAGCATCAGCTGGATATCGCGGTCGGCCGCCGCCCGAAGAATCGCGCGAAGCTGTGGCCGGAAGATCTCCGGCTGGTCGAGGCAGACGCGGATCGACCGCCATCCGAGGAAGGGATTCGCCTCCGGCCGAGGTCTTGAACGCGACCGGGAACTTGTCGCCGCCGAGATCGAACGAGCGGACGATGACCGGCTGTCCTGGAAACGCGGCCGCGACCCGGCGGAAGTAGTCCGTCTGCTCGTTCTCGGTCGGCAGCGTCGGTCCGGCCCGTGAGCAGGAACTCGGTGCGCAGCAGTCCCACACCCTGCGCGCCCATGTCGCACCGCCGGCTCGATCTCCTCGGGCAGGTCGACGTTCCCCATGAGCGTGATGCGGGCGCCCGGACGGGGTAACCGCCGGGGCATCGACCACCGCCTCGAGCTGGAGCTCGAGCCGGTGGCGCCGGCTGACCTGGAGCCTTCGCTTCCTCGAGCTCGGCGCGCGTGGGTCCAGCGACGACGGTGCCGCTCTGGCCATCGAGGAGCACCATGGTTCCCGGCGGGATCCTGCGCGAGCGCTCCGACTGCCCCCATCACGGCGGGAATCCCGAGCGAGTGCGCCAGGATCGCGGCGTGCGACGGTGCGGGTGCCCTCCTCGCTGACGAGCCCGACGACGTGATCCCGGTCGAGCTGGACCGTGAGCCCGGGAGAGAGCTCGTGCGCCACCACGATCACGCTGCTCGTCGTCGGGCAGCGACCAGGCTCGTGGCCTGCACGGCCGAGCAGATACGTTGAGCATCCGGAGCTGAATCGCGTGCAGGTCGGCGAGCCGCTCGCGCAGGTCGCGCTGCCGCGACCCGACCAGAGGTTGCGCAGCTCCAGCGCCTTGAACTCGTAGGCGGTCTCGGCGCTGAGCTGGTTGTTGCGGATCAGGGTCTCGACCGACGCCAGGAACTCCTCGTCCTGCACCATGAGGATCTGGGCGTCGAAGATGCGCGACTCCTCCGGGCCCGCCCGCTGCAGCACCCGCCGCCCGAGATCGCGAGAGGTCGGCGACGACGACGTCGACCGCCTCCCGGAGCCGATGCACCTCGCGCCTCCACCTCGTTCGGCGCGCACCGCGCGGTCGGGCACTTCGGGGAAGTCCCAGCGTACGATCAGCAGCCGGCGCGAACGCGACGCCGGGTGATACGCCGATGCCCTCGGAGCGTGTCGTGACATGCTCACCGCTCCCCGAATCCGTTCGCGACCAGATCGGCCAGTGCGGCAGACCGCCTGTTCGTCATCGGGTCCGTTTGCACGAATCGTGATGGAGCTGCCGCACTCCGCAGCCAGCATCATCACGCCCATGATGCTCTTGCCGTTCACCCCTACCCCGTCTTTGGACATCTCGATATCCGCCGCAAAGTTGCTCGCGAGGCGCACGATTCGGGCGGCAGGCCTCGCGTGCAGCCCATCCTGGTTCACGATGGTCGCCTCTCGCTCGATCACAGCCCGATCCGCCTGAAGATGAGGAGGAGGAGCATCGCCAGCAGGGTGAACCGCGCGCTCGTGAGCCACGGTCCGAACCACCGCGTCACCGCCACACCCACTCCTGCGAGCGCGACGGCTGCGATTGCCCCCGACCATCCGAACCCGCGCAGAAACCAGCCGGCGACGAGTGGTGTCGCGAGTCCGATGGAGAATCCCGCGATCGGCCCGACGCGCGCGACGGCGCGCGGCAGCCATGACGATCCGATTGCCGACCCGACCTTCATTCCTGCACCGTAGCCCCGTGCGTAGAGCCCAGAAGCCGGTCCCCAATCGGAACAGGTTGTACAGCACCAGGAGGCCGACCGATCGCCCACCATCCGGCCCCCATCACGACGGCGGAGAGCGCCACGCCAATGAGCGCCGGGACGACACCGGTCCAGAACAACTCGATCGCCGAGCGCTCCGAGGGGACTGCAGAGCGCCGTCCGAAGCCGGGTGATCTGCGGCCCGGGGACCGCCTCGTATTCGGCGCGCGCCGTCGCCCCGAGCGCGAGACCGGCGAGGTAGGGATGGCAGTTGAAGAACTCGGTCGAGCGCACGACCGCTTCGCTGTGGCGCACGGGATCGACCGTCTTCAGATCTTCCAGGAGCGGCTCGGCCGCGTACCCCATCCCAACGCCCAGCATCCGCTCGTAATTCCAGGTCGCCCTGCACCGCGAGGAGCCGGAGCTGGGCCCGCCATCCTCCGTTCACGTAAGCACCGCCAACAAGATCCCGACACCCGCGCCACCGATCAGCCACCGGAGGCGAGCACCGCGGCCGGCGCTCCGGATTGCGCCATTGATCGCCGCCGAGAGGGCGCCACCGATCGCGACGAGACTCAAGCCCACGGCGGTCCGCCGGTCGAGTGGCATCTTCACCTCGATCAGCACGGCCACGGCGAGTCCCAATGCCGTGAGCGAGGCGCCACGCAATCCATCGCGCATCAGGCTGCCGTACTGCAGCAACCGGATCGCGCTGCTCTCGCCCGCCGCGAGCGCGGCGGTGCGATGCTGGATCGCCCGGGCATTCCACCGCCGAACGAATTGAAGGCTCCACCCGCCCAGAACGGCGAGCACCACGCCCAGCGCGGCCCCGATGCCCAGGCCGAATTCCCACGGCGCACCGGCGGCGAGCGCGGCCGCAACCACGGTGGCAGGTCCGTAGTCAGGATATCGAACTGCGCCGATCGGGAGCACGTCGAGGGCGAAGCATTCGAACAGGACTCCCACTCGAAGCCCCGCCTCGATGTCGCCCGCGAGCCAGCCCGCTACCGACCCTGCCACGAGGGGACGGGAGAGCATGGCCTGGGGCACGCTCACGAGATCGAGGGCGGTGATCGTCCCCCAGATGACGAGAATGATCACGCCGTACGGCGGCAACTGGGTCACGTGAGGGACCTCAGCGGAACGGGAGTCGTGGTCGGCAGATCCTGCGCCTGAATCTCTGCGCCCGCTGCTTCGAGGGCACGGAGGTCTCGCAGCTCGTCATCGGTCAGATAGAGGTACGGAAGCCGCTCGCGCCGCCCCGGTCGGTGGTGCAATCCTCCGAGGTTGATCCGACGCATGGCCGTCGGCTCGGCCGTGTAGAGCGCCGCCATGGTGGGGAGATCCCCCGTGAGAATCAGCACCCGACGAGAGCCGCTCTGCCACTCGCGCAGCCGAGGCGACGCCTCCGCGACGCCGGCGAACAGGACCTCGATCTCCGGCGAAACGGCCATGCGATACAGATCCTGCTCCCACGGACTGGCCGTGACGGTGTCGTCGACCAGAACGATCAGCTCGATGGCTAACGGACGGCCCCATCCGATGACGACCTGCCCGTGAACCAGCCGGTCGTCCACCCGACACAGCGCGATCGGCATCAGCGGGTTCCGATTGCCTTACCCCCGGCGGCGGCGGCGCGAGCCGCGGCCTCCGCGGGCGGAAGAGAGCGATGAAAGAGGAAGTCGACCAGCATCGCGAGGTTGACGCCGGTGACGACCTTGACGTCGGTAGACTCTCGCAGCCGGTTGAGCACCGCGAACAGACACGACCCGCTCGACATGTCCACAAACACCACCGTCGGCGTCCCGTCGACCGCCTGCGCGACCCGCTGCTCCAGGGCGCCGCGGTCGCAGTCCGCGTTCGAGACCGGCACGAGTGCGCCCCGGACCCCGCTGATCTGCTCGGCAGCGTCCACCAACGCCGACGCCAGCTTCGCGTGGCACACCACCACGCCTCTCAGCTCGTCACTCATAGTCTTCCTGGAGGTATTCCCGGACCCCCTTCTGCTCCTTCATTCGCTTGATGAGCCGCGCGTTGAACGCGGCGGCGACGTCCACTCCCGAATATCGCAGGAGATGCATCATTGCCACGACCTCGGAAATTACCGTGATGTTCTTGCCGGGATTGAGCGGGACGATCACGCGGGGCAGCGCGACATCCAGGATAACGGTCTCTTCCTGGGTGAGGCCGGTGCGGTCGGCGTCCGTGGCGGTATCCCATGCCTCGAGCTGCACGACCACCTCGATGCGCTTCTGCTGTCGCACCGCCCGCGCGCCGAAGAGCGCGGGGATGTCGATGAGGCCGATGCCCCGGATCTCCATGTGGTGCGCCGCCAGCTCGTGACCGCGGCCGATGAGGACGTCGTTACCTCGACGGGTCACTTGCACTACGTCGTCGGCCACAAGGCGATGCCCTCGTTCCACCAGATCGAGCACACACTCGCTCTTTCCGATCCCGGAGCGCCCGACGAACAGAAGCCCGACCCCGTAGACGTCGGCGAGCGAGCCGTGCAGGGTCGTACGCGGCGCGAACGCCTCCTCGACGATCGGCTTGACCCGCCGGTAGAATTCCGCGGTCTTGAGCTTCGAGCGGAGCACCGGCACCTGTTGCGCTCGCGCCAGATCGAGCAGCTCGGCGGGAACCTCCTGGCCCTTGGTGACGAAGATGCACGGCAGATCGAAGGCGAAGAACTTCTCGAGCGAGGTGCGTCGCTGCTCGGCGGAGAGCGAATTGAGATAGGTGATCTCGGTCTCGCCGAGCACGTGGATGCGGTTGGGGGCGAAACGGCCGGTGTACCCCGCGAGGACGAGGCCCGGACTCGCGACCTCGGCTTCCGGCATCTGCCGGTCGAGGCCGAGATCGCCGGTGAGCGCCTCGAGCTGAAGGGGGTCACCCCGGCGGGAGAGAAACTCGCGGAGGCGCAGCATCACACCGACGGCGATGGCGGCGTCCGCGTGCGGCGCGGGCGCGTGGAGGCCTTTTCGAGCTGACGTCGCAGCCGCTCCTCGGCACGGTCGAGCGCGCTGCGATGGTCCGCTGCCTCACCCTTCGCGATGAGAACCTCTCCGCGCGACAGGTGTAGGCGCAGCTCGGCCGTCTGCACCAATCCCTCCACGTCGAAGACCACGGCCGACTCCACGGGCCGGGTCGCGATGCTCCCGAGCCGCTCGACCACCGAGCGCGCGCGTTCCCTCAAGGCATCGGAAATGTCACAGTGGCGGGCGGTGATCGTCGTCTGCATGATGCCTCCTCCGGCTTCAGCGCAAGGCCGTGCCGGCGATGATGTCCTGGAGATGCTGCTCCGTTGCGGCGGCCGCGCCTTCCCAGGTCAGCGATTCGGCGAAGCGACGAGCCGCCGCTCCGAGACGTGCGATGAGGGCCGGTGAGCCGGCCAACTCGAGCATGCGAGTGGCCAGCGCATCCGGGTCGGCATGTGGGACGAGATATCCTGTCTCACCATTCCGCACGGAATCGCGAAGCCCCGGACTGTTCGAGGCGATGGAAGGTGTCCCGCATGCCGCGGCCTCGACAACGGTAATTCCCCATCCCTCCTTGGGCGACGGAAAGACATTCGCCCAGCAGCTCCGAAGCAAGGAAAGCTTGTCCTCCTCGGTAACAAAACCACGGAAATCGACGGCTTCGTCCTGACCCAGCTTCGCGGTGAGTCGCCGCAGTTCAGGAAGATGATCCCCGGCCCCCGCGATCACCAAGCGAAGGTCCGGCCGCGTGCGCCGTGCGATCGCCAGCGCACGAATGGCATAGTCTACCCCTTTATAACGCTTCAAGCGTCCAACGTACAAGAAGGTTGGAGCGGCTGTACGGACGCCGGCCGGATCGGGAGTCAGCCTCGCGCTGTCCACACCGGGATGAATGACCCGAACATGGCCGGATGGAACCCCGCGCGCCACCAGATCGTCGCGAGTGCTCTCGCTGATGACATGGAATGGAGCGTCGCGATACCCATACGGCAGCGGGCGCTCGGCGAGGTAGACGGCGGTCGCCACCGGCCAAGCCGCTTCCCGAAAGACGGTCTCTCCGAACAGGTGCGGAACGATGGCGCAGAAGCGCACGCCTTGCCGGGCGAGATAGAGCGGCAACTTGTTGATGTCTTCGACCAGGACATCCGGTCGCTCCTCTCGAATCGCGCTCCGCACGGCCCCGCGGCCCACGATCGCAAAGCTGCTCCTTCCCCCGCTGCGCGCGACCCGTATGCCATCCACCGTCGCAGAGCTCGGCGCTCCCTCCCACCCGGAACAGACGAGCCGCACTCGATGGCCCGCTGCGGCGAGCCGCCCGAAAATTTCAAAGAGATGAACCTCCGCCCCGCCCGCCTGCGGATTCTGTCGGTCCTGCCAATTGACGAGCAGGATGTTCATCGAGCGTCGGTGGTGCTCACAGGCGTCCGATCGCCCGGGCGATCCCGTCGAGCACGCCGTTCACGAAGCCGGGCGCACGCGCGCCGCCAAACCAGTGCGCAAGGCGCACAGCCTCATCGATCGCGACCTTGGGCGGCACGGCCCCGCGACGGAGTTCGTGGATGCCCAGTCGGAGAATGTTTCGCTCGACGACCGCGATGCGGCTGAGCCGCCAGTTCTCGCTCGCCCGCGCCGCCTCAGCATCCAGGGCTGCGACCTCGGCCACGACGTCGGTCGCGAGCTCTTCGGCACGATCGAGGATCCGCGGTTCGGGCCCGGTCAAGCGCGAGAGCCCGCTGGCGATGACCGGGATCGCCGGACCGCCCTGGAGCTCCCACGCGTAGAGCAGCTGAAGCGCGCGCGCCCGGCTCTTGGTCTCAGGTCTGAGCATCCGGTCCGCGAATCTGGGTGATCACTTCCGCGGCCTGGAGCGCTGCGGCCGCGGCCTCCTTCCCCTTGTTCCCGGCGGAGCCACCGGCTCGGTCGACCGCCTGCTGCATGGTGTCGACCGTCAACACGCCGAACCCGACCGGCACGCCATACCGCAATGCGACTTCGTTGAGCCCCCGCGAGGCTTCACCGGCGACATACTCGAAATGCGGTGTGTCCCCCCGAATGACGGCGCCAAGCGCGACGAGACAGGAGTAGCGTCGCGTGGCCGCGGTCACGGCCGCGACGACCGGCAGCTCGAATGCTCCCGGCACCCAGATGACGTCGATCGCCTCGCGCGAGACGCCCGCCTCGAGACAACACGCGACGGCGCCGTCGAGGAGTCGCGACGTGATCACCTCGTTGTATCGGCTGACGAGGATCGCCACGCGCCCGGTCGGACGGAGGCGAGGGGAGAAGTCGGGCACGGGCTCAGTGAGAGAAAAGGTGGCCGAGCTTGTCGCGCTTGACCTGGAGATACCCACGATTCTCGTGGTTCGGGTCGGCGACGAGCGGGACCCGGGCGGTGATCTGAAGCCCATACCCCTCGAGGCCGACCAGTTTCCGGGGATTGTTGGTCATCACCCGGATCGACGAGAGGCCGAGGTCGCGCAGGATCTGCGCGCCGATCCCGTAGTTGCGCAGGTCTGGCGCGAACCCGAGCCGTTCGTTGGCCTGCACCGTGTCCGCACCCGAATCCTGCAGGGCATAGGCGCGCAGCTTGTTGAGCAATCCGATGCCGCGTCCTTCCTGATCCAGGTAGACGACCACGCCACGACCCTCGCGGGCAACCAGCTCCATCGCCCGATGCAGCTGCATGCCGCAATCACACCGCTGCGATCCGAAGACGTCACCGGTAAGACACTTGGAGTGCATGCGCACCAGCACATCCGAGTGTCCCGCTACTTCGCCATAGACGAGGGCGACATGCTCCGCGCGATCGACGTCATTCTGATAACCGATGATGGTGAAATCGCCGAACTCGGTAGGAAGTCGCGCCTCCGCCACGCGGTGGACCAGCCGTTCCGTCTGCAATCGGTACGCGACGAGCTGTGCCACCGTCACGAACGTCAGATGGTGCTGGCGGGCAATGGCCTCGAGATCGGTCCGCCGCGCCATGGAGCCGTCGGCGTTGAGGATTTCGCAGATGACTCCCGCCGGCAGGAGTCCCGCCAGCCGGGAGAGATCCACGCTGGCCTCGGTCTGCCCCACCCGCTGCAACACACCTCCGGGGCGCGCGCGTAGCGGGAAGATGTGACCGGGTCGCCGCAGATCGGAGGGCACCGTGGCGGGATTGATCGCGACGTGAATCGTGGTGGAGCGATCGCTCGCCGAGATCCCCGTCGTCACTCCGAATCGGCGTTCCGCGTCGATGCTGATCGTGAAAGCCGTGGACAGCTCTTCGGTGTTCCGCTCGGCCATCTGCGGGAGCCCGAGCTGGTCGCAGCGCTCCCCGGTGAGGGCCAGACAGATCAGGCCTCGCCCGTGGAGCGTCATGAAGTTGATCATCTCCGGCGTGACCAACTCGGCCGCGCAGACAAGATCGCCTTCATTCTCCCGGTCTTCGTCATCGGCCACGATGACGATCTTCCCGTTCCGAAGGTCTTCGATCGCCTGCTCAATAGTCCCGAAGGTGGTCATGTCGAAGGTGAAAGGAGATGTGGGAGAAGGGACGCCACGTACTTCCCGATCGCATCCGCCTCGAGATGCACGCGGTCACCCGGCTTGAGCTCGTGTAAGGTCGTATGCTGTAAGGTAAACGGAACCAGGGAGATCTGGATCGTCTGAGGCGCCGGCAGCGCGTTCACCGTGAGGCTCACACCATCGACCGTCACCGAGCCCAGCGGCATCGAAACCCGGGCGATGTCGGCCGGTACGTCGAGATCGAGGAGGCGTGCATCCTGATGATCCCGAACCAGCCGAACGGACCCCACTCCATCGACATGTCCCTGCACGATGTGGCCGCCGAGCCGGTCGCCGACCCGGAGGGCGCGCTCCAGGTTCACGCGGCGGCCAGCCTCGTAAGTGCCGAAGTTGGTACGCTCTAGCGATGTCTGTATGATGTGAAATGTGAGGCCATCGGCCGTTATTTTCTCCACCGTCAGGCAGGCGCCGTTCACGGCGACGCTCTCGCCCACCTGAACGTCGGTCCATGGCTGAGCAACCACGATCTCGAGCCCACCGTTACTCCGGCTGACGTCCCGGACCGTGCCGACGGCTTCGATGATTCCGGTGAACATCAGCGCCGATCCACCACGAGCAGAGTGTCCTCGCCGAGCGCCCGCCGCTGGCTCACCTTCCACCGCGGTGCGTCTCCCAGGAGTACGGTCGGCACGCCCGCAATCGCCGGCACCGATCCGATGCCGAGCCAGAGCGGGCTCTGCACCCAATAGAAACGATCGACAACGTCCGCCGCGAGGAGCGCGCCGGACAGGCGCCCGCCGCCCTCGACCAGCAGGGAGGTGACCCCGCGATCTCGAAGGCTTCGCAGCGCACCCGCGAGATCCGGGCTCCGAATGATTTCGACCCCCGCCGCCTCGAGCGGTTCGAGACGCGCAGGCTTGGCGGACGGTGCAACGATGGCGACCGTTGGAATCGACCGCGCGCTCCTTACCATGGCGAGACTGTCGGGGACATCGCCATCGGCCGCGAACACGACGCGCAGAGGCGCAACACGCGGCTGCAGTGGACCGCGCACGGTGAGGGCCGGATCGTCCGTCCGGGCGGTGACGCCACCAACCGCGATGGCGTCAAATCCGGCCCGAAGCCAGTGGACGAATTCCCGGGCCTCGACCCCCGAGATCCATCGGGAGTTCCCATTTGCGTCGGCGATCCGCCCGTCGAGCGTCGTCGCCAGCTTCAACGCGACAAAAGGGCGTGACTGTTCCCGGTTGGCGTGGAGAAAGATCGCGTTCTCGAAGGCCGCCGAGCGCTCGAGCAATCCAAGCTCGACCTCGACGCCAGCCGATCGAAGCCGCGCCGCGCCTCCCGCGGCTACCGGGTTCGGATCGGCCAATGCCGCGACGACGCGCCGCACCCCGGCGGTGATGAGGGCCTCGGTGCAGGGTGGCTGCTTTCCCTGATGTGCACACGGCTCGAGGGTCACCATCATCGTAGAGCCTCGCGCCGCTTCCCCGGCCTGGGCCAGCGCCACAACCTCGGCGTGGCGGCCGCCGTATTCCGCGTGCCATCCCTCGCCCACGATCGCTCCATCCTTCATGACCACCGCTCCCACGAGCGGATTCGGGTGTACCCGGCCCCATCCTCGCCAGGCGAGCTCCAGCGCGCGGGTCATTGCCTCCCGTTCGTCCACCGTCAGGATCGAGCGAACCGCACCGACGAGGGGCCGCGACGGATCTCGCCGATTACCCAGGTGGCGACACCGCCGGTGCGAGCGGCGGACTGGGCCCCCGCGACCGCGTCGCGCGGCAGGACGGCGATGAGTCCGACGCCAAGGTTGAAGACGTCCCGCATCTCCTCGATCGAGACGTGCCCAGCCTGTTGCAGCGTGAGGAAGAGCGGAGGCAGTTCCCACGCGTCGGGATCGACCAGTGCCTCGCAATCGGCCGGAAGTATCCGGACGAGATTGCCCGGGATCCCGCCGCCGGTGATGTGCGCCAGGCCGTGCACCCGGTCGAGCACCGGAGCGACGCTTCGATAGTAGCTGCGGTGGACGGCGAGCAGCGCATCGGCGACCGTCTGCCGGGTGTCGCCGAGGAGGTCTTCGAGCTCGAGCCGCATCCGGTCGAAGACGATTCGGCGGGCCAGCGTGTACCCGTTGGTGTGCAATCCCGTGGACGCGTAGCCCAGCAAGACGTCGCCAGGCACGATCGCGTCACCGTGCAGGGCGTCGATCCTCTTCGACGACACCGATGATCGTGCCGGCGAGGTCGATACGTCCCGGGCTGATAGAGGCCCGGCATCTGCGCGGTCTCTCCGCCTGCCAGCGCCATTTCGTGAGCCCGGCACCCTCGCGCGATGCCCTCGACGATGCCGGCGATCTGCTCGACCGTCGAGGCCCGAGCCGGCGATGTAGTCCATGAAGGCGATCGGAACCGCACCGTGCACCAGGATGTCGTTGACGCTGTGATTGACGAGGTCCTCACCCACGGTGTCGAAGCGTCCGGCCTGCAGCGCGACCAGGACCTTGGTGCCGACGCCGTCGGTGCTCAGCACGAGTGTCGGCTTCCGCATGCCGGCCGGCACGCGCACCATGCCGCCAAACGCGCCGACCTTCCCCGTCGAGAGCGCCGTTCGTGTGCTCGCGACCAGCTCGCCGATCCGCTCCTTGGCCGCCTCGGCCCCGCCGAGATCCACACCGGCCGCGGCGTACTGCCTCGGGTCACACGATCTCCTCGGCGAGAGCGACATGGGTCAGATCGCGGAACGCGCGCGCCCGCGTCTCCACATCCTTGAGCGTGACGCCCTCGAACCCCCGGATGCCGAACTGCTCGACGGCGAAGGACCCCATCGTCGCGCCGTAGACCATGGCGCGCCGAAGGTTGTCATCGGACACGTCACCTGTCCGGGCCAGGTATCCCATGAAGCCACCGGCAAAGGCGTCGCCCGCGCCGGTGGGATCGAAGACTTCCTCCAGCGGATAGGCGGGAACGTAGAAGGTGCGGGACTCGGCCCGATCAGCAGCGCGCCGTGCTCTCCCTGCTTGATGACGACGCGCTTCGGCCCCCGGTCGAGGATCCAGCGGCCCGCCCGGTGAATGTTCCAGTCTCCGCGACAGCTCCCGCGCCTCGCTGTCGTTCACCATCAGGATGTCCACCCGCTTGAGCAGCTCGAGCAGGGCCGCCTTCTTGCCCTGGATCCAGTAGTTCATGGTGTCGCACACCACCAGCTTCGGACGCGACACCTGGTCGAGCACGCCGAGCTGGAGCTCGGGGTCGATGTTGCCGAGGAACAGGAACTGCGCTCGCGCGAAACTTCTGCGGAAGCTTGGGCTGGAAATCGGCGAAGACGCCGAGCCGGGTCTCCAGCGTCTCGCGGCTCTGCAGGTCGTAGGAATACTTGCCCTTCCAGCGGAAGCTCTCGCCCTCGGCGCTGCTCCACGCCCGGACCAGTCGATGCCGCGCGCGGCCAGCCGCTCGAGCTCGGCCAGCGGATAGTCGTCGGCCGACGACGCCGACCACCTGCACCGGATGAAGCATCGAGCCGGCGACGCTGAAGTAGACGGCGGAGCCGCCGAGCGCGTCGGCCGTCTCGCCGAACGGCGTGAAGATCGAGTCGAGCGCGACGCTGCCGACGACGAGCAGGCTCATCGGTCACATCCGGTCGGGGGCGGAAAGGCCGAGCAGCGTGAGTCCGTTGGCCAGGATGATGCGCGCGGCGCGGGCCAGGAGCAGCCGGGCCTGCTCGATCGTCGGGCGCCTGGCGCGCCGACCGCGCGCGTGTGGTGATACCAGCCGTGGACGCGCCGGGCCAGCTCCTCGAGGTAGACGGTGATGCGGTGCGGCTCCCGCTCGCGCGCCGCCTTCGCCACCACCTCGGGAAAGCGGACCAGCTTCTTGAGCAGCTCGGTGTCCTGCGGCGACGGGCAGCGCCGCGAGGTCCAGATCGCCCTCGACGCGGTCGGCGTCGCGATCCGGCCGTGCGAAAGATGCCGCTCAGCCGCGCGTGCGCCATCTGCACGTAGAAGATCGGGATTCTCGTCGGTCTGCTTGCGCGGCGAGGTCGATGTCGAACATCGAGCGGCGACTCGCCCTGGCGCATCAGGAAGAAGTAGCGGGCCGCATCGACACCGACCTCCTCGAACAGGTCGCGCAGGGTGACGAACTGGCCCGGCCCGCTTCGACATCTTCACCTCTTCCCCGCCCGCATCCACCTTGACCAGCTGCACCAGCGCGACGTCGAAGAACTCGGCGCGGATAGCCGAGCGCCCGGAGCACCGCGCGCACCCGCGGGATGTAGCCGTGGTGATCGGCGCCCCACACGTCGATCGCGCGATCGAACCCGCGCTCGTGCTTGTCGATGTGGTAGGCGATGTCGGGCACGAGGTAGGTGTACGTCCCGTCGCTCTTCCGAAGCACCCGGTCCTTGTCGTCGCCGAACTGCGTCGTGCGGAGCCAGAGCGCGCCGTCCTTCTCGTAGGTCAGGCCCCGCTCGAGCGAGCAGCGCCGAGCGTGCGATCGACGTCCCCGGAGTCGTAGATGCGCCTGCTCCGAGCGTCATGACGTCGAAGCGCACGCCGAAGTCGCGGAGATCGCGGTCCTGCTCCTCGCGCTGAATCACGAGCGCCAGCGCCCGGCAGCGCCGAACGCCTTCCTCGGCGGCGAGGTCGGCGAACCGGCGTCCCTCCCGCGCAAGCACCTGCCCGCGCGTTCTCCCGCAGGTACTCGCCGTGATAGCCGCCCTCGGGAATCGTCGCCCTCCCGCCCGACCTCCTGCTGCACGCGCGCCCAGAGACTCTGAGCCAGCCTGTCGATCTGCACACCGGCGTCGTTGATGTAGAACTCGCGGGTGACCGTGTGGCCCGGTCCATTCGAGCAGCGCGGCGATCGCGTCGCCCAGCGCGGCGCCGCGGCCGTGGCCGACGTGCAGCGGGCCGGTCGGGTTGGCCGAGACGAACTCGACGTTGACCTTGCGGGCCCGCGGCCGACTGACGCGGCCGTAGTCGGCGCCCTGGTCCACGATGCGGCGGCTGGGCCAAGGCGAGCTGATCTTGCGCGAGCCAGAAATTGATGAAGCCGGGGCCGGCGATCTCGGTCCGGGCGACCACGGTCGGCGGACAGATGCGAGCTCGTCGAGCACGCGTTCGGCCGTCTTGCGCGGGTTGCCGCGCTCCTTGCGCGCGAGCACCATCGCCAGGTTGGTGGCGAGATCGCCGTGGCCGGCATCGCGCGGACGCTCGAGCACGAACTCGACCCCGTCGGCGCCGAGCCGCGCGGCCACCCGCGAGCCAGCTCGGCGCGGAGCGCGTCACTCACTCGCCGGCGGCCTTGCTTTTCTTGGAGCTCGAGGGCTCGACTCGGTGGGACCGCTCTTGGCGGCCGGCTTCCTTCGTTGCCTTGGCGGACGAGTCGGTCGAGTCGGACTTGCTGGCGGAGCTGTCGGCTGCGGGTGCGCGCCGGCTCTTTCCGGGGCCCCTTCCCGTCCTTGCCGTAGTCCGTGATGTAGAAGCCGGTGCCCTTGAAGACCAGTCCGGCACCGCCCGAGATCTTCCGCACGGCCATCTTGCCGCACACCGGACACTTGGCGCGGGGCTTGTCGGTCATCTTCTGGAATTTCTCGAACTCGTGCCCCTCGGGGCACTGGTACTCGTAGGTCGGCAATCTACTCTCGCTTAGGTAAATGAAGTCAGCGATTAAAGTTAGCGTCGCCGAGCGCGGCGTTCAAGGACTGGTCTGTGTGCCTTGCCTCACGCGGGCCGGTACACGCCCCACGCTTCGCGTAACACGTCGCTGATCTCGCCCAAGCGTGGCTCGGGCGCGAACAGCCTCGAGAATCGGCGGCATGAGGGGACGAGAACCGACGCAGCCGTCCGCAGCTCGCCCAACCGCGCCGCCGCCGCGTCTCCGTCCCGTGACCGCCGCACCTCGACCACCCGGGCCCGCTGAGCCGCCTCGAGCGCGGAGTAAGTCCGGCGTCTCGATGACCGGCGGCGGCGAGTCATCCGTGAACCGGTTAACCCCCACCACCACCAGCTCACCAGACTCCTGTGCCTTCTGCAGGGCGTACGCGCTCCTCGCGATTGCCTCCTGGAAGAACCCCTGCTCGATGGCACGCGCCGCGCCGCCGAGCGCGTCCACCTGCTCGATCAAGTCACGCGCGCCGGCCTCGATCGTATCGGTCAGACTCTCGACGTAGTAGCTGCCTGCCAGCGGGTCGACCACGTTCGGCACGCCACTCTCGTAGCCGATGATCTGCTGGGTTCGGAGCGCCAGTGTGGCAGAGGCGGCCGTCGGCAGCGCCAGCGCCTCGTCGTAGCCGTTGGTGTGCAGCGATTGGGTGCCACCCAGCACGGCCGCGAGGCCCTGCAACGTCACGCGAACGACGTTCGTGAGCGGCTGCTGCGCCTGCAGCGTGACCCCGCCGGTCTGGGTGTGGAATCGGAGTCGCGCGGTGGCGTCGTTCGCCTTGTAGCGCTCGCGAACCAGTCGCGCCCAGAGGCGGCGCGCGGCACGGAACTTCGCCACTTCCTCGAAGAGATCGTTGTGACTGGCGAAGAAGAACGAGAGTCTGGGCCCGAAGGCATCGAGCGTCAGACCGGCCTCGGTCGCGACTCTCACATACTCGAGCGCGTTGGCGAGGGTAAACCCGACTTCCTGCACCGCGGTGGCCCCGGCCTCCCGCATGTGATAGCCACTGATCGAAATCGGGTTGAAGCTCATCCCTTCGTCGCTCACGAACCGGAAGATGTCGGCCACGAGGCGGAGGGACGGCTGGGCGGGATAGATGTACGTCCCGCGGGCGATGTACTCCTTGAGCACGTCGTTCTGCACCGTCCCCGTGAGCTTCGCGCGCGGCACCCCCTGCTCTTCGCCGACCACTACATACATCGCAAGCAGGATTGCGGCGGTCGCGTTGATCGTCATCGACGTCGAGACCCGATCGAGCGGGATCTCGCGGAAGAGCTCCGCGAGATCCTCGACCGTATCGATGGCGACGCCAACCCGTCCCACCTCTCCGTGCGCCATCGAGTGGTCGGAGTCGTAGCCCATCTGGGTCGGAAGATCGAACGCGGTGGACAGCCCCGCCTGCCCCGCGGCAAGCAGTTGGCGGAACCGGCGATTGGTCTCCTCCGCCGTGCCGAATCCGGCATACTGGCGCATCGTCCACAGCCGCCCGGTGTACATCGTGGGGTAGACGCCGCGGGTAAATGGGAACTCGCCGGGCGCGCCGAGGTCGCGCGCCGGATCACCGGCCCAGTCAGACGGGCCGTACACGCGTTTCACGCGATGGGCTGAGCGGCGGTGGCGCCGCTGACACGTGCCTGCGCGTGCCGGATGGCGTCGGCCACGAAACCGACATCCTCGCGCGACCCGATGACCAGCGGCGTGCGCTGATGCAGGGTCTGTGGCACGATGTCGAGGATGCGATTGACGCCGTCGGTGGCGCTCCCCTCCGACTGCTCGGCGATGAACGCCATCGGGCTGGCCTCGTACAGAAGGCGGAGCTTGCCTTGGGGATTCTTCGTGTCCGCCGGATAGAGAAAGACGCCGCCGTTGATGAGGTTGCGGTGGAAGTCGGCGACGAGCGAACCGATGTACCGGCTGTTCTTGGGCTTGAGACCGTCAGGAAGATCGCCCTTGAGTCCACGCACCGCGATCTGCACCGACTTGTCCCACCGGCCGAAATTGCTCTCGTTCACGCTGTAGTAGGTGCCGACGCGCGGCGTGACGATCCTGGGGTGTGACAGAAGAAATTCACCGATGGTCGGATCGAGTGTGAAGCCGTGGACGCCCTGCCCCGTCGTGTAGACCAGCATCGTGCTCGAGCCGTACATCACGTATCCCGCCGCCACCTGCTTGCATCCGGGCTGGAGCACGTCCGCCGCGGTGCCGCGCCCCTCCATGCTGATTCGCCGGTAGATACTGAAGATGGTCCCGACCGCGGAGTTGACGTCGATGTTGGACGAGCCGTCGAGCGGGTCGAACAACACCGCGTACTTGCCGACGCCGTACTCGGCCGGAACCGGGACGATGTCCTCGTCTTCCTCCGATCCCATCACACACACCCGGCCCGTGTGGTTGAGACAGTTCTTGATCGTCTCGTTCGCGAGCAGGTCGAGCTTCTGCTGGATCTCGCCCTGGACGTTTCGCACGCCGTCGGTGCCGAGGATGTTTACGAGCCCGGCGCGACGGATGGCGGCCGCGATGATCTTGGTCGCCAGCGCGATGTCATAGAGCAGATTCGAGAGCTCACCCGTCGCCTGGGGGAAGCGGTCCTCCTGATCGAGAATGAAGCGCTCGATGGTCGTGACGGACGTCTGCACACAGTCCCCCGAAAGATGAGGAATCGATTGGGTGAGATCAGCACTCAGCGCACGTCGTACACCGCCACGCGATCGCGCGACTGCACAGTCATCCGGGCCCCGTCGGTCGTGACGGTGACCGCGCCGTCGCGATCGGTGCGAAGCACCTCCGACACGGCCTTGGACAGCCGGGCGAGCGTGACCGCGGACGGATGCCCATAGTCGTTGCGGCCCACCGAGATCACCGCCGCCTTGGGACGCAGCGCCGCGAGCCAGGCCTCGCTCGTACTCCCCCGGCTCCCATGATGGCCGACCTTGAGCACGTCCACGGGCTGGAGCTTCGCTGCCATGGCTGCTTCGGCAGGGAATCCCGCGTCACCGGCGAAGAGGGCCTGGAACGCGCGATACTCGACCAGCAGAACGACCGAGTCCTCGTTGAGGTCCTCACCCCAACCCGCCCAGCCGGGAACGGGATGGAGCACGGTGAACCGCACGCTGTCGAGCGTGAACCGCTCGCCCCCGCGCACGGCGTGCCACGGGATGTGCCGCTGGTCGAGCTCCCCGAGGAAGTCAGTATACCGCGGGTCGGGAAAGAGCGCGCCGGGGTCGAGCACCAGCCCCGCATGAAAGCGGGCCAACACCGACGGGACGCCACCAAGGTGATCCGCGTGCGCGTGAGACACAACGACCAACGCCAGTTCTCGCGCGCCGTGCCTGGCCAGGAAGGGTGCCACGACCCGACGTCCCGCATCACTCCGGTCGCTGGCCGGCCCGGCGTCCACCAGGATCCAGTGTCCCTGCGGCGTACGAATCACCGCCGCATCGCCCTGGCCGACGTCGAGAAAATGTAACGCGAGGTCTCTGCTGCTGGCACCCGAATATCCGAGCAGTGCACGAACCAGCACTCCCCAGATGGCCGCCGTGCCGATCCACCCCACGCGCCGGCCTGTTTCCCACATCGTGTTTCGGACTTGCATGGCCCAGAGTGCGAGCGCCAAAACGACGACCCAGGGGATTGCCGTGCTGGGGTGACCGGGATCGGTCGTCGTGTGTCCGCCTGGAATGGCTGCCCCGCCCATCGCCGCCAGCTCGAGCAGATGCAGCATCAGTCCGGCACCGGCGGCGAATGCTCGGGCGGCGCCGACCGAGATCGGATAGACCAGAAGACTCGCCAACACACCCGGCACCGCCACTGCTGCCAGAGGGATCGCGACGAAGTTGAGCGCGAGCCCGGCGAGCGCGACCGTCCCAAGGACCGCGGCAGTGATCGGAGCCGTGCTGAGGGTTGCACCAAGTGAGCTACCCAGTGTTCGCCATCCGAAGCCTTTCCCCAATGCCCGGTCGCTCCACCGGCCAAAGCGCGACGCGCCCCACAGCGCCGCCGCAGAGAGCCAACCGCCGAGGTCGAGGATAGCCCAGGGATCGAGGAGGAGCACCATGAGGCAGGTGGCGGCCAGGACCGAATCGGCATCGACGTGTCGTTGCCGTACGCGACACAGCGCCACGACGACGGCGAGCGCCGCCGCTCGAGACGCCGGGGCCGGCCAGCCGAGGAACGCGACGTACAGAATGCTCACCGTCGCCGAAAGGACGAAGGCTCGCGACCGACCGAGCCGGAGGAGACGCCCGAGGAGAAAGACCCATGCGGTTATGAGGCCGACGTGGAAGCCCGAGATCGAGAGCAGGTGGACCAGGCCGGCCTCCGCGAACCGTTGCTGGAGCAGTGGATCGATCCCACCGCGACGGCCCAGCATGAGCGCATCGACCAGCGGTGCCCGTGCCCCATAGAGCGTGCGGCTCTCTTCGGCGAGGGCCGTGCGCAGTCTGGCCCCGAGCGAGGGTGTGCCGCTTGGCCGGGCCGTCGAGCGAACGGCGAGCGTGCCGTCGGGACGGCCGGCCGGTCCTCTGGCCGGAATCCATCTCGCTTCCGCCAGAGTCACGTACCCTGCGTCGATCGGTTGACCCGCGGGCCAGGATGCCGACACCGCGCCCGAGCACCCCGCTCCAAGCGGCTCGACCAACGCGCGGCCCCCCTCGCCCGAGACCGGTTCCACGAGTCGGAGGTGAAGACGCAGTGGCCCCGCCGGAAGGCGATCAGTGCACCGGGACCCCTCGATGAGCCATGCCACTTCCGCGCTGACCCGTCCGAGCATGAGTCCCGTCGTCAGCACGGCGGACACCACCCCGCCCGACATCGTCGGGACGCCAAGGATCACGGCAGTGCCAAGCGGGGTGCCGAAATGCAAGAGGCCGGCGGCGAGGCCGGCCCCATAAGCGAGTGTGAGAAGAATGGCGGGCCGCGGTCTCACCGCGGCGTCACCGTCACAGTTCGCGCGGTTTCCCGTGCCCGTCGCAGCGAGGCGCCGTGGAGATCCGCCGCAAGGCGTCCATCATGGCGACGTCGATGGCGGCGCGATTCTGCTCCTTCTCGAGATTCAGCTCGGTCACCACCGACCCCGTCAAGCTGGAGACGTACCGAGGTGGGATGCGGTTGAGGGTGAAGACGAAGGCGTCGTCGCGACAGACCTCGCAGCCGCAGAAATCGGGGAAATGCGACCGCAGCGTATCGTAGGCTGCGACGACGTGCTCTTCCGCCACGTTTCGGATCACAGCACCGCCAATGAGGCTGTGGCCACCGCCCCCGTGAAGGTGGAGCCTGTCGTGCCGGTGAGGCGTACGGTGTGGTACTCTCCGGCCGCCTCGACCGGGAGATCGAGAAGGACGAGGTGATTGCCGCGGGTGCGCCCCAGCATGAACCCTCCGCGTTTGGCCGGCCGCTCCACCAGAACCTCGTGAGTCTCGCCCACCCGCGCCACGTTCCTGCGCCGGGCGTTGGCACGCACCGCGTCGATGAGCCGCTCGAGCCGGCTGGACGCGACCTCGTCGGGAACGCGGTCGGCCAGCCGCACCGCCGGGGTGCCGTCGCGAAGGGAATACTTGAAGGTGTAGGCGTCATCGAAATCGGCTTCGCCCACGAGCGAGAGGGTTTCCTCGAATTGCGACTCGGTCTCGCCCGGAAAGCCCACGATGAGGTCGGTCGAGAGCGTGATGCCCGGAATCGCCCCGCGAAGCTCGGCCACCACCTCGAGGTATCGCTGGCGTGTGTACCGCCGAAGCATGCGACGGAGGACCGCGTTGGAACCGCTCTGCGCCGGCACATGCACATGCTCACAGACAGTCGGCGTGTCGGCCATCGCCTCGATGACGCGGGCCGTGAACTCGGTTGGATACGGGCTCGTGAAGCGCACCCGACGGATGCCGTCCACGCCACCCACGCCGCGGAGTAGATCGGCAAAGTCGTGCCGGCCGTCGTGGTAACTGTTCACTGTCTGACCGAGCAGCGTGAGTTCGGTGGTGCCCTGCCTAGAGAGCGATTCGGCTTCGCCGACGACGTCCTCGAGACGACGACTCCGCTCCGGTCCCCTCGTGTACGGGACGATACAGAAGGTGCAGCGGTAATCGCAGCCTCGCTGTACCGTGATGAACGCGGTCGGGCCGGATTCGCGCGCGGGCGGCACGTCTTCGTAGTGCTCCCAGGACTTGAACTCCGTGTCCGACACCCGCTGTCCCTGCGTCGCGTGCGTGAGGATTTCCGGAAGATTCCGGTATGCATCGGGGCCGACGACGACGTCCACTCGCGGTACCCGTTCGAGTAGCGCCGGCCCGAGTCGCTGGGCCATGCAGCCCACCACCCCCAGGACATCACCGGCCCGCTTGTGCCTCTGTAGCTCCCCCATCCGCCCGATCACTCGCTGCTCCGCGTTGTCCCGAACGGCGCAGGTGTTCACCAACATCACGTCAGCCTCGGTCGGCTCATTGGTCCGGACGTACCCCTCGCGGCTGAGGAGCCCGAAGAGCAGCTCCGAGTCGGCCACGTTCATCTGGCAGCCGTAGGTTTCGATGTAGACGGTCTTGGGCATAGATGCCAGGAAAGGTGAAAGGAGAGGCGAGAAAGGAGAAGGGGTCTTCTTCCCTTTGTCCCTTCTCTGTTGTCTAAGGTCTCACCGTCACTCCCACCGTCGCCGAAAACGCCCGCTCGGAATAGGCCCCCGCGGCGCGCCAGACGTGTTCGAAGCTCAGGTCTACCCCGGCCCGCTGCTGCGCGAAACGGATCCCGGTGCCGAGCGAGATACCGAACTCCTTCGGCTGCTCCCCAGGAACGAGCGGGAACGGCAATGTCCCATAGTGAGCGCCGAAGCGGATGGGCCGCCGATATGGCCGGCGGGGATCCGGGGTGAACTCTCCTCCGGCAGCGATCTGAATCGTGTTCTCCGCACCGGTGCCGCCCTGAGCAAGCAGGTCGCTGTTCGCGCCCGACCAGGTCCGATAGATCACATTGCTCGCGAGCTCCAGCTTCGCGATTGGACGCACGCGCACGCCGAGGCCGAACATGTAGGGCAAGTCGGCCTGGGCGACTCGAGTAGAGTCACGATCGATGATCACGTGCCCATCCGACCTCGCGACCGCGGCCAGCGAGAAATTCCCTCCGAAGGAGCGCACCACGCCGACGTCGACTCCCACGCCGGCATACGAGATCTCCGCGCTTTGCTTCGCTTCCTGGTAGTGGGTGGAGTCGGCAAAGGCTCGATGCGAGGAGATCCGGTTCGACCCGGTGATGACGTGGAACGAGCCTCCCACCGCCCAGCCCTGGGGAAGCCGATAGGAGGCGGCGAAGCGGAGGTCGCTCAACCCACCCCTCGACGAAAAGGTGTCGCTCACCGGAACGAGAATGCCGCGAAGCAGGATCGTGTCAGCGGTCGCGAGCGTAAAGTCGCGGCTCGTGTAATTGGCGAAGCTGATGCCGAGCGTGGCCGGATACTTCTTGATCGGACCCGCCACGCTGAGTTGGGGAAAACGGCTCTCTCGTACCGACTCCGTTCCGGCCGGGTTCTCGACGTGCCGGTAGCTCTGGACGCCGGTGAACACGGCGCTCAGCATCGGGAGTGCCGCGAGCGCGGCGGGGTTGAGACTCGACTCGGGATCGAAGAGCCCAAAGGCGCCACTGCTCGCGATGCCGCGCGCACCCAGCTCGCGTCCCGGAGCGCCGAGCCCCCGGACGCCGAACTGGGACGACTGGGCGGTTGCGATCCCCGGCAGGAAGAGACCGAGCACGAAGACGATGGCGCGCCGCACTCAGGGACTCTCGAACGGGAACGCGAGGAGATAGGTGATGTGGAGCCGCGGCGGCCCGACCGGAGACAGCGGACTGGTCGATCCCAGCAGCAGCCTCGTGAACGACGACGCCTCCCCGATCAGGCCGGCAGTCGGAGTCTTGGCGCCGAGTCGAAGGGCGACTTCCTGGGGCCGCTCGCTCGATTGCTGCCAGAGTTGCACCATCCCGGTCACGTCGAGCCGTATGGTGTCGGTGCTCGCGACCGGCAGCGTGTCCTGCGAAATGAGCGTCGGCGGTGTCGTGGCGAGCGGCGACTTGGGACCGAGATCGGAGAGGACCGCTCGTCCCTCGAGAATGGCAGGATCGGTGGGCAATCCCGGAACCGGCGCGACCGGGAGCATCTCGAGTGTGGCGCGGACGACCGTCGCCGAATCCTTGATGCGCGACGGCAAGGCGAACCGTATGAAGCCGCGGGACGACGGCTCTCCGCCGATCAGCAGTGTCCCCGGTTGCGCCGTGTATGGAGTCTGGGTCACGAAGCCGTTGAACTGCGTGGATCGGCTCAGCACCTGATGCTTGATCGCCGTAGTCGTGTCCGGGACGTCCACGGTGACGTACGAGAGAAACGTCGCCGCATTGCTTGCAACGATCGACCCGGTGCGAATGCCGGTAGGAGCGTCCGCGCCGATCCGGAGGCCCAGCGCGAGGACCCCACCGGTGCCGGCCGGGATCGCAACCCGATCGAGATCGGCCCCGCGCAAGACGACGGCCAACGCACCCGTATTTATGGAGTCGGGAACGATGATGCTGTCCACGAGCGCAGTCGGAGCGAGCTCCGGATCGATCCCCGCGAAGGTGGCGGTGTCGGGATTGATATCGCCAGGCAGCCGATAGAGAAAAATCTTGAGCCCGTTGACGAGCGTGTCACGGGCCACGAGCGTGAGACCGAGCGCCACGCTATCGACCGAATAGGCGCGGGACGTGTCTCGAACCGTGATGGAGTCCTGCCGCGAGACGAACTTGTAGATCGCGCGATCTTCCGAGGCCGGCAGACCATTCGAGGTGAGGAGCGCGGTACCGCCCCCGCGACTCACGTACCCCGGGACGCTCTCGTCCCGCCCCTGCACGGGGCTCAGCACCGTGTCGTATACCGTCGGAGTCCCGCCGGGGCAGAGCTCCGGGCATTGGCCCGGTGACGTGAGATGCTCCTGGCACGCCAATGCTCCCGCCGCAATCGCCCCGACGCAGGCGACCCAGCGCACACCCCGAATCACGAAAGCTGCTCTTTTCCGAAGGCCGAAGGCAGGAGCTCGGTCATCGTCCACGAGACCGATCGGGAGGGGCCGACGGCGTCGATCCGAAGTCCGGGACCGAACTCGGCCAGGACCTGACGGCAGGCCCCGCAGGGTGCTGCGGGGGGATCGATGTCGGAGACGACGACGGCGCGGCGAAACCGGTGGACACCCGCGCTCACGGCGGCACAGATCGCGGCTCGCTCGGCGCAGATCGTGAGACCATAAGAGGCGTTCTCGACGTTGCAGCCGACGAACACCGTTCCATCTTCTGCCTCGAGCGCACACCCGACGTGGAACTGCGAGTAGGGGGCGTAGGCACGGAGCTGCACGGCTCGCGCCGCCGCGACGAGTGGATCAGTCACTCCAGACCTCAGAGAGAAACGAGGTGCCGGCCTCGAGCGCCGGCACGCCGAGAAACTCGGCCACGGTCTGACCGATGTCGGCAAAGGTGGCGCGCCGCCCGAGCGGCGCTGAACGAACCCGCGGACCCACGACGAGGAGCGGCACCACTTCGCGCGAATGATCGGTCGAAGGTGTGGTCGGGTCGTTGCCGTGATCGGCGGTAAAGATAACGAGGTCCTCTTCCCGCACTCCCGCGAGCAGTCTCGGCAGATACCGATCGAGCTCCTGAAGCCCGCGGTGAAATCCAGGGACGTCGTTCCGGTGTCCCCACGTCTGATCGAACTCGATCACGTTGGCGAGCAGCAGGCCGCGACGCATCGAGGTGAGGGCGCCCTCGATCAGATTGTAGGCCTCGCCGTTCGTGGCGGTGTGCACGCTCGAGATGCCCCTCCCGGCGAAGAGATCATCGACCTTGCCCACGCCCACGCGAGGAATGTGCATGCCGGCGAGTCGGTCGAGCAGCGTCGGACCCGGCGGCGCCAGACTGAAGTCCTTGCGGCGCGGCGTGCGAACCCACGCGCCCGGGTGTCCCGTGAACGGTCGAGCAATCACTCGTGAGACCCCGTGCTCGCCCTGAAGGATCGCTCGCGCCTCGCCGCAGGCGGCATACAGCTCGGCGAGCGGCACGGTCTCCTCGTGCGCGGCGACCTGGAACACACTGTCGGCTGACGTGTACACGATCCATTTGCCGGTCCGCTGGTGCTCGGCACCGAAATCATCGAGCACCTGCGTCCCCGACGCCGGCCGGTTCCCCAGCACGCCACGTCCCGTCCGACCCGAAAACTCGGTGATCACCTCGACGGGAAATCCCGACGGGTAGGTCGGAAACGGAGTTGCAAGCACGAGGCCGCAGATTTCCCAATGCCCGGTCGTGCTGTCCTTCCCGGCGCTTGCCGGCACGCAGATCCCGAACGCCGCCCGTGGTGACGAAGCCGGCGGCATGCCGGCGAGCGGAGCGCAGCTTCCCAAACCGAGGGCGGCAAGATTGGGCAAGCGAAGCCCGCCAACGGCGCGCGCGACGTTGCCAAGGGTGTCGCTTCCGGCGTCACCGTAGGCGGCGCTGTCGGGCGCCGAGCCGATGCCGAGTCCGTCCAGGACGATGATCGCGGCGCGACGCGTCACTCGATGATCCGAGTCATCTGCGACCATAGAGACGGGGAACTCGCGGGCCGAGCGACGTGAGCAGCTCGTACGGGATCGTCCCCGCCGCGAGGGCCTGCCGGTCGAGGGAGACGCTGCCACCGTAGACGGTCGCCACATCGCCGACCGCGACGGGAGCGTCGACGGCGACCATCGTCAGGTCCATCGTGACCCGGCCGACGACGGGAACCTCGCGTCCGCCGAGCTCGACCACTCGAGCGGGCAAGGGCTTGTCTCCGGGCTGCTCGCGCGTGGCGCGTGAGAATCCGTCGGCGTAGCCGACCGCTAGAGTCGCGACCCTCGTCGGCCGATTCGCACGCCAGGTCGCGCCGTAGCTCACCGTTCCTCCCTCCTCGACGGTTCGTACCCCCACGACTCGGGCCCTGAGCGCGGCGACCGGTTGCGGCTCCATCGGTCCGGCCGTCCCTCCATAGAGGAAGATGCCTGGCCGGACGAGGTCGGCCGCATAGGACGGACCCATGAGCGCGGCCGCGCTGTTGGCGGCGTGCACGAGCGGGGGATGGCGAGGCAACGTCGCCAGGACGGACCGGAAACGATCCCACTGCACGGCCGCCGATGGCGGGTCGTCATCGGCGGAGTGAAAGTGGGTGAAGATCCCTTCCCACCCCGTCGCCGCGGCGAGCACACCCCTCAGGCGCTCGAGGGCTGCGACGTCGTTCCAGCGCATGCCGCCGCGGCTCATCCCGGTATCGAGCTCGACGTGGAACGGCCGGTCGGTTTGAGCCACCCACGCATCGAGCGCCGCGGGGTCACCGATCGAGGGCCGAAGATCGTGAGCGAGGTATCGCTCCACGTCTCCCGGATACAGCGGACTCGCCACGAGCAGTGGGCGTTCGAGCCCGGCCTCGCGGAGCGCGCGACCCTCTTCGACGGTTGCGACGCCGAAGCCCCATGGGTCGACGGCCTCGAGCGCGCGAGCGACCTCGATTGCACCGAGACCGTAACCGTTAGCTTTGACCATCGGCAACAATCGGCTACCGGAAACGGCGGCGACTCTGCGGGCATTCGCGACTAGCGCGGCGAGGTCGACATCGACCCAGGCGCGGGCCGTCTCGGGAGTGAAGGGCGTGGTCAAGGCGGCGGGTATCTTATGTGGCGCGGAGGCATAAATGCAAGAGAATTCAGCGCTTGGACGTGCTCTGGACATGGTGCGGGATCTCCGGGCGCGGTGCCCCTGGGACCGAGCGCAGACCCGCGAAACGCTGCGTCCCTACCTCGTCGAAGAGGTGTTGGAGCTCGACGAGGCGTTGGGAGAGGCCGACCCCCAGTCGATTCGTGACGAGCTGAGCGACCTGCTGCTGCACCTGGCCTGGCAGATCGTGATCGGCGAGGAGAAGGGCGAGTTCACCGCCGACGACGTGGCCGAAGGGCTCGAGTGCCAAGATGCGGCGCCGGCATCCGCATCTCTTCGAGCTCGGCGAGCCCGAGCCCTGGGAGCGCCTCAAGCGTCGCGAGCGAAAGGGAGGACGCTCGCGGGGATCGTCCCGACTCTGCCGCCGTTGCTCAAGGCCTATCGGCTGCAGGAACGGGCTGCCGCGGTCGGGTTCGACTGGCCCGACGTCACGGGCCCCCTGGCGAAGGTGAGAGAGGAGCTGGCAGGAGGTGGAGCGCGAGCTGCCGGCGCGCTCGCATTCGGTGGTCGCTTTCAACGACCCCAATAACCCCGGCCACCCGGCCACCGATCGCCTCACCGATGAAATCGGCGATCTCCTGTTCGCGGTGGTGAATCTTGCGCGGAAGGCGGGGGTACAGCCCGGACCGGCGCTCGATCCGGCCAACCGGAAGTTTCGCGATCGCTTCGAAGCGGTGGAACGACTCGCCGCCGAGCGCGGGATCGATGTGGAAACCGCCGGACTGGACGTGCTGGATGGGCTGTGGGAGGAGGTGAAGATGGCGAGAGAGCGATAGAGCCGTACCGCCTACGGATAGAGCCGATGTATCTGTCTCGGAAACGCGATCGCTTCTCTGATGTGCGGGATTCCGCAGATCCACGCCACCGTGCGCTCGACACCGAGCCCGAAGCCGGAGTGGACGAAGGTGCCGTACTTCCGGAGGTCGAGGTACCAGCGGTACGCCTCCGGATCGAGACCCTGCTCCTTGATGCGGGCGAGGAGCTTGTCGTAGTCGTCCTCGCGCTGTGAACCGCCGATGATCTCGCCGTACCCCTCGGGCGCCAGGCAGTCGTTGTTGAGCACGGTCCGCGGGTCGTCGGGATTCTCCTTCATGTAGAACGCCTTGACTCCCTTCGGGTAGTTGAAGACGAAGACGGGCCGGTCGTAGTCCTTCGCGAGCAGCGTCTCGTCGTCGCCGCCGAGGTCGTCGCCCCACTTCATGTCGGAGCCGAGCGCGTTGAGCCTGCGCGACCGCGTCGGTGTAGCGAGATCCGCGCGAATGGCGGCACCGACCTTCTCGAGCGGGGCCGTGTCGCGCTCCAGCTCCTTCAGCTCCGCCTTGCGTCGCTCGAGCGCCCGTGCCACGATGTAGCTCACGAACTCTTCCTGCAGCCGCATGTTGTCGTCGGAGTCGTTGAAGGCCACCTCGGGCTCGACCATCCAGAACTCGGTCAGGTGGCGCCGCGTCTTCGACTTCTCCGCCCGAAAGGTCGGGCCCGAAGCAGTAGACCTTGCCCAGCGCCGCCGCCGCTGCCTCGACGTAGAGCTGGCCGGTCTGGGCCAGGTATGCCTTGCCCAGGTCGAAGTAGTCGGTCGCGAAGAGGTTTCCCGCCTCCTCGCCGATCGCGCCGGTCAGAATCGGGCGTGTCGACGAGGATGAACCCCTCCGGTAGAAGAAGTCGCGGATCGCCTGCACCACCTCGTGCCGGACTCGCGCGATGGCCACCTGGCGCGCGGTTCCGGAGCCAGAGGTGTCTATGCTCGAAGAGGAACGTCGTCCCATGTTCTTTAGGGGTGATCGGGATAGTCGTGGCTGGGGCCGAGGGAGCGGAGCCCGCTCACACTGAGCTCGTACCCGCCTGGTGACCGAGGCTCGGCCCGGACAGTCCCCGTGACCTCCACACTCGTCTCCTGCGTGATCGAGCCGAACGCCGTCCAGTCCGATTCGGCCACCTCTTTCTTGGACACCACACATTGCACCTGCCCCGTCCCATCGCGAAGCACGAGGAACGCGATCTTCCCGCTGGAGCGCGTCGTCACCGCCCATCCGCGCAGAGTGACCACGTGACCCACGTGCGCAGGCAGCTCGTTGATCCTGACCGCCGTCATGCCTTTTCCGTTCTGAGAATGGGGGTACCTCGGGGAGCGTTCAGTCTAGCCCTCCTCCTGGGAGGCGTCAACGCGGCCTGTATCAACATGCGCCCCGCACCCCGGCCCCTGTCGGCCGAGGTTTCGGCGGGATCGCCGCAACAGATCTGGACGACGAAGGCGGGCCGGGGATTCACCGGCCAGGTGGCACTCGAAGACGAAACGTTTTACGGTGCCGGCGTCGACCGGAAGGTGTACGCCGTGAACCTCGAGAGCGGCGCCATTCGCTGGTCGTCCCGTCTCGCCGGCATCGTCGGGGGCGGTGTCGTTCTTGCGGGTGACACACTCTTCGCTGCCACGTCACGGCCCCAAGGCCGCGTCTACGCCCTCGAGCGCAAGCTGGGGAAGCAGCTCTGGCGTACCGGCACCGGCCCGATCGGCGCGCCGCTCACCTTGTACCAGGGAGTCCTGGTCGTCCCAACTCAGCGTGGAGAGGTCCTCGGACTCGATCCCAGGACCGGCACGATCAAATGGCGCCGGCGTGTGGGAGTCGCCCGTGTCGCGGCGACGCCCGCCGACAGCGGAGCGCTACTGCTGGCGACGGTGGACTCGCTCTACCTGATCGGCGCCTCGGACGGACGGGTGATTCGGCGCGCGCCGTCGCCCGGAGCGATCCTCTCTCCGTTTGTGCGACTCGGCGACGCCTTCATCGCGGGGACAACGGATTCCCTCGTCATCTCGGTCCGACCGAAGGATCTCAGTCTCGCCTGGCAGGTGAAGGTGGACGCGCCGGTCTTCGACTCCCCAGGTGCGATGGGAGACACTCTATACGCGGCGACGCGGAGGGGGACGCTCTACCGAATCGTGGCTGACTCGGCCCCGCAGGCGACACCCGTGGTTTCGCTGGATTGGCCGATTACGGCACCAGTCACCATTCTCGATGGGCAGATCCTGCTCGGCGGGGCCGACGGTGGAATCAGAGCCCTCACGCCAAAGGGAGAAGAGGTCTGGCGGCTTCAGCTCTGGCCGTCGGTCGAGATGGGCCCCATCGCACTCGCGGATGGAATGCTGGCGATGGGTGGAGACGGCGACCTGCACCGGTATCGGAAATGAAGCGCGCGTTCTGCGTTCTGACCGCTTTCCTCCTCTTGGCCTCTCCGGCGTACGCCCAGGGGAGCAAGCCCCTCTTCAAGTACGGGAAATTCCTGCTCGCGGCCGGCGCACTCGGGATGAACTACCTCGCGGCGAAGGATCACAACCGGGCGGACGACAATTTTCACGCACTCGAGCGGCGCTGTCTTGCCGATCCCCGGCTCTGCGACCTGGCGGCATCGGGACGATATGTGGACAGCCAGAGCGAAGAGTTCTACCAGACGTCTCTCCGCTACGACCGGCGGGCTCGGCGCTGGCTCTTCGGTGGTGAGGGGGCGTTGCTGGGGGCCGCAGCGATCTTCGTGTGGGAGCTCACGCGACACACACCCAAGCCAGACAACATCCCGTTCAAGCCGGAGTTTCGGACGCTGAAAGAGGCGACGGGTATCGGGCTGCGGATGCAGTTCTGAAAAAGGGCCGAGCTAGCCGACCCTGAATAACTCCACGGCGCGCGGATACCGTGAAACCGCGCGCTCGCGAAGTGGTTGGTTCTCGGCCCGCTGGAGCGCCGGGTCGGCCTCGATGAGGCGAATCGCGAGCTCCCGCGCCCGATCGAGCAGGTCGCTGTCGGCGGGCAATCGAGCATGACGCACTTCGAACCCACCGGCCTGGCGGGCGCCGATGAGGTCGCCCATCCCCCGCTCCTCGAGATCCAGCTCCGCGATTCGGAATCCGTCGTCGGTGGCGGCAAAGGCCTGGAGCCGATCGGCCGCCTGCCCAATCTCCATGAGAATGCAGAAGCTCTCCTCGGCGCCACGTCCGACTCGGCCGCGAAGCTGGTGCAGCTGGGCGAGGCCCAGCCGCTCCGGATGCTCGATGACCATTATGCTGGCGGCCGGGACATCGATCCCGACCTCGACGACGGTTGTCGCGACGAGCACGCGGATCTCACCCTCGCGGAAGCGGCGCATCACCGCGTCGCGCTCTTCCGGCTTGAGTCGTCCGTGGACCAAGCCGACGGCGAGGTCGGGCCAGCGCGCGGTGAGCGTCCGCGCCATCGTCGTCGCGGCGCGCAGGTCGGCCCGCTCCGACTCTTCGATCACCGGAAGTACCACATACGCCTGCCGCCCCTTGAGGCACTCCGCGTGCACGAAATCGAGGACGCGGTCGCGCTGCGCCTCGGTCCTGACCGCCGTCCGAATGGTGCCGCGGCCCGGCGGTTTCTGCCGCAGGGTGGACACGTCGAGGTCACCATAGAGCGTGAGCGCGAGAGTTCGAGGAATCGGAGTGGCGGTAAGCAGCAGGACGTCGGGCGCCGCTCCCTTGCCGATCAGTGAGGCCCGCTGCTCCACACCGAAGCGGTGCTGCTCGTCGATGACAACGAGGCCGAGCCGACGGAAGGAGACGCTCTCCTGCATCAGCGCGTGGGTCCCCACGACGAGACGGCTCTGGCCCGAGGCGAGTCGCGCCCGCACAGCCGTCTTCTCCGCCGCGGTCTGCCGGCCGAGCAGTAACTCCGGTCTGATCTCGAGCGGCGCCAGGAGACGGGCCAGTGTGGCCGCGTGCTGCTCCGCCAGGAGCTCGGTGGGCGCCATCAACGCGGATTGAAAGTCGTTTTCCACGGCGAGCAGCATGGCGAAGAGAGCGACCACCGTCTTGCCCGTTCCCACGTCGCCCATGAGGAGCCGGTGCATTCGATCCGGGGCCGTCATGTCGGCGGTGATCTCCCGAACCGCCCGCTGCTGGTCCTGGGTCAGCTCCCACGGCAGGGTCTCACGGAGCCTGGTGGTGTAGCGGCGCTTCACCTCGAATGCGATGCCGCTTCGCTGGCGCTTGGCCACCGTCCGGGCCCGGATCAGCATGAGCTGCAGATCGAGCAGCTCGTCGAATGCCAGGCGCCGCCGACCCGCCTCCGCCTCCTCTACGGTAGCGGGACGATGCACCGAGCGAAGCGCATCGGGAATGGAGAGCAGATCGAGCGAGCGACGCAGGCCTTCGGGAATGATGTCGTCCGAGAGCGCGATCAGACCGTCGAGATGACGGTCGATGAGCGAGCGAATGATCTTGTGACTCAGTCCCTCGGTTGCCGGATAGACCGGCAGCACCTTGCCTGCAGCGAGCGGATCGGCGTCGCCATCGGCATCGGCGAGAATGACGAACTCGCGGGGAGCGAGCTGGCGGCCATGATAAAAGCGAACGGGGCCGGAGACGAGCAGCGTCTGCCCGATCACGATGGAGCGGTCGAGGAACGACTGCCCCGGCCACGCGCACTCGAGCACCCCGCTGTCGTCACGCAGGACGGCGTGGAAGATCCTCAAGCCCCTGCGGGTCGGAACGATCCCCTTCGCCACCACCTTCCCGACGCACGCGACCTCGTCTCCGACGCGCGCCTTGGCGAGGGGGGTGACGGTGGAAGCGTCGATGTAGCGATGCGGAATGTGCCAGAGAAGATCGCGAGCGGTGCGGATGCCGAGCCGGTCAAGCTGTTCCGAGCGCCGCTCACCGACGCCCTTGAGGAACTTGACCGGTGTGTCGAGTCTCAGCGCGCCGCTAGGCCGGGTCTTGGGGACATCCATAGCCGTCGGTTTCACCACGGAGCAATCACCTTTGTGCCTTGTGGTGAATCACTCATGTCAGGTCGAATCCGAAAGCAGGTGGGCCGCGAAGCTCCGGGCATCGAACGGCTCGAGATCGTCCAGCTTCTCGCCAACGCCGATGAACCGGATCGGCAACCCCAGCTCGCGCCGGAGCGCGGTGACCGCTCCTCCCCGGGCGCTGCCGTCCAGCTTGGTGACCACGATCCCGGTGGGGCTCACTGCCTGTGAAAAGAGCCTTCCCTGCTGCACGGCGTTCTGGCCGACGGTCCCGTCGAGCACGAGCAGGGTCTCGTGCGGCGCTCCGGGCAACCGCCGGCCGATCACGCGGACGACCTTACGGAGCTCGTCCATCAAGCCTTCTTGGGTGTGCAGGCGGCCAGCCGTGTCCACGATGACGGTATCGAGTCCTCGCGAAACCGCCGCATCGATGGCATCGAAGGCCACGGCGGCCGGATCGCCTCCAGGCGCGCCCGAGACACACGGCACCTTGAGCCGATCGGCCCACTGCTGGAGCTGCGCGATGGCGCCCGCCCGATAGGTATCGGCCGCGACGAGAAGGATCTTTCGCTTTTCGCGCTGCAACCGGCGTCCGAGCTTGGCTGCTGTGGTGGTCTTTCCGGTTCCGTTCACTCCCACGATCAAAATGACCGTGGGGCCCTCGGAGGCTCGCGCCAGCACGCCAGGGTCGGCATTTCCGTCGAGAATGGCCGCCAGCCGGCGCTCGAGCGCAGAGCGCAGATCGGCCTCGTTCTTGAGCTTGCCGTCGCGGATTTCGTCATCGAGCGCCTGGGTCAGCTCGACGGTGGCGGACACACCGAAGTCGGCCTCGATGAGGATGCGCTCCATCTTCTCGACGTCGTCGGCATTGAGGCCGCGCATCAGCGCGCCGACGTCGGTCATCGCCAGCTTCTTGATGCGGGTCCAGAGACTCTCGTTCCGCTCGCCCAGTCTGGTATTGGCCATGGCGAAACTTATACTCCCCTTAGCGCAGCCCCAGTCGCCGGCGCGCAAGCCATTCACCGGCGAGCGCGAGCACGCAGAGCGCGAACAGCGGGAGCCAGTCCCGCGCTGACCGCCGACTCGATGGCATGCCCGCCCGCGATTGGCGGGCCGAGAGCGCGACCCGATGGGGGAGAAACTCCTCCGAGTACTGCTCGACCGCGATCGTTCCGGACCCACCATTCCCGAGACGATACCGATACGACCCCGGACTGAGCCACACCGTCGCCCGGCCAGAGCCGTCGAAGCGGAGCGTATCGCTAGTCGGGGCTCTCCCCCCAGACCAGGTGACTGGAGTGGGACCGGGCGACCCCGATCCTACCCACTCGAACACGATGGGCCGCCCGTTCTCGACCACCGGGCGAGCGACCCGCGCGACTCCTCGCGCCGAGTCCGCGCCGCCGAGGAGCCAGCTCGCCGTGGCGGCGACCAGCGAGCGATAACTCTCCTCGCTCGATCCTCCCCGGAATGCCCATCGCCAGAGGCCCTGCACGCCGACCACGACGTGGCGGGTTCGGCCGTCCTGCCCGCCCACGATCGCCGGCCTCGCGACTCCGCGCCGGCCGAGCTGTGCCGAGAGCGCCACCCAGTCGCTGGGGCCGACGTCGAGTGGGGTGAGCTGGATCGCGGGTGGAAAGCTGTCCACCGGTTGTCCCAGGAATGCGCCCGCCAGAGGCGAGGCCCCATCGGCGGTGAGGTACCAGTCGCCTGGAATCTGGGAGTCCTCGACGGCGGGTGCGGGCCAGCGCAGGATGCCGCGCGCCGTGGTGCCCTCGGCGAACGACCCGACGGTCCCGATGAGCAGGAGGAGGTCGGCGCGTCGAGCGGCCTGACGCACGCGGTCCTGCGCCACGATCGCGAGGTTGTTCATCGAGCGCCAACGCTCGGCGTCGAGTCGAACGAATCCCTGCACCGGAAGCTGGGCGACCTCGCGGAGCGACTTATAGAGGAAACGGCTGTCCCAGTCGGCCGGCGCGGCCAGCAGAACGACCCCGGGTGTCGGGGCGACGCTCACGAGGTGGAGTCGCGTGTCGGTCCGCGGCTCACCGTCCTTCCAGCCCTCGAGCGCGATCTCGATCAGGTGATCGCCCGGACCCATCCTCGAGCTGGGGATCGACATCCGCGCTCGCCCCCGGCCGTTGGCCAGTCGGACTCTCCGGACAGCGAGCTTCGTCGTCCCCACGACGGCGTGCACCGAGACCGTGTCGGGCATCGTCCCCCCGCTCGCCTCGATCTCCACGTCGAGCAGGATCGAGTCTCCAACGGTCACTCTCGAGGGCCCGTCCACCCCTACCACGGCGAGATCGGCGATCGGTTTCCGGGGAAACAGTCGCACGCCCGTCCGAGTCAGCAGCGCGGCATCGAGATCGGCGGCATCCTCGATCTCCCCGTCGGTCACCACGATCGTCGGACGATCCGAGGCGGAGGCCGCGACCAGAGCGGGGGCGAGCAGCGATCGTCCGCGCGTCGGAGCGGTATCCGCGCCGTTCCGCTCATCCCCGAAGGTGCGGACTTCACCCCACCGTACCGCGGAGTCGCGCGCTTCGGTCCACCGGCCGCCCGCCGACATGCTGAGCGACGCATCGAGGAGAACGAGTGGCCGGAGCGGTGCACCGGCCACCGGACAGCTCACGTTGAGGAGCAATAGCCCGAGCGCCGCCCAGGCGACGGCGCGACAGACGAGTGCTGGCCAACCGCGGGAGCCCGCCCGCTCGAGGTAGAGGTAGGTGAAGGCCGCGAGCGCGGCCGCGGCGAGGACTACGAGGGCGACGCGCATCGGGCGGCTTCGAGCGCCGAGATCAGGTCGAAGCGTCCCTCGTACAGCGCGCGCCCGACGATCGCGCCGGCGAGCCCGGCATTGCACACCGCCCGCACGTCATCGAGGCTCGACACTCCGCCGCTCGCGATCACGCGCACGCCGGCCTTCTGAAGAAGAGCGGCGCCCTCGATGTCGGGCCCGAGGAGCATGCCGTCACGCGAGACGTCGGTGTAGATGACCGTTCCGACTCCGTCGGCCACCACGCGATCCACCAGGGCACGGGCCGTGAGCGTCGAGGTCTCAGTCCATCCGCGCACCGCGACGAAGCCGTTCCGCGCGTCGATCCCGACGGCGACCTTGTCGGCGCCCGCAATGGCGAGCGCGGCCGGCACAAACGCGGGATCGGTCGCCGCGGACGTGCCGAGCACGACCCGGGCGGCGCCCAGCTCGAGGGACTCGCCGAGACGGTCGAGCGACCGGAGCCCGCCGCCGAGCTGGATGCGCACGCGAGTGCCGACCGCGGCGACGATTTGCCGAACGAGTGCGGTGTTGTCGCCGGTTCCGAACGCGCGGTCGAGGTCCACGACATGGATCCAGCGTGCCCCGTGCTCGACGAACCGGCCCGCGACGACGACCGGATCGTCGGCGTACACGGTCTCGTGCGACGCTTCGCCCTGACTGAGGCGAACGACGTGACCGTTGCGGATGTCAATGGCGGGATAGAGGTCCACGGAAGGAGGCTATCGGCTGTCGGCTATCGGCTGGAGCCAGGCGACGAGGAATACCCTCGTACAAGGCTGTCCGTCGCCAGCGCCCCTGATAGCCGATAGCCGACAGCCGACAGCCTATTTCTCTCCCTCTCGAACACCGGACGGAGATTCGGAGTGATCGGTTCTCCATCTCCCAGAGACACCCGCCGGGAATCGCGAGCGGCGCCGTTCACACGAAACTCGTAGTGCAGATGAGGTCCCGTGGCGAGGCCGGTGGACCCGACGAATCCGATTACCTGGCCCTGGGCGACCCGGGTACCCGAATGAATGCCGCGAGCGAAGCCGCGAAGATGGCCGTACCGCGTGACGATCCCGCTGCGGTGCCGAATCTCGATGAGGTTGCCGTACCCACCGGCCCATCCCGCCCGCGCCACGACGCCGTCACCCGCGGCCATGACCGGCGTGCCGGGATCGGCGGCGTAGTCGGTGCCTTCGTGCCGCCGGCTGATCCCGAGTATCGGATGGTAGCGTGCGCGCGCGAAGCTCGAGGTGATCCGACGGAATTGCACTGGCGCCCGGAGGAAGGCCCGTCGCAGGGAGTTGCCGGCGGAGTCATAGTAGGCCGTCCGGCCTCCGGAGTCGAAGCGGAATGCCGTGAGGTGTTTGCCGGACATCGTGAGGTCGCTCGCCAGCACCTTTCCGAATCTGATCTCTCCGTCGGCATTGACGAGTCGCTCGAACAGCACCTCGAACCGGTCGCCCGGCTGGATGTCGCGGGTGAAATCCACCTGCCACGCGTACACGTCCGCGAGGTCCCAGGCGAGCCGCTGCCTATTGCCGGCGTCGAGCTCCGCATCCGGGACCTGTGCGTCGAGCGCCAGGTAGAGGGAGTTGTCGATCCCCCCTTCGATGCGGACCGGCTCCGCCTTCCATGCGATCGGCTCGGCGACCGTGTTCCATTGGTCGCCGGTCCGCTGGAATGTGATGCGCTGCTCCGGGTCGGTTCGAACGATGACCAGTGAGGGGATCGAGTCGGTGGGAGTCTGACCGAAGCTGAAGACGAGACCGGAGTGAAGGCGTCGGGGATCGAAGCGCAGCGTGGAGTCGAGCCTGGTGAGGTCGATCCTGACGCCGTGCCGCGCGAAGAGATGCGATATGGTCTCTCCCCGCCGCAGGGTGTCGATGGTCTCGTTCAGCAGGACCTCGGGTCGGGCAACGACCGGAGGCCGCACCATCTCCCTCTCGCCGCGTCCCTTTGCCCCGTAGGAGATCGCCGCAACCACTCCCGCGACCGCCAGAAAGGCCAGGGTCGCGGCGAGCCATCCCCGCGGCATCAGTCCATCTGCCGTCGAATGAACGTGGGGATTTCCATCTCCGGCACCTCCGTCGCGGGCGGCGGTGACGGGGCGCGCGGCTGCACTCTGGGCGGCGTCGCGGGAGCGGCCTGCGGCGAGGGCATGGCGGGGCTCGAGACCCGACTCTGGCGTGGGAAGTTGATCACGCTGGCGGCGCCGGACATCCGGGCCGGCAGCTCACCGGTGACCGCCCGATCGAATCCGGTGGCGATGACGGTGACCCGCACCTCGCCGCGCATCGCAGCATCGCTGCCGGCGCCGAAGATGATCTCCGCGTCGTCGCCGACCGCGTCGTGGATGATGTCGTTGATCTGGGTGGTCTCGCCGAGTGTGAGATCGTCCCCACCGATGATGTTGATCAGGACACCGGTGGCTCCGGCGATCGACACGTTGTCGAGCAGGGGGCTCGAGATAGCCTGCTGGGCGGCCTCGAGTGCGCGGTTTTCGCCCCGACCGATCCCGGTGCCCATGAGAGCGGCGCCGCCGTTCTGCATCACGGTGCGGACGTCGGCGAAGTCTACGTTGATGATGCCGGTGGAGGTGATCAGGCTGGCGATGCCTTGCGTGGCGTGGAGGAGCACTTCATCGGCCTTCTTGAGCGCGTCCTGGAAGGGAATGCCCTTCCCGACGACGGCGAGGAGGCGCTCGTTCGGAACGACGATCATCGTGTCCACGTTCTTGCGCATCTCGGTGATACCGCTGTCCGCCTGCTTCATCCGCCGCCGTCCCTCGAAGAGGAACGGCTTGGTGACGATCCCGACCGTAAGCGCGCCGCTCTCCCGTGCCATCTGTGAGACGACAGGTGCAGCGCCCGTTCCCGTCCCACCACCCATGCCGCAGGTCACGAAGACCATGTCGGCCCCCTGCACCGCCGCCGCGACTTCGTCGCGGTTCTCCTCGATGGCCTGTCGGCCGATCTCGGGCCGGGCCCCGGCGCCGAGACCGCGTGTGAGCTTGCGGCCGATCTGGATCTTGATGTCCGACTTGGACATCGCGAGGGCCTGCGAGTCGGTGTTGACCGAGATGAACTCGACGCCGCCGAGCTGATCTTCGATCATGCGGTTCACGGCGTTGCCGCCACCGCCACCCACGCCGACCACCTTCATTCTGGCGGTCTGTACGACGCTCTCTTCCAGCTCGAAAATCATGGTCAGTTCCCTCGGCCTAGCTCAGAAGAAGTCCTGGAGCCACCGTTTCACCGGAGCAAGCACCTTCTCGACAGCGGGCGACTTGCGTGCGCCCGTCCCGAACCCACCGCTCATCGTGACCTGGCGTGCGCCGTAGAGCACCAGCCCGGCCGGTACCGCCATCCTGGGAGATTCCACGCTGTCGGCCAATCCCCGCAGCCGCTGGCCCGGAACACCGCACCGGGCGGGCATCGCGAAGACCTCGCGGGCCAGCTCGACGATCCCCGGCGTGAGGGCCCCGCCGCCGGTCAGGATCACCCCGGCCGGCAACCGCTGGTGGTATCCGGCGCGCGTGATTTCGTCGAGGGCGTACTCCAGCACCTCCTGGAGCCGCATGTGCATGATATGCGCGAGGACCCGGCGTTGCGCATTCCTGGCGCCCTGTCCGGGCGTACTCGGAAGATCGAAGGTATCGCTCTCCGGCACCAGCGGCTCGAAGCCGGCGCCGTACCGCTCCTTCAATCGCTCCGCGTCGAGCTGCGTGACCTGGAGTCCATGCACGATGTCCGCGGTCACGTGGCCGCCCGCGCACAGTAGCGAGCCGGTGTGCCGGATCTTCCCGTTGTGGAAGATCGAAACGTTGGTGGATCCCCCGCCGAGCTCGATGATGGCGCAGCCCAGCTCGATTTCATCCGGTGTCAGAACGCCGAGGGAGGCCGCGAGGGGCTCAAGGACGAACTCCGCGACATGGTACCCCGCACGCTCGACGCATTTCCGCAGATTCTGCAGGACGCTCGACAGAACAGTAACGAGATATACCTCAGCTTCCAGCCTCGAGCCCGTCATGCCGATCGGCTCGTTGATCCCGCCCTGCTGGTCGATCAGGTAATCCTGGGGGATCGCGTGGAGCAGCTCGTGGTCGCGACCGAAGCTGATGTTGCTCGCCATGTCGTTGACGCGGGCGACGTCGCTCGTCCGGATCTCGTCGCCCGTGACCGACACCATGCCATGGGAGCTGCGTCCCGCCGTGTGCTCGCCGGCGATCCCACAGTAGGCCGAGCCCACCTCGACGCCGGCCATCCGTTGCGCGCTCTTCATCGCACGGTCGATGGCACGGGTGGTCTCTTCGATGTCTCTGACGACACCTCGGCGGATGCCGTTGCTCCGCTCGACCCCGACGCCCAGGATCTTGGCGCCGCTTTCCCGGGCGTCGCCCGTCACTTCCGCAATCAGCGCCACCACCTTCGTCGAGCCGAGGTCGAGGGCGGCGACGAGCCGCTGCGGAGGAGGGCTCACCCGCGCCACCCACGGACGATCACTTGACCGCCGTAACGGCCATCGAGCTCCTGAAAGGGGCGGCCCTGCCGCGCGAGTGCCTGTTCCACCGCCATCACCGCTCGAATGTCCTCCGCGGAAACCTGTGCGTTGAACCAGAACCGCCGTCCCTCGACATCGAGCACTACATCGGGCCCGACCCGCCATCCTTCACTCACGCGGGCGAAGAGGTCGGGCGCGTAGTCTCTGACCTTGGCCAGGACCCCTGCGACCACGCCGTCGCCGCCGACCGCGAGCGGAAGATCCGGCGCTGACACCAGCGGGTCGAACGGCAGCACCCTTCCTCGCGAATCGAGCAGCGCCAGCTTGCCCCCGGCGGCCGGTGCGAGGGCGACCGGCACCGCCTCCTCGACCGCGATCTGCAGAGTCCCCGGCATGCGACGGCGGATGACCGCGGACTTGATGCCGGGAACGGCGAGGGCCCGCCGCGCCAGGGGTGCGGGATCGTCGAACACACTCGCGTTTTTCGCGAGCCCGATCGCGCTCATGATCTTGGCCGGAGCAAGATACTGTAATCCGGCAATCTCTATTCGCCTCACGCGAAAGAATCCGAGTCCTCGCAAGAGTCCCGGTCCGATCAGCGTGAGAAGCATCAGCCCGCCGAACGCGACCAGGACGACCCAACTCCGCTTCAGGCCGCGTCCAGCCACCGGACCAACTCGGCTCCTACTCGGGTGATATCCCCGGCGCCAAGGGTGAGAACGACGTCTCCCGGTCGCAACGCCGCGAGCACATGCTTGCCGAGCTCGGATCGCGTGGGCTCGAAGGAGGTCTCGGCGCCCGCCACCGTCGCCGCATCGGCCACTTGTCGCCCGCTGACGCCGGGAATGGGTTGCTCGCGCGCGGCATAGACTTCGGTGACGATCACGAGATCGGCCGCGGCCAGCGCCTTGCCCATTGCCTGTCCGTGTTCCGCGGTGCGCGAATACAGGTGCGGCTGGAAGACGGCGACCAGCCGCCGGCCCGGAAACGCCTGGCGAGCGGCGGATAGCGTGGCGGTGAGCTCCGAGGGATGGTGCGCATAGTCGTCCACCACTGCGATCCCGCCGTGCTCGCCCAGTCGCTCGAAGCGCCGGCCCACCCCCGCGAAGGACTCGAGTGCCTTGACCGCGGCGGTCAGGTCACCGCCGAGAACCTCTACCGCGGCGAGCGCCGCCACCGCGTTCCGGAGGTTGTGGATGCCGGGAACACGAAGTCGGACCGTGGCCGAGCGACCGGATTTCCAGCTCACACGGGCCTCGGTGACGTCGCTCTGTTGTAGCACGTCCGAGATTGCGATATCCGAATCGGCCGCGAAGCCGAACTTGAGAACCGTGGATGGAAGCCGCAACGCCACGCGCCGCGCCCCGGGATCATCGGCGCTCACGATGGCGGTCGATGCCCGCCCGGCGAACTCCACGAAGGCGTCCTCGAGCGCGGCGACCGAACCGTAACACTCGAGATGATCGGGCTCGACGTTGTTCACGATCGCGACCGTCGGGTGGAGAGTCAGGAACGCCTTGTCGTACTCGTCGGCCTCGACGACGAAGAGCGAGTCGCCGGCCAGCTTGGCATTCCCTCCCCAGGTACTGACCCGACCGCCCGCGATCCCGGTGGGCGCCAGGCCAGCGGCCGTGAGCACCTCCGTGGTCATGACCGTCGTGGTCGTCTTGCCGTGTGTACCCGAGACGGCAACCGAGCGGGCGTCGCCGATCAAACCGGCGAGCGCTTCCTTCCGCGGGACCACCGGCAGGCCCAGCGCCCGCGCCCGGGCCAGCTCGGGATGCTCCGGCGGAACGGCGGCGGTGACGACGACGGCGCGGGCCCCTTCCAGATGAGCGGGGTCGTGTCCCTTGTACAACGTGACGTTCATGGCCGCGAGATCGGCGGCACCAGTCGGATCGGTATCACAGCCGCTGACGGCGACGCCGCGGCGGCGGGCGATTAGAGCGAGGGCGCTCATTCCGGCCCCGCCGATTCCCACGAAATGAACAGGACGCCTATCGGCGGGAGAAAACAGGTCCATGGTGGATGAGCAAATGTAAGTAGGGTATGGACCTTCTCAAAGATAGCGGCGCTTACGAGACCAGCGTCAACAAATTCGACACGATCTCCGCCGCCGCATTCGGCCGGCCCCTGGCGCGCGCTCGCTCCGCCATCTGGGATCGAAGCGAAGAGTCGGAGAGAAGCTTCCCGATCGTGCCGGCCAGTCGCTCAGGTGTGAGGTCGTCCTGGGTCAGCAGCGCTGCCGCCCCGGCCTCGGCGAGGACGCGGGCGTTATGCGTCTGATGATCGGCAGCGGCAGTTGGCAGCGGGATCAGGATGCTCGGGAGTCCCCAGGCGCAAAGCTCCGCGACAGTCAACATGCCGGCGCGGGACACGACGATGTCTGACACGGCATACCCGTCCGCCATCGGATCGAGAAAATCCACGACCTGAACATCCGGCGGCCGGTGATACTTGGTGAACTCCTCGTGGGTGCCGCGTCCGGTTACCCATAGGAGCGCTGGACCGGCCGGCCCGCCTTTATCCAGCCAGCCTGCGACGGCCCGGTTGATGGCGAGTGCTCCCTGGCTCCCACCGGTTACGAGAACCACCGGGCGGGTACCGTTCAACCCGAAGAACTCGAGCGCCGCCGGTCGTCGCTCGGGACTCGGTGGAGCGATAGGGTTCCCCGTGTCGAAGACCTGTGTCTTGGCGCCGGTCGAGATGAGCTTCCGTGCTTCGGGCAAACCAAGGTAGATGTGACGGACCCTCTTCCCGAGCCAACGAGTCGCGACACCAGGATACGCATTCTGCTCTTGAATGGCGGTGGGGATCCCCTGCCGGGCCGCCCACCAGACCACGGGGCCCGATGCGTAGCCGCCTGTTCCCAGCACGGCCACGGGTCGCTCCCTCTCGAACAACTCGCGGAGCTCGCGAAGCAGCCGGCCGGCAACGACCGGCCATCGGAAGTTTCGCCACCAGGTGCGGCGATAGATCGGCTCGGAGGGAAGGAGATGAAAGCGAAAGTCGCGACTCGGGAGGATGCGGGCCTCGACTCCGCGCAGTGCACCGACGAGCACCGGCTCGATATTGGGGGCGTTTTGCCTCAGGGCATCCGCGATCGCGAGCGCGGGCATGAGATGACCCCCGGTCCCGCCACCGGCAATCAGGAGCGTGCGCCGGGGGCGAGAAGCGCTCATTTCTTCTCTCGGGCCTTCGTGTCCTTGACGGGCTTCTGCGGCGCGGGACGTCCTCGCAGGCGGCCGATGTTGATCAGAATGCCGGTGCCGAGGAGTGAAATGACCTGGCTCGATCGTCCGTACGACATGAACGGAAGCGTGAGACCGGTGGTGGGCATGAGCCCGAGTGAGACAGCCATGTGCATGAAGGCGGTCAGTCCGATCGTGGCCGTGAGTCCGACCGCGAGGTATTGGCCGAAGGGATCGGCCGCGGTGCGCGCGATGCGGAAGCCGAGCCAGCAGAAGACGGCGAAGAGCGCGACGACGACGAGCACGCCGAGGAAGCCCCATTCCTCACCAATGGTGCTGAAAAGAAAATCGGAGTAGGCGTACGGCAAATACCCCAGCTTCTGCTGGCCCTGGCCGAACCCCGTTCCGAGGATCCCTCCCGAGCCGATGCCCACCAACGACTGATGGATCTGGAATCCCGCCTCCGTCGTCGCGTCGCCGGGATTGAGGAACGTCACCAGTCGGGCGAGGCGGTACTGGGCGTCACGGATCTGATGAAAGACCAGGATCACTGCCGCGCCCGATAGAAGGATGAAGTGGCCGATCCTTGCACCGGACGTGAACAGGACGAGTCCGCCGAGGAGCGCCACCAACGTGGCCATCGAAAGATTCGGCTCGAGAAAGATGAGGAGCGAGACCAGGCCGAGAACGAGGATGAAGGGGAGCACCCCGCGCTTGAACTCGCGAATCTGCTGTCCCTTCTTCGACGCGAGCATGGCACACCAGATCACGATGGCGAGCCGGGCAAGCTCGGACGGCTGAAAGTTGACTGGGCCGATGTCCACCCAACGCCGCGCCCCGTTCACGAGCGGCGAGATGGCGGTAGTAAATGGAAGGAGCGGAATGACGAGGAAAGCGACGGTCACGAGCAGGAGCGGCCAGGCCAGCCTGCGCCAGCGATAATAATCCTGGCGCGACGCGAGAAGGAGGAGGACTCCTCCCAGGACCGCGCCGCCGAGCTGGCGGCCGGCAAAGCCGAGCCCAACGTTCTGGCCGTTCACCGTGACGAGGCTGGCCGCGCCGTACGTGGAGGCGATGCCGAACACGACGAGCACGGCGGTCACCATGCCGAGCAGCCGGGTCTCCCATCGCAGCTCGCCGGGATGGCGGACCGCTCTTCCTTCCGCCATCACATCGCCTCCACGGCGGCGCGGAAGCGGTCGCCGCGCTCCTCGTAATTCTTGAACATGTCGTAGCTCGAGCAGGCCGGCGACAGCAGGACCGCGTCACCGGGCTTGGCGAGCCGTCGCGCCGTCGAGATGACGTCGTCGAAGTCCCGGGCAGAAATCACGGGGACGGTTCCCTTCAGATCATCCATCACCAGCGGCCCCGCCTCGCCGTACGCCACTACACTCCGGCAGCGTCCCTTGAGCGGCTCCGCGAGTCGGGCGTAGGGCTCGCCCTTGTGCCGTCCGCCCAACAGGAGCACGAAGGGTCGGTCGAGCGAGGCCACCGCCACTTCGGTGCTCGTGATGTTGGTGGACTTGGAGTCGTTGATCCAGAGCACGCCATCCACTTCGCGTACGGGCTCGACGCGGTGGGGAATGGCCCGAAAGGTACCGAGCCCCTCCGCGATCTTGTCGATGGCGCATCCCGCCCGGCGCGCGACGAGAGCGGCGGCGAGCGCGTTGGCGACGTTGTGGTCGCCGAGGAGAGGAAGTCGCGCGCGGGCCATGAGCGGCTCGTTACCCAGCATGAGCCGTCCTCCGGCGCGATCAAACCATCCATCGGCGCGACGGGTAATCGAAAAGCCGAGGTGAACCCCGGCCACCGGTGCCACCATCTCCCGCACGGCCGGGTCGTCGGCGTTGGTCACCCAGACAGATGACGCCTCCGCGTTCCGAAACAATTGCGCCTTGTCGGCATAGTAGTCCTGGAGGGAGTGATACCGGTCGAGATGGTTGGGAGCCAGGTTGGTCAGGACACCGATCGCGGGACGGAGATGCGGTGCGTCGTGGAGCTGAAAGGACGAGAGCTCCAGCGCGAGCCACTCGGGCTGATTGGGGGCGAGCGCAACTTCGCAAAGCGGCCGTCCGATATTTCCCGCCGTCTCTGCTTTATAACCTGCGGCGGAGAGAGCATGCGCGATGAGTGAAGTCGTGGTGGTCTTACCGTTGGTTCCCGTGATGCCGACACAGCGAGTGTCACCGAGGGCAAGGAACCCGATATCCACCTCGGCGAAGATCGAGAGTCTCGCGGCTTGCGCGGCCGCGAGTGGAGGCACGCCCGGGGGCACGCCCGGCGCGACAACGACCGCGGCAGCGTGCCCGATACGCGCGAGATCGTGGGTCCCGAGATCGACCGCCGCACCCGCGGCCTGCAGGGTGGCCCGCCAGCTCTCGAACTGGGAGCCGGTCCCGGTATCGGAGGCATATACGGGTATGCCATGGTGCCGGAGCAGCAGCGTGGCCGCGACACCGCTCTTCCCGAGACCAACCACCGCGACCTCACGTCCACTCGCACGCCATTCTTCGAAGAGCGCAATCGACCTCACGGTCAGCGAACCTTGAGCGTAGACAGCGCGATCAACGCGCAGAAGAGCCCGAGGATGTAGAAGCGGGTGACCACTGTCGTCTCCGCCCAGCCGAGCTTCTCGAAGTGATGATGGAGCGGCGCCATTCGAAAGACCCGATGGGCGTCGGCGTATTCACGCCCCCGGGTGCGCTTGAACCACTTATAGGTCCCGGTCTGCAGGAGGACGGACACCGCTTCCGCCGCGAAGACTCCGCCGATCAGGAGGAGGAGGAATTCGGCCTTCAGCAGGATGGCGACGGCGCCGAGAGCTCCACCGATCGCGAGGCTCCCGGTATCGCCCATGAAGACCTGAGCTGGATGGGCGTTGAACCAGAGAAATCCGACGGTCGCACCCATGAGCGAGGCGCAGAAGATGGCGAGCTCACCCGCGCCAGGCAGATAAAAGAGGTTGAGGTAACCCGTCACGTCCACTCGGCCGAACAGATATGCAAACGTCGCGAAGGCTGCCGCCGAGATGGCCGCGAGGCCCGCCGCGAGACCATCGAGCCCGTCCGTGAGATTCACCGCGTTGCTGGTGCCCGTCGTGACCAGGGTGACGAACGCGACGTAGAGCCAGGGGGCGAAGTTGACGACGAGGTACTTGAAGAACGGCAGCGTCGTCGCGGTGGCGGGAATGGTGTCACCCGGCACCAGGGGATGGAACGTGAGGAAGAGGCCGAGCAGCAATCCGAAGCTCACCTGCCCCGCCAGTTTCCATCGCGCCACCAGCCCCCGAGACTTTCCCTGCACGATCTTGAGGTAGTCGTCGAGGAACCCGATGCATCCCATCCAGAGGGTGGAGAGCATCGCCACGATGACGAACCGATTGGTGAGCGGCGCCCAGAGCAGCGTCGGAACGATGGTGGCGAGGATGATGATGAGTCCGCCCATCGTCGGCGTTCCGCGCTTCGTCTGGTGGCTCACCGGACCCTCCGCGCGGATGACCTGGCCTACCTTCCGGGCCCTCAGGTGGGCGATCACCGGCGGGCCCACGACAAAGGCAAGGAGGAGCGCCGTCACCGTCGCCCCTGCCGCCCGAAAACTGATGTAGTTGAAGAGATTGAAGATGATGTACGTCTTGCCAAGCGGCGCGAGCCAATGATAGAACATCGAACCTCAGCGTGAGCGGTGAGGAGCGTGGCCTGCGTCGAGAAACCCTGAGCCGTGTGCGCCGGAAGTATACGTTCAAATCAGCTGAAGTTGCATCGTTGCGTTGAATCGTGGACGAGGGACGGGTATGATGCGGCCACGATGAACATATCGACCACCCGTGACGGCGCCGCCGCCGTCGTACGCCTTGACGGCCGGTTGGACGGCGAGGCGGCGCTGCAGATGGCCGAGGCGCTCGAGGGCCTGCTCCGCGAGGGCCGTCGCTCGGTGATCCTCGACATGAGCCACGTGAGCTATCTCAGCTCACCCGCGGCGCTCGCCCTCCAGCAGGCCCACCAGGATTTTTCTTCCGCCCGGGGTGAGCTTCGCGTGACCGCACCCTCGCGCGAGGCGGCTGAGGCGCTCACGCTCGCCGAACTGCTCCCCAAGCTCTTGGCTGAACCGGGCGCCGCTGTCGATTCCCACGGCGACGCCACCGGCCAGTCAGTAGAACACACTCGCGATGACTGGCGCATTCCCGCGGCCATCACGACCCGTGGCACGTATGAGGTGTCCACGCGTGACTCCTCGGCAGTGCTATCCTGCCACGTCCATGGGCGCATGCAGGCCGGGGCGAGGACCTGGATCGATTCTTCCGACTATCGAGGCTTCGAACTTGCGGAGCCCACATTTGGCCTCGGCGTCGGCGCACTCGCCTCGACCCGCGAGCAAGCCGCACCCCGGCTTGGCGAGATCGTCGCAGCGGCCGGGGCAGTTGCCCATCTCCCAACGCTGGGCTCGCAGGTGCCCGACTTCGACGTCGGCCTCGGCGGACGAGCGCCCAAGGTCCAGCTCGTTTCGGGACTCGTCTGCAGCGGCGCCTTCTCCCTCTTGAAGCGATTCTCGAGTCCTTCCGAGACGGAGGCGATTCCGCTCTCCGAGCTCGCGCGAGTGGCTCTCGAGGGCGTGAGCAGCGAGACGGTTGGAGTCGTCATGGTGGCGGAGACCACCGGCCTGGTGGGCGCTTGGCTCCGACGAAGTCCCGGAATCGTTCTGTTCAGCATGCAGCTCGATGTCCAAGGCGTCCGGGAATGGCTTGGCACGACACCGCAACCCGTTCATCAGGGCACGACAGTCCTGATAGCTGGCGTCGTCTCCCGAAATCCTGACCCGATCCTGGCGCCTCAGCTCCGCCCGGTCGCGCCGGGAACCGACCTGTTCGGGCACTTCCACGCGGTGGTGTTCGCGTATCGGCCGGTGCCGCAGCGAAGCGTCGTGCTCCGAACCCTCGTCACCCGTCTGTTCGGACAACAACAAGTCCTCGGTGTGCTTCACCTTCTCGGCGACGATCGCGGTGCCGCTGGTGCGGGCGAGAGCGGGTTCCGCCGTGGCCTCTGCTGGACTGGACCGATCACCAACGTCACCGCCACATGAACTTGCTCATCGGATCACTGTCGATGGGCCTCCTGCTCTCGCTCCTCACCCTGGGCGTGTTCATCACGTACCGGGTCATGGGGCGGCTCGATCTCACCACCGACGGGTCATTCGGGTTGGGCGCCGCTGTGGCCGTCGCACTGATCGGGAGCGGCGTACACCCCCTCATCGCCACCTTCGCTGCAGCAGTCGCCGGGTGGCTCGCGGGCGCCACCACCGGACTCATCTACGTGTTCCTCGGCATCGACACCTTGCTGGGTGGCATCCTGGTCACGACCGGACTCTATACGATCCAGCTCCGGGTCATGGGTAGTGGGAATCGCTCCCTCGCCGGTGCGTCGACTCTGCCGGACCTGGCCGGCGGCCTCTGGCACGCGCTGCATCTGCCCGATCCCATCTTGCTGCGCGAGACCAGTTATCCGGCCTCGCTGTTCTCACCGCTGCTCGTGTTCACGGTGCTCGTGCTCGTCAGCATCTGGGTGCTCGCGCGGTTTCTCCGCACGGACCTCGGGCTCGCAATGCGAGCCGCCGGCGGAAACCCCCAGGCGGCGCGTGCGCTGGGACTCGATACCGGGCTCATGGCGACGCTCGGTCTCGTGCTGGCCAACGGGCTCGTCGCACTGGCCGGCGCCCTCTTCGCGCAATACGAGGGATTCGCCAGCGTCTCGATGGGCGCGGGCATGATCGTGACCGGACTCGCGTGCCTCGTGCTGGGCGAGGGCTTCCTGGGTCGGCGGACGCTCCGGCGGCAGATCATCGGCACGTTCACGGGAACCATTGCCTTCCGCCTGGTCGTGGCAGCTGCCTTGGCGGCCGGCCTTCCAGACGATGCGCTCAAGCTCGCGACGGCCGTCTTCGTGCTCGCTGCGCTCGGCGGCCCGGCGACCATTGCCAGAATGCGCAGAGTGATGGTCCGGGAGCAGCCAAACGGATGAGTGATCCTACGCTGGTCCTCGACAACGTCCAGCACACGTTCTTCCCGGGGACCCCGAACGAGCAGCGAGCACTCGAGGGCGTGGATCTCGTCATGGAGGAGCGCGCCTTCGTGCTGGTGGTCGGCAACAACGGCTCGGGCAAGTCCACCCTGCTCAATACCATCGCCGGCACGCTCGTACCCGATCGCGGGCACGTGCGGATTGCCGGGCAGGATGTGACGACCTGGTCGGAGTGGCGCCGGGCAGCGCTGATCGGGCGGGTGTTTCAAAACCCGATGTCGGGTAGCATCGCTCACCTGACGATCGCGGAGAACCTGGCGGTGGCGGCAAAGCGCGGCGGGCGCCACGGCGTGCTCCGGAACGCGCTCGGTCGCGGGCGGCGGAGGGAACTGGCGGAGCGCGCCCGCGATCTCGGCCTCGGGTTGGAGGACCGGCTCGACACGCCGGTCGGCGCACTCTCAGGCGGTCAGCGTCAGGCAGTCACCCTGCTCATGGCGACGTTGGTTCGCCCCAAGCTTCTGCTGTTGGACGAGCACACCTCCGCACTCGATCCCAGCAGCACCGAGCAGGTCGTGCGACTCACCGAGCAGCTCATTCGTTCAGAGGGACTCACCACGCTCATGGTGACCCACTCGATTCAACAGGCGGTCACCCTGGGTGACCGGGTCTTGATCATGCATCGCGGTCGCATCGTCGAGAACATCGGCGGGGCTCGAAAGCGACTACTGCGGGTGGAGGAGCTGCTCGCCACCTTCGACCGACTGAGAAGCGCGGACCTGGTCGATGAGTCGGCGGCGGAGATGGTCCGTCGTCTTTACATCTGACGGCGGCCTTACTTCCGCGCTGCAGCCGTCAGTGCCGGGAGTATGCGTTCGAGCGCCACCCCTCGGGACGCCTTGAGTACCACCACTTCGTCGCCGGTCAGGCGAGCAGCGAGGCGTTCGCCAAGCGCTAGCGGGTCGGTGGCGGTGATGAGACGATCCCCAAGACGGCTCGCGTGCTTTTCGAGCGCGGGGACGAAGTCGCCGACGGCGCCCAGAAGGTCGGGGTCGAGCTCGAGGAGCGCGTCGGCGATCTCATCGTGGAGCGCAGGCCCCTGCGACCCCAGCTCACGCATCGTCCCCGCAAGAAACACGAGTCGACGCTTGTCCCGCAGCGACCGTGCGGTTTCGATGGCCGACCGGAACGACTGCGGATTGGCGTTGTAGCAGTCGTTGAGGATCGTGAGCCGTCCTACCTGCATCAGCTCCCCTCGGCCGCTCGGGAGCGTGAAGTGCTCGAGCGCAATGGCCGAGGCGGCGGGTGCGAGACCAAGCGCTTCGCCCACGGCCCAGGCGCGGATTGCGTTGTCCGCCTGGTGTAGACCTCGCGCTGCAAGGGTGAACGTCTGACCGCCAATAGTGACCACGGGCCGAGCGTCCGCTCCGACGATCACGCGCTCCGGAACGAGGTCCGCGCGCTCGAGTCCGGCGGTTCGTACCTTCCGCGCGCGACGCCTGGCGCCTTCGGCGAGCGCCGCCGGCTCCGGACCCACGATGGCCAGGTCGACTCCGTCGGTCAGCGACAGCTTCTCCTCGAGAACACCGGCGAGCGATCCGAATCCCTCGAGATGGCCGGCGACCGCGTTCGTGATCACCGCGATATCGGGCTCGATCATCTGTCTGGCACGCGCGATCTCGCCGGGCAGGTTCGCGCCGGCTTCCACCACCAGCGCGTCGGTCTCGGCCGGTGACTCCAGTATCGTGAGGGGAACGCCGATCAGGTTGTTGAGGTTCGCCCGAGTGGCGTGAACCCGATATCGGGTGGCGAGTACCGCGGCGATCATCTCCTTGGAGCTGGTCTTTCCATTCGTCCCGGTGATCGCGATGACGGGACCGGCGATCTGCCGGCGACGTGCTCGTGCCAGACGACCGAGCGCGACCAGCGTGTCCTCCACCTCGAAGAGCCGGAGATTGGCAACGCGCCCAGTTCCGGTTCGGACCACAGCCCCGCTCGCGCCCTTCGCCGCCACGGCGGCGAGGTAGTCGTGCCCGTCGAACCGCTCACCGGCCAGCGCCACGAACAGCGCGCCCGGCGTGACGACACGGCTGTCGGTGCTGATGCCACTAAACGTGAATGGCGGCTTGCCGAACTGCGCCGGCAGGCCCAGGGCCGCCAGCACATCGGCCTCGCTCCAACTCACTCCCGTGAGGCCGGCCTGCGCGTCTCCGGTCACTGCCGCCCCTTCACGGCCTGCTCCACGATTTCGCGCTCGTCGAACGGAACCTTCTCCGTGCCGATGACCTGATATGTCTCGTGTCCCTTGCCCGCGAGCAGCAGGGTATCGCCGGGGCGAGCCTCTTCCAGCGCCGCATGGATGGCGGCGAGTCGATCGGTGATCCGCCGGTGTGGCACGCTCCCCATCCCTTGTTCCACGTCATCGACGATGGCATCGGGATCTTCGGTCCGTGGATTGTCGGACGTGACCACGGCGAGATCCGAGCCTTCGGCGGCAATGCGACCCATGATGGCCCGCTTCCCCTTATCACGGTCGCCGCCGCAGCCGAAGACGACGATGAGTCGGCCCCGTGTGAGCGGCTTGAGTGTCGCGAGCGCGCGCTCGAGCGCATCGGGCGTGTGGGCGTAATCGCGGAGCACCACGGAGGGGACCTCGGAGATTCTCTCCATCCTCCCAGGGACCTGCGGAGCGGCGGCCAACCGGCCGACGACGTCGTGCAGCGCATGACCGAGTCCGAGGGCGCACGCCGCCGCCGCGAGCGCGTTTGCCACATTGAAGTCGCCGAGGAGCGGAAGCGACGCCTCGGCCATGCCGAATCGACCACTGAGCTCGAATCGGCTGCCCGACGCGTCGAGCACGACAGCAGAGGCCCGAACGTCGGCCGCTGGGCTCAGCCCGAAGGTGACCCGCGGCGATCGCGGTAACATCGCCGTCCACGCGTCGTCATCGATGTTGACGACCTCGAGTCCGTTCGTTCCGAGCAGCGCGCTGAGCTTGAGCTTGGCGGCGAGGTACGCATCCATGGTCCCGTGGTAGTCGAGGTGATCACGGGTCAGGTTGGTGAACACTCCTGCTGCGAAGACCAGACCGTCGAGTCGCCCCTGGTCGAGGCTATGGGACGATGCCTCCATGGCGACATGGGTCGCGCCTCGCGCCACCAGCTCGGCCAGCGTCGCTTGTAGATCGACTGGGCCCGGTGTGGTGAGCGATCCCGCGGTCGAAGTGATCGGGTCGCCCTTTCCGTCGAAGGCGCCCAACGTGCCGATGCTTCCGGCAGTGCCGTGCTCGTTGAAGAGATGCTTGAGTAGACCGGTGGTCGTGGTTTTGCCGTTGGTGCCGGTCACGCCGAGCAGAGTGAGCCGCCGTGCCGGGTAGTCGTACCACGCGGCACCGAGGGAGAGTGCGGCTCGCCGTCCGTCCCGCACGACGACCTCGGGTACGCCAGCGGACTGCGGCTGCTCGACGACCACCGCCGCGGCGCCCCGTTGCACCGCGTCCGTGATGTAGCGGTGGCCGTCGGCCTGTGAGCCACGAACGGCGACGTACAGCATGCCGGGTGTGACGAATCTGCTGTCGACACCGATTCCCTTCAGCTCCGGAAGATTCGCCGGCGCCGAGACGAGGAGATCGTCTCGGCGGAGAGCATCGAGCAGCACCTTACTCTGCATAGACCACCACCGCAGTCCCCGGGCTTGCGTTCTCTCCGGCCGCGGGATCGGTCCGCACGACATGGCCGAGACCCTCGAGGGTCACGCGAAAGCCTCTTCTGTGCAGCGCAAGCGCCGCCTCGCGTATGGTCCGACCCGTGACGCTCGGCACCGGTAAGGGGGTGGTGTTGCTGGCCTCCGGCTTCGAGGGCCACTGGATGACGACGAGCGGTCTGCCTGCAGGCGCGTCGTCGGGCTTCGGCGCCTCGTCGGGCACCGAGTCACGAGCAGCCAGGCGACCCCGATCGATGGCAACGCGCCGCGAGGCCAGCGCCTGCTGCAGCATCGTCCGGGTCACTGGTGCGGCAGTGAGTCCGCCGTAGTAACTCCCCTTCGGGTTGTCGATCTTCACGATGACCGCGAGCTGGGGGTGATCGGCCGGGAAGAGCGCGGCGAATGAAGCGGTATACTCACCGTGGACGTAACGTCCGCCCTCGAATCTGATTGCCGTGCCCGTCTTGCCAAGTAGGGAATAGTTCACGAGCTGCGCGCGCTCGCCGGTGCCACCCTCTCCGACCGCGCCGCGAAGGAAATCGCGCAGCTTGGCCGCCACATCGGTGCTCACCGCGCGCCGGATCGGCTCCGGACGATGATGGTAGAGGAGTCTTCCCGACGGGTCGCGAATTTCCTTCACGAGCGTCGGAGCGAGCAGTACCCCATCGTTGGCGATCGCCGCGTACGCCGCGGCAAGCTGGACCGGTGTCACACCGAACTCGTAACCCATCGCGAGGCTTGCACGGGTATACATCGGTTGCCAGCGGTCGGGCCTCGCGAGGCGTCCTCGCGACTCGGACGGAAATTCCGCCGCGGTCGGTGTTCCGAAGCCGAAGTCGCGGAGCACATCGAACTGCTCCTCGGGCTTCAATCTCGACGCGAACTTGGCCATGGCGATATTGCTGGACACGCGGATCGCCTGGGAGAGCGTCAGCATGCCATGCGTCGCGTGAGCGTCGGAGATCCGCCGGGTCCGCCCGGCGGAGTTGACCGGCATATCCCACACGCCATTCTCCCCGGACACAACGTCCGTACTGTCCACCCGACGAAACGTCAGGAGCGCGGCCGCAGTGAAGAGCTTGGCCGTCGAGCCGGGTTCGAACGGGTCGGTGAATGTCGATGCGCGCGGACGCACTTCCTCACTCGCTTGCCGCGACGCGAGGGCCAGGAGCTCACCCGAGGCCGGGTCGAGAAAGACGACGTCTCCACCCTCCGCCTTCATCGCGGCCAAGGCTTCGTCCAGTCCTCGTTCGGCGATCTCCTGCAGCTCGGCGTCCAACGTCAGGATGACGTCGTTGCCAGCGACGGGCTCTCGCACGAGCCGGCTCGGCGACTCATAGCGACGTCCGGCTCGGTCCTTCAGGAAGACGGCTTCGCCGGGACGACCCGTCAGAATCGAGTCGAGCGAGAGCTCGAGTCCAGCGGCTCCTGACGACCGGTCAGGGTCGAGGCCGCCGATGATCGGGCGTGCAAGGTCTCGCGACGGGTAGAAACGCTGGAAGTCGCCGGTGAGATGAATGCCCCGGACTCCGCGAAGCGGTTGCACCTGGGTCGCGTTGAACGGACCGTGGAGATAAATCCAGCGTTTCCGGGCCTGGAATTCCCGATCGAGGGCTCCGGCGGAGACTCCGAGACTGCGAACGAGCAGGACGAAACCGCTGCGAATATCCTCGAGCTCGTTCGGCGCGACCCCCACGTGGTAAAACTCCTGCGTAATCGCGAGCGGCACGTTGTTCCGGTCGTACAGAGCGCCGCGTCGCGCAGGCAAGACGGACCGCTCGGTGCGCTCCTGCTCGGCCTCCCGGGTCCAGCGCTCGCGCTCCATGATCTGAAGCTGTGCGGCACGACCGATCACGGACGCCACGGCAACGGCGAACCCGAATTGGAGCGCTGCGATCCTGGCGGAGGACTTGGCCATCAGGGCTTATCCGGACCAACCGCTGGAAGCGCGAAGAGAACGAACTCCGAGTCACTCGGCTCGTGCAGGCCCAGTGCGCGTTGGGCCTGTGGTACGAGCACCTGCCGGCTCGAGGCGACTCGAATGCGTCGTTCCAGATCGGCTCTGCGCGCCTCGAGTGCCAGGCGCTCCTCGCGCAGCTCGCGCACGTGTCGAGCCGTACGGAACCCGGCCGTCTGCCTCGTGGTGATGGCGACGAGCACACACAGCATGATGATCAGCCAGATCATCATCCAGTGGCGGCCTTTAAGGCGCATCGGCAACCCGGAAGATCCGGAGCTTGGCGCTCCGGGCGCGGGGATTCTCCGAGACCTCCACCTCTCCGGGAAGAATCGGTTTTCGAGGCTCGAGCCGGCCGAGCGATCTTCCGCGACAGGTGCAGACCGGTTGGCGAGGTGGACAGACGCAGTCGCTCGCCCATTCCCGGAAGGACAGCTTCACGAGACGATCCTCGCCGGAATGGTAGGTGATCACCGCCAGCCGCCCGCCCGGCACCAGGGCGTCGCGAAATGCCGGAAGCGCGCGGGCAAGCCCATCGAGCTCGTCGTTCACCTCGATGCGCACCGCCTGGAAGAGCCGCGCAAAATCCGGAGGCCCCGAGCGGGGACCCAGAACGGCACGAATCGCATTGACCAGATCATCGCTCACGGCGAAGGGTCGGCGTTCACGCCGGCGGACGATCTCCGTCGCGAGGCGGCGCGCCTTGCGCTCGTCGCCATAGTCGGCGAAGACGCGCTCGATGTCCGATGGTTCCGCTTCGTTGAGAAAATCGGCGGCGGTCCGGACCTCGGCATCCATACGCATGTCGAGCGGCGCGCCCGGTCGGAAAGTAAAACCGCGGGCCGTATCGTCCAGTTGCCGGGATGAGACGCCCAGATCGATCAGAATGAAGTCGGGATGGAAGGCCGCGACCGCGGCGAGGGTAGTAGGGTCGAAATACGCGGTCTCCAGGTATCGAACCCTGCTGTCTCCAAGCCGGCGGCGGCTCCGCGCGATCGCTTCCGGGTCTCGGTCAATGCCGAGCAGTTCGACACCCGACGACAGGAGACTCGCCGCGTGTCCCCCATCACCGAGAGTCGCGTCGACCACACGGCGAGCTCCGGCGGCCGCGGCCGCGACGGGCGCGAGCAGACACCGGAACGTGGGCGGGCACGGTCGGGATGGACATGGTTGGACTCTGAGGTCGAAAACGCAACACCCCGTCCACGGGGAACGGGGTGGATCTGAACGGGGCTGACGGGGCTCGAACCCGCGACCTCCGCAGTGACAGTGCGGCACTCTAACCAAGCTGAGCTACAGCCCCCGATAACGCGGGCGGAATATAGGAAGATGCGTGGCCGGAGGCCATGGTCTGGGGGCCGATAGCTGATCGCTCGACGGCTATCTGCGATCAACTATCGGCTATCAGCCTACTTGCAGTACGCCTTCAGCATCGACGCGATCCGGGGCTTGTACTTCGTGATGATGCCCAGATTCTTGGTCACCGCCTCTGGGTTGACCGACTTCCCGGCAGTGAGCGCGGTTTCGGCGTCGGTCAGCAGGGTCTGCTCCTGCTTAGCCAGATCGCACGACTTCCCCTTCTCAGCCTGGGGGTCGATCTGGGGAACCTGGAACAGCAAGGCGAGGCCGAGAAGATAGTTGGCGGCCGGCGCAACTTTCCCAGAAGGATTAGCGGTCGACACGGCCAACTTGAGCAGCTCCGCGGCGCCGGGTAGGTCCTGCGGTTGCTGCAGCAGCGAGGCACCGCCCTGGTACAGCAGGGCCGCCGCGTTCTCCTTGGCCTGGGCGTCCCCGTGCTGGATCGCGAATTGGATGAACGGCAAAGCTTCCTTGGGTCGTTTAGTGGACGGCGCCATGCTGTCCGTAGCGGTGGGCTTTGTTGTATCTCCGGCCGCCGGCTTGGAGGTCTTCCCTTCGATGAGCACTTTGGCCGCCGCCAGCGCGGGTGCCACCGCGGTCGTATCCTTGGCGATGATCCGGTTGGTCACCGAAACGACGCTGTCGGTTTGACCGGTGAGCGCATAGGCCCTGTTGAGGTAGCCGAGAAGCGTCGGATTGTCCGGATACTTCCGCACTCCAGCCTGAGCCCACTTCTTCAGACGCAATGTGTCCGGCATCCCACCCGCCGCAGCGTCCGACAATACCTTCTGCGTGTCCGCCTTCGTCTTGGCCAGCTTGAGGAGCGTCGCCGTGTCGGGGACCTCGCCTTCCGCAGCAGCCGCAGAAATCTTGGTGAAGAAGAGAGTGTCCGCCTTGGTGCTGTCCGTGGCGTACATGGTCTCGAGCGCATCGACCGCGCACTTGAAGTTGCTGAGGAAGAGGCAGGCGTTGCTCTTCAGGTCGTACAGGTCGGCGTTATATGGATCGATCTTGAGTCCCTCGTCGGCGACTTCGAGTGCCGTCTCAGGATGGCCTGACTGAAGGAAATACTTGAACAGCTCTTCACGCAGTTTCTGGTTGGTGGGCGCCACGCGCAGCATCTGCTTGAACGCGACCAACGTGTTGGCCGTATCGTTGGCCGCCTGATACTGGGTCGCGAGCGCGGTCCAGACCGGCAGGCTCAGCGGATCGCCCTTCGTCGAAGCCTGGAGATGCTTCTCCACCTCCGGCCGCGGAGCTTTCTTGTCGCCCGCGATGAGAGCGAGGCAGTACTCCGCGAGACCGTGGTTCGGTACCGTCTTGATCGCCTTGTTGGCCGACTCGATCGCCTTGTCTGGTTTGGCGGTGCGATTCTCGACGCAGGCCTTCGCATCGGCGAGGGCCTTGACCGCTGGTTCCAGTGCATCGGCGAGACGCTTGCCGAACGCGTCTGGGGTCTCATTGGCGTTCTGAGTCAGGGCGACTACGACCCCAGCATCATCGTTTACGCCGGTGAGTCTCGCGGTCACGGCGTATCGCCCGCCCTCTCCCTTCGCCATCGTGGAATTCACGACGAACCGGGCCTGAATGTTCTTGGCGAGCGTCGTGGCAAGAGCCGGGCTGAGAATCGCGTCGACCGGGTACCCGTATTGCTTCAGCGCGTCGTTCATCTGGGTCTGCTCGATGACCTGATAATCCCGACCGACGACGCTCTTCATTTGTTCGCGCATGGCAGTGCCGATCTTCACCGCAGGGGCCGAGTCGGCAGGAGCGAAAGCGAACGGATTGGCGATCATGAATCGAGGTGCGGCAGTTGCGGTGGCGGTCGACCGGGCATTACGGGGAATCCCCTGAGCCGCCGCCGGCGTGAGCACGACTGCGCTGAACAGCGCGCACGTGACGAGACGAATCAGAAACATTCCAAAGCCTCCGCAAAGGTTTGGCCCCGAGGGCCACTCAGTCCCGCGCCCGGCGCGAGGCTGTGAATGGGCGAAGAGGGATTCGAACCCCCGACTTCCTGCGTGTAAGGCAGGCGCTCTGAACCAGCTGAGCTATTCGCCCGTTGACTCACGCCGCCCGCACTGGACCGACCGACATGCGCAGGGACTGTGCCGAAACTCCCGATAGTCGCTAAAGCGCGATGCCGACGGGGAATAGGACGCAGTAGCCGATCACCAGGAGCACCGCGGCGGTGCTAGGGTGTCCCGCCGAGAGGGTGACGTAGCCGGCGACGAGGACGATCACGGCCGCGGCGAGAATCATCAGGTTCCGGCGGGCAAGCAGAAAGCGCCGAGGCGCGACCGACGGGCGAGATACAGACATAGGGCATGAGGCTACCACCGTTACCGGGTTCGGTCAAGTTCTGATCCCCCTACATCTTCGGGCTCCACATCCCATCCCACGTCGAGAGCTGCACGCCGCGGCAGATCCCGGCGGCGCCGCAGTCGTACCAGTCCCGCGAGCAGCACGGCGATAATGAGCCACCCACCTCCCGCGACAACCCAAAGGCCAAAACTGTAGCGGCGCTTGACGGTACGCTGCCATTCCTCCTCGAATCGGCCGATGGTCAGTCCGGTGGTTTTTCTGACAGCATTGTCGAAGTCCTCTCCGGCCGAGAGGACAGCCATCAGTGGATCCAGCCTGCCGGACGGGTTTCGGTGTGCCAGTTCCAGGACAGCGGACATCGCGAGCGAATAGGCGGCGTCTGCCGTGGATGACGCCCCTCTCAAGGCCCCATCGAGCGTGCGAAAGTCCGGAACGTTCCCACGGGCAACGGATAAGTTGAGCTCGAGAGATCCGAGACGCTCCCATTCGCCGGCAGCCCAGCCGGCGTATCCCTCGTCAAACCAGAGCGGGACCCGCACTCGCACCTTCCGGTGCAAGGCGAGATGAGCCAGCTCGTGTCGCAGCGTCTGGAATAGCTCACCCGCGTCGGCACGAAGGAGGATAGTGTGCGCGTCGGGAACCGCGATGGCGGCCCCCCAAGAGGGGGCTCGCCCACTGGTGAGAGAATCGAGCCGGCGGCTATCCGGCACGACGATCAGTCGGATCGGCCCGAGGGATACTGTCCCTAATCCAGGCCAATCCGCCGGTCGACCCGCGACACGGGCGAGCTCGATGGCAAGCGACATCTGCTCGGGCCATGCGACAGCGGTCACCGGCCCGACCTGGACGGCTGTGGGCTGGTCGGCAGAAGCCGTTCCGAGCCCGATGAGAAGGAATGCTAGGAGAGCAGACTGCGCGGAACCTCACCTCCGGCGGCGGCAACATCCAACATCTCTTTGCAGCGCTTCGCCCACGGGTTGAACTTGTTCGCCTTGTGTCCGTCGGCCCAGATTCGCTGCGCCTCCTCCCGTTGACCCGAGAACCAGAGCGCGCGACCGAGCTCGAAGTACGCCTCGATCAGATTGGGCCCCAGCTTCAGGGTCTTCCGGAAGAATGTCTGGGCATCCTCGAACATCTCGCGCTCCAGGTACACCAGACCCAAATAGTAGTGCGCGTACAGGGTTGCCTTGCGATCGTTGTCGAGGCGGATTGCCTTGGAGAGATGCTCGATCGCTTCACCGAAGATACGCTTCTTGAGGCAGATGTATCCGACGTTGATCCGCGCGAGCGCATTGGCGGGCTCCTTCATCAGCACCTTGGAAAAAGTGCCGAGCGCGTCATCGTAGTCTTCATGCAGCATCTGCGCCCAGCCCAGAAGGGATTGCGCCTGCACTGCCCCCGGCGACAACGAGAGCGCCTTCTCGAGAGACTGAATCGCACCGGCGTAATCGCCAAGCGAGATGAGGCTCCACCCCTTTTCTATATAAGTGGAAGCGCCCAGGTGATCGGCATGCACCGCCGGCCGTGACCCGGTGAACTGCGGGGCCGGGGCCGTGTCTGCCGCCGCGGCTCCCGCCGCGCCTCCCGCCTGCTTGAATCGCTCGACGAGGCCACGAATGTCCTCTTTCATCTGATTCAGGTCCGTCAGGCTCGCATCGACCCGTTTGAAGAGTGCGATGATGTCGCGCTTCAGCACCTCGCGCTCCGGGGGCTGGCTGGCGCTGGCCAGGCGCCCCTCGATCTCCTGGAATTGGCTCCGGAGAGCCGCGAGCCACGGCTCGTTCATCTCAGGTGCTCCCCATCCCCGCCAAGGCGAGTCGCTCCGTCGAGGAGAGCAGACGTCGGGCATTGAGGATGATGATCGTTCGAGCCGGTCGTGTGATGATGCCGGAGATATACGCGGCGGCCAGCCCACTCACCATGGGCCCCGGCGCGGTGATGGTCGTGCTGTCCACCCGCATGACCTCACGTACCTCGTCGACCAGGACGCCGATGCGCTGGTCGTCGAGATCGAGAACCATGAGTCGGGTTTCCTCCTTGATGGGCGCCTCGAGCTCGAAGCGCTTCCGCAGGTCGACGACCGGAACGGCCCCTCCCTCGTACTGGACCACCCCTTCCAGAAAGTCCGGCGCCTTGGGCAATGGGGCGGGCGCGGTGTATCGCAGGATCCGCTCGATCTGCAGGATATCCAACGCGAACTCCTGAGCGCCGACCCGGAATGTTACGACTTGGATATCGTCGGCCTCGCTCATGTGGCGGACCCCTCCGTGATTCGTGCGCCAAGCGCAGCGAGGTCGAGGAGCGGAAGGAGGCCATCCTCTGTCCGTGCCACGGCCACCGCCCATGGCATCGCCGCTTCGGACGAAATCGGCAGCCCGGCATCCTTCAGCACCGTCTCGGCACCTTCCACTTCCAGACAGAGGCGACGTCCACTCAGCTCGACGACGACCGCGGTGTCGCCGCGCTCGTTCGGACACGGTGTGCCCCCGAGCAGCGCGCCCAGATGGACAAGAGGCATGATGCGTCCGCGTACCGTCGTGACACCGCGGACGGCCGGCTCGAGCGCTGGCACGGCAAACGTGTCTCCCAGGTCCATGACCTCGACGACCTGGTCGAGCGCGAGCCCTACGACGCGGTCACCCGCTCGCACGAGGAGATACCCAGCGTGCGTGGCGCTCACCGGCGCGCCATCCGGGTCAGCTCCTGCCCGACACGATCCGCGATCTCCCCCACTGGCAATATGTAGTCGGCACCACCGGCCTGGGCCGCGGCGTTCGGCATGCCGAAAATCGTGGCGCTTTCGCGGTCCTGGGCGATTCCGATCCCTCCGGCCGCGTGTATCTCGCGTAATCCTTCCGCTCCGTCGCGGCCCAGCCCGGTGAGGACCACGCCGACCGCACGCGATCCGAACGTGCGAGCAACGGACCTGAAGAGTGGATCGGCCGCGGGCCTGACGCCCCACACGGTGGGACTCTGGTCCAGATCCAGCCGTAGTCCATCGGGGCCAACGCCGACGCGCATGTGAAAGTCTCCAGGTGCGACGTACGCCGTATCGGCCAGCATCGGCGTGCCCTGCCCCGCCTCGACCACCTGAAGGCTGCTCTGGGCGGCCAGACGTTCCGCCAGGCTCCGGGTGAAGTTGGCCGGCATGTGCTGAACGATCAGGACCGCTGCCTCTTTCCCCGTCGACAATCGCGGCACGAGTTCAGCCAAGGCCCGTGGCCCGCCCGTCGACGCCGCGATGGCCACGCAGTATCGCGCTCGGCCTGGAACCGCGAAGAGCGTCGGCGATGGGCCGCGATATGCCGGCCTCGCGAGCACGGGAAGTCGCGTGATGTCCGCCGAGCGTGCAGTCCGCAGGACGCCGGCCAATCGTTCGGCGAAGCGCGCGTTCGAAGTTTCGGTCCGATCGTCTTCCTTTGCGACAAGGTCGACGGCGCCCAGCTCGAGTGCCCGGATGGCCGCGGCAGTGCCCGGCCCAGCGTACGAGCTCACCACGACGATGGGCCGGGGCGACTCGGACATGATGTACCCGATCGCGCCGAGCCCGTCGAGCTCGGGCATCTCGAGGTCCATCAGGATCAGGTCAGGCAACAGTGTATGAACCTTCTTCAGCGCGTCCATCCCATTGCGCGCCGTTGCGACGACCCGAAACTCGCCGGTCCCGTTTACGACATCGGTCAGAAGTCGTCGGAAGAAAGGACTGTCGTCTACGACCAAGACCGTGCCGGCGTCAGAGGCAGTGGACGCCATGCGACACCGTGTGAACCTCCACCTGTCCGTCCGAGGTCCGAAGCTTGACCGTGCGCCCGAAGTCTCCGCCGACGGCCTCGCCGACGAGCGGGATGCCTTGCGCGTGGAGCACCTGTCGGCAGGCAACGACATTCCGTTCCCCCATTTGAATCGTGCCCGGCGCGGCGAGACTCGCGAACATGCTCGCCCCACCCGCCAGTCGGCCCGTGACCCGCCGGGGATTCGCGCCTTCGCGAGCCATGAGGTCGAGGAGGTGCGGAATCGCGGTCTGGGGGAACTTGGCCGCGTTCTGGTCGGTCCTGCTCAACGCCTGTGACGGCAGAAGAATGTGGGCGAGCCCCCCGACGCGCGCGTCCGGATCGTAGAGGAGAATCGCGACACAACTGCCGAGACCGACCGTCACCAGCACGTCGTGCCCCTTTCCGACACGAAGGTCGGCCACGCGAACGATGATCTCGCGTTGCGTCATCCAGGCCGCCGGTACACGCGCTCGCGTGGATCGACGAGCGTCAGGCGATCTCGGGCCGGACCGAACAGCGTCTCGACCTTTCCGAGTATCAGATAGCCCCCGGGCGCGAGCGCTGCCGCGAAGGTCTGGAAGAGCCGCTCCTGCATCGGGCGGTCGAAGTAGATCACCACGTTGCGGCAGAGAATGAGGTGATACTCGGTTCGGGGCGGCGGCTCGCGGCTGAGATCGAGCCTGCGCACGAACACCCGCCGGCGAACTCTCTCGGTGACCCGATACTCGGAACCCTCCGGCTCCAGGTACGCACGGAGCAGCTCGGGCGGCATCTCCGCGACCCGCTCCGCCTCGTATCGCGCCGCTCGCGCGCGATCGAGACTGACCCGGTCGATGTCCGTGGCGTCGATGGCGACCCGTTGCAGCTGGTCTGGACGACCGTCGCCGTCGAACCGCTCCGCGAACAGCGCGGCGAGCGTGTACGCCTCTTCCCCGGAAGAGCACCCGGCACTCCACACTCGGATCTCGCCCGGCCACGCCGTACGTATCGTGGGCAGCAGCTCGCTACGCAGCAGATTCCACGTCTCGGCATTTCGATAGAACCTGGTGACGTTGATCGTGAGCGCATCGCGCAGCCGCTCGTATTCGGCCGGACTCGCGTCGAGCAGCGCCCGGTAATCGGCGTACGTGTGCACGCCGCACGCCCGCATGCGGACGGCGATCCGCCGCCGGACGCACTTGTCCTTGTAGGCCTCGAGCGCGAACCCCGAGCCGACCGAGATTTGCCGCGCGAGGTCCGCGAAATCGGATTCGTCGACCGAGGTCATGGCGTCATGTCCAGCATCTCGAGATTGGTACGGGCCAGCTCGTGGCCCGGATTGAGCGCCGTCGCCCGGCTCCAGCTCTCGCGCGCCCGCGCGGTCTCTCTCCGCTTGTAGGCGATGTTGCCGAGCTTGAAGTAGAGGTCGTCGCCGAGATCCGGCGACAATTTCGCTGCTCGCTCGTAGGCATCCTTTGCCTCGTCGTATCGCCCGTTGCGATACAGCACGTCGGCGAGATTCTTGGAGATCTGCGGCAGCGACGGATCTTCCGCGAGCGCAGCGCGGAGTATGCTCTCGGCCCCGGCGACGTCTCCACCCACCTCGAGCAGTACGGCGAGATTGTTCTGGAGGGCGGGCTGATTGGGAAACGCCTCGACTCCCGCGCGGGCCGCCCGAAGCGCGCCGCTGTGATCGTCGCTGCCCGCGGCGGCCAGTGTCGCGGCCCAGTACCAGAGTGCCGGCGCGGGTTTGCCGGCCAACAACTCGTGAGCCCGGGCGAGACGACCCTGCGCGACCTGGTGCTCACCCCGTTTCACGGCAATCACACTCCATCCCAGCATGATACGGGCGTCGTCGCGCGCTCGCGCCGCAGCGTCGCCGTACGCGGCCTCCGCCTCCTCGAGGCGGCCGAGACGCTCGAGCGCCAGGCCGAGATTATGAAGGGCAGCGGGCCGCGCGTTTCCGCCATCGGCGATCTGCCGGAAGGCCTCGACGGCGTCCGACCATCGAGCTTGCCGGAGCGCGATGAGGCCGAGGTGAAAGGGGGCGCTGGCGTCGCTCGGCCGGAGATCAGCCACCCGGCGGAACTCACGCAAGGCCTCGTCGAACATCCCCGCCTTGTAGAAGGCGATCGCCCAGGTTGCGATGCTCCTCAACCCGGCCCTCGTTCACCTTCGGCACGGCCGCCGTCGAGGTACCGGTGCGATGCGCGAACCCGGCCGTGATGAGCCCGAAGAGCGCCTTGCCGACCTCGAACTCGACGAGGCCCGATTCGTCGATCACCTGCTGGACGTCACGGCTTCCGTCGAGCAGCGGCAACAGGAGGCGCTGTTCGTCCGACAGGCTGGGAGCGGACTCCGCGACCCGTGCCTGATCCACGGCGAAGATGAGATCGAACGAGGGGATCTTCTTCTCGATCAGGCTCCATTCGTCTACCCGCCGCGCGCCTTCGAGGAGAAGGAATTCGGGATTGATCCGAACGAGGAAATCCTCCCGCTCGGGAGCGACACCGGCCTCGAAGTTGAAGGTGCCCGAGGTCCAGGTGAACAGGTAGTACACCGCTTCCTCGATCTGCATGCGGATGTAATTCTCCAGCTCCTGCCGGGTCAGCGCCCCGAGCTCGACGAGGATCTCTCCGAGCTTGTGCTCGCGGTCACCATCCTGACGGTCGATGGCCTCGTGAAGCGCCTCCGCAGTCATCCGGCCGTTGCGAACCAGGATGTCGCCGAGACGATCGCGGCGGTTGACGATCGTCGCGTAGATGATGTGCCCTTCGTCGAAGTGGATCGTCCCGAAGTTGTGCCGGTCGGCCAACGCGAGACATCCGGTGCGTCGACCGAGGAAGAGCAGCTGGATCACGTCGGGGAGGCTGGCCTCCTTGAGACTGCCCTTGATCGCCATCAGCGCCACTCCTCGACCAGCCGGTCCCCGACTTCGGGCCACTCCCAGATCATCTTCTCCCGACTCCGCGCGCCGCTGGCAGACGGAGCGACGATCCCGCTCGAGCGAACCGGCTTGCGCTTGGCAGCCGTCGCTTCCGCCGGGACGAGGCCCTCGAGCATCTCCCGCGCGAGCGCGGCGGTGGGCGGAATCTGTCGCTCCTCCGCGGTCGCGAGCACCCGCTGGACCAGGCCTTGCGCCGCGCGTACCGACTCCGCGGGCCGCGAGGCCGAGATACGTCGCGAGCGCTTGATCGGGAGCGCCGAGACGCGCGTGGAGGTCGCGGGCGATGACCCGCTCGCGCACATCGACATCAGGGGCGGCCAACTCCACCACGAGTCCGCCCTCGAGTCGGCTGCGAAGGCGCGCCTCGAGACCCTTCAGCGATGCCATGGGCGTCGCCGAGGTAAAGACCATCTGGCGACCCGACTCGGCGAGGTGGTTGAAAAGGACGAACAGCTCGTCCTGGGTTCGGTCGGTCATGGCGGCCAGATGCACGTCATCGAGGAGAAAGGCGGATGCTCGGCGATATCGCGCCCGCCAGGCGGGCACCGCATCGCGGTCGATCGCCTCGATCAGCTCACTCGTGAACTCCGGTGCGCTGAGACACGCCACCGACACCGCCGCTCTCGGCTAGCATGTTGCCGATCGCATGCAGCAGGTGGGTCTTCCCCGTGCCGGCGCCGCCGACGATCACGAGCGGATTGTACCTGGTCCCTGGGGCGGCGCAGATGGATCGAGCCGCCTCGAGCGGCATCCGATTCCCCTCGGACTCGACGAGGTCGTCGAGCTTCCAGAGTGGCGAGGGGGCGGGAGGCGGATGAGACCCTTCGCGGGTCCGTCGCAGCTCCGCCTCGGCGGCCGCCATGTCACCCGGATCCTTGAAGACGGGAGAGCCGGCGAGATCCGGTGCGAGCGATGCCGCTTCGGCCTGCATGTCGGTGAGTCGCGCGACGTCCGCTTCGAACGCGCGAATGACGGACTCGGGGTCCGTGATCATCTCTCGCTCGAGCAGCGCTTCGAGCCGGCCGGTGCGAAAGCCCTCTCCCTCCCACCGGAGGATTGCGGCACCGACCTTGGTCCGCCATGCATCGACCTGCTGGGTTACGGTCGCGGTGATTTCGGACAGGAAATCGTCGAACTCCGAGAGCGGTGACGGAGAGGACGGAGCCGATGCAGTGGACGCCTCTCGATCCTCCGTCCTGTCCGACCGTTCCGTCTTTTCCGTCCCACCACCGACGAGCTCCGCGCCTGCGCGGCGGTGAGCGGAGCGTCGCTCACCGACTGGAACGCAATCAGTCGATTGAGCGCGCCGAGCAGCTCGCGAACGTTGTCGATACCGACCGCAGCTACCGCATCGAGCACGCCTTTGGCGAATGAGGCCCGCCGCTCCTCCGCCTTGCGGCGCAGAATGGCGACTCGCGTCTCGTAATCTGGGGCCGAGACGTCGATGACGAGTCCTCCGGCGAAGCGACGGATGAGGCGATCGTCGAGCGCCTCGATCTCTGCGGGCGGCCGATCGCTGGTGAGTACGATCTGCCGATTGGCCGCCTGCAGTGCGTCGGTGAGCCGCAGCAGCTCTGCCTGCATTTCCCGTCGGTGCGTGAGAAATTGGACGTCGTCCACCAACAGCAGGTCGACATCGAGAAAGCGCTGGCGATAGCTCGGCGCCCTGTCCGGCCGCGATCGCGGCATGAAACGCTTCGATGAACTCATCGAGGGTCAGGTACTCGACGGAGAGCCTGGGGTTGATCGCACGAGCGGCATGGCCGATGCCCATCAGGAGGTGCGTCTTGCCCAGTCCCGGCCGCGCGTAGATGAAGAGCGGGTTGTACACCGTTCCCGGAGACTCGGCCACGGCCTTGGCCGCGGTCACCGCGAGGCGATTCGCGGCTCCGACGACGAAGGTGTCGAATCGGTAGAGCGGATTCAGCGTGACGGTCACGCGGCGGGGCTCCCCGCGGCCAGGCGCTTGAGCACGATCTCGGAGATCCCCCGCAGCGTCTCGAACACACCGTTTCCTTGAAGCGCGTCCGCCGCGAAGCTCGAGACCGCGCGGAAATTGAGCGCGTCGTCCATTTCTTCGTGCGAGAGGATGAGGTCCTGCGGCAGATCCTGTTTGTTGTATTGAAACACGACCGGCAACTGCCGGATATCCACGCCCTGGCCGAGGAGGTTGTCCTGAAGATTCTGGAGGCTCTCGAGATTGTCGTCGAAGCGACGTGCCTGGCTATCCGCGACGAATACGACGCCGTCGGCACCCTGCAGGACGAGTTTCCTGGTGGCGTTGTAGTAGCTCTGCCCCGGTACGGTGTAGAGCTGAAACTTGGTGCTGAAGCCCGAGATGTTACCCAGCTCGAGTGGCAGGAAATCGAAGAAGAGCGTGCGATCGGTCTGGGTCGCAAGGGAGACCATGCGTCCCCGGCGGCCCTCCGGCACGCGACCGTAGATGTACTGGAGATTGGTCGTCTTGCCCGAGCGTCCCGGCCCGTAGTAGACGATCTTGCAGGTGATTTCGCGCGCGGTGAAGTTGACCAGAGACATCAGGTCACCGTCCGAAGAGGGCTTTGAGACTCGCGTTGAGCTCGGATTCGAAATTCTCGGCGAGCATCGGCGCCGGCGCTTGCTCCCGCGGAGCAGCGGACACGAGCTGCTGAACCATCTGATCGAAGAAGAGCTGCACGATCCCCACCGATGTCTCCGGACCGAACACGACGAGTCCGATCCAGCGCCCGCGCGGCGTCGTGAACGCCGCGAGCATACAGCTCTGGCGCGAGCCGTTGTGCACCAGCGCCTCGAATCGGGACGAGCCCATCAGACGGGCAAGCTCCTCGGTCGAGGCCACGATACCCGCCCCGAGCGCCGCGGCGGTCATGACATCGAGCGAACGACTGAAGCCATGCTGCGCGACAACTTGACCCGAGGACGTCATGAGCAGCGTGAGCCTGGCCGAGGACTCGGCCAGAAACTCCTGAAGGGGGTCGACCACCCACGGCTCGAGGGCTCGCATCAGCCCAGACGACCCGCCGCCTCGATCATCTCCAATCGAGCCAGACCCAGGTTCGCGTCGGGTGCCACGACGGCGACGAGCACCAGGTCGTCGCCGCTGGGGGCCGCCAATACCGACCCTGACTCGGCGCGGAGATGGACGAAGGACGGGCGCTGATGACCCGCGTGTTCCGCCGTGCGCACGAGCCGGCCCACCAGGCTACCGGCGAGTGCCGCCGCCGCCTTTCCGTCCACCCCGTCCATGAGCTGCTCTGCGACGACGAGCCCATCGGCTCCGGCGATGAGCAGCGCCCCCCGTACACCAGGCACGCGGGTCACGCGGTCGAGAAGATCGCGCTCGTTCATCCCATAGCCTCCAGCCATGCTCTGGCCGCGCGGGAGGCCCGATCCGCCAGCATTCCCACGCGCGCGAGTGGCAGGGAATGGTCGCGGGCCGTCAGGAGGACGGTATCGGCCGTTGGTGCGGCGAGAAAGAGATGGCCGTCAGTCGATTCCACCGCGATGGATTGCCAGGGACCGAGGCCCAGCATTCGTGTCGCCCGGGCGGCCTCTCGGGAGACGCCTGCGAGTTGTGCCGCGACGCGATCACCGGCGTCTTCTCCCGACGACTTCCGGAGCGTTCCGCTGAGTCGTAGCCCGTTCCCGTCCACCAGGAGGAATCCCTGCTCGCCTCCTTCAATGCCGTCGAACGGGGTGGCGGGTGCCTTGGCAGGGGGCGGCGGGGTTGGCGTGCCGTTCGCGCGCGTGGGTGCGGCGTTCGGTCGCGCCTCACGCCGGAGCCGCGCGATTGCCACTGGAATCGAGGTGTCGTCCGGATCGGCCTCCGCCGCCCGCTGGAGATGATCGAGGGCCGCGGCCACGTCGCCGGCGCGAAAGTACAGGAAGCCGACGCCCTTGAGCGCCGCGGCCCGCATCGGATCGAGCTGCAGGGCGGTGCTCCATGCGTCGAAGGCCCCCGCAAGGTCGCCCATGTCGCTCAGAATCCTGGCCAGCAGGTCGTGCGCGTCGGCCAGTCCGGGATACCGCGACATACCGCCGCGCGCGACCTTGCAGGCCGCATCGAGTTGTCCCCGACGGCGGAGCGCTTCGGCCAGCTCGAGAAAGGCCAGACTGTTCGGCTCATCCGCGAGCCGCGCGGTCAGGGCACGAATGTCATCACTCACGATATCGATCGAGCTCCTTCATGATGGTGTCCACCGATTCGCGTAGTCGCTCGACACCGGGAACCTCCGCTTCCTCGCCCGGTGTGAGGGTGCCGAGACGACTCCAAGCGGACCACGAGTCGAGAGCGGCGGAGAAACGGCCGAGCGAGGTGTAGCAGAGCCCGAGCAGGCGGCGAGCCTCGGGCATGAGCGGGTCGAGCCGGAGGAGTTCTTCGAGCGCCCCAGCCGCCAGCTCGTATTCGCCCTGGGCAAGCGCCTCGCGTGCGGGAACCAACAGCGCCGCGAGATCGCGGCCCGGTTCGATCTCCTCGCCCGGCCGCGCCGGATCGTCCAGCACCACGACACCCGCATTGGTGAGCCCGTAGACCGTCCGAGCCACCTCGAATTCGGAGCGACCCAGAGCCTCCGCGAGCGAATGGAGATCGCGCTGACCGTCGACCGCCGCGAGGACTTCCCACTCGAACGGGATCAGATCGAGCGGCTCGTTCCCCTGCGTCTCGGGCGATGGAAGACGCGGCACGAGTCCCAGATGGGCGACCTTGGACGCGATCCTGGACCATTCATCCATCCGGCGCGCCGCTTCCATCAACAGCGCCTCCGTCGGAAACCGCACCGGCGCCTCCACCGCGGCGAAGCAGGGACTTCCCTCCTCGAACCGGAAGTACCCTTCCGACCAGCGAAGCAGCTCGAACACCGCCTCTTCGATCTGGGCCTTGACCTGTCGGTCCAGCTCGCGACGCGAGATCACGCCAAGCCCTACCAGGATGTCGCCGATGCGCCGCCCATCTCCTTCGCCCTGCAGGGCGCGCGCGTGCTCGAGATCGGCCGCGGTGATTCGACCGGTCCGGAGGAGACGCGTGCCCAATGGCTGACTGTCGTTTCCGACCGCGGCCGCGACGACTCCACCGCGATCGAAGCACACGGTTCCCGCCGACTGGAGAAGCTCGGACGTCACCCGGAGCACACCGCTCTTCCGGCCCAGATCCAGCAGCTGGAAGACGTCCTGGATGTGCAACTCCTTGAGGGGGCCTTCGAGTGCCACGGTTTAGCCGGCCGAAGTGGCGAAGATGTGCTGCAGGTCCCGCGCGGACCGCGCGCGGGTCCGAGCCTGGGACGCGTATGGTCCGGCCGGGTCGAGCTGGACGACCCGCTCCCACGCCTGCACAGCCTGATCGAACTGCCGCTGCCTCGCGAGGACCGCCCCGCGGTGATAGAGCGCGCCGGCGTGATCCCGGTCGAACCGGAGCACTCGCTCGAATGCCTCCATGGCTTGCGTCGTTCGCCCATCTTCGAGCAGCGCGCGGCCAAGCGCGGTGAGGGCCTCGAGCTCGTAGGGGTCGGCCTCGAGAATTCGCACGAGCACATTGATCGCGGCCCGCGGAGAGTCGATCCGCCTGAGCAGGTCGGCAAGCGCCAGTGCCGCGGCGGCATAGGTCGGGAGGAGATCGAGTGCACGCTCGTACGCCGCGCAGGCTGCGCTCCAATTGCCCCGCTCCTCCTCGATGCCACCGAGCTCGAACCAGACCCGAACCAGCGAAGGATCGAGCTGGAGCGCCGCATTGAATGCCGCGAGTGCCGCCGTTCGGTCCCCAAGACGCGCCGAGACCTGGGCCTGGAGATGGAAAAGGTCGGGCCTTCCGGGCGCGAGTGCCTGGGCTTCGCGGATGCAGTCGAGCGCGCCGAGGGCGTCGCCTACCGCAAGCCGAACCCGGGCGCGGGCCACCAGCACCTCGACGTCGCCACGGACCCGCGAGGCGAGTGCGTCGGCGAGAGGTGCCGCGTCCGCCGGAGACCCGAGCGCCACCAGAGCGCGGATTTCGCCAAGCGTCGCGTCGGGATCGTCGGGGGCGGCCGCGCGAGCGGCGCGATAACGGTCGAGTGCTTCACCGTAGAGTCCGCGCTTGGCGAAGATGTCGCCCTGCAGCACCGACGTCGCGGCGCGCGGGGCACCCCGTGCCGCCGCGCGACTCAGCTCCGCCGAGGCCAGATCGAGGAGTCCCTTTGCGATGTAATCGCGCGCGAGATCGAGCCCGCCGCTGTGGCCATTGACCGGTGCGGGTGCAACCGCCGGCGCGAGCTCGGCGAAGAGCTGATCCAGCGCCGGAGGGTCGAACGCGAATTCACCCGCGAGCTCGTCGCCGCCGACATCCGCCGCGAGGTCCGGTGCGATCGCGATCGTCGGGTCCTCGTACTGGAGATCGATCGTGAGCGCGAACTTCTGCGGGACATACAGGGGCTCGAGCTCGAGGGCGTGCCGGGTTTCGCGCAGCGCGCCATCGAAATCGCCGAGTTGGCTGAGGACGAAGCTCAGGTTGTATCGAGCGCCGGCGAAGCGCGCATCGGCATCCACTGCCCGACCAAAGGCATTTCGCGCGTCCTCGTACCGGCGCAGCTCCATCAGAACGAGTCCCACCCCGTTCCACCCGACAGCGCTTCCCGGCTGCTCCGCGAGGGCGCGCTGATACTCCTCGAGCGACTGTTTGAGCTGCCGCCGCTGCAGGAGGAGGAGGGCGAGATTGAGGCGCGCGGCCAGGAGCGGCTGGCCGACGTCGAGCGCGTGCCGGAACGCGGTCACGGCGGCCTCACCGCCCGCTTCGTGCGCGCGACTCACACCGAGATTGTTCCATGCCAGCTGGTAGTGTGGGTCGATCGCGACGGCCTGCTCGTAGGAGCCAACGGCCTCTCCCCGGCGTCCGGCCTGATGGAGGCAGACGCCGCGCTCGTTCCACAGCTTCGGCGAATCGGGATACTCGCGGACCAATCGGTCGTAGAGCTCGAGCGCGGCGGGAAGATCGCGCTGGAGCAGGTGCACTTCGGCAAGCGCCTGCAGACTCAGTCGGTCGTCCTCGCCCGCCTCGAGTGCCAGGCGGTACTCGGCGATCGCCTCCTTCAGATATCCTTTCTGCCGGAGTGCCAGGCCGAGGTTATAGTGCGCGAGCGCGCCACCCTCCACGACCTGCACGGCAGCACGGCCCGTCGAGCTCTCCCCTTCCCTCTTCTCCCTTCTCCGTTCTCCGCTTTCTCCGCCTCCCACCCGCTCGAGCGCCAGATTCGCCTGGGCTCGCGCCAAGGTAGGATTGAGCTTGATCGCCTGGCGAGTCGATTCCCGGGCTGCCTCGTGCTCGCCCATATCGCCGTGAACGAAGGCGAGGAGATAGTGAGCTTCCGCATACTCCGGGTTCCGTGCGATCGCCTCGGTGAGGGCCGCGAGCGCCGGTCCGTTGAGACCACGGTTGTACAACACCTCGCCATAGTAGAACCGCGCGACGGCGCTCTCCGGATCGCTGGAGCAGGCCCGCTCGAGCCAGTCGCTCGCCGTATCCAGGTTGCCTCGGCCCTTCTCCGCCAGGCCGAGCTGAAGCATTGCGGCGACATCCGCGGGATGCCACGCGAGCAGCGCCTGGAATTCGGCGATGGCCTCCGAATGATGGCCGAGCGCGGCGTGGGCGCGGCCGAGCTCCCAGCGGGCCTCGCGGTCGTCCGGCCGCCGCCTGACTCGGTCGTGCAGCTCGGTGATGCGGCGATCGTAATGTCCCGATTCCCGATAGGCGATGTCCAGGTTGCTCTGCGCGACGTGCATGCGCGCATCGAGCTGCAGCGCTCGCACGAACTCGGCGATCGCTTCTTCGATCAGACCCTTCTGGTAGTAGAGGACGCCCAGGTTGTTGTGGGCGCCGGCGTCGGAGGGGTCGATCCGGCGAGCAAACGAGCGGAGGACGGCGAGATCGCGCTCCGAAAGCACGGGTCCCGGCATCGGCTCAGGTCAGGCGGATGGCGTCGAAGATGGCCCGCAGGGACGGCATGTCGGGCAGGAGCAGGAAGTGTCCCTGCAGCAACTCCACGGTTCCCTCGACTCGGAACGAGGTCTCGACGCAAAAGACGAAGTCGCGCTCGTGTCCGAAGTTGAGGTAGGCGGTGGTAAGCACGGCCCCGCTGAGATCGACCACGAGGCTCGGCACCGAGGGGATGAGCATCATCCCCATGAAATCGCTGAGTGCGTTGAGGTAGGCGCTCGCGAGAATGTTGCCGGCCTCCTTGAGGCCGCTCTGCTCCATCGCGCCGAACTCCCGGGTGTCCCCGGGACTCCGCCGGAGCAGTATATCACAGAGGGTTCGGGCGGATCCTTCCGGGAAGAGAACGAGCGTGCGACCGGTGAGGTCGCCCATCATGTGCATCAAGACCGCGGCGATGACCATATCCGCCGAGCCGACGAGATCGGTGACCTCCTCGAGCGGACGGACGTTCACTTCGGGGACCGCGATCATGATCGTGCGGTTGGTCATCTGCGACAACGCGGTGGCGGCGTGGCCGGCACCGATATTGGCCACCTCGCGAAGAGCGTCGAGCTGCAGTGCCTTCAGGTCCCGCACGTCTTCCATGCTCACGTCTCCTAGATCAGCGCGGCAGCGTCGAGAATGAGCGCCGGCGCGCCATCCGCCAGGATCGTCGCTCCGCCCACATAGGGCGGCATGCCGCGCGGCGCATCGAACGGCTCGACCACGATGTCCTGCTGCCCGACCAACGCATCGACTACGAGGGCCGTCCGGCGCTCCCCGATCTCGAGTATGAGCGTCGGCCGCCGGGCCGTGGCCCTGCGCTCCGGTCCGGCGACCAACTCGGAGAGATGAACCGTCGGGATCACGAGATCGCGCACCAGCAGCGCCTCCCGATTCCTCACCGACGTTACCGCCCGGGGATCGAACTCCACCGTTTCCGCCACGTAGGCGAGCGGGACGGCATACCGTTCGCCGCCCGCGTCGGCCAGCAGCGCGCGGACGATGGCGAGGGTGAGCGGAACCCGGATCAGAAATGTGGTTCCCTTCCCCTGCTCGCTCCGGACCTCGAGCGTTCCCCCGAGCGACCGAACCCGCGTCATGGCGACGTCCACACCCACCCCGCGACCGGACACGCCGCTTACCGTCTCGGCGGTACTGAATCCGGGCCGAGCGAGAACGCGGAGGAGCAGCTCGTCGCTGAGGGACTCGACCGAGGCGTCGGCGAGCCCGTCGCGGCGCGCCTTGGCGAGGATCGCGCTGCGGTCGATCCCCCGTCCATCATCGGTCACACGGAGCAACACCGTGTTGCGCTCCCGGCTGGCGGAGAGGAGAATCCTGCCTTCCTCCGGCTTTCCAGACGCCGTCCGACGCTCCGGCGCCTCGATACCGTGATCCGCCGCGTTCCGAATGAGGTGTAGCAGCGGATCGCCGATCTCGTCGAGAATCGACCGGTCCAGCTCGATTTCTTCGCCTTCCATGTCGAAGCGGATCCGCTTGCCAAGATCCCGGGCGAGGTCGCGGACCAGCCGGGGAAAGCGGTCGAACACCTCGCCCACCGGAGTCATTCTGGCGGCGATGACCTCGCCCTGCATTTCCGACACGAGCCGCCCGATGCGATCGCTCAGCTCCCCGAGCGTCGGGTCGCCGCTAGCCGACGCGTACATCGCGAGCCGATTCTTCGCCACGACCAGCTCGCCGACCTGATTCATGAGCGCGTCGAGACGCCGGAGTTCGACCCGGATCTGCCGACTCGGCATGAGCGCACCGGTCTCGCCAGCGGCGACCGACTCGAAGCGAACCGACTCGACATCACCGGCCGAGCGGACGCTCGAAACAATCTGCTCGTCGGTCGCCTCGGTGTGCAGCACGAAGGAGAGCCGGCCATCGAAATCTTCCCGGTCGAGCTGCGCCATCGCTGGTCGAAGACTCGTCACCCGTCCGAGTGATTCGACCCGCCGGACCACAAGCGCGGCCCGGGCGCCACGCATGCTCGCCTCTGACCGGATGGTGACTTGCACCGGGCGGACGGAGCCGGGTTCGCTGGCAGCTTCGTGCCGAGTCGGCTGAGAGGCTGCGGGCCCGCTCGATTGGTCCGCCACCTCCGCATCGAGATCGGCGGTCAGTCGCGGATCTTTCGACTCTTGCCGCCCTGCCGCCGCGCTCTCGACCGCCCGCCCGAGTGCGTCGACGCCGCGAAAGAGGAGCTGAAATGTTTCCGGCCGGGCCTTCACGCGACCCTGTCTCAGAGCATCGAGCAGATTTTCCATCCGGTGCGCCAGATCGGCCACACCGTCGTACCCCATCGTGGCGCCCATGCCCTTGATCGTGTGGATCGACCGGAACAGGCCACCCACCGGTTCGAGCAGCTCGGGGGCGCGCTCCCACTCGAGCAGGAGCTGGTTGCAGCCGCTCAGGTGCTCCCGACTCTCGGCGAGGAAAAGCGCAGCGTATTTCGAGATGTCCATTGCTTATCCCAGGACGCGCTGGACCGCCTCGAGTACCCGCGAAGGCTGGAACGGCTTCACCACGAAATCCTTGGCTCCGGCCTGAATCGCCTCGACCACCAGCGCCTGTTGTCCCATGGCACTGCACATGAGGATCTTTGCGTCGGGATCGGTCTTGCAGATCTCCCGAACCGCTTCGATGCCCCCCATGTCCGGCATGACGATGTCCATGGTGACGAGATCGGGCTTGAGCTGGCGATACTTCTGAACCGCCTGCGCCCCCGACTCCGCCTCCCCGACAACCTCGAATCCGGCCTGCGTCAGGATGTCGCTGATCATGGTGCGCATGAAGATCGCGTCGTCGCAAACCAGAACCGTGTGGGACACAGCGACTCCTCCGAGCGTGAATGCGAGGTACCGGCGGCTGGTTGGCCGCCATCAAGACTAGGCCACGTCCCCGCGACGGCCGGATTGCCCGTCCGGTCCGATGATCGGCGCGAAGAGCGCGTCGATGTCAAGCAAGATGAAGTGCTGGTCGTTCCGGACCCCGACCGCTCGCACCAATCGCGCGTCGATCCCCGGCAGGTCCGCCCTCGGCGCGACCGCGTGCTCGGGAACCTCCAGAAAGTCCACGACCTGCGCGACGGCCAGCCCATACCGGCGGCCAGCTACCTCCACGACGACGATCGCGCCCTCGTCGCCAACCTGCCGCTCCTGCTGGAGGAGGACGTGGCCGTCGAGAACGGTGAGGAGGGTGCCCCGGACGTTGACGAGCCCTTCGATTGCCTCGGCAACACCAGGGATCCGTGTAGCCGGGAGGCGCGGCAGGATCTCACGCACGATCCCTGCCGGGGCAGCGCAAATCAGCGCACCGATCCGAAAGATGACGGCGTGTAGCGTAGAGGGATCAGCCATCTCTATTGAAGAAAAGAAGATAGCTAAGGGCGTCAGGGTGAGCAACCAAGTCTTCGCCACCCACGACACGGAGTGCATCCCTGAGATCGGCGGGCCACTCGGCCCTGAATTCGAGGGGGGATCCCGTTGCCGGGTGGCGGAATGCCAGAACCGCGGCATGGAGCGCCTGCCTTGGTGTACATCTCTCGAGCTCTTCGGCTTGGCGGCGGAGCGGGCCCGTGATCCTTCGGCTCCCACCCCCGGCGTAGACCGGGTCGCCGATGACAGGATGTCCGATGTGCTCCAGGTGCACCCGGATCTGGTGGGTGCGACCGCTGTGCAGATCGAGCCGAAGCAGGTCGGCGACGGCGAATCGAGCGACCACTCTCGCGTCCGTGCGTGACGGTCGTCCGGAGGCGATCACCGTCATCCGCTTTCGATCCTGCGGATGGCGCGCGAGGGGCGCGTCGATGGACGACGCGATGCTCGTCGAGGTGACCCCAGGCGAGCGCCGCGTAGCCCCGGTGAACGCGACGTGCCGCGATGGCTGCGCCGAGCCGCCGGTGGGCAAGATCGGTCTTGGCGACCACCATCAGCCCCGACGTGTCTCGATCGAGTCGGTGGACGATGCCGGGCCTGCCCTCGGCGCCACCGGATAGCGTCGTGCCCCGGGCGACCAGCGCATTGACCAGGGTGTCGTCCCAATGGCCCGGCGCGGGATGAACGACCAGCCCGGCGGGCTTGTCGATCACTGCGAGGTGCTCGTCCTCGAACAGAACCTTGAGTGGAATCGACGCCGGGCGAAGGGTGCGGGGCGGCTCGGCATCGGGAAACCGGACGTTGACCCGATCGGCGCGGGACGAGAAGTCGAGAGGCTCGTGCAGTCGCGCCGTTGACGGTGACGGCGCCGTCGGCGACCAGGCGGGCCGCCTGGGTGCGGGAGAGTCCCAGTTGATCGGCGAGGAAGCGGTCGAGCCGCTCCGTCGCCGTGACGGAGACGGTGAACGGTCAGCTCAGGCAGCCGAAGCCGACTCCGTTTCGGGGCGGCGGGAATCTTCCCGCCAGAGCGAGATCGCGAGGGCGATCGCGCCGCAGCTCACCGCGATGTCGGCGACGTTGAAGGTCGGCCACCGGAGCGCTCCAACGCCGACGTCGAGAAAGTCAACGACCCCGCGTCCGCTGCGAATCCGGTCGAGGAGGTTGCCGACAGCGCCGCCCGCCACGAGTCCCAGGGCCAGTTGCCGGAACCGGTCGCCTGCGGGAGCCCCTCGCGACATGCGGGTGAGAACGACCACCGCGAGCAGCGCGACGGCGAAGAAGATCCATCGGGAGTACGGGCCCGACGTGCAGGCCGAACGCGGCGCCCTGGTTGTAGACCAGTCGGAGCTGGAACCAGTCCCCGATCATCGAGATACCCGGTGTGCGCAGGAGGGTGGCCTCGGCGATCACCTTGGTGATGAGGTCGAGGACCACCGTCGCGATCGCCGCTGTCAGGTAAACCCGACGCTCGGCGCCGGACGACCCGAGGTCAGCGGCGCTTTCCATCCTCTTCCTTCTCCTTGCACGTGATGCACAAGCCGCGCGTGCGGCAGCGCGTCCAGCCGCTCGAAGTTGATCTCCTGTCCGCACTGATGGCAGCGCCCGAACTTCTCCGGCGTCTCGTAGAGGCGTCGCAGCGCCTCGTTCACGTGCCAGAGATAGCGACCCTCCTGTGAGGCGAAGAGGAACTGCTTCTCCCGCTCCATCGCGTCGGTGCCCTGGTCGGCCATGTGGAAGGAGTAGGACGACAGGTCGCCGTCGGAGGACTGCAAGCGTCGCGTTGAACGACTCGTCGTAGTACCCGAGCTCCTTCATCACGCGGGCTCGCTCTTCCAGGAGGCGCTTCTCGAGATGAGCCAACTGTTTCTTGTTCATTACGTGTCCGAGGGTTTGGGGCCGGCAGGGGACCGGCCGTCCACGAATCGTTGCACTCCCACCACTACTCCGTGATCCATCGATGTCCACCGTGCTGCTCGAGATCGGGCGCCGGAGCGCGGCCCTGCTCGAGCCGCCGAGCGAGCGTTTCACCCTGAATGAAATCCGCGTGGTCACGCACGGCGGACAACACCAGATCGTCGCCGCTGACCCAGAGCGCGAATCCGATCGGTGTAGGCGTACCCTGCTTCCTTCCGGAGCCGCTGGACCCGATTCACGACTTCCCGCGCGAGCCCTTCACCGCGGAGCTCCGGCGACGAGCGCGGGTCGAGCGCGACGACGAAGGGCCCGTCGCTCCGCGACCAGCCAGTCGCTCGCAACCTCTCGCTCTACGACGACGTCCTCGGGAAAAAGGGTGACCGATTCGCCCTCGAGCTCCAGGGTCGCGGTCCGTCCCTGCTTCCAGACCCCGCAACTGCGTCGGATCCGAGATCCGGGCCGCGGCCGGCCACGGCCGGGGTCCGCTTGCCGTACCGCTTGCCCAGCGAGCGGAAGTTGGGCTTGGCCTTCAGCCGAACCAGATCGGTGTCGCTCTCGACCACCTCGACTTCCTTGACGTTCACCTCGGTCGGAAGCAGCTCGAGCAACCCATCGAACACGGCGCCGCGCACGTTGGCCGGAATCGCCACCTGCATGCGCGCGAGCGGTTGCCGGACGCGGATGCTCACGCTCTCCCGCGCCGCTCGAGCCAGCGAGGCAAGCCGCCGGACCGCGTCCATGGCGCCCTCCAGGTCTGGCTCGCGCCGACCGGCGGAGACAGGAAACCGCGCAAGGTGCACGGAGGTTCCCGTCAGAGCCCGGTGCAGCCAGTCGCTCGCGAAGGGGGCAGCCGGCGCGAGCAGCCGGCTCACCGTCACGAGGCACTCATGCAGTGTCGCCAGGGCGGCGGGGTCCGCCGTGCTGTCCACCGCCCAGAAGCGGTCGCGGCTGACCCGAACATACCAGTGGGACAGGTCGTCCACCACGAACTCCATGAGCGCCCGCACGCCGGCGGTCGGATCGTACTCCGACCACGCCGACCCGACCGCCTCGACGGTGGCATCGAGCCGGCTCAGGAGCCACCGATCGACGAGCGGCCGCTCCGCCACGGGAGGAGATCCGCCGGGGGCCCAGTTCTCCGCGTAGATCGAGAAGAAGGCGTAGCTGTTCCTCAGTGCGTTGAAGAATTTCCCGGCGGTGTCACCGATCGTGTTTCGATCGAATCGCTTGGGCAGCCACACCTGGCTCGACGCGAGCAGATAGAGTCGGACGGTGTCGGCACCGAACTCGGCGATCATCTCCCACGGATCGACGACGTTGCCCTTCGACTTCGACATCTTCTGGCCTTCGGCGTCGAGAACCAGATCGTTCACGATGACGTGGCGGTAGCACAGCGAGTCGAAGACGGTCGTCGCGATGGCCAGCAGCGAGTAGAACCATCCGCGCGTCTGGTCCACGCCCTCGCAGATGAAGTCGGCCGGGAAGTGGACTGGCGAATTCGTCGTCGTGCTCGAACGGATAGTGCCACTGCGCGTACGGCATCGATCCCGAGTCGAACCAGGTGTCGATCACCTCGGGCGTCCGGCGCATCGTCCCACCGCATCGGCAGGACCAGATGTACTCGTCGATGAACGGCTTGTGCGGATCGAACCTATCGGGCAACGCCTTGCCCCACCGCTCGGTCAGCTCGGCGTAGCTGCCGATCACCTCGACATGCGACGCATCCCGGTCGCAGACCCAGACCGGCAGCGGCGTCCCCCAGTACCGGTCGCGCGAGAGCGCCCAGTCGACGTTGTTCTCGAGCCACTCACCGAAGCGTCCCGACCCCGACCTCGGGCGGATGCCAGTCGACCTCACGATTGAGCTCCAGCATGCGCTCCTTCAGTGCGGAGGTGCGCACGAACCAGGAGTCGCGAGCGTAGTAGATCAGCGTGCTCGAGCAGCGCCAGCAGTGCGGATAGGTGTGCTCATACGGCGCGGTACAGATGCCAGCGCCCTTCCTCCTTGAGCCGGGCGATGATGAGATCGTTGGTCTCGCGCGCGGTGACGAGGCGCCCTTCGATCTCGGGCCAGCTGCGTGCCGGTGAACGTGCCGTCCGGGGCGACGGGACGAACCAGGGCGAGACCGTGCTCCTCGCCCGCCTGATAGTCGTCCGCGCCGAACGCCGGCGCCATGTGCACGAGGCCCGAGCCGTCCTCCGCGGTGACGAACGACGCCGGGCACGACCAGGCGTGATGCCTTGTCGTCGGGTAATGGGACGACTTCGAGCGGGCGCCGATAGCGCAATCCCAACAACTCGACTTCCCGGAAACGTGCGAAGCGCGCCGAGCTCGCCGAAGGTGGGCGCCCCCTTGCCGGACCCGCTGGGCAGACCCGCGCGTGCCGTGGCAAGAATCAGACGACGATCGCCAACCTGATACTCGCCGTACTCCATCTCGGGATGCACCGCCACGGCGACGTTGGACAGCAAGGTCCACGGCGTCGTCGTCCAGACCACGAGCTGCGCGCCGGCTCCGACTCGAGCGGGAAGGTGACGTAGATCGACTTGGTCGGAGACCTTCTCGTAACCCAGCGCGAGCTCGTGGCTCGAGAGCACGGTGCCGCACCGCGGGCAGTACGGCAGCACCCGGTGGCCGCGATAGAGGAGCTCGCGCTCGTGGAGCCGCTTGAGCAGCCACCAGACCGTCTCGATGTACTCGTTGCTGCAGGTGACGTACGGATGCTCGTAGTCCAGCCAGTATCCGATCCGGTCGGAGAGGTTCTCCCACGCCGACTGATACTTGAAGACGCTGGTCCGAGCCCGCGCATTGAACTCGGCCACGCCGAACTTCTCGATGTCCTTCTTGCCCGAGAGCTTGAGCTCCTTCTCGACCTCGATCTCCACCGGCAGGCCGTGCGTGTCCCAACCGGCGATCCGCGTGACCGACTGGCCCTGCATGGCGTGGAACCGGCAGACGAGGTCCTTGATGGTACGGGCGAAGACGTGGTGAATGCCGGGCCGACCGTTGGCCGTCGGCGGACCCTCGAAGAAGACGTACGGCGTGCCACCCCGACCGGCCTCGAGCGTACGATGAAAGAGGTCCTCCGCCTTCCACTGCTCGAGAAGCTGCTGCTCGAGGTGGTCGGCGCCGCCTTCCGGCCAGGAGGGATACGGCATCAGACCAAACGCTCCATCAGAGACGTGATCAGACGAGTGAGGTTGGGCTCGGCTCTTCCGGCAGTCGCGATGATCCGTGCGATATCGGCGGGCTCGAGCGCGTCGGGCAGACACTGGTCGGTGATGATCGAAATGCCGATCGCTCGCATCCCCGCGTGCACGGCGACGATCACTTCGGGCACCGTCGACATGCCGACCACATCGGCACCGATGGCCCTGAGGAGCCGGTACTCCGCCCGCGTCTCGAGATTCGGGCCGGACACCGCGACGTAGACGCCTTCTCGCAGGACGATCCCGAGCTCGAGTGCCACCCTCCTCGCGAGCGCCCGAAGCTCCGGGTCGTAGGGCGCCGAAAGGTCGGGAAACCGAGGGCCGAGCCGTTCGTCATTGGGCCCGACCAGCGGGTTGTCACCGAGGAGGTTGATGTGGTCGCTCAGCAGCACGAGATCACCGGGAGACCAGAGGGGATTCATCCCTCCGCACGCGTTCGAGACAACGAGCGTTCCGGCGCCCAGTGCCCGCATGACCCGGACGGGAAACGTCACCTGCTGAAGGTCGTACCCCTCGTAGCGGTGAAACCGGCCTTGCATCGCCACGACCGGTCGGCGACCCAGTCGACCGAGCAGGAGCCGTCCCGCGTGGCTCTCCACCGTCGACAGCGGAAAGCCGGGAATGCGCTCGTACGGGACCTCCATCTCGACATCGATCTCATTCGCAAGACCACCGAGTCCCGTGCCGAGGATGATCGCCACTTCGGGCACGAGCCCGGTCCGACCGCGGACGACGTCGGCCGCGGCTTGAATCCGGTCGTACAGCACTGCCGTTGCAGTCATGCGTCCGCCCGTTCACCGAACAGCACTGTTCCCAGCCGGATCATCGTCGCCCCTTCTTCGACCGCAACCGGATAGTCACCCGACATTCCCATCGACAGCTCCGGAAGGCGATACCCTGATCGTTCGGCCGCATCGCGAAGGTCACGCAGCAATCGGAACGCTCGGCGCTGCTCCGCTTGATCGTCGGTCAGCGCGCTCATCGTCATGAGTCCGCGGACGTCGAGGCCAGTCAAAGGCGTCAGCACGTCGAGCAAGGCCGGCAGCCCGTTCGGCTCCACACCGCCCTTCTGGGGTTCTCCGGAGCAGTTCACCTGCACCAGGATGGCTTGCCTGGTCCCCGGCGCAGCTCGTCGAGCCAGATCGGCGCCGAGCTCCACCCGGTCGACGGAGTGGATCAGCGCGAACCGGCCGACCGCGAGCCGGGCCTTGTTTCGCTGCAGCGTTCCGATCAGATGCCAATCGACAGCCACATCGGCCAGCGCCGCTCGCTTTTCCAGCGCCTCTTGGACCCGATTCTCTCCGACGTCCGTGAGACCAGCCGCCACCGCGGCCCTGACCGCCGCAGGCGGATGGGTCTTGGTGACCGCGACGACGCGCACCTCGTGGGTCCACCCCGCGATCGCCTGGTGCCTGGCTACGATTTCGCGAACCATGGCGAGGCGGCCGGGAAGGGCCGGGAAGTCCATAGCCTTTGAATTTACTAGGTTTGGCGGCGCTATTGCAGGGGAATCCGTTCGCTACGGTGAGGAGGTGTCCGCCGGGAAAAGGATACTCTCCAAAGCGGTCCGAATGCCGGGATTGGAGGAAAGGCGACCTGCCCTATCTATCGCCCGCTCGGCTCGGACCGTATCCGACCGACCGGCGTAAACGTAAGCCAACTGGATCACTGGCGTTGCGAGGCTGGAAGCGGCCAGTGCGCTCGTGCTCTCGAAGGGACCTCCCTCCTGTTCGAGCAGGCCGGCGTAGCGGTACGTCTCCCAGACGAGGTGCTCGGTGACGGGAATATCCAACGGAACACTCGCCAGACGATGAAGGTCGACATCGGGTAACGTGGTATCGGGGGCCGCCGTGAGAACATGAAATCCCATTCCCTTCTGGACGACGTACTCGGTGAGTCCGCCGAAACCCTTCCCTGTCGTTGACGCCCAGACCACCGGTCTCCGTCCCAGGTTCTGTCGCACCACGCTCATCACGAAGACATCACTGGGATAGAGAAATGTCCCATCGCGCAGCGATCGGGAAATCGGGCCAAGCGAGACTCGTTGATCCCCGCGAACGAGATAGCCTCGCATGGCAGCGGCGATCACCGAGTCGGTCATTGCATGCAACGGCCGGTTGGGCCGCGCAGTGACGGCATGACGCCAGACCTCGGGAAGTGAGTCCATGTCAACCGGCCGAACAGGCGCATCGCGAAGCTGGCGGATGTACCAGTCGGTGTTGGCGAGGGCGAGACAGGCGACGGTGACGTCTTGGCGGATTCCGGCCACTTCCTGTGCCCACCAGAGCGGAAAGGTGTCGTTGTCCCCGTAAGTGAACAGGATGCCGTATGGTGGGGAGCTGTTCAGCAAGTCGTACGCGAAATCTGCGGCCAGGCGTGCGTCGGGGGTGCCACGACGAGTCGCCGCAGTCCAGTTGAGAGCGACTGGAAGCGCGGCCACGAGCAGCCATGCGGATCGGAGCCGTCCGGTCGCACCCGTCCTCGCGGTGGCTCGGCGGACCAGGTCGGCCAGACCCATGCCAGCCCAGAGCCCCCAGACTACGAAGCTCACCACGAAGAAGTAGTCTCGTTCGCGGACCTCGTGGTCATTGGGCCCTGGGTAGACATCGTACCACCGGGCGAACCCGGGCTTGAAGTTCATGTAGCAGACCAGACCCAGCCCGGTCACCAGAAACATCATGAGCAGCAGCCACCACCCGCCACGGTCGGCGCGCCGCTGAATCGATGCGCCTCTGAGACCGAGTGACGCGAAGGTAAGTGTCGCGAGCGTGCGCAGCGGGAAACCCGCCAGCCTGGTCTCGACCGAACGCGCCCATTGCCAATCGAAGTACACGAGGTAGTCGAGCAGCTGGATACCGAGAAGCCGCAACGACCGACCCGGGTTGCCAAGTCCGGAGGTGATCGTCGGGTCGTCGAGCGGCGTACGCGGCGGGTATTGCGCCCGGCGAATGACCGCGAGCAGCGCGCGGAGTGTGTCCGGCGCAGCCTCATTGAGAAGAGGGTGCTGCGCCGACCGCAGGTAAAGAAACAAATAGGGCGAGACACCGACCACCGCCAATGCCAGACTCGCGACCGCGAATCCCCCTGCCCCGGCGGTCGCGGCGAAGCCCGCCGACACCGCAAATGTCACGGCCCCGAGAAGAACGAGCGTTGTACTCCCGAGCCCGGTACCCACCAGCAGAGCCCAGACGCCGGCGACTACCGCGACTTCTCCCCACTCTCGCCTGTGCGCGTCTCGGTCGACATTGGCGGCGCCGCGTATCGTCGTGACGAGAAACCCGACCACGGCCGGACCGGCGAGCAAGGCGAGAAGATGATTCCCGACCGAGAGGGCCGCGAGATAGACGATCAGGAGGAGGGTCAGCGTGGCGTTCGGTGTCCCGCGCCGCCGTCTCCACAGGCAGGCAAGCCAGGAGATGGCCCCGATCGTGAACGTCGCGACGGCGTAGACCTCGGTCTCGTTTGAATTCTGCCACGCGGTAAAGGTGAAGGCCCCGATGATCGCTCCGGCGGCTGCCCCGCCGATCCGAGCGATCCCCGTCTCGGCCGTACCGGCCAGCGACTCGTGCGCCACGAGGAAGAAGCATCCTGCACCAGCGGCGCTCAACACGGCGCTCAACAGGTTGGTGCGGAAGGCATACTCGCCGATCGGGAGCAGCATCGCCCAGACATGAGCGATCATGACGAACAGGGGCGTACCAGGGGGATGGGGAATGCCGAGGGTCTTGGCGGCGGCGATAAACTCGCCGGCGTCCCAGAAGGTCACCGTCGGGGCCAGCGTGAGGACATAGCCCAGGAGCACGGTTGCGCTGACCCCGAGCGCGGCTCGATACGGCGGCGGATCGGCCCCGGTCATTGGGGGACGCCGGCAAGCAAGAGGCGCACCGACTCCGTTGTGAGCCCCCTGCGCAACGCACCGCTGCGAGCGATGGAGATCGTCGCGGATTCCTCCGATACGACGAGTACCATCGCGTCCGTCTCCTCGGAGAGACCCACTGCCGCGCGATGGCGCGTGCCCAGCGATCGGTCGCCCATTGGGCTTTGGGTGAGGGGAAGGATGCAGCCTGCCCCGACGATCTGGTCGCCCCGGACGAGAACCGCTCCATCATGCAAGGGCGAATAGGGGCTGAAGATGGTGGCGAGGAGATCAGCGGACACCGTGGCGCGCATCCTCGTGCCGGACTCGAGATACTCGTCGAGACGAATGTCGCGCTCGATGGCGATGATCGCCCCCGTGGCGCTGCGACTCAGTCGTTCCACCGCTTCCGCGATCTCGTCGGCCACCAGCGGCGGCTCCGCCGCACCGAAGAGACGGAAAACGCGTGATTGTCCGAGTCGAGCGAGTGCCTGGCGAAGCTCAGGCTGGAAGACGACCAGTGCGGCGAACGCGCCATAGGTGAAGAGCACGCCGAGCAGGTACGTGATCATTGACAACTTGAGCAGGAGTGCAGCGAGATAGATGACGGCGAGGACCAGGAGCCCGAGCACGATCTGCAAGGCGCGTGTCCCCACCAAAAACCGGAGCAGGCGGTAGATCACGTAGGCGACGATCAGGATCTCGAGCAGGTCCCGCCAATGCGGGACAGGAAGGGGCAGCTGCTCGACCGGCACTAGCGCCCCCCCAGGCTCTGAGCGAAGGCGAGGGCATCGCGCACGCCTGCGACCTCGTGGACGCGGAACAGACGCGCGCCTCGTTCCCAGGCGAACGCGCACGCAAGCGCGGTCATGCTGTCACGCTCCGACACGCTCAGCCCCCTTCCGGCAGCCAGGAATCGCTTGCGTGAGGGGCCCACGAGAATGGGACGCCCGAGCGTCTGCAGTGCCGCGAGCTGATCGAGGAGCACGAGGCTCTGTTCTTCGGTTTTCGCGAAGCCGAACCCGGGGTCGATGACGACGGCCCCGGAGCGAATCCCAGCCGCGTCCGCCTGATGGAGCGACGATCGGAGCTCTGCGATCACCGCGCCCACGACGTCGCCACCGTACTCCGCGTGCTCATAGGACGAGATCTCGAGGATGGGACCTCGCGAGTGCATCAGGATCACGCCTGCCTTCCCGGCGGCGACGGTCGCCGACATTGCCGGGTCGAGCCGGAGAGCAGACACGTCGTTGACGATGGCCGCGCCGGCATCGAGCGCCGCCCGAGCAATATCGGCCTTCACCGTGTCGACCGAGATCGGCAGAGCGGGATGTTCGCGTGCCAGAGCCTCGATCACGGGGACGACACGCTTCAACTCCTCCGTCGCCGGCACCGACTCCGTGCGACCAGGTCGTGTCGATTCTCCACCCACGTCGATGATCGAGGCACCAGCGGTCAGCAGCTTCTCGGCACAAGTCAGCGCACCCGACACATCGGCGCAGCGCCCGCCGTCGCTGAAGCTGTCTGGAGTGACGTTGAGGATGGCGGCGATCACGGGTCGATCGAGAGCGACAGGGCCTCTGGCCGTTTCCCACGCCGCCGACAGCTCGGCGGGCATCGCGAGACCAACCTGCGTCGCCGCCTGGGCCAGTGGCGCGGGGACGAGCCACGGCCGTGCAAATGCGCTCAGGCGGGACCAACTCCCGGCAAGAATCGCCCAGCCATCGCCGGTGAGCACATCGAGGCCGAGCGTTCCAGCAAAATGGACCAGGGCCTCGAGGGCAGCCTGGTCCATTCCGGTCAAACGAAAGGCGAGGTGATGCGCGCCGGTTGCTGCGTTCGCCGCTAGGCCTTCCTCCCAGCCGCCGGCGCGGAGAGCATCGCGCACCGCCTTCGGGGAATGAAGCGCCAGCGGCGTGACATTCACGCGCCCGCGGGTTCGGCCGGGGGCGCGCCGAGAATCGGTGCGCGGGCCGGAGCAACGCCCGGCTTCGTCGGAGGGCTGGTTGGCGCGGGAGCCGAATCGACCGGAGGAAGACCGCGTGGCGGCAGCGGGAGATTCTTCACCAGGTGGTCCAGGTCTTCCCGATCGATCGTCTCGCGGTCGAGCAGCGCCGCGGCGATCCGGTCGAGGAGGTCGCGGTTCTCCAGCAGAATGGTGGTGGCACGGGCATAGGCCTCGTCGACCAGGCGCTTCACCTCGTCGTCGACCATCTGCGCCGTCCGCTCCGAGATCTCGCGACGCTGGGCGAATTCGCGACCGAGGAAGATCTCCTGCTCCTTGTCGCCGACGGCGATCGGACCGATCAGCTCGCTCATCCCGAACTGAGTGACCATGCGCCGCGCGAGGCCGGTGGCCCGCTCGATGTCGTTGCCGGCGCCGGTGGTGATCTTGTCGGCTCCGAAGACCAGCTCCTCGGCAACTCGCCCGCCGAAGAACATCGCGAGACTGCCGATGAGCCAGTCCTTGGTGTAGTTGTGCCGGTCCACTTCCGGCAGCGAGGCGGTGAGACCGAGCGCTCGGCCGCGCGGCACGATCGTCACCTTGTGGATCGGATCGCTCCCGGGGATCTTGATCGCGACGATGGCGTGACCGGCCTCGTGATAGGCAGTGAGCTTCCGCTCCTCCTCGGTCAGGACGAGGCTCCGGCGCTCGACGCCGAGCATCACCTTGTCCTTCGCGTCCTCGAAGTCCTGCATGTCCACGAGCGTCTTGTTGCGACGCGCCGCCAGCACGGCTGCCTCGTTTACCAGGTTGGCGAGATCGGCGCCGGCCATACCCGGCGTTCCCTTGGCGATGACGTCGAGCCGTACATCGGCGGCGAGCGGGATCTTCCGGGTGTGCACCCGCAGGATGCCCTCGCGGCCGCGCACGTCGGGGGCATCGACCACGATCTGCCGGTCGAAGCGGCCCGGCCGGAGCAGCGCCGGATCGAGCACGTCTGGACGGTTGGTGGCGGCGATGAGGATGACGCCGTCGTTGGACTCGAAGCCGTCCATCTCGACCAGCAGCTGATTCAGGGTCTGCTCCCGCTCGTCGTGCCCGCCACCGAGGCCGGCGCCGCGATGACGCCCGACTGCGTCGATCTCGTCGATGAAGATGATGCAGGGCGCGTGGGACTTGCCCTGCTCGAAGAGATCGCGCACCCGGCTGGCGCCGACCCCGACGAACATCTCCACGAAGTCCGATCCGGACATCGAGAAGAACGGCCGGCCGGCCTCACCGGCCACCGCCTTGGCGAGCAGCGTCTTGCCGGTGCCCGGAGGACCCACGAGCAGCGCGCCCTTGGGCAGTCGTCCGCCGAGGCGGGTGAATTTCTGGGGATCCTTCAGGAACTCGATGATCTCCTGGAGCTCGACCTTGGCCTCATCCGCGCCGGCCACGTCGGCGAAGGTGATCTTGGGCGTGTCGCCGGCCAGCAGCTTCGCCTTCGACTTCCCGAACGCGAAGGCACGGCTTCCGCCAGCCTGGAGCTGCCGCAGGAGGAAGAACCAGAGCCCGAGAATGACGATCCAGGGAAGTGCCGCGATGATAATGGCGGTGATGCCGCCCTTCGGCTCCTTGGCCGGGATCGGCACGCCGGCGTCCTCGAGGCGCTTGAGGAACACCTCGCTATTGGCGACGGGAAGAAGCACCTGGAAACCCTTGGCGGTGCGCCCGTCCTGGGTGACCGGATTCTTGAAATCGCCCTCGAGGCGCTTGCCGTCGTACACCTCGACGCTCTGCACGTTGCCCTGATCGAGCTGTCTGCTGAACTCGGTATAGGAGAACTCCTGGGTGGGATTGCGCTGCCTGCTCATCATCTGGAACAGCGCCAGCGCCACGAGCCCCACCAGGAGCCAGAGCGCGAGGTTCTTGCTCAGGTTGCCCCAGTTCGTGCGAGGGGGCCGGGTCGGTAGTCTATCAGCCATTGCGCTCGGGTCCGCCTACTCCAGGTCTGCGATGAACGGGAGATGACGAAAATTTTCGGCGTGGTCGAGGCCGTACCCGACGAGAAACGCCGGCGGCGCCCGAAAGCCCACGAATTTGACCTCGTGACGGATCTCGGTTGCCAGCTCTTTGTCGAGAAGCGCGCAAATGGCCAGGCTTCCCGGGCGCCGGCTCCCCAGCAGGGTCATCAGCCGCTGCAGAGTCCGCCCTGTATCAATAATATCCTCGACGAGGAGGATGTGTTTCCCTTCCAGCCTTGTTTCCGGATCATAGAGCAGCCGGATCGTGCCGCTCGACACCTTCCCATCACCGTAGGAGCTGGCCACCAGGAAGTCCACCTGGATCGGGCGCTCGATGGTGCGAACCAGATCGCTCAGGAAGATGAAGCTTCCCTTGAGCAGCCCCAGGATCAGCAGCTCTCCGTCGGGATAGGCCTCCGTGATCTCGGCACCCAATTCCGCCACCCGGGCGGCGATCGTCGGGGCGTCGAAGACGATGGACTTGACCGGGCGGCCGCCGGTGCGGCGAAGGACCTCAGACGAGCTCAGCGTCGACACGAAGGGCCTCGGTCCCTTGGGGAGGAAGGAGCGCGTCGGATCGGCACACGCCGGGAATCCACACCACCTCATCGGCACCTGCGAGGATCGGCCAGGTCTGGCGGCGACTGCGTGGGACTCGAGCGTCCTGAAAGCATCTCACCACGAGCCGACGACCTGTGCCGGCGAGCGGACGAAGCTTCTCTCCTGGGTCCCAGCTTCGAACCGTCAATGATTCCGGCGTAAACCAAGCGGTCAAGCCGACGCGCTCCTGGCGCTCCGGCGCACGCCCCCGGCTCCATACGAGCCGCCATGGCCCCCAGACGCCCTCACCTCGGTCCCCGCGGATCATCCACTCCCCGTCCGGAACCGCTGCGCCACGGGAGCGAACCAGATGCAGTCGTCCAAACGAAACTTCGGCTTTCCATCCATTCGAGAGCGGAAGCTGTGAGCCACTCATTCCACGATCGACCATAGTCAGCACCCGCCCAGCGCGGATGGGACCGATCGGGCAGCCCACGCGGCGGGCAACCGCCAGAATCAAGGCTTCGCTGAGTGGTGAATCATACCCGCGAAGAAATTCCCCAGCAACGGAAATGCCGTCGCTCTCCTGACGGACATCGAGGCCGGGAACCAGGTTGAGCACCGTATTCCACGCCATCCGGTCACGCCTTGCATGCCGCGCGACCCGATGCAGAACGTCGGTGACGCCGGGAATCCGTTTCTGCAGAGTGGGCAGGACATCGGACCTGACCCAAACACGCTGGTGGCGTGTGTCATTATTGGACGGATCCTCCCAGACAGGCAACGATCGCTCACGCACGTACCGCGCCAAGTCAGCACGTGTGAATGGGAGCAACGGCCTGACGAGGGTGCCGCTCACGGCCTCCATTCCGGCCAGACCTGCCGGCCCCGACCCCGACAACACGCGCATGAGCACGGTCTCGGCCTGGTCGTCGCCGTGGTGGCCGAGAAAGATGGCAGCGGCGTTCGTCCGAAGACGGGCCGCCTCGAGAAACGCGTATCGGGCCTCGCGGGCCGCGGTCTCGGTCGCGTCCGGACCAAGCGATCCTCGGCCCCGCTCGACGGCAAGGCCGAAATGCCGAGACAGCTCACCGACTCGATCTGCCACCACTGAGCTCTCGGGATGGATGCCGTGGTCGAAGTGCGCAACGTGAAGATCGAGGCCATGCAGATCGGTCGTCCGTGTCAGGAGGTCGAGCAGGGCGACCGAGTCCGGGCCGCCGGACACCGCAACGAGTGCCCGACCAGTCGGGAGCGGGAGAGAAGCGAGGTGTTGTCGAAACGACTCGAGCACGTCCATGTATGGACGTTAGCCCTCTTTCACGATCCGGGCGAGCATCGCAAGCAGATCGGCTGTCTCCTCCTCGCTGGACCCGCTCGTCAGGCTGCCTTTACACAACTCATTGTGTCACTCCCCAGGCTGGTAGCATCTCCCGCGGGTCACTGACCTAGCCGGCCATCACGGCCGACTCCATCACCCAGCCGGAGGAATCGATGCGGTCTCGCTTGCCAGGCGTCACCGGGCGCGTGCCGGTGCTCGCGTCGCTGTTCTGCGTGATTCTCGCAACCACAGGAGCTGCTCCGGCGCCCATACGGTCATCGACCGGACGGGTGGAGGGTGAGGTGAAGGACGGCGCGGGCCGGCCGCTTGCGAATGCCCAGGTGCTGGCGCTCGGCACGGCCTTCAACGCCCTCACGGATAGCCAGGGCGCCTATGCGTTCCCGGCACTACCGACTGGCCGCATCACGCTCCGAGCGGCGCTCATCGGTTACCAATCCATCGACGTGACGGTCACGGTACGGGCCGGCAGCACCGTCAGACAGGACTTCACCCTTGCCGGAGCTTCGCTCGAACGGCGTGAGGTCGCGGCCAATGCCAAGAGTGCCAAAATCGGCCTCGCGCTGGACGCCGCTACCGTTGCGGGTGCCGCGGCTCAATCGATGTCGCTCCCCGCGCCAGTGCCGTCGAGCCCCGAGCCCTGGCGCTGGCAACGCGAGCCGGGAAACACGGAGGCCTACGCCCGGATCGAGGAGAACCGTTTTCTTGCCGCGCTCACGAATCCGCTCAGCACCTTTTCGATCGATGTCGACGCGGCCTCGTACAGCAACGTCCGGCGCTTTCTCTCCGCCGGTCAACTGCCACCCGCGGACGCGGTTCGCCTCGAAGAGCTCGTGAACTATTTCCCCTACCACTACGCCGAACCCGAGGGCTCCGATCCCTTCTCGATGTCGACGGAGATTGGTCCGTGCCCGTGGGCGTCGGATCACCGTCTCGTTCGAATCGGCATTCAGGGCCGCCATGTCCCGACCGACAAACTGCCTCCAAGCAATCTGGTCTTTCTGATCGACGTGTCCGGGTCGATGATGAGCCCCGATAAGCTCCCGCTGGTCAAGCAGGCGTTCCGGGCGCTCGTTGGGGAGCTTCGCCCCCAGGACCGCGTCGCGATCGTCGTGTATGCCGGTGCGGCCGGTCTCGTGCTCCCGCCCACCTCGGGCGAAGACAAGCGCACGATCCTCGAAGCGCTCGACCGACTTGAGGCAGGGGGTTCGACCGCCGGCGGTGCCGGTCTGCGGCTCGCCTACGACGTCGCTCGCGAGCACTACCTGCCCAACGGCAACAACCGCGTCATCCTCGCCACCGATGGGGACTTCAATGTCGGCGTGAGCTCCGATGCCGAGATGATCCGGCTGGTCGAGGCGCGCAGGTCGGAGGGAACCTTCCTGACCGTTCTCGGTTTCGGGACCGGAAATCTGAAGGACACGAAGATGGAGCAGATGGCCGACAAGGGAAACGGTCACTATGCGTACATCGATACGTTCCGCGAAGCGCAGAAGGTCTTCGTTCAGGAGTTCGGCGGCACGCTGTTCACCATCGCAAAGGACGTGAAGATCCAGGTGGAGTTCAACCCCGCCAAAGTCCAGGCGTACCGTCTGCTCGGCTATGAAAACAGGCTCCTTGCAAAGGAGGATTTCGCGGACGATCGGAAGGACGCGGGAGAGCTCGGCGCTGGTCACACGGTGACGGCTCTGTATGAAATCGTCCCAGTTGGAGCGCGGCCGGTCGCGCTCGTCGAGGACAGCCTGGTCTACCAGCACGTCTCGCTGCGACCGGGGACGGCAAGCTCCTTCGACCTCATGACCCTCCGCCTGCGCTTCAAGGAGCCCTCGGGCAACACGAGCAAGCTCCTCACCTCGCGGATCGAGGACCGGTCAACGGGGCGCATCTCTGATGACATGCGCTTCGCTACGTCGGTGGCGGCATTCGCCATGCTGCTTCGAGACTCGGAGAACAAGGGGAGCGTGACCTTCGACCAGGTGATCGACATGGCCAGGGGAGGCCGGGCCGCGGACGCCGAGGGATATCGTGGAGAATTCATCGGGATGGTGCAGGCCGCACGGACCCTGTGGGGTCAGGAGAAAGGGATGGGACCCTCGACACGAGAATAGGCCAAACGAGGGGAGGCGTGGCCCGGATCAGCCTCATATCCGGGCCACGCCTCCATTCTCTGACGGCCTAATGTATCAGATGAGATTATACAATCTAAGTAACTAGTTTACAGTCTGTTGACTCCATTCTCAATCGTGTTTTCAGTTCTCAACTGCTTGGAGAACGCCCCCTTCAGGGGCACGATTTCTCGGAGACGCTGGTCACGGGAGGAAGTCTGATCAGGCGAGCCGCCGCCACCACGAGCGGTCCCGACTCGGGGGAGAGGCGAATGTAGTCTTCGCCGCTCGCCGTCGTTCCGGCAAGCGTTCCCTTGACCTCTCGCGCAGCGGCCACTCGAGCGGTATCGGGAGTGCCGGGCCGAAAGACGACAGTGAGAAGGCCAGGGGCGGGTTTGCCCGGCCGCTCTTCGCGGCACGCCGCGGCAAGAATCGAGTCCACAGGAGCAGCCGCACGAGCCGGTACGACCGACGCTTGAGTCGGCTGCTGTGCCCCGGACGGTGCGGCTGCGGTGTCCTTGGTCCCGTGCGAGGTGTCGGGCTTGGCCCGCGCGAGCGAGTCGTTCGGTTGAGCCTTGGCCGAATCGCCGCTCGTCTGAGCATAACCGACCGAGGTCCCAAAGATCATGGCAGCGGTGATGACGAACGTGCGCCTCATCAGCGCGGTAATGCTCCGTTCTGCTGATGCGCCTCCACGAACCACAGCCACTTGTCCACTCCTCGAGAAATTTCAGTCAGGATGTCGGCGCTATCCGCATCCTTGAGATCATTCATTTCCTCGATGCCGACCCGCGCCGTTCGACCGAACGCGGCGAGCGCGTCTGATAAGGCGGCGACGTGCTCCTCGCCTTTCGAGAGCGTGAGGGAGTAGCCGGCGAGGGTTGACCGTTCGGCCACCACTCCGACGGTTCCCTCCGCAATGCCGCCGAGCTGAACGACTCGCTCGGCAAGCAGGTCGATGTATGCCTCGACGTCCTCGTTGATCTCATCGAACAGTTTGTGCAGGGCGATGAAATTGGGCCCCTTCACATTCCAGTGGGCTTGCTTGCACTGCGTTTGGAGATCGATGCAATCGGCGAGACGCTGATTCAGCAAGGTGACCGCCTGAAGACGGTCTTCCTCGGGCAAATCGTTCTTCGTGGGGTACAGCCGTGCGTCGGCAAAGCGAGTTTCCGACGCGCTGCGGGAGACGGGAGCGGCGCCCCGGCGTGGGGCAATCGTACGAGACATCGGGATCTCCTGTGAATGGATCCGAGCATCCACCGTGGCTCGGAGTCGTGACCTAGCGAACGAATGCGCCTCGCGGCACCGAACGCAAGTGCTGGCGCGAGCCTTGCCCGCTCCGAGAGTTCCCTCAACAAGGCAGCGGCTAAGATGCTGTGCCACACCGTAATTCGACGCGTGAAGGGACGTGGAATCCTCGCGCTTTGCGGCGGCCTGGCGCTTTCGGCATGCGGCGCGCACTACGCGCAGGTACCGGCACGCCTCAGCCTGCAGCCGTACGGGCGCATCGCCCTCGTCACATTCTCGACCGAGGAGAGCAACAAGGAGCTGAGCACAACGGCGACTCGGCGCTTCGCGGAGGCACTGCTGTCGAGCCAGTCGGGAGTCGAGCTCCTCGAGCTTTCCAGCGCGGATTCATCCGTCAGGAAACTTGCCACCGCCGGCGATGTTTCGGCCGTGGCACAAGCGCTGGGACGGGAGAAGGATGTCCCCGCAGTCTTTCTGGGTCAGCTCCGGATGTCGGGCGTAAAGCCGAGCGGCGCTATCAGCGGTACAGGACGCCTCAACGTGCGGGCATCGGTGTCCGGCGAGCTGACCGTGCGCCTCCTGTCCACGAAGACGGGTGGAACGGTCTGGCGTTCGAGCTCGGCGGCGAATGGAACGGTCGGCAATGTGGCGATCTCCGACAACCTGCCTAGGGTGGCAGTCCGCGATCCGAACGAAACCTATGGCGAGATCGTGGATCAGCTGGTGCGCGACGTGACGCGCGACCTGCGACCGACGTGGGTCAAGCAGTAGCGCCACTATTGACGACGGTTGCCCGGCGCTCAATCATGCAGCCCATGGGTGAACATTTCGTCCCTTCCAAGAGGGGGAGCCATGGCGAAGTGGAAAAAGCAGATTGCGCACCTGGGTTTGGGAAAGATGGTGGTCGCGCTCGACGCGGCTCGAAAGACCATCTCGAAGAAGGAGTACAAGCGTCTTCTGTCGACCGGAGTCGCGCAGCTCCTCGCCCTGCATCCGGACTTCGGACTGGGTCAGGCCCGTAGGCGCGCGCGCAAGGTGACCGGTGCGAAGCCGTCGAGAAAGGCGGTCATGAAGCCAGGTGCCATTCTCAGGAAACGCGTCGAGGTCCCTGCCCCCGTCGCGGTGAACGGCGGAGCGGCCAAGACCGTGGGAAAGATCGGACGAGGGGTCACCAGGAGAGCATCAAAGGGTCTGGACAGTGCGATGGAGAGCATGAGCAACGACATCGCTTAGCGCGGATCGGGGCTGGGCGGGTGCGGCGCGGTCGGGTGATCTGACGCGGGTTCTGGCAAGGCGCGTCGACCTCCGGTCGTGCGGCTAAGAGGGGGGTTGGGACAAATAGGCGATTAACCTGAGACACAACATTCATTTAGAGGGAGCTTGCTGAACGAAGGCACAAACTCTGCAGTTCGTTTCACGGCTTTCGAGCTCTCCCCTGCCCTCATTTTGCTAGTTTGAAGCAGACCGGGGTCACCCATGGTCAATCAGCGCCGAGCATTGGCGAGCCAGCGCCTTTCCAGACGCCTCGGGGCGGCCGTGGAGTATGCGCTGATCATCGCGCTCGTTGGTGGGGGGCTCGTGGGAGCACTCGCGTTGCTGGCCAACTCGACCAAGCGTCTGTATACGCGAACATCGGCTGCACCGTTCCTGCCGAATAACCCACCTGCATCGAACGGTGTGTCCACATCTCCAGGATCGACACCTGGGGAAGGTGTCCCTGGGAGTGCGGGCGCACCCCCGGATTCCTCGGGCAGCGGGGAGCCCTCCGATTCATCGGGAACGGCTTCGGATTCTTCCGGCACGAGCGGAGCGCAGGGCGGCGCCGGGAAGTAGTCACTTTCACCGTCGACCGGCCTTCGAACACTCCAACGATCACTCGGCAGGAATGGGTAATCAAAGCAAGGCGGCGCCCCAGGTGCCGCCTAGTTTTGTAAGATTACTGTAGCATAGAGGGGGCGGGCCGCTCTCCCCTTTTTCAGTTTGTTTCTGGGAACCCGCCGGGGAATCTCCCAGGAGGCGCTGTATGGATGAAGCGCACGCCGATCCCCACGGTCCCATCTGGCAAGGGGCCAGCGTGCTGGTGGTGGACGACGACTCGGACCTGCGTGGGATCCTTCGCCGCATGCTCGAAGCCGAAGGCTTTCACGTTGAAGAGGCCTCCGACGGCGAATCCGCACTGAGACTGATTCAGGCACGCGCCGAGCCGTTCGATCTGGTCGTGACCGACCTCGCGATGCCGCACATCGATGGCCGTCAGGTTTCCGAAACGCTGAGACGGTACCGTCCGAGTGTTGCCCTGCTCTGCATGTCCGCCGATCCCGACGCGGTGCCGTACATCGAATCGACGGACGCACCGGTCCGCGTGCTGCTCAAGCCATTCACCCCCGACGACCTGTACCACGCGGTGCGTGACGCCATCACCCGCGCGACCGATCTTTCGGCCGTGGCCGAAGCGGAAATCGTGCGGGCGCATGCCGGCTTGAGCAAGCTCGCGATGGCACTGGAAGCGAGTCGTACGATGCGGGTGCAGACGCTGGATCTGGTCGTCGCCGCCCGTGAGCTGCGACGGGCGACTGGCGGGCCGGGTTGATGACCGCTGGCGTTGTGGTGTGCCCACGGTCGCCTGGGAACGTCAGATGAAAACGGACTCCCCGGCGCGTGTGCGGGCGATCAACCCCAACCAGTGGGGGAAGCCGCCGCGGAACTCGAAGTCAGTCTCGGAGAGAGTGCGCTTCTTCTCTGTTCTCTCGGGGCACTGCGCCCGCGCTCGACGATTGACGCCTACCAATTGGGCGAGGCGGGCAGCGGAGGTCCACATGCAGGCGGGAATAGTCGGATAGCGCTCTGCGCATTCTGGCTTCAGCCTCGCCTGGCGAACGGTAGACATTATGCCCTCCCGATTCTCCAGTAAGATTCCAGCTTGAGTATGGACCTTGGGACGATCCGGCACTGTGACCGGTGGCCCAGAAGTCGATCATTCCCTGAACTGGGACTTACCGCCAGCAAGGTGTGTCCATCGGAACCGGGCCTGGGACCTCTTGGATGCGATCCTCGACGGCAAGCTCACTCTCAGCGAACACTATGAAGCCTGGTCGGGAGACGACCTCGAGGGGCTCCGGCCCAGGTCGGCCATACTGGCGCTCACAGTTTACCGGGCCAGCTGGGGATCGGTGGGAGCGGATCGCGCGAGGAGCGATGGGGAGAAATAGAGAACGCGCGTTGCCACTGATGTGGCCAACAACAGCACGCCGAGCTTGATAACTCACATGAACAAAGGCTCGCAACTCCATGAGAGTACGAGGCTTCGGAAGATAGCAGGGGCGGGACTCGAACCCGCGACCCCGGCATTATGAGTGCCGTGCTCTAACCAGCTGAGCTACCCTGCCTGGCGCGACAAGACTACACACCAGAGGCCAAGAATGTACAACCCGACCGCCGACCCCTGGTCTCAGCGGCGTCCGGTCGTCGCGGTGCTTTCGGCGGGAACGATGCGATACAGAAATTCGCCCCGTCGCAGCATCCCGAACTGCTCGCGCGCCACGCGCTCCTGCACCCGGGGATCGTGCTCGATGGCGGTGGCGGCACGCGTCAGCGAATCCACATCGTCCGAAGCAGGAGCACCTTGGTCAGCTCGTCCTTCTCCTCTTTCCGGAGATGGAGCAGATCGAGCGTGCCGTATTCCCCACCCTGCACCGCGAAGTACAGCGCGAACGCCAGCGCCGCCAGCGCGACCCAGCGTGCCGGCGTCACAGCGGGTACAGATCCCGCCCGGGTAGTGCGCGAGATCGCCCAACTCCTCCGCGATGCGGAGCAGCTGGTTGTACTTGGCGATCCGATCGGTGCGACTGGCGCTGCCGGTCTTGATCTGTCCGGCACTCGTCGCCACCGCGAGATCGGCGATGAAGGTGTCCTCGGTCTCGCCCGATCGATGCGAGATGACGACGCCGTACGCGCTGCCCTTGGCCAGCTCGATGCACTGCAGCGTCTCGGTGAGCGTCCCGATCTGATTCACCTTGACCAGGATCGCGTTGGCCACGCCTTCCTCGATTCCCTTCGCCCAGCCGATCGACGTTGGTGACGAAGAGATCGTCGCCGACCAGCTGCACCCGGTCGTGAAGTCGCTCGGTGAGCAGCGCCCAGCCCTCCCAGTCGTCCTCCGCCAACCCGTCCTCGATCGACACGATCGGATAGCGGTCGACCCAGCCCGCGTACAGATCGACCATGCCCTCGGCGGAACGGCGGCTGCCGTCGCCCTTCTTGAAGACGTACTCGCCATCCTGATAGAACTCCGACGCGGCCGGATCGAGCGCGATGGCGATGTCCCGGCCCGGCTCGTAGCCGGCGCCCTGGATCGCCTGCATGACCACGTCGAGCGCCGCCTCGTTGGACGGCAGCATCGGCGCGAACCCGCCCTCGTCGCCCACGGCCGTCGAGAGTCCCATCTTGCCGAGCACCTTCTTGAGCGCGTGGAACACCTCGACGCCCATGCGGAGGCCTTCGGGGAACGTGTCGGCGCCGATCGGCACCACCATGAACTCCTGCGCGTCGACGTTGTTGGAGGCGTGCGCGCCGCCGTTCAGGATGTTCATCATCGGCACCGGCAGCACCCGCGCCATCGGACCGCCGAGATAGCGATAGAGCGGCAGCCCGCAGTCCTGCGCCGCCGCGCGCGCCACGGCCAGCGACACGCTCAGGATCGCGTTGGCGCCGAGCTTGCTCTTGTTGGGCGTCCCGTCGGCATCCATCATCTCGGCGTCGATCGGCGATCTGGTCAGCCGCCGCCATTCCCTCGAGCCGCGGGCCGAGCACCTCGTTCACGTTGCGGACCGCCTCGAGGACGCCCTTGCCCATATAGCGCTCGTGCGTCGCCGTCGCGCAGCTCGACCGCCTCGTGCTCACCGGTCGACGCGCCGCTCGGCACGGCGGCTCGTCCCGTCGCTCCACTCGACAGGACGACCTCGGCCTCGACGGTCGGATTGCCGCGGCTGTCGAGGATCTCGCGGGCGTGCACTTCGATGATGGTGCTCATGATCTCTCAAAATGGAAGGGAACGCGGCGCAACCTAGTGGCCCACCGCGAGCCCGTCAACGGAAATGATCGAACCCCTCGAGGGCGAGTGCCTGGCCGGCGCTCGTGGCCCGAACGCCGGATCCCGTGCCGACGGTGCCGACACGCGTGAGCGCAATGCCGGACTCACGCTGGAACGCCATTGCCTCGTCGACGCCGAACTCCGACGGAAGCGCGGCAAGCAGCTCGAAGTCCTCGCCACCCTCCGCCGCGAATTGCTGGGGGGAAATCCCGAGCCGGCGCGCCTCCTCCAGGCAGGCAGAGGCGATCGGCACGGCATCGACCTCGAGCTCGATGGCAACCCCGGACGCCTCCGCGAGGTGACGCGCATCGCCGCCGAGTCCATCACTCACGTCGAGCATCGCCCGCGCGCCCGCCAGCGCGAGCCGGCGCCCTGCATCGATGCGCGGGAGCGGATACGCAAACGCGGTCCGCGCTTCCGTTGCGGGCTCGCCGCCCCGTTTCCAGGCCTCGAGTGCCGCGCGCGCTCCACCAAGTGCGCCCGTCACCCATAGGCCATCGCCGGGACGCGCGCCGGCGCGGGTGATCGCGTGCTTCGTCCAGCCCAGCACCGTGACGGTCGCGATCCATGCCGGCCCCCGAGACAAATCGCCGCCCGCCACGAGTGCACCGACCGCCGCAGCGGCCGCCCCGACGCCTTCCATCAACGCCACGAGGTCTTCATCGCTGGCCGACGCGGGGACGACGATAGCGGCGAGCACAGCGGCCGGAGTGGCGCCCTCCGCCGCGACATCGGACAGTGCCGACGCGGCCGCGCGCCATCCTACCTCTCGGTGCCGCAGCCAGTCCAGGCGAAAATGCACGCCTTCGACGCTGCTGTCCGTGCTGACGACGAGTTGGCCCGCGCCGGCCGGCAGGAGGGCGCAGTCGTCGAGCAGGCCTCCGGCCCGTGGACCGAGCGTCTGCGCGATTTTCCGAATGCGGTCGAACTCTCCGCTCACGGGCGAACGGCGTCCAGGCGGAATCGCACGAGCCCGGCATCGGTCGCCACCCAAAGGAACTTGTCGTCAACGGCAACGTCGTAGGCGGGCCCGGGAAGATCGCCCGCGCGCAACGGTCTCATCGGTGGAGTCGTGAGGCGCGCGAAGGCAACACCGCGTTCGCCGACAACCCAGAAGCCGGCTCCGTCGGGCGTGAAGTTCCGCAACCCACCCAGCATGGCGGAGAGATTGGGGCCGAGGGTCCAGGCGCTGGTGCGCGGATCGCGCCAGAGCATTTGGTCACGCGTCAATCCGACGAGCGTGTCTCCGAGCGACGCGAGTGCGACGACCGGCGCGCGCTGGCTGGCCGATGCGAGCGTGGAAGGGCGCAAGAGATCTCGCTCGCCCGGCAAAGCCATGAGCAATCCCCGATTGGTGCCCACCCAGACGGAATCCCCGATCGGGAAGACGGCGTACGCAACCTCGCTGAACGCAGGTGCGAGGCGCTCGACGGTCAGGGAGTCGCTCACGCGAGCAATGCCTCGGGCGGTGCCCACGGTGATTCGCCCCTGTCGAGCGACTACGGCGTAGACCCTTGCGTCCGGAAGGCCGCGGCCCACATCCACGAGATCAACGCGTCCGTCTCTCGTTTCGATGCGCGCGAGACCGAAATCGGTGGCGGCCCACACACCCGTTCCCTGCCCCGCCAGCTCGCGCACCTGGGTAAAGGGGATGCCAGTGGCTGGAAGTCCCCGAAGGGACCGAAATGACTTCAGCTCGGGATCGACGAGTGTCAGCGCCGCATCGGCTTGTTGGGTGCGTTGCGTCGCGGCCCAGATCCCATCGGGTGCCGCGAGGACCGCCCCCACCACAGGCGACGGAAGACCAAAGGTCAGGCGCTCGGGGATCGCCGCGCCGTCCATGAGATACAGCGTGCCGACTCCCGACGTGCCGAGGAACCATCCCTGATTGTCGAAGCTTCGCGCGGCCGCCGTGTAGCGCACGCTGCGCAAATGGGGGTCGAGGAGAATCTGCGCGGCGTTGGCCTGGAGCGTCGGGCTGCTGCGAAGCACCTCATCGACGGACACCGGCGTCACCGGATTGAGGGGGGCGCGCCCCGTCGTGGCCGCAAGCGCTCCGCGAGGAACGACGACCCACCCTCGGCGCGTCCGGAGATAGAGCCCGGACACGGGATCATTCTTGTCGAACGCAAGCGTAATGACACCATCCGGCACGGTTCCCGAATCCCACAACTGCAGTTCCGGCTGATAGTGGACCCATCCATCGGGTCGAGCCAGCCAGAGCGAATTGTCGAGCGGATCAATCAGCGATCCGAAGACGCGCGAGAGGAGGGCGGCATCCGGCGGATCGTAGGGACCTTCCCACTGCTGGAATTGGGGATGCCACAACAACACTGCGGCCGGCGACGTGATGTACACGCGGTCCAGGGCGCAGGCGATCGAGGTGATGTAGGTAAAGTCACCAATGACAGTGCGGTCAGCGGGGCGCCAGTCGCGGCTCGGCGATTGGGCGAACATCGGCGTGGCGAGTGCGACGCACGCGAGCGCGGCGGGAGAGAGGCGCATGACCCAATCTACACAGTCAGCGGTCGCGGAAGCTCGAAGAGAATCGGAGGACGAGGAGGAGGCGGCGCCATCCGGTGCACGTCCCATTCTCTCCACAGATCGGCGAGGGCGCCAATCACATCGGTGGGACGAAGGGCGCGAGCGGAAACTCGCCGCGCGCCGATATCCGCGGCGCGACCCAGAGCCTGCGCGGCGAAGCCTGCGGCGCTCTCCGGCGCGAGGCCCTGGCCCAGCGCGGTGCCGACAAGACCGCTCAACACGTCTCCGCTCCCTCCGGTCGCCAGACCGGGATTCCCAGCTGCCACGGTGAGCAGCCCGCGACCAGAGCGGGCCACGACCGTAGGGACGCCCTTGAGCAGAATGGTCGCACCTGATTCTTCGGCAGCGGAGCTTGCCGCCGCCCACGGATCGAGCTCGCGAACCGGCGCGAGGGCCGGAAACAGCGTCCGAAATTCGCCCGGGTGAGGCGTGAGCACGAGCGGCCGGCCGCCGGCGAGTGCCCGCAGCTCCGGCGCGGCGCCCTGAAACGCCACGAGCGCATCCGCATCGAGCACGACCGCGCGGGCGGCGACGACGAGTGCCGTGATGAGAGCCCTGCGCCCCGGAGCGCGACCCAACCCCGGACCGATTACGACTGCATCGGCACGACCGACGAGCGCGAGGAGGTCGTCGGAAGGCGCCTGCTCGAAGGAGTGAGCGAATGTCTGAAGATCAGGCTCGGCCTGGATCAACGCCGCCACGGTATCGGGCGGCGCCACGGCATGCACGAGCCCGGCGCCGGCCGCAAAAGCAGATCGAGAAGCCAGACGCACCGCTCCCGTCATTCCCGCGTCCCCGCCGATCACGACGACGCGCCCGCGAACTCCCTTGTGGTCGCGGCTCCGGAGCCGGCGAAGCCACTCGGCGGCCTGAACGTCGCTGACGAGCATCGGCCAGGTGGGGTCGGCCGGTGGATGGCCGATGTCCGTGACCACCAGAGTACCGGTCTCGTCGCGCGCGAGCAGGTGACCCCGACGCGCGCCGCCGAAAGTGATCGACAGATCGGCGCGAGCGACACCATGCACGATGCCGGATTCCAGATCGACCCCGGTCGGGCCGTCGATCGCGACGATCGGTACTTCGAGGTCGAAGAGACGCTGCAGGAGTGCTGCCATCGGTGGACGAGGAGCTCCCGATGCGCCAGTGCCGAGCAGTGCGTCGACGGCGAGCCCGACATTCGGCCACGGGCCGTCTCCCGCGACCTCTCGCACCCCTTCCGCGAGGGCGAGCGCACGAACTCGCTCGTTGAGAGCACTGCGTTGCCCCGGAGCACCGGCAACCCACACGGGAATGCCATGTCGATGAAGCGCGCGAGCCAGGACCCAACCATCGCCGCCGTTATTGCCCGGACCCGCGGCGATGAGGATGCCATCACGAAGTCGTGCGGCGTATCGGTCGGCCAGGACGGCGGCAACGGCCCGCCCCGCGGATTCCATCAGGGTCGCTGGGTCCACGCCGGACGCGGCGGCCTTCTGGTCCCACGAGGCGGACTGTCGGGGGGAAAGGACGGGGATCAATCGGCTACTTGTAACTCTGTCCGATCGTTCGACCGAAGGAGATCTCGCCGTTGTCGATCCGAAGATTGAAACCGCACTCGGGGTTGGTGCAGACCCACGCCTTGTAGGTGATCGGGGCGCCGTCGCGCCCGTAGTCGGACAGCGGAATCAGCGCACCCTGTGAGCACTTCTGGCAGGCCGGCCACTCGGTCTTCTCCATACACCCTCCACGTCTCCCGATGAGCTACCCCCGTGGTCATGCTCCGCGAACTCCAGACCATTGGTATACATCGCCGAACGCATTCGCGAACTCGTACACGCCACCGAAGTCCCCCTCTTGATCACCCGGTTGGGTGACCAACAGGCCGACCTCCACGAGTGTGAAGACGATCCGGCCGAAATCCTCGGTGCGGGTGATGCCCCAGTGCGCCAGCACGTGCGGCGCGAGCAGCCCGAACTGCTCCCTGGCGAAGTCGCGGCAGGCCCAGGCAAGCTCCGCGCCGCTGACGTGTCGCCGGACCTCGAGCCGGGACTGGAGATACTCGATGGTGGCGAGCACGAAGAGGTAGGCCCGCTCGTGGTAGCGTCCTCCGGTGCCCGGATCCGGGCGAGCACGTCGTCGGCGAACTGCAGCTCGTTCATCAGTGCTCTCAGGTGTCGCCGGCGCCGCCCGATCAGGCGCTTCGCCGGACGCCACCGGCGGCTTTGGCGGGCTGGTACAGCGGAAATGCGGCGGTGAGACTCCGCACCTCGCCTCGCACGCGCGCCAGGGTTGCCTCGTCGGGATGGGTCAGCGCCTCGTCGATCAGCTGGGCGACTCGCACCATCTCCTCGGCTGCCCATGCCGCGCGTGGTCAGCGCCGGCGTGCCGAGCCGGATGCCGCTGGTGACGAAGGGCGACTGCGGGTCGTCGGGAATGGTGTTCTTGTTGACGGTGATCCCCGCCTCGCCCAGCATCTTCTCGGCCACCTTGCCGGTGAGATTCTTGGGCCGCAGGTCCACCAGCATGAGGTGGGTGTCGGTGCCACCGGACACGATGGCGAAGCCGCGATCGACCAGCGCGTCGGCGAGCGTCTTGGCGTTCTCCACGACGCGGCGGGCGTAGGCCTTGAAGTCGTGGGTGAGCGCCTCACCGAAGGCGACCGCCTTGGCGGCGATGACGTGCTCGCAGCGGCCCGCCCTGCGTGCCCGGGAACACCGACTTGTCGATCGCCTTGGCGTGCTCGGCGATCGAGAGAATGAGCCCGGCGCGCGGACCGCGCAGCGTCTTGTGCGTGGTGCTGGTGACGACCTGCGCGTGGGGCACCGGCGACGGATAGACGCCGCCGGCCACCAGGCCGGCGAAGTGCGCCATGTCCACGAGGAAGATCGCACCGACCTCGTCGGCGATGGAGCGGAAGGCGGCGAAGTCGATGATCCGGGCGTAGGCGCTGCCGCCGGCGATGATGAGCTTGGGCCGCTCGCGCCGCGCCTGATCGCGCACCTCATCGTAGTCGATCCGCCCGGTGGCGGGATCGACGCCGTAGTGTACCGCCTTCCAGACGACGCCGCTGTGATTCACCGCCGCGCCGTGGGAGAGGTGTCCGCCGTGCGGCAGCGACATGCCCATGAGCGTCTCGCCGGGCGGCAGCAGCGCCATGAAGGCGGCGAAGTTGGCCTGCGCGCCGGAGTGCGGCTGCACGTTGGCGTGCTCGGCGCCGAAGAGCTGCTTCAGCGCGGTCGATGGCGAGCTGCTCGACCTGGTCGACGACTTCGCACCCGCCGTAGTACCGCTTGCCCGGATACCCCTCGGCGTACTTGTTGGTGAGCGGCGTGCCCATCGCATCGATGACCGCCCGGCTCGCGAAGTTCTCGCTGGCGATCAGCTCGAGGCCGTGCTGCTGCCGCCGCAGCTCCTGGTCGATCAGCCGAGCGACCGTCGGGATCGGCCTGGCGGAGCGATGCGTTGTGATCGAGACTCATCCCTGCTCCTGGTCGATTTTGGCGACGCGACGCTGTGCCGCCCACCCTCGAATGGCGTCTCCAGCCACGCCTTCAGGATGTCCACCCCCTCGCTCTCGCTCACGAACCGAGCGGGGAGGACCAGCACGTTGGCATCGTTGTGCGAGCGGGCGAGCCGCGCGATATCCGGCGACCAGGCGACCGCGGCCCGCACGCCGTGATGCCGGTTGGCGGCGTAGGCCATTCCCAGCCCGGTGCCACAGAGCAGCACCCCGCGCGTCGCTTCGCGCCGCTCGACCCGTCCGGCGACCTCGTGCGCGTAGTCGGGATAGTCGATCGACTCGGCCGCGTTGGTGCCGACGTCGAGCGGCTCGAAGCCGAGGGCCTTGAGCTCCTGCACTAACCGTTCCTTCAACTCGAAGCCGGCGTGGTCGGACCCGATCGGAATGACTTCGGCCATTGCTCCCTAATGTATAAGAATCCCGGGAATGAGTAGAGGGCGACACTACCCGACTAACGGCGATGCCCCATCCATATTCTGTCAAGTCCCGCCATCGCGGCGATGCGCTGTTCCGCGAGGCGATCGGCCGCGCGATAGGTGGGGATCCGTCTCGCTTCGGCAATCTCGAAGATACGCAGGAGTGTGTCGTAGATCTCGCCCGCCTTCTTCTGGGAGCGCTCGTGCGGCCAGCCGGTGCATCTCGCCGTACACGTTGATGACGCCGCCGCCGTTGATCACGTAGTCCGGCGCGTAGAGCAGGCCGCGCTGCTCGAGCCGGTCGCCGTGCCGGTCCTCGGCGAGCTGGTTGTTGGCCGCCGCCGGCGATGATCTCGACCTTGAGCCGCGGAAGGGTGTCGTCGTTGATGGTCGCACCCAGGGCGCAGGGCGCGTAGATGTCCGCCGGCTGATCGTAGATCGCCTCCGGCTCCACGGACCGGGCACCGGTCTCGTCGACGACTCGCTTCACCTTTTCCGGAGCGATGTCGGTCACGATCAACTTGACCCCATCTTCATGAAGATGGCGGCAGAGGTGCGTGGCGACATTGCCGCACCCCTGCACAGCGACCGTTCGACCGGCCAGCCGGTCGCTTCCCCACCGGACCTTGGCGGCGGCCTTGATGCCGACGTACACCCCGATAGGCGGTTACCGGCGACGGATCGCCCGACAGACCCAGCAGGCCCGCCACATGGTCCGTCTCCAGCTTGATGTATTCCATGTCCGCCGGGCTGGTCCCGACATCCTCGGCGGTGATGTAGCGGCCGCCCAGCGTTTCGACGAAGCGTCCGTGCGCCCGGAAGAGCGCTTCACGATCCAGTCGCTCGGTTGTCTCCGATGATGACCGACTTGCCGCCGCCCAGGTTGATCCCGGCCACGGCCGACTTGTAGGTCATGCCGCGCGCCAGCCGCAGGGCATCGGTGATCGCGGCATCCGTGGACTCGTAGTGCCAGAACCGGGTCCCACCGAGCGCCGGTCCCAGCGTGGTGTCGTGGATGGCGATGATGCCGGAGTATCCGCACGAGGGATCGTGGGAGAGAAGCACCTGTTCGTGGCCGAGCGCTTGCATCTGTGCCAGGATGTCCATGGGAGACCATGAGAAAGAGAATGGAGAAGTGAGATAAGCGAACGTGAGATCGGAAGGCGAGATGGACCTAACGTGCTCCCCTTTCCGTTCTCCCTTCCCCGTAGTCATAGAATCCCCGTCCACTCTTCTTGCCAAGGTGGCCGGCCGCCACCATCCGCCGGAGCAGCGGGCAGGCCCGGTACTTGTCGTCGCCGAGACCGCGATGCAGCACGTCGAGGATCGCGAGGCAGACGTCGAGGCCGATGAAGTCGGCGAGCGCCAGCGGCCCCATCGGGTGCGCCATGCCGAGCTTCATCACCGTGTCGATCGCCTCCGGCGCGGCCACGCCTTCCATGACGCAGAAGATCGCCTCGTTGATCATCGGCATCAGCACGCGGTTGGAGACGAAGCCGGGATAGTCGTTCACCTCGACCGGCGTCTTCCCGAGCGCCCGCGCAGTGTCCATCACCGTCTGGGTCGTGGCGTCGCTGGTGTCCTGCCCCCGAATCACCTCGACCAGCTGTCATCACCGGCACCGGATTCATGAAGTGCATGCCGATGACCTGGGCCGGCCGCCGAGTCCGGGCTGCGATCTCGGTGATGGAGATCGAGCTGGTGTTGGTCGCGAGAATCGCGTCCGGCGCGGCGATCCGATCGAGCTGCTCGAAGAGCCCGAACTTGACCGCCGGGTTCTCGCTGGCCGCTTCCACGACGAGCGACGCTCCCGCTGCAGCATCCAGCGACCCGGTCGTCTCGATCTTCGCGAGCACGCCAGCCGGCGCATCGGGCTGAAGCGCGCCCTTCTTCACCTGGCGATCGAGATTGGCTCGAATCGTGGCGACGGCCTTCTCGAGCGCGACAGGCGCCGAGTCGATCAGCGCGACACTCCAGCCATGCTGCGCGAAGACGTGGGCGATCCCGTTGCCCATCGTCCCCGCTCCAACCACTGCCGCGCGACTCATGTTGCTTCCTTTCGTACCAAGCGTGCGGCGACGAGGATCGCCGCCGTAATGGCGATGGTGCCGAGAAGACCGCCCTCGGGCCCGAATCGTCCGCCTGTGAGCCACGGCGGGCCGCCCATCGTGTAGTCGATATAGGGAATGTCGAACGGCAACCCACTCACCGGTGCGCCGAGTGAGGCGAGGGTGGCATTCCAGCCGAGGTGTGCCCCGAATGCGGTCCACATACCGCCGGGACTATAAAAAGCGAGAGACAGCAGAATGCCCGCAAGCGCGACATTTCCGATGGCCCGCGCGCTCACCTCAGGGTTGTCGATATGGGCAAGACTGAAGAGCACCGAGAGGAGCACGAGGGCCGCGGGCCGACCGATCCACCGCGCCAGCACGACGAGCGGCACACCGCGAAACATGACTTCTTCGGCAAGCGCTGCCGGGGCCAATATCGCGACGGTCACCAGAACCCCGCCCGGAAAGTCGCTCGCCGCACCCCCGTCTCTCACCCAAGCAGCGCCGCCCGCGAAGACGCCAAGCACCATCGCGAGTGCGGCCGGTAAGCCACCGAGCAAGAGACCTGTGACGAAGCCCCGTGCCCTGCTCACGCTGGTCTTCCAACGGAGGTCCGTGGCATGGAGCTTCAGCAGCTTTACGCCGATGACCCACGTCGCCAGTCCGAATGCTATAGCGAGCCCTGCTCCCTGCGTGAAGGCGAAGAGCGGAGGAGGCTGACGCGCCAGCTCGGCCGGCGAGAGGCCGCCCGAGAGGCGCCGAACGAAGGGGACGAACCCGGTGAAGAAGAGGAGAAGACCAAAAGCGAAAAACGCGAGGACGGCGGCAATCGCCCGAAGGGTCGAGCGGAGCCGGGATGGAGGCGGCGCGCCGGTCAAAGCAACGCGCGGACCTTCGGCCCAGCTCCCAGGATCACAGCGGCGGCCAGTCCGACCTTCAGCAGATCACCGGTAAAGAACGGCATGAACCCGATGTGCAACGCTTTCCCGAAGTCTCCGGTCAGAAGCGCGAGGTGAGCGATGCCCCCGAGGTGGATGACCGCCATGCCCAGCAGGCAGCAGACGAGAACGCGTGCGACTCCCGCGTCTCCTCGAGTCCCCAGCCCCGCCACTGCAGCCGCGGCGGGAAACGCCATCAGGTATCCGCCGGACGGTCCGAGAACATGGACGAATCCGGCAGAGCCCCCGGCGAACACGGGGAGGCCCAGAATGCCGAGCGCAAGGTAGAGCACGAGTGCCGCGGCACCTGGCCCCGCCCCGAGCAAGCCACCGACGACGAGGATGGCCAGTGGCTGCAACGTGACCGGGACAGGATTGAGCGGGATCGGAACGGTGACTTGCGCCGATGCCGCGACCAGAAGAACGGCCAGACCAACGGCAAGCGAGCGCTTGAGAGCTTGCGCGGGCGTCGTCGCGGTCTGAGTTACCACGGGACCGTGCATCAAAGCATCTCCACGCTGAGGGCCACTGCGTTACCGCCACCGAGACAAAGGGTCGCGAGACCGGTCGAGGCACCGCGATCGCGCAGCGCGTACAGGAGCGTCGTCAGGACGCGTGCCCCACTGGCCCCGATCGGATGTCCCAGGGCCACGGCGCCACCGTTGACGTTGACGCGGTTCCAGTCCCAACCGAGCTCGCGACCGTCGGCGATGGCCTGCACGGCAAAGGCCTCGTTGGCCTCGATGAGATCGTAGTCGCCGATCGTGGTGCCGGCTCGGGCCATCAGCGCACGCACGGCGAGCACGGGGGCGAAGAAGAGATCGCGAGGCTCCCCACCCGCAGACCGCGTATCCGGTGACCCGAGCCATGGGAGTCAGGCCGTGGGCCTTCGCGAAGGCGAGCGACGCGACGACGAGCGCGCTGACGCCGTCGTTGAGTCCCGGCGCATTCCCCGCGGTCACCGTGCCGCCGTCCTTCTTGAACGCGGGCTTGAGACGTGCCAGCGTCTCGGCACTCGTGTCTTTCCGGGGAGACTCGTCGGCCGCCACCGTGGTCGGGCCCGTCTTGCCGGGAACCTCCACCGGGAGGATTTCGGCCTTGAACCTGCCCGCCTCCGTGGCGGCGATGGCCTTGCGGTGGCTATCGACGGAAAACGCGTCCTGATCGGCCCGGCTCACGCCGGCCTTCTCTGCGGTGTATTCGGCGTACTCACCCATGTGGCAGCAGCCGAACGAATCCCACAGGCCATCGTGGATCATGCCGTCGACCATGGTCTGGTTGCCGGCCTTGATGCCGACACGCATGCCGTAGACGTAGTGCGGCGCGCTCGACATCGCCTCTTGTCCGCCGGCCACGACGCACTCCGCGTCGCCCGCCTTGATCGCCTGCGCGGCAAGCATGACCGCCTTGAGCCCCGATCCGCAGACCTTGTTGATCGTGAGCGCGGGAATAGCCGGCGGCAAGCCGGCATGAATCAGCGCCTGGCGCGCCGGGGCCTGTCCGCTGCCACCCTGCACCACCTGCCCCATGATCACTTCTTCGACCGCTGCCGCGTCGATTTTGGCGCGGGCGACGGCTTCACGAATGACCATGGCGCCGAGCTGCGGGGCGCTGAACGACGAAAGGCCGCCGAGATAGCGTCCGATTGGCGTACGGACGGCCGAGAGAATGACGGGAGTTGTGGAGTCGGTCACGAAGATCTGTCCAGTAAAGGCCGGTGGGCAAATTAGCCGGGGTCCTTCGAGTCGGTAAGGCCCGTCGCCCGCGTCCGCACTTCTTCGTGTCACCCTGGCGACGAAGGCGTCGACCGTCATCACTTCCTGCTTCTTTCCCGCCCCACGCACCCGGAGGGCGAGGCTGTCACTCTCGGCCTCGCGCTGCCCGACGACCGCCATGTACGGGACCTTCCAGACCTCGCCCTCGCGAATCCGGTAGTTGAGCGTCTCGCTGCCGGTCGTCGAGATGGGCCCGGATGCCGGCGGCGGCGAGGCGGTCGAGTACGCCGCGCGGCCGCCGTCACCTGCGCATCCGAGATCGGCAGCACCCGCACCTGCTCCGGCGCGAGCCAGACCGGGAACGCGCCGGCGAAGTGCTCGATCAGGATGGCGATGAACCGCTCGAACGAGCCGCTCACCGCGCGGTGGATGACCACCGGACGGTGCTCCGTGTTGTCTTCGCCGACGTACGTGAGGTCGAAGCGCTCCGGCGCGGCGTAGTCGAGCTGAATGGTGCCGAGCTGCCAGTTCCGGCCGATCGAGTCGGCGACGTCGAAGTCGATCTTGGGACCGTAGAAGGCCCCGTCGCCCGGCTTGAGCTCGTACGGCAGCCCGGTCGCCTCGAGCGCCGCACGGAGCGCCCGCCTCGGCCGCGATCCCACATCGCGTCGTCGCCGATCCGCGTGCTCCGGCCGGGTCGCGAACTTGAGCGTGGCCGTCGAGGCCGAACGTGCGGTAGTACCTCGAGGATGAAGTCCGTGAGGCGCTTGCACCTCACCCTCGATCTGGCCTTCCATCAGGAAGATGTGGCAGTCGTCCTGCTGGAACTGCCGCACCCGGGTGAGCCCCGAGAGCGCGCCGGTCACCTCGTTGCGGTGCAGCACGTCGAAGGTGGCGTAGCGGAGCGGCAGCTCGCGGTAGGAGTGCTTCTTCGCGCCGAACAGCAGGTAGTGCGACGGGCAGTTCATCGGCTTGAGCGAGAAGTCGTGCTCGCCGGTCTCCTTGTCGAGCACCAGGAACATGTTCTCCCGGTACTTGCCCCAGTGCCCGGAGATCTCCCACAGCCCCTTGTTGTACAGGAGCGGCGTCTTGATCTCCTGGTAGCCGTCGCGCTGCAGCTCGCGGATGTAGTCGTTGAGCAGCGTTGATAGATCGTGGTGCCGCGATCGGTCCAGAACGGCGCGCCGGGCGCGAAGGGATGGAACATGAAGAGATCGAGTTCGCTGCCCCAGCCGGCGATGGTCGCGCTTCCGCGCCTCCTCGAGCCGGTGGAGGTAGGCGTCGAGATCTTCCTTCTTGAACCAGGCGGTGCCGTAGATGCGCTGCAGCATCTGCCGGCGCTCGTCGCCCCGCCAGTAGGCGCCCGCGCGCCGTGCAGCAGCTTGAAGTGCTTGAGCCGGCCGGTGCTCGGGACGTGCGGACCGCGGCAGAGATCGATGAACGGGCCGTCGGTGTAGACCGAGATGATCTCGTCGTCGCCCAGCTCGCGAGATGCGCTCGAGCTTGAGCGGATCGTCGGCGAAGCGCCGGTTGGCCTCGTCGCGGTCCACCACTTCGCGCACGAACGGGTAGTCCCGCGCCGCCACCTCGGCCATCTTCGCCTCGATCTGCTCGAGGTCCTCCGGCGTGAACGGGCGCGGTCGACCTCGAAGTCGTAGTAGAAGCCGTCCTCGATCGGCGGGACCGAAGCCGATGCCGGCCGCCGGGAAGAGCTCCCGCACCGCGGTGGCCAGGATGTGCGCCGCGGAGTGGCGCAGCACGTCGAGCGGCGTCGGGATCCCGCTCGGTGAGGATCGCGACGCTCGCGTCGGCGTCGATCGGGCCGATCGAGATCCCGCACTGGCCGTTCGACCCGGGCGGCCAGCGCCGCCTCGCGCGAGGCCCGGCCCGATCGACTCGGCGACTGTCGCGCCGGTGGTGCCCGACGGAACCTCCCGGACGCTGCCGTCCGGCAGGGTGAGCCGGATCGTGCGCTCACTGGTCGGCTCTCCTGGACGCCGGCGTGGACCACCGGCTCGGCTGTCGCGGCGCGCAGACAGAAGTAGAGCGCGACGCCGAGCACGACGAGCGCCGCGACGAGCAGCCAGCGGCCCAGCTCGCGCGCCCGAATTCCGTGCGTTCATCGGTCATGTGACGGCTCTCGTGAAGAGCAGGAATCATGCGTTTGCATCTGTCGAAGCGGTTAACTTAACGCGTACTTCGACTTCTTTGCACGAGGAGTGGCGCGTGGAACGCGAGCGACGCGCTCGAGCGGCACTGAAATCCTGGCCTGGGCCGGTGGGCGTCGGTGCTGGGCCTCGCGGCCGGGTTGCTCGTCGGCGAGTGGCTCGGGCGGGGTCGACCGGCGCGGCGTCCGCGGGGCGGTCGCGGCGCCTGCGGCGCCCGGCGCGCCGCTCCGGCGCACTCGGCCGCCTGCGTCGGCTGCGACCGTCGATGCGCCATCCGCGCCGATCCGCGCGCTCGCGCGCCCTCGGCACTCGAGGTGGTCCCGGTCTCGCGCGGAGCGGTCGAGCTGCACGGCTGGGTGCCGACCGCGGCCGCGCGCGCCCGCGCGGCACGCGTGGCGCGCGGCGTCCCCGGCATCGAGCAGCGTCATCAACTGCATCCTGGTCCACGGCGAGGACGACCACGGCCACTGCGGAAGCGCCGCGCCCGACCGATCAGAGCGCATGACCGAGCCGCTCGCCCCGCAGTACGATCCGGCCGCCATCGAAGCCGCGCTGTACCGCCTGGTGGGAGGAGCGCGGACTGTTCTTGCCGACGCCGGATCCGCGCCGATCCGCAGGCCGCCGCTACGTGATCATGATGCCGCCGCCCAACGTGACGGCGATGCTCCACATGGGTCACGGACTCAACAACACCGTGCAGGACGTGCTGGTCCGCTTCGAGCGGATGCGGGGCCGGGAGACGCTCTGGCTCCCGGGCACCGATCACGCCGGCATCGCCACGCAGAACGTGGTCGAGCGGCTGCTCGCCGCAGGAGGGCAAGACCCGCTTCGACCTCGGCCGCGAGGCGTTCGTGGAGCGGGTCTGGGCCTACGTCCGCGAGACCGGCGCCACCATCCTCGACCAGCTCAAGCGCCATCGGCTGCCAGCTGCGACTGGTCGCCGCACCTACTTCACGCTCGACGAGGACCTGTCCCGCGCGGTGCGCGAGGTGTTCGTCCGGCTGTACGAGAAGGGCCTGATCTACCGCGGGCAACTACATCATCAACTGGTGCCCCCGCTGCCTCACCGCGCTCTCCAACGAGGAGGCCGAGAAGGAGGAGGTCGACGGGCAGCATCTGGCACCTCCGCTATCCGCTCGCGCGATGGCAGCGGCTTCATCACCGTGGCGACCACGCGCCCGGAGACGATGCTGGGCGACACCGGCGTCGCGGTGCATCCCGGACGATCCGCGCTATCGCGAGCCTGGTCGGCAAGCAGGTGCTGCTGCCGCTCGTCGGACCGGCAGATCCCGATCGTCGCCGACGACGCCGTCGATCCCGCCTTCGGCACCGGCGCGGTCAAGGTCACGCCGGCGCACGATCCCGCCGACTTCGAGATCGGCCGCCGCCACGACCTGCCGACGCATCGACATCATGACGCCCGACGCGCGGATGAGCGACGACGGTGCCCGAGCGCTTCCACGGCCTCGATCGCTTCGAGGCGCGGCAAGCGGGTCGTCGCCGAGTTCGAGACGCTGGGCCTGCTCGAGAAGGTCGAGCCCCACCGCCACGCCGTGGCGCACTGCTATCGCTGCGACACGGTCGTCGAGCCGCGGCTCTCGGATCAGTGGTTCGTGAAGATGGCGCCGCTGGCCAAGCCCGCGCTCGCGGCCTACCGCGACGGCACGCCTGCGCTTCATCCCCGAGCGTCGCGGCGACGAGTACGCCGCACTGGATGGAGAACATCCGCGACTGGTGCATCTCCCGGCAGCTCTGGTGGGGCCATCGCATTCCGGTCTGGTACTGCGACCGACGGCTGCGGCAAGACGATCGTGAGCCGCGACGATCTGCGCGCGCTGCCCGCGCTGCGGCGGCGCGGTGCGCCAGGACGAGGACGTGCTCGACACCTGGTTCTCCTCCTGGCTCGTGCCGTTCTCGCAGCCTCGGCTGGCCGCGAGCGCACCGCACGATCTCGCGGCGCTTCTATCCCGGCAACACCGCTGGTCACCGCGCCCGAGATCCTCTTCTTCTGGGTGGCCCGGATGATCATGGCGGGCTTCGAGTTCATGGGCGAGGTGCCGTTCCACACCGTGTACCTGCACGGCACGGTGCGCGACACCCAGCATCGCAAGATGTCCAAGTCGCTGGGCAACGGCATCGATCCGCTCGAGGTGGTGGAGCGGTACGGCGCCGACGCGCTGCGCTACACGGTCGTGGCCGGCATGGCGGTCGGCACCGACGTGATCCTCGATCCCGGCCGACCTCGAGACCTCGTTCGCGCCGGGCCGCAACTTCGCCAACAAGCTCTGGAACGCCGGCCGCTTCATCCTGTCCAATCTCGACGGGCCCGACGCGCCCACTGGCCGGGCGCGCACCGGACGTCGTGCGGCCGGAAGAGCTGACGCTGGCCGATCGCTGGATCATCGCGCCGGTGCGATGCGACGGTGCGCGACGGCGACCGACGCCTACGAGCGCTTCCGGCTCAACGACGCCGCCGCCGCGGTCTACCACTTCCTCTGGAGCGACCTGGCCGACTGGTACATCGAGCAGATCAAGCCGCGGCTCTACGGCGACCAGCCCGGCGGCGACGTGGCGCGCGCGGTGGCTGCCGCAGACCTTCGACGTCGCGCCTGCGGCTGCTGCACCCGATCATGCCGTTCATCACCGAGGCGCTCTGGCAGCGGCTTCCCGGGCGGGCGGCCGAGGCCTCGATCTCGGTGGCACCCTGGCCCGCGGGCCGACGATCGCGCGAGCGACGCCGACGGCACTGCGCGACTTCGGCCTGGTGCAGGAACTGGTCGGTGCCGTCCGGACGATCCGCGCCGAGTACGCGATCCAGCCGGGCCAGCCGGTGCGGGCGGTAGTCGGCGAAGCGCGGTCTCGATCGCCGGCGCTTCGGCGCGAGCGGCCACGATCACGCGGCTCGCGAAGGTATCGGACCTGCGTTCGGGGAGAGCCGGAGCGCGTCGGCGGCCACGCCGTGCTGTCGGACGGCACCGCGGTCTTCGTCCCGCTGGGCGACGCGATCGACGTCGAGCGGGAGTGCGGCCGGCTGGGCGCCGAGGTGGACCGGCTCGACCAGCTGGTGGCATCGCAGGAGAAGAAGCTCGGCAACGAGCAGTTCGTCTCGCGGGCACCGGCCGATGTCGTGGCCCGCGAGCGAGAAAAGCTCGGGACGTGGCGAGATCAGCGCGAGGTGCTGGCCGCGGAAGCGGGAGACCGCTCGGATGCGGGTGACCGCCACCGTCGCCGGCCTTGCCGTCCTTTCAGCATGCGCCAAAGATGGAGCCGCCACCCGGTGGCCCTCCCGATCTTACTCCTCCCCAACTCATCGCGGTACGCCCGGAATCGCTTCAGCGCATTCCGAATTTCTCTGGCGACGTCGAATTTCGATTCGATGAGGTCATTTCGGAGGGCGGGTCGCCCAATCAGGGTGCCGGCACCGGTGATCTCGAGCGGTTGGTCATTCTCTCGCCCACCACGCGGGTGCCAGACGTTCGCTGGAAACGGAACCGGATCACGGTGAAGCCCTCGGAGGGCTGGAAACCGAACCGGGTCTATCGGGTCGAGCTGTTGCCCGGCGTCACCGATCTTCGCCGCAACCGCAGCACCAAGGGCGCGGTCCTCACGTTCACCACCGGGGCAGCCCTCCCTAGCCGGACGCTCCAGGGGCTCGTGGTGGACTGGAGCACCAATCGTCCCGCGGTGCAGGCTCTCGTCGAGGCATTGCTTCTGCCCGATAGCCTTCCGTATCACGGACTCACGGATTCCACGGGACGGTTCTCCCTCGGCCCGCTTCCGGCAGGCGAGTATCTCGTCAAGGGTGTGATCGATCAGAACCACGATTTCCAGCCCGGCCCACGTGAAGCGTTCGACAGCATTCGCACCCTCGCCACGGACACGACTGGACGAGTCGGCGAGCTCTGGACGTTCGTGCACGACACCGCCCCGGCGCGGATCCGGACGATCACCGTTGACGACAGCGTCTCCGCGCGCGGTGGAGTTCAGCCAGCCTCTCGATCCGCGGCAACAACTCGCTCTCACATCAGTGACGTTGCGGTCGCTCCCCGATTCGGCGGCCGTCAAGGTGACGTCGCTCCTTCCGAAACCGCTCGACGATAGCCTGCATGCACGCGCTCCGGCGGCACCCGACTCCACGGCGCGAGATACCACCCGGCGCGATACCACCGCGCGGGAGCGACCGGGACTGCGAGAGATCGAAGGACCTCGAGCGAGGCCCGAGCGCCAGGGTGCCAACCAGCCGCTCACCACTCGGCCCCAGCTCACCGATCAACTGGTGCTCCGAGTACCCCAACCGTGGAAGCCGGAGGGCAAGTACGAGCTCGAGGTGCGCGGCGTTCGCAACGTCAGTGGTGTGAGCGGAGACGTCAAAGGCGTGCTGACCGTTCCCAAGGTCGAGCCCCGCGATACGCTCCGCGGCCGTGGCGACTCCCTCGCGCCTCCGGGCGACTCCCTCAAGCGTGTAAAGAAGCGCTCGTGAACGATCGGCGGCGCCACCTGCCATCGGTGGACGACCTCCTCCATGAGCCGCGTGTCGCGGAGCTGCTCAAGACTTCCCCACGCGCACTTGTCGTCTCGGCAGTGCGTGCATCGCTCGAGTCGGCTCGCACTCGCCGCGCAGGGCCCCCGGACGATTGGGCCGCCGATATCGCGGCTCGAGTGGACGACACGAGACGAATCGGGCTTCGCCCGGTGCTCAACGCCACCGGCGTCGTCCTGCACACCAATCTCGGTCGGGCCCCTCTGGCCCGCACGGCGATCGATGCGGCTGTTGCCGCGGCGGCCGGATACACCAATCTCGAGTACGACCTATCCACGGGAACCCGCGGACATCGCTCGACCCATGGCCGGGAGAGACTGCGACGGCTCACCGGGGCGGAGGACGCGTTCGTCGTGAACAACGCGGCGGGAGCGTTGGTGCTGGCGCTCTCCACACATGCCGTTGGCCGCGATGTTCTCATCTCTCGCGGTGAGCTGATCGAGATCGGCGGGTCGTTTCGTATTCCCGACATTCTCGCGAGCAGCGGCGCCCGTCTCAAGGAAGTGGGAACCACCAATCGCACGCACCTCGAGGACTATCGTCGGGGTCTGGACTCGTCCACCGGCGCCATTCTGACCGTCCATCGGTCAAACTTCGAGCAGCGAGGCTTCGTGGCTTCTCCGGACCCCGCCTCTCTCGCCGAGCTCGCCGCGGAGGCCGGCATCCCGTATCTGTATGACGTGGGCAGCGGTCTCCTTGCCGATCTCTCGCCGTGGGGACTGATCTCGGAGCCACGCGTAGTCGATGGGCTCGCGGCAGGCGCGGGAATCGTGCTCTTCAGTGGGGACAAGCTGCTCGGTGGCCCTCAGGCCGGATGCATGGTCGGACGGCGCGATCTCATCGGGCCCTGTGTGAAACACCCACTGGCCCGCGCACTCCGCGCGGACAAGCTGACGCTCGCCGCTCTCGATGCCACGCTCTCCCTCTACGACGATCCAGAGACCGCAGTGAACGCTATTCCGGTTCTCCGCATGCTGACGCTCGAGGCGGAGGAGCTCGCGAGGCGAGCACATCGGCTCGCCTCCGTGTGCCCTGCCGCGTTGCATCCGGAGGTTCAATCGGGAGAGTCGGCGGTGGGTGGGGGATCGTTCCCCGGCGCGACGCTCCCAACGACGCTTGTCGCGCTCGATGCCGGACCGCTCGGACCTGACGGTCTGGCGTTGCGACTACGGGTCGGCGAGCCACCCGTGGTCGCCCGGGTCCAGGGCGGTCGAGTTCTCCTCGACCCGCGTACGCTGGATGAAGAGTCGTTCGTGATCGTGGGGCAGGCGCTAACCCAGGCGCTGGTCGAATGAGCGGCTTGCGTGCCGTATTCCTCGACCGGGATGGGACGCTCATCGAGGATGTTTCGTATCTGCGTGATCCGGCGCAGGTCCGTCTCCTGCCAGGCGCAGGGGTCGCCGTGAGACGTCTCAACGAGGCCGGCCTCCTGGCCATAGTTGCGACCAATCAATCGGGGATTGCCCGCGGCCTCATCAGCGAGGAGCAGTATCTCGGGACGGAGCGCCGGCTGGACGAACTCCTCGCCGAACACGGCGCGGCCCTCGACGCGCACTTTCATTGTCCCCATCTGCCGGAGATCGACGGTCCCTGCCGATGCCGAAAGCCCGGTCCCCAGCTCTATGAGCAAGCCGCTGCACGATTCGGGATCGATCTGGCCGAGAGCTGGTGGGTGGGCGATCGGCTCCGCGACGTCGAGCCCGCCCGGTCGTTCGGCGGCCGCGGCATCCTCGTCGCAAGTAGACCGGTGACGCCGGTCGGCGGAGACCCTTTGGAGTTCCCCCGCGTCCCGGATCTTCCGGCGGCCGTTGCGGCGGTTCTCGCGGCCCCGGCGCTCCATTACCTTCCCCCGCCATGACCATGCGCGTGGCCGTGGCGGTGTCGGGACGCGGTAGCAATCTCGAGGCCCTGCTTCGCGCACTCGGCCCGGATGCTCCGGCCCGAGTGGTGCTCGTCCTGAGCAACCGAGCGGACGCTCCAGCGCTGCACGTCGCGGCTACATGTGGCGTTCCCACCGACGTGCTCGAAGACCCCGCTGATCCCGCCGGCTGGCTCGCAGACCTCGACCGATATCGAGTGGATCTCATCGTGCTCGCTGGGTATCTCAAGCTGGTGCCGGCCCCCGTCATCGCCCGGTATCGCGATCGTATCATCAATATTCACCCCGCGTTGCTGCCAGCCCATGGAGGCAAGGGCATGTATGGCCGGCGTGTGCACGAAGCCGTGCTCGCTCACGGCGACCGCGAGAGCGGGGCCACCGTGCACCTCGTGGACGAGGTCTACGACCGCGGTGCCATCCTCGCACAACACCGCGTGGCGGTGCTTCCCGGCGATTCGCCGGAGCGACTCGCCGCGCGGGTGCTCGAGGTCGAGCATCGCCTGCTTCCCGCGGTGGTCCTCGCGGCGGCCGCGGCCGGTCGCCCGGTGCCGCTTCCCGAACCTGTGGAGCTCTCTCCATGATTCGCAGCTGATGCCTCGCGCATTGATTTCCGTGAGCGACAAGCGAGGGATCGTATCGTTCGCGGAGGGACTGATTGGTCTGGGTTGGGAGATCATCTCTACCGGAGGAACCGCCGCCGCGCTCCACGCGGCTGGCATCGCGGTCACGACCGTCGAGAACGTGACCGGGTTTCCGGAGCTGCTCGACGGACGGATCAAGACCCTGCACCCCGCGGTGCACGGGGCGCTGCTCGCGCGGCGCGACTCGACCCAGCACATGGCGGCCATCGCGAGTCACGGCATCGTGCCGATCGATCTCGTGGCGGTGAATCTCTATCCCTTCCAGATGACCATCGCCCGTCCCGGCGTCGTCTTCGCCGATGCGGTCGAGAATATCGACGTCGGTGGGCCCTCGATGCTCCGCTCCGCCGCCAAGAACCATGAGTTCGTCTTGCCGGTCGTCGATCCGGTGGACTACCCCAAGGTCCTGGACATGCTGCGTCGAGGCGAAGTGTCAGCGGAGGCGCGCCGTGATCTGGCCGCCAAGGTGTTCGCCCACACCGCCGAGTACGACGCGGCCATCGCCGGCTTCCTCACTCCAAAGGAAGAGGGACTGCCGCGACGGCTCGGCGTGTCCATGGAGCGGGTGCAGACGTTGCGGTACGGCGAGAATCCCAGCCAGCGCGCGGCACTGTACGTGACACAGGAACCCCGCGGCATGCGGGATCTCACGCAGCGTCAGGGCAAGGAGCTCTCGTTCAACAATCTGCTCGATGTCGACGCCGCAATGTGGACGGTCGCCTGCTGGACCAACCGGCCGGCATGCAGCGTCGTGAAGCATACGACTCCGTGCGGCATCGCCGTGGCGGCGTCAGGAGTCGAGGCCTTCCGGAAGGCTCGTGCGACGGATCCGGTGTCGGCCTTCGGCTCAGTGGTCGCCCTCAACACGGTCGTGGATCGCGCGACGGCGCAGGCGATGAGCGACCTTTTCATCGAAGTCGTCGTGGCACCCTCCTTTCACGAAGAGGCCCTCGCGCTGTTCGCCGCCAAGAAATCGCTCCGCGTCGTCGAGCTGCCCGTCAGTCGCGGCGCTGGCACGCTCGATTTCAAGCGAGTGCGGGGCGGGTTTCTCGTTCAGGATCAATTCGAGTTCGATCCGTCCGACACCGAGTGGATGGTGGCCACCGATCGACAGCCGACGGAGCGCGAGTGGAACGATCTGCGCTTTGCGTGGGCCGGCGTGGCCTCTGTCAAGTCGAACGGGATTCTCCTCGCGCGCGATGAAATGGCGATAGGAATCGGTGCCGGTCAGATGAGCCGGGTCGACGCCGCCTTTCTCGCGGTTCACAAGGCGCGGCTCACCGGACACGATCCGACCGGAAGCGTCCTCGCCTCGGACGGATTTTTCCCCTTCGCCGACGGAGTCGAGCAGGCTGCGACAGCGGGCGTCACCGCAATCGTCCAGCCTGGCGGCTCCGTACGGGATGCTGAAGTGATCGAGGCCGCCAACCGTTACGGCATGGCCATGGTAATGACTGGCCGCCGCGAGTTCCGCCACTAGCCGACGAGCCCATGACCTCTACCCCGCAGGAGCGCCCGCCGTATCTCTTGGCGGTCGGAGCCGCCGTCCTGGTCTTCATCATCTATCTGGCGACGCTTGCCCCCACGACGGCATTCTGGGACACCTCCGAGTACATCGCTGCCGCGAAGGTACTGGGAATTCCCCATCCACCCGGCAACCCGCTGTTCACCATCCTGGCGCACTCCTTCGGGCTCTTGCCGCTTGCCTCCTCGTATGCCCAACGCATCAATCTCTTCGCCGCCATCACCAGTGCTGCCTCGGCCGGATTCTGGTTCCTGGTGGCCGAGCGCTGGCTGCGGGGCATCGTGTCCAATCGGTGGGCCCGCTACGGCGCCGCGCTCGGTGGCGTGCTCGTGGGCGCCACGTCCTGGAGCGTGTGGAACCAGTCGACCGTGAACGAGAAGGTGTACACGGTTTCGCTGCTGTCGATTTCGCTGGTGATGTGGCTCGTCGTCCGCTGGGGCGATGACGACCCCGGCAGCCACCGCGACCGCTGGCTCGTCCTCATTGCTTACGTGCTGGCGCTCAGCTCGACCAATCACCTCATGGGTCTGCTCGCCGTACCGGCATTGGTCGTCTACGTACTCTGGACCGACTGGCGCGTGCTCACCCGTCCTCCGGTGCTCATCGGCATCGTGATCGCCGCGCTCGTCGGCATATCGCTCAACTACATCTATCTGCCGATTCGCGCGGGCCAATATCCTGCCATCAACGAGGGTGAGCCGGTCGGGTTCTTCAGCCAGGCGCTGAGCGATGTGCTCAACCGCGTCCAGTATGGGAAGCCTCAGCTCACAGAGCGCCAGGCCAGCTTCGTCGGACAGCTCGCCAACTTCTGGCAGTACTACTCCTGGCAGTTCGCCCGCGACTGGGGACGCTTCGCCGGGGTGGCCACCGCCATCTTCACCGCGCTCGGCCTGAGCGGGCTCTGGGCGCTGTGGAAGTCCGACCGACGGGCGGGGGTCGCCGGCGTGGCATTGCTCGGCACCCTGTCGGTCGGACTCGTGTTCTACATGAACTTCAAGTACGGGTTCTCCCAGTATCCCGACCAACCATCCCTGCCCCGTGAGGTTCGTGAGCGCGACTACTTCTTCATCGGATCATTCGCCGTCTTCGGGGCATTCGTCGCGCTCGGCCTGGGCGCGCTGATGCAGGGGATCGTCGATGCGTTCCGCGATCGAGGCAGCGGCGCGGCGCGGTGGGCGGCGGCCAGTCCGGTGCTGGCGCTCGCCTTCATTCCTCTCGCCGGCAATTGGGTCACCGCGAGTCGGGCGCACGAGACCATGGCGCGAGACTTCGCGGCAGACATGCTCCAATCGGTGGAGCCGTACGGCATTCTCATCACGGCCGGCGACAATGATACGTTCCCACTCTGGTATGCCCAGGAGGTCGAAGGGATTCGGCGAGATGTCACGCTCGCCAATCTCTCGCTGATGAATACCGAGTGGCACCTGCGCCAGCTCCGTCGACGCGTGACTCCCGAATTCGACAAGGCGAACGCCGCCTCGGTCTGGAAGGACTATCCCGTTCCGCCACGACCGACCACGCCGGTGATGAGCCTGACCGAGCAGGAGGTCGACAGCCTTCCCGAGGCCATGCAGGTTCCTGCGAAGGGCGGGATTCGATTCGACAGCCTGCAGCTCAGCTTCGGTCAGGACGTGCTCCTGCGACAGGATCTCGCAACCATTTTCCTCATCCGCGACAACGTCGGAAAACGGCCGATCTTCTTCAGCTGGAGCGATGGCGGATATCCCGATCAGACGCTCGGGCTGAGCGGCTACCTCGTGTCGATGGGATTCGTCCGGAAGGTGATGCCCACGCCGGTGGTCGCCAACGACTCGATCGTTCTGAGCCAGGGCCTCGGGTACCTCGATCTGCCGCGGACCAAGCGCCTGCTGACGGAGGTTTACCACTGGCAGACCGCGACGCGTGATCGTCCTCGAGGCTGGGTGGACCAGCCGTCCGGCTCCATCCTTCAGCTCTACTCGGTCGTGTACGGTGGGGCGGCACGAGCCTTCGAGGCTGCGCGCGATACCGCGCTTGCCGTTCGCGCGGACTCGATTGCGAAGAAGGTGACGGCCGAGCTCAACGGTGGAGTGGTGTTCTAGGCTCGCGGTCACATGCTGAGCAGCCTGGGAGTGGCGGCGCTGTTCGGGATCCTCGGCACGTTCGTGGCCGTCTTGTGCACGTTTCTCATCAAGGTGGCCGGCCTGCCAGGGAACGTCCTCGTCCGGGCAGGCACACGATCCGGCAAGACGCCGGTGGTTCGAAGTGGTATTGCGCTCACCTTTCTGCTCGACGCCTTCCTCGTCCTCGCGTTCGCCGCGCTCGTCGTTCGCACCATTCACGCCATGCTCGAGTCCCGCCACGGCCAGCCGGCGTGGCCGCTTTGGCTCGTCGGCTGGTACGTCGCCACCGCGCCGGTGCTCTTCGGAGGAAAGCATCTTCCGGGTGCGGCGGCACGAGACGCGAGCGACGTCGCCTTCGCGCTCGCCTTGCCCATGGTCGGTCTGGCCTATTGGGCGTTCGTTCGGTGGCCGTCCGCGATGGACTGGGGGTGGAGCTGGATACCGGCGGTGCGCTTCTAGGCGCCCCGCCGGCGGAGTGCGAGGAGCATCGAGCCGAGATTGCCGATGGCGAGGAGCGTGCCGAGAATGATCAGCACGCGTGCCGACCAGCGAAGGACTCCCACCTGGGCGATCCCCACTAACAGAAGCGCGGCTTTCGTGGTGAGCAGCGAGGCGGCACCCGAGAACGCCATGAGTTGAATGAGGAGGACAGGCTGATAGCCGAGCCCGGCATAGAGCCAATACAGGGCCAACGCAACGAGGAGCCACGCCAGGAGGCCAACTCGGGTGGTTTCCCCACCAGGAAAGAGAAGCAGAAATGGCACGACGAGCACCAGCAGCACCACCAGCATGATCAGCAGGCGGCGGCTGGCTCGTCTCAATTCCTGGGGGGTCGCGTCTTCGGCGGTGTGAATGGCCGGACTGTGCATCAGGGTGCTCTCACATTTCTCCGGGCGGCCGTGGACCGAAGTCCACGGGTGAGAGCGGCGGCACGGCACAATCGCCGTGTTCCGCCGCCCGTCGGTTCAATTGCTCCCGCGTTCAGCTTTTGTAGGCATCGACGGACATGTTCAGATCGCGATGGAGCTCAGCCTCACCACTGAGAAGCGACTGCCACGACATTTCGGGCCCCTTCCTGGCGCCCTTCGCAGTAATCTTCACTCCTTCGGGGGAGATAGTAACCGTATACAGCTTCCCGTCCAGATCCAGTTCCCGTTTGATCGTCTTGTCGAGTTTCGCGGACATCGAATCTCCGAGGCAAGGGTGTGCGCCCGGGCGCGTAGGGGTCCACTGACATCCCGCACGGACCCGGGCGAGTTTCTGACACCACATAATAGACGCCCGACGACTCGTCGAAAAACAGAGGACGGCCAGCCTTGACCTTCTTCGGGTCAGGGTCGGACGTGGTGACCGACACGGGACATTGCGACACCGACGGCCGGTGGTGCAGTGACCCACGTCGCAATTCGGGGAAGCGCAAACCGACTCCCCGACCGGAAGCCAGCCTCGAGAGCCTTCATAAAATACTTTAGTTGTGGATTGTAAGCTATTCGAGGGAAACGCTTTAAATTAGCCTACTCTCGAGGACGCTCAACAGCTCTGCGATATCCGACAGCGCCAGCACCCAGGTCGCCGCACCACGCCGAATCGCCGCTCGCGGCATCCCATAGACGACACAGCTCGATTCACTCTCGGCGATCGTGATACCGCCTCCCGCCCGGATCACGGCCATCCCGTCGGCACCATCCTCGCCCATGCCGGTGAGCAGAATGCCCAGCACCCTCCCCGGTTTCGATCGCGCGGCCGATCGCATCGTCACGTCGATGCTCGGAATGTGTCTCGCATCCGAGGGAACCGGCGACAACGAGACCGCCATCGAAGGGCCAACGCGGAGATGTTGCCCTGCTCTCGCCACGTAGACGCGACCCGGAATCAACCGCTCGCCCTCGACCGCCTCTGCCACCGGTACCCGAGCAATCGAATTCAATCGGTGTGCGAACGGTCCGGTGAATCCTTCGGGCATGTGCTGAACGACGATCACCGGAAATGGCAGACGGATCGGAAGACTCTGCAGGATGCGCTGGACCGCGGACGGACCGCCGGTTGATGCTCCGATCACGCACAGCTCGCACCGCCGGAGCTCCGCGCGGGCCACCGACGTCGGCAGCAGCCCATCCAACCCGTTGACGGTGGCGTCGGGACGTGCCGTGCGCGGCGCCAGCGCCCTCAAGCGCTCCACGACCTCGCGCCGGAGGAACTCGAGATCCATCACGTTGAAGGTCGTCTTGTCGATCACATCCAGAGCGCCGGCCCCGAGCGCGGCGACTGTGGCGGCCGCGCCTTCCCGAGTGTGCGCCGAGAGCATCACCACCCGAAGCGACGACTTCCACTTGAGCAGCGCGGGCAGGAGCTCCAAGCCTCCCATCCCCGGCATCTCGACGTCCAGCGTCACGAAATCGGGGTCCGCCGCAGGAATCTTCTCGAGCGCCTCGATCCCCGAGGCCGCTTCTCCGACGATGCGAAAGTCGGGCTCAGTGGCCAGGACACGGGTGAGGGCTCGCCGGACAAAGGCGGAATCGTCGATGATGAAGATGCCCGTCTTCATTGCGACGAGACCCGGCGATAGATCACGGCTCCTCCAGCGACGACCGGCTGGAACTGGGTGGTGCGATCGATCAGGGACTCGGAGTGACCGAGAAGGAGATACCCGCCCGGCAGCAGACAGCGCGCAAAGAGCGCGATCAGCCTGTCGAATGCCGATTCGCTGAAATAGATGAGCAGGTTTCGGCAGAGGACGACATCGTATGATGACCAGCCAAGCTGGCCATTGGGCTCAAGCAGGTTCGAGTGGAAGAAACGAATCCCGTTCCGATACCTGTCCCTGAGACGGAAGCGCTGCTGTTCCTCGGTGAAGTAGCGGCGGCGCGTGTCGACGTCGCAGGCGCGCAGCGACGTCTCGTCGTAGATCGCCTCCTTGGCGCGGGCGATACGATCCGAGTTCAAGTCGCAGCCGTCGATCTCCCAGCCGATACCGCTGAGCGGCAGTCCCGCGTTGTGCAGTGTGATCGCGAGCGAATAAGGCTCCTCACCCGACGAACAGCCTGCCGACAGCACTCGCAGGGGCCGAGCCTGCAACGACGGTCGTCGCTCGGGAAGCACATGGCTCACGATGAGATCGAATTGTTGGGTCTCGCGGAAGAAATACGTCTCGTTGTTCGTGACCATCAGCGCAAGCCGACCGAACTCCTCCTCGCGCTGCGGATGAAACCTCAGATGCTCGTAGTACGCACGTGGGGAGTCGAGACGGAGCTCGGTGAGCCTGGGCTGGAGCCGACGGGCGAGGATTTCCTGGCGGACACCCTGGACGGTGATGCCGAACCGGTCCTGGATCAGGTCGGTGAGAAGCTTGAGATCACCGGGATCGAACGCCGTCATGCAGCGTTGCGGTCGATGTCTCCGGACCACTGCTCGAGCGAAGCGCGTGCCGTCGTGGCGACGACCGACTCTTCATCTCGCGCGAGCGTCAGCAGCGCCTCGCGGGCCTCGCCGGTCGGGAACCGGCCGAGGCCGCGAGCAGCTTCATTCCGAATATTCCAGTCGGGGTCGGCTGTCATATCCAGCAAGACCGGCAGCAGGTCCTCCGATGCGGTTTCCGACAACCCCTGCGCCGCTGCGCGTCGAAGTTCCAGGTCCGCATCGCGTAGCCGCTGGACCAGAAACTCGGAGAGCCACGACGGATTCAGCCGAAGCAGCGACCGAACGATCTGCGCCTGCTCGTGTGGAGCACAGTCCGGGTACAACTCCCGGAGCCGGGCCGCCGCCTGGGGTGCCTGACAATGGCCGACTGCGCGAATGACGTGAAAGCGCAGCGAATCGGCAGTGCCGAGCAGCACCACGAGCGTCGCCACCGTGGTCTCACCGCCTCGCCGGACCAGCAGTTCGAGGGCTTCCCTCTGGATCTCAGGCTCGCGGTCGGCCAGCGCGCGGAGAAGGATGACGTCAGAACGGGTCCCCGGGATCTGTGCCGCGGCTCGTAGCGCGGCAATCCGGATGACCCGTGAGCGGGCCTCGGTGAGATGGAGCACTCGCGCGTCCAGCCGTGGTATCTGGCGCCGCGCGAGGATACCGAGGGCCTCCACCGTGGCCGGCTCACTCATGCCCTGCTCGAAGCAGGAGTCCAGCTCGGTCAGTGCCTCGGACGAGAGGTGCCCGAGTGCCTGAGCGGCCGCTGCCTGTTCCGCTGGCTCACCCGCCCGCAGGCGCTCGAGCAAGAGTGGGGCGACCGCGTCGATGCCGAGCCGTCCGAGCGCCATGCACGCGGCTGACCTGACGCCGGCGTCAGGATCGCTCAGATGATGCGACACGGATGCGCAGTCGGTTTCCTCGAACAATCCCGCCCGCAGCGCTCCGCACCGGATGGCGGCATCGGCGTGCTCCAGCAGATGCGCGAGGTCCGGCGTCAAGCCTTCCGGAAAACGGCGAAGGACCCCTTCGATCCACGCGGCGCCCGGGTCGGACGCGAGTCGCGAGAGCAGCACCGTCTGCAAGGTCCAGGGGCCAACGGCGGCGGCCAGCGTGGCGGCGGCGCGGAGGAGACCCTGTGCCTCGTCGTCCTCCTCGTCGGGTGCCGAGTCCAGCAGGGGGCCGAGATGGGCGACGATGTTGGAAGCCTCGGGTGCGAACTCGGCGCGCAGTCGCGCCAGCACCGGGGCCGAATCGGGGTGCAGGTCGAGAACGACCGCCAAGGTGACCAGCAATTGGTCCCGAAGACCGCGCTCGCGAATCTTGGGGAAGAGCCTGAGTAGTGGCTCGAGGGAGTCGGGCGCGGCGATGCGACGCAACGCATGCACGGCGGCTTCGGCCAGCACGGAATCGGGAATGAACTTCATGAGAGGCGCAACGGCCTCCGGTTGTCCGATCTCGCCCAGGGCAACGATCGCGGCGAGTTGGACCCACAAATCGCCCTGAAGCAGCCAGCAGAGCGTCGACACCGCTTCCCGAAGGCGGAGCCGGCCGGCAGCCTCGATCGCCGCTTGGGTGACATTGGGATCGGCGTGTCCGAGCAGCGGCAGAATCGCCGGTCCCGCCTGGGAGTCTCCGATCCGCGACAGACTCTGGAGCGCGAACATGGTGAGCTCCGAGTCGTCGCCCTTCAGCAACCCGATCAGGTGCGGCACCGCGTAGGGGCCTTGTCGCTCCAGCGCGCTGAGGCCCGCATTGCGCCGAATGGCGTTCTTCCCATCGGCCACGAGCGCAGTGAGCAGGCTCGGCTCCAGATATCGCGCCGCCATCCGGATGGCTCGATCCCGGACCGCGGGGGCGGCATCCTCCATCGCGGCGAGGATCACCCCGGAGCCGTCGGCCTCGCGACCCCGGGCCTCGAGCGACGCCAGTCGTTGCTCTGGCGTGAGCTTCGTCGTCATACCTGAAAGAGCGAAACGCGCTGACGAAGGGCGTCCGACTCCCCGGCGAGACTCTTCGCGGCTCCGGTCATCTGCTCCACGGCCACGAGGTTCTGCCGGGACACGACCGCGATCGCCTCGACGGCCTTCACTACCATCTCGCCGCCGCGCTTCTGTTCGATCACGGCCTCGGACATCTGGTGGGTGAGCTGGTTCATCTTCTGCGCGGCCGCGCTGATCTCGCGCGCACCGCTGGCATTCTCGGTGATCGATCCCGCGATCTGCCTCGCGAGCGACGACATCTCGCCAACGGTACCGAGCACCGTCTTGGCGTCGGCTGCCTGGGCGTCGGCTGCCTTGGCCACCTCGGCCACGAGCGCGGACGTCTTGCCGATCGATTCGACGATGCCGGCCAGCACATGCTCCATCAACGCCACGGCACTCTTGGTGTCTTTCTGGACCGTCTCCACGACCTCGCCGATCTCCTGCGTCGCCAGGACCGAGCGTTCTGCAAGCCGCCGCACCTCGTCCGCCACGACCGCGAACCCCTTCCCCGCGTCGCCGGCACGCGCGGCCTCGATCGCCGCGTTCAGGGCCAACAGGTTGGTCTGGTCGGCGATGCCCTCGATGACTTTCACGATCTTGCCGATCTCGTCCGACCGGTCGCCGATCGAGGTGATCGATTCCTGTAGCCGGGCGCCGTTCGTCCGGGTATCGGCCACGGATTGCTGGCTGACCTGGTCGACCTGATGGACGCGTGCGGCGATCGAGCCCACGTTTTCGATCATCGCGCCGAGCGTATTGCTCGCTTCCTCGACGGCCCCGAGCAGCACGTCGCCGTTCTGTGCCGTCTGTGCCAACGTGGCGCTCATCTCCTGGATCGACGCCGACGTCTCATCCACATTCGCGGCGAGCGCCTCCGCACTGCGTGCCAGGTGCTGCATCTGGGAGGCGATCTCCACCATCGTGGACGATGTCTCCTCGGTCGAGCTCGATTGCATCTCCGCGCCCTTGGCCATCTGGGACGAGGACGCCGAGATCTCTTCCGCGGACACGGCCACAGTGCGTGAGGAGGCCGCGATCTGAGACGCGATCTCCCGGAGATTCTTGACCATCTGCCGCATGGAATGCTCCAGCCAGCCGATCTCGTCGCGGGACTGACTGCGGATGTCGGTCGTCAGATCGCCCTTCGACACCTGCTCCGCGAGAATGCCAAGATTGGTGAGCGGGTCGGCGATGATCCGCGCGAGACCGACGGCGAGAAGAATGCCGATCCCGATGCCGACCGCGAGGAGCACGTAGATCGTCATCCGGGATTGCTGGAGAACCTGCGCGGCGGCGGCTTCGCCAGTGGCGAGGTTCAACTGATCGAGCGCCCGAATCGCCTGCCAGCCCAGAATCGCCGTCAGCGCGAGCACGCTTCCGAACCCGGTGAGGATCTTTCGCCGGATCGTCCAGTCCCGGATCGCCTGTTCCCAGCGGCTTGGCATCGTCGTACCCATCCTTGCGTGCGGTGGAGTTACCGGCTGAGGAGAACTCGGTCGAGGTCGAGAAGGATGATGAGCCTCGAATCCCGGCGAGCGACGCCCGTGACGTAGTCCGCCTCGGTGGACGCGATTTCTTCCGGGACCGGCGCAACGCTCTCAACCGGAACCTTGGTGACTTGCGAGACGCGGTCCACGAGCAGGCCCAACGCTCGTCCGACCACATCGACAACCACGATGCGGGACGCCGGCGTGATCTCCGCCGGCTCCAGCCCGATTCGACTCCGGATCTCGACGACGGCCAGGATGCGGCCTCGCAGATTGGTCACCCCGCGGACATGGAGCGGCACTTGGGGGACCCGCGTGATCTCGCCGACCCGGATGACCTCACGAACGCGCGTGATCGGCAGGCCGAATTCCTCACGATCGAGCATGAACGTGAGCAGGTGCAGCTGCGGCCCCGGTGCCGACGCTTCGGCTGGCGTGACCGGCTGAAGGCCGTCCGCGAACCCGAGCAGCCGCTCGTGCGTCGCGAGCCCATCAGTTTGCATTGGCCGCTCCATCGAGAATGCGAACCACGTCGAGAATGCAGGCCACGCGACCGTCTCCGAGGATCGTGGTTCCGGAGACGACGTCCGGGCGGCCCAGCGAAGGGTCCAGCGCCTTGACGACGATGTCTTGGTGGCCGACGAGGCGATCGACCAGCAGGCCGCGCCGCTTCGCGCCCGCAGCCATGACCACGTAAAAGCGTCTCGGGGAGCCGCTCCCGACGGTCGTGCCGAGCACCGCGCCCGCATCGGCAACGTGGATCAGGTCGCCACGCCACTGCGTGACGCCCTGCCGGTTGATCTCGCGAATCGTCTCCGGCTCGGTCCGCACGGTCTCGGCAACATGAGTGAGCGGCACCGCGTATCGCTCGCGGTCCACTTCGACGATGAGCGAGCGCACGATCGCCAGCGTCACCGGGAGGCTCAGGGTGAAGACCGTCCCTCGGCCGGCCTCGCTGGCGACATCGATGGTGCCCCCGAGTGCGTGAATGGCGCCGGCGACGACATCGAGCCCCACGCCCCGCCCTGCCAGCGTCGAGACCCGCTCCGCGGTGGAGAGTCCGGAGACGAAGATCAGGCTGTACAGCTGGGCAGGGTCGGTCGTCTTTCCGTCGAGGCCGAGCGCCTCCGCCTTGGCGCGAATGGCCACCTCGTCGAGGCCTCTCCCGTCGTCCGACACTCGGATCTCGATTCGCCCGGACACCGCGGCGGCCTGGAGCTGCAAGAGCCCTTCGGGACTCTTTCCCGCTCGCACCCGGTCATCGGGCGGCTCGATCCCATGAGCTACCGCGTTGTTCATGAGGTGGAGCAGCGGCTCGCCAAGACGGTCCAGCACCGCCTTGTCGAGCGAGGTCTCGCCTCCGCCGATTACGACGCGAACCTTCTTTCCCTCTTCCCGCGCGATATCCCTCACCATTCGGGGGAAACGTCCGAGCACGGTGGAAACGGGAAGGAGTCGCGTCTCCATGAGCGTGGACTCGAGCCGCTTCAGTGTCTTCTCGAGCGACACGACCGATTGATCCAGTTCGCTGAGCTCCGCGCACGCGCCGACCCGCCGCAGGAGACGCCGGTACAGATCGACCAGTGAGGAGTGCTGAATCAATCCCTCGCCCAGCACCTCGAGCAGCGTGTCGAGTCGGCGAAAGTCCACCCGCACGACGCTGCCGGCGCCATCGCCCTGTGTCACGGCACTCCGGCGCTCAGCGCGTCGGCGTTCCGGCGTCTGGCCGCCTGCCGGCCCCACGGCCGTTAGATAGCCCCGTACGCGCTGGACGAAGGCCACCGAAACGCTGGGATCGGTCTCGGGCGACGCCTCTCGCACGAGGTCGACCAGGAGTCCGGCCCCGGCAACCAGGAGAGCGGCCGCGTCATCGCCGCGACGGGCAGGAGCGGCGCTCAGCAGCGCGCAAGCATCCTCGAGGGCGTGCGCGAGATCCTGCATCGGCCGAAGCCCCATCATGGCCGAATTGCCCTTTACCGTATGGAGACGACCCTTGACCGACGCGAGGATGTCATCGCCCGGTTCCCCGGCGGCCCACTGGCGCTCGAGCTCGACGAACGCGTCCGCGACCTGCTCGGCGAGCGGCAGGCATTCGACGATATAGTCATGCATCAGATCGCCGAACGGATTGTCCACGTCGGTCATGCGCGACGAGCGATGTGCGAGCGCGCCCGCTCGGCCAGACGTTCGATGTCGGTCGGCTGAAACGGCTTCCGCAGATAGTCCCAGGCGCCCATTGCCCGTCCGCGTGCCTCGTCTTCCTCGCTTCCTTCGGTCGTCACCAACGCGATCGGGACGTGCGGATGCAGTCGTTCGGATTGCCGCCGGGCGAGCAGCTCGAGCCCATTCATCTCCGGCATGTTGAGGTCGAGCAGCACCAGCGTGAGGTTGGGATGCGCAGCGAGGAGACCATAGCCGTCACGCCCATTCGTCGCGTAGTGCACCGTGCTTCCCTTGAGCGTGCCTTGAGAGAAGATCACGCGGTACATCTGGTGGAGCAGCTTGGAGTCGTCGATGACGAGGAAGGAGTCCGCCATGCGCTACCCTCTCGATGAGTCGAGCACATCCTGCACGATGTGCCTCAAGGCTTGAGGCGACCATGGTTTCTTGACGACCGCCGCAACACCGAGTGCGTGAGCCTGGTGCAGCAGCTCCGAATCATCAGCCTCCGCCGTCGTAAGAACGACCGGCGTGCCCCGGTGCCGAGGGTCTTGTCGGAGCGCGCGAATGAATTCAACGCCGTTCATGTCGGGCATCCTGAGATCCAGCAGCACTGCGTCGAAGGTCGCACCGGGAATGGCGAGCACCTCCATAGCGATTCGCCCGTTTTCCGCCGGGTGGAGCTCGTGCGAATGATGCGGAAATGCCAGCCCGAACATCCTTCTGAGCAGCGGCGAATCCTCGACGACCAACAACCTCATGGACTCGACCCCGTTAACGTGGTGGCGACTCGACTGTAGAGTGGTGATCTGGGGGAGCAGTGCAAGAGGCAGACCCGTCCTGTAACACGACATAACATCTTGTGCCACAACGAACTAAGAAGCAGGTCGGCGACCGGGATCCCATCCGGCGCCGCGTTGTGTTCGGTCTTCGGTGGATCTGCAAGGGGGAGGGTGAGGAACTTCGAGGCGGGGCGATGGGTTGGGGCTGGAGGTCCCGACCGGCGACATCCAAGGGGCGTTTCACGATCGTAGGATTGACACGGGGCGGCCACGCGGCCTGTCATCGAGTCAGCGGTGGATTGCATCCAAAAACATCATCGGGCGATATTGCCCCCTGGCGAAATGGTCGGCCAGGTCTCACACCTAACCCAGGCGAGAACAACAGATGTGGCTGTCGGGAGAAGCTCGATTCGGGGCGGTGCATCGCCGCGCAATGCGATGCTGCATGGTAGTACTCGCGTTAGCGCCCTCGGCCGCGAACGGAGTATCGGCCCAGGCGCCGTCGGCGAGCGGCCCCACGCTCGCCCGCGAATCTCGGTCTATCCGGATCACGCAGGAAAACGTCCGGTTGAACAACTACCTGCGCGATCTCGCCGGACCGGGAGCTCTCGCCGGCGTAGTCGGTGGCGGCGTGCTGCAGCAGCTTCGCCAGCACGATGGCAAGGAGCTGTCGACACGGATCGCCGCTGGTGCCACCCAGCACCTGGCGGAGATCAGCGTGCGAGACGGCCTCGCCGCGGTCATGCACCGTAGCACGGACTACCACTACCAGTTCTGCGAATGCAAAGGCTTCGGCCCGCGAGTGCAGCACGCCCTGATCGAGACATTCACCGATCGACGAGCCGACGGGAGCCGGGCGCTCTCGGTCCCTCGCATCGCGGGGGCCTACGCCGGGAGCTTCGCGGGACTCGCCTGGGAGCGCGATCACAGCGTGGGCAGTGTCGCAGCCGGTACGAGCCTTTCCTTCGGCTTCTCGGCGCTCTTCAACATCGCCCGCGAGCTGAGCGGCGTCGGGCGTCACCGGGACCCTTAGCCGGCCGATAGCCTCGACACGGGCGCTACACTATTCGGCCGCTGCTAGGCGGGTTGCCTGACTGCCAGCGATGAAAGAGGTTTGTTCCCTCGGGCGTGGTGGCCGAGCGGTTGAAGGCAGCGGTCTTGAAAACCGCCAAGGGCGAAAGTCCTTCGTGAGTTCGAATCTCACCCACGCCGCTATTGTCGATCGCAGCCAAGCAGCGGGGCTTACCGAGGGCAGGTTTTCGCGGTATCGGCGTGTAGCTCCGGTGAATCCTGGCCACCACCCGAAACGACGATCTCACAGGCCACTCGCCCGGCCAGCGAGGCGGAGGTGGCCTGCGGCGCGGGCTCGAAAAGCAGCGCCCCAAGGAGCTCGAGTGCCTGGTCCCGCGTCGCCGGCATGAGTTGAAGGGTCGGTGGCCCGTAGAGGGAGACCAGGTGTTGTCGCAGCTGATTCGACTGTTTCAGCAATAACGGCTGCGAGTAACCTCGCGCCGTATCCGTTGCGACGAGCGGACGAACGAACTTGTCCGACATGTCGCTGGCTTCCATCACGAACCAGACCCGCCGTCCCTGTGCTCGCGCCGTGTCGATCCGCGCCATTGCTCGGCCGAGCCCCGCCTCCGAAGTCAGCCGATTCAGCCGATCATCGTAACGCACGACCTCCTCTCGGCGCATGGCCGGAAAGTCGATCTGAGGATTTCTGGGTCGGAAGTAGAAATTGAACGATGGCGCGAGCGTCTCGGGCGTGACGATGACGAGATCACCGCCTGCCGCACGCGCCGCCACCGCGATCGCGGTCTCTCGCGCGTTCGACTTGAGATCCTCAGGGTCCCAGTACCAGGTGAGACAGTAGAGGAGGAGCAGCGCCCCACCCGAAACGTACGCCTCACGCCAGGCCCCCGTCTCATGAACCCAGCCAAGGAACCGTGCAAAGGCAAACAACGCCAACGGCGAGAGGACCGCGACGCACCACGGTGGCAGGAGGTTCGTCGTTCGGGAAAACAGGAACGCCATCACGATCACGATCGCGGGAATGCCCACAGTGAGGGTGAGCCCGAGCGGCAGACCGTCACCGCTGGGCCGCCTTCGCGTCCGCCGCCAGTGGAGCCACCCCGCGAGCGCCGCCAGGAGAAAGATGGAAAGAACCCACCCCAGGTTGGCGCCTGCCAGGACCTTTGCCGCGACGAAATAGGGACCCGTCCTGACTTCCGGTGTGGGAACGTGACCGGCATGGCGGAACTGGTGCACCAGAACTGGAATCCACGGCTCGTAGGCGAGCAGGATGAACCCCTGAGCGCGGATCCACGGGCGCAGGAGCTTCTTGCGCTCATCGGGCCGACGGGTGACCATCCAGCCGACGCCGATCAGCACATGTGCGCCCAGGAGCAGCAGCGTCCAGTTGTGCGTGTAGAGCATGACGACCATCGACAGGACATAGAGGACCCACGTCTCGGTTGGTGCGCCACGCAGACACTCCCACAACAGGTACGCCGTAAGGATGCACAGCACCGCGAGCATGGCGTACGGTCTGACGAGAATGGACAACTGGGTCAAGGGCGGGGATACCGCAACGAGCGCTGCGGCGTAGAGTCCTACTCGCCAGCTGAAGAGCCTCGAGGCCACATGATAGGCGAGCGGGATCAGTATGACGCCGAACGCCAGAGACAAGCCGACGGCGGCCGATTCCGATCTACCCAGCAGCCCGCTCCACCACCGCATCAGGAGATAGAAGCCCGGCGGATGTGACTCGTGCAGACGAAGGAAATTGATCAGCTTCGACAAGGGCTCAATGCGGGAGACGAAGAGAAACAACGCCTCGTCACGCCAGAGTCCACCATGAGAAGCGGCGCTGAGGCGCAACACCGCACCGACCGCAATTGTGCCGAACAGAAGCCACCCGGGCAGGCCGGGACGAACCACCGGCGGGTGTGCCAGCATCTTCCGGGCACCGCTCCGTGGAAGATCGGCGGTAGCGATCCCTCGGGGATTCTGCCATACGCGCGCTAGTGCGCGCTGACTTGGCGAAGGACGGGCATCTCTCCCACCGACTCGGAGAGCCGCCGCCCGGTGGGATCGAAGAGCCGGGACTTGGCCAGATTGGAGGTGTGTAATCGGAACTTGATCGCCGTCGCGAGCACGCCAAATCCATACCGAACCGAGCGGGTGAAGCTGATCGACGAGGCTTCTTCGAAGTAGCGAGTCGGGCAGGAGATCTCGCCGATCCGAAAGCCGAACGCAACGGTCTGGGCGAGCATCTCGTTGTCGAACACGAAATCGTCGGAGTTCTCGTTGAGCGGGAGTGTCTCGAGCACGCGCCTCGAGAAGGCACGGTAGCCGGTGTGGTACTCCGACAGCTTCACCCCGAGCAAGACGTTCTCGACGAATGTCAGGAAGCGGTTGGCGATGTACTTCCACCACGGCATCCCACCCACCAGCGCACCCTTCCCGAGAATCCGGGAGCCCAGCACCACGTCGAACTCCGACGAGGCCACCAGCCAGGCCATCGCTCCGATCAATTTGGGGCTGTACTGATAATCCGGATGGAGCATCACCACGATGTCAGCTCCGCGTGTCAGGGCAGCCAAGTAGCAGGTCTTCTGATTTCCTCCATACCCACGATTCTTGGTGTGCACTATGTGCGGCAGACCGAGCCGTTCGGCAACTCGAACCGTCCCATCCCCTGATGCGTCATCCACGAGCACGAACTCATCAACCACGCCCGGCGGGACGTCGGCAACCGTCCTCTCGAGCGTCTGCTCGGCGTTATAGGCCGGCATGACCACGATAACGCGCTTGCCGTTGACCACGGGGTCATCCTTTGTCTGAGGACGGCCATCGGATCTAATGGTCTAGAGTATCAATGCTTACCATAGTCTCGCGCAACCCATCCGGGACTATCCAATTCTCGCCAGTGCAAATCTTTGCAGCTTACCGCCACTGAGGGAGGAGCTAGTCTAGCGAGGAGAGATGGTGAACGCTGTGATAACCATCGCAAGGCGCCGCAGGTGCGAGAGCCGTGAGACGCTGCTAGCGAGAGATGCCGAACGTCAGCCACTCCCGCCGGAGTGCGTCGGCCAGATCCGGCGGCACGACGATCTCGCGGTAGAGCTGCGCGACCGGGCCGCCTTCCGGCATCCCCAGTCGTCGTCGGGCGTCTGCCACCGGCACATCCCACAGCTCGTCGATGGGAAGGGTGAAGAGGTTGGTGAGATGGGCGCGTCGAGCGTAATCGTAGGCCCGATTGAAGACACCGAGCCTGATACCCCGAAAGACCTGACGGAAAGACGCGATGCGCCGAGCGCACTCCACGAATGCCCCGCCGTAAAAGAAGATCCAGCCCAGCAGTCTCGGGGTGCCTCGTGACCCAAAATAGAGTCCCTGTTCGACCGCCTCGCACGCGAGGAGCACCAGGGGCGGCTCGGAGTGAGTGAAGGTGCTGCCGGTCAGCACATGTGATGCGTCATGCATCCGGTAGATCAGCTCCGGTGGCCGCCGGCCGTTGATGAGCAGTCGGAAGACCTTGATGAACGCCGGCTTGGCCGGAATCGGCAGACCGACGTACCCGTTCACGTCCCGGAATCGCTGGATGGCATCGCCCAGCGTGATTCGCTCCCGATCGCTCTCCCAATCGTAGGCCGAGAGAAGGAGCGCGTCCGCCGTCGCGGTCGTGCTCCGGGGGGCGGCGCCGAGCGGAGCCGTGACGTCGCTCTTCACCGGGCGCTCCTTGCCAGCGCGCCCGCGGGCTCCCGATCGGCCAGCTCCATCTCCAGATCCGCGGTCGTGCGCCGGGAGATGTACCGGCGATACCAGACCTCGGCGGCGAGCAGAAGCCAGATGCGGTTTCCATGATCACGGCGACGGTCGAGATGCTCCGTAACCAGCTCCTGCATGCGCTCGCCCCGCAGATATCCATCGCGGACCAACTCGCTCTGAAGAAGGAGCCGGGGAGCAAGGGTGCGCACTTCGTTCTCGAGGATGTACATGAGCGGTGAAGCGAACCCCTGCTTCTTTCGCTGCAGGACCTCCGGTGGCAGGTAGCGCTCGCCCAGGCGGCGCTCCATGTATCGCAGCCGACGCCCTTTGATCTTGAAAGAGACCGGCACCCGAGCCATGAACTCCGCCAGCCGAGGATCGAGGAACGGAGACCGTGACTCCAGGCTGTAGGCCATGGTCGCGCGATCGAGAATCATCAGCGACTGCCCGGGAAGTCGCGACATGATGTCGACGTACATCATCCGGTCGACGGCGTCCCCTGCGCGATCGGTGCCGAACAGCTCCAACACACACGCGTCCGGCCGCCGGCCGGCGAGCTGAGCGCGAAACGCGGGTGTATACAGCTCCAGTCGGTGGGCCTCGTTGAACCAGAAGTACTGCAGGCTCTCGGCATACCGCTCTCCGCCGGTCTTCCGTGCCATGAGATCGACCCAGCGGAGCTTGTGCGTAAAACTCTTGAAGGTGAACTGATCGGGGAGCCGCCTGAGCAATTGACCCGCCACGAGATTGCGGATCGGCTCGGGCACGGAGCGGTATGCATCGAGCCAACGGTCGGCCGCATACCGGTCGTAGCCCCCGAACAGCTCATCGCCACCATCGCCGCCGAGCACCACCTTGACCTCGCGTGCGGTCATCTGTGCCAGGTGCAGCAGGCAGACGGACAAGGGATCGGCGGGCTCATCGAGCGCCGAGACGAGCCGCGGGAGGTCGGCCACCACCGACGGCCTCACCTCCTGCGCGAAGTGCCGCGTGCCATAGCGGGCAGCCACCGCCGCGGCCGCCGGCAGCTCGTTGAGATCGCGATAGGGGATCCCCATGGAGAATGTGCGCAGCTCGGAGCCCAGTGCCCTCGCGGCGTAGGACGCAACAAGCGTGGAATCGAGTCCGCCGCTCAGGAATGCGCCGACGGGGACATCGCTCGTCAGATGGAGCCGTACTGACTCCTCGACCAGCTCGTCGATGCGGTCGAGGGTATCCGCCTCGGAGTAATCCCACTTCGGCCCGTAGCTCAGATCCCAGTAGCGCTCGATCCGTGTGCCCGCTTCATCCCGAATCATGAAGTGCGCGGGAGGCAGTGCTCGAATCCGTGCGAAGAAGGTATCGGGCGCCTGCACGAAGCGGAGCGTGAGGTACTGATCGAGGGCGAACGGAGACAGCGTTGCAAGACTGGGATCATCCGCGAGTAATGCCTTCACCTCGGAGGCGAACGTCAGGCAGTCCCCCGCCTCGGTGTAGAAGAGGGGCTTCTGGCCGAAGTGGTCACGGGCAAGCAGCAGGCGGCGCGCCCGCCGGTCCCACAGCGCGAAGGCGAACATGCCGCGGAGTCGTTGAAGGAACCGTTCCCCCTCGTCCTCGTAGAGATGAACCAGCACCTCCGTATCGCTCCGCGTCGAAAACGTGTGACCCTTGGCGGCCAGCTCGGCGTGCAGGCTCTCGTGGTTGTAGATCTCCCCATTGAAGATCACGACGACGCTTCCGTCCTCGTTGGAGATCGGCTGATGGCCGCCCGCGAGATCGATGATGCTGAGCCGGCGCATGCCAAGCCCGACGCCGCCTTCCACGAAGCGACCCCAATCGTCGGGCCCTCGGTGCACGATGGCGTCGCACATGCGACGGATCTCCATCTCACCGATCGGTCCCCGGCCAAGCTTCCCTACGATCCCGCACATATCAGACTGGCTTCCTTCCCCAGGCCACCATCATGTATCCCGGCGAGAATGGAATGAGATGATCGAGCATGGTCCACGCTCGAAGCGCCGGATAGACCGCCGAGTAGACGCGGTAGGCGGTGCCCACCTTGTTCAGCGCTTCGGCGGACATGGGCGCCGTGTCGCCATGGAAGTCCTGCTCCGTTTCCGCCTTGCCCTTCATCGCCTTCCGATGGTAGGCGAAGTTGAGGAGATCCTCGAGAGATTCCGTGAAAAACCGGCAGTAATCGTCCTGCCCCTCCACCGAGAGCCCATGTCGCTCCATGAGTGATCGAGCGCTGGTCGGCGGATAGCCGTCACGCGCGTGGCCGAAACCGGCCTGATCCGCGGTGAATCCCAGTACACGCTTGAGCGCATACCCCAGCCGGCCGACTTCACCCTTCGGCGCCATGAAGAGAAAATCACCGCCGGGCTTCAGCACGCGGACCATCTCGGCGAAAAATGTCTCATCGTCCTTGATGTGCTCGAGAAAGTTGATGGCCGCCACGAGATCGAAGGACGCGTCGCCGAAGGGAAGCGCGCGCTCGCCCACCTGCAGGACGCGATCGCCGACCAACTGTTTGGCGGAGCGAACATGATCCCGCTCGAAATCGACGCTGACCCACGTGCCTCCGCGCTGTCGCAGGAAGTACGACGTGAGACCGGTACCGCACCCCAGCTCCAGACAGAGCCGACCCTGGGGTGACGGCAGATGCTCGAGCAGTGCCTGCATCGTCGCCTTCTTCTTCAGCGAGCGCCGGAAGAGCTGCAACTGCCACGGCTCGGTCACCCTGTTTCCTCCAAGAGTCCGGTCCGGCGATAATCCTCGAACGTGCGTCTCACGCCATCGGCCAGCGAGACCGTCGGCGCCCAGTCGAGCACCCGGCGCGCGCGCGCGATGTCGAATTCGGCGTCGCTGTTGAAAAAATCCATCCGACGCCGATAAATCGGTGGATCGAGGTGAAACACCTTGCAGATGTCCTCGACCACTGCCGCCACGGCGACCATCGGCACCAAGGGAAGCCGGTAGCCCGCGCGCCTGCTCCCTACCGTCCGGCGCACGACCTCGATCAGCTCGCGCAAGGTGCAGACCTCGGGTCCGGCCACGATCAGCCCCTCACCGACCGCCTCGTGCCGATCGCACGCCTTGAAGAACGCCGAGACGACATCATCCACATACACCATATGGCGGCGCCCATCTCCGGATCCGAAGATCGGGAACGAGCCACGACTCACACCCCGAAAGAGCTTGAGCAGCCGCATGTCACGCGGCCCGTACACATCAGCCGGCCGCAGGATGACGACGGGAAGTCCGCGCGTCGCGGCGAACTCTCGCACGAGCTGCTCGCCGGCGACTTTGGTTCGCTCGTAAATGTTCCCCGGCGCGAGCGGCGAATCTTCCCGTGTGACTCCAGGAGCACGATGGCCGTAGATCCCGATCGTGCTGCAGTACACGAATCGTTCGATCTTGGCTGTCGCGGCCGCCTCGAGCAGATACCGCGTCCCGTCGAGGTTGATCCGCTCGAAGAACTCATCCTCCTTGCCACCCTCACGCATCGCGACAGCAAGATGAAAGATATGGGTGCTGCCACGAACGGCTTCGGCGCAGAGGGCGGCATCGGTGATGCTCCCGGGTATGATCTCCGCGCCCGCGCCCCTCAGCAACGCGATGTTGGCCTGTTCTTCGGGCCGATCGTCCAGACCGAGGACGACCACCTCCGCGCCACGCCGCCGTCCTTCCATTGCCAGGTGGGAGCCGATGAATCCGGTTCCCCCGGTCACGAGCAGCCTCATCCGAAGCGAGCGTCCAACGCGTCGCGGATGCGTTCGCTCGCCCGCCCATCACCATAGGGGTTCACCGCGCTCGCCATCCGCCGGTAGGCCTCCTTATGAGAAATCAAATCGCTGGCCACGCTCACGATGCGCGCGCAATCGGTACCCACCACGACCGCGGTTCCGGCTGCGACTCCTTCGGGCCGTTCGGTCACCTCACGGAGCACGAGCACGGGCTTTCCGAGTGAGGGGGCTTCTTCCTGCACCCCGCCGCTGTCGGTGAGGATCAGGTAGGAACGTGCCATGAGGTGCACGAACTCGACGTAGTCCACCGGCTCGATCAGAAACATCCCCGGCAGGTCGCTCAGCAGCGACTCGACCGTCTCCTTGACGTGCGGATTGGGATGAACCGGCAGCACGAACTGAAGGTCGGGAAAGCGCGTGGCTAGGTCGCGCACCGCCGCGCAGATGGATCGAAGCGGGCCACCGAAGCTCTCCCGGCGGTGCGTCGTCACGAGGACCAGGCGCCGGGCATCATCGAGTCCGGCCAGGGCCGGCGTATGGAAGCGGTAATCGGGACGAACCGTCTGCAGCAGCGCATCGATGACGGTGTTTCCGGTCAGGTAGACGTCTCCCTCAGGAACCCCCTCGGCGAGGAGCGCCTCGCGCGCCTGGGTGGTCGGCGCGAAGTGGAGCGTGGCAATACGCGTCGTCAGAACGCGGTTCATTTCCTCGGGAAACGGATGCCAGCGGTCGCCGGTCCGAAGTCCCGCCTCAACGTGGGCCGACGGAATCTTTTCGAGATAAGCCGCGAATGCCGCGCTGAACGTGGTCATCGTGTCGCCTTGCACCAGCACCACGTCGGGGCGCGTCCGCCTCAGCAATGGTCGGAAGCTGCTCCAGCACGCCCGCGGCAACCCCGGAGGGAGTCTGGCCCGGTACCATGAGATCGAGATCCTCGTGGGTATCGAGCCCGAAGACTTCCAGCACCTGGTCGAGCATCGTGCGATGTTGGGCCGTCACGCAGACGAGACTCTCGAAGCGATCGTCGACGCGCGCAGCGCACGCACCACCGGCGCCATCTTGATCGCCTCCGGCCGAGTGCCGAAGACGCTCATGACCCGGATCATCGGGCGACGGCCGTGGTCTGGAGCTGTGCGGCGACCGCCTGCATGGTCACGAAGCGGAACCCGCGCTCGAGCACGGCCGCGAAGACCTTTCGCAGCAAAGCCTCGTGCACACCCTCGTAGCAGGGGTGACCGTAGAGGATCACCAGGTCGCGAGAGTCGAGATGCTCGTCGAGCAACTGCAGCACCTCTGTCTCCGGCGTGCCCTTGGCACCATGGTACTCGAGAAATGGGATCGTGCGTGGCCCCGAGAGCGTGACGGGGATGGTCCAATGTCGGAGGGGGCGGCCGGTCGCAGTGGCACGACGAGGCTCGCCACCAATGGCATCGCCGTTATACAAGAAGCCGAGCCGGTCGACCATTCGCATGACGCGCTCGTCCGAATAGAAGCCAGGCGAAGTGAACCCAGCCGGCTGGCCCAGATGCCGGAGGAAGTGCGCGAAGGACTCGCTGACGTCAGCCTTGAGTCCCTCTTCGTCGAGCTCGTGAAACCGACGGCTCCACACCACGTGGTCCATTCCGCCGTGCAGGCCGAGCTCGTGACCTTCCCGCTGCATCTCCTGGAGGGTGGTCACAAAATTGAGTCCTACCGGGCGGGCGAGGGCGGTCTCGAGAACAAAACGGGACCACCCCGTCTTCTTAATGAGATGTACGGCTTCGCGATCCGCGAGCTTAGCACGAGAACGGACCAGGCCCTTGCCCAGCCATTCCCGCAGGTTCGTAGACCGCCCCATGTTGACGAAGAAGGTGTTGGCGACACCGAAGTCCCGGCAGACCGCTCTGATCTTCGGCAAACCGTCGGTGATACAAACACGATGATCGACGTCCCAACGAAACACGAAGCGGCGGTCACTCACCGCGTGGACCTCGCCCCGATATCGCGGTAGAGCTGCTCGAACTGTTCGGCGGTGCGATCCCAATCGAAGAGCCGAAGGGCCCGCTCCCGACCAGCGACGCCCATGCGCCGGCGGCGGGCCGGGTCGGAGAGAAGTGACTCCATTGCCGACGCCAGCGCATCGACGTCGCCGCGCGGCACCACCAGCCCGGTTACCCCGTCCTGCACGACCTCGGGCAAGCCACCGGCATCGGTTGCCACTACGGCTGTCTCACATCCCATCGCCTCTGCGGCGGGAATTCCGAACCCCTCCTCCAGCGAGGGAATTACCGAAAGCGCGGCGGCCCGATAGTAGGGCGGCAGTCCGGTGTTCGGCACCCAGCCCAGGAAGGTCACATCGGATGCGATGCCGAGCCGCGCGGCGAGCGCCTCGAGCTCGGGACGCTCGAAGCCGTCGCCCGCGATCACGACCTTGAGATCGGGAATCCGCGGCTTGATTCGGGCCGCGGCCTCGATCAAAAAGCGTATTCCCTTACGGGGAAAGAGCTGCCGACAGGCAAACACCATGTGCGGGCCATACTGCCGCCTGAGCGAGCCGTCTCCCTCGTCCTCCGGGCTGAAGCGCCGGAGATCAGTCCCGTTGAAGACGACCCGAATCGAGCGTTCGGGCGCGCCCGCCTTGAGCGCATGTCGCCGACAGTCTTCGGTGATGGCGGTCAGCGCCGTGGCTGAACGCAGGGTCCACCGGAGTGGAGGCCGAACGTACCAGCGAGTGGGGAAATCGTATCCCTGGGCAGGATTCACGTACACGTCACCACCATGCATCGTGATGACACTCGGCACACGCAACTGCCGGGCAGCCTGGACCGCAGCGGGGCCGGTCGGGATTGCCCAATGAGCGTGGACAACGTCGGCGCCAGACTGTCGTGCCGCTCGAACGGTGGCGCGGTACTGCGCCTCGAGGTAGTGAGCCATCACGAGCATACGGGTGATCCGACCCAGCACACTCACCTGACTCTGAGCGACGCGACCGTAGGTGAGGTCGGACGGGAGGTTCAGCGGGAAGCGGACGATCTCGACGCCATCGAACGAGTCGGTCGGTGGCAGAACCGGATCACCCGGGGTAACGACGGTTACCGAATGACCCCGGCGAACCAGGTGGCGATTGATATCGTGGACGTACGTGGCCTGCGTGTCGTCGGCGTGTTGCGGGTACCAATACGTGGGACAGAGAATACGCAACGCTACTCCCGACCCTCGGCGATCTGCTGGGGGTGAGGAAGATTCGAGGACTCCGAGTCCTCCTGTCGTCATGCGTTCGTTCCTGTCATTGACATGTACGAGGCGAGCCCCGAAAGGTCACGCCAAGGTTCAACATCCATGCCAATCATCACACTCCTCCGGCAGTTCGGCTTGGTCGGCAACCATCGGTTGATAGCGGGCTTAACCCCTGATCACAAGGTGCCGAAGCTCTGGTAGTCCGTATCGTCTCCGTCGATAACGACTAACCCAAATCCTGACAACCTGTTATGGCCAACACCCGTCCTGAGAATCGGCGACCGACGGCTCCAGGCTCCTACCCCTTCGCCACCCTCCTCCGAACCACCGACAGGGATCGCCTCCTGGTGCAAGTGGTTGCATCGGTGTGGGATTCCATACTCAGCTTGCCCATACTGCCTCGGAACGGGTCGGAAGACCTCGAGGGCCACGCCCATCCGACTCCGCTGCTGTCAAGCTGCGTGCGAATTTCGGGAAATTGGGCCGGTTCCGTTGTGATGTGCGTCCCATTGACCCTGGCACGGGACTGTTGCGCCCTGATGTATGGACGCACGCCGGCGGAGCTGGGACTGCAGGACGTGCACGACGCTCGCCCACCTCTCTCTCGCTGCCCGAAGTGACGGACGCGGAGACTTGGTGGGGCCGAGATGACAGAGCCATTGTCATGAACAGAATCACTTTCGCATGCCTGGGCGAGCGAGTGCGGCTGACCGTGTTGAAGCAATCTCTCTAGCCGGAACTGCTGAGAAGGGCCCGGATTTTGGCTGCCAGATCCTCCTGGGTAAAGGGCTTGGCGAGGAACGGCGCCCCCCGCTCGAGCAAACCGCCTTCGAACACTTCCGACGCAAACCCCGACATGTATAATACCGGCTTGTCGGGCCACCTGCGCGCCACCTGAGCTCCCAACTCCCGCCCGCTCATGCCCGGCATCTTGATGTCGGTCAGGATCAGGTGAATCGACTGGCCTTGCTGCTCCAGCGCCGCGATCGCTTCTCGCGCGTGGTTGGCCTCAACTGCTCCATATCCTGCCCAAGTCAGCATCCGAACGGCGAGCCGCCGGACGGGCTCCTCGTCGTCGACGACGAGGACCGTGTACATCTCCGCCGATCCACGGTCAGCTTTCGCGGTCATCCGCTGCGATTCACCACTGCCACCGGTCGATTAAGAGGAAAATGGACGGATAAAGTCGCCCGGTCGGGCGGCTGCCGCAAGCTCACCGCGAGCCGACTGCGGCGCGTTCGATCCCCATGAGAGATACGAGGCGGTCCGTCATTGCGGGGGCGATGCTTCGGGCGTATGTGGCGGTGAGATGGTTGTCGTCGCTGTACACGACCATGCCTTCGCGCAAGACCGGGCAATCTGTTGCGTCGCAGATCAGGTCGGTGAAGTCGACGAGCGAGACATGCGAGAGGCCTCGTGCCGCCCGCTGCTCGGCGGCAAAAGACCCCGAATCGACGGCGAAGTCCCGCCTCAGATGGCACCTGTCGAGCGGGAGGTCTCGGTAGGCCGCACGAGAGAGACACACGGGTACGTCGAAGCCCGGCCGCGGCGAATCACGCAGAAGAATCGTGCGGACGCCGGCCGAATCGAGGAAGACCGAAGGTCGTCGATTTCCTCTTCCCATGGCGGTAGGACAGACCTCCCCGGCGCCCAGTCCGCTTCACGGGGCCAAGAGAGTTGGCGAGGACAACCGCCGTGGGATGAAGGGTCTCGATCTGGCGCAATGACGTCCTGTCTCCAACCGGCGCATGTCTCGGATTCGCGTCCAATTCCTGGATCGAAGATCGGTACGTCGGCCGTCGGGCATCCCGCTTTGACCATCGTCACCAGCTTCCAGGCCTTGTCCTGAGCTATCCGCTGCATGGCCGCGAACCAGTGTGCCGCGTGCGAGTCGCCCATGAGCACGACCGTGACCGGCGAGGACGAATCGCCGAAGACGCACACCTTCGGTGCGGCCGTGTCCAGGCGGGCGACACATTTGGCCTTGTACAAATCGGAGTGGTCCCACTCGGCGAACACGAATGGCTTTTGGCTCGGGCGATTTCTGACAGTGTTGGCGTAGTGATGCCCGCTCAACGCAATCGCGACTGCGGCTACGGACAGAGACCGGCAAGGCCGAGGGAGATCCGAGGTGGGCGCACGAGATAGGGATGGAACCGGATTCGATTCTCGACCAACGCGTAGCTCAGCGCCGCGGCACGAGCGCTACCATCGCAGCCGCGAGCTTCCCACCCACACCCATCGCGGGCCACAGCACCCCTGCCCCGACCAGGATCGGCCAGTGCCAGGTACCACGAGGTAGGAGTGCCTCCCAAGCCATTGCAGCGGAACGGAGCTCAGTAGAGTGCCGACCCCCGCGCCGGTGCACCGACGCCGGCGAGCAGCAACGCCACGGTCCCGACAACCGGGAGAAGCGCCCACGCGCCGGGGAAGAACCATCGTCCAGAGATCATCGTCGCGGCTACGAGAACCACCATAAGCCCGATCCAGCCGAGCCACCGAAGCTCCGGGCTCGCGCCCGAAGTCGGACCGCGGGCACCATGCTTGCCAGCGCCCCGAGCCCGAACTCCCATGGCGCTGCGCGCACCGGCGAACCGAAGAATGCCCAGGGCTTCCGCAGCCAGGTGAGCCAGATACACCCTGCCAGAGTCAGCAGGCATACCGCGGCGATGAGGCGCGTGAGCCGGCGCGATGAGCGGCCCCAAAGCCCCCACCAGAATGAGGCGTCGGCCAGACGAGGTAGAATTGCTCTTCCACGGCCAGTGACCACGTGTGCAGGAATGGGTCCGCGGTCATGTCGGCGGCGAAGTACTGCAAGGCGTTACGCAGGAACTGTACGTTGCTGAGGTACATCGAGGTGGCCAGGGCGGACTCGATGTAACGGCCCTGCTCGACCGGGGAGAAGACAAGGGCCCCAGCCAGAACGGTGAACCCCAGGACCAGCACCGCGGCCGGCAGGAGTGCGTCGGGTTCGACGGGCATGAAAACTGGACGAAGCTGATCGTCCCGGTCCGTTTCGACCTCTCGGACCAGCAGATCGGTGATCAAATAGCCCGACAGGACGAAGAACGCACGTCGACGCCGGTGAAGCCACCTCTCATTCCGAACACCCCGGCGTGGAACAAGACGACGAGCACGACCGCCACGCCCCGGAGTCCTTCGATATCGGCGCGGTATCCCCCGTGGCCCCGGCGAGCGGATGAGTCGGGCTGCCCCTGCGCTTTGCCCTTGGAATCGGTAGCTTGGGCGACCCCGATCCTCGATGCTATTGAGGCGCTATTCATCGATGCAGGCTTGAGCCATTACGGTATCCCAGCGCTCGAAATGGGGCGTGGGACAGTGATCGGGCCGGCTAATCCCCGGATAGACCGGTCCGGAAGCATTTTGGTACCACTATTACTGACTTGGGGATACGCCCCCATGATAATTGGGGCATCTGCTTTTTGGATGGCTCCGATCCTGCAGGACGCTGGTCGCGTCGGAGGATCCTACTAGGGAGGCTGCCGCTTGAGTTTCGACCCCATGCTGATACTCGCCTCGTTCGCTATCGGCATCATCGTCGGTCTTACGGGAATGGGTGGCGGCGCTCTCATGACGCCCGTGCTCGTGCTCTTCTTCAACATTCCTCCTTTGACCGCGGTGTCGTCCGATCTGGTGGCGAGCGCCGTGATGAAGCCAGTGGGATCATTCGTCCACCTGAGACGCGGCACAGTTCATCTCGGCCTGGTCAAATGGCTCTGTGTCGGCTCGATCCCCGGCGCGTTCAGCGGCGTCCTCATCGCCCGGTCCTCGGCCAGGGCCAACAGATCGAGGACATCATTCGCACCGCGCTCGGTGTTGCCCTGTTGCTGGCCGCGGCGGGACTGATCGTGCGCGCGTACTTTCGCCTCCTCGAGCATGCACGCCGCCGCGATGGGCGGGCAGCGCCGCTCCCGCAAGGTCGCCCCACGCTGAATCTCCGGCCGGTTCCCACTGTCGCCGTCGGTCTGATAGGTGGGATCGTGGTGGGCATGACGTCGGTGGGCTCGGGGTCGCTGATTATCATCGCCCTCATGGCGCTCTATCCAACGCTCAAGGCGAGCGAGCTCGTCGGAACCGATCTGGTCCAGGCAGTCCCACTCGTGGCATCCGCTGCCCTCAGTCACATCATCTTTGGGCAGTTCAAGATGGATCTGACGGCGTCGCTGCTGGTGGGCTCGATCCCCGGCGTATGGATCGGTGCTCATCTCTCGTCACGTTCCCCCGGCGGACTGGTTCGTCGGATGCTGGCGTTCGTCCTTCTCGCGTCCGGTCTCAAGTTGCTCGGCGTCTCGAATGCGGCTGCAGGAATTACTCTCGTCCTGGTCCTCATCTTCGCCCCCATCCTCTGGATGTTGGTGCGTCGGCGGCACGGCTTCCCCGCGCTTGCCGGGCGCAGCTGAGCACGCCCGATCAAGCGGATCTCAAACTGCCACCCATCGGGTGATTGACGGGAAAGCGTAGTGAGTGCAGGGGCTTCGGAGCCGGGGTCGATCGGGTCAAGTTGTTCGCTTGGAAATAGCTGGAGTGGCGGCCGAGTGGCTGAAGGCACCGGTTTGCTAAACGCATCGGGGTGTCAAGCCGGGCCACGAAATCCGCACGAACGACGTTGCTCCGAGCCTCTCACGCACCGTCTGCGTCAGCCGGTTGTCAGGCGGCCAGGTTCGGCGTCCGGTGCATCATCCGCAAGAAGGCGTGCCCGCTCGTCCGGCATCGAGCCCCGCTAGGCGACGACGAACAGCAGCGGGGCCGACTGCCACGCGGATAAACGCACGAACGACCCCACCAGGACCGCCCGCGGGCTCATGGCGGGCCGTGCAGCGTCGAGCCATACTTCCAGCACTCCGTTGGAATTCGTATCCCGACCCCATTGAGCTGTTCGGATCGGCAGCGGGCAAGCCACTGGCGGGCTGGATTGCGGAAGGGATGTTACTTCAAGACGGGCAAGAGCGTTCCGACCAATCGGCGGATCGGGGCGGCGACGCGGCGGCATTGGCCCAACGAACGGGCGGCGCGGCTCGCTCGGTGCCCCCTGATGCGGGAGGTCCAGAAAGGTCGATGTGGCCCGCACCCCGATCGACCGATAAGTACCGCGATAGGGGGCGTCTCCCGTCGAATCCAGATTGATGGGCCGTGGAAGGTGCCCGCCGTTCCTGAGCATCGGCTACGGGGCACTCGCGGGAGGTCCAGGAGTGCGTGCATGAACGATACGATCCGCTCACGCGTCCAGCGCAGGTGGCGATGGCTGAGGAGCCAGTTCTCACGTCCCCGATTAGCCGCCCGGCTCGCTTTGAAGGTCGCTTACCGATTGAAGCTGACGCATGTTCCGTGGCTGCCGGTCACGCTCGACGTCGAACCCAATAACGACTGCAACTTCGAGTGTCCTCACTGCCAGGTGACCCACTGGGCCAAGAGCCGAGTGCACCTCGGGCGTGAGTCGTTCGACCGCATCGTCGACCAGTTCCCGCGGCTGGCGGGAGTGAAGCTTCAGGGCATGGGAGAGCCGCTTCTCAACAAGGAGATGCTCCCGATGTTGCGGGCGGGCGAGACCAGGGGAATACCGATGAGCTTCGTCTCGAACGGATCTGTGATGACACCCGCCATCGCGCAGCAACTCGCCAGCCTTCAAAACACCCGCATTACGTTCAGCATCGATGGCGCCACCGCAGCGGTCTTCGAGCGGATCCGCGTCGGAGGGAAGTTCGAGAAGGTCTGCGAAAACGTGCGGCGGCTGGTTCGTCTTCGCGGCGACGCCCGCCAGCCTGCGATTGAGGTCTGGACCGTCGTGACCAAAGAGAATGCCGGAGAACTGCCCGACATCGTCCGCCTGGCGAAGGACCTCGGCGTCGACGCGATCACGTTTCAGCTGTTCGTTTCGGACTGGGGAAAATCGGAGATGAATCGATACGCCGAGGCGGCTCGCGTGAGGAGTGCCGACCCGCATGTCGAGGCACTCCTTGGCCAGGCGCAGCACGTTGCAGACGTGGTCGGCATGCCACTGACGGTGTATCGCGCCAACATCCTATCCAGGGAGAAGCCGTGCAGCTGGCCGTGGTCCAGTGCCTACGTGGCCAGCAACGGCGATGTCGTCCCTTGTTGCGTCGTTGCGGACTCGGACACCGTGCGCATGGGGAATGTGTTCGAGCAGCCCTTTGGCGAGATCTGGAACGGCCCGGCCTATCGACAGCTGCGCGAGCAGATTCGAAGTCACCAGCTTCCCTCGTTCTGCCACAATTGCTACGGCAAAACGCCGCCGGCCATGACACTGCCCTATGCTCGCCACGCCCCAGAGGCCTATTTCGTAGAAGACGCGGCTAGCCTGAGCGGCGATACCGACCGTGAAGCCGCCGCCGTAGCGTCAGGCGGCAATCGAGCGCGCCGATTCGACATGATGTCTGAGAAAGTGTAGCGGGTGTAGGGGTTTCGGAGCGGGGGTGAATCGGGTTAAGTTGTTCGCTTGGAAATAGCTGGAGTGGTGGCCGAGAGGCTGAAGGCACCGGTTTGCTAAACCGGCATAGGGGGTCAACCTCTATCGAGGGTTCGAATCCCTCCCGCTCCGTTCCGCTGGGCTACGCCTCCACTCCCATACCCATGACCACTCCCCGCGTCCGTTTCGCTCCGTCTCCCACCGGCTATCTCCACGTCGGCGGCGCTCGCACCGCGCTGTTCAACTGGCTCTTTGCCCGCCACACCGGCGGCACGTTGGTGCTTCGCATCGAGGACACCGATCGGGAGCGAAGCACCGAGAGCCACACCAAGGTCATCCTCGACGGGCTCACCTGGCTCGGCATCACCTGGGACGAAGGACCCTTCTTCCAGGGCGAGTACGGACCGCGCCACAAGGCCGACGCGGAGCGACTGCTGGCCGAGGGCAAGGCGTACCGCTGCTTCTGCACCAAAGCCGAGCTCGATGCCCAGCGCGCCGCGGCCGAAGCAGCCGGCGCGGCCTTCCGCTACGACCGTCGCTGTTACCGGCTGCCTCCGGACGAGGTCGATCGGAGGACGACAGCGGGGGACCCCGTTCACCATCCGCTTTCTTCTGCCGGACGAGGAGATCGCGTGGGACGATGCGGTGCATGGCCGCATCAGCCTTCCAGGGCCGCGATCTCGACGACTTCGTCATCCTGCGCAGCGATGGCAGCGCCATCTACAACCTCGCCGTCGTCTCCGACGACATCGCGATGGCGATCACGCACGTCATTCGCGGCGACGACCACATTTCGAACACGCCCAAGCAGATTGCGCTCTATCGCGCGCTCGGCCACGAGCCGCCGGTGTTCGCCCACGTGCCCATGATCCTCGGCACCGATGGGAAGAAGCTCTCGAAGCGCCATGGGGCGACGGCCGTCGGTGACTACCAGGATCAGGGGATTCTGCCCGCGGCCATGCGCAATTTCCTGGCGCTGCTCGGCTGGTCGCCCGGCGGCGATCGGGAGATCATGCCCGAGGAGGAGATGATCGAGCTCTTCACCCTCGAGGGCATTCAGAAGAAGGCCGCGGTGTTCGACACCACGAAGCTCGAGTGGATGAACGGTCAGTATCTCTCGGCTCTGCCGGCCGCGGAGCTGCTGCCGGCCGTTCGGCGCGAGCTCGACCGAATGGGGGTCGTCTGGAACGGGCGTGACCTGCCGCCACTCATCGACTCCGTCAAGGCCCGTTCGCGCACCATCATCCACGTCGCGCGAGCAGGTCGCCGTGCGCCTCGATCCTGCTCGAGCCGAGCTCGATCCCAAAGGCGAGGCGCTGATCCGGAAACTCGGCCCCGCGTTTGGAGCGAATCTGTTGCTGGCGACCGAGGTGCTGGACGGATGGGGGGCGACGCAGTGGGAGCCGGACGGCATCCTGGAGCGGCTCAAGGCGATGGCCGCGGCCCATGGACTCAAGCTGGGCGATGCCCTGCAGCCCATCCGAGTCGCCCTCACGGGGTCGACGGTCTCCGAGCCGGTGAACGAGCTGCTCGCCGTGGTCGGGAGGGAGCGGAGCATCGGACGGATGCGTGAGGCGGCCGCGCGCTGGGGCACGGACGAGTCGGCGGCGTGATCCGCCGCGGACCGTGGCCGGTCGCCCTCGCGGCGGCCGCGGTCGCGTGCGGCGGCAGGCCGCCGCAATCACCACCAGTGCCGGTGCGCAGTCCCGATAGCGTCGTCACCCCGATTCAGGCTCCTCCTCCCCCACCACCCGTCCCCCTCTTTCCTCCACCTCCGCGCCCACATGCGCGCGTGGACCTCGCCTTTGTCGGCGACATCAATCTCGGTACGCTCTCACAACCGGACGGCCTGCCTCCCGACAGTGCCCGGGGATTGCTCGACCGCGCACGTCCCGCGCTCGTTGGGGATCTTGTCGTCGGGAACTTCGAGGGCGTGCTCGGTGACTCCGGCATCACCTACAAGTGCGGAAAGAGACCGCGCGCGGTGGGGTATCAGGCGGTACGTGACAGCATGGCCCACCCACCCCCACCGCCCAAGAGACGACGGGTGACGCAGCGCCGTCATCGTGTCGAGGGCCCCGGCTGCTACGCCTTTCTCACCCCGGTCGCGCTGGCGCCACGTCTGGCCGACGCGGGGTTCACACACCTCAATCTCGCCAACAATCACTCCAATGATTTTGGACCGCCTGGCCGCAGCTCCACCGACTCCGTCTTCCAGGTACTCGGTATCCGCCTCTACGGACCGCTGGGCAGCATCGCGATCGATTCGGTGCGACATGGCGACAGCCTCACCGTGGTCGGCCTCATCGGGTTCACGACATATCCCTTCGCCTACGACCTGCTCGACATCGAGCGGAGTGCGGCAGTCGTCGATTCACTGCGGCCACTGGTCGATCTGCTCTTCGTCACCTTTCACGGCGGCGCCGAAGGTGTCGGGGCGCTGCACACCGGCGAGGTTGCCGAGTCGCTTGGCCCGGAGCCGCGAGGGGAGCTTCGTCGCTGGGCACACGCGGTCATCGACGCGGGTGCCGATGCCGTCATCGGGCACGGCCCGCACGTGCTCCGCGGGATCGAGTTCTATCGCGGTATTCCCGTCTTCTATTCGCTGGGGAATTTCCTGACATATCGTGGCTTCAATCTCAAGGGGCCGCTCGGTATCACCGCGGTGCTTCAGCTCGAGTATGCCGCCGATCATCGGCTCGAGACATCTCGTCTGGTACCGATGAAACAGGTACCGCTGCGAGGACCACGCCCCGATCGGCGGAGCGCGGCGCTGGCACTCGTGCGCACGCTCTCAGATGAAGATTTCGGTGAGAACGCGGCGGCCGTCGCGGCTGACGGACGAATCTCGTCACGCCGGTAAGGTTGCCACTCCGGGACGATTGCGGTTACTGATTCTCGATGGACTCCGAGACACCCCAGCCCGCCGCAATCGCGGCCTCCGAGGAACCGGTACAGCTCAGCGTGGCTCTCGTGGAGGACGAGCGCGTTCCGGAAGGGATGGTGTGCATGGGGACCTATCGGTCCGGCAGGCTCGTCGCCCGCTCGGTCGTTCCTCCCGACGCGTGGGACCAGATCCAGGAGTTACGGATCTTCGCCGAGCCGGTACAGGTGGTGCTCGTCGCGCGCGCCGCCCCGCCGGGACTGCAGTGTCAGCTCTACGCGATGGTCGAGCTGGAGCAGGAGGAGGAAGAGGAAGAAGGCGCGGACGAGCCGTGGGCCACGAGCGTGCCGAAGCCCGAATTCGAGTCGTCCGAGGCTGACGGCGAAACGACCGACGAGCCCGCCGTCGCGCCGATCCCGCTCGGCCACATCGTGCGCTTCGAGCGCGACCGGGTACACCCCGAGAGCCTCCCACTGGAGGCGGCGGACGTGCTGCGAAAAATTATCGACGGTGAGACGTCGGAAGTGGTGGACCGCGCGCTGTCGGATCTTCTGGGACTCTAGGTCAGACGAAAATCCCCGCCCGAAATCTCCAGATTCGGCCGAGCAGGTCGTCGAGATACCCACCGCCGAGGAAGGCCTCTACCGCCGCGGCGGTCCCGGCAGCGTTGGCACCCCAGAGCGCCGCCCGCTTGAGCTCCCCATCGAAATCGAGCTGAACGAACACCTGCTCTCCCACGCTGTGCACGGTCGGAAGGATAGAGGAGAACTCGTGGGCAACGCCGTTCGCGCCGGGACCCCCGATGGCGATCGTGGGGTTCAAGTGGAAGATCCGGTTGTCCAGGTACCAGAGATCGGCGACGACCACCGCTCTGCGATATGCGTGACCACTCCCTCGCCTGTCGATTTCGGATTTGAGTCGGTAGGCGAGCGGTCGGTCACGCTCCTCCGAAGTGATCGAAGAGCCGGTGACGAGGACGATCGTTTCTTCCGTGTCGACCAGTTTCATCGCGGGAATGCTCTCCTCAAGGCAGTCAGGGCGTCGCCGGAGTTTCCGGTGGCGGTGCCGTCCGCTGGTTGGCTTCGAACTCGCGCTCTCGCTCCTTCCTCAAGCGCATGTCCCGGATCATCTCCTTGAACTCGGCCAGATTCGCGGAGCGCTGAGCGGCGTACTGGAGGTCGGCCCGAAGATCCATCAGATGATTGTACGCGCGATTCTGGTCGATGTTCCCGCCTGAGATCGGCAGCAACGCGAGCACGGCCGCCGGGATCTTGAGTCCCGCGATGTAAATGTTCTTTCCATCGATACCGAATTTCTTCCCCGCGATTTGCGTCGTCCAGCTCGGGAGACCGGCGTTGCGGGCCGCGGGCTCGTTCGCGATGGAGTCGAGATAGCCCTGCACGATCGCAGTGACCGCGCTGTCCACCAGCTGCGCATGATTCTTCGTGAGCCTCTTCGCCAGATCACGCGGGGGAAGTGGAAGCGGGCGAACCCAGAGATGGCCGTCGGCGAGTCCGGGGCCGGCGATCCCGATCAGCGACCGCCGTGGCGGGGGCGGCGCGCCTCCGGTATCGGGCACGACCGGCCGGTCAACCGGCTCGGGCACGGTCGCAACTGCCTGCGGAGCGCTGCGGATGATCGGGCGCGTCGGCGGCCGGCGAGCGGACGCACCGGTGCCGGCATTCCCGGCAGCCCGAGGGATTCGATAGGGCATCGGTGTCACTGCCGGTCCGGTCGCGGAAGGCGCGAGCACGATGAGCTCACTCGGCCGATGCGGAAGGACCGGCGCCCGCCCCTCGATGTAGACAAAGAAGAAGAGGCCGTGCAGCGCCACACTGACCGCGAGCGCGGCCAGGGACCACCGGCGCTTGGGTGGCAGACGGATCTCAGGGGGCCGGCGCAAGCTCTCCCCCCTGCACCGCAGAAAGGGTCTGCCCTAAACGCGCAGCTGCGGCACGGAGTCGGTCGGCACCGACGGTCAGTGCGATCCGGAAGAATCCCTCGCCGGCCGGACCGAACGCGCTCCCGGGCAGCACGAGCGCCCCGGTCTCTTCGAGGGCGGCCTTGGCGAAATCAGCCGAGAGAATGCCGGCCGGTAGAGCGACCCACAGATACATCGCGGCCTTCGGAGACTCGAGCGCGAATCCTGCCTCGCGCAGCGCCGCGACCGCCGCATCTCGCCGTCGCTCGAGCTCCTGACGGATGGGCAGGACCAGTTCTTCCGCCCGATCGAGCGCGGCCACCCCCGCCCGCTGCACACCGAGGAAGGGGCCGGTGTCGACGTAGGACTTGACCCGCGTGAGCGCGCCGATCAGCTCCTTGTTTCCAACGACGAAGCCGATCCGCCAACCCGTCATCGAGAAGCTCTTGGACAGCGAGAAGAACTCGAGAGCCACGTCACGCGCCCCGGGGATCTCGAAGATGCTGGGCGCCCGATAGCCGTCGAAGGTGAGATCGCAGTAGGCATTGTCGTACGCGAGGAGGATCCCGTGACGCCGGCACGTCGCTACCGTCCGCTCCAGGTACTCGAGCGGTGCGATTGCGGCGGTCGGATTGTTCGGATAGTTGACGAAGACCAGCTTAGTCCGCCGCAGCACGTCCTCGGGAACCTCGTCCAGATCGAGCAGGAATCGATTCTCGGACCGCAGCGGGACCACGTACGGCTTGGCGCCCGCCAGGAGCGATCCACCGAGGTATGCCTGGTAGCCCGGTTCCGGGACGATCGTGACGTCGCCCGGATTCACGACCGCGAACGGTAGGTGCGAAAGGCCTTCCTTCGAGCCGATCAGCGGCAGCGTCTCGATGGTCGGATCGAAGCATTGCCCGAACCGCCGCTCGACCCAGCGGACCGCCGCCTGCCGGTAGGCCAGGAGACCCTGCTGAAATCCGTACTTGCTGTAGGCGGGATCACGGAGCGCCTCGTGCATGGCATCCACCACGACAGCTGGCGGCGGCGTGTCGTTGTCGCCGGCGCCGAGGTCGATGACGTCGATCCCCGACTCGATCAGCCGCCGCTTGATCGCGGGAATCTCGGCGAGTGGGTACCCCGGAAGCGAGCGGACCCGCTGGCTCAGTTCAATCATCACCGTGTGCCGCTCTGGACAGGGTTGGACAGCACGCCGACCCCCGGAATCTCCACTTCGACCACGTCGCCGTGGGCAAGCGGACCGGTACCCGCCGGAGTCCCGGTCGCGATCAGGTCACCGGGCTCCAGGGTCATGATGCCGCTGATGAACGAGATCAGCTCCGGAATCGAGAAGTGCATGTCGGTCGCTCTGCCCCGCTGCCGCTCGCCTCCGTTGACCCGGCCGATGACCTCGAGGTTACGCCAGTCGAGACCGTTCGGACCTCCGGTCCGACGGGGCAGAACGTGTCGAAGCCCTTGGCTCGGCCCCACTGGCCATCGGTCTTCTGCAGATCGCGACAGGTGACGTCGTTGACGCAGGTGTAGCCACCGATCCCGCGCTCCGCCTGGTCGACGTCGGCCTCGTGCAGCTTCGACCGATCACGACTCCGATCTCCGCCTCGAACTCCACCTGCCGCGAAACGGCCGGCAGCACGATCGGATCGCCGGGACCGATGAGCGCCGTCGGTGGCTTGAAGAACAGCATCGGAACCGTCGGCACCTCGTTGCCCAGCTCCTTGGCGTGCGCCGCGTAGTTTCTGCCGATACAGACAATCTTGCCTGGATGAACGGGGATCATACGATCGCTCCGATACCGTGACCGGCGAAGAAGTCCTCGCACTTGGTTCGCACCTGCGCCCAGGTCCCGATCACCCGCTCGGCCCGCGGCAGGCCGCCCAGCAGAAGACGACCATAGCCTTGGTGACGACCCGACTGTCGAGCAGGACCACGACGCCCATATCCTGACGACTCCGGATCAGACGCCCGAATCCCTGTTTCAGCTTGAGCGCCGCGTGAGGAAGCAGATAGTGCATGAAGCCGTCGAACCCCTGCTCCGCCAGACGCTCCAGCCGCGCCGCGGTGACCGGTTCCGACGGCACCTTGAAAGGTAGCTTGTTCAGAACGAGGGTGCGGAGCGCACGACCGGGCACGTCCACACCTTCCCAGAACGAATCGGTGCCCAGCAGGATCGCGTTCTCCGCCTCCCGGAACCGGCGCAACAGGTTGTCCCGCGGCGACTCCCCCTGCACCAGAATCGGCCAGCGATTCCCGAGCACGGCGCGAATCTCATGTGCCGCTCGTCGAAGCGAGGCGTGACTCGTGAACAGCACGAACATGCCGCCGTCGGAGGCATAGGCCAGATCGCTGACGACCTCGATCACGGCGTCGCGTGCGCGTGCTCGTCCTCCCGGGGATCCGGGAGGTCATCCGGAATCCCGAACACGCACTGGGCGGCGTAGTCGAACGGCGACGGCAGGATCTCGCGCACCGTCACCGGGGAGCCTTCCCCGGCCAGGCCGACCCGGGACTCCAGAAAATCGAATTCGCCTCCGGCCGCGAGCGTCGCGCTCGTCAGCACGACGGTCTGGAGCCGGTCGAAGAGCAGCTCTCGCAGGATCGGCGCGAGGTCGAGCGGAACGGCGTGCAGTCCCACATGCGGCCCACGAGCGGTCCGCTCCATCCATCGAACCGTGGGTGGTCCTCCACCCGCCGGCCGCAGTGTCCGGTTGAGACCGTCCGACACCGACTCCAGGCGACGCCCGACGGCGCGGAGCTCTTGAAGAATCTGACCCCGCCGCTCCGAATCCTCCGATTCCGCGAGCCGGTCGGCGATGGTTTCGACCGTCTCCGACAAGGTCCGAAAGGCTCCCAGCGAGGCGTCGAGCTCGAAGGCGAGGCCTTCCGACCAGATCGGATCGCTCGCGAACGCATCGTCCAACCGGAGCTGCCCTGCGGGCACACCCTCGAGCCGCCCGTACAGGCGCAGGAGGAGCGCGTCCGTCGCCCGACGTGCATCGGCGATCGCCGGGAGCAATCGATCTCGCAGGAGATCGAGACTTGCCCGACTCAGGAGATCGCCACGCGCTGCCAGCTCACTCGCCAGCGTCGGCGCGAGACCGCGACCGTTGCGCTCGAACCGAGCCAACAGACGGCGCACCGTCCAGCTCGTCACCTGGATGCCGAGGTGGCTGGCGGCGACGTCTTCGAGATGATGTGCCTCGTCGAGGATCAACCGACGGTACGGCGGCAGCACCGCCGCCTCTTCCCAGTTATCCTGGGCCTGCCGCACCGAAAGGTCCGCCGCGAGCAGGTGATGGTTGACGACCACGACGTCGGCCTCGGCGGCACGGCGTCGAGCCCGGAAGAGGAAACAGCGGTCGAAGTGCTCGCACTTGAGCCGTGTGCAGAGGTCGGGCTCCGCGCTGACTTCGTCCCACACCTCGGCGCCGGCACGACGGGCAGATCGCTCAGGGTTCCGTCGGCGGTGTGACCCGACCACTCCGCAATGGCCAGGAACTCGTCGAGCTTCTCGGGCTCGAAGAGGGTGCGCTGCGAGCCGACTGCCTGATGGAGGCGCGCCAGGCAGAGATAGTTCCGCCAACCCTTGAGCAGCGCGAATGTCGGGGTATAGTCGTCGCTCGAAAGTGCCCGCCGCAGCAATGGCAGGTCCTTTCCCACCAGCTGCTCCTGCAGGTTGATCGTGTTGGTGCTCACGACCGTGCGCTCGCCGTTGGCGCGCGCCCACTCGAGCGCGGGCACAAGATAGGCGAAGGATTTCCCGACCCCGGTCCCGGCCTCCAGCAGGAGCACGCCTCCATCGTTGTACCCGTCCGCGATGTGCGCTGCCATGTCGCGTTGGCTCGGCCGATCCTCGTACTGCCCCAGCTGAGCCGCGACGGGGCCGCGCTCGCCGAGCAGCGCCACCACATCGAGGGGATCGATGCGCGTCACCGGACGCTCGTGCGGAACCTCGACCACGATGTAGATGTCGGTGGCCGAATTGTTGATGATGCCGAAGCCGACCCCCTCGTCGTGCAACCTCGCCGCCACGTTCAGATCTGCGCCGGAGGGATCGAGCCGTCCGCCGGGATGGTTGTGCAGCAGCATCTCCCCACGCGCGGCGACGCCGGGAACGGCCAGTACCGTATCGACCGTGCCCCGAGCGACCGTACGGGCGGAAACGACCACGCCATCACGGTCCACCTGACCCAGGAACGACACTTCGCGCCCTCCCGCCGCGGCGATCTCGCCCGCGAGGAATGCGCGCACACCAGGCGCGAGCCGATCGATCACGTCTTCAGTTCTTTCTTCTTCGCTGCGGGAAACAGGACGTTGTTGAGGATGAGCCGATAGCCCGGCGAATGCGGGTGCAGCGACAGGTCGGTGGGTACGTCGCCGATCTGGTGCTGTGGATCTTCCGGGTCATGACCGCCGAAGAACGTCCACGTCCCCTGTCCCCGCTCGCCGTGAATGTACTTGACCCACGGCGCGCCCAGGCTCGTCGGCGAGCACGGTCACACTGGATTTCAGCGTCTTCCGGGTGAACGACGTCGTGAGCCCGTAGAAATCGGGAATCACCTGGCGATGGTTCTGGACCAGCATCGTGGCCACCGGGTCGATCTTGGCGCTGAAATTGAACAGGGTGAATGAGCCGAGCGGCTGGCGACGCTCGGGAGAGTTCACCTGATGCCCGTCGATGTCGGAGTAGACCGGGACGGTCGGGCTCAGCTCCAGCTCCGCGTTCTGGAACGCGAGCGCCTCGTCCCATCGCATCTTGGCGGACGAATTCGGGTCCATCGGGGTGCCGTCGGCATAGGAGGCCGCGATGTCCACGCCGTCGGCCGCCAAGGCGAGGTCCAGCGTCTCTGTCGCGGTGCACATGGCGAAGAGGAACCCGCCGCGCTCCACAAACTGCGCGATCGCGACGGCGACCGCGCGCTTTTCGGCCGGGACGGATGCGAACCCGCGCTCCCGGGCCATCGCGCGATTGCTCTCGACCATCTCCTGGAGCCACGGAGAGCCCGAGTAGTTGAGGAAGAACTTGGAGTACTGCCCGGTGAAGTCCTCGTGATGGAGGTGCAGCCAGTCGTACAGCTTGAGCTTCGAGCCGAGCACTTCACCATCCCACACCTTCTCGAATTTGATGCCGGCATAGTTGAGCGCCATCGTCACGGCATCGTCCCAGGGCGGCGCGTTGGGCGGCGCATAGACGGCCACCTTGGGCGCCTTCTCGAGCGGTACCGCGTCCATGTTGCCTTCTTGAAGCTGGCCGCGGAGCTGAACAACCTGGCCATCATCGAGCGCCTCGGTCGTGACGCCGTTGAGCGCCGCATCCCTGGCAGTGCGCCGCGTCGGCCGGAATGAGGAACGATCCGCTTCGATAGTTGAGCAGCCATTCCGCTCGACCACCCCGATCCAACAGACGATACGTGAGCCCATACGCCTTCAGGTGATCGGATTGGGCATCGTCCATGGGCACGAGCAGCCATGGCGCAGTGCCGCCCAGCCGCGCGAACGAGGCCAGAGGAGACAGCGCCAGGAGTCCGGCACCTCCCCGTGCCAGAAACTCTCGCCGTCTCATGTCTTGGGCACCGCGCCGCGCGCCTGATCGAGCCGCCGCCGAGCCTGGGGAACGAGGGCACTCTCGGGATACGTGAGAATGAGATGCTCCAATTGCGTGACGGCATCTTGGGCGCGATTCTGCGACAGAAACAACTCGCCCAAGGCCAACTCCGCCGCGGGTGCGGTGCCCGGCGCCGCCGACGCCGCGGCCGCCTGGAACAGTCGTTCCGCATCGGAATGATGCCCCTGTGCCTCGGCGAGGCGGCCGGCGAAGAAGGCAACGCCCGCCCCTCCTTTGCCCGCCGGAAGTCCACGAGAGACCTCCTCAAGCGTACCCACCGCGTGTGACGTGTCACCCCGCTCGAGCTGGAGGAGGCCGCGACCCAGAAGCGCCAGCGAATCGGATTCGATGGGCTGGAGAAGGGCGAGAAGCGCGGTCCGCTCCGTGGCGTCCGCGCGATCGCCCGCGTACGGGCCGGCCTTCCGAAGTCGGTCCACCGCGCCGGCAACGTCGCCGTGATAGAGCCGAATCCGTCCCGCGAGCGCGAGTGCCTCGACTGTGCTGTCGGCGCCGAGCGCCGCCTCCGCACGGGTGACCTCTCCTTCCCTGAGCCATCCCGCAACCAAGCGGAGCCGAAGGGCCTCACGATCGTCGCCAGAGAGTGCGGGACCCGCATCGGCCAATCGCCGACCGGCCTCGTCCAACTGTCCCTCGGCAATGAGGACCCGGACCAGTTGCGCCGAAGCACCGGCCGCCACCTGACCCGAGGCATTCCGATCTTCCGCCAGCCCCGCAAGCATCCGCCGCGCGGCGTCGCGGTCCCCGGCGTTGGTGTAGGCTTGAGCCGCGTCCAATCGGATCCGTGCGCGGTCGGCCTCGGGAGCAAGCTCGGCGAGGGCCTCGAGTCCGCGGGCAAGCGCGGCCTTGCTCTCCTGGGTCTGCTGGGTTCGAAGCTGGTCTATGACGCCTCGGAGTGCTTCGACCGCGAGTCCCCGATCCTCCGGCACAGCGTCTACCAGCGCCTTGAGTCCGCCTGTCGGATCTCCCCATCGGACGCGAAGGTCGGCCTCGAGACGCCGGGCCACAAAATCGTTCTCGCGCCCGAGGTCGCGCAGGAGCGCCGGGCGACTGCTCGCGGGCGCCTGGTTCAACGCACCAACCGCGGTCAGTCGGAAGCCCGGCATGCGACGGAGCGCGGCCACCCACTCCCGCAGCGCGGCGGCGTAGTCGCCATCCATGCCCGCGAGCTGTGCGCGCTCGGCCGCCAGCGCGTCGGGCCGCTTCAGTCGATCGCTGCCCATCGCGTACGCCTGAAGCGCCCCGTCGTGGTCGCCGCGGCCGAGCGCGGCCGCCCCCCACTCGCGATAGGGCATCTCGTCCGTCGGAGCAAATGCCGCCCATCGCTCGGCGACCGATCGCATGCTGTCCGGCTGATCGAGCGCCGCCCACACTCTCAGCGCCACTCCATAGACGACGCCGTTCGACGGACCGGCCGCGAGCGCGGCCTGCGCCTGTGGAAGCATTTCGCCGGCACGATTGAGGGGAACGAGCACTCGCTCGAGCCCAAGCAGCGCTGCGACATCGGTGGGCCTGACGCCGAGAATCTGACGATAGACATCCGCCGCAGCCGCATAATCGCCGCGACGCTCGAGCTCGAATGCGCGCGAGATATTTCCCTGTTGCGCGAGAAGCGGAGGGGCGGACAGCAGCAGCGAAAGCCCGAGGAGCCATCGTCGGATCATCGCGCGGCTCCCTCGGACAGCCGGCGGAAGTAATCCACCACCAGACGACGCTCTTCGGGAGAGAAGCGTTGCAGCTCTTCCCACGAGGGGACCCGCAGGCGCCCATCGTCGCCCGCCAGGCGAGCGCGCAACGCGGGCGGGAGATGGACGCTGTCGTCGGTGGCGGTCGTGCTCTGCCGTTCCTTGCGCTCGTCTTCCTCGCGTCCCTGAAGCGTGCGGCCGGCATCCAGCATCCTGCGGAAGAGACGCTCCTGCCGTTCAACCAGTTGGCGGTCCAGTCGTCCCGACTCGAGCTGCCGTGCAAGGTCCTTCGCCTCGTCGGCCAGCTCGCCCGCCCCCGGGAGCTGCCCCTGGCCGCGAAGCTTCTGCATCTCATCGGCGAGGGCCCGTTGACTGTTGGCGATTCTGCGGAGCTCCTGCTGGATCGCGCCATTGCCAGCCATCGGGAGCAGCCCGGCGCTCTGCCGTCCGAGTCCCCCTTGTTGTTGGGCCAGCTGATTCATTCGCTCGATTGCCTCGGCGAGTCCCGAGCCCGACGCCGCGCCGGCCACATCGCCCCGAGTCTGGAGCAGCTGGTAGGCGGCCATGTTGAGTGCGTCGACTGCCGCACCGGCCTCTTCTGCGCCTTCACGGATGTTCGGGTTGACGTTCGAGATCGCGTCGCGCGTCCGCTCCATCTGTTCCTGCGCGCCGCCGAGTGCGGCGCCAATGCCGGGGGGGACGAGGGCGTTCTTGCCCGAGGCCTTGCGCATCTGCTCGATCAGCCGTTGCACGCCCTCCTCGATCGAGCCCTGCTCCGCCCGCAGAGTGCTGCTCGGCGAGTCACCCGACTCCAGAGACTGCTGAATGGCAAGCTGACGCTCGGCCAGGTGGCTGGTTTCCGCCAACGCTTCATCAAGAGCGCCCGTAACCTCCTGGCGCCACTCCCGCTGCAAATCGCCTCGCTCTTGCGCGAGTCGATCACCCAGCGGCTCGAGCATCTTGGCCGCCTGTTCTCCCTGATGCCCCGCCTCCTGACGACGGCCACGCTGACTCGATTCCGCAGCCGCCGACATCTGGGAGCCAGCCTGGCTGGCCTGCGTGGCCGCCGAATCGAGCCGGTCCCGCCGACCGGCATCCATGGATTTGGCGAGCCGATCGAGCGCGGCTCCGAGTGAATCAGCGCGCTGCGCAAGACCTCGCTCCGCTCCTGCCGCGCGCGAGCTGTCGGCAGTCGCGATTTCCGAGTTCCACTTCCGCTGTTCCTGGAGGAGGTCGCGTGACTCCTTGCCCAGGTTCGCGAGATCACCCTCCACCGCCGCACGGCGGAACAGCTCGCGGCTACGTTCCAGCGCTTCGCGAAGCTCCTTCTGCGCCTCGGCAAGTCGCTCGAGCGCGTCCTTTGCCCGATCGGCGTCGAGGTCCTTGAGCGCCTGCTGCAGCGCCGTGAGCCGATCTCGCAGCTCGGGCGTCAGTGCGCGATCGATCTGCTCACGAATCTCCGAAAGCTCGCGCTGCCACGCCGAGTCGCTGATGCCTGCTGCCTCGGCGCTTCGGCGCAGGGCGTCGAGCGAGCGCTTGAGCTGCTCGGCCTGCTGGATGAGTTGTTGCTGTGATTCCGCCACGGCTTGTGAGCGCTTGGCCGACTCGAAGGTGAGCGACTCTCCGTTCTTCCCGGATTGTCCCTCGGACGGTCGCGCCCGCTCGCGACCGAGATCGTCGGTCTCCCGCTCCAGGCGCTGGCTCGCCGCGGTAACCGAGTCGAGCTGTGAAGCCACGGCCTCGGTGGCTTCACGCTGCGCGGCGCGGACTTCAGTCATCGTCGGCAGGCGAAGCACGTATTCGCGGGACCGCCCGGTCTGATGACCCGGCGTATTATCGGCCGCGATGGCGACGTAGCGAACAGTGTCGCCAGGCAGCAGCCCGCGACGATTGAGGTCGAGCGTCGGCGTGAGGATGGTTCGGTCCGGCGTCCCTTCCGGCAGGACAAGGGTCTCTCGTCGCGCCGAGTCGGCACCGCTCAATGGGCTGATGCGCCGGCTCTCGAGTACGACGCTCGTTATTCCGTGATCGTCGCGCACATCCACGACGAGAGGTACCAGCAGGCTCAGCGGTGCCATGGTATCCACCCCCGGCACCGGCACATCCACCCGAGGCGCGCTATCGGCCACGAGCCTCACCGCCAATCGCACGGTGTCCCCAGCGAGCGGCGCGCCACTCGCGGTGGCGAGCCCGAGCCGATAGACCCCCGACGCCGCGGGAACGAAGCTGCCGTTGAACCGCCCCCCTTGCACTGTGAGCGCTTCGCTCTGAGCGCCCGATGACCACACCGCATGCGAGATCGGTGCGGTGGCCTCGCCACGGGTGTCCAGTCGGGTGCCCGACGGCAGGAGAAGCGTGTCGCCGCCGGTCGGCACCGGCTCTGCATCGAGGCCGAGATACGATGGATAGTGCGCCGTGACGAGTACCGACCCGAGGAATACCGGGAGCCGGACACGCACCATGACCGTGTCGGACGCGCGACTACCGCTCGTGACCCTCGCGAACAGATCGCTCCGAAGCGCTCCGCTCGTCACGGTGGCTCGGCCAGTCGAGTCGAGTCGAACGCCTCTGGCGTGCCATGCTTCTCCGGGGGCCCGCAGCCACAGTGTCGCGGCACGGTGCCCGATCGCCTGAACTTCGAAATCGACCGAGTCACCCCGCTCGACTGTCGCCTTGCTCGCTCGAATCCGCACGGGGGCGACCGTCGCGGCCCAGGCTCGAGCGGGATGCCACAGGGCCGCGGCGGTGCCGCGGGCTGGACCAGCGGACACGAAGGCCAACAAACCGGCGACCAGACATGCTGCGCCGACGGCCCCGAACCATCGGATTGCCCGTTTCAACGGCGCCACCGCGTCATGACCGCGCCGGTCCAGGTCGGCTGCCTGTTCCCGATCCGCCAGCGCGAGGAGCGTATCGCTGGTCCCGAGCGCCGGGCGATCGAGGAGCGATGTGAGGGCACCGTGACGCCAGGACCCACCACGCTCCATCGCGCCCGCGATGCCGCCGCTGGTGAGTCGCGCTCGATCTCTCCACGCCATGAAGCAGATGACGACGAATGAGGCGATCGCCGCGCCCCATGCTGCCAGCACCCACCAGGGAGCTTCGACGAGACCTAGCCGGACCGACCATGCCGCGACACCGAGCAGCAGAACCGTCACTCCCACTGCGAGCGCCAGCCAGCCGGCGCCGGCCGTCAGTCGAAGTGGCGTAGCCAAGCGCCGAAGCGCTCGTGAGGTGGCAGGCGCAGTCACCCGCCGTACCCCACGGCGTAGGCGAACAGATTCACCCCCATCCGGAGCGCGGCCTCGTGCTTCTCGGGAGGATCGTGATGCACCTCGAAATCCTCCCAGCCGTCGCCGAGATCCGACTGATAGGAGTAGTACACCGCGAGTCGGCCGTCGAGGAAGATGCCGAACCCTTGCGCCGGCTTGCCGTCGTGCACGTGGATCTTGGGAATCCCCTTGGGAAAATCGTAGACGAGGTGATAGATCGGGTGGTCGAGCGGCACTTCGACCAGTGGATGGTCGGGAAAGAGTCGGGCCAGCTCGCGACGGATCGACATGTCCATCCCGTAGTTGTCGTCGGCGTGGAGGAATCCGCCGTGCAGGAGGTATCGGCGGAGCGTCTCGAGATCGCGATCGCTCCAGTGCACGTTGCCGTGACCCGTCATATAGATGTACGGCACGTTCCAGAGGTCGTCGTCGCTCAAGGCGACCACCTTTTCCTCTGGGGCAACGCGCAGGGTCGTTCGCGTCCGGATGGCGGTGAGCAGGTTGGGAAGGCTCGATGGATTGGCGTACCAATCACCGCCGCCGTCGTAATGCAGTCGGCCAATGGTCATGACGGGAGCGTGTTCTGGCCTGGCCGGTACGGCGGCAAGGGCCAGAAGCGCTACCCACCATCCACGAACAATCATGGCAGCTCCATGACCAGCCGGTATGCTTCGTTTCGCGGAATGTGCATGGAGTCGGTAAGGCGGCGGATCACCTCCTTCCGACTCAAACCATCAGCGAGCCAGCCGGTCGCCTTTTCGACGGCCTCCTCGGTGCGATCAGGTGGCGCCGGGGGAACGCCGGTGCCTTCGAGAACGACCGTGATCTCGCCCTTCGGGTCGATTGTCGAATAATAATCCGCGAGCTCCCCCAGAGTGCCGGCCCGCAGCTCCTCATGCAGCTTGGTCAGCTCCCTCCCGATCACGACCCGCCGGTCCCGCCCCGCAACCACGGCCAGATCCCTCAGGAGAGAGCCCAGCCTGGGAGGCGCTTCGAAGAACACGACGCTCCACTCTTCCGCTGCCGCACGGGTAATCAGCCGGGTACGTTCGCTGCCCTTCCTGGGGATGAATCCGAGAAAGAGATACCGGTCGGATGGAAGGCCGGCGGCGGACAATGCCGTTGCCACAGCGGAGGGACCGGGGATGGGGACGATGGTGCAGCCGGCGGCTCGGGCAGCCGCGACCAGGTCGGCTCCCGGATCACTGACGGCCGGTGTACCGGCGTCCGAGACGAGCGCGACATCCCGGCCATCGGCCAGAATGTCGAGCAGGTTGTCGCGACGACTGTCTTTGGAATGTGCGTGGTAGCTCAGCAGAGTCGGACTGGCACCCAGATGGGCGAGCAGCCGTCGGGTTCGGCGGGTGTCTTCAGCGGCAACCACCGGGACCGTTCGGAGCACCTCCGTGGCGCGCGCCGAAAGGTCTCCGAGGTTGCCGAGAGGCGTGGCGACGACGAAGAGAGTTGCCGCGTCGACCTCAGGTCAGATGCTGCTTGATCTTCCCTTCAAGCGTCGCCTTGGGCACGGCACCAATGACCGTGTCCACGTGCTGCCCATTCTTGAAAAACAAGATGCTCGGGATCGACCGAACGTTGAACCGCATGGCGGTCCGCTGGTTCGCATCGACATCCACCTTGGTCATCTTGGCACGCCCGGCGTACTCGTTCGCCAGTTGGTCCAAGATCGGCGCGACGATCTGACAGGGGCCGCACCACGTCGCCCAGAAATCGACGAGCACCAGCCCATTCGCCTGCTCGATTTCGCTGGCGAACGAGGCGTCAGTGACGTGGGTGGTCTGCGCGTTCGTCGTAGCCATGATGTTATTCTCCTAAGGGTTGAAACCACTTCTGTCCATATCCCGGAAGGACCGCGTGCCTGATCGCCCCCGGATTGCGCATGTCGGGATTGCGGTGCCCGATCTCGACGAGGCCCTCGCGTTCTACCGCGAGGTGCTCGATCTCGAGCCGCATCCAACCGAAACAGCAGACGGAGCGACGATCGCTTCGCTCTCATTCGGTGATTCCGAAATCGAGCTCCTCGCTCCACACGAGCCGGAAAGCCCGATCGCCAAATTCCTGGCGCGACGCGGGCCCGGAATCCACCATATCTGCTACCGCGTCAGCGATCTGGATGCCGCCCTGGCCACCTGTAAGCGGGCCGGCTACCGTCTGATCGACGAATCGCCCCGCGTTGGAGCCGGCGGTCGCCGGATCGCATTCGTCCATCCGAAAGCGACGGCGGGAATCCTGCTCGAGCTGACCGAGTAAGATAACAGAAGTGCGGGTTGGAGGTTCCCGGACCGGGCTACTTCCCGGCAGTAGTGTCCACCGATTGAGGCTCACAGCCTCGCGCCGGATTACCTGCGGTCGTGAGATCGACCGAGTTCACGATCCAGCTGCTGTCCGCGAGTTGGATGGCGACAAATGGAACCGTCCAGGTGCACGCTGACCGCCGAAGCTCGGCCTGTACCAGGTGCCTCGTCGGACCGGTGTCGGGGGCGTCGGTGACGATGCGAGAATCGTCGTGCCGGAGGTAGGCCTGCATCACGACGATCCGCCGCTCGTAGTCGGGGGGTTGCTTGGTACGGGCGGAGGGTCCGGCCGCGGTCCCCCACAACATCGCCATCTTGTCGATATTGCTGTCGCTCACGGCCTGGAGGAACCCGGTCACGGCCGAGGAGGCGCTGTTTGCGGGGCGTACCGTGCCGGCGGCGCCGGCGGCAGAGCCGCCGCCACACGCGGCCAGTACGAGGGTCGTCACGATCCACCGTCGCTCGATCACGATTCTCTCGCTGTACAGATGTTGGCCTGCGAAACTAAACGGCTGCCGAGCCGCGAGCAATGAGACCGATCCGACTCTACGTCAACATCGACCACGTCGCCACCGTCCGTCAGGCTCGGCGAACCGACGAGCCTGACCCCTTCGAGGCCGCGGCCTTGTGCGAAATGGCCGGAGCCGACGGCATCACCGTTCATCTGCGGGAAGATCGGCGCCACATTCAGGACTTCGACGTCGAGCGGCTTGCGCCATCGGTGAAGGTCCTCAACCTCGAGCTTGCCACGAGTACGGATATTGTGGATCTCGCGTGTCGACTCCGGCCACACCAGGCCACGATCGTTCCCGAGCGCAGGGAGGAGGTTACGACCGAGGGTGGGCTCGATCTGCGCCGCCCCAATTCGCGGCTGCGGGAAACGATCCGCCGCCTCGACGAGGCCGGAATTCGGGTGAGTCTCTTCATCGATCCGGACCCTCCCACGCTCGACGCGGCCAAGGATCTTGGCGCCCCGGCCATTGAGCTCCACACCGGCCGCTATGCCCATACATGGCGAGAGAGTGATGCCGCGCTCCGGGAGCTGCAAGAAGCTGCGCGCCACGCCGCAGGCATGGGTCTGGCGGTACACGCCGGTCATGGGCTCACGTATCTCAACGTTGGGCCAGTCGTGGGAATTCCGGAGATCGAGGAGCTGAACATCGGACACAGCATCGTGAGCCGGGCGGTCATGGTCGGGATGCGTGAGGCGGTTCGGGAGATGCGACTGTTGGTGAACCGCCCAGCGTCTTGATACCTTGTCAGCATGAATGATCCGCTCGCGAGCGCCGACTTCTTCGCCCTCGAGGCAGGCGAGTCGCTCGACCGACTGGAGACGATGGTCACGGGAGAGTCTCCGCCTTCGGCCGAGGACCTGCTGCGAACCGTTCGCGTCCTTCGCGGTTCCGCCTTGATGGCCGGGCAGCTTCCCATCGCACGCGCGGCAGCCAGTCTCGAGGGAGTGGCGAGAGCACAGCGCGAGGGAAGACGAGAATGGGACGGCATCATGCGGGAGCGGCTCGGCCAGGCCGTCGACGACTTCCGGCTGCTGATTCGAAGAGTGCGACAGTGGGACGACGGCGATTCGGCTCGAGCCGTTCGCCTGGGGCTGGAGCTCGATGCGCTGGCCGGACGCGCCGGGTCCGATTCCGCGACCACCGATCGTGACGAGCTGAACACGGGCGTTCGCGCGTTCGTCGCGCGCGAGGGCGCGCTCATCGCCAGCGCGCTGGATCGCGCGGCGCGAGCGTTGCGCAGTGCTCCCGGCGACCGCGAGCCCCTCTATGCCGTCATCCGCAAGATGCAGTCGCTCCGCGGTCTCGCCGAGCTCGGGGAACTCGCGCCGCTGCCCGAGATCCTCGACGGCATCGAGATGGCGATAGGAGATCTCACCCGTCTCTTCGCGCCACCGCCTGGCGTGGACGAGGTGATGTCCGCGGCGTCTCAGGCGCTCACCAGAATCTCCCGTGACATCGCCGATCACGGACGTCCAGACGCCGATGCCGAAGAGGCTCGTCACTTTACCGATCTGCTCCTCCGTGCATTTGCGGTGGAACGCGACGTCGTGCCGATCGAATCCCTCTTCTTCGCCGGAGACCCCGAGCCGGTCACGCCCCCAGCGGCGCAACCGCAGTTCACCCCGGCGCCGCCGCTCGGTCCACTGGAGCTGGTGAGTCATGGCGAGCATCTCTGTCAGAGCGCGGACCTGATCGGTCGCGCGGACTCGCCGACTCAACGCGATCTTCGCCTTTATCATCTGCTCGGCGCGCTCCGTTCCGTGGGTGGTGCCGGTCCCGACCCGGTGGGAGCCGCGCTCGGCGTCTTCGCTCGGTCGGCGCGCGAAGCCCTCGCCGCGGGGGTGGCTGCCCACGCGGCCCAAGGGTTCGGCAACTGCCTGCGCGAGGCGGGTGAGCTGCTGCGTGCCGTCGCCGACGCCGACGACCGGATGGTGATTTCCCGCCGCATTCTGGATGTTGCCTACCGGATGGACGGCCTCCGTCTCGCCGAGGCGCCGGCATCGACATCGTCGCTGCCGCACCGGCATCACGCGCCGGCCGAGGTCGGAGGCGAGATTGTCCCGATCGATTCCCTGCTGTATGACGCCCCGACCGCCGAGACCACCCCTGTCGTCCCGATCGAGTCGCTCGCACCCGACGAGCCCGTCGAAGAAATTCCGGCCACGACGATGCCGGCGGGCGGACTCGAGCGGAGTTACCACACGGCCGACCGGCTCCGCCGGCAGCGGTCTCCCGTCGCTCCGAGTCTCGAACGCTTGATCGGGTGGCCCGAACCGGCGGCGCCCGCCTCGCCTCTCGCAGCGGATGCCATGCCGTCACCCGAGATCGAGACAGTCGAGATCGGAGTGCTCTGCTATCGGGGTCGGGCGGCACTCGAACGCGCGGCCGCCGTTCGGCAGCAGCTCGCCCAAGAGCTCGAACGGCACGGTGGGATCGAGTCGATCAAGCCGCTCCTTCAGGAACTCCTGGACCTCGTCCCGCTCGCACTTGCCGAATCCTGAACCGACACCCGAGACCTCGGGCACTCGACGGATCCTCTCCGCCGTCATCGGTATTGCGCTTTCGGCAGGCGCTTCTGTTCTGGGCAATGCGCGGGGTCAATCTCGCGGAAGTCGGGGCTCGACTCCATGAGGCGCGGACTCTCCCGCTGGCCATTGCGGCGCTGGTGGCCACGATCACCTTCCCGCTGCGAGTGATCCGCTGGCGCTATCTGCTTCGACGCGACGATGGCGGCCCCTACCCTGCGATGCCCTTGTGGCACGCGGTCGCGATCGGTTTCATGGCCAACAATCTTCTTCCCTTCCGGGCGGGAGAGTTGGTGCGGGTCTTCGCCGCCTGCCGGCTGGCCGGTGCCGGCTTCGGCGCGGTGCTCTCATCGATCGCCGTCGAGCGGATCTTCGACGGACTGACGGTCGTGGCGCTGCTCGGCATCGGCCTGCTCGCCTCGAGCCTGCCCGCCAACGTGGAGATCGGCGGGGTACCACTGACCCACGCGATCCAGGTTTCCGGTGTCGTCGCGCTCGCTGCCCTTGGCGCCGCCCTCCTCGTCGTCGCGTTTCCGCTCGCCGCTGAACGCGTGGTTCGACGCGTGCTGCCCGCCGGGCGCATCACCGACCGCATCGTGATCGGCATCGAGGGCATCCGACAGGGACTGTCCGCGCTGCAGTCGCCACGGCGGCTGGCCGGCGTGGTCTTCTGGTCGCTCGTGATCTGGGTCTTGAATGCCCTGGCGTTCTGGATCGCCTTTTCGGCGTTCGGCATTCCGGTCGACTATGCCGGCGCCCTCATTCTCCAGGGAGTCGTCGTCGTCGGCATTTCGGTGCAGTTCGCCCCCGGATTCGTCGGACAATTCGAGGCGGCCGTGGTCGCCTCACTCGCTCTGTACAATGTGCCGAACGACATTGCCTCCTCCTACGCGATCGCGTATCACGCGGTCACGTTCCTCCCCATCGTGCTGCTCGGCTTCTGGTCGCTGGCGCGAAGCCCCGTCGCCATCGGAGATCTCCGCGGGACCTCCGCATGACCGAGTCGGCGGTGAGCATGCCCGCACACGCCAAGCTCAACCTCTTCCTGCGCGTGCTTGCGCGCGAGACCGATGGCTACCATAGCATCGAAACCCTCTTCTGTCTGGTGACCCTGGCAGACGCGCTTCGAGCGGAACGGCGGGAGGGGCGCGGCGTGACGGTCGAAGTCCGAGGAGCAGATCCAGGACCGGCGACCGAAAACCTCGCGGTGCGCGCGGCCACGATGGTCCTGGATGCGACGGGCAACCGGTTTGCGGTTCACCTGATATTAGAGAAGCGGATCCCGATGGGCGCGGGACTCGGCGGAGGCTCGAGCGATGCTGCCGCGGCACTGCAGCTCGTGAACCACCTTGCAGCGAATGCCGTCCCGCGCCATGAACTGCTCCAGTTCGCCGCCAAGTTGGGCAGCGACGTTCCGTTCTTCCTCAGCGGGGCGCCGCTTGCTCTCGGTTGGTCGCGGGGGGAGCGCCTGCTCAGGCTCCCCCCTCTTCCGTCTGCTCCTGCGCTGCTCTTGTCGCCGGTTACGCCCATCAAGACAGCGGATGCGTACGGGTGGCTGGATGCAACGCGACAGCCGGAACACCGGCGTGGCGCCTTGGCCCTCGATCTCGATGTCCTCACCCGCTGGGGTAGACGTTGGCCGGATGGCGGGCAACGATTTCGAGTCGCCGGTCTTCGGCCGGATACCAGCGATCCGTGCGGCCTTCGAAGCGCTGGTTGGGACCGCTCCACTGGTCTGCCGCATGAGCGGGTCTGGTTCTACGCTCTTTGCCGTGTACCGCTCCGAGCGCGATCGGGACGACGCGATCATGCGGCTCGGGCGAAAGCACGGAGCGGTCACCCCGGTCGCCACGCTCACCGCGCCTCCCCCAGGCCCTACGCTCCTTACTTGACCTTCACGATCTTGCCGATCGAGGGCACTCCCTTTCCATCGAGGATGAAAAGCATATAGTGGCCAGGCGGTGTCCGATTGTGACTCGAGGGCGAGGTCACGTTGAGTCCGGTCGCGTCGGAAGTGAACGACAGTTTCTGGAACCGCTGGTTCATGTCGAACGCGTGCGTGGTCGAGCCCAGCCGGATCAGGCTTACCTTTGCGATCGAGCCTGCGTCCGGAGTGGTAATGCGAAACCCGACCCCGTATCGCACCGTGGATGGGGCCGTGCTGATGACGGGCCGAGTCCCGGCGAAGAGATAGGGCGGAGAAAAGAGTTCGGCGTTTCGCTCACTCGGGGCGCCCGCCCCATCACCACTTCCTGAGAGCAGAACCCGACCATCGGGCAGCAGTATGGCCGTCGTGTGGTACCCCCGGTTGACGGTGTTGCTGGCAAGCGTCGTCCACTGACCGGTGGAAGGGCTCCAGATCTCTGCCGGATGCACGGCCGTCGTGAGATCATTGAAGAGGGTTCCACTCAGCCCGCCCACTACCAGGACCTCCCCAGTCGGCAGCAGCACTGCGTTGTGGTGTCGCCGCGGGTAGGCCATCGAGCCCGTCCACTTCCACACCGGCGATGACTGTCGCAGGTCTATGGTCTCCGCCGTGCTGGTGGTGCGGCCACCTCCGACGTACAGGATCCTCCCGTCGTCGTACATGACCGCAGCCCCGTAGTCACGGGTGCCGTAGAGGCGCTTCGGACCGGTGCTCCATCGGCCGGACCCGTCGATGTCGAGGTATCGGGTGGTCTGTTGCTCGCCGGCGTAGAAGATCTTCCCGTTCGGAGCGAGGAAAGCCCGGGGGTAGTAGGGTAGCGCGAGACTCGCACCCGTGAGCCTTCTGATGCCATTCGAACTCCAGACCTCCGGTACGGTCACCTGGAGACCATCCTGGTCCCTGCCGGCAGTGATGACTACCTCACCCTGGCCGGTCGACGTGTTCGTGGGGTACCAGCGGCCGTGCCGCATCGGAGTGGAGCGGGCCCAGGTCGACGCCGTCCCGAAAATCGTGATGTCGGGGAGACCGTGATCGTCACTGATGTGCCCTCCCGATACCACCAAGCGTCCATCGGGCAGGAAGGAATGCCCGGAGCAAAAGAGCAGCGCGGGGCTCGGGATCGCGGTGAAGCGGCCGGTGGCGGGATCCCACACGTGCGGAACGCTCGCATGTCCCCAGGAGAGGACCTTTCCATTCGGCAATAGACTGAGATGAACGGCCACGACCGGCCAATCAAAGGGAGCACTCCATTCGCCGGCCGAGGCTGAGCCCGCCGACAGAAAGGAGGGGGCGGGAGTTGCCGGCGTGCAGGGAGTGCCGTCATTGGCCAGTGACGCGATCGGTTTCCCATTCAGGGACAGCTGCACCGGGCCGCGGGTGCGAGTCTCGATGACGCGCTCGCTGAAGGCAGGGTCGTCCGATGGCGCCGCGGCGAGATCCGCTGTGCCGTCCTCTTCGGAGCCGACCACGCGGTAGGTGACACTGATCGGGACCGAGTACGCGTTGGTTATGAGGAATCGATTGCCGCACAGATAGGTGATGCGAACTGGTCCATCGTTCTCCATCTCGGGGATCAGTGCGTTCGGCCTGCCGCCACCTTCACCATCCGGCGACTCTCCACACCCAACAACGCACCCGACCGCGAGGGCGCCAAGCGCGAGCTTGGAACGCGCGGATCTGCTGAGGCCGGCACGATGCATGAGCACCTCGACCCTGTTTGGGGTTTCTGTGTTGGACCCTGATTCAGGCATGAGTGAGTACGCCGCGGGTCGATGACACCGCGAAGACAACACATCGAAGAGCCCAGACCGGACGAGCATTCCGGTAACTGCGGGCTGACAGTCGTAGGAGAGAGTCGATTCAGGGCGATCGAGGGGGGAGATCGCCAACCATTGAAGAGATGCTAGTACTAGGCCATATCAACCGATGACACTCACACGTCTGGGCCTCCCCTCGACGATTTATCCACACGTTCTTCGTTACTCGAATCTCGGCCAATCGGTTGTCTGAACTCATCTCACGTAGTTTCTCTCTTTCGTCAATGGACTGACTCTCTCGATTGCGCGAGCGGCGACTGTGGATCGCTCGCAACGAAGCGCGCGCGCATTCGCCACACCTGAACAGATCGTTGAGAGAGATAGAGAGAGTTTTGAACGAAACTTCAGAATGCATGTGAACGGGGGACGCATCTTCGGCGCGCTCGACTGAACTCGGTCGCGATTCCGGACCACCGCACTCCCTTTTTTAGAGCGGTTCCCCCTGAGTTGATTGCTACACCGACCGGAGCTCACGCCGTAGCGAGAATCGCTGACTGTTTTCTACGCAGCGGCCAATCGGTCACGGCACCGTTTACCCTGACTTCTCTCCGAGTTACGTTGCTGCGACTGGCCCTTCGTCCAATGGCAGGACAGCGGACTTTGGATCCGTTAATGGAGGTTCGAATCCTCCAGGGCCAACTGCATTTGTGACTTCTACCTCCATGAAGGATCGCCTCGCCAAACTGAGCTACCGGACGACGGGTGCCACAGCCACGCACAATGGCCGGCTTAACGCGAAGCTACGACGCCGGTGCCGTGACGAGGCTGCGGAGCCCGCGCGCTCCGACGATCGCGATGCCGATCGCGAGAATCGGTAGCACCTGGATCGCCTGAAGCGCCAGTCCGGCCGCCAAGGCGTTCGCCGGGGGAATTCGAAACTCGCGCATGACGAGAATGACCGACCCCTGGAGGACTCCGATGTTGCCTGGGGTCAGACGGGGGATGGCGCCGATGTTCGAAACGATCAGCGTCGCCAACGAAGCGACGGAAGTCACCGGCACGCCTGTGGCCTCAATGGCCCAATGGTAGGCGAGCCACTGAGCCAACCAGCTCAGCGAGGTGAGGATCACAGCGGCGATAACCCCGCTCTGCCCCGAACTACCCACCATCTGGATGAAGGGCTCGTAGCGCTGCCCCACCGACCCCGCACGAAGTCGGTCCCAGGGAGCGATCCGATAGCCGATCGCCAAGCCCGCGACTAGGACGCACAGGCCCAGACCTGCCAGCCGCGCCCACGGCCAGGGTGGGACCACGATCAGCGCCACACCGAGAAACACGACCAACCCCAGCGCTTCGACGATTCGGGTTGTCACCAGCGACGCAACTGCCTTGCCGAACGAGATTCCGTCCTTGGCGCTGACGAGGTGTGCCCGCGTCGCTTCTCCGCTGACCGAGACACTCAGCGAGTTCACGGCTGCGCCCACGAACGTCGCGGCTTGCGCGGTCGCATGGCGCGACGGGCCCAGTCGCCGGAGCAGGAGATACCATGCGGTGCCCTTCGCCGCGATCGAAACGATGTTGACTGCTGCAGCCGCTGCGAGTCTGAGCCAGTCGGCATCCGCCAGCGCGCGAAATGTTCGTGCCCATGGAAATGTCAGACCGAACCGCATGACGAGCCCCGCGCCGACGACGACGAGCAGCGCTGTGATCCAGGTGCGCCGTCTCACCCCAACGCCAGCGTGGAGAGTGATTCGAAGCGGTACCCGGCTCGACGAGTATCTGCGATGATACCGGGGAGTGCCTCCGCGGTCTGGCGCCGATCTCCCCTCACCTCATAGCCGTCACCATCGTGGAGGAGAATGATCGATCCGGGGCCAAGACGCTCTCGGACTCGGCGGCGGATCGTATCGGCCCCCGGCCGTGCGGAGTCCCATACGCCGAACGTCCAGGCGAACGTCTGGTAGCCGAAGGGCGCGATCGCCCGTGCGACAAAGGGACCCCGGTAGCCATGTGGAGCCCGAAAGCTGCGCGGCGTCGCTCCTGTGGCCGACACAATGGCTTCGTGGGCCTGTCGGAGCTCCTCGGCGGCGCGGCGCGGGCCGACTCGATGCAACTTGGCGTGCGAGTAAGTATGATTTCCGACCTCATGTCCGGCGCGCACCACCGCTGCCGCGCACTCCGGAAAGCGCTCCACATAGCTGCCGACCATGAAGAAAGTTGCGGTGAGGCCTTCGGCCTCGAGGATTTCCAGGATTCGATCCGTTATTCCCGGATTGGGGCCGTCGTCGAACGTCAGATAGGCTATGCGTTGCCGGGGTCCCCTACTGATCACCGGGCCGAACAGAGGGCTCGAAGGGTCGTAGGCCCCCCATGCCGCTCCCGCGGCAAGACCCGCCACGGCACCGAGTGCCACCATCACCCGAGCACGCGGCGATAAACCTGGAGTATTCTTTCCGTCACTCGTGGCCACGAGTAGCCTGCCGCTTTGGCCAAGCCCGCCTGTCCCATCCGTCGGCGGTGCGCCTCGTTGCCGAGCAGGCTGACGAGTGTCTCCGCCCAATGGGCGGGGTCTCGCATGGGGGCGAGTACGGCTTCCTCACCTCCGCTCACCAGCTCCCGGAACCCGGTAATATCGGAGGCAACGATCGGGGTCCCACAAGCCATGGCCTCGAGCAGAGTGACACCAAACGAGGCTTTGGTGGTGGGACAAAGGTAGAGGTCGGCACGGGAGAAGTGGGCCGGGCGGTCTCCGTTCACGCTTCCGATGAATGAGACGTGCCGGCCCAGCGAGGAGGCCATACGCTCGTAGAGAGGCCGGAGCGGCCCGTCACCTGCCACGGTCAATCGCGCGTTTGGAAAGCGAGTAAGAACCATGGGCATGGCGTTGAGAACCGTATCGAGACCGTTTCGCGGGTCGAGGCGCCCGAGGAAGAGAAGCTGAGGATCGTGGTGATCGGTCGTGGCCGGGCATGAGGGTCTGAAAAAATCGATGTCCACCCCGTTCGGAATGATTTGCCAGTCGGCGTCAAAATACCGGGCGTGGGCATCCACCACCGGCTGGCTGACTGCGATCGCGGCCGCATGCTGGTCGAGTCGTCGCTGAAGCGGCCGGCGGAAGAGCCGACACAGGGCCGAGCGGCGGAACCACGAGTGGAAAGTCGCAACCACAGGGAGGCCGAGCTCCGCGGCCGCCGACGGCGCCACCAACCCGAGGACGGGAGCCAGACCCCCATGAACGTGCACGATATCGATCTGCTCCCTCTCGAGCTGCGATCGTATCTGCCCTCGCAGGTCAAACCCGGTGGTGACCCGTGCGAACGAGCCTGCGCTGTAGACAACGCGGCTGGTTCCGATGCGACGCACCATCGACTCATTGGCGGCTGACTCCAGGGCGTCGGCTCCATCCCCGGCAGACGCCATGAGTGACGTGATGATGATCGCATGATGGCCCAGAGAAATGAGGCGTTTGGCGAGATTATGAACGTGTTCGGTTACGCCACCTAGGTGGGGATAGTAGAACTCGGTGACCAGAGCCACGCGCATGTTGCACCAACCTCATTGAGGCTCATGTCGGAGGCGTGACAACCGGGTTGGCGATGCCGGAGGTCTCGTCCCGACACACGAGAAGCGAGACGTCAGGACGCCCCGCCTCTCGGTCGGTAAAGATAGTGGAATGGCGCGGGTGCAGCCTGGGGCTGGGCGATGGTTCGCGATCCAATCTCCGGTGACCGGGAGGCATAATGAGCGCGACAACCGGCCGACGCATAACACCGTTCCGTGCCTTCATAGTTGCGGCGGCGATTGCGGGGCCGATCGCCCTCTCGCTGGCGTCGTTAATTCTCGATCGCGTGCTGTGGCCATTCTCGCAATACCCGATGTACTCGACCCTTACCGGTCCTACAGCCGGGGTCACCCGCGCAGTCGGTGTTGTCGGGGATGGGCAGGAGGTGCCGCTGCCGTCTCGGATCGAGCCTACCGGCCTCCGTCTCCACGCCTTCGTCGACCGGATGCGGTCGGTTCCCGATGCGTCGGTACGCCTCACGCGAGTCGCGACCGCGATGGCGACAGAGTACGAACGTCTACGAACCGCTGGCGACATCCAAGGACCGCAGTTTACCGCAGTGCGGATTTATCGTGATACCATCGGGCTTGCAGCCCGCCCTCACCTCCGGACCACCGTGCTCGTGGCGCAAGGGGCCCTGCGATGAGCGGGCGGGAATCCGTCCGTGCCTTTTTTCTTGCTCCGTCGGCCCCCACCAATCTGGCGGTCTGCCGGATCATCTTCTTCTGCTGGCTGTTCTGCATTTTCTTCGGCTACGATCTGGCCGGATGGACCCGGCTGCCGGCAGACACCTGGGATCCGGTCTGGTTCGTCGAGCTGTTCGGCCCGCTTCCCTCCGCGAATACGCTGACCGCGCTCGGCATCGCCTGGAAAGCTTCGCTCGTGCTCGGCGCACTGGGACTCTTTCGTCGGGTGACTCTGGGTGTCGCGGCGATTCTCGGGGCGTATGCCCTGGGACTGAGCGCTTCGTTCAGCATAGGAAACTACGATGTCGGGCTACCGGTGATTCTTCTCTTTGTCTTCTGGATGGCGCGCTCGACCGACGCGCTTTCCCTGGATGCGTTGATCGCCCCTCGCTCGGGCAGACCACCCCCCGCGCCCTCCGGAGAGTATACCTGGCCGATCGCGACGGGCCGCGTGCTCCTGGCGCTCGCTTTCTTCGCCGCCGGCGTCTCCAAGCTGCGTCACGGAGGAATCGATTGGATCGTGAGCGACAACCTTCGATGGCTCTTCATTGGTCAGCAGTACACCCACGCTCCCGTCCTGCATTGGGCCGCGTACTTGGCCGATTTCCCCTGGCTCTGCCGACTCCTTGCCGGCGGTACTGTCGCCCTCGAGGTCAGCTATCCGCTTGCTCTCTTTGTCAGGCGCGTCCGTCCTTGGATCGTCGTGGGGATGATCGGGCTGCAGCTCATGATCCACGTCTTCATGGGTGTGAACTATCTGGCGTTCCTCGTAGCGAACATCTTCTGGGTGGACTGGGTCAGAGTTGGCCGCGCGCTTCGCGACCGGACGACCGTTGTTCAACACCAACCCGCATGCTGATGAGCAGTCGCCCGGGGCGTGGGTAGGCACATGGCTCGCGATATCGCGGTCGCCTTCGGTGGGCGATGGATGGAGGAGCTGCGGACCGGCGGCCGTTTTCTCTGGGGACTGCGCTCGTTCCTCAACCATCCGCTCGATCTCGCCAACGCCCGCCGGCTGGTGGAGAGCCAACTCGCCGCGCGGGAGCTGGCCTTCGCCGGCATTCTCGAGCGGGCCGTCTTCGAGAATACTGGAAGCCCCTACCGAAGACTCTTCGAGTGGGCGGGAATCGGGCGGGGGGACGTCTCCGCCATGCTGGCCAGCAACGGTGTCGAGGCGACGCTGGAGAAGCTGTATGAGGCAGGCGTGTACCTGACGCTCGAAGAGTTCAAGGGACGGCGTCCAATCACGCGGTCGGGACTCGAAGTGCCGGCCCGCCCCGAGGATTTCGACAATCCGCTGCTGACTCGCCACTTCGAGGCCCGAACCGGCGGATCCACCAGTGCCCCTCGCCGAATTCCGATCGATCTCGATCTCCTTGAACACGAGAGCGCCTATCACGCGCTTCTCTACGCGAAGGCCGGTGCGAGCGATCGTGCTCTCGGAATCTGGCAGCCGGCGCCGCCGGGCGCGGTGGGGATCAAATCCGCCCTGATGCAGGCGAAGCTGGGACGACCGACCGCGCGCTGGTTCACACAGAGCCGGCTTCGAGGCGGTTCCCTCAAATACGCGGTGTTCGCCCGCGCAGCTCTCGTTGCGGCCCGACTCAACGGCGCCAGGATTCCGGTACCGGAATACACCCCGGCGCCTCAAGTCGGAAGGGTGGCCGCGTGGCTCGCGAAGCAACGCGCGACCGGAACCCCGGCGATCCTGGTCACTCCGGCGAGCGCCGGTGTTCGGACCTGCAGGGCAGCGCTCGACGCGGGACTCGACATCAGCGGCACGCTCTTTGTGCTGGGGGGTGAACCGTACACCGAGGCGAAAGCCGCGGTCGTTTCGGAGACGGGCAGCCGTGCCATCTGCCACTATGCCATGGTCGAAGCCGGCATGATCGGCTTGGCGTGTTTGGCGGGAACGGCGCCCGACGACGTTCATTTCGTCAGCGACAAGATCGCAACTATTCAACGTGAAGTCCGTGTGGGCCGGGCGGGCAGTCTGGTCGGGGCTCTCTTTCACACCACTCTGCTTCCGGCCTCGCCGAAGCTCATGCTGAACGTCGAGAGCGGGGACTACGGCGTGCGCGTAGAGCGGGATTGTGAGTGTGGTGTGCTTCCACGGAGTTTCCGGCGGCACCTCCACACCATCCGGAGCTACGAGAAGCTGACGAGCGAGGGGATGAACTTCCTCGGCAGCGACCTCCTCACCCTGGTGGAGCAAGTTCTGCCGGCGCGGTTCGGTGGCCGGCCGACCGACTACCAATTCGTCGAACGAGAGCGAGACGGCCTGCCGATCGTGAGCCTCGTCATCGCCGACGCGGTCGGGCACCTCGATCAGGATCAGGTCGTGCGGGAAGTGCTCGGCTACCTCAAGAATCGGGGACTTGGAGAATCCATGATGGCCGAGGCCTGGGCCCAGAGCCAAACCCTGCAAGTCGTCAGACGCGAGCCACACATCACCCCAGGCGGCAAGACGCTCGCGCTGCAGACGCTCACCGGCTGACCGGTGCTTCGCGCGTCAGATTAATCGACGAGAGAGTCCGCCCGAACCCGGGGGCTGAGAAACGCAGAGATGCGGTCGATTCCAGAACGCAGGAAGGATGGTGGCCTGCGGTGATCGCCGGCACTCGAGGACGTTGAAGCAGAAGCCGCTTGAGGCGAGTCGTGGGTGATCGCGAAGGAGTAGCGAGAGAGAAACGGATACTGCCGGGCGCGCCGCTCGATCTCTTCCACCTGCGTGGGAGACCAGGCGGTACGACGGCGAGGTTGGGTCGGCTTGTCGAAGACGATGCTGGCGCAGTCCGCGAGGTACTCGGGGTCCGGAACCAATCCCAGGAAGGCACAAAGAGCCGAGAGCGAAGCCTCCGGCGATCGGATGAGATCCTCGTGGTGGATGGTCATCATCTCCGCGACGTCCGCCGCGGCACCGAGAGACCCAGTCGTCCGGCAGTGCGAGAAGTAGAAGTCGATGCTCTGATCGAGCGACAGGCCATGCCAGCGTGCGATGGCGGCGATGTTGTCGAACGGATTCCTGACCACGTGGACCAGCCGGACTGGAACACCAACCGTCGCGCGCAGGCGATGGAGCAGGTCGGGATGCTGCCCGAGCCAAAGTGCCGCCGAGCCGCCCCGTTTGTCACCGATGACGCGGAGCGACTCGAAGCGACCCTGCCATCGATTGGGAATCTGGTACTCATAGTTGCTGCGGTTGCCTCTCAGGTTAAACCAGGCGGCGCGGCCGAGGATCCTCGAGTACAAGGCGTTCCGGTCGCAGCCGGCGAGGAGCCATTTGGGCGCATCCAGTTCGTGAGAGATGACAGCATGACGGTGCGCATTGAGCATCGCCCCGACGAGACTGTGCCCACTGCGCGGATAGCCGATGAATAGGCAGAACGTCGCGACTCGATCGAACTCATCCGCATAGCGTTTCCGTGCCCACCCGCTCCATGCAGTCTGGAGCAGCCCGTAGACGAACTCTTGCCCGGGGACGGCGCCAGCCACCCGGTCCTTCCGCGCGGGGGGCGCTGTATCATTGGGTATCGGTCTGACCATGGTCCATTGCTCCTCAGAGCCGCAGTCGCGCGCCAGCTCGCGGAAGGGATAGCACGGGTGCTCGCCATTCTCCAGTTCGACGCTGCTGCCTTGCCTGTGATCGAAGGGATGCTCGCCGATGGCCGGCTTCCCGCTCTCGCGGAGCTTCGTCGCCGAGGCACTTGGACGTCGATGGACGGGGAGGCCACCTTCCTCCAATCGTCGACTTACCCGACGCTCTGCACGGGGATCGACGTCAGGAAGCACGGCATCTACTCCGCGTTCCCCTGGTCGGCGTCCGAGCAGCGAGCCTGCTCCATGCTCAGTCTGCCAAGACCGCGGACCATCTGGGAGCGGCTCACCGAGCGCGGCCGCCGATCGCTCATCGTCGATCCTTATCTCGCTTTCGCGCCCAAGGAAATGGCCGGTATCTACATCAGCGGCCTGCACTTCGAGGACCGGATCGTGATGCAGCGCCGGTCGGTCCCTCACGATCAGCACCGAGCCCTTGCCAGACAGTACGGTCGGCCGCCACGGCTGGACGACGTGTACGGCATTCGCCGGGTCGCGTCACTGCTCGAGTGGCGCGAGGAACTGATTGCCGGACCGCGCCGCATCGCCGACGCGGTGATCGATCTGCTGAGGCGCCACTCGTTCGAATTGGTGTGGCTCAATTTCGCTGTGTCCCACAAGGCCGGGCATCACCTCTGGGACCCGGCGGCAGTGGTCGATGAGCCGCTCGACAGCGCAACAGAGCAAAGACTTCGCGACGGCCTAACCGACGTTTATCGAGCGATCGACTCGGCGATGGCACGAGTCCTCGACGCCTTGCCCGAAGATTCCGACGTGGTCGTTTTCTCCCCTACCGGCATGGGTGCGAATACCAGCCGCGGCGACTTCCTCCCGGACATGCTCGATCTGATTCTGCGCGACGCGGCGCGGCAACCACAATCGCCCGGGGGCCGCCACCCATCGATCTGGTCGCTGCGCTCCAGGATTCCGGCCACCTGGCGCTCGAGGGTCGCGCGAGTACTCCCGGACCGACTCGTCGCGGACCTGACGACCCGGCTGTATGCCCAAGCCGACTGGAGCCGAACCCGGGCCATCGCCATTCCTGGAGAGAACAAGGGATACGTGCGGCTCAACCTGAAAGGACGAGAGCGAGAAGGCATCGTCGATCCGATGGCCGCGGACGAGCTCACAGACTCCATCGTCCAGGGTCTCATGACCTTTCGGGACCCAGACGGATCCCCCTCGATAGCCAGAGTCGAACGGATGCGCGACTTGGCAGGCGGCCAACCGTACGCCGCTGGACTTCCCGATCTGGTCGTCTACTGGGGTGACCGACCCGCGGCGAGACTCGATCGCGTGGAGTCCTTCGAGTTCGGCGAGGTGCTCCGGCGCGGAATCGGCAGCGGCCGATCGGGCAATCACACGGATGACGCGTGGGCGATCGTCCTCGCCGGCTGTTCGCGGGTCTGTTCGCTCAGGCGTCCGGCTCGAATCACCGACATCGGCGCGACCGTGTGCCGTCTGCTCGACGCCGACGAGTCAGGGCTCTCGGGGTCCTCCTTGCTCGAGGTGGCCTGACCGCACCTCCCATGACCGAATCCACCCGCACCCACCGCCCGATCGTACAGAGACCCTGGCGAGAGACACTCGCGCGAGTCATGTGGCATGCCCATCCGGCCCGCCCGGGACCCGAGTACGCGTTCCTTCGAGAGAGTCAGTGGTGGTCACCCGAGCAGATCGGCGAGTATCAGGCGCGCCAGTTGAAGGCTCTCGTCGGGTCGGCCACCCGGGTGTCGTTCTATCGGGAGCGGTTTGCGGCAGCCGGGGTCAAGCCCGAGGACATCCGTACCATCGCCGACATCGCCAGGCTCCCGATTCTCGAACGAAGCGATGTCGAACGACAGGGCGTCGCCGGACTGAGAGTTCCCGGGAGCTGGGGCATGCGCGCAGCGACCTCGGGATCGCTCGGAAAGCCGGTCCATTTCCTCTGGCCGCTGTCGCATATGCGCTGGCTCGATGCCAGCGAGGAGCGCGCCCGGGCCTGGTTGGGCTCGGAGGTCGGCAGTTGGCGTCTCGAGGTACGGTGTCGCCCCGTCAACCTCCCGCAGCGGATCAGCGCCGCACTCCTGAATGCCACCGCTCTGCACGCTCCATCCATGGCCGACCCTCTGGTGACACGGCGCGTGCTTCGATCCCTCGAGCGGCGTCAGCCGACCCTCGTGTGGGGAGTGTCCAATGCGCTCTACATCGTGGCCGTGGCGCTGCTCGAGCAGGGTCGCACAGCGCCGGCGAAGGCGTGCTGGAGTGGAGGGAATCTTCTCCACCCCCATTATCGGAGTGCGCTGGAGGAGGCGTTTCAATGCCGAGTCTACGAGCGCTACGCAACGATGGAAACCGGGCTCGTCGCGCACGAGTGTCCGGAGGGCGGCTCACTGCACGTTCCCGCGGAGGGCTTGATCGTGGAGATCGTTCGTCCCGATGGCTCTCCCGCCGCGCCTGGCGAGACTGGGGACGTCGTTCTCACGCCGCTTCGTAACGATGCGACTCCCCTGATTCGATACCGAGTGGGTGATCGAGCAATCGTGTCCGGAAACCAGCGGTGCAGCTGTGGCCGCGGCCTCCCGCTCTTCGGAATGGTGACCGGACGCACCCGTGACTTTCTTCGGACCCGGTCGGGCGCGCGAGTGGGGCCTCGTCAGGCTGTCGAAGCCCTTCGTCCGGTCATGGAGCGGGTCATTGATTTTCAAGTGATTCAGGATGCCCAGGCGCGCCTCAGGATTCTAGTGGTCCAGCGCGACACCCAGCGTACGGAGGCCGATCGCGAAACGATCGCGTCGATCATGGAGGAACTCATCCAGCCGCCGGAACGGCCGCAAGTCGAGCGAGTCGACCAGATCGCCCTCACACCCGGTGGGAAGCTGAGAACGCTCATCGTGCACGCGGAAGCGTAGTGGACCGCCCCCCGGACTTTCCCGCACGGACCACAGGCGACTGGGATGCATTTGCTTCGCTCTGGCTTGCCAACGGGGCGCAGCGGGTGTGGCGCCGTCACTGCGACGCCTTCAACCTCCGACTCTTCGACCGCTGGCTTCCCGCTCGAGCAGAGCGCCTGCTCAAGACGGATCTGTGGGACGAAGCGGTCGGCACCGGCCTCTACCCGGCGCTCGCTGCACGTGCCCGTTCTGTCGCGGGGGTCGACATTTCTCGAATGGTCGCGACGGCCGCCGCCACTCGGCATCCCGCACTGCACGCGTCGGTCGGAGACGTGCGCCGCCTCCCTTTCGAGGATGAGTCCTTCGACGTGGTCGTCTCCGACTCCACCCTCGATCACTTCACCTCGGTGGATGAGATCGCGACGGCCCTGGCCGAATTGCGTCGGGTCATGAGGCCGCGGGGAACACTGATCCTCACGCTCGACAACCTGGGGAATCCCTTCGTTGCGCTCCGGTCGGTCATCCCGCGCCCGATCTACAATTTCGTGTGGCGGCGTGTGGGTGGATTGGCGGCGCGCATTGCGCCGAACCCTCCCGGCTTCACCTGTGGGATTCGCAAGCTCGAGCGTCTGGTTTCGGGCGCACGGCTGCAGCTCCGGGAACGGGGGTCCATTCTTCACTGTCCGCGAGTGTTGGCGGTTTGGATCGCCGACCAGCTCGAGCGGCATGCCTCCGCGGGCATGCAGGAGCGCTATCTCCGGGCGCTCCTCGGGTTCGAGACGCTCGAAGCGCTGCCGACGCGATTCGTCACCGGCCATTTCGTGGCTGTCCGCGCCATCCGCTGACCACGTTCCCCCAAAAAAAGCCGCCGTGCGGTTGCCCGCACGGCGGCCTCTGATTGACGGATCGGAACCGCTTTACGGGGCCGGTGTCGCCGTGACCTTGATGACCAGGTCGTTGAAATCAGGCTCGGGCGGCGTGGCGTCTTCGCCATCGTCGAAGCTCAGGGTCCATGTCGGATACGAACCTGTCACGTGGAGCGCTGGCGCAATCTGCTGCTTGGTGGAGCCGGAGATCACCTGGGCCTTGAGGTGCGTCCCGGCGGCGAACACCGCCCCACCGTTGAGATCGAAGGACGTCCCGGCGGCTGGGGTATAGCAGCCGTCATTGAACAGCGTGGCGCTGATAGGTGCGGTGATCTGGAAAGTATTCCCGTGCGCAGTGCACGAGGCACTCTCCAGGGTCACCTTGACCGTTGCATTCGCGTCGAGCACCAGGTCGCAGGAAACAAACTGACCCGGGTTGGCGGCGTCCTCGCATTGCAGCGTCGCTGCCGGTGACACCGTGAACTCCGTGCTCTTCGTGCTCGAGAGACCGTTGTCGGTGACCGTCAGCTTGGCGGTGTACGTCGCGAGACCGGTGGCCACGTAGCTGTGGACCGGCGGGTTCTGCGCGGACGAGTGCGCGGAACCGTCGCCGAAGTCCCAGTCCCAGGTGACGCCGGCGCCGTCGGTGGTGCTCGCGTCGGTGAACGTGCAGTCGAGCGACGTGCAGACGACGGTAAAGTTCGCCGTCGGACCTCCAGGCGCCGGTGCGGCGGTGACGCTGACCGTCTTCGTGACGCTCTTGCTTCCGCCGTTGTTGTCGGTCACCGTCAGCATCACGTCGAAATCGCCCGCCGCCCCGTAGGTGTGGGCCGCGTTCTGGCTGTTCGAGGTGGCGTTGTCGCCGAAATTCCACGACCAGGAGGCTACCCCGTCGCCCGCATCAGGGTCGCTGCTCAGGTCGCTGAAAGTGCAGGACAGGTCGGTGCAGGAGCTGGTGAAGTTCGCCACGGGGTTCGTGTTGGTGTCAGGACCATTCGAGTCCTTGCACGCGGATGCTCCCAGCGTGCCGATCAGGATTACAGCAACTGAACGCCAATGGTTCGCTCGCATACGCTCCTGCCAGGGTGAAGGGTCCTATGGCACGTCGCTCTGGCGTGCCCGGAGGGCCACCGCCGGGCCACATGGCCCGGCGGGACTCTGCCCCCTCGTGAAACAGCGGGTGCTACGGTGACGCGGTAATCGTGATGACGAGATCGTTGAAATCGGGCTCGGTGCCGCCACAGGTCGGATTGGCAGCGCCGCATCCTTCGCCGTCATCGAACTCGAGTACCCAGGTCGGGTACGCGGACCCAGTCTGCAATCGGAGGGTCGGTGGGAAAGCGAGACTGGACGAGCCGGAGATCACCTCCGGCACGATCGTGGTGCCGCTGGTGAACACGTGGCCGGTGCCCCCGAGGTCGTAGCTCGTCCCAGCCGGTGTGTGGCAACCATCGCTAAACAGAGTCGTGTCGATGGGTGCGGTGATCCGAAGGACGTTACCCGCGGCATTGCACCCTTCGCTCGTCAACGTGACGGTGACTTTCGCGTCGGCCAGGAGCGTCAGGTCGCAGGACGCGCCCGAACAGGCGGCCGGCGGCGCCACGACCACGTTATGGCTCACCGTATCCTTCCCACCCGCGTTGTCGGTGACGATGAGGGTAACCGCGAACGTGTCCGGCAGCGTCGCCGTGTACGTGTGCGTCGTGTTCTGGTTGTTGTCCGTCGCCCCGTCCCCAAAGTCCCAGGCCCACGCGGCAAGGGTTCCGTCGGAGTCGGTGCTTCCGTCGGTGAACGTACAGTCGAGCGAGCTGCAGCTCGACGTGAACGCCGCCGTCGGTGGCACGTTCGCGGGCGGAGTGCTGGATACGTTGACGACGCTGTCGGCGACCGCGCTCGAGGCGCCCTGGTTGTCCGTCACCGTCAGGGTGACGTGGTAGGCACCGTCAGCCGCGTAAGTGTGATTGGGATTGGCAGCGGTAGAGGTATTGTTCGCTCCGCTGCTGGCCTCACCGAAATTCCAACTGCGCGAGGCGATGGACCCATCATCCGTGCTGGCGTCGGTGAAGGTACAGGCGAGCAGGGTGCACTGGATGGAAAACTTCGCGACCGGGTTGGCGTTTGACGGACCACTCCCGCCGCCACCACACCCTACCGCGCCGATGAGCGCCAGAGCTGTCGCGGAGATACGATACCATTTCATGGGTATGCGTCCGTGCCCTAAGGCCTTGAGGGTTGCTGGGATGACGAGGCCGAGCCGCGCGGCCGGAGTTCGAGGGCGTCCACTTGCCAGAGGCATGCCACCGGGACCTCGTCTAGAAGTAGTACACCACGTAAGGGGAGATGCACATTAAAAACAATGATTTAGGTCACAGAGTGTCGAGGATCGACCTAGTGTGCAGGGGCCCCACACCTGTTGCGGAACGCCTATACTGAATTCGATATCAGGCAGTTAAACGTTGCAGCAACTCAACGAGAACGGGTACTCCGTTCTCCTCAAGAGTAGCCCAAAATGGCCTCGCCGTTGACGAGAACCGCTTCGGACAGCTAGGTTTGCGGGCTGTAATCATGACGGACCTCTCGCTTTCGCGCAGCCAGATGCTGCTGCTCGCCGGGTCGGCGAATCGGGCCCTGGCCGAGGAGGTGGCAGCCCACCTGGGCCAGCCGCTCTGCCAGGTCACGCTGCGCGCGGTTCGCCGACGGCGAGTTGTTCGTCAAGATCGACGAAAACGTGCGGGGCCGGGACGTCTACATCATCCAGCCCACCAATCCGCCGGCCGAGAACATGATGGAGCTGCTGCTCCTGATGGACGCCGCGAAGCGGGCGAGCGCGGCGCGGATCACGGCGGTCATTCCGTACTTCGGCTACGCCCGGCAGGACCGCAAGGACCAGCCGCGGGTCGCGATCAGCGCCAAGCTGATGGCCAACATGGTGTCGATGGCGGGCGCCGACCGGGTGCTGGCGATGGATTTCCATCAGCACCAGTTGCAGGGCTTCTTCGACCTGCCGGTGGACCACCTGTACGCGGCGCCGGTGTTCGTGGACCACTACCGGCAGAAATCGCTGCGACGATCTCGTCGTGGTGGCGCCGGATGTGGGCGTCGGCCAAGATGGCGCGCGGGTTCGCCAAGCGGCTCAACGCGACGCTCGCGATCATCGACAAGCGCCGGCCGTCGGCCAACGTCGCCGAGGTGGTGAACGTCGTCGGTGAGGTCAAGCGACGGGATTGCCTCATCCCCGACGACATGATCGATACCGCCGGCACGATGTCCGAGGCGGTGCAACGCGCTGAAGCGGCTCGGCGCGCGCGACATCTATTGCTGCGCCACCCACGCGCTGCTCTCGGGGCCGGCGGTGGACCGTCTGGTCGCGTCGCCGGTCAAGGAAGTGACGGTGACGAATACGATCGCGATTCCGCCGGAGCGCCGGTTCGACCGGCTCAAGGTGCTGTCGATCGCCGGGCTGCTCGCCAAGGCGATCGGCTACACCCACAGCGATCAGTCGGTCAGCTCGTTGTTCGATTGACCATTACCCAGGATTTCTATCATGGCTCAACAGGCGAATCTCCACGCCGCAACGCGGACCCGGACCGGCAAGGGCGCGGCCCGCTCTCTTCGCCGTGAAGGCAAAGTCCCCGGCGTCATCTATGGACATGGACGCGCGGCCGAGGCCGTCACCATCGAGACCGGCGCGCTCGCGAAGACGCTGTTGGGCATCAACGCCGCAACGACGATTCTCGACGTCGTGGTGGACGGCCGCGCCCCGGTGAAGGCGCTGATTCGCGAGATGCAGCGCGACCCGCTTCGTCCCGCGCAGATCCTGCATCTCGATCTCTACGAGGTCCGCACCGACGAGCAGATCACGCTCGAGGTACCCATTCACCTCGTTGGCATTCCCGACGGCGTGCGCAATTTCGGAGGCGTGCTCGACCACTCGCTGCGCGAGGTCGAGATCGAGGTGCTGCCTGCGGATATTCCGGAGCGTGTCGAGCTCGACGTCACCGCTCTCACGATCGGACACTCGGTCTTCGTGCGCGACATCCAGATCCCGAAGGCTCGCATCCTCAACGATCCCGATACACCTGTCGCGACCGTGGTCGCCCCGAGGACCGAGGAGGCTCCGGTTGTCGCGGAGGAGCCGGTCGTCGCCGAGCCGGAGCTCATCCGGAAGCCGAAGGCCGAGGCGGAGGGCGAAGGCGAGGGCGAAGCCAAGCCCAAGGCCTGACCCTGCGCGCCATCGTTGGGCTTGGGAACCCGGGCCCGGAGTACGACCGATACCCGGCACAATGCCGGGTTTCGGCTGGCGGACCATCTCGCCGAGCGTTGGAAGCTCGGCGCGTTCCGGCGCGGGGAGCGATCGCGACAGGCCGAGGGAACCTGGGAGGGACACGCGGTCCGTGTGCTGAAGCCACAGACGTACATGAACCGGAGCGGCGCCGCACTCGCGCCGCTTCGTGCGCTTTCGGACTTCGATCCCGCGAACGACCTCCTCATTCTCGTCGATGACGTGGCCATACCCCTCGGAACGTTTCGTCTCCGTGGCGCAGGCTCCGCCGGTGGCCACAATGGGCTCAAGAGCATCGAAGGCGTGCTGCAACGCCAGGACTACGCCCGTCTCCGCATTGGAGTCGGGCCGCTTCCCGCCGACGCGATCGATCTCGCCGATTTCGTTCTCGCACCCTTCTCTCCCGAGGAGAGCCGGGAAATCGACGCGCTCCTCGAGCCGATGTCCGTCGCCGTCGAGTCCTGGGTAACGGAAGGAATCGAGCGGGCCATGAGCCGACACAACAGGAGCCATGCTTAGACTCGGTATCGTGGGCCTCCCGAACGTCGGAAAGTCCACGCTCTTCAACGCCCTCACCGCCGCCAAGGCGCTGGTCGCCAACTATCCGTTTGCCACCATCGAGCCGAACACCGGAATCGTTCAGGTTCCCGATCCCCGACTCGACGTGTTGGCAAGGATCGTGAGCCCAGAGCGCACGGTGCCTGCCGTGGTCGAGTTCGTGGACATCGCGGGACTGGTGAAAGGCGCGAGCGAGGGCGAGGGACTGGGCAACCAATTTCTGGCCAACATACGGGAGGTCGACGCGATCGTCCACGTCGTCCGCTGCTTCGAGGATCCGGACATTCAGCATGTGATGGAATCCGTCGATCCGGTCCGCGACCGAGAGATCGTCAACATCGAGCTCGGGCTTGCCGATCTGGCCAGCGTGGAGAAGCGACTCGACAAGACTGCCCGGGTTGCCAAATCGGGAGATCCGCAGGCCAAGCTCGAGCAGCGGTTGTTGGAACAGGTTCGTGAGGCGCTCGCGGCCGGACGACCGGCGCGGGTCGTTGTGCCGGCGCCCGATGAGAGCGGAGGCGTTTCGCGGATTCAACCTCCTCACCGCAAAGCCGGTGCTGTACGCGGCCAACGTGAGCGAGGCGGAGGTCGGCGAGCGGCAACGCGTTCGTGACCGCGCTCGTCAGCGCGCTCGCCGCCGATCGCGAAACCGCGGAAGTCGTGACCTTCTCCGCCAAGGTCGAGGCGGAGCTCGCCGAGCTGGCGCCCGAGGATCGTTCCGAATTTCTAGCCTCGCTCGGTCTCGCCGAGTCGGGACTCGATCGGCTGGCACACGCGGCGTATCACCTGCTCGGCCTCCAGAGCTACTTCACCGCCGGGGAGAAGGAGGTTCGTGCCTGGACCATCCATCGGGGAGACAGGGCGCCGGCGGCCGCCGGCGTGATTCACTCCGATTTCGAGAAGGGCTTCATCCGGGCGGAGACCGTGGCGTACGCAGACTTCGTCGGGGCGGGCGGATGGAAAGGGGCCCGCGAGCAAGGGCTTTCGAGGGCGGAAGGCAAAGAGTACGTCGTTCAGGACGGCGACGTAATGCTGTTTCGGTTCAGTCAATAACCGAGAATCCGCGCCTTCCAGTTGGCCGCCAGCTCCGGACACCTCGCGAGACGAGCCGCGCGCTCGGGATCGGTCTTGCGCTCGAGCATCGCCCGACCGACCTCACGCACCGGCCACTCCGGATGCGGCCGGTCGATGATCTCGATGGGTTGACCCGCCTCGATCTCTCCTTCCTCGAGCACACGGAGATACCACCCTCCGCGCCCGTTGCCCTGAACGATGGCGATCATGTTGGGCATTCGGTGTCTTCGGGCCAACGTCGCGCACGGCTCGCGCGGCTTCGTCACCTGCACGCGCGTGGTGCCGATGCGATAGACATCGCCGAGGCAAGCACTGTCTTCGGTAAGCCCCTCCACCGACAGGTTTTCGCCGAAGGCTCCCGGACCGATGTCGTCGCGTCCCCATTCCGCTCGCCAGGTCGCATAGTGGGCCACGGCATACATCAGCACCGCCTGGTCAGGACCGCCGTGAACCTTCGGGTTGGCGACGGCATCGCCTCGGATGCCAAGCGTGCCGACCCACGCGGGCCCGGCGATGGGCTCCTTCCAGATGGCACTGGTGAAAGCGCGGTCCATCGGATCGGGCGCGTGTGGCGTGCCGGTGGTGCGCGGGGTGCCGACGAGGATCGATAGCAGACGCATGGCAGGAAGCTAACGGCGGTAGGGCCGTAGGGCGGAAGGACAAAAAGGGGCATTGCGACACGATTTCGGCCGACGACCTCTCTCTGCATTCCGTCCTTCCGCCTGTCCGCCCTCCCGCCTATCTTCCCCCCGTCCACATATCTCCTCCCCGGTGTCCGCACCAGGCCCGGGGCGTCCAGACCGAAGGAAGGTGTCATGACCCGTCAGTACGAGGTGGTCTATATCTTCGACAGTGCGCTCGAAGAGACGGCCATCAACGAGCGCCTCGGGCGCTTCCACTCCCTCATTCAGCAGCCCGGCGACGAGGCTCCCCAGGTAAATCACTGGGGCAAGCGAACCCTCGCCTATCCCGTCAAGAAGCATGAGACGGGCTACTATGTCGTCGCCAAATTCGACGCCGTGGCGACGGCCCTTCCCGAGTTCGAGCGGGCCATCAAGCTCGACGACGGCGTGCTTCGTTTCCTGGTCGTCGTGAACGAGGGCGCCCAGCCGGTCCCGATCACCGCGGGCAAGGGTGACGAGGAGGATGACGAATGAGGCGGCCTCAGAAGACCTGCGCCATCTGCGAGTCCGGCGTCCGCGTCGTGGACTACAAGGATGAGCGGACCCTGTCCCGATTTCTGACCGAGCGGGGCAAGATCCTGCCGAGCCGGCTCTCGGGTACCTGCGCGCGTCATCAGCGGCAGCTCAGCACGGCCATCAAGCGCGCCCGTCAGCTCGCGCTGCTGCCGTACATCAAAGGCTTCGTCGGCTGACCTCCCCCGGCGGAAGCGCCTCCGCCTCACGCGTGGGACCCAGAGTCCCGACGCGGGGATCAGCGCCATGGGGACCGCTCTTGGCGCTGGTGGGATACCTGCTTGTTGCGCCGCCGGTCTTCGTCTGTGGACCACTCGCCGGCCTTCTCCTCCTTTCCCGTCCGTCCACCGCTCGGGAATGGGGATGGCTCATCGGCGCGGCGCTTTGGACGGCGGTCTGGCTCCAGCCGCTTGGCTGGTCTCGGGGCGCAGGTGGCTCGGGCCGGCGCCGTGTTTCTCTGCGGCAGCTTCCTCGCCCTCACCCTGTGGCGGCCGTCGCCGTTATTCTCGCGTGCCCTGATCTCGGCCGGAGCAGCCGGCATCGCGCTCGTCGCGTGGATGATGCACCTGGGCATCGGCTGGGCGGCGGTCCGGGAAGCCGTCGACCACGATCTCTCGGCATACCAGGAGGCCGCCCGTACCGAGTGGCAGGCGGCCGGCGTCCCCGTCGACCTGGTGGCCCGGATGACGGAGATCAGCCAGACCGTCGCGCAGCTCTATCCGGCGCTGCTGGCAATCGCCGCTGTGGCCGGGCTCCGGCTCGCCTGGGCGTGGTATCATCGCGTATCCACGCGTCCGCTCGGCGCTCCGCCTCCACCATTTCCGGCCTTTCGCTTCAATGATCAGTTCGTCTGGGGCTGGGTTCTCGCGCTCGGGCTGTGTCTCCTCCCGGTGCCCGACCCGTGGCCTCTCGTGGGTGCCAATCTGCTGCTGCTGTGGACTGCGCTGTACGCGACCAGGGGACTCGCCGTCGTGCTTGCCGGCGCCGGTCAGGTCCCTCGATCCGTGATGGTCGTCCTCGGCGTCATTTCGATGTTTCTGATGCCGTTTGTCGCGGGTGGGCTTACGCTGCTCGGACTCGCCGACACCTGGCTAGATTTCCGGCGTCGCATGTCGCCGGCCACCTGAGGGGTTCGACCGATGATCGAAGTGATTCTCCGAGAGGACGTGAAGTCGCTGGGCAAGGCCGGCGAGCTGGTCCGGGTCAAGCCGGGCTATGCACGCAACTATCCTGCTCCCGCAGGGCCTGGCCTACGAGGCCACCGACGGCAACAAGAAGCGGATCGAGGCCGAAGGCCAAGGCCCGGACGCCAAGCTGAGCGCCGACGAACGCGGCGAGGCCGAGCGCGTCGCCGCGACGCTGGGCGCGCTGACGGTCAACGCTGACCGGCAAGGCCGGCGAAGAAGGCAAGCTCTTCGGCTCGATCACCGCGCAGGACATCGCCGACGCGCTCGCCAAGCCGGGCATCACGGTCGACAAGCGGAAGATCGAACTCGAGCACCCGATCAAGACGCTCGGCCATCACACGGTCGGCGTCCGCCTGCACCGCCGAGGTTCACGCCGAGCTCGCGTGACGGTCGTCGCGGAGTAAGCCCGACGCCGATGACGTACCGGCATCGCCTACGTCGACGGCCCACGGCTGGCCCGCTCGCTCTTCGCGGCCGCCGACTGGGTGGCCGCGGGCCGGGAGGAAATCAATCGGATCAACGTCTTCCCGGTCCCCGACGGCGATACCGGAACCAACTTCAGCCTGACCCTTCGCGCCGTCGCCGATGCCCTCCGGGCCCTCGGCGACGCGCCGCTTCCGGACACCGCCCGCACGATGGCCCGCGCCGCGGTGCTCGGCGCCCGCGGCAATTCCGGCATGATGCTCGCCCACTTTCTCCTCGGTTTCGCCGATCGCTCGGCGACCAGCCGACACGGCAACGACCCGCGGACGTCGCCCGGGCGCTTCGCGCGCGGGTCGCGACCGCCTGTACGACTCGCTCGACGACCCGCGGGAAGGCACCATCCTCACGGTCGCCCGGGAAGCCGCCGCGGCCGCCGAGCGCGCCGCCGCCGACACCGACGACATCGGCGAGTTCATGCGCGGATGCTCGACGAGGGCGAACGTGGCACTGGCCCGGACTCCCGAGCTGATGGCCGTGCTCAAGGAGGCCGGGGTCGTGGATGCCGGCGGCAAGGGGTTCGTCCGGATGCTCGAGGGCGTGGTGCGCTGCATCGAGGGCGACCCGATCCTCCCGGCGCCGCGACCAACGGATCGTCGCCCGAAGCAGTATCAATCCCGGCCGCGCTGGTCGACGTCGCCGCCGAGCGTGACTTCCAGTTTCTGCACCGAGGTGCTGGTTCGCGGCGAGCAGCTCCCCGCGGCCAACGAGGTGCGCGGCGCTGCTCCATCCGTTCGGTGGATCGCTCGTCGTCGCGGTGGCGGGCGATATCCTGAAGATCCATGTGCACACGGATACCCCGGAGGCCGTCTTTACCTTTGCGGCCCGCTGGGGACGCGTGGAGACCACCAAGGCCGACGACATGCGGGCGCAGCACCGGAAGCTGGCCCATCCCGAGCGCCGCCCGGTCGCGGTCGTCACCGACAGCTCGGCCGACCTGTCGGATGCCGTGCTCGACCGGCATCACATCTCGCTGGTCCCGCTGCAGGTGATCTTCGGCGACGCAGATCTTCCGGGACCGGGTCGAGCTGAAGCCGGAGGAGTTCTACCGGCGGCTGCGGATCCGCGCGCGAGCTGCCGACGACCTCCCAGCCGACTCCGGCGGAGTTCGTCCGGGTGCTTCCGGGATGCGCGAGCGGAAGCCGACGAAGTCGTCGGTGTCCTGCTCTCGTCGGCGTCTCTCGGGCACGTATCAGCCTCGGCACAGGCGGCCGTGCGCGCCGGCGGGGTCTCGGGCGTGCATCTGGTCGACAGCCACTCGGCGTCGCTCGGGGTCGGGCTGCTGGCCCTGCGGGCGCCGAGCTGGCCGAATCGGGCTGGGACGGCAGCACGCATTGCCCGGAGCTGAACCGGATTCGGAGCACGATCGGGGATGCTGCTGACGGTGGACCGGTACGACAACCTGCTTCGGTCCGGCACGGGTCACCCGCGGGAAGGCGTGGATCGCGGGGATGCTGGACGTGAAGCCGATCCTGTCGCTCGATGAAGCGGGCAGAGTGGTACCGGTGGATCGGGTCCGGGGACGGGAGAACGTCGTTCCACGGATGTTGGAGCTGCTGGAGCGGCGGCTCACTCCCCGGCCTCGGGCGGTGCGGTTCGGCGTCGCGCATGCGGAGGCACCGGAGGTGGCCGAGCGGGTGCGGACGGCGCTGGTGGCGGCGTACGCACCCGAAGGACTGCTTCGTGTCACTCGCGACCGGTGTTCTCGGAACCCACGTCGGCGCGGGCGCCTGGGCGTCTTCTACCAGGTGGAGGACGGATGCCGTCCGCGACGCGGCCGCCCGGACGAGGCAGCCTCGGCACCTGGCCGCGTCGAGGCGATTCGCGACCTCAAGGGCGAGACGACCTCGTCGTGCTGGACCTGCGCGGGCTCAGCGAGGCCACCGATTTCTTCGTCATCGCCTCCGGCACCTCCGATGCCCACGTCCGCGGCATCGCCGAGTCGGTGATGGAGAAGCTGGACAGACGTGGCCACCGCACGCACCACGTCGAAGGCCTCAACGGCGGCCGCTGGGTACTGCTCGATTTCGTGGATTTCGTGGTCCACCTGTTCCACCCGGAGACCCGCTCGTTCTATCAGCTCGAGCGCCTCTGGGATGACGCACCGGAGTTGCTCATCAGCTCCACCTAGGACGAGGCTGCCATGTCGCGACGTACAGTGCCCGTGCTGCTCCTCGCTGCTCCTGCAGCGTGCCGGGCTCTCTTGCCGCTCAGTACTTCGGGCAGAACAAGGTCCAGTACACGAACTTCGACTTCAAGATCATCCAGACCGAGCACTTCGACATCTACTTCTACGACCGCGAGCGGGTGGCCGCGCTGGATGCGGCGCGCATGGCCGAGCGGTCGTACGCCGGCTCTCCAGGGTGCTCAATCACGAGTTCAAGGAGCGCAAGCCGATCATCCTGTACGCGTCGCACTCCGACTTCCAGCAGACCAACGCCACCGAGGTCGGCAGCGAAGGCACCGGCGGCGTCACCGACTTCTGCACGCACCGGATCGTGATGCCCTTCACCGGCTCCTACGCCGACTTCCAGCACGTGCTGCACCACGAGATGATGCACCAGTTCCAGTACGACATCTGGTCACGCGGCCGCGCCGGCGGCGGACTCCAGACGCATCATCGCGATCACGCCGCCGCTCTGGTTCGTCGAGGGCATGGCGGAGTACATGTCGCTCGGGCCGATCGACCCGAACACGGCGATGTGGCTGCGGGACGCGTCGCTCGAAGGGAAGCTGCCGACCATCGAGCAGATGACGACCGATCCCACGAGTTCTTCCCGTACCGCTTCGGCCAGGCGCTGCTGGCCTACATCGGCGAGCGCTGGGGCGACGAGGCGATCGGTGCGATCCTCCAGGCCACGCTCGCGGGTGGCATCGAGCCGGCGTTCCGCCGGAGTGCTCGGCCTCACGCTCGAGCAGCTCTCCGACCAGTGGCGCGACGCCGTGCAGAAGCGATACCTGCCGGAGATCGGCATCACGGACCAAGGCGCGCGCTATCGCCGACGAACTGCTGACCGAAGGCGCGGTCGGAGGGCACCCTGCACCTCGCCCCGGCGCTCTCGCCGGACGGGTCACAGGTCGCCTACTTCAGCGAGAAGGACTTCTACTCCGTCGACCTCTACCTGGCCGACGGCACCACCGGCAAGGTCAAGCGCCGGCTGCTCAAGTCGGCGTGCAGCAGCAACTACGAGACCTTCCGCTTCATCAACTCCCAGGCGAGCTGGTCGCCCGACGGGAAGTACCTGGCCTTCGCGGCCAAGCGAGGTCCCCGACGACGACATCGTGATCGTCGACGTCGCCCGCAACAAGCAGGTCGGGCGCATCAAGGTCAAGCTGAGCGGCGTCACCACGCCGTCGTGGAGCCCCGACGGAAAGCAGCTGGTCTTCACCGGGTACGACGGCGGCTTGTCCGATCTGTTCGTCGTGGATCGCGACGGCAACGAATCTCCGCCGCCTGACCAACGACAAGTACGCCGACCTGCACCCGGTCTGGTCGCCCGACGGCAAGACCATCGCCTTCGCGACCGACCGCGGACCGGAGACCGACTTCAACACGCTGGCCACGGGCAACTTCCGCATCGGCCTCTATCGACCTCGCCACCGGCAGGATCGACGTGCTCGACCACATGGATCAGGGCAAGAACGTGAGCCCGCAGTGGTCGCCCGACGGCAGGTCGATTGCGTTCGTCTCCGATCGCAACGGCGTGAGCAACATCTTCCTGTACGACCTGACCGAGCACGACATCTACCAGCTCACCGATCTCTACACCGGCGCCCAGGGCATCACTCCGCTCTCGCCGGTCTTGAGCTGGGCGCATCAGGCCGATCGGCTTGCCTTCGTCTACTACGAAAAGGGCAAGTTCGACGTCTACTCCATCACCAATCCCCGGAAGCTGGTTCGTCAGCCCTACAAGCAGGGAGCGGGCGACAGCGTCGGTGTGCTGGCGCGAGCCACCACGCCACCGTTCGATACGACTCGCTCCCTGCAGGTCCGGGATGAGGTCCGTCCGCAGGTCGGCGAGGGCGGTTCCATTTATCGGACCCCCAAGGGCTTCCGGTCGTCCGGCGATCTGGCGCGCGGGACCGATACCACACGGGTGCAGCAGCCGATCTCCATCGCCGCGCTCCTCGATTCGGCCAACTATAGCCTGCCAGATACGAGCGAGTTCACGCTCAAGGACTACCGGGTCCATTTCACACCCGACTACATCGCGCGTCCTTCCATCGGGTACGCGAGAGATAACTTCGGCCGTGGCTTCTTCGGCGGCTCCGCCATATCGCTGAGCGACATTCTGGGGAACCACCAGCTCGTGTTCGCCGGATACGTGAACGGCAGGCTGGCCGAGGCGCAGGTGTTGGCGGCGTATGTGGATCTGAGTAAGCGCATCAACTGGGCGGCGGGAATCTCGCAGGACCCGTACTACTTCCTCGAGCCGAGCGAAGTGAAGGTCGACGATCCCCAGCCGGGCCTCAACACCTTCGTCACCAACATCCGGCGCCTCGTCGTGCGATCGGTGTTCGCCCAGGCCTACTACCCGATCAGTCGGTTCCAGCGCATCGAAGCGGGCGCCCGTTTTGCCAACGTGGATGACGCGTTGCTCAGCATCAACGAACCCTATGAGCCCTTTACCGGGCAGCTCGCCGCGGACCCGTTCCTGACCACCGATAATCTTCCCGGGGTCAACTATGCGCAGCCGTCCGCAGCGCTCGTCTTTGACAACTCGCTGACCGGGTACGTCGGCCCCTTCTACGGCCGCCGCTACCGGCTCGAGTTTGCCCAAACCATGGGCGATTGGAAGTTCTCTCAGGTCACCGCCGACTACCGGCGGTACGACGGCATCATCGGTCCGATCGTCCTGGCAACGCGTGCCCTGTACTTTGGCCGTATCGGTCGCGACGCTCGTCAGTTCCGGATCTTCGGCGGAAGCACAGACCTCATTCGCGGAAACACCTCGGGGTCCTACCGTCGCAACGAGTGCTTGAATGCGAACGATGCGAACGCCGAATCGGGGTGCGCGGTCTTCGACCGGCTGGTGGGAACTCAGCTCGGGGTCGGCAGCGTCGAGATCCGCTTTCCCATCCTGAACCCGTCGTTCGGGCTGCCGGCCGCGGTCCCTCCGATCGAGGGCGCGTTGTTTTACGACATCGGGCTGGTCTGGGACCAGAACAGCACGCTCAAGTGGAGTCGCGCAGCCGGCGACGATCCGATTCGGGTGCGGACGCCGCTGCAGACGATCGGTGCCTCCATCCGGATGAACCTGTTCGGCTTCGCGGTGGCCCGCCTCGACTATTCGATTCCGCAGGAGCGGAAGGCGGTCAAGGGACTATGGACCTTCAGTCTCGGTCCCACCTTCTGACGTGACACCCTGCCCCGCTATGTTTCGGGGGTGAATCTTCACTTCCCGAGACTGGGCGCGGGCCTCCTGCTCCTCGTGGTGGCGTGCGGGCGCGAGCCGGAGCTGAAGCTCGGCAAGCTCCCGCCGTCCACCCGCATCCCGACTCCGTCCTCGGCAGTACGTCTCCCGCGGGATGGAGGACAGGCCCGCCTCTACCGCATTCCTTCTCTCGAGCCATCGTCCTGGTCGACCGATGAACAGCTCCCGGCACTGCAGCGTGCCTTAGGCGCCGATCCGGACCAGGGCCTCGTATATGCGCTCGACCGCAAGGAAAACGTGGTCGGCGTGGACCTCGAGACTCGTCGGGTGCGCCCCTACATGGACCAGGTACGCTACGCGGCTGTCGGGCCCGATGGCGCGTTGTACGCGGTGGACACCGGCAGCTCCGTGATTCAGCTCGCGAGACGAACGACAGTCCGTTTCCGCTCGAAGCTTCAAGGCACTCCCGAAGAGATGTTTGGGACCATGAGTGGCGCCCTGCTGGCGCGAGTGGGCGGGAAAAGCTCGACTCTCGAAGTGCTCGGCTCCGATCAGCCTCCCGCATCGACGCCGCTGCCCGCGGGACCGATCGCCACGAGCCTTTACGGCGACCTCGTCGCCGTTGCGTCCGATACCGCCGTCATCATCTACGATCCGTTGGCCAAACAGGCTCCTCGTGTCATGCGAGTGTCGGGGCATGCGCGAGACGTGATCTTCTCACCCTCCGGGCACCGTCTCTACATCGCCAAGGCCGATGGCGACCTGCTGATCCTCGATCGATTCAGCGGCGATCCATTGGGACAGATTCGGCTACCGGGCCCGGCCAAGGGGCTTCGCGAAGATGAATACGGACAGTATCTCCTGGTTCAACCGGCGGAGGGCGATTCGGCGTGGGTGATCGACATCGGGCGATCGCGCATGATCGGTGAAGTTGCGACCAAATGGGAGACCGACCTTCCGACAGTCGCCGCTCCCAACACACTCCTCGTCCGACGCGGCTCCGATGTGGCGGGGCTCAATCTGGCTGCCGAGACCTTCCCCGAGACGGGTCGCGTCAAGGACGGCGCGGCGGACTTCTGGCTCGCGTTACGCTGGCGTCCGCTCCGTGATGCCGAGGTCCAGGCGGCGGCAGACTCGGGGAAGATGGTGGCGGGGGGGGATTCGACCGCCGCGACACCGTCGGTCTATCTGCAAGTCAGCAGCTCTCAGAATCCGACATGGGCCAATGAGCTGAGCGAAAAGCTCAAGGCCGCTGGTCTGCCGGCGTCGGTGTTGTCACCGGCCCGGAGCGACGAGGCGTACCGCGTGGTGCTGGGGCCTTATGCCACGCGGGAGCAAGCGGAGGAAGCGGGCAAGAAGATCGGCATGCCGTCGTTCGTGGTCACCCCACAGGACAACCCCGAGAGGTAAGCCCCGATGAAGCTCACTCGGCTCGAGCTGTCCGGCTTCAAATCGTTCGCCGACACCGTCAACCTCACCTTCGAGCAGGGAGTGACGGCGATCGTCGGTCCCAATGGGTGCGGGAAGTCGAATGTCTCGGACGCGGTTCGCTGGGTGCTTGGCGAGCAGTCCGCCAGACTGCTCCGCGGCGGCAAGATGGAAGACGTGATCTTTCAGGGCTCGGCGGCCCGGCGGCCGGTCAACGTCACCGAGGTATCGCTCTATCTCGACAATAGTGACGGCGAGCTGCCGATCGCGTACCGGGAAGTCGTGGTCACTCGCCGGCTCTCTCGCTCCGGACAGAGCGACTACCTGCTCAACGGTTCCCCGGTGCGTCTCCGCGACGTCCAGGATCTGCTTCGTGGCACCGGACTCGGCAGCGATGCGGGGGTGGTGATCGAAGCCAAGATGATCGACCTGCTGCTGTCGGACCGCGCCGACGAGCGCCGATCGCTATTCGAGGAAGCAGCCGGGATCGGTCTCTATCGCGACCGCAAACACAGTACCGAACGACGCCTCGAGGAGACAGCGATCGACCTGCAGCGGGTCGATGATCTGATCGCCGAGGTCCAGTCGCAGATCCGGAGTCTGGCCCGGCAGCGCGGAAAGGCCGAGCGCCATGGCAAGCTTACCGACGAGAAATTCGCCGTACACGTCACGCTCGCGCGTCGCCTGCTCGACCGCCTGGGTGATGAAGTGCGCGACATGGAGATGCGGTACGCGCAGCTAGTCGAGCTGGTTCCAGCCGTTCGGCAGCGCCTGGGCGACGGCGAGCGGCGGCGTGAGGACACGGCTCGCGCACGGACGACGGCCGAGGCAGGACGAACGGAGATCGCGCGCCGGCTTGCCGCGGTTCGGATCGAGATCGGCAAGCTCGATGGTGACCTCGCTCTCGCGGCGGAGCGACTCTCGAACGCCGCCAACCGGCGTCATCGGGCTCTCGAAGAGCGAGCGCAGCTCGAGATTCGGTCACAGCAGGCGCTGTCCGAGCGGGACGCGGCAGCCAGCGACCGCGAAGCGGCGGCCGGAGGTCACGCGCGGATCCGCGGTGAATTGGCTACGCGGGCCGACGCCGAAGAAGTCGTACGCACGCGGCTCGCGGCACAACGACAACTCGTCCGCGAATGGGAGCAGGAGCTGCAGACGCGCGCACAGACGCTGCGTTCCCTCGAGGGTGAGCGGGGTGCGCTCGAAGGTGAGCTGGCCGGGCTCAGAGAGCGCGCGGCACAAGCAGCGGCACATCAGGAGGCGCTCCAGAACGAGCTGACGGCTGCGGAGCAGCGCCATGCGCAGGCGACCGAGCGGGCGACCATGCTCGGTCAGGACACCAAGCGTACGAGCGCCGAATCCGAGCGTGCCCGTCATCTCGTCGCTGAGACCCGAGAGCAGGAGGCACTGCATCGGGCGGATCGTCGCCATGCCGAGGAATCCCTCGCGCAGATGAGCGCCCGACGACATGCACTCGAGGAGCTCGAACGCGATCGGGTCGGTCTCGCACCCGCCGCGGCCGCGCTGCTTGCCGCCAGGCAGCATTTCGGCGATGGGGTCCTCGGGCCTCTCAGCGATTTTGTGACCACCAGCCGGGAAAACGCCGAGCTCTCCGAACGCCTTCTGGGCGAATGGATGCATGCCGTGTTGGTGCGCGACCAGGCGGCAGTTCACGCGATACAGGAGTGGCACGGTGAACAGCAACCGGGCGCGCTCGTGCTCCTTCCCCTCGATCCCGGGCCGTCGGTCTCGGGCGACCTCCCGCTCGACCAGCGACTCCACGTGCAGGAGCCGGCCGTCAACTGGGTGCGGGCGGCGCTTGCCGGGTCCGAGGTCCTCGACGCCGCGGGTCGCGTCCTCCGACGGGGCAACGGCGCCATCTTCCTGAGCGGTGCCGGTGTCCCCTCCGGACCTCTCCGCCGCAGGGCCGAGCTCGGCGCCCTCGTGCAGGATGTCGAACGTGCGACCGCCGCCCTGGCAGCCGCAGACAGTGCCCTCGAGGCAACGATCGCGCGTCTGGCCGAGCGAGAGCGCATTCTGACCACGGCGACGGCCGCGGCCGATCTGGCACGGGAGGCGGAGCGTCAGGCCGTTGCCGCGCGCGAGGACGCTGCTCGACTCGCCGGTAACCTCGCCCGAGAATCGTCAGAATCGGCGGCGGAGCTCCAGCGAATCACCGAACGACTCACGCGCTCGGAACACCGGATGACCGAGATCGACGCCGAGCTGGTCGCCGGTGAGCTGGCGCGCGGACGGCTGGACGAATCGCTTGGCGAGGGTCGCACGCGGCTCGCGGAGCTGGAATCGGGACTCGAGGACGCGCGTGAGCATCGCGTGCACTGGCAGGTCCAGGAGGCGCACGTCGCCGGGGGCTTACGATCGGCGGAGGAGCGGCTCTCGCGTGCTTCAGTCATGCGTGATGAGGCGGAACGAGGCATGCTCGCTCTCACCGACGAGCTGACCCGGCTCGAGGCCGACGCCGCCGCGGCAACTACGCAGCAGAATGAATGGAACGAGCAACTGGCCGAGCGGCAGGTGGCTCGCCACGAGCTCGAGGCTGCCAGCGCGGAGGCGGAGACCGAGCTGGCCCTGGCCGAGGCTGCTCTCGGTGATGCTGAGCAGGAAGTCTCCGACGCGCGAGCGAGTCTCGACCGCTCGAGCGAGGAGAGTCACACCCTCCAGGTGCGGTTGACGGAGGCGTCCGGCGCTCGGCGGAGCGTCATCGAGCGAGTCGAGGCGGAGTGGCACCGACCCTTCGACCAGTTGATCGATGCCGCGCCCGCCCTCGACCTCGACATCGAGACGCTCGAGGCCGAGTCGGCCCGCATTACCGCTGCGCTCGAGGCCATCGGTCCCGTGAACGCGCTGGCTGTCGAGGAGCACGCCGAAGAGGTCAAGCGTCTGGAGTTCCTGAGCTCGCAACGAGACGACCTGACCGGAGCGAGGCAGTCCCTGATCCAGGCCATCCGCGAGATCGATGGGACCGCCCGCGCCATGTTCCTCGAGACGTTCACCGCCGTCCAGGCGAATTTCGACAAGGTATTCCAGACGCTGTTCGGCGGAGGAGAATGCGAGCTGCGTCTGGCCAATCCGGACGATCCACTCGAGAGTGAGATCGACATCCATGCGGCGCCGCGCGGCAAACGCACCCAGCGTATTCACCTGCTCTCCTCGGGCGAACGTACGCTGGTAGCAGTGTCGCTCCTGTTCAGCATCTATCTCACGAAGCCCAGCCCGTTCTGCCTCATGGACGAGGTCGACGCGCCACTCGACGACGCGAACGTGGGCCGCTTCACGCGTCTCCTCGACGAGTTCAAGGCCAGCACGCAGTTCCTGGTCATCACCCACAATCCGCGTACCATGCAGGCCGCCGACGCGGTGTATGGCGTCACGATGCAGGAGGCCGGCGTCTCCACGATCGTCGGAGTTCGCCTGGGCGAGCCGGAGACGGTGTGAGGAGCCTGCCATGCTGATCGTGATGCGGCACGGCGCCGTGGAGGACGAGATCCAGCAGGTCGTCGCCACGATCGAGGAGATGGGGTACCAGGCGCGGCCGATGCCGGGCAAGCAGCGCGTGTCGATCGGTCTGGTCGGGAACGATGGACGCGTCGATGGGTCGCGACTGGCCGCGCTGGCCGGCGTCCAGGAAATCATCCACGTCACCAAGCCCTACAAGCAGGTGTCACGCGAGTGGAAGCCGGAGTCCACCGTCGTGGGATTGCCGGGCGGTCTTGCGGTGGGCGGAGACGAGGTCGTCGTCATGGCCGGGCCCTGCTCGGTCGAGAGCGAGCGCCAGATTCTCGACGCCGCGCGGGCGGTACGCGAATCGGGGGCCACGGTCTTGCGAGCCGGGGCATTCAAGCCACGGAGCTCGCCATATTCGTTCCAGGGACTCGGCACTGCCGGGCTGCGACTGCTTGCGCGGGCCCGGGCAGAGACGGGACTTCTGATCGTCACCGAGGCGATGGACGCCGAGGGTCTCGACCAGGTCATCGCCGTCGCCGACATCGTCCAGATCGGCGCCCGCAACATGCAGAACTACTCGCTGCTCAAGACGCGCCGGCCGTTGCGGCAAGCCGATCCTCCTCAAGCGCGGCATGGCCGCCACCATCCAGGAGCTGCTTCTCTCCGCCGAATACATTCTGGCCGAAGGCAATTCGCAGGTCATCCTGTGTGAGCGCGGGATCCGCGGGTTCGATCCGGCGACCAGAAACATCTTCGATCTGAGCGCGATTCCGGTGGTGCAGGGACTCTCCCATCTGCCGATCGTCGCCGATCCGAGCCACGGCACCGGCCATCGCGACATGGTCATCCCCATGGCACGAGCCGCAGTGGCCGCGGGGGCGGACGGGTTGCTCGTCGAGGTCCATCCCAACCCCGATCGAGCGCTCTCCGACGGTGCCCAGAGTCTCTTTCCCGAGCAGTTCGATCGCATGATGAAGGAAGTGCGTCTCATCGCAGAGGCCATCGGTCGGCGAGTGGCCGAGCCGGCCGGGTTACGGGCGTGACTGGCCGAATCTTCCTCCTGTTGACCCTGCTCGCCGCCGGTCCCGTCCATGCGCAGGACGCCTCGGCGATCATCGGCCGTTCGTCGCGGGTGTACCGCTCCCTCAGCAGTCTCCGTGCCGACTTCGGACAGATCATTCAGAACCCGATGATCGACAGCTCCGAGAGCCACGGCACTCTGATGCAGGCGGGCGAGGCGAAATTTGCGATGCGGTTCAGCGATCCTCCGGGCGAGGCGATCGTGATCGACGGCCAGCACGTCTGGGTCTACACGCCAAGCACGGTTCCCGGACAGGTCATTCGTCTGTCGGTACCGAGCGGGGGAGCGGTCTACGGCTACAACATGCTGGCGTGGCTTCTGGATCGTCCGGCGGAACGCTACAAGGCGACGTTCGTGAAGAACGAAGAGGTCAACGGCAGAAACATGGATGTGGTCGAGCTGGAGCCGGCGGTACCCGACCTGCCATTCGAGAAGGCGGTGCTCTGGCTGGATCAGCAGGACGCCTTGCCTCGCAAGCTCGACATCACCGAGAAGTCGGGCTCTCGGCGGATCCTTTCGCTCACGAAGGTCCAGGTCAATCGCTCGCTACCCGACGGCACGTTCCGGTTCGACGTCCCGTCGGGCGTGCGAGTGGTGGATCAGTGAATATCTGAGCCCGCCGGCATCGCCATTCCCAGCAGCGCCTGCGGCGACGATGCGGAATGCAGGAGGGAAACCGCGTCCTTGACCTGCGGGTCTTCGCTCACCCGGCGTCTCGCCTCGCCCTCCTGGCCGAATTGATACCGCGCGATCTCGTAGCCCAGTTGTTCGCCGAGGATCCGCTCCCCTCCATCGAAGATGCTGTCGGCGACCGTGACGCCCTTCGCGGCGAGTCGCTGCCTCACCTCTTCACGCATCTGTGGCGTCACCACGAAGTCGGGGTTGGGCAGCCGGTTCGAGCGCCGTAGCTCGAGCGCGTACGCGGTGAGCACATCCCGGAACACCGACACCTGTCCGGCGAACGCACGCGCGAAGTGCTGCTCGGAGGTCGCCAACGTGTCGGGTCGCAGGGCGACATCGGGGATGATGCCGCCGCCGCCGGAGAGTGCCCTTCCAGCGTCGGAACGATAGGTCGCCTCCGAAACCCTGCCGTGCTCCTCGCCCATGACCGAGTCCAGCTCGGCCCCCTGAATCGAACGGCCGCTCGGCGTGTACCATCGGGCCGTCGTGATGCGCAATGCGGTCCGCGGACCGAGAGGGAACAGGGTCTGCACGATGCCCTTCCCGTAGGTCGTGTCTCCAACCACCAGGGCACGATCGTGATCCTGCAGCGCTCCGGCGATGATCTCGGCCGCACTGGCGGTTCCCCGGTTTACGAGCACCACGATCGGAAGCCACCGCCAACGCTGCGGTCCGCCGTCGGTCCAGCGATGATTGTCGCCCGGTGCGCGACCTCGGCTCACCAGAATGTCCTGCCCCGAGTCGAGGAAGAGATCGGCGGCTTGCACCGCCTCGTCGCGCAGGCCTCCGGGATTGGACCGAAGGTCGAGCACCATCGACTTCATTCCCTTCCCTACCATGTGGTCCACTTCACGCGCGAGCTCGGCGGCGCAGTTCTCGCGCACCATCGTCATCCCGACGTACCCGACGCCGCCGTCGAGCATGACCCCCGGTGGGACCGCGCTCTGATGGATGCGCTCGCGGATCAGGCGGAAATGCAGGGGTGTCTCCACACCCTCCCGGCGAATCGAGATGTCGACCGGAGTGCCGGTCTCCCCGCGCAGCGCCCTCACGACCCGCTCCATGGTCCATCCGGCCGCCGATTCACCCTGGACCTCGACCAGGAGATCGCCCGAGCGAACGCCCGCCCGTTCGGCGGGCGTACCAGGCATGGGAGTTACGACCGTGATCCACCCGTTCCGCGCATCGACCTGCAGACCGACGCCGGCGTAGTCACCGGTCGTCCGCTCCTGGAGCCGGTCGTAGTCCCGGCCAGTGAGCAACGCGGCGTACGGATCGTGAAGCTCCTTCAGCATGCCGGATGTGGCGCGTTGGTACAGCGCCGACTCGGATAGCGAATCGACGTGGTAGTCCCGGACGTACGACAGCACGTTCTCGAAGAGGCGCTCCTGATCGCCTGGATCGGTACCGACCTCACGCTGCAGAAGCCAGCCGCCGCTGAAACAGACGACGAGGGCGAGGACCACGGGGATCGTCCAGCGCCTGGTCATGAAGCACCTCGTTGGGTTTCTCTTACCCGTAGGGGAGTTGTGGAGGAAAAGTTTCGGGCTTCAGTCCTCGCCCGCCAGCAGGCGACCGATTTTCGTCGCACCCTCGTCGGAAAGCCCTGCTTGTCGGGCCAGAGGTAGCGTCGCTAGCCCTAATTGGCAGTAGAGTGCCCGGTCTTCCCTGCCCAGCGCTGCGAGGTGCGCCCGAATGGTCTCGAGGTCTCCCCGAACGATGGGGCCGGTCAGTGCCGCGACGGCGCCAGCGTCCAGATTCGTAGCCGCTCCACGTAACAATGGCAGGTAGATTCGCGAAGCGTCTACCGATGGAACGCCGGCCGCCAGGGCCAAGCGTTCGGCCACACCTGCCAGGACGACGAGATAGTTGGCCGCGAAGACCGCTCCAGCATGGTACGCCGGCTTGGCCGCCGCGGTCAGCTGGATGGCGTGCATGCCCAACATGAGGGCCAGCCATTCTCCCTCGGCCTGGGCGCGTGGATCACCTTCGACCCCGGCATATGCGCCGATCAGCCGGGCCGGCGCCGACGCAGGATCGGCGATGGTCTGTAGAGGATGAAAGGAGCCGAGACCGGCTCCTGTGTGGCGGAGCACCGCCAGGGCCTCTCGGTCGAGGAGGCCCGAGAGGTGGAGGACGACCTGGTGGCCGGAGACGGCTTGCTGCGCGGCCAAGGCGGCCGCAGCCTCACCAATGGCGGAATCCGGAGTGGCCAGGAGAATCACGTGGGCGTCGCGTGTTCCCGCGGGCCAGGCACCCTGAAAAAGAACGAGGGGCTCAGTCACCGGTCGCGGCGCACGCGCGAGGAGAGTAACCTCGACGCCCGCGCGCCCGAGCGCGATGGCGAGCCCCTGCCCCATTCTCCCGGCACCGACTATGGCAACTCGGCGCGTCGGAGCGACTCCTGTAGAGGCCGGGTAGAGAGCGCGGCTAGTTCTGCGCCGGCGCGGCGGCCTTGTTGGAGGTCGCCAAGCTCATGAGCTCCTTCGGGCTTTGGGCCTTCCGGAGCAGCTCCATTGCCGCCTGCATCTGCTCATCGTCCTTGGCCCGGCGACGGAACTCGGCCGGACGACCGAATACATAGCGAGCGATCTCGTAGCCCAGGTTATCGTCGACCAGCCGCGAGGCCGAGTCGTAGACAGCGGGAGGAAGAGTTACGCCTTTTGTCTTCAGCCGCTCGAGCAATTGCTGCCGCATCTCCGGCGTAACCTTGAAGTCTTCAGACTTGATCGAGCCGTTCTTCTTCGCGTCGAGCGCGTAGGTCGTCAGCGCGTCCCGGTACTGAGGAATATGGCTCCCGAGCTGCTTGGCGAAGTCTCGCTCTCCCACCGTCAGGCTGTCGGGCCGGATGACCAGATCCGGGACGATCCCTCCACCACCGCGTACGATTCTGCCCGCGTCGGTGTGAAAGATCGGGCGCTGCTTGATCGCTGAGTCGGTGTGCTCCTTGTTGGGGCCGCCGGAAAGGCTATCGACACCATCGGTGGCGGCCTGCTCCGCCTGATCTTCCTCGTTCTTCGCGATCCGCTGGATGGTGCGCCCACTCGGCGTGTACCAGCGGGCGGTCGTGAGCTTCAGCGCGACGCCATCGCCGAGCGGGAAGAGCGTCTGAACCAAACCCTTGCCGAAGGTCGGCGTGCCGACGACCACGGCGCGATCGTGGTCCTGCAGCGCGCCGGCAATGATCTCCGCCGCGCTCGCTGTCCCATCGTTCACCAGGACGACGATGGGAAGCTCCGGCCATTGCTGCCGCGCGTCGTCGTAAAACTCCTTGGTCGAGCCGCGCGCCCGTCCGCGGGTCGCCACGATCTCCTGCTTGGGATCGAGGAAGAGGTCGGCCACCTTGACGCCCTGATCGAGAAGCCCGCCTGGATTGAGACGCAGGTCGAGGATGAGCGACTTCATCCCCTTTGCCTTCATCCCCGTGATCTCCTCGCGCAGCTCATCGGCGGACGTTTCGGCAACAGGATTGAGCGAGATGTATCCAACACCGCCGTCGAACAGCGTTCCGGCCGGTACCGACCGAATGTGGATCTGCGCCCGGGTCAGGGTGTAGGTGATGGGATCGGCAATGCCGGACCGCCGCACGGCGATCGTGATCTTGGTACCTGCGTCGCCGCGCAGCGCCTTGACCGCCTGGTCGTTCTTCCACCCTTCGGTGGATTTCCCGTCCACCTGGATGATCTGGTCACCGGTTTGCACCCCGGCCCGTTCGGCAGGGGTCTCGGGCAGCGGCGCGACGACGGTGATCCAGCCGTCGCGTACGTCGATCTGGATGCCAAGACCGGCGTAGTTTCCTGAGGTCTGTTCGGTGAGTGCCTTGTAGTCGTCTCCCGTCAGCAGAACCGAGTACGGGTCTTTGAGCTCCTCGAGCATACCGCGGGCCGCCTGATCGTACAGCTGGCTCTCGCCCACGGAATCCACGTAATAGGCGCTCACATGACCGAGCACATCGTCGAAGAGCCGGGCCTGCTGATACACGTTGCCGCCACTGGCGACGCCGCGCTGCAACAGCCAGCCTCCGCTCAGGAACGAAATCACGGCCACCACCCCGATCACGCCCCACCGCTGCCTCATAACAGCCTCCACTCCTGCGGAATATTCCGGGTCGGCCCGACCCCGAGCGTCACATTGTTTTGGGTCAATCGGTTGTCACCCCGAGTGTTTCGGAGGCCGCCCGAGCGACTTCAACCCAGGCCGCCTGCAAGAGCCGGTCCGGAGACAACAATCCATCCAAATGTCGCACCTCGTCCCCCCTGACCGCCAGGTAATAGTCGTTCACCCTGGTGTGGAAGTCGGGACTTTCCCGCTCGATGCGGTCGAGGCGTTTCCCGGCTGCCTCCTGTCTGGCGCGACCGACCGCGACCGGTATGTCGATGATCAGCGTGAGGTCCGGTCGAAGCCCTCCCGCCGCGGCTCGATTGGCCGGGAGCACCACCTCGGGAGGGATGCCCCGACCGGCCATCTGGTAAGCCTCCGTGGTCATCGCGAAGCGGTCTGAGAGGACAGTCTTGCCCGCCTCGAGCGCCGGCTGAATGACCCGCTGGACGAGATCCGCCCGGGCCGCGAGGTAGAGAAAGAGCTCCGCGAGTGGGCCGACGGGGTGTTCGGGGTCCAGCAGTACCTGGCGGGCGATCTCGGCTGCCCTCGTGCTGCCGGGTTCCCGGATCACGATCGGATCCAGCCCGCTTTCGCGCATGCGAGCCGCGAGCGGCTCGATGAGGCTGGACTTGCCCGACCCCTCCGGGCCCTCCAGAACGACGAAGAACCCTCGCCGCGTCATCCCAGCGTGATGATGCTGCTGGCCGCGCCCTTCTCCATGCCCTCGCTGATCTGCTGATTGACCTTGGCCATCAGCTTTTCGAAATTCGCCCGAGCGACGACATACGCCTGCCCCACGCTGCTCATTTCGAGCTCACGGACGGCGTTCTCATACGCCTCGGCCGTCGCCTGATCCGGCATCTTGCCGGACGATACGGCCTGGTCCACCTGGCGCGCGAGCGTTTGGATCTGGTCCAGCTTTGCCACGGTCTCGGTGTCCTCGCGAAGGGACGATTCCGCCCGCCGCAGTGCCTGATACTCGGGTGCCTGTCCGATGAGCCGCCCGAGGTCCTGCGCCTTGTCCCAGATCACGGTGTGTCGCTCCTCCGCGCGAGCAGATACCGATCGCGCCCGAAAAGGTCCGCATGGATGGCGACGTCACACCAGCCGAGCGCGCCGGCTCGCCTGGCGCACTCCGTCGCCCGCAGGCAATCGACTTCCATCGCCAGCCAGCCCCCGGCGCGCACGACCTCGCGCCCTTCCACAAGAAGGCGCGTGATCGGCACGAGCCCGTCGGGCCCTCCAACCAATGCCTCTCGCGGCTCCCACTCCCGCACCGATGGGTCGAGGGTCGCGTACTCCTCAGTCGTAAGATAGGGGGGATTCGATACGAGCGCGTCGAACGACCCGGTCCGGAGTGCGCCGCAGAGGTCACCCTGGATGAGGGAGACGCATGCCCTACATCGGTCGCGATTCTCCCGGGCCACTGCCAGGGCCGCGGCGGAGATGTCGGTGGCCACGACTTCCGAAAACGCCCCTTCCGTCGCAAGGCTCAACGCGAGACATCCGGTCCCGGTCCCGATATCCGCAACCCGGCCGCTTCTCACCACACCGAGGAGGAGATCGGTTAGCCCTTCCGTCTCCGGCCGGGGGATCAATGCCCGCCGATCCGAACGGAGCACGAGATGGCGGAAGCCTGCCTGTCCGACGACATGGGCCAGCGGCTCACCCGCCGCGCGGCGCACTACGGCATGGTGAAACGGCGCGCGGCGTCGATCCGGCGACCGATCGGCGTCGAGCACGCCTGCCCCCATTGTTCCATCCGACAGTGCGTCCCAGATAGTCATCGCCTCTCGCCGCGACGAACCGATTCCAGCCGCAGCGAGGGCGGCGGCGCCCTCGTCGATCATCGTGCGGATCGTGGTGGCCAATTCAGGCACCGTCCTGCTCCTGCTGGCTGGCCATTCTCAGGGCGCTGACCACGTCATCGAGCTGGCCGTTCAGGACATCGGCCAGGTTGTGGACCGACAGGTTGATTCGGTGGTCGGTCACCCGGCTCTGCGGATAGTTATACGTCCGAATCTTGGCGGAACGGTCGCCGGTGCCCACCATCGCGCGTCGATCTCGGGCGCGGGCCGATTCCTGCTCGGCGAGCATCCGGTCCAACAGCCGCGCGCGCAGGACCTCCAGGGCCTTGATCTTGTTCTGCAGTTGAGACTTTTGATCCTGCTGACTCACCACGAGTCCGGTTGGAAGGTGGGTGATCCGGACGGCGCTGTCGGTCGTGTTGACGCTCTGCCCACCCGGTCCCGACGACCGGAAGACGTCGATCTTGAGATCCTGCGGCTCGATCTTGACATCGACCTCTTCTGCTTCGGGTAGCACGGCCACCGTTGCCGCGGAGGTATGGATCCGTCCCTGCGTTTCCGTCGCGGGAACTCGCTGGACTCGGTGAACGCCGGATTCTCGCCGGAGCAGGCCGAATGCCTCCGGCCCGCGTACCGCCACGATCGCCTCCTTGAGGCCGCCAAGGGTGCCATCGCTGAGGGAGATCGGCTCCCAGCGCAAGCCATGCCGTTCGGAGAAGCGCTGGTACATGCGAAAGAGATCGGCCGCGAAGAGCGCGGCCTCGTCTCCGCCTGTTCCCGCGCGGATTTCCACGATGGCATCCCGATCATCGTGAGGGTCCCGCGGAACCAGGAGCTGTTGAAGCTCTTCGGAGGTCTTGGCGATTTCGGGTGTCAGGCGAGCGACGTCGGCCTTGGCGAGAGCGGCGAGCTCGGGATCGGTCTCACCACTGAGCTCGCGCGCCTGGCCGACCTCGTTCTCGAGGCGCGCGAGCCGCTCGGCCAGACGAACGATGGGAGCAAGTCGGGTGTGTTCGCGACCAAGCGATTGGAGCTGGGCAGGATCCCGGGCAACGTTGGGATCGGCGAGGGCCCGACTCACTTCCTCCGCCCTGGTCAGAGCCTGGCGGAGTCGGGACTCCACGCGTTACGCCTTGGGCGCTGCGGCCGCCGGTTCGGTCTGGTACTTCCGGCGGAACCGATCCACTCGGCCCGCCGTATCCACGAGCCGCTGCTTGCCCGTGAAGTACGGATGGCACTGCGCGCACACTTCGACGTGGATCGAGGTGGCGGTGGAGCGAGTCTCAAACTGATTTCCGCAGGCGCACACGGCGGTGAGCTTGCGATACGGCGGATGCAGGTCCGGCTTCACTGGCTTCTCCTGGTCGATGCGAAACTATGAAGTATAATCGTTCTTTGCGCACTCCTGCAAGGCGACAGTCGCTCGCTCGATTGACAGTGCGGAAGGGCGCAAGTATCCTGTGCTCAACTACTTCCGCTACCTGAGAGGGCCCATGCCCCTATCGCCGATCGAAGTGCTTCGCAGAGTCCCGCTTTTCTCCGGATTGGCCGAAGCGGATCTCGCCGCCTTCGCCGATCTGACCCGAGAACGCGGCTATCCCAAGGGCAGTGTCATCGTCTTCGAGGACGATGCAGGCGATGCCCTCTATCTCGTCGCTGCCGGTCAGGTGAAGGTCGTTCTCATCGCGGAAGATGGCCGGGAAGTGATCCTCTCCGTACTCGGCGAAGGCAACTTCTTCGGGGAGATGGCCGTCATCGACGAGGAACCGCGGTCCGCACACGTGATCGCGATGGAGGACTCGAGCCTCCTGGTGCTTCGCCGAGACGATTTTCAGCACCGGCTTCGGGCCAACCCGGAGATCGCCATCTCGCTCTTGAGGGAGATCTCTCGCCGCCTCCGTCGCGCCGATGAGAAGATCGCCAGCCTCGTCCTGCTCGACGTGAATGGCCGTGTTGCCAACCTGCTCCTTCGGATGGCGGAGGACGAAGGAGGCGATCGGATCACCCGCAAGCTGACCCATCACACGATTGCCCAGATGATCGGCTCGAGTCGGGAGACCGTCTCCCGAACGATGAGGAATCTGGTCGATCGCGGTATCATCTCGGTCACGCGCAAAGACATCACGCTGACGGACCGTCACTCGCTCATGCTCGCCGCACGACGCACGTGAGCCGGCCGCCGGGAATCACGTGAGCCCCCAACAGGCAACCGGCGTGCGATTCTGGGGAACCCGCGGATCGATCCCGACACCGGGCCCCCACACGACACGCTACGGAGGGAACACGGCCTGCGTGAGCGTTACCGGACCTCGTGGCGGGCGGCTGATCCTCGATGCAGGCAGTGGCCTGCGGCCTCTCGGTCACGAGCTCATGACGAGGCGCAACGGTCCGATCACCGCCGACATCCTCATCACCCACACACATTGGGACCATATTCAGGGACTGCCGTTCTTCAAGCCACTGAGCGACTCGGGAAACGCGTTTCGAGTGTTTGGCGCCGCGCAGGATGGCGCTTCGCTCGAGTCGATTCTCCGACGCCAGATGGACCCGATGGTGTTCCCGATACCGCTGGAGGCGTTCGCCGCGACTATCGAAGTCCGAGAGATCGGTGAGGGCGCGCTCGAGCTCCCCGACTTCCATGTGACGTCGTTTCGTCTGCGCCACCCCGGCGTGACCCTCGGCTTCCGTGTGGCACCGGTGACCGGTGGCCATGATCTGGCCTACATCACCGATAACGAGCTCGGCGCCGGCGGCACCTACCCCGTCTCTTCCGATTGGCGGGCAATGTTGGTGAGGTTCCTGAGCGGCGTTGACACGCTGGTGCACGATACGATGTACTCCGATCAGATCATCGACGCGCGCAAAGGGTGGGGACACTCGACGCCCAGGCAGGCGGTCGACCTGGCGGCGGAGGCAAATGCCAGGACCCTCATGCTCTTCCATCATGAGCCGGAGCATGACGACGACGCGATGGACGTCATGTTGCGAGACACACGTGACTACGCGCGAACGGCGGCACCGGGCCTCCGGATCGAAGCCGCGGCCGAAGGCGGGTCATTTTCCCTTTGACCGCGGACGTGGGACGATCCGTCTGCTGGCTGAGCTGATCGGCTAAGAGAGCCGGCGCACGGCGAAGGCCAGACCGAGATGGGCCGGCAGCGCGAGGGCGATCGCCGGCCCATTCACTTGCTGAAACCACGGGAGGAGCTGAAGGGCAAATCCCAAAAACGACAGCGCCGCGACGGTGATCGCGAGCACCCGCGTGGCCCTTCTCAAGGCGCCTCGTCGAACCGCAGCGGGGAGCAACGGAAGGAGGGCCAGCGACAGCGGGTTCATCTGCAGAAGGTTTTCATTGCACGCCGCCATGACGTGATCCGTCACACCCCAGAGCGCCGCCAGAATGAGTCCGGCGAGTCCCGCCACCAGCGACCAGACCCAGCCCAGCGCGAGAAACCCGGCCCGTGCGTTTCTCGATTCACGCGCTCGTCCGGCCAGGCCGACGATCCCCGCGCCGATGGCTGCGCCGATGGCGAAATACCCGGCGAGCCAGTCCGGCGGTTCGTCGGGCGGCGCCGGCGCGGTGGACTCGAAGACCGTGCGTTCCGACTTGACGAGCGGAACCGCGGTGCCATCCGGCCCCGCGATTCTCACCGTGCGGAGATGTTCCCGGACGGCGACAGGCAGAAACATTTCTTCCCAGGCTGTAATGGGCTGGTCCACTCGCTCGCCGAGCGCGAGGAGGAGACCGGTGAAGATGAAGGGATCGTTGGCGGTGAGACGTTGCGTGTGGAATCGGTAAGAGGCATCGGTCGGTTGTGCTTCCGTCTGACGCCGGATCGCGCCGCCGAGGACCCGATCGAGCGCGTCGCGGACCCGGGTCGAGCAGTTGTCCCGGTAGTAGTCGTAGTGATAGAACTTATGCTCCGGAAGCTCGTTCCATTGCAGAAAGCGCTGCAGCTCGAGCCGCGCGCTCGGCGGAATGTCGAGCTCCTGCAGCCACACGGATCGATTGTCATGCTCGTATTGCCGGATGTAGCTCTCCGCCGGAAATCCCGCCATCCAATACCACATTTTCCCGCGAGCGAAGCGCAGGATGAAGTGTTCCTGGCGAAAGTCGAACAGCCCGTAGTTGTAGGCCTGGTCCGTTCCATGGACGGGATCGTGGATCCAGATCGCGTTGTGCCCGAAGCGCTCCCACACCTCCCGTCCCGGACCAAAGGTCATGAGGTAAACCGTGAGCTCGGCGCCCGTCTCCCGGGCCGCTTGAGCGGCCGAGGGAACGGGCGAGAGTAGTCCGACCAGGAGTGACAGCGCCGCTACCCGAATCACAGAACCACGTCGCGGCCGTCGGCGGCGGAACGGTAGATGGCATCGATCACCTTGTGGAGGGCCAGGTGCTCCTTGAGATCGGGCACCTTGGCCTCGCCGGCGATCGCGGCCGCGAAGTGGGCCCACTCGGCGCGATAGGACGCGGTGAATGGATTTTCCCGGCTACCGGATCCGGTGGGAGAGACGTCCGTCGGTGTGCCGTGCAGCTCCTTCCACACGATGAGGGGATTGATCGCGGCCGTGCCCTTGTTCCCGCGAATGCCTACCCCGAATCGTTCCCCCGCACCCAGGTGACGCCACGTCACATCGACGAACAGCGCGATGTTCCCCTCGCACACCACGAACGCGCTTCCCGACTGCTCGACGGACCGATCGCGAGCGTCGGCGTCGACGCTCGCGCTGACCCGAACCGGCGTGGGATTTCCCGCCAGCCACATCTCGAGATCCAGGATCGAGAGTCCAAGGTCGAGGATCGCTCCGCCACCGGACTGATCGCGCCGGTGCCGCCACCCGAGCTGGTTCCTGCCCGGACGAAACACGTGCCAGCTGCCGCGGACGCTCTCGATTCGGCCGAGCTCGCCACCCTGCACGAAGCTGCGAACGATCTGCACGTCCGGCCGGTATCGGTGGTTCATCCCCACCATGACGACCCGGTCACGCTTCTCCGCCGCGCGCAGGATGCGCTGCACGGAGGCGGCGGTCATCGCGAGCGGCTTTTCGACCAAGACATGGAGATTGGCCGACAGCGCGGCCAGAATGTGAGATTCGTGCAGATGATTGGGCGAGCAGATAACGACGGCGTCGAGCGACTCGAACCGCAGCATGTCCTCAATGTCGTCAAGCGCATCCTTGACCCCGAAGCGATCGGCGAGTGCACGGGCCTTCGGGAGATCGGTGTCACAGATGGCCTGGACTTCGATGGTCTTGAACTTCTTGAGGACCGGGAGGTGGGCCACCTGAGTGATGGCGCCACCGCCCACGATCCCGACCCGGAGGCGCTCGCTCGCGGCCCGGCTGGCAGTCATCTCGTTTCCTCCTCAGTAGAGGCGCTCGAGCGTTGCGCCCGAGTAGTACGCCGCGATGATCTGCTGATAGTCCTGCCCTGCCCGTGATCGGCCTACGGCTCCCCACTGACAGAACCCGACACCGTGACCGGCTCCCGCGCCGTCAGCCAAGAGTCGGGTCACCCGACCGCCGCCGCGCGTGACCGTCAAGGTGAAGGTATTGCTGCGCAGTAGCTGATCGTCGGACGTGGACCGCAAGACCTGACGAACCAGCGGTCCGTCCACGTCCACGTTCGACCGACTCAGCGCAATACTGAGTCGTCCCACGCGTCCCGATCCCGTCACGGCAGTGACGCGGAGGTCGCGCACGTCATGGATCTCTCCGGCCGGAGTGCCGACGACCACCGGAAGGGTCCGGCGTAGCGTATTGCGCAACGCTTCCCCGCTCCATTCCTCGTGCCATCGGTACCGCGGCGAGATGCTGCAGTACGGTGTGCCGTTGGCGTCGAGGTCGGGCACCGATCGGAGATATGGACGGTCCGCGGCGCGGAACACCTCCGTCCCATCCGCCGTGCGTCCACCGCACGTGGAATAGAAGAAGGCGTCGATCGGAGCGCCGTTGAAGGTCAGAACCTGCCCGCTTGTCGATGCGACGGCCTCGTTCCCCTCGGGCGTTTCGGACGCAAAGCCCCCATACACTTGATCGGCCACGCTCGAGTAGACATCGAAGCCGTCCGCGGCCCACCGGTCGCGATTGCGCAACGCATAGGTTCGCGAGACGACCGCCTGCGCACGCAGCGCTTCCTGCTCCGGGGGACTTCGCCGTCCCATCTCGGCGGACACGACTCCCCGGAGGTACGCCTCGAGCGGGAGTCGGTTCACGATGGTGATGCCCGTGCGATCCCGAAGGATCGTGAGGGTCCCGTGGTAAGGTCTGCCGTTCACGAGGACCGAGGACGCGCTGTCTGCCGCGCCGACGTCAAGCTGGGCTGACGGGGTCGAGTTGCCGCCCGCGGGACTCACGACGGCGAGGCCGGTCCCCGTGATCGTGACCCGCCAGATCTCGTCTCGAGCGATCCGCGCCAGATATGAGCCGGCGGGATCGGTGACGATGAGCTCACCACCTCCACCGACGCTAGCCGTCGAGGCACCGACCGCGAGACCAACGCGAATGTCCGGCTCGCCGTGCGCCGGAGCAGGACCGGATGGTGTGGGTGCCGGGACCGGGGCGGCGGGCCCGGCAGTGGGAGTGCAGCTGCCGAGTCCGATCCCGGCGACTGCAGCGGTGATGACGATGGCCCCGACCCAGCATGCCGCGCGTCGCCTGGTCCGCCGAGAGTCAGTTCCGGTAGTTGCCAAATCGAAGCTCTATCCCGAAGTCCTGACCACGCAGCAGCCCGATGACCGACTGCAGGTCATCGCGGGACGGGCTCGTCACCCTGATCTCGTCGCCCTGAATCGTGGCCTGCGTCTTCTTTATTCCGCCGTCCTTGATGGCCTTGATGATCTTCTTCGCGATGTCCTGGGGAATCCCCTGCGTCAGGGTCACCGTTCGTCGCACCGATTGGCCGGTCGACGGGACGAGATCCCCCACCTTCATGTTCTTGACGGGTACGCCGCGCTTGATCATGCGGGTCTGCAGCACATCGACCAGCGCGTCCATTCGGAATTCGTCGTCAGCGGCGAGCCGGATCTCGGCCTTCTCCCGATCGAACTCGATCGTGCAGTGTGTGCCTTTGAAATCGTAGCGTTGGGCGACCTCCTTTACCGCCTGGTTGACGGCATTATCCACTTCCTGGAGATCGGCGCCGGTGGAGATGTCGAACGAAGCGGTGCTGGCCATGGCGATGGTGGCGAATCGAGGTTGAGGCGGCAGTCACGGATTGCGGGAAGGATTACCCGGTCGGCGAGGGCAGGCAAGCGTGATGGTGGGCCGCCCTGCTTGACACCATCCGAGGCATCGCGATACTCCCGTGCATGGAAGCCACGGAATGACCGGCACGGACTCGGGGGAAGTCGGGACGATTGCGCTTGCCCCATTCGCTGGTACCGGAGGGAAGACGCTGGATGGTCTTCACCTCCGGTATCGCGTGTTAGGCAATGACCGCGCCGCCCGCGTCAACGGCTGGATTCTCATTTTCCATGCGCTCACCGGCAGCGCGAATGTAGATGAATGGTGGGGACCGCTGATCGGGCCGGGTCGACCGCTCGACACATCGCGTCACGCCATCGTCGCGGCCAACCTGTTGGGCAGCTGCTACGGCTCCACCGGCCCGCGCGAATGGCGGGAGACCAGAGCGGAGGCATTCCCCGAGCTCTCCCCCGGGGATCTCGCGCTGTCTCACATCCCGTTGCTGAACTGTCTCGGTATCGAGCGACTCGCGATTGCCACCGGAGGCTCTCTGGGAGGCATGGTGGCGCTGGAGTGGGGGCGCCGGTCTCCGATTCCGGTCGACCGCTTGGTCGTCTTCGCCGCTCCGGCGGCGACGTCGGCCCAGGCGATCGCATGGAATGCCGCTCAGCGACTCGCTATCGAGGCCGACCCGGACGGAGGTCTGGCCGCCGCTCGCGCCATCGCGATGATTACCTACCGATCGGCGGCGGAATTCGCGAAGCGGTTCGGGCGGGTATCGAGTCGAGCCCACGGACGGTTCGACGTCGATCATTATCTCAGGCGACAGGGAGAAAAGCTGGTGGATCGCTTCGACGCCGAGAGCTATCTCTCACTCATGCGCGCAATGGACCTGCATGACGTCGGCGACCTTGTCGTGGCCGCGCGCGACACCGCGCGTCGAGTGCGCGACATCATCGGAGTGGGTGTGGATTCCGACATTCTCTATCCCGTCGCTGAAGTCCGCCACTGGGTCGAGGCGTACCACACGGCGGGCGCCCCCGCACGGTATCGCGAGATCGCCTCCATCCACGGCCACGACGCATTCCTGATGGAATGGGACCAGGTGGAGCGCGTGCTTAGGGGAGAGTGAGCCGATCTAGATCTCCCCCCGACCCCGAGCGCGGTGGTGCCAGCGCTGATGACGCCGGGAATGGCGCTGGGCGTCGCGGTGGTGTCGGCCCCACCGATGCTCCATCCGGTATCGATGATGGCGGAATTCGTGACGCTGACCGTGATGCCAATGCCGCCGCGCCATTTCCCGTGGGTGCTGCCCCGCGACATCCTGGGCTGCGGCCGGCGAGGTCCACAGGGTCACCCCGACCACCACCGCTCCCAGTAGTGCTCTGATCCGTCGCATGCTCTCCTCCCGCGGCTCGGGCCGCGCGCTATGTGGTACGAATAGTGGGAGAGAGACGTGGGCGTTCGGGTGGTGTTAAGCCGAACGCCTGATCAGGCCAGGAAACTCTCGAGGGCGCGGGCGCGGCTCACGTGGCGGAGCCGGGTCAGCGCCTTCTCCTTGATCTGCCGGACCCGCTCGCGGGTGATGCCGAGCAGGCTGCCGATCTCCTCGAGCGTCATCGGCTCCGGGCCGTCGAGGCCGAAGTAGAGGCGCAGGATCTTGGCCTCGCGTTCCTTCAGCGTGGACAGCACCTCCTCGATGGACTCGGTGAGCGCGTGCTCGAAGGTCTCGGCGTCGGGCCCGGGATTCTGGGTGTCGGGCAGGTAGTCGAGGAGCTTGTTGTCTTCGCCGGGCGTCAGCGGGGCGTCGAGCGAGAGGTGGTTCTGGGAGATCGAGAGCGTCTTCTGCGACCTCTTCCATCGAGATGTCCATGCCCTCGGCGATCTCGGACGGCGTCGGCTCGCGGCCCAGCTCCTGCAGCAGCGCCGACGAGCGCTTGCCGATGCGGTGCAGCGTGCCGGCCCGGTTGAGCGGCACCCGCACGATGCGGCTCTGCTCGGCGAGCGCCTGGAGAATCGCCTGGCGGATCCACCACACCGCGTAGGAGATGAACTTGATGCCCTTGGTCTCGTCGAACTTGTGGGCGGCGCGGATGAGGCCGAGGTTGCCCTCGTTGATCAGATCGGCGAGCGAGACGCCCTGGTTCTGGTATTTCTTGGCGACCGAGACGACGAAGCGGAGGTTGCTGCGGACCAGCTTGTCGAGCGCCTCGCCGTCGCCGACGCGGATCCGCTGGGCGAGGCGGACTTCTTCCTCCTGCGGAATCAGCGGGTACTGGCTGATCTCGCGGAGGTACTGGTCGAGCGATCCCTCGTCGAACGAGGGACCGCGCTTGCCGGTACCGACCTGCATTGGACGCATCGATTGACACCTCGGACTGGGCATAGCGCGGAGAGGACGCTGAGTCGAACCTTACTCCGCACCGCGCTCAGCGCGCAGCGGCAACGGCGCGGTCGCAGTCACGACGTCAGCAGTCGTAGTTGTCGATCTGGGCGCGCTGCAGCGTGCCGGAGTAGTCGACGTAGCACGACCTTGGTCTCCGAGTAGAACTCGTAGACCTCCCAGCCGCCCTCGCGGTGCCCGTTGCCGGTCTGCTTCACGCCGCCGAACGGCAGATGCGCCTCGGCGCCGATGGTCGGCGCGTTGATGTAGGTGATGCCGTTGTCGAGCTCCTGCATCGCGCGGAAGGCGAGGTTCACGTCCGGGTGTAGAGCGAGCTCGAGAGTCCGTAGCGCACGTCGTTGTTGACCCGCACCGCCTCGTCGAACGAACCGCACCCGGATGACGCTCAGCACCGGACCGAAGATCTCCTCCTGCTCGAGCCGGCTGCCCGGCTTCACGCCCGCGAAGATCGTCGGCTGGTAGAACCAGCCCGTGCCGAGCCGGTCGCCTCGCGGCGCGCTTGCCTCCGGTCACGAGCTCGGCGCCCTCGCTCTGCCCGATCTCGACGTAGCGCTCCACCTTCTCGCGCGACGTCCTCGTGGATCAGCGGTCCGACCTCGGTGCGTGCCTCCCGCCCGTCGCCCAGCCGCAGCCGCTCGGCCGCCTCGACCAGCCGGCGCAGGAAGCGGTCGTGGATCTTGCGATGCAGGATCAGCCGGCTGGTCGCCGTGCAGCGCTGCCCCGTCGTGCCGAACGCGCCCCAGAGCACGCCGTCGAGCGCGAGGTCGAGATCGGCGTCGTCCATCACGATCATCGCGTTCTTGCCGCCCATCTCGAGCGACAGCCGCTTGTGCATCCGGCCGCAGGTCTCGCCGATGGTCGACCCGGTCTCGGTCGATCCGGTGAACGAGATCACCGGAACGTCGGGATGCTCGACCAGCGCCTTGCCCGACCGTCTCGCCGCGGCCGTGCACCAGCTGGATCGACCTCGGGCGGGAGCCCCGCCTCGAGCAGGATCTCGACCAGCAGGTGCGACGGTGTGCGGCACGTCTTCGGACGGCTTGAGCACCACCGAGTTTCCGCACAGCAGCGCCGGGAACATCTTCCAGGTGGGAATCGCCAGCGGAAAGTTGAACGGCGTGATGAGCCCGGCGACGCCGATCGGGCGGCGGTAGCTCATCGCCCACTTGTTGCGCAGCTCGGACGGCACCGTGTGGCCGAAGAGCCGGCGACCCTCGGTCGCCGCGTAGTAGGCGGTGTCGATTCCCTCCTGCACGTCGCCCCGCGTCTCGGCGAGCACCTTGCCCATCTCGCGCGTCATCGCGTCGGCGATCTCCTCCTTGCCGCTCGACGAGCAGGTCGCCCACCCGCCGCAGCACGTCGCCGCGCGCCGGCGCCGGCGTTCGCGACCAGCGCGTCGAAGCCCCGCCGCGCCGACCGCACGGCTGCCTCGACGTCGCGCCGGTCCGGAGTCGGGAAACCGGCCGATCAGGTCGCTGGTGTCGGCCGGATTGCGGTTCTCGAAGTAGGCGCCGCTCTGCGGGGCCACCCAGTCGCCGGCGATGAGATTCTGGAAGGTCTTGGCCATGAGGTCCCGAGTGAAGAGATGAAGTTCACTGCGCCGGCGTGGACGACGGCGTGGTTGCCGGCGTGGTCGAACGCGGCTGCTGAGCGTCGCGGCGAGCTGCTCGGTGCGCCGGCTGCTTGCGCGCGGCCGGCTCGCGACGGGCAAGCCAGGTGCGACTCTGCCTCGCGTAGCCGATGCGCGGCAGCATCTCGTGTGCCGCCGCGACGCACCGCCCAGCCGAGCACGAGCAGCGAGAGGATGTGCGCGAAGGCTCGCCGATGCATCCAGGCGGAAAACGCGCCCAGAGCCGAGCGACGACGACCGTCGTGCCGACCGCGCCGAGGTAGAAGGTCAGCTGCAGGCCGCAGGTCTGTGCGTACGGCCACTGGAGTCATGCGCGGCGGCCAGCGCGAGGCCAGGCAGACCCAGAACCAGGTGAGCACGACATGCCCGGTCTTGGTTACCGGGGCGCTGGGCACCGGTCGAGCCGGCGGCGCCATCGGAGCGCCGCTCGACACGGGCTGGTGGCGGCACTGCCGGCCTGCTTGGCGATCGACCTTGTCGATCTCCGCCAGCTCCTTGTCCCAGTCGCGCGGTGGCTCGCTCATGTCGACTCCCGCGTCAGCCCGTACCGTTCGATCTTCTTGTAGAGATTGGAGCGCGGCATGCTCGAGCGCCCGGGCGGTCTCCGAGACGTTCCAGTCGTGCTCGCGCAGCTGTTGCACCAGGAAGGCCTTCTCGGCTTCCTGCTTGAACGCCTCGAACGTACGGCGCCGATCCGTCGACGTGCGCGGCTCTCGCCAGGGCAGCAAGCGCTCGACGTCCGCACCGGTCACGACCTTGCCCGGACGCCAGAATCAGCAGCCGCTCGACCGCGTTGCGGAGCTCGCGCACGTTGCCGGGCCAGGGTCGCGACTGCAGCCGTCGAACCGCATCGTCCGCGAACTTCCGTCGCCGGCACTCCCGCGCTGGCCGGCCAGCTGCTCGACGAAGTGTGCGACCAGCGCCGGAATGTCTTCGCCCCGCTCGCGGAGCGGCGGCACTTCGATCGGCACGACGTTGAGGCGGTAGAGCAGATCCTCGCGGAACCGTCCTTCGCCGATCTCGTCTCGAGGTCCTTGTTGGTCGCCGCGAGCACGCGCACGTCCACCTGGATCGGCTTGGCTCCGCCGATCCGGGTGACCACGCCTTCCTGCAGCACGCGCAGCACCTTGGCCTGCGCCGAGAGCGACATGTCGCCGATTTCGTCGAGGAACAGCGTGCCGCCGTCGGCCTGCTCGAACTTTCCCGGCCCGGTCGGCCACGGCGCCGGTGAACGATCCCTTCATGTGACCGAACAGCTCGCTCTCGATCAGCTCCGAGGGAATCGCGGCGCAGTTCACCTCGACGAAGGCGCCTTCGCGTCGGGGCGAGGCTTCGTGCAGCGCCCGCGCGACCAGCTCCTTGCCGGTGCCGTTCTCACCGGTGATGAGCACCCGGGCCGCCGTCGGTCCCACCTTGTCGATGAGCGTCGCGCACCTCGCTGCAGGGCCGGACTCGCGCCGACCATCGGCGTAGCGGCTCTCCATCGCCTCGCGGAGCCGCGGGTTCTCGCCCGCGAGCTGCGGCATGCGCCGAGCGCGTTCCGCACCGTGACCAGCAGGCGGTCGGTGTCGAGCGGCTTCTCCAGGAAGTCGAAGGCGCCGCGCTGGGTGGCCTCGACGGCGGTCGCGATGGTGCCGTGCCCGGAGATCATGACGATCGAGCGGCGCCGGGTCGAGCTCGCGAAGCCGAGTCAGGGTCTCGAGTCCGTCGAGCCCGGCCATCTTCACGTCGAGAAAGACCAGGTGGGGGCGAAACTCGGGGTAGACCGTGATCGCCTCGCCGCCGGACGCCGGCCATGCGCACGTCGAGGCCCTCGTATTCGAGCACCTGCTTCAGCGCCTCACGGATGCCGGGCTCGTCGTCGACAATGAGAACGCGATGGTTCATGGTTTCCCGAGATCGAGCGTGAGCTGCGGCTCGTACCGGGGCCCATGCGGCGTGAGGATACTCTCGTAGAGGATGACCTGATCTCCGGTAAACGACAGTTGCTCGTACCACCCGCCGAGGTCGTCCAGCGCGTGCGGTGGATACTTCTGCCCCTCGCGCAGGCGCCCGAGCGTGAGGTGCGGATTGAACGGTCTGCCCTCCGGCGGAAAGCCCAGGGCCTCTCCACCACGTTCGATCCGATCCTGGAGCAGCTCGAGTGCCGAAGGGGCCTCGAGGCCGACATAGAGGATGCGCGGACGCTGTCGACTCGGGAAGGCGCCTACCTCGTCGAGACGCAGCGAGAGCGGCCCAGTTCCCTGGCCCGCGATTCGTATCGCCTCTGCGATCACCTCCAGCCGGTCCGGGGCGACTTCCCCAAAGAACTTGAGGGTGACGTGCAGCCCCTCGGTGCCCACCCATCGGACCGGCCACCCTGTCTGACGCAATCGCTCGAGTAATGCCAGGACTTCCGACCTCGCCGGCTCGGTGACCGGGATGGCGACGAAGAGTCGCATCAGGTCCCCGGCGATGCCAGCGCGAGCAGGCCGCCTCGTCGATAGCCGGCAGGATCGAGCTCGACCGAGGTGAAGCCGAGGCGGGTAAAGAATTCCTCGACCGCCCGCCACTGCCGTCTCATGCCCTCGATCTCGCCGACCGTCACTTCAACGCGCGCTCGATCTCCGTGGTGACGAACACGTAGATCGCCCTTCACACCGACCGAGCGGAGAAAGGACTCCGCTTCCTCGACCTGCCGCAACCTCGCCGGGGTGATCTCCAGGCCATAGAGAACTCGACTCGACAGGCATGGAGACGCGGGTGCGTCCCAGTCGGGCAGACCCAGCTCTCGCGACGCCGCACGCACCGCGGTCTTGGTCCATCCGAGCTCAGCGAGCGGAGAGCGGATGCCGTGCTCGCCGGCAGCTCGTTTTCCCGGCCGATGCTCGGTCAGGTCGTCGGTGTTGGTGCCGTCGAGAATCGTGTCGAACCCGCGCTCCGCCGCGACTTCGCCAAGTCGGGTCCAGAGCTCGGTCTTGCAGAAGTAGCAGCGATCGGTGGGATTGGCGCGATAGCGGGGGTCGGCCAGCTCACGAGTGTCCACTTCGAGCAACGGAATATCGAAGCGCCGAGCCAGATCGACGGCGGCTCGGTGCTGGACCTCGGGATACGACGCGCTTCGCCCGATGACTGCGAGAAAACGGTGGGGTCCAAGCACCCGTCGACCGACGACCGCGAGAAACGCCGAATCCACGCCACCGGAGTAGCCGAGCAATGCTCGATCGAACCGGTCGAGATACTCGCGTAGCGCTTCGAGGGCCTTCATAGCGCAGTAACGTAATGCGATCGCAGGGCAACGGAAGAAGGTTTGCGACTCGTGTATGCGCGGGTTAGATAGGGATCATGAGCGACCCGACCTCTCTCGAGGTTACGCCATCGCTTCGCATTCCGATGGCGGAACTGGAGTACCGAGCCTCGCGCTCCGGCGGACCCGGTGGTCAGCACGTGAACACGTCGTCGACCCGCATCGAGGTGTGGTGGGACGTTGTGCGATCGCCGTCGCTCTCGGACGACCAGCGTGCGCTGCTGCTCGAGCGGCTGGCCAGCCGGCTGGATTCGGCGGGACGGTTGCGACTCGTGTCGGGGACGTCGCGCAGTCAGCTTCGTAACCGCGAGGATGTCACGTCGAGGCTGCGCGGCGTGGTGGCGGACGCCCTAAAGGTGCGGAAGAAGCGCAAGGCGACGCGACCATCGAAGGCCGCCAAGGCCGCGCGGCTGGAAGCCAAGCGACGCCGCAGCTCCATCAAGCGGGAACGGAGGCGGCCGCCCGGGCACGATGAATGATGGTCGCACGCGATGAGTGACGCTCCTATACCACTCCTCCCGTCTCTCGCCTTCGATCCAGAGTACGATACTGAATGGCCTCACTGACATGTGGCACTGAGAGGCCCTCCTCCCCCGCAAGGTCCGCAATGGTCCGGGCGATCTTGAGTACCCGGTGATACGCCCGCGCTGAGAGTCCGAGCCGGTTGGCCGCGTCCCGCAGCAAACGCTCGACCGGCGGAGAGAGCGGACAGTGACGTCGGATCTCGCGGGCCCCCATGTGCGCGTTGGCATACATGCCACGATGTCCCCTGAATCGCTCCCGCTGCCGCAAACGGGCGCGCTCCACTCGTCCCCGAATGACTCCACTCGACTCGTCGCTGGCCATGGGTGCGAGATCGCCACAGACGACGGCTGGGACTTCGAGGTGAATATCGATGCGATCGAGCAGCGGTCCCGAGACTCGCGATCGATACCGCTCGACTTCGAGCGGCGCGCACCGGCACCCGTGCCGGAGATCACCGAAGTACCCGCACGGACAAGGATTCATTGCCGCCGCGAGCATGAAGCGCGCGGGATAAGTGAGCGCCAACGCTGCTCGACTCAACGTGACGACCCCATCCTCGAGCGGTTGTCGGAGCACCTCCAGGACATTGCGACGGAATTCGGGCAGTTCGTCGAGAAAGAGCACACCGCCGTGGGCCAAGCTCACCTCACCGGGCCTAGGGGTTGAGCCGCCGCCGATGAGTCCGGCGTCGCTGATCGTGTGGTGAGGGGCACGGAAGGGTCGCGAGGTGCAGAGCGATTGACCGGCGGAGAGTGTGCCGGCGACACTGTGGATCTTGGTGGTTTCCAAAGCCTCTTCGAGACTCATGGAAGGAAGGATGCTGGGAATCCTCCGAGCCAGCATGGTCTTTCCCGATCCCGGTGGCCCGATCATCAGGATGTTGTGGGCACCCGCCGCCGCGATCTCAAGGGCGCGCTTAGCCGCTGCCTGGGATCGCACATCGGCGAAGTCGACCTCCTCTCGTTGCCGCTCCGCCATCAGCGCGCCGACATCGGCGCAAGACGGGACGAGCAGCCGTTCGCCCGTGAGATGGGTGCAGACCTCGCCCAGCGTGCGTGCGCCCCGGACCTCGAGTCCCTCAACGACCGAGGCCTCGGCCACATTCTCGTGCGGGACCAGAATGCCTCGGCGCCCGGCAGCTCTGGCGGCGAGCGCCATGGAAAGCACACCCCGAACCGGGCGCAGGTCGCCCTCCAAACCCACTTCGCCGACGATGAGGTGTTCGTCGAGGCCGTCATGCGTGAGCTGATCGCTGGCGACGAGCAGCCCCACGGCAATCGGCAAGTCGAACCCGGTCCCGCCCTTTCGAATGTCGGCCGGGGCCAGATTGACCGTGATTCGTTTCAAAGGGAAGACGTAGCCGGCATTGGCGAGGGCGGCGCTGACGCGCTCTCGCCCTTCCCGCACCGCCCCGTGCGGGAGGCCGACGGTCGAGAAAGACGGCAATCCACTGCTGATATCGACCTCGACATCGACGGGATAGGCATCGATGCCGAGCACGGCGGCCGAGCGGACGCGGGCAAGCAAAGGGGGTTCCTGGGCGCAGGTTGGGGCAACGTACGCACCCGTGAACTCCCGACTGGGATCATTCCGCCACTATGTGGAGTGTCGTTTTGCGGTCGGCCTCCTGGCTCGGGCCGGCGAATCCAAATGCAGACGCTCGAGTCGAGTACCCGCGACGTACGAGGGAGATTGGGCGGATTTGGACAAGAAAGTCCGCGGACTTCTGGCGGCGTGGCCCTGAAGATTCTATCATACGTTCAACCCCCCACTCGGACCCCCGTGACGACTCGTCCGCCTCGAACCAGTGGAGCCTTTGCAGCCCAGGTACCTTATGCGCCTCCGCCGACCTCCCGCCGGGAGCTCGATGAGGCCGTAGAGGCCCTCTGGCAGGGGGCACCGCGTTTCGCCGCCCTGGGCCTGGAAGAGCGCATCAAGCTCCTGCGATCGATGCAGGCGGGCTATACCCGGGTCGCGGCTCGGACCGTCGTCGCCTCCTGCCGAGCCAAGCGCATCGTCCTCGGTACCCCGCTCGAGGGTGAGGAATGGAGCCTCGGGCCGTGGCCGGTCTTCCGGCAGTTCCGGTTGCTCCTCGATTCACTCAGCGCCCTGCGAGAGGGGAAGCTGCCACCGGTCGGTGAGACGGAATGGGCCGCCAACGGCACCATGCGGGTGGATCTCTACCCGGGCGACACCCTCGACTCCCTCCTGCTTCCGGGAACCCGCGCACAGGTCCACTTCCGATCGGGACAGGGACTCTCCGCCCTTGCCGCCCGCGCGCGGCTTCACCGCGGCGGCAAGTATCCGGATCGTGTCGTCGTCGTTCTCGGCGCGGGGAATGTGGCGGCCATCCCCTGCATGGACATCCTGACGAAGATGTTCAACGAGGGGATGGCCTGTCTCCTGAAGATGCATCCGCTCAATTCCTACCTCGGGCCGCTGTACGAAGAAGCATTCGCCACTGCAATCGAGCAGGACTGCCTGCGCATCGTGTACGGTGGCGCCGACACTGGCGCCTACCTCTGCGCGCATCGCGGCATCGGAGAGATTCACCTTACCGGTTCCGCCGAGACCCACGAGCAGATCCTCTGGGGAGACCGGGACGGTCGCAAGCATCGCAAGACTCTGACGCGGCCGGCACACGACAAGCGCGTCACGGCTGAGCTGGGCTGCATCTCACCGGTGCTGATCGTCCCGGGGCCCTACCTCGATTGGCAGCTGGCGTCTCAGGCGGCAGGGATCGCGGGCGCGATCGCGCACAACGCCGGCTGCAACTGCACGACGCCGCGGCTGATCGTCACGCCACACCGGTGGGCTCAGCGAGATGCCTTGCTCAGGCACCTCGAGGCAGCACTCGCGACCGCGCCGCTTCGCCTGGCCTATTATCCGGGCGCAACTGAGCGCTGGCAGTTTCTGGCCCAGCAGCGGCCCGGTATTCGATTCGTCGGCTCGACGGTAGGCGGCATGCTTCCCTGGACTCTGGTACCGGACCTGGATCCCAAAGACGAGCACGAGCCGCTATTTAGCCTGGAACCGTTCTGTCCGCTCGTGTCGGAGGTCCAGCTCGGGAGTACCGATCCGGTGGAGTTCCTCGAGGATGCGGTGAGCTTCGTCAATCGGCGGGTTTGGGGAACATTGTCCGCCACGCTGGTCGTGCACCCGCGAACGCTCGAGGATCCGATCCTGGGTGCCGCCATCGAGCGGGCAGTCTCCCGACTACGGTACGGGACAGTCGGCATCAATGTCTGGCCCCAACTCTCCTTCGCCCTTGGTGCAACACCGTGGGGCGCCCATCCGAGCTCCTCCGCTACCGACCCTCAGAGTGGGCGTGGTTGGGTGCACAATACCTCCATGCTCGAGGGGTTTGAGAAGGTAGTGATTCGCGACCCCATCTCCTCCCGTCGAAAGCAGCCGTACAGCGCCGGACATCGGACCACTCATCTCCTGTTCCGGCGGCTCGCAACCGTCGAGCGGGGATCCGGCTGGGCCGGCTTCCCAGGAGTCCTCGAGGCATCCTTCCGCGGCTGAAGCTTTCCCCTCTCCTCACAAGCCGATAGTCACCTGACCGTCACTGTACCATCCGGCACCCCGAATCCCGGAAAGGGCAATGCGAGTCAGCCTCGACGACCTCAAGCCCGGCATGACGCTCGCCGCGGATCTTCAGGAGCCTGGATTTCCCGCTGCCGCAATGCAACCCGCCGGAAGCGTGGGACATTCTCCAAGGTGAAATCGAGGCGAAGATCGGCGACGGCGTCTTCGGCTGGGCGCTGCAACGAAACCGTCCGGTCGTCGTTCCCGCACGTCATGGTGGTGGCAGCGTGCTCCTGCACGCTGCCACCACGCGATCCCGCGTCGTGGGAATGTTCGTCGGACAACTGACGGAGCGTCACGCCTACCTTCCCGACGCCTCGGAAAAGCTCGTCTCCATCCTTCTCTGCACTGCGCGAACATGATGGAGAGCGTTCGGCTGTGGCAGGAGCTCGAGATCTACAACCGCAACCTCGAAGCGACGATCACCGAGCGCACGCGGGAGCTCGAGACGGCCAAGGAGTCGGCCCTGGCCGCAAGCCGGGCCAAGAGTGACTTTCTGGCCAACATGCGTCACGAGATCAGGACCCCGATGAACGGGATCCTGGGCATGACGGAGGTGCTGCTGGAAACCACTCTGACGCCGGAACAGAGAGGATACGCGGAGATCGTCGACCGTTCCGGAAGGGACCTGCTGACCCTCATCAACGACATCCTCGATCTTCCGATGGTGGGGTTCACATCACGGTGGTGGACAGCGGGCTCGGCATTCCCGAGAGCAAGCGGGCACTGATCTTTCAGCAGTTCACCCAGGCGGATTCGTCCACGACCCGAAAGCATGGGGGCACGGGGCTTGGATTGGCGATCTACCGGCAGCTGGTTTCGCTGATGGGAGGAACGGTTGAAGTAGACAGCGAGGTGGGTTGCGGTAGTACATTTATCGTGTCGCTGGTGCTCCCGTCCGCTCCACAGGAGGACAAGCCGTCGTCGCCGGAAAAGGACACCGCCACGGTTACGGCGGTGGCCCAGGTTGGCGCGCGAACTCGCATCCTGTTGGCTGAGGATAATCCGGTCAATCAGCTCGTTGCCAAGCGGATGCTCGTGCTCCTCGGCTGCGACGTCGAAGTGGCTGAAACGGGTAAGGCTGTGCTGCAAGCTGCTGGACAGCGGCGCCTACGACCTTATCCTGATGGATTGCATGATGCCAGAGATGGATGGATACGAGACCGACGGCCGAAGTGCGGCGGCGGGAGGGTGACAATCGCCACACGCCAATCGTGGCGATGACCGCAAACGCGATGGAGGGTGACCGCGAACGGTGCCTCGCCGCCGGAATGGATGACTACGTCGATGCCTCTGCGGGCGGTGCTCGGAGGTGGAGGCCTCAGGCGTCAAGCGAGAGTCTAGCGGCCCCTGTTTTGCTGCAAATAGGGACGAGAGGCAAGCCCTCCGGAGTCTCTCCGCATGATTGGTTGCATCCGACAGACCTTCTCGCATTGTGCGGGAGCTAAATCACGATGATGGAACGCTTTCCTCGGGCGCGGTGGGTTGCGCTAGCCATGGTGCTGGCGCTCTCCTTCGTGAGCGGGGGGTGGCTCATGCGCCCCGCGCCGTCCACCGAGGGCGGTATCTACCAGCAGGCCAGGCTGTTCGAGAACGTCGTTTCCGCCATCCACGACCATTTCATCGATTCTCTGGGCGAAGGCGACCTCTACCAGCGCGCGGCTGGCTCGCTGGTCGGCTCATTGCATGACCCGTACGCCGAGTTGCTGGTGGACGAGAGTTATCGGGAATACCAGCGCCAGATGAACGGCATCGAGGTGGATCTCGGGCCTGAGAAAGCGGCCGACCGAGTCGGGGATGGAAGGCCTGGGTGGAGGACTCGCTCCCGACGACGAAGTCCTGAGCATCGACGGCACGAGCACTCGCGGTTGGTCGGCCGAGCGGCTGGCCGACGCGCTGCGCCGCGGCGTGGGCACGGGTGGTGACCGTCGTCATTCGCCCTCACGGCTCCAATCGCGAGATCGTCCGGCATCTGACCCGGACGACCGTACACGTTCCCGCCGCGAGCCGCGGTCTGATGGTCGAGCAAGAAGGTCGGGTACGTCATCCTGCGGCGGATGAGCGATGGCGCGGCCGAGGAGCTGCGGGCCGTGGTCGATCGTCTGGTCGACGAAGGGATGACCTCGCTGGTGCTGGACCTCCGCTCGAACCCCGGCGGCCTCATCCGCGAAGGCGTCGCGGTGGCGAGTCTCTTCCTCCACCCTGGTGATACGGTGGCAACCTCGGTCGGACGCTCGCCCGAGCATTCGAAGACCTATCTGGCCGGTGAATCGGCGAACTGGGACGACCTGCGGTTGGCGCTCCTCGTCAATCGCGGCACCGCCAGCTCGGCCGAGCTCGTCGCCGGTGCGCTGCAGGACCACGACCGCGCCGTGGTGATCGGCACGGCCAGCTACGGCAAAGGCGTGCTCCAGACCACGTATCCGCTCGGCGAGGACGTGGCGATCAAGCTGACGACGGCTCGCTGGTTTACGCCGAGCGGGCGGACCGTCCAGCGCCCCCCGATGGACACCCTCGCCGCCCAGAGCTTCCTCGTTCCGCCTTCGCGCCCCAGGGCCTTCCGAACCGATGGCTGGCCGCCCCATCGCCGATGCCAGCGGGATCATGCCGGATCTGCTGGTGCGGTCGCTCCCCCGCTCAGAAGGTGAGAAGCTGCTCACCGCCGCGCTCGGCGATCAGATGGATCGTTTCCGTTCCACCATCCTCGCGTACGCCGCCGAGCTCCGAGGCTCCGGCACGGTGGCGAACGATTCCTTCACGATCACTCCCGAGATGCGCGATGGGCTCTACCAGCGGCTCCAGGAAGCAAACGTCACGCTCGATCGGCAGGTCTATGATGGCGCCGAGGATTACGTGGAGGAGCAACTCGGCTGCGAGATCGCACGCGAGATGTTCGGCGCCGAGTCGGTTCTCCGCCGCCAGGCGAAGAGTGATCGTCAGCTCCAGAGCGCGGTGCGGCTGCTTCGCGCCCATCGCACCCAGAGCGACGTGATCGCCAGCGCTGTCGAGTGATTCGCTAGCCGGGGAGGGACACCTCGATTCGAGTTCCCCGGCCTACCTCGCTCGCCACCTCGATTCTCCCCCCCACCCCTCCACCAATCGTCGGACGATCGCGAGCCCGAGCCCCGACCCGCTGGTCGTCGTCGAGAACCTCGGCTCGAAGATCCGAGGAAGCAGCTCCGCAGGAATCCCTGCGCCGTCGTCTTCCAGGATCATGCTTCGGGAGCCCACCGACACGTCCACGACTCGTGCGCCGGCGTTCCTCGCGTTCTCCAGCAGATTGACCACCACCTCTTTCACTTCGTCCGCGCGCGCGGCGCCGTAGGCCCCCTCCGAGACTGAGAGTCGCACTTCACACCCTTCCTCGGCCAACCGATAGAGCTGCACCACCTCTCGGACCGTTGCGCCGAGATCGACGCGGTCGAGGGGTTGACTCTCATCGGCCGGCGCGGCGAACCGGCTGAAGGCGCGGGCGATAGTATCGAGGCGGTCGATCTCGGCCAGCATTCGCTCCGCTGTGTCCTCGAGCGTCTGGTCGAACTCCTTGCCTCGATCGCGGTAAACCCGGCGCAGATGCTGGAGTCCGAGACGCATGGGAGTGAGAGGGTTCTTGATCTCGTGCGCGACCTGGCGTGCCATCTCCCCCCAGGCGAGCACGCGCTCCGCTCGCGACACGTCGGTCACGTCGTTCAGGGCGATCACGACGCCGCGCACCTCAGGGCCGAGCGCGGCGAGTTGAAGCGAGAGCCGCCGACCGCCCACGTCGAGCTCGGCCGTCGCGTCGGCCCTGGGATCTTCCAGAAACTTTTCGACCGCCGCGATGAGTGGTCTCCACTCCGTGTCCAGCTTTGCGGCGAGAGAGTCTCCCTCCTCGAGACGGGTGCCGAGAAGCTCCACCGCCTGCCGGTTGGCGATCAGCACTCGCCCTTCGGGATCGAGCCCGACGACACCCGTGGCCACGGTCGCGAGCACGGCAGCCGTGCGGCGTCTGGCTTCCTCGAGGGCCTCGCGGCTCGTCGCGATGTCGGCCGCCATCCGCTCGAACGCACCGAAGACCGGCTCGAACTCGAGCGGTGGGTGATCCGACTTCGGTGGGACCGGCTGACCCCGGCCCAACGCCAGGGCAGATCGCCGCAAATCGGCGACCGGCCGTGCGAGCGCTAGCGAGGCGCGCTGCGCCGCCGTAACCGCGCCCGCGATGCCGGCGAGCGTGGCGAGCAGGAGCACGAGCGCGAGGTCGAGCTGGCGAACGGCGAGCGAGGGATCGTCTGCGAGCTGCGGCGTGGCCAGCACGCCGATTTCCTCGGGTGGCCCTGGCTGGATGACGCGATACCCCACTCGCTCGGCCAGCTTCGGAATGGAACCGTCGCGTGTCACCTCGAGCTCACCGCCGGTCGTGAGCGCCTCGAAGGCGGTGGGGTCCATCAACTGCGGCGTCACCCCCAGATCCTCGAGGACCGTCGTGCTCGCGCCCGCCAGCCGTCCGCCCTGATACAAGGCGAGATCGGCGTCGATGCGGCGACTCAGTTCACGGAGCTGCTCGCCCACCTCGGCGTCGTCTCCCTGAAAGAAGCCGCCTGCGCTGAGCACCGCGTCGCGGAGCGTCTGAGTAATCAGGAGGTCTCGGCTGCGTTGGACCTCTTCGGCAAGACGAGCGAAGCTCCAGGCTGCAAATCCGATGGCTGGCAGCAGAAAGAATCCGGCGAGCGCTCCTGCGAGGCGCATGCGAAACGACCGCCGGAGGCTCCACCATCGCGGTCTGGACGGCTGCGCGCCGGCGACGAGCTCAGCGGCGAACCACAGGGTCGCCAGGACTGCCGCGTCGAGGAGCACAACGAGGACGCCCCGGACGAAGAGCGGCACCGGCCCGCGCAGCTCGACGACCGCGTGCACGATTCGACGGCCACTGGGCAGGTCCAGCGGGTACTCGTTCCGCAGCACCCAACGCTCCCGCCGCCATCGCGGCGGAGCCGTCGGTGCGGACGGGTCGGTAGGAGGCGACAGGGTGAGCCGGTAAAGTGGAAGCTCTGCACCCGAAGGATCGAGCAGTCGTCCGACTCGCCCGGGCGCGATGATCGCCGATCGGGGACCGACTGCGACGGTGAGAACCTCCGCCGGGGTCACTCGGACCCGCAGCACGTAATGGATGCCCGGGACTCGCAAGATCGACGTCACCTGCTCGGAGTCCTTCTGCGCGAAGTTCCGGACCATGCCTGCGAGAAGCGAGGGAGGGAGATCGAGGGAGTCGAGCGTCAGCTCATCGATCAACGCTCCGCCGTTGGTCCACAGCGCCAGGTGTGCGGGGTACCCTTGGCCACCGATCGCTGACTCATGCCACAAGGCGTACATCTCCGAGGCCGTTCGTGGCGCCCGACCCCTCCCTATCTGATCGGCAAAGCGCTCGAGCAGCGGCACCGCGAGCGGATCGGACTCGTTGCCCAGACGCGCGACATCGCGTTGGGCGACCTGCACCTTTCCGGCCAGCTCCGCACCCCAGGTCACCAGGGCGGCGGAGCTGCCGGCCACGAGCGCAATCCCGCTGATCGCAGCCCAGCGCGGGGCTGGAAGGGTCACGAGGAGCAGCGCTGGAGTCCACAGGAACGTGTACCACTCCGGCCACCCTCCGCGCGGGCTCCAGACCAGCACTCCGATTACCGCCGCGGCGAAGGCGATGGCGACACCCGCAAAGCTGCGCCAGGAAGTTCGCGCGTCCTGCCCGGCACCGCGGAACAGGGCGGCGGTCGGCACGATCAGCGCCGAGGCCGCGACGAGGAGCGCGAGCTGCCAGGTGAGCCAGAGGCCAACCGAGACGCCGTCGGCCGGTGGGGTGATGCCTCGCCCGAGACCGCTGATGACGTATGGTGAGGCCAGCAGAAGCAGACCACCGACGGCGATCCCGTACCATCGGCGGGGGAACCGCTGGCGCCAGAGCCAGACGCCCGCGGTCATCATGAGCATGCCGGCGAGCGCCAGGACGCCCGCCGAGCTGGAGAGAGGCCCCAGCACAGGTCGAAAGAACGTGGCGGGGGAGAAGAGAGGCTGCACACCAAGCGCCGGGCCGATCGGCGCGCGAACCGCCAACCACACGATCGAGGCGAGAATCGCGAGTCGTTCGATCGGGCCGATCGCGAGCGTGAAGGCGCACACGAGGGCGGCGAACAGCAGCCAGGTGACCACTCGCGCGCCTCGCTCATAGGCCAGCTCGCGGGCGACGCCCTGTTCCGCCGGTACGGGCTCCACGCTGAAGAGCAGCCGCCGGCCCGCCGTGGTCGGCTCCTCGTAGTCGAACATCTCCGTGGACTCTGGCGCGGTCCCCGGCGGGTACACGGCTAGATCAACTTCGTTCCGGTCGCGGAACAGCTCGGCGAGACTGCGTTCCCGGTCCGGCACGGCAGGATGCGCCCACACCAGCACGCCGGCAATCGCGACGCCGTCTTCCTTGGTGTGGCGCCGTGCCTCGAGCTCGACGTAATATCCAGTCGCCCGCGCGGCAATCGAGTCGCCATCGGCCCGGGGAGCGAGACGGTGTCGTCCGGCCCAGACCCAGGGTTCGCCCCTCGAGTCGAGTACCACTACACTCATCTCGGGGCCCGTCGCCGGAATCAGGCGATCGAGCACCTCGAATGCGGTCTCCCGATCGGTTCGAGTCGTCGCCGCGGCAGCGCTGGCGAGACGCTCGGCGCGGCGGAGGGCGGAATGCAGATCACCGCCGAGCAGCCGGTAGGCGGCGTCGATGCGGTGTCGTCGCTGTTCGGGCCAGCGCCGCTCGATCGAGGAAAGCTGCCATTGCCCGGTCATCAACGAGAGCGCCAGACCAGCGAGGGCAGTGGCCAGCGCCCCGCGGCGATATCCGATAAACGGTGACAGCGCCACGAGCGCGGCGAGCATCGCGACTGCGCCCGTGACCGCCCACGGCACGGACGGGCGGCGCAGCCACTCCCCCGCGGCGACCCCAGCCGCCAGCACGACCACCACCCACCATCGTGCGCGATGACTCAATCGGAACACCCCTGGCGGCTAAGAGAGATGACTCCCGGCACGGTGCGCGAACGGCTGCTGGCGCGTCCGACGCTGATCGTTCCGGTCGGCACGACCGAGCCGCATGGTCCCCACCTGCCGCTGGGGTGCGACACGATCATCGTCGAGCACCTCGCCGATGATCTTTCCGCGATGTTCGGCGTTATCCGCACACCGACGGTGGAGTACGGGGTCCACGCGCCCTCGTATGCGCATCCGGGTGGCGCCGCGCTGCGCCGGCGCACGCTGCATCGGGTGATGAACGAACTTATCGAATCCTGGGAAGAGGGGGCAGGCGTGAAGGAGTTCGTGGTGCTCACCGCCCAAGCCAGCGAGGGCCATCTGGAGGCGCTCAGCACCATCCGAACGGATGACGCAAGAGTCCAGGTCATCGACGTATTCGCGCTCGACTTCAGCGACCTGCTCGAGGACCCCGACGCCCCCGTGCAGGGCGGGGAGCTCGACACGGCCTTGCTGCTGCACCTCGCGCCAGAGCTCGTTCACATGGAGCTCTCGCAGGATTTCGCGCTCACCCTGCAACTGATGCGAAAGTTCCGTCCTGGTCAGAGCCGCCATCTGCCGCTCGGATCGCCCGGGTCGGTCGGCTTCCCCAGCCGGGCCTCACCGCAGAAGGGGGCGGTCGTATATAGATTCATCCTCGATCGTATCAGTCGCTGTCTGGTGCCAGCCGAAGCGACGGGAGCTTGAATGCGTTACGCCGTGTTGCTGCTGCTCATGACGCAGGCTACTCTCGCCGTCGGTCAGGATCGGCCGGAGGTGAAGCTCGTCGTCCAGCAGGGAGGACACGAGACGGGGCGCGAGGAGTTCTCCCTGACGACCCAACCGGGCGCGCGGGTTGCCCGGCTCGACCATCGTCGCATCCGCGCGATACCCCGCAACAAATCCAACGACTCAGCTGGCCGCCACGCTCGAGCGCACGCCGGAAGGCGCCCTCGCGAAATTCCAGCTCGACGTCGAGAGCGGGGGCGCGGTCACGGTCATCCTCGCCGCGGGTTCGGGCGCGCGACTGATCATCCGTACAGTGGGCGCCGGCTCGGAGTCCGGACGCGAGCTACCGGGCGGCCCCGATGTCGTGCTGCTCGACGATCAGGTGTTCTCGCTGTACGCGGCCGTCGCTGATCTCGCTACGCCCGCGGGGCGTCCGCTCACCGCGGTCTTTCCGCGCACCGGCAAGCGCGCCGCCTTCACTGCTCGTCGGGAGTCGGGCGGCAACGGCGCTGCAAGCCGCGTGACTCTCACCGGCGAGATCGCGGGCACGCTCCTGACCGACGGCCAGGGGCGGGTGCAGCGGCTGGAATTGCCGAGCCAGGGCCTGACGGTCGCCAAGGCGGACTAGGCTCCCTCCCTAAATCGTTCACTGGCCGTACTCAAGCGAGGCTTCGTCGCAACCTGAAACCTCGGCGACGGCGCGTCCGTACGGGCGTCGGTCACGTTCCACACCTCAAAGGGTTCATCCATGAATCGATGGTTCGGCCTCCTCTCATTCCTCTGGTGTGTCCCGGTGACGGGGGCAGCGCAGGACACGACGGCTTCGATTCGACGCGACACCTCGGCCGTCGCCCGTCCGGACACGGTAATAGCGGCACGTCCGGTCCCCACAGTGACCCTTTCCCTCGATGATGCGTTGACCCAAGCCGTGGCCAACAGTCCCACCTACCGGCAAACTCTCAATGACGCGGGTCCGGCCCGATGGGGGGTGCGCAACGCATACGGAAACCTTCTGCCGCACCTCGATGTCTCTTCCGACCTCGGCTACACCGGATCCGGGCAATCCAACTTCGGCGGCGGATTCATCCGACCGACGTCCGCGTTCGTCACCTCGGGCTACAACCTCGGCATCGTATGGCAGCTCGATGGGCGGGTCTTGTCCGCTCCAGGCCAGCAAAAGGCCCTGCAGCGTGCCACAGACGAGAATATCAGCGGCGCCGGCGTGGCCCTCCGGTCCGAGATCGAGACCCAGTACCTGAACACGCTCCAGGCCACAGCGCAGGTGGACGTGGCCCGCCAGCAGGTCAAGCGCAACGCCGATTTCCTCGCGCTCGCCAAGGCACGATATCAGGTCGGTCAGGCGACCCTGCTCGACGTGCGTCAGGCAGAGGTGATAAAGGGTCAGAGCGATGTCGCTCTGCTTCGGGCGGTCCAGGCCGAGAATGAGGCCAAGCTCGACTTGATCCGCCGGATGGGCGTGGAACCGCCGGTGCCGGTGGAGCAGATTGCGCTCAGCGACTCGTTTCCGGTGACACCGCCCGCGCTCGAGCTCGATTCATTGTTGCGACTGGCCGACGCGCAGAACCCCGAGCTGCGCTCACTGCGGGCTCGACGCACCGCGGCCTGGTGGAACGTGCGAGCCGCCAAGTCGGAGTATCTTCCCACGCTTTCGCTTCAGGCGGGCTGGAGCGGCTTCACTCAACAGTTCACCAACACCAATCTTCTGCTCAGTCAGTCGTTGACCGACGCGCAAGGCCAGGCCGCCGACTGCCAGTACAACAATCAGGTCCGCTCCGCCTTGAACCTGGGCGGTGAGACGCCCAACTGTTTCTCCGCCGCGGGACTGACCGACGGGGGCGGCGCATTGCTCGACCCGGTGAATCAGCAGATCCGTGACCAGAACGAGGTATTTCCCTTCCACTATACGGGTCAGCCGTTCCAGGCCAACCTCCGGGTCTCTCTCCCGATCTTCACCGGGTTCGGTCGCTCACTCCGGGTGTCTCAAGCCAAGGCCGATGAGGACGACGCGGATCAGGACGCGCGGGCACGACGGCTTCAGGTCAGAAGCGACGTGCACGCGCGCTTTCTCGCGCTCCAGACCTCGTATCAGGCGATCGCCGTCCAGTCGGCCAATCGGGAGGCGGCACGCGATCAGCTCCGTCTGGCGCAGGACCGTTACCGGCTCGGGGCCGGCACCTCGCTCGAGGTGTCGGACGCGCAGAATGCGGTACAGAGAGCGGAAGGCGATTACGTCAACGCGATCTACGATTATCACAAATCGGTTGCCGCGCTGGAAGCCGCGGTCGGCCGCCCACTTCGCTAACGAGGGACGCACATGTCGCGCGGGATGAAAATCGGTCTGAGCCTCGGCCTGCTCGTTCTCGCCGGCGGAGGATTCGCCGCCTACAAGATCAACGCGAAGAAGCACGAAGGCACCGAGGTGCGCCTCGAGACGGTGGGCCGGCGTGACCTGGTGAGCGCGGTGACGGCGAGCGGCACGATCGAGGCCAAGACATCCGTGGACATCAGCGCGGACATCACCGGGCGCATCATCAAGATCGCGGTCCGGGAAGGCGACGTGGTCCATAAGGGACAGTTCCTGATCCAGATCGATCCCGCCCAGTACCAGGCGGCGGTCGACCGCGCTCAGGGTGTCGTCTCCTCGACCCAGGCGACGCTCCTGCAGACACGGGCCAACCGAGATCAGGCGCAGCGGGCATGGACCCGCGCCCAGGAGCTCAGAAGCTCGGTCCCAATCTGATTACGCAGGAATCAGCCGAGCAGGCGCAGACGGCGTACGAGGTCGCCCAGGCCAACCTCGAGTCGATGCAGGCGCAACTCGATCAGTCCCGGGCCGGCCTGCAGGAGGCTCGCGACAATCTCTCGAAGACACGGCTCGTCTCGCCGATCTCTGGACGGGTGGTCCGTCTCGCCGTCGAGGAGGGCGAAGTCGCCGTGCCCGGCACCTTCTCGAAGGATGTCGGCCTGCTCATGACGATCGCCGATCTGTCGGTGATCCTCGCCAAGGTGCAGGTGGACGAGACCGACGTCGTCCGGCTCAGCCCCGACGATTCGGTCGAGGTCACGATCGACGCGTTCCCCGACACGACGTTCATCGGCCACGTCACCAAGATCAGCAACAGCGCGAAGTTGACGCCGACGCAGACCGCATCGGGCTCCAACGACCGCGCGGTGGACTTCGACGTCGAGGTGACGCTGGATACGCCGCCGCAGGACATCCGTCCGGATCTGAGCTGCACCGCGCGGATCGTCACCGATACGCGGAGGAGCGCGCTGAGCGTCCCGATCATCGCGCTCACCGTGCGAGACCACGAGCGACTCTTCAACGAGAACGACTCCTCCCGTGCCCCGGGCGACACCCTCCGCCGGCGCGACCACTCGAAGGAAGCGGAGGGAGTGTTCGTGGTGCGGGATGGACAGGCCACCTTCCGGCCGGTCAAGGTCGGCATCGCGGGCGACGAGTACTTCGAGGTGGTCGACGGTCTTCGTGAAGGGGAGACCATCGTGGCGGGCACCTACCAGGCCATCCGCGACCTCAAGGACGGTGCCAGGGTGCAGCGCGGCCGACACGACCAAGAAGGCGAGGCCGAATCATGAGCGACGTCATCCGCATCCGGGACTTGACCCGGGAGTACCAAATGGGCGAGGAGAGGGTCCATGCGCTCCGTGGCGTCTCACTCGACATCCGCCGCAACGAGTACGTCGCCATCATGGGGCCGTCGGGCTCCGGCAAGTCCACGATGATGAACCTGCTGGGCTGCCTCGATACGCCGACGGGCGGCGAGTACTGGCTCAACGGCCAGGAGGTTTCCGGTCTTTCCGACGATGAGCTCGCCCGGGTGCGAAACCGGGAGATCGGGTTCGTCTTCCAGACCTTCAACCTGCTGCCCCGCGCGACCGCGCTGCACAACGTGGAGCTGCCGCTGGTCTACGCCGGGGTGAGCGCGCGCGACCGGCGGCGCCGGCCACGACGGCGCTCGAGCGGGTCGGGCTCGGCGACCGGATGGATCATCGTCCCAACGAGCTCTCCGGCGGCCAGCGGCAGCGCGTGGCGATCGCCCGTGCCCTGGTGAATCGACCGTCGATCCTGCTCGCCGACGAGCCGACCGGCAACCTCGACAGCACGACCAGCGAAGAGATCATGCGCGTCTTCGGCGACCTGCACGCGTCAGGGCCAGACCGTCATCATGGTGACCCACGAGCCCGACATCGCGGCGCACGCCGCACGCGTGGTGGTGCTGCGTGACGGCCGGGTGGACAGCGACCGGCTGACTCGCGGGGAAGCCGCCTAGATGCCGCTGTTCGAAGCGGTCCGGATGGCCTTCCGCACGATCCGCGCCCAGAAGCTCAAGAGCTTCTTCTCGCTGATCGGCGTGCTGATCGGCGTCACCTTCCTGATCGCGGTCGTGTCGATCGTGCAGGGGATGAACGTGTACATGGACGACCAGTTCGCCAACACCCTGATCGGCGTCAACACCTTCAGCTGCGTCAGCGGCCGAGCATCATCACGGGCAACGTGACCGACGAGATGTGGCGGCAGTGGAATCGCCGCCCGCGCATCAGCTACACCGACGCCGACTACGTCCGCGACCACATCCAGACCCCTGCCACCTTCGCCAAGTTCTGTACCGACCGCATCTCGGTCCACTACGTCGGGAAGCAGGCGAAGGACATCGACCTGGTGGGGACCGAGCCCACCTACTTCGACATCAAGCAATTACGAGATCACGGCAGGGCGTGCGTTCACGCCGCAGGAAGTCCAGAGCGCTCTTCCCGTCCTGGTCATCGGCAGCGAGCTCGCGAGAAGCTCTTGCCCGGTGTCGACCCTCTCGGGAAGTCGATCACCATCGGCGGCCTGCCCTACCGGGTGATCGGAGTCGTGGCCAAGCAGGGCACGCTCTTCGGCATCTCGCTCGACAAGTTCGCGATCATGCCGTTCAACGCACCGGCTCGACGCCTGATCTGCCCGATCAACATTCTCGACGACCTGCACGTCCAGACCGCCGACCCGGCCTCGATGCGAGCAGCGATGGGCGAAGCCGAAGCGGCCATGCGGAGCCGACGGCAGCTCAAGCCGGGCAGGAGAGCAACTTCGCCTTGCAGACGGCCGAGGCGCGCTGAGGGACTGGAAGAAGATCTCGCAGGTCCTCTTCCTGGCGCTGCCTGGCCTGGTGGCGATCTCGCTCGTCGTCGGCGGCATCGTCATCATGAACATCATGCTGATGGCGGTGAGCGAGCGGACCCGCGAGATCGGCATTCGCAAGGCGCTCGGCGCGCGGCGTCGCGACATCCTGGCCCAGTTCGTCGTCGAATCGGCCACGCTCTCCACTGTCGGGCGCGCTCGCGGGGCATCGGGACCGGTCTCGCGCTGGCCTGGATCGTCGCGCACGTGACGCCGCTGCCGGCGGCGGTGGCGCCCTGGTCGATCGCTGGTCGGTGTGGGCCTCGGTATCTCGGTCGGCAGTGGTCGCCGGCGTCTACCCGGCAAGCCGCGCCTCTCGCCTCGATCCGATTCTCGCGCTGAGGGCGGAATGATGCGCGTCCCCGGGGCAGGGACGGTCGTCAGCGGATGTCCGAGGGAGTCGGCATGGCGCTGGACTCCCTGCGGGCGAACAAGGTCCGCGCCGCGCTCACCATTCTCGGCGTGGCCATCGGCGTCATGGTCGTCATCGCGATGGCGTCGGCGATCACCGGCATCAACCGCAGCGTCACGGCGATGCTCGAGCCTGCCGGACCCAAGACCTTCTTCGTCAACGCTATTTCTCCAGGCGGCCTCAACATCTCCGACGGCTCGGACGAGATGTCTCCGTGGCGGCGGAATGCCGTGGATCACCGCCGACGAGGCGGAGATGATCCGGCGGCTTCCGGCTGTCCGAGACGTCAACCTCGGCGAAGACACCAACGGGCCGGTGGGCTTCGGGAGCGTCAACCTCGCGAGCGTGGCCATCGCGGGATTCAGCCCGACCTGGATACCAGGTGAACGGCGGGGACATCGTCGCCGGCCGGAATTTCACGCCGCTCGAGTACGCCGCGGGCGTCCATGTGGCGGTCATCAACGACAAGCTCGCCGAGGCGCTCTTCCCGGGACTCGATCCGATCGGCAAGCCGATCAAGATCTTCGGCGAGCCGTTCACGGTGGTCGGGCTCTACGCCGAGGCCGCGTCCATGTTCGGCGACTGCGGACGAGCCACGCCTGAGCGATCCCCCACACGACCTTCACCAAGGTGGCCGACTACTGGCAAGGGCTGGATGGACATCGCGGTCGTCCCCACGGAGCGGGCGACCACAGCTCGAGGCGCAGGACCAGGTGACCGCCGCGCTCCGGAGCAAGCGCGGGCTCAAGCCGGCGCAGGACAACAATTTCGCGATCGTGACGCCAGGACAAGATTCTCGACACCTTCAACAAGATCACCGCCGGCTTCTTCGTCGTGATGCTCGCGCTCTCGAGCGTCGGGCCTGATGGTGGGCGGCGTCGGCGTCGTCGCGATCATGATGATCTCGGTCACCGAGCGCACCCGCGAGATCGGCGTCCGGAAGGCGCTCGGCGCCACCCGGCGCGAGATCATGTTTCAGTTCCTGGTCGAGGCCGCCACCCTCACCCTTGTCGGGCGTCTGGTCGGCATGCTCTCGGCGCCCTGATCGCCGCGGGCATCCGTCGAGTTCACTCCGATCCCGGCCGCGATACCGCTCTGGTCTCGGTGGTCGCGGCAGTCCTCGCCTCATCCGTCACCGGGGTCTTCTTCGGGCTCTATCCGGCGAACAGGGCGGCACGGCTGGATCCGGTGGAGGCGTTGAGGTACGAGTAGGGGAGAGGAGAGAGGGAGAGGGAGACGCTGCTCTCTCTCCCTCTCCCCCTCCTTCTCCGCTAGTTTTCCCGCATGCCCCTCTCCGAAGCTCTTCGGCTCGCCCTCCAGGCCATTCTGGACGAGCAAGCTCCGCTCCTTCTTCACCCTCCTCGGCATCATCGTCTCGGTCGGCTTCCTCGTCGTCGTGGTCGCGGTCATCCAGGGGATGAACGCGTACGTCAAGGAGAACCTCACCGGCGCGGTGATCGGGACCAACGCATTCCAGGTCCGCCGCACGCCCATTTCAGTGGGTCTGCTCGACGACGAGCAGGTGAAGGTCATCGCGAAGCGTCCGCTCATCTCGCGAGGAGGACGCCGAGGCGGTCCAGCGGGCGCTTCCCGAGGCCCGAGGCCGTCTCGCTCCAGTCGGGGTGGCCGACACCGGTAAGCGACGTCGTGCTACCGCAACCGCACCGTCGGCAGCGTGCTCGATCTTCGGCGTGACCCCACCGTACCAGCTCGTGCAGGACTACCAGCTTCGCTGGCGGGTGACCCGCTCAGCCGACCCCGACGTCCGCGAGCGCCGACCGGTGGCGCGTTCTCGGTTACGACGTCGCCGACAAGCTGTTCGACCGACCCGGCCAGCGCCGTCGGCAACGAAGGTCCGCATCGCCGGGCGCGAGTTGACGGTCAAGGGCGTGATCGCCAAGAAGGGCCAGGTGCTGGGGCAGTCGTTCGACGGCTTCGTCCTGATCCCTATCAGCACCTTCGAATCGATCTACGGCCGACGGAAGACCACCGTCGTCTCGGTGAAGATGGCGCGACGCCGGAGGAGATCGAGCCGGCGCGATGGATCGCGCCGAGGAGGCGATGCGCGTGGCCCATCGGCTCCGCCCCGACGAGCCCAACGACTTCACGGTGGACAAGGCCGACGCGCTGGTCGCCTTCTGGCGCGAGCTCACGCAGATCCTCTTTACCGTCATTCCCGCCGTGGTGTGCATCGGGATCGTGGTCGGCGGCATCGTCATCATGAACATCATGCTGATGACGGTGACCGAGCGCACCCGCGAGATCGGCACTCCGCAAGTCGCTCGGCGCCACACGCCGCGACATCCGGCGGCAGTTCCTGGTCGAGTCGGTCGTCCTCTCGATCGCTCGGCGGCATCCTCGGCGTCGTCGGCGGGTGGGTGCCTCGCCGTGCTCGTGTCGACCTTCACGCCGCTGCCGGCCCGGGTCACCGCTCTGGTCGGTCGGCGTGGCGCTGGCGCTCGGCGCCGGAACCGGGATCATCTTCGGCGTCTACCCCGCCACCGCGCGCCGCGCGGCTCGATCCGATCACCGCTCTGCGGGCCGAGTAGCGCGTGCTTCGATCCGAACGTCGGCGAGGGCGTGATCGATCGCGCTCGACGTCGCTGCGCGAGCAACAAGCTGCGCTCCGGCGCTGACCATCCTCGGCGTGGTCATCGGCGTGACCACGGTCATGGCGATGGCCTCGATGGTGCAGGGCATCCGCACCCAGATCTTCAACGCCATCGAGACCGCCGGCCCCACGGCGTTCTACGTCATGCGGTTCTTCTCGCAGACGCCGCTCAATCCCGACCGACCTGCCCTACGAGGTGCGCATCCGGCCCGTGCTCGCCAGCGAGCGATGCCGAGGCCATCGCGCGGATGCCCGAGATCCGGCTACGCCGGGCATGTGGGTCCAGCTCTTTCAGCGGATCGAGTACCAGGGGACCCGGACCCAGACGCTCACGGTATCTGGGCGCCGACGACCACTTCATGGACATCCAGGGCGGCACGCTGCTCCGCGGTCGATTCTTCACCCGAGGCGAGCTGGCCGGCGAGCGAGGTTGCTCGTGATCGAGGCCGACGTCGCCGACCGGCTCTTCGGCCGGCATCGATCCACTGGGACAGCTAGGTCCGGGTCGGCGGGAAGTCGTTGCTGAGTCATCGGAATCTACCAGAAGCCCGACAACATCTTCGAGCCGCCCGGGCAGGAGGTCGGCGGCGTCATGCCGTTCGAGACGGCGCAACAGAACTTTCACTACGACGAGACCAACAGTCTCTTCATCGCGGTGAAGCCGCGACCAGAACGTCGAGGCCGAGGCGGCGCGCGACCTGGCAACGGTGGCGCTCCGACGCGAGCGCAAGCTCCGCCCCGGCATGCCCAACACCTTCGACCTCATCACGCAGGACCAGATCCTCGACATCGTGGGCCGAGCCTCGACCTCGGCTTCTTCCTGGCGATGGTCGCGCTCTCGAGCGTGGCGCTGCTGGTCGGCGGGATCGGCGTGATGGCGATCATGATGGTCTCGGTCACCGACCGCACCCGGGAGATCGGCCTCCGCAAGGCGCTCGGCGCCACGCGGCGGGAGATCCTCTGGCAGTTCCTGGTCGAGGCGGCGACGCTCACCTTCATCGGCGGACTGCTCGGCATCGTGGTCGGCCTCCTGGCCGGCGAGGTGCTCAAGGCGGCGCTGAAGCTCGAGTCAGGCGTGCCGCTCTGGAGCGCGGCTGCTCGGCCTGCACGGTGAGCATCGGGATCGGGCTCGCGTTCGGGCTCTACCCGGCGAACCGCGCGGCACGGATGGACCCGGTCGAGGCGCTTCGTCATGAGTAGATCATATCTGGTTCCCCATGCCCGTAGACATCCTGGCCATCGCCGCACATCGCGACGACGTCGAGCTGACCTGCGCCGGTACCCTGGCCAAGGCCGTCGAGGCCGGCTACCGCGCCGGCATTCTCGACCTCACGGCCGGCGAGAGCGGCACCCGAGGCAGTGCCTCGTTGCGCGCCGCCGAGGCTGAGAAGGCGGCCGAGATCCTGGGTGTCGCGGAACGACGGAATGCCGGGCTCGCCGGATGCGCACCTGCACAACACCGAGGAGGCACGTCGCACGGTCGTCGCGGAGATCCGACACTTCGCGCCGCGCGTCGTCATCCTGCCCTTCCCCGTCGGGCGTCATCCCGATCACCGGGTCGCTTCCGAGCTCGGGCGCGACGCCTGCTTTCTGGCGGGGCTCGCGAAGTACTACGGCCCCGGGCTCACCACACCGTCCGCACAAGATCCTCTACGCCCTGTCGTATCGTGAAGACCCGGTCAAGCCGACCTTCGTGGTGGACATCGCGAGCTCAATTCGAGCGGAAGATGGCGGCCATTCGGTGCTATGCGAGCCAGTTCGACGGCGCCAAGGCTGCCGGAGAGATCTTCCCCACCGGACAGGACCTCTATGCCCTGGTCGAGACCCAGAACGCCCACTACGGCTCGCTCATTCGGACCCGCTACGGTGAGCCATTCTTCACCCACGAGACCATGGCGGTCGACGACGTGGTGACCCTGGGTGTGAGCATGTAGCGTATTAATTCCCACCATGCCCAGCGCGCCTCCGGTTTACCTCGATCACGCCGCCACGACTCCGGTTCGCCCCGAGGTCCTCGAGGCGATGCTGCCGTACCTCGACCGAAAAGGCCTTCGGCAACCCCTCGAGCAGCCATCGCTTCGGGCGGACGGCACGGGCCGGCCTCGAGCAGGCCCGCCGCGAGGTGGCCGAAGCGCTCGGCGCCGAACCGAACCAGGTGATCTTCACCTCGGGCGGCACCGAGGCCGACAACCTCGGCGATTATCGGGTGCGGCGCTCGCCGCGCGCCAGCGAGGCGCCGCGATGCGTGCCGCCGTCTCGGCGATCGAGCACAAGGCGGTACTGGCCGCGGCACACGCCGTCTGCCACCTCGGTGGGCGAGGAAGTCATCCTCCCGGTCGACGGCGCAGGGCGTCCTCGATCTCGGACGCGCTCGATGCAGCGCTGGCCCAGCACCCTGCCGTGGTGTCGGTCATGTGGGTCAACAACGAGATCGGGGTGATCCAGCCGATCGCGGAGATCGCCGCGCGCTGCTGCGCCGCCGGCGTGCTCCTCCACACCGACGCGGTGCAGGCGTTCGGCAAGGTCGCGGTCTCGTTCCGGCAGCGTACCCTGCACGATGCTCACGCATCTCCGGCCACAAGATCGGCGCCCCCAAGGGCGTCGGGCGCTCTCGTGGTGCGCGACCGCAAGGCCGTCGAGGCGATCATCCACGGCGGCGGACAGCAGTACGGTATCCGGCCCGGGACCGAGAACGTCGCCGGCGCGGTGGGGCTGGGCCGCGCCGCGGAACTCGCGCGGCGGAACAGAGGCCGACGCGCAGCGGCTTCGCGGACTGCGGGATCGTCTGGCCGAGCGCCTCAGGCGAGCGTTCCCGACCTCGTCGTCGCCGGAGAAGCGAGCAACTGCGCTCCGCACGTGCTGAACGTCGCGATCGCCGGCACCGACAGCGAGGCGCTGCTCATGCACCTCGACCTGGCGGGAATCGCCGCGTCGGGCGGCTCCGCCTGCTCCACCGGCGCGGTCGAGCCGTCGCACGTGCTGCTCGCGATCGGCATGCCGCGCGAGCTCGCGCTGGGCGCGGTGCGGTTCAGTCTGGGTCACGAGAGCACCGAAGCCGACGTCGACCGGGCCGCGGAGGTCATGCCCGGTGTCGTCGCGAAGGTGCGGAAGCTGGCGGGGATCCTCGGTCGTGCGTAGATCGCGTGCTGGTCGCCATGTCCGGCGGCGTGGACAGCTCCGTCGCCGCGGCGCGGCTCGTCGAGCAGGGCTACGACGTGGTCGGCGCCACCATGAAGCTCTTCTGCTACGGCGATTCGGTGCCCGACCGCCCGTGCTGCTCGCTCGACTCGATCAACGACGCGCGCGACGTCGCCCACACCCTCGGCATCCCGCACTACGTGCTGAATCTCGAGGACCGGTTCAATCTCCACGTCATCCAGAACTTCGTGAGCGAGTACAGCCGCGGTCGCACGCCGATCCCCTGCGTGCGCTGCAACTCGTTCACCAAGTTCCGCGATCTTCTCGCCCACGCCGACGCGCTCGACTGCGAATCCATCGCCACCGGCCACTACGCCGTGGCCCGCGACGGCGGCGCTGTATCGCGGTCGAGACCGGCAGAAGGACCAGAGCTACTTCCTCTGGGGCATCGACCGAGCCGTCGTGGCGCGGATGCTCACACCGGTCGGAGAGCTGACGAAGGCCGGAGACCCGTACCTACGCGCGTCCGCTCGGTCTCACGACCGCCGAGAAGCCGGAGTCGGTCGAGATCTGCTTCGTCCCGGACGACGACTATGCCGGGGTCCTCGAGCGGCACTTGCCCGCCGGATGCACCGGCGCTCGCCCCTGGCCCGCTGGTCACCACGGCGGGCGAGGTGATCGGTCAGCATCGCGGCTTCGCGCGTTACACGATCGGGCAGCGCAAGGGACTGCCGGGTGGTTCGGCCGGCCCCCGCTTCGTCGTGGCGATTCGCCCCGAGCGCCGAGAGGTCGTAGTGGGCTCCGCGGATGAACTCGCCGGGCATGGTGTGACCCTCGAGGAGACCAATTGGCTGGCCCCACCACTTCAGGTTGGTGCCCGCTGCGAGGTGCAGATCCGCCACCGCTCGCGCGGGGTGCCGGCCACCGTCGTCGAACGCAGTGCGAATCGGGTCTGTCTCGCGCTCGAGTCGGCCGCGCGAGCGATCACGCCCGGCCAGTCAGGCGTTCTGTATGATGACGAGGGTCGCGTACTCGGCGGCGGGGTGATCGCGTGAGTTCCCCCAACGGGAGAGTTCCATGCGTTCAGTACTGATGCATTGGCTGTTCAACGCGGCCGCGCTCTGGGTTGCCGCCTATTTCCTGACGGGACTCGATTTCGACGGGACGATCGCTCAGCTCCTGATGGTGGCCGCGGTCTTCGGGATCGTGAACAGCCTCTTGCGACCGTTGCTCACGGTCCTCACCTGTCCACTGATCGTGCTGACGCTCGGCATCTTCACGCTGGTCATCAATGCGCTCATGTTGCTCGTCACCGGTTGGCTATCCACCCGCTGGGGACTTGGATTCACCGTCATGGGCTTCTGGCCGGCCTTCTGGGGTGGGCTGGTCGTGGGTCTGGTGAGTCTTCTGCTCTCGCTCATGTTCGGGCCGAGCCGCTCGGAGTGATCGGATCGAGTGTTACACCGGTGTTACAATTGATTCCCCCGTACGGAGAGGAACCGTACATTAGGGCGTGACCGATCTTCGCGTCCGGCCCACCACCGCTCCCTCGGCGGATCTTCGGGACCCTTCGCTCTACTTCAACCGGGAGCTCTCCTGGCTGGAGTTCAACCGGCGGGTCCTCCACGAGGCGCTCGATCCCCGCACCCCACTGCTCGAGCGGCTCAAGTTCCTGGGCATCTTCAGCAGCAACCTCGACGAGTTCTTCCAGGTCCGGGTGGCCGGGCTGAAGCAGCAGCTCGCGGCCGGCATCGTCGAGCGCACCGCCGATGGAATGACGCCGGAGGATCAGCTGCGGGCCATCTCGGCAATCGTCCGCGATCTCTTGCGGCAGCACCGTCGGTGCCTCATGGAAGAGGTGTTCCCGGGCTGGCCGCGCAGGGCGTGACCTTGCACGACGGGTCGATGAGCTCAGCCGGAGCGACCGCGAGCAGCTCGATGCGCTATTTCCGGTCAACGTCTTTCCGGTCCTCACGCCGCTCGCGGTCGATCCCGGCGCATCCTTTCCCCTACATCTCGAATCTGAGCCTCTCGCTCGCGGTCGCGCTCCGCGGCGCCGACGGCGAGGAGCGCTTTGCCCGGGTGAAGGTGCCGAAGATCCTGCCGCGCTGGGTTCCCGCTTCCGACACCGAATCGCTTCATCCCGCTCGAAGCAGGTGATCGGCGCGAACCTCGAGGCGCTCTTCCCCGGCGTCGAGATCCTCGGCTGCTACATCTTCCGGATCACCCGCAACACCGACCTCGAGATCGACCACGGACGAGGCCGACGACCTGCTGAGCCTCATCCAGGAGGAGGTGCGCAACCGACGGTTCGCCGAGGTGGTGCGCCTCGAGGTGCACACGTCGATGCCGCAGTCGCTTCGCGAGCTGCTGCTGGCGGAGTTCAACGAGCAACAGGAAGCACCGGCTCGTCCTCTGACGGCCGACGATCTCTACGAGGTACCGGGGCTGCTCGATACCGACCGACCTCCTGCACGCTCGCCGTCGCTCGATCTTCCGGCGCTCAAGGATCCGCCGTTCCACCCGGCGCTCCCGCCACGTCTGGCCGCGGCCCGGAACATCTTCGAGGTGATCCGCGAGGGCGACGTTCTGCTCCACCACCCCTACGACGAGCTTCACTCCGTCGGTCGAGCGGTTCATCCAGACCGCCGCCGACGATCCCGACGTGCTCGCCATCAAGCTCACGCTCTACCGGACCGGCGGCGACTCGAGCATCGCCCGGCTGCTGGTGCAGGCCGCCGAGCGGGGCAAGCAGGTGGCGGTGCTGATCGAGCTGCAGGCCCGGTTCGACGAGGAGAACAACATCATCTGGGCCCAGCGGCTGGAGGATGTCGGCGTGCACGTGAGCTACGGCGTCGCCGGGCTCAAGACCCACGCCAAGGTGATGCTGGTGGTGCGCCGCGAGGGCGACACCATGCGCCGCTACGTCCACATCGGCACCGGCAACTACAACCCGAAGACGGCGCGGCTCTACACCGATTTCGGGCCTTCTCACCGCGACCCCGAGCTCGGCGCCGATCTGACCGATCTGTTCAACGTGCTGACCGGGTTCGCCGCGCCGGCGGGCTACCGCAAGCTCATCGTGGCGCCCGAGGGGCATGCGCGAGCGCTTCATCGAGATGATCCGCCGCGAGGTCGACCACGCACCGGGCCGGACGACCGGCCCGCATCCTGGCCAAGATGAACGCGCTGGTCGATCCCGAGATCATCGCGGCGCTCTACGAGGCCTCGCAGGCCGGCGTGCACGATCGACCTGATCGTCCGCGGCATCTGCTGCCTCCGGCCGGGCCTGCCCGGCATCAGCGAACGGATCCGGGTGATCAGCATCGTCGGCCGGTTCCTCGAGCACTCCCGCGCGTTCTACTTCCTGAACGGCGGCGACGAGGAGGTCTACATCGGCTCGGCCGACTGGATGCCGCGCAACCTCGACCGCCGGATCGAGGCGGTCACGCCGGTCGACGACCCGGTCCACCGGCAAACGATCCGGGACCTGCTGGACCTGATGTGGCAGGACAATCGGCAGGCGTGGGAGCTGAGCCCGACGGCAGCTACGTCCAGCGGCAGCCCGCCAGCCGGGAGACGCGAGCGGGCGACCCACCGCATGCTGGTGGAGCGCTACCGCGAGACCGGCCGGGCAGCGGGGAATTCCAGCTGTCAGTACCGCTGAAGGTCTGGCAGTCTCGCCCCGCCTCGGCGAACTGCTTCAGCAGTTCCTCCTGCTCCGGCGTCAGTTCGTTCGGGAATCTGCACCTGTACCGCACCAGTTGGTCTCCCCGGCGTCCGCCCTTCTCGATCCCCTGACCCCTTGATCCGGAACTTCCGCCCCGGCTGAGTGCCCGGCCGGAACCTTCAGCACCACCTTCTTGCCATCGAGCGTGCGAACCCGAAGCCGGGTGCCGAGGACGCGCCTGGGCGAGGTTGATCGGCACCTCGCAGACGAGGTCGAGCCCGTCGCGATGGAAGAACCGGTCGGGCTGCACCTGGAACGTCACGACGCAGGTCTCCCGGCGGCCCGCCGGGCCGAGCCGGCTGGCCCTGCCCCCGCAGCCGGACCTTGCGTCCCGGTCTCGGTGACCGGCGGAACGGTGATCAGTGACCTGCGCGCTCGGTGCGCACCTCGCCGGCCCCGCCGCAGGTCGGACACGGCTGTGACGGAATACGTGCCCCGGCCGCGGCACCGGGGACAGGGCCGGTTGACGGCGAAACCACCCTGCCCGAACGAGATCGTGCCGCGACCCTTGCACTCCGGACAGGTGGAGATCGTTGCGCCCGGCGCCGCCCCGCTCGCCGCCGCACGTGGGGCAGGTCTCGTTGACGGCGAGCGCGACCGGAACCTTGCCGCCGAGCGCCGCGACCCGGAACGGGATCTCGACCACCGTCTCGAGCGTATCGCTGACCGGCTCCTCGCGTCGGCCGCGGCCGAAGATCGACGAGAAGATGTCCCCGAGGCCACCGAGGTCGCCGAAGTCGAATTCCTTCATCGGCGGAGGCACCCGCGGAACGAGCACCCCCGCGAGCGCTCGACGCTCCCGTACGAGCACCACGCCGGGGCGCCGTCGAACGCGCCATAGCCGGCGCATCTGGTCGTACTGCTTCCGCTTCTCGGAGTCGGACAGGACCGTGTGCGCCTCGGAGATTTCCTTGAAGCGTTCCGCCGCCTGCGGATTGTTCGGATTGGCGTCCGGATGGTACTGCTTGGCGAGACGGCGGTAGGCCTTCTTGATCTCGGCCGGCGTGGCCGAGTCCGGCACGCCGAGGACCTGGTAGAAGTCCTTGGCGGCCACGTTAGGCGTGACCCTGCGCCGAGTACACCTGGACCCTCGCCGGGCGGATGAGCGTGCCCTTGAAACGGTAGCCGGTCTGGAAGGTGGCGCTCACTTGTGGTCTTTGTCGGGACTCGGCGGCGGGATGATCGAGACGGCCTCGTGCTGGCTCGGGTCGAACGTCGTGCCGACTGGGTCGATCCGCTCGAGCCCCGCACTCTCGAGCTGCTTCCGGAGCTTCCGGTCAACGAGCGTTACAGCCTCTCGCAACGATTCACTCGGCATGTTCCCCATCGTGGCGGTCAGCCGGTCGAGGTCGTCGAAGGCGTCGAGCAGTCGATTGACGAGGCCCGCCTCCACCCGATCGCTCAGCTCCGCTCGCTCACGCGCCACGCGCTTGCGATAGTTGTCAAACTCTGCGACCAATCTCAAATGCTGATCGCGCGATTCCTCGAGCTCTCGCTCGAGTCTCCGGATCGCTTCCGACTGTGGCTCGACAGGGAGTCCCCCAAGGCTTTCTTGAGGCGCGTCCTCGCGCGAAGAAGGCTCCGCCGACATGTCGGTGGAGGCGAGATCAGAACCGTCGGCGCTGGGGCCCGTGCTGGATGCCGGAGGTGTCATACCTCCGGGCGTGTTGATTGGACTCCCCCCGCTCCGATTGCCCCTGCTAAATCTTGATCTATCAGTCACTTGAGGGTTCCCCTCAGACGAGATGTAAGGAAGGATAATATCACCATTCTCGTCCGAAACCAGTGTGACAGAACGGCAGATCAGGAAGACGCGCGAAGTCGCTTCAGCATCAGGAACAGAGCGGCCTGTGCGGCGCGCTGACGAATGTCGTGACGATTCCCGAGGAAGAGCGAGCGGCGGGCGACGGTTCCACCGTCGTGGCTCATCGCGAGCCAGACGGTGCCTACCGGCTTGGTCTCCGTGCCTCCCCCTGGTCCCGCAATTCCGGTGACGGCCACCGACAGATCCACGCCCAACGTGCGCCGCGCGCCCTCCGCCATCGCTCGCGCGACAGCTTCACTCACCGCTCCTTCCGCTTCGATCAGTGCCGCGGGTACGCCGAGAAGAGAAGTCTTGAGCGCGTTGTGGTAACACACGACGGCACCCATGAACACATCCGAGCTCCCGGGAATCTCAGTCAAGCGCTCCCCGACCAGGCCGCCGGTACATGATTCGGCCGCGCCGATGCGGACGCCCTTGTGTCGCGCTGCCGCGAGGACCAAGGCGGCGAGATCGACCTCGCCCTCGCCATAGACGAATTCGCCGGCACGCTCGTGCAGCAACTGCGCACCGGCTCGAAGGCGCCGATCAGCCTCATCAGCTGGAAGACTCCACGCCGTGAGCCGAAGGTCGACGCCGGCAACCCCGGGGAGATATGCAAGGCTGAGAGGAGCGACGTCCTGCTCGACTTCTCCGAGTCGCTCCGCGAGCGTCGATTCCGGGACGCCGCTGGTACGCACGAGCACGGACCGGATGGTGCCTCCGCCCCCACCCCGTTGGGAGAACCGGGGGACCACCTGATCCTCGAGCAGCATTCGCATCTCATACGGGACGCCCGGCAGGAGAATCGCGAGGCCGGGTGCTCCTTCGAGCCACAGTCCTGGGGCCGTGCCCCACTGGTTCGGCAGGACCGTTGCACCCTTCGGCACTTCGGCCTGACTCCGATTGCTCTGCACGGGAGTTCGTCCCGCGCGGGCAAACCGCGCGAGCAGCGACGCCCAGATCGTCTCGTCGAATTCGAGAGGGGCATCGAAGAGATCGGCCACGATCTTCTTGGTGATGTCGTCGCGGGTGGGACCGAGCCCACCCGTGGTGATGACGGCGCCCGTCTGATGAAGCGCGGCGGCAACCGCCTCGCGAATCTCATCCCCCCGGTCGGCGACCGCTGTTCGCCGTACGATGCGGACTCCAACAGGGGCGAGGGCCCGCGCGATCTCCGCGCCGTTGGTATCGAGCGTGAACCCCAACAGGAGCTCGGTACCGATCGTGACGATCTCGATGTTCATGAGGGTGGCTATCGCCGCTCACCGAAACAGTGACCGGTTGCGGTAGAGGTACTGCACGAAGGAGTAGACGGTGAGCAGCGCGGCCACGGCGAGGGTAACGGCGACGAATCCTCCGTGGAACTGGTTCCAGTATTCAGCGTACCGGCTGTGCTCCCAGCCCAGCGGCCGACGGGCGTCGCGGAACGCGAACCAGAGAATCACGGCGCCGATGAAGACGTTCTGGATCGTGGTCTTGAGCTTCCCGGCCCCACCCGCTGGAATGACCACTCCACGCCGGCTCGCCCACCAGCGAAAGACGGTCATCGCGACCTCGCGGCCGATCAGCAAGAGACAGACCCAGAGCGGAATGCTCCCCCAGACCGGGATGTCGTAGAGATCGTGCCGCGTCCTGGAGATCCAGTAGATCGGGATCAGCGTCGCGAACAGGAGCAGCTTGTCGGCGATCGGATCGAGCAGCTTGCCGAGGTCGGTGACCTCGTTCCGACTACGGGCGAGGTAGCCGTCGAAGACGTCGGTGACCGCGGCCACGATGAAGACGACGAAGGCGATGAGCTTGGGCCAGTAGCCCTCGATGAACGGCAGCAGCGCGATGACCGGCGTGAAGCAGATGCGGACGAGGGTGATGATGTTGGGCAGCGTCCACATAGCGGCAGGCTACCCAGCGTCTTGAGGACGCTCTTGCTGACGGCCTTGAGGGTGTCGAACACGCCTTCGCCGGTCACCGCGACCGCCTCGAAGTAGGGGGCCCGCTCGATCCACTGTCCGTCCTGCTGGGTCACGAGGAACTCGCCTGTCGTGATACGGATCCGGCATCGGCCGCTGGCGCGCGGGGTCCTCGACCGGCCACCCCGGATTGAGCGCCGCCTGCAGCTCCGCGGATCGGCGCGGCGTTGGGGAGGTCGCGCTTGTTGTACTGGATGACGAAGGGGATCTTGGTGAGGTCGTAGCCGTGCTGCGCCATGTTGTCGTACAGGTTCTGCATCGCCTCGACGTTGGCCTCCATCCGCTCGATCTGGCTGTCGGCCACGAACACCACGCCGTCCACGCCCTTGAGGATCAGCTTGCGCGAGGCGTTGTAGTACACCTGGCCCGGGCACGGTGTAGAGGTGGAACTTGGTCTTGAAGCCGCGAATGGTGCCGAGGTCGACCGGCAGGAAATCGAAGAAGAGGGTGCGTTCGGTCTCGGTGGCCAGCGAGATCATCTTGCCCTCGCGAGCCGGGCGCCACCTTGTTGTAGACGTACTCGAGATTGGTGGTCTTGCCGCCGAGGCCGGGGCCGTAGTAGACCAGCTTGCAGTTGATCTCGCGCGAGGCGTAGTTGATCATCGACATGCGCGGATGTCCCCTCAGGCTCCGAAGAGTTTGTCGATCTCGTCTTCCGCCTCGCCGAGGAACTCGGTCTCGACGCCTGGCGCGCTGCCGTGCCTTCGCGATTGAACATCTCGGTGAAGACCTGACCCAGCTCGGGACACCGCCGACTTCACCCGCAGCTTGACCAGGCCCAGCGTGGTGCGGTTGTCGAACAGCACGACGAGGATGACCCGCCGGGCGATGTCGGCCAGGTACATCGATTCCGTCTCACCCTGATGGAAGAGGGTGCCGAACTCCGGTTCGCCGAGCATGCGGGCGAGCTGGTCGTTGGCGCTGAAATCGGCCGCGGTGAGCGAGGCGAACGCGGTCGGATCGAAGACGGGCGACTCACCGACCGTCGCCACCATCTGCCCGGTGCGGTCGACGATCAGCGCGGTGCGGGCGCTGGATTCGCCGAGAAAGTCGCTCAGGATCGTCTGAATCTGGCGAGAATCCTCTTCGCGAAAGGACCAGCTCGACGCCCCGCTCATCGCAGCACCGTTTCCAGGTGTCCGCGCGCACGATCACTTCGGCTCGACGCCGGAGCACCGGATGCTGTTCCCAGGCGAGGTAGTCGCGCAGCAACCGAATCGTCTCCACGCTTCCCTGCCCGCCAGGAATCCCAGCGCCGCACGCCGGCGGTCGGCTCGCCGGTCTGAACAAGGTCGCTGCGATGGGCCGCGAAGCGTCGCTGCGCCATGAACCACCCGGCCGCGGCACCGACGACGACGCCCTCCTGCGACGACGACCGTGCGGGACCGCATCACGAGACGTCCTGCCGGGCGAGGAGCGCGTGCGCCAGCGTCACGCCGTCCACGTATTCGAGGTCGCCACCCATCGGCAGCCCGCGAGCCAGCCGGGTGACCCGAACGCCCAAGCCCCGCGAGCAGTTGCTGGACGTAGGTGGCCGTGACCTCGCCCTCCATCGACGGATTGGTGGCCAGAATGACCTCTCGCACCCCGCCCTCGCGAACCCGCCGCACCAGATGGTCGAGTCGAAGCGACTCCGGACCGATGCCGTCGAGCGGCGAGAGCCGTCCGCCAAGCACATGATAGCGTCCCCGGAAATCGGTCGAGCGATCTACCACCGGCACTGTCGAGGCTTCCTCCACCACACAGAGGATCCCCGGATCGCGACGGGGATCGCTGCAGATGAGGCACGGCTGGTCTTCGGTCGAGATTGCCGCACTCCGCACAAGGGTGTACCCGCTCGGTCACTGCGATCAGGGCCGAGGCCAAACGCACCGCCTGTTCGGAAGGTTGCTGCAGTAGGTGGAAGGTGAGTCGCTGCGCCGTCTTTCGACCGATCCCCGGCAATCTGGCGAGCTCGGTGATCAGATCCTCGATGGCACTCACCGGTCAGAGGGGCGGGGTGAATGGCAGCGGCTGGACCTTTCGCATTTCGGCCTGAAGGAGATCGGCCGCTCTGCGCTGCGCTTCTGCCACCGCACTGAGGACCAGGTCGCCGAGAAACTCGGCGTCATGCCCTTGAAAGACAGCCGGATCGATCACCACCGCGTGCACCATTCCCCGCCCATCGGCGGTGACCCGCACCATACCGCCACCGGCGGAGGTCTCGATGAGCCGGCCCGCCAGCTCGGACTGTAATTGTTGAAGCCGGCCCTGTACCTGCTGGCCGAGCTGAAACAGCTGCTGAAGGTCTGCCATGCTTTCGGGTAATCCTGCCATGATTCGGGCAAAGTAGGGGTCCTGGGACCCGGGTGCAAGCTAATCGACGATCTCCAAATCTAACGAATCGGCAGCGGTATCGAGGGCCGGGTCTTTGGCTCGCAAGGTCCTGAGACGGTCGGCCTTGAGGCTCGCTTCGGAGAGCTTTGCCGGCTTGTCTGGAGCAGAATTCGGGCCCGGGCTCGCGTCGCTCACCCGGAGTCGCAGAACCACGCCCGTGGCGTCGCGGAGGACGTCCTCGACGGTCTTCGCCTGGGCAAGTAGACGCTCGGCGAACAGCGGATTCGATTCCTCGAGCGCCACGGTCAGCCAGGTGGCGTCGAGTGCCGTGGGCAGGGTGGCACCCAGCGCCTCGCCCAGAAAGCGGCTGCGGGCACGCACCTCTCGCACGATTCCAGGCCAGGCATCCGCCAAGCCATCGAGGGAGGCCGGAATGTTGTCCGGAGAGACCGCGGCCGGATTCGGGGCGACCGGAGGCGACGAGGCGGGGCGAGGAACCGGAACCGCGGTTGGAGTGGTCGCTGAGGGGGCCGGCGGCGTTCTCCCGGCGAGAACCTGGGCGAGATCGACCATCCGGTCCAGCATGCACCACCGCAGCAACAATGACTCGACTTCGAGGCGGGGATTTCCGCTTCTGCGCAACGCGGTTTCACTCTCCGCGAGCATCCGCAGCATGCGGAGAAGGTCACCGGACTCAAGCTGGTTCCGGAGTTCGTCGAGCGCTCGACGCATCGCCTCGGTGATGCCTCGAGGCTCGGTCCCGAGCTGCACCATCAGGAGTGCCCGCAGCGCTTCACCGGTTCCGCCAATAAACTCGGCCAGGTCCGCACCGGCTTCGGCCAGACGATCGACCAGGGGGAACACGCCAGCGGCATCACGCGCGGCAACGAGGTGCAACACTTGCACGTAGATCTCGTCGCCGACGACGCCGAGCACGTCACGCACCCGCTCCGCGGTGACCGTTCCCTCTCCGAAACTCAGACACTGATCGAGCACCGAGAGCGCGTCACGCATGCCGCCGTCAGCGTGCCGAGCGATGAGGGTGAGAGCGTCGTCGTCCGCCGCGATCCCCTCGGCATCGAGCACCTGGCGCAGCCGGTCCCGGATAGCGGCGGGACCGATCCGGCGAAAGTCGAAGCGCTGGAGGCGCGAGAGTACCGGGGCCGCGGACGCCGCGATCTTTTGCGGCTCGGTCGTGGCGAAGACGAAGACCACGCCGGGAGGTGGTTCCTCCAGCATCTTGAGAAGCGCGTTCCACGCTTCGCGGGTGAGCATGTGCGCCTCGTCGACGATGTAGACCTTGTGATGACCCTCGCGCGAGGCGGCGTACATCGCCCGCTCGCGGAGATCCCGCGCGTCGTCCACCCCGCGGTTGCTCGCGGCGTCGATTTCGACGACGTCGAGATCGGCCGACCCGTTCCAGACGCGCAGACAGTTCTCGCAGTCGCCGCACGGCTCGCCCGTCGGGTCGCGCCTGGGACAGTTGAGCGCCATCGCGAGGATGCGCGCCGCCGTGGTCTTCCCTACCCCGCGTGGTCCGGTGAGGAGATAGCCGTGGCCCACCCGGTCGCGGGAGACGGCGCCGCGGAGCACTGCGGCGACGTGGTCCTGGACCATGAGGTCGCCGAAGCGTTTGGGACGGTACCGTCGGGCGAGGGAGATGGGCATGGGGTGGAGCTCGTGCGCGCAGGGAAAAGAAAGTGCCTCAGGCTCCCCGAAGCGACACCGGACATCGCTTAGCGCTGCTACCGGCGAGGTCCTGACGCGGTTCACGCGCCGGCGCCCTTCGGACCTGAGGCATCAGAAGAATACCGGCACCACTGCGCCGATGGTAGGGGTCGAGACTGTAACGCGAAGGGATCAGCCGAGCGTCGCGCGCTGCCGCTGTTGCATCGCCTTCAGCTCCCAGGTCTCGGCGACCACGCCGCCGAGCAGGAACACGATTGCCGTGTAGAACACCCAGAGCACGAACAGGACGGCGGCGCCGATATTGGCGTCGCCCAGCGGGCCCTCCAGATTGGCGAGGTTCGTCAGGTATAGCCCGTACAGCCGCTTGGCGATCTCGAAGAGCACGGCGGTGAACGTGGATGCCAGGAGTGCCGTCCGCCATGGGAGACGACGGACCGAGGCGTAACTGTACGTCACATAGAAGAGCGAGACCGAAAAGCTGAACGCGAGCAGCTCACCCAGAACGCGTCCGACCGTCGATACGAAGAACGCGAACTGCGGCAGTTGCTCACGCCCGCGCGAGGCGACGATAGCCAGCCCCGTCGTGAGCAGGGTGTTGGCGAGGAAGAGGAGCACCGTGGCCACCACCATCCCCATGTCGCGGAGCTTCGCAGCGAGCCAATTCACCACGAAGTGGCGGCGCGGAAGCGGGCGCGAGGAGACGTCGTAGATGTCGTTCAGCGACGTGCGGACCCCGGCGAATAGACGGGTGCTGAACCAGAGGAAGGCCGGGGCGGCATACAGCGAGATCTGTCCGCGGTTCTTGGTGATTCCCGCGAGCATCCGCTCGATGAAGTTGAACGGATCACGCCCCTGGACTGGATTCGACGGGAAGAATCGGTGGAAGAGCCGATTGGGGTCGACGGCCGGACCGGAGAGGGCCTGGGCCAGATGAGTCAGCCCGATGAGCACGAGCAGGATGAATGGTATGGCAGCCAGCAGGGCGTCGAATGTCAGCGCGCTCGCCAGGAAGGGGATGTTGCTCTCGTCGGCGGCCTGCAGGGTGCGGCGAAGGAAGCCGGCGGCTGAGACATGCCAGCCGCCCGGGCGGCGGCTGCTCAGGCAGGCGGCTCCTCATGTTCGGCCCCCGACCGCCGGCGGGCCCGCGACTCGGCCAGGCGTCGCTCGAGCTCTTCGCGCGCCGTGGCGACGGAGGACGCCCGTGATCGCGCCGGCGGCAGCTCACCCGAATCGTCGGCCTCGTCGTCGTCCATCAGATCGTCGATGGCGCCCTTCTCGCTGCCGAACTGCTGAGCGAACTCGTCGAACTTCTCCTCCGTCATCGCGCGCAACTTCCACAGCCTCCGCTGCAGCACGCGACGGGTCTCCTCCCCACTCCGCGGTGCATAGAGCAATGCCACGCCGGCGCCAAGCAGGGCGCCCCAGAAGAGCCACTTGGCGGACGAATCGCCGCCGCGCTCGACATATACGACTTCACGACCCTCTGATCGCCGTCCCATCCGAACCTCCGTAGCTATTCTCCTGCGTCGGGGTCGTCCTCCGCCGATACCAGCGCCGGCCGAAGCGCGGCGTGGTGCTGCATCGGGGCCTGGACGAAACGAGTGATGTCGCTTTCGGTGCCGTTGACATTGAGCTGATCGAACAGAAAGACGAACGTGCGCTGCAGATCCGCGGCGATGGCGCCGCGGGTCTCCGCTGGAAGCGACCAGAATTCACGCTTGAACGGCCCGATCGCCTTCTTCCGGGCCTTGTAGTAGAACTGCTCGTCGGTATCGCCGCTCTTCCGCTCCCCGGCGGCATTCTCGTTCACCCACGCCCGCAGCCGGTCGCGCAGCTCGCCAGGAAGGCTCGGGTGATCGAAGATGATGTTCTGGAAATTGGTAGCGAGGTGGATCTCGGCGGTCTCGATGCGGGGGAAGTTGCCGAAGGCGTTGGACGGCAGCGTGCTCGCTCCATGCTGCACGGCCCCGGCGAGATGGTAGGTTTCTCGCGCCACCTGGGAGAGCGCCGCGAGCGCCTGGAGGTCGAGCTTCACGTCGGCGATCGAACCGTCAGGCAGAACCACGCCGCCATGTGACGTCCCGGTCTGCACCGAGATCTTGCTGATGCCGTCCGACGAGCCCATGGCCTGGAGCGTTCTGTTGTAGCCCTGCATGAACGCGTGTAGCTCCTCCACCGTGCTGTTTTTCATGCCCACTTCGCCGATCTCCGCGCCGACCGACACGACGACTCCGTCGGGCTCGAGGCCACGGATGAACGCGGTGATCTCGGCGGCGCGCTCGAAGTTCACGCGCTGCTGGGCATCGAGAGTAGGCTGGGAAAGGTCAACCAGGGTGGAGGTGTCCACGTCGATGTTATAGAAGCCGGCGCCGATCTCCTCGGCAATCAGCTTCTTCACCTCACCGACTTCGCCCTCGGGATCGGCCTGGTACTTCTTGTGATTCACCTGGCAGTGGTCGCCCTGGATGAAGAGCGGCAGCACGTAGCCCTCACGCAGCGCCGCGCCGATCATGACCGCGACATACTCCGACGGCCGCTGATCGGTGTACGCGATCTCCGAGCGCGCGATCTCGAGCAGGATCGCGCCGGCTCGCCCAGCCTTAGCCGCACGGAAGATCGCACGGGCCGTGTCGTACGCCATCATGCGCACGTTCATGGCCGGGACGGTGAACCCCCGCACTTCGCCTCGTCCGCGCGCCGCGTAGAGCGCGTTGATCGACGCGGGGCGGGCTCCGGTGGTCTGACCCAGTTCCCAGAGGAGCCAGCGCGCAGCCTCCCGCTCATCGGCGCCGCCAAACACCGCTTGCCACACCAGTCGGTCCGTGGCCGGTGACCGGAGCTTCGACGCATCGCGGACGGTGACGCCCCCTGGGACCAGGGAGACGGCGCCCCCGAAGAGATCCACTACGCGTTGGACTTCGTCGGCCATGCCAATGCTCCTCGAAAAACCGAAGGGAAGAACTGTGGAAAAGTAGGGCGGTACCGAGAGGCCGTCAAACGTTTGTGCGCGCTGGACCTCACGCCTCGTCAGCGCTCTGCGCAGGAGCAACCGCATGACCCTCGTACCCTGGTCGCCCCATCGCCGCGTAGGTGAGTCGCTTCCCCAGCTCCACACCGGGTTGGTCGAACGGATCGATGCCATACCAGACTCCGGCATACCCGGTCGCGATTTGAAAGAACATGATGGCCTCCCCCAGCGTGGCCGCGCTCAGGTCGGGCAGATGCAGGGAGCAATTCATGCGTCCCATCTGGGACAATGCGGCCGAGGTTGCCTCGTATTCGGCTCGCAGCAACTCACCAAGGGTGTGACCGGGAAGGTACGCCAGGTCGGCCGGCAGGTCGGGACGTGGTGGGATTGGCACGTCCTCACCCATCTCCCGCACGGTGACGAAGGTGATGACCTTGTCGTAGGGTCCTTCCATGAAGAGCTGCACCTGGCTGTGCTGGTCGGTTGCTCCGATGGCTGCCACCGGGGTTGCTCCGGTGTTCACGACGCGGCCGTTCCGATCGACGCGCTTGCCCAGACTCTCCGCCCAGAGCTGCCGGAACCATTCGGCGAACTCTTTCAGTCGATCGGTATACGGCATCAATACGTTGACGCGGGCCCCGAGATCGGTGTCGGCCGCCCAGTGAAGCCCCGCGTAGAGGGCGGCCGGATTCGAGAGGAGGTCGTTGCTCTCAGCGCGCTCGACGGCGCGACGTGCTCCCTCGAGCAGCGCCTCGATATCGATGCCCACCAGCGCTGCGGGAAGCAGGCCCACTGGAGAGAGCACACTGAACCGGCCGCCCACATCGGTGGGGACGCGCAGCGTCGCGATGCCTTCGGTGGCCGCCATCTGGCGGAGTGCGCCTTTCTCGGGATCGGTCGTGAACACCAGATGGCGGTAGGCCGCCTGCCCCAGCGCCTCCTCGAGCCAGCCACGGACCACGAGGTACTGCGCCATCGTCTCCGCCGTTCCGCCCGACTTGCTGATCACGTTGACGAGCACGCGTCGCGGATCGATGCGACGAAGCGCGGCGGCGACCGTCGTGGGATCGACGTTCTCGAGGATGGTGAGCCTGGGAAAGAACTCGCGCCCTTCGTCGTCCCATTCGTTCCACGCAGGCCGGCGGAGCGCGTTGAGCAGTGCCTTGGCGCCGAGCGCAGACCCTCCGATGCCGAGCACGAGGACATGATCGTGTGCCTGTCCCAGCCCCTCGGCGAAGATCTTGATCTCACGCACCGTCTCGTCCTGCCGCACGAGTCCGTGAAAGCCGTACTCGCCTGCTCCCCGCCGACGGCGAACTTCCGCCTGCACCGCGCCGAATCTGGAGGCCAGCTCGCCCAAACGGGCCCGAGGCAATCCGTGGGTCCCATCGAGACCGTCCTGAAACATCCGCCCGTAGGCGAGTCGGATCACTGCACCTCCACCGTAAGACCGTCGTAGGCTGGAAAAATGTCTGGCGGAAGACGCGCCGCGAGATCCGCGTGCCCCGTCTCGTGGGTGAGATGGGTGAGAAAGGTGCGGCGCGCCCCGATGGCCTGCGCGGCCTCGATCGCCTCCGCGATGCTCAGGTGCGTGGGGTGCGGCCGCCACCAGAGGGCGTTGACCACCAGGACGTCGAGGCCGCGCAGGCACTTTCGCTCGGCCTCGGGAATGGCCTTCACATCGGTGATGTACGCCATGCGCCCGAGCCGATAGCCGAAGACCCGAAGATGCCCGTGCTGAAATGCGAGCGGCAGGACGTCCGTGCCGGCGACACGGACCATGCGACCCGGCTCGACCGCGTGCATCTCGAGACTGGGTTTCGACGTGCCCTCGTAGAGACGCGCTAAATCATCGAAGATGTAGCGGAAGGACGAGCGGAACCGATCGAGTGTCTCGGGCGGGCCCGTACACCGGCAGCGGGCGGCCCCGGCGGACCGAGAACATGCGCAGGTCGTCGATGCCGTTGATGTGGTCGGCGTGCTCGTGGGTGTAGAGCACGGCGTCGACAGTGGAGAAACCGGTCGCGATCAGCTGCAGCCGGAGCTCCGGCGGCGTGTCGATCAGGATCGTGGCACCGTCCGACTCGACGATCGCACCCGCGCGCGTGCGCTGGTCCCGCGGATCGGTCGAACGGCACACCGCGCACTCACAGCCGATCTGGGGCACTCCGAACGACGTGCCCGTGCCCAGAAAGGTGAGACGCATGGTTCCTAAACTGCTTCGATCTTCAGGAGGTTGGTAGTGCCCGGCATGTCGAATGGTACACCTGCCGTCACGACCAGACGTTCTCCCGCTCGCGCCAGCCCGCGCTCCAGGATCTGTTGACGGGCAAGGCCGAGCATGGTGTCGTAGTCGGTGGAGTGGACCGTGAGTGCCGGTGTCACTCCCCACACGAGGGCGAGCTGGCGGAAGGTCTCGGGCTCCGGCGTGCTCGCGAAGATCGGAACGCTCGGCCGATAGGTCGCGACCTTGCGCGCCGTGAAGCCGCTACTGGTGAAGCAGAGGATGAGCGGCGAGCGAGAGCATCTCGGCCGCCGCGCACACGGCGACGGCGATCGCGTCCTCGGTCCGTACCGGCCCGGTCGTCGCCGCTCCGTGGCGCGGAAGGGCGATGCCGTCGGCGCCGCGGCGGCCGAGCGCCGCATCGATGGTGACGCCACGCGACGGCACGCTGCATCTCCATCTCTCGCGCGATGCGGTCCATCGCTCGCACCGCCTCGAGCGGATATTCTCCGACCGCCGTCTCCGCCGACAGCATCACGGCATCGGTGCCGTCGAGGATCGCGTTCGCCACGTCCGACGCCTCGGCCCGCGTCGGGCGCGGCGCGTGCACCATCGACTCCAGCATCTGCGTGGCGGTGATGACCGGCTTGCCGTGCAGGTTGGCCTCGCGGATGATCCGCTTCTGCATGAGCGGCACTTCCTCGAACGGCAGCTCGACGCCGAGATCGCCTCGCGCCACCATGATCGCGTCGGCGGCGTCGAGGATACCGCAGAGATTACCGAGGGCGGTGTCCTTCTCGATCTTCGCGATCAGCTTGATGCCGCGGGCGACGAGCGCCCGCAGCTCTTCGATGTCCTCGGGCCGGCGCACGAACGAGAGCGCGATGTAGTCCACGCCCCACTCGACGGCGCGCTGGACGTCTTCCCGGTCCTTTTCCGTGAGGGCCGGCGCGCTCACCTCGATGCCCGGGAGGTTCATCCCCTTGTTTGCCCTGAGCTCGCCGCCGTAGTGCACTCGCGCGCGCACCCGGTGGTCCGAGATGCCCACCACCTCGAGGGCGAGCAATCCGTCGTCGAGGAGGATCCGCGCGCCGACCCGCACGTCGCTGGCGAGATCATCGTACGTCGTGGGAATCTCACCCGCCGTCGCCTCGGCTTCGGGGGCGAAGGTGACGATCTCTCCTGGAGCAAGCCGCAGTGGCGCCGGCAGCGCGCCGATACGGATCCGGGGTCCTTGGAGATCCAGCAACACCCCCACGGCTTCGCGTCGTTTTTCGGTTACCCCGCGGAGCTGCTCGATCCAGCGCGCGCGAATCTCCGGCGTGCCGTGCGACGCGTTGATGCGAACGACGTCCACACCGGCATCGAGCAGCGCCGCCATCTGTGCGGGGTGCTCCCACGCCGGACCGAGGGTGGCGACGATCTTGGTGCGGCGGATGGGGGAGTGAGGCATGGGCTAGAGTCTAATGGAGGCGTGTCGGGGCTGCATCACCGCTGCATGACGACCTCGCCGGCGACGACCGTGAGCACCGCCCTGCCCGCCCGAAAGGCGTGCCCGTCATCGTGATCGATCGCCGAGTCCACGTCCCACGCCACGAAGTCGGCGTCCATCCCCGGGCCGAGCATGCCACGACGTGACGAGACGGCACCGGCGGCCGCTGCCTCCGTGGAGTAGGCCCGAACGGCGTCCTCGAAACTCAATTTCTCCTCCGGCCTCCAACCACCGGCCGGCGTACCGTCGGTCGCTTGACGCTCGAGGGCGGAAAAGACTCCCTCACGCGGATCGATCGAGGCCACGGGGACGTCACTACCGAAGACGACCGCGGACCCTTTCCGAAGCAGCGTGCGAAATGCGTAGGCACCCGCCCCTCGCGATCCCCAGTGACGCTCGACCAGCGGGACGTCGGTCAGCAAATGCGCGGGCTGCATCGAGAGCACCAGGCCGGCGGCGGCGGCACGATCGAGATCCGCGGGATGCACGCATTGGAAGTGCTCAATCCTATGTGGAATCGCCACTCGGTCGAGACGAGTCATGAGATCGAGGGCGCGACGCACTGCCGCATCGCCGATCGCGTGCACGGTTGAGGCGATGCCGACTGCGGCCGCCATCTCCATCGCGGTACGGACGTCCGACTCGGCGGTTATCGCCATTCCTCGATCGCGCGAACCCTCGTAGGGCTCGAGCATCCAGGCGGTTCGGCTTCCGAGGCTGCCATCGAGGAACATCTTGACTCCGCCTACCGTAAGCCATGACGATCCAACTCCACTTCGCAAACCGCGACGAATGAGCTCCGGCAACGCCTCGACGGGAGGGTGGAACAGCACCCTGAGCCGGAGGGCGCCGGCGGATTCCAAACGCTCGAACGCCGTCATGACACCCAGCGCTTCGACGTCGTGGATCCCCGTCACCCCCAGCCGATGCGCCTCGGCTTGCGCGTCGCGTAGCGCCTCGTCGAGTTGCTCGGGCGGGGGAACGGGCAGATGAGGAATCATCAGCTCCACGGCCCGCTCCAAGAGGAGACCAGTCGGCTCGCCCGCAGCGTCGCGCACGATTCGTCCTCCGAATGGGTCCGGGGTGTGACGGGTAATTCCGGCGGCGGCTAGCGCCGCGCTGTTGACCCATGCTGCGTGCACGTCGAGGGAATCGAGGTAGACTGGCGCACGTTGAACCGCATCGAGCGCGAGACGTTCGGGCGCGACGGGCCAGCCGTTGGCATCCCACCCCTGCCCGATGACCCATCCCTGCACTGGGGTAACGGCGGCTACCGCCGCGATGACGGCTTCACGTGTCTGCGCTCCCGCGAGCTGCACCCGCCGTCTATTGAGCGCCCAGAGTGCGAAATGGGTGTGTCCATCCACGAAGCCGGGTGTGACGAGCGCCGACGGCAGATCGTACGTCGGGGTGCCCGGGGGCAGCTGGCGAGCCAGAGCGGCGGCCGGACCGACGGCTTGCACCGTGCCGTCACGCCACCAGAGTCCATCGCCCGAGAGGCCCGGGGCCAGCGTCATGACTCGTCCAGCGCGGAGGAAACCGGTAGCGGAATCTCTCATTGGGGACGGGAAAATCGGAGGCAAGTGCGCGGTTTCCACATGTGGAAAACCTGAGGAAGTGAATATCTGGATTCGGGGAAATCGATGGTCGAAATCTCGAAGAAATTCGCAGAAAGAACCTTAAGTGAAGTCGCTAATTGCAAGCAAAACAATAGCTAAGCGAATTGCATCTGATACGGTCTCGATGAAGACGACAGTGTCGTTAGTGACCAACTATTTATTCAGATGATCGAATTATAAACATCTTCGACATCGCACTTAGGGCGTTTTGGCCCATCACTTCGGCGTTTTGCCGGAGTCAGCGACTCAGCCGGACCTCGCCGCCTCCACCGCGGTACATCGGCCCCACGAATCGCACCGGCGACGCCTTGAGCGCCTTGGCAAGGTCATCCTTCCCCTCGACCTTGAGCGATCCCACCATCGGAGAGGCCCACTGCGGGGTGAGTGTCAGGGTGCCAGTCCCCTTCCCTTCGCCACCGTCAGTCGCCGTCCACAGAATCTCGACGGAGCCCTTGGCCGGGGCGCTGTCCGCGGCCTGGTGGCCGTCCCACGTCACCAAGGTCTTTCCGACCTTCACTTCGAAGCGATCATCGGTGCTCGGAACACCGTTTTCATCGACCTCGGGTACTCTTCCGACCTTCGCCTTGACCGACCGGATGTAGTGGCCCGCGAGCTTTCCGGAACGGATCAGTCGATCATTGTTGCTGAGGAGCAGGAGCGCCACGTCGCGTTTCTTACCGGATGCCGTCTCAACCGCACCAATCGTCCAGAGTGCGAAGAGCTGCGTATTTCGGCCCTTCCTGTCGGCCAAGGTGTAGTCGTCGGTCTGAACCGTATCCACGAGGTAGAAGCACAGGTGTGACGGGCTCCATCCTCCCAGGGCTGGTTGACCCTGGACTTCCGACTGCAGCGCGGGGTGGAGATCGGTGGCCTCGCCGGCGGAAACGAGCTTGAGGCCGTCAGGAACGCTCTTGGAGGCCGTTTGAGGATCGACGAGCAGAAGAACACAGAATCCCTTGCGGAGACCACTCATCCGCCAGACCTGCTCCCCCTTGGCACGATCCTGCGCCACAAGAGGGGCGGCAAGCACCACGAGGGCGGCGGCAATGCCGGCGCCCATGGCTGTACGAGCGGAAATGGCTACCTCCGGGAAGAACCAGAAACGGCGATCAGGTGCCTTTGGCCGCGCGGACGGCGCCGGCGAGCTCCGCGTACTGCTTCGGGTCGAGAGGATTGAACCGGAGATTCCGGTAGGTCACGGTTCCCTTGGGTCCCACGACGTACACCGTCCGGTGCATATAACCCTCATCGCCCTTGCTGCCGTACTTCGCCGCGACCTTTTGCTGGGGATCGCTCAGCAGCCGGAACGGCAGACTCAGGCTCGAGGCGAACCGGGTATGTGTCTCCACCGAGTCGGCGCTGATACCCACGACGACGATGTCCGGCCCGAACAGCGAGTCGTATTGCTCGGCAAAGGTCCGCATCTCGGCCGTGCATCCCGAGGTGAAATCCTTGGGATAGAAAGCGAGCACGACCGTTTTTCCCCGGTCGCGCCACAACTCATATGGAGCGGTCGCAGGTCCCACGCTGTCCTTGGTGGCCCACGGCAAGCTGAATCCCGGGGCCTGCCGACCGACATCCGGTCCCGAGACGAGGGTAGCCGTCGGCGAGTACCCGCCCTGCGCCGCCAGTGGAGAACCGGCAACAAGCAGGAAAGAACCCGCGAGAAGTATGCGTGCGAAACGTGCCATGAGGACGAAGTCTCCTGACGTAGAGGGTGCTACTTATCGGCGACGGTGCGCAGCACGGCGGAGATATCCTGGGTGCCGCCGGTGCCGGTATACGCGACTTTCCCGGTTCGGTCGACGACGACGACGTAGGAAGTAGTCGGCACGTTGTAGGCACGGACGCTCGTGCCCTCGTCATCATAGAGGGTTCGGTAGGGAGGCTTGTTTTCCTCGACCCAGCGTTTGACCCGATCGGGCGTCTGATTGACTGCGACGTTGATGCCGAAGAATTCGACCTTGTCGCCGAACGCCGATTTGGCGGCCCGGACCCGCGGCAGCAGCGCTTCGCATCGCTCGCACCACGTGGCCCAGAACTCGAGCAACACCGGTTTCTTCCCGATGTACTGCCCGATATCCACCGGCTTGCCGTCGACGTCGTGGACGGCCACCGCTGGTGCCGTGGCACCCACCGCAATGCCCTGTTCCTGCGCGCGAGCCGGAATCGCCCTCGCGATCAGGGCGGCGATAAGTGCGGTCGATTGTAGAGAGAGTCGGTAACCAGCCTCGAGGGTCACAGGACGCCACCCATCTTGATGAGATAGTACTCGGCCATCGCGAGCATGATGACGCCACCGGCGCGCTTCACCCAGACGGTCCAGCGACCGGTGGCCGGCAGCGCCGCGATAGTGCCGCTGAACAGTCCAACGGCGATCAGGAGCGCCGTCATCCCGAACGAGAAGACCAGAAGGTAAATGAACCCGAGCGCCGCGCTGCCGGTACCGGCGACATATGTCAGGACTGCCGCGAACGCGGGGGCCCCGCACGGCGCCGCGACGAGTCCGGACGCGGCTCCCATGAGGAAGATCCCTCCGGGGGAGTTACCCGCAATCCCACCAGCCCAGGCCAGGAGTCTCCCTGGTGCGCTAACGCTAAAGACGTCCAGCATGGCCAGACCCGACACCAGCAGCAGATTGGCCATCAGAAAGTAGGCCCACGGGTTCGAGCTCACGGATCCGAAGAGCGTGCCCGTGAGCCCCGCGAGGAGACCGAGCGTCGCATAGACGATCGCGAGGCCGCTCACGTACAGGAGCGTCATCAGCAGGGTGCGCCGGCGGGACCGGCCCACCGCTCCTGACCCGCCGAGAATGCCGCTGGTGATGGGGATCATCGGATAGACGCACGGCGTGAGGCTGGTGGCCAACCCCGCGGCGAACAGGGCGCCCACCGTGGTCAGCGGCTGATCGCCGAGGCTCGGGCCGAGCCCGACCACGTTGTGGCCCCGAATCGTGTGACGACGTAATTCTCGAGGATCGCGAGAAACTCCGGGACGATGCTGTCGCCCTTGAGGGTGACCATGAGGCGGCCGTCCACATAGACCGGCGCCTTCGGTTCTTCGAAGGTTCCCGGGAGCGAGATCCCGATGTGCGCGTGCTTGGATTCCCCCGGCCCGTTCACCACGCATCCCATCACCGCGACCCTCATCTCCTCGACGCCCGCGTGCTCACTCCGCCACACCGGCATCTTCGCCTGCAGGTAATCCTGGATCTCCTGCGCCATCTGCTGAAAGAATGTGCTCGTCGTGCGACCGCATCCGGGGCAGCTGGTGACCTGAGGCGTGAAGCTGCGCAGACCCAGCGATTGCAGCACCTGCTGTGCGACCCGAACCTCTTCGGTCCGATCACCGCCGGGTGCCGGAGTGAGGGAGACGCGAATCGTGTCGCCGATTCCCTCCTGGAGGAGAATGCTGAGACCCGCGGTGCTCGCGATGATCCCCTTGGCGCCCAGCCCTGCCTCGGTCAGACCGAGATGGAGGGGGTAGTCGCATCGCGAGGCCAGCATCCGGTACACGTCTACCAGGTCCTGGACCCCCGAGACCTTGGCGCTCAGCACGATCCGGTCGTGGGCCATTCCGGTCGCCTCGGCCAACTGCGCGGACTGCAAGGCGCTCTCGACCATGGCCTCCATCGTGACGTCGCGCGCGTCGCGCGGTTCCGCGCGCGTGGCGTTGAGATCCATCAGCGTCGTGAGCAATTGCTGGTCGAGCGAGCCCCAGTTGACACCGATCCGCACCGGCTTCTCGTGCGTCAGGGCAACCTCGATGATGGCGCGAAAGTTTTCGTCGTGTCGCTTGCCACCGACGTTGCCGGGGTTGATGCGGTACTTGGCCAGCGTCCGTGCACACCCCGGATGCCGCGTGAGCAACAGGTGACCGTTGTAATGAAAGTCCCCGATGATGGGGACCGAGACGCCGATGCGGTCGAGCCCCTCGGCGATCTCGGGCACGGCGGCGGCAGCCTCGTCGGTATTCACCGTCACTCGCACGAGCTCGCTCCCGGCTCGCGCGAGGCCCCCTATCTGCTCGACGGTAGCGGAAACGTCCGCCGTGTCGGTGTTGGTCATGGATTGAACGACGATGGGATGCCCGGATCCGACGGGCACGCCCCCGATCGCGGCGGTCACGGTCTGGCGTCGTGTGGACGGAGGCATCTTCGAAATATAGCGTCGGACGGCGTGATCCGTTCTTGCGCTTGCTTCAGGGTCCGGACGAAATTCTGGCATGCCGCCTGACGACCCGCCCTGTCCGCCTCGCGCCGCGATCACCGCCGTCGCGACCTATGTCCCCGAGCGCATCGTCACGAACGCCGAGCTGGCGACGAGGCTCGACACGTCGGACGAATGGATTACCAGTCGCACCGGTATCCGCGAGCGCCGCATCGGCGGCCCCGGCGAGACCACCTCGACGATGGGGTCGGCCGCGGTCCGACGACTCATGGCGGCCCGCGGACTCGGAAACAGCGACGTCGGCGCCCTCATCGTCGCCACCGTGACCCCCGATATGATGTTCCCTGCCACCGCTTGTCTCATCCAGGATCACGTCGGGCTCCGCGAGACCTGGGGATTCGACCTCTCGGCAGCCTGTTCGGGGTTCCTCTACGCGCTCACGACCGGCGCCCAGATCGTGGCGGCGGGAGTGCATCAGCGGGTCATCGTGGTAGGCGCCGACTTGATGAGCTCGATCATCGATCCGCTCGACCGAACCACGGCCGTCCTCTTTGGCGATGGCGCTGGCGCGGTCCTCCTCGAGCCGGCCGAGCCGGGATATGGGCTCCTCGACTTCTATCACGTGGTCGATGGCAGCGGTCGCGAGGAGTTGTTGATGCCCGGTGGTGGCTCCCTCCATCCGGCAACGGTCGAGACAGTCAACGGTCGACAACACTACCTCAAACAGAACGGCCGGAGCGTATTCAAGTTCGCCGTCACCCGAATGGCCGAGAGCATCGAGACCGTGCTCTCCCGAAACGGACTCACGGCGGCAGATGTGGCGATGGTCATCCCCCATCAGGCGAATCAACGAATCCTCGACGCCACCGCAGAACGGCTGGGGTTGCCGCCCGAACGGATGGCCTCGGTCATCAACAGATTCGGCAATACCACCGCGGCGACGCTTCCCCTCGCGCTCGAAGACGTCGTTCGGAGCGGCCGAGTCGGGCGAGGCGATCTGGTGGTCTTCACGGCGGTCGGCGCCGGCTTCACGGTCGGCGCTTCGTTATTTCGGTGGCAGTGAGCCGGCTAGGCCCGGGAGAAATCGGCCGCGTCGATGGCCGAGAGGTCGTCCGGAGATAGCCGAAGATCGCCGGCCGAGACGCTGTCGAGTGCGTGCTCCGTGGACCGGGCGCTGGGGATGGCGATGACCGAGGGAGATCGGCTCAGCACCCAGGCGAGCACCACGGCGTGAGGCGATGCGCCGAGGCGCCGGGCTAGCCGAGCGACGACAGGATGGGTGGGAAGCTTGAGATTGAGGCGGCCCCCTCCCGTGGGACTGTACGCCAGAAATCCGATTCCCTTCTCCGCGCAGTACTGCACCACGCCTTCCGACAGCGACTCGCGAAAGAAGGGATTGAGCCGATTCTGGACGCTGGTGACGGCACCGATCGAGCCGGCTTCCTGGATCTGCTCCACCGAGACGTTCGACAGACCCATCCAGCGAACCTTTCCCTGACGCTGCAGCTCCGCAATCGCACCAACGCTCTCGGCAAACGGCACCCTGGGATCGGGAGCGTGGAGCTGGTAGAGGTCGATGCGCTCGACGCCGAGCGCACGGAGGGAGTGTTCGCAGGCCGCCCGAAGATGCGCCGGACTCGCATCTCTGTCCCACGCGTTCCCGTAGCGGACGACTCCCCCCTTCGTGGCGACGATGACTTTCGAGCGGTCGCCCCCCCATGCGCTCAAGGCGGAGGCGATGAGTCGCTCGTTGTGCCCGACGTCGCCCTCGTTCAGACAATACGCATCCGCGGTGTCGATCAGAGTGACGCCGGCGTCGAGCACGGCGGCGAGCACGCGGAGGGCCTGCGCTTCGGGAGGACGACCGTCGAGGGAGAGATGCATGCCACCGTACCCGATGGCGGTGACGGACGGCGCCCCGGCGCCGAGAGGACGAAGAATCAAACCGGCACGAGCGTCATGCCAAGCCGAGTTGCCGCGTCAGCCGCCGCCAGTCCTCCGCCGATACGACGCCGTCCTTGAGCAACGGCGTGAGGGTGGCGAGGATCTCCGCCCGGCTCCCGTCGATGCGCCGATCACGAAGCTCCGTGATCATGCGAGAGAACCGGTGCTCGTATTCGTCCGGCTTGAGCTCGCCATTCTTCCGCTTCTCGCTCAAACTGCGGAGCTCTTCCGCGACCCGCGTGGGCGTCACGGGCTTGAGGGCACCCCCCTGCTGTTCAGCCGCCATGTTGTTCCTCTCCACCGAAACCGTGAGTGTCGTTCGTATTTGTCCCCTCCATTATGCCCCCCAGCGGCAGGGTGTGTCCAGCCACAGGTTCACCGGTCGATCAGCGATAGCATCTCCCGGCTGCCATAGCGCTCGCCTGCCACGGCCTCTGGCGGCAGCGCCGCGTCGAGACGGGCCATTTCGTCGCCCGAGAGTCGCACCGCCTCGGCCCCGACATTTTCCTCCAGATAGCGCCGACGCTTGGTCCCGGGAATCGGGACCACGTCTGGCCCCTTCCGGAGCAGCCACGCCAGGGCGATCTGCCCGGGAGTCGCACCCTTGGCGGTGGCCAGCTCTCGCGTGACCGAGGCGGCTCGCATGTTCGCATCGAAATTGGCGCCCTGGAATCGCGGATCACCGCGCCGATAGTCGCCTTCGGGATACTCCTCCGCGCGCCTGGCGGTGCCCGTCAGAAATCCGCGCCCGAGGGGACTGAAGGGAACCAGACCGATCCCGAGCTCGCGGAGCACCGGGATGATCCGAGGCTCGAGGTTTCGCTCCCACAGAGAATATTCGCTCTGAAGCGCAGAGATGGGGTGCACCGCGTGCGCCCGACGGATCGTCGCCTCGCCGGCCTCGGAGAGTCCGAGGAAGCGCACCTTACCCTCGCGGACCAGATCAGCCATCGCTCCGACCACGTCCTCGATGGGGACCGCGGGATCAACGCGGTGCTGGTAGAAGAGATCGATCCGGTCGGTCCGCAGACGACGAAGCGACGCCTCGGCGACCTCCTTGACGTGCGCGGGACGACTGTCTACACCGGAGCGGCCGGTTCCACCGATGCGAAATCCGAATTTCGTGGCAATGACGACCTGATCGCGGCGTCCGGCCAGCGCGCGGCCAAGCAGCTCTTCGTTCGTGAAGGGGCCATACACCTCGGCGGTATCGAAGAGCGTGACGCCGAGCTCGATCGCGCGATGAATCGTGGCGATCGACTCTTCTTCGTTGCCTGGCCCATAGAACTGGCTCATCCCCATGCATCCGAGACCGAGGGCGCCCACCTCGAGCCCCTGTCGTCCGAGCCTTCGTGTGCCGATCATGGCGCGTCCTCCGTAATGCCTCAGTCGTAGACGTGATCGATCACGACGGAGGAATCCCGAACGAGCTCCCGCAGCCAGGGCAGCAGATTCTCCGTCCGAGCCTCGAAGAGGAATCGCCGGCGAATCGGTCGGGTCGGGACTGGAAGCGTATAGAGCACCCGTCCGAGTCCACCTGCCGGCACCCAGTCGATCGGTGCGACTCCCGTGAAGGCGGTCACGTCCCGCCCCGCGATCGAGTGCAGCGTGACGTCGGCCGGACCGCTTCGTGCGAGACGCAGCAGCAGGTCGCGCGTAGGATCGAATCGCCCCGCGGTCAGGACACTGTAGCCGTGATCGAGGGTCCGTTCAACTGCGACGCCGGGGAGCGTGCGCGTGAGGCTGTCTCGCCATCCGGTCACCAGGAGACTCGTGGGTTCGGGCTGCTCGCCGTACGTGGCGTGGGTCGCCAGCGTAATGAGCTCGGCGTACACCGATTTGATTCCGTACTCGAGCGTCAAGACGCCCTTCCGCTCCCAGCTGCGGAATACGTGCGGTCCCCACAAGGGCACGCCGGCCCACACGTCCCAGAGACGTGGAAGAAAGCGGTACTCATACCACGGACGGTCATGAATGAACCTGGCATAATCCGCAGCGACTTCGGCCGCGAGATCCTCCTCCGGTGTTCGCTGACCACCCGCCGTCCACTCGAAGATCGACCCGATGGTGTCCTCATACAGCGCCTTGAGGCTGAGTTCAGCGGAGTAGCTGATACCGATGACCCACAGCATGACCTGATGGCCCCAGTTTGTCGGATAGGGGCTCGCCTCCTTGGTCGCCTGTTCGTAGGTCCGCCAGAACTGCCCGATGGAGACGCCGTACGGGAACGTCGAAGGACGCCTGCCCGCCAAATGCCGCGCGTACTCTTCCGAGCTGTAGACGATGTACCACCCGGGGTGTTGAAGAAACGTGTCGGATTCGGGCCGCCGGTAACCGGGGAGCCGCTCGAGTGTCTCGACGGAATCGGGGCCCGCGGAGCCGGACCGAGCGCTCCGCTCCTCGGGGTCGTACGTATCCCAGAGCAGATTCCGGAACTTGTTTGTCGGGTCGAGCCGGCGCTTGAGGGCGAAGAACTTCTCGGCGCGCGGGTACGCCCTGGCGAACTGGGCCGTGGTCGCCTGCGGCTGATACGGCAGATAATAGCTGCCGCCAACCGCCAGAACGCTGTCCAACAGCTCGCGAGTCCACACGCGCACCGAATCACGCGCCGCCTGATCGGTTCGCTGCTTGTAGTACACGACGAACGCGAAGACCTCTTGAGGAGCCCAGGCGAGCAGCGACACGGAGTCGGGAAGGGCGTGTCGGATTGAGACGTTGATGACATTGACCCGGTGTCGTTGAAAGACCGTTCGCATGGCGGGAACGAACGCGTCGAATCGAGCCACCGGAACGAAGTATTCCTGCAGCACGTACGTCGTGGCCGTGCGCGAGCTCGGCTCGAGCTCCGCGACGTCATAACTCGCCTCGTGATTCCTCCACACTACCGGGTGACGGCGGAAGATGATCGGGTCGATCACATGCTGGCGGAGCCATTTTCCGCCCGGGGCCTCGGAAATGATCCAGTACACCACTCGATTGAGCCGGTAGGACCGATTCGTGGACACGAGCCGCTCATGAATCGTCGGCGCCGATCGGGTCGCCCAGAAGGTCGTCGCGTTGACGGTCGTGTAGTCGTCGGGGTAAATGTCGGCGTTGTGAAACACGGCACCCGGGGCGTTGCGAACATGCTCCATGAAGTACCGGGCATACGCGCCGATGGGCATGACCTCGTTCCGGCGCTCTACGACCAGATTATCGGCGAGGTCCAGCGTGACATCTGTGATGACACCGAGCCCCCCGTAGCCCCCGACCACACCGGCGAACATGTCCGGGTTGCGGGTTCGGCTCGCCTCGACCAGAGACCCGTCGGCGAGGAGCACATGGAGGCTGCGAATGGAACGGATCAGAGGACCCTGCCCTACATATCGACCATGCGCGTTGACCGACACCGAGCCGCCGACGGTGAAATTGGCGTAGGTCTGCATGATCTTGACTGAGAGGTTGTGCGGATCGAGCGCCTCCTGGACGTCGCGCCATCGCGCGCCCGCCTGGACCGTGATGGTCTTGGCGACAGTATCGAGGGCGAGGACGCGCCTGAACTGCCGCATATCGATCTGCAGCGCCCCTGGCTCGGCCGTTTGCCCACCCTGGCTGAATCGACCGCCACCGATGGAAACCGGGCCAGCGTGGCTCCGGAGCGCGGCCGCAATCTCTTCCGTCGTCGTGGGAGTGATGATTGCGGCGACCGGAATGGGGTTGAGCCCGGTCACATCGTTGACGACGAGGTCTACCTTGGGGGGGAGCGCCGGATTGAGTGCCAGATTCCAGACGGACATTCCGGCGGTCAGAAGGAGGATGCCGGCGATGATGCGGCGCGGCCACCGGGTAGAGCGCCAGGCAGCGGATAAACGTCGTCGCACCCGACCCGTCACCTATTCGTGCTCCAAGTCACGATCGACCGAGTACTTGCTGTACCTTCTCGAGGAGCCGCCGAGCGGTGAATGGCTTTTCCAGGAAGGCGTTGCCTGCCTCGAGGATGGCTTGGGGGGGGGAGGCAGGCGGAATCGCGTTGCCCGAACAGGAGAAATGGTAGACTGACCTTCAACTTGGAAGGTATTGGGGAGAGGGGAGGTTGCAAGGAGGACGGGAACGGCCGTGCTGGGAGCCATGTCCGAAAAACCAACGGGATGCCGGATACACCGACACCCCGTTGAGTACCCCGAGACGGTCTCAGCTATCTACGGACGACCACGATCACCCGCACTCGCTGAAGCCGCACACGTGGCACTTGATGCACCCCTCGGCGAACTCGAGCTGTGAGCCGCAGTCGGGGCAGGCGCCGGAGAATGTCTGCTGCATGCCGCCCAGCAGCATCTGCTCCGCGCCTCCCATCGTGACGCGAGAAACGACCGGAGCCGATTCGGCATCGGGCGCGGACTGCGGCACCAGGGAGCAACTCCTGCTGGATGCCCTGCTTCTCCTGCATCCAGCGCTCGATGGCGATGCCCACCGCGTCGGGCACGGACATGACCTTGTTGGGGCCGAGGCCGATGACGCGGTCGGAGCTGATGCCGCGCAGCTGGCGGTAGATCTCCTTCATCGGAATGCCTGAGCGAAGCGCGAGACTGATCAGCCGACCGATGGCTTCGACGTCGGCCATGAGCGCCCCGCCGGCCTTGCCGAGGCTCATGAAGACCTCGAACGGCTGGCCGCGGTCGTCTTCGGTGATCGTCACGTACAGCGTGCCGAGCGGAGTCTCGAGACGCCGGGTGGTGCCGCGCAGCAGCTCGGGACGCGACCGCTTCTGGCGACGCTGGAGATTTTCCGCTTCGAGATCGTGCACGATGCTTGCGGAGCCGGTCGTTTTCGGCACCACTGCCTCGGCGAGCAGCCCGCGCAGGTCGGCGATCTCGGCCGGCGTCCCCGTTGCCGCGCGGTGTCGCCGGCGTCGCGGCGGGACCGGTCACGGCCTCCTTGCACCTTCTTGGCCGTGCTGCCGGTCGAGAGCACCTGCATGTCTCGGCTGCCGTCGCGGTAGACGGTGACACCCTTGCAGTCGAGCCTGTAGGCGAGCCGGTAGATCTCCTCGACGTACTCCTCGGTGGCGTCGTGGGCGAAGTTGCAGGTCTTGGAGATGGCGCTGTCGTTGTACTCCTGGAACGCCGCCTGCATCCGGATGTGCCACTCGGGCTTGATGTGGTTGGCGGTGACGAACACGCGCTGCCACTTGGCCGGCACTTCCGGGAAATGGATATGCCCCGCCTCGGCGATTCGCCGCATCAGATCTTCGGAGTACCACCCCTCGGCCTTCGCGATGGCGACGAAGTCCTCGTTCACGTCGGGCATGAGGACGCCGGCCTGGTTCCGCATGAAGGCCACCGCGAAGAGCGGCTCGATCCCCGAGCTGCAGCCGGCGATGATGGAGATGGTGCCGGTCGGCGCAACGGTGGTCACGTTGCAGTTGCGGAGCCGACGCATCGGGCGGATTCGCTCGCCGCGAGGATCCCGTGCGCAGGTCTCGTCGGGGCCCCAGATGCTCCGTTCCCACTCCGGAAAGACGCCGCGCTCGGTCGCCAGTCGCTCCGATTCGACCTTCGCTTCTTCGTCCACGAACTGCTGGATCCGGCGGCCGAGCGCGACCCCCTCATTCGAGTCGTACGGAATGCCGAGCTTGACGAAAACATCGGCCAGCCCCATGACGCCGAGACCGATTCGCCGGATCCGCTGGGCGAGGTCGGTGATCTCGGGCAGCGGATAGTGGTTGGCGTCGATCACGTTCTCGAGGAAGTGCGTGCCAGATGGACCACCGGGCGGAGTGCATCCCAGTCGATCGCCCCATCCCGCACGAAGACGCCGAGGTTGATGGAGCCGAGGTTGCAGACGTCGTACGGCAGGAGGGGCTGTTCACCGCAGGGATTGGTCGCCTCGTAGGAGCCGAGGTGCGGGACCGGATTGTAGTAATTGGCCTTGTCGATGAAGAACACCCCCGGCTCGCCGGTCTTCCAGGCGCCATGGATGATGCGATTCCAGACCTCGCGCGCGCGGAGCTGCCCGGTGACCTTGCCGGTCTTGGGGTGATGCAGGTCGTACATCTCGTCGGCCTCGACCGCCGCCATGAAGGCGTCGGTGACGGCCACCGAGATGTTGAAGTTGGTGATCTTGGTCGTGTCGTCCTTGCAGGTGATGAAATCCAGGATGTCCGGATGGTCCACCCGCAGGATGCCCATGTTGGCGCCGCGGCGGGTGCCTCCCTGCTTCACGACATCGGTCGAGGCGTCGAAGAGACTCATGAACGAGACGGGACCGGAGGCTACGCCCATGGTGGAGCGGACGATGTCGTTCTTGGGCCGGAGCCGCGAGAAGCTGAACCCGGTGCCGCCGCCCGACTGGTGCACCAGCGCCATGGCGCGCAGCGTGTCGTAGATGCCGCTCTTGCCGTTGGACAGCGCGTCGTCCACCGGCAGGACGAAGCAGGCCGAAAGCTGTCCCAGCGGACGACCGGCATTCATCAGCGTAGGGGAGTTGGGAATGAACAGCCGGTCGGCCATGAGCCCGTAGAACGCCTGGGCCACTTCCTCCACCGCGCCGATCGACGCGCCGTACCGCCGGTCGGCTTCGGCGATGGTCCGCGCCACACGCCAGAACAGGTCCTCGGGTGCTTCGACCGGCTTGCCGGCCTCGTCCTTCACGAGGTAGCGCTTTTCCAGCACCGTGACGGCATTGGACGACAGCCGAACGGCGTCCCGTGGGGTGGACGAATTCATGACACTCCCCGTTCATTGTGAGTTGGAGTGAAGCGTGCAGCGCAACGCCAGCGAAAATCGGAAGCGCAAACTAGGACCGTGACCCGCAACGCACAATACCACTGAAAAAGTGCCGCAACTGCTTGTGATGCCGCTTCCCACATCACAAAGATAATGGGATCGTCAGTGCGATGGCGGCTCCAGCGGATAGCGACCCGACCGATGGACCCGGGCCAGCTCCACGTAGTGTTTCCAGGTTGCCGTCACCCGAGCCGCGAGGGAGGCATCGACCTCCCGGACGATCCGACCGGGCACACCGATGACCAGCGAGCGGGGCGGGATGCGCATCCGCTCCGGGACCACGGCACCCGCCGCCACGACGCTCCCGGTGCCGACGTACACCTCGTTCAGCAGGACGGCTCCCATGCCGATCAGGCATTCTGCCTCGATCGTGCATCCATGCAGGATGGCCCGATGGCCGACGCCAACGCGCGGACCGACCATGCATGGCACCTCCTCGTCGACATGCACGATAGAGCCATCCTGGAGATTCGACTGCGCGCCGATCACGACCGGCGCGAGATCCGCGCGGATGACGACGCCGTACCAGACGCTCGAGTCTTCCTCGAGCGTCACTTGTCCCATGACTGCAGCGGTAGGAGCGATGTAAGCCGACGGATGGATCCGCGAGCTCATCGAGCCGCGGGGGGGAACAGCATCTGGGTCCATGCCTCGACGGGCGAGCCGGCCTTGAGCGCGGGATGCCACGTCACGGTCCAGACGAAGTCGCGAACGGCGCGCTCGAAGTCGGTATCGTTGGAAGGCCGCAGGCGTTGGACGTCCACGGTCCGTCCTTCGGAAGAGACTTTGACCCAGAGCAGCGACGGCCGCGGCGTCCCGGTCACGTCATCCGGTACCGGCACGAACGGGGGATTGACCGGTTTGGGGCGTTCATCGAAGCAGGAGCCGTCAGCATTGTACCCGACGCCAGGCTCGCAGTGATTGGCAACCAGACGTTGCGCGATTCTCCGTCGCGGTAGCTCGGGTGAGCCGATGGCAGAGAGCTGCGGAGTGATCTCGAGAATCTCCCCCGGTTTCACGTCTACCGTGTCAGAATAGAAATTGAACCGCGGCGCAGACACGCCGAGCGCATGCGGTCCGGGAGGCAAACGGGTGAGCGGCTCGGTCACCGGTTTCTCGTCGATCATGACCGTGGAGCCACGGGGAAGACCGATCACGCGAATGCCGCCGCTGTCCCCCGAGGTCGGTGTCGGTGCAGGGGACGTGTCGGTCGCGACCGGTGTCGGCGCCGGCGGGCGTGCCGGAGCCGGCGTGGATGGGGCGGTGGCCGATGGTGCGGTCGCGGCAGGCGGCTTCGTGCTCTCACCCGACGGGAGTGGTGGCAGCGGCGCCAGAAGACTGTCCTTCGGTGGCGCCGGAGCGGGAGCGGCTGACGCCGAGTCCGCCGCCCCTCCGGGCAGGAAGCCGCGCGAGTGGTAGTAATAGAAGGCGCCGCCCCCACCACCCAGCACCGCCACGAGAACCCAGACCCATCCCCACGACGACCCGCTGCCTCGCATCGCGAGAGACCGATCGGCGACGCGGCGGGACCCGTCCTGCGTCGCGCGCGGAACAGCGCGACGATCGACGATCGGCGAATCGAGTGGGGTGGTGGCCTGGCTCACGATCATCGGCGAAATGGCACCGATCGGACTCGGCACTGTGGCCGACCCGGTTCCGGACGACACGCCGGCCGCCGCCGCCGACAGACGCATGGCGCCGGGCGCGGCAGTGGGTTGTCCCTGGATAGAGGCGACCAGCTCTTCGCAGCTCTGGAATCGATCCGCCGGGTCCTTCATGAGCATCCGCTTGATGACCTCGAAGATCCGGCGCTCGTCGGCGGTGATGAGCGTGGGGCTCGGGATCGGCTCGGTGATGTGCTTGTAACCGATCGAGAAGCTGTCCTCGCCGTCGTATGGCACTGTCCCCGCAAGGCATTGATACGCCACCACGCCCAGGCTGTAGATGTCGCTCCGGCCGTCGATGGCCTGCGCGCGAGCCTGCTCGGGACTCATGTAATGGGGCGTGCCGATCGACATCCCGGTGCCGGTGAGCTTTTGTCCCGACGCCGCCTTGGCGATGCCAAAGTCGGTGAGCACCGATTGTCCGAACTCGTCAAACATGATGTTGTCAGGCTTGATATCCCGATGGACGATGCCGCGCTGGGCGGCGTATCCCAGCGCGCTTCCGGCTTCGATCAGCAGTCGGCGGATCTCGGGCGGGTTCAGCTTCTTGCGATCCTTCATGATGGTCGCGAGCGATCCACCCCGCAGGTACTTCATCACGAAGTAGATCACCCTGCCTGCCCGACCGACCCGGTAAATCGGAATGATGTTCGGATGCTCGAGCTGAGCTGCCGTGCGGGCCTCACGCTGAAAGCGCTCGACGAACTCGGAGTCGAACGCGAGCGAGAACGGCAGCACCTTGATGGCCACCTCGCGCTCGAGCGATCGGTCGCGCGCGCGGTAGACCATGGCCATGCCGCCACGTCCCAGCTCTTCGAGAATCTCGTACTCGGCGGCGAGCGCCTCGCGCACGAGGTCCGTTTCCTGAAACGACCCCGTCGCGATGGCGTGAACGGGGGTCGTGGCCAGGAGATCGAGACCGCAGGAGGGACAGAACTTGGACTTCCCGGTAATCTCGCTGCCGCAGCGGGAGCAGAACATGCGGGCAAGCTATCGCCCGCTACGAGGGAGTCAAGCGATCCGTGGCGTCCTGCGAGAGGCGTTGCGCTCGGCACGACCCGGGGGGGCTCTTTTGGCCTCTGTGAGGGGAGGGAAAGGTGGCACAAGGCCTGCGCTTGGGAGGTCGGGCGCCTCGACCCCTGCGCCCTTTCCTATTGCACCGGGCTCGGCCCGGCGGGAGACCCCGTGGTCCCCTATCACACGATCGCCTTCAGCCAGCAAAAGCTCCGTGCCGCGATCCGTCGCGCGGCAGGTCAGGAGCCGGCTTTCAGTTACGGCTTTGTCATCCACTCCCGGCGGTATTCGGACCGTCCCAGTCTTGGGCTCATCACGCTGAACGGAGAAAGCCTGGAACTGAGCGAGCGCCTGCTCAAGTCGCTGGAAGGATCGCCGCTGTGGTTGTTCGGTCATGCGCGGATTACGCTTGCTGCGGGGAACATGGTCGAAGGGACTGAGAGCGGTGAAGAGGACGCTGATCTGCAGCCGCTGTCCTCCCTCCTGATGCACATCGCGACATTCGATGCGAGTGCCGGAGTGACGCAGCATCTCGTGCAGGTCGAGGCCCAGGTGAAGGCCGATACGCTCGTGCAGCCGTTGCTCGTGCTCACGCATACGCGCCCCGAGTCCTGGCCGCTCTAAGCCTCGCTACTCCTCCACGATCTGGAAGGGCTGGGACCGGCGGTCGGTGCGACCCTGACCATCATCGACCACCACCTCGAGCGTGTAGTTCCCCGGTTTGAGGGTCTCGAGTTTCAGGTTGCGGTGGGAGCTTCCCACCGGAAAGGCACCTTGCTCCTCGAACTTGAGTGACATGGCTGCCGACCCGCCGCCGAAGATCTTCTTGAACAGCCCGCCACTGCCACCCTGCTTCCGCACCGCGACTCGAACCGTGTACGGTGTTCCCGCCGTCAATCCCTCGACTTCGTAGTACAGATCCATATCCTGGTTCCGCTTGAACGTGCGGAGCGGGTTGAAGGTGACGGTGTCGTCTCCGGTGCGCCGCCAGAACAGATTCGTCGAGCGGCTGCCCAGCACGAGGTCGCTCAGAGCCAGCGCCGTCGAGGTCGGCTGGCCGACGCGCACCGTATCCCGTGGCAGCACGACCCCCGACTCCTCACCCTGCTGAATCGCCAGCCGGTACGCGTATTTCCCCGGAGGCACGTGGACGGCGGCGCGGCCCACCAGGTGCTCGCCCGCGGGGACCGGAGCCGGCGAGACGAAGTGCCGCGTCGTATCGAGCGAGGCAACCACCTTCGCGTTGCGATCGGTCGCGACGAATCTCACGCGCACCGAGTAGAGGTAGCCTCTCGTGACGGTCACCGGCTCGAGGCTCGACCCGGCGATGGCGTAGGCGATCTGCACCATGCCGCCCGCCGAGTCGTGTCCAACGGCGAGGACTTCCGAACGGACCTTGAGCTCCGACGGGAAGCTCAGTTCGTAGCTGTCGGTGGTGGTACCCACCGCAATGCTGGCTTGTCCGATCGCGCGCTCCTCCGTCTGGTAGCGCCCAGCGCCGACGCCGCCCGCAGAATTCAGCCGCTGGTAGATGGGTGACAGCGGCTCTCGGGACAGCATCAGCTGTTCCGCCACCGGATTGACCGACGTCCGATCTTCACGCAATGCGATGGCATTGCTGAAGCCGAGCACGTCGAAGAGGCTTTCGACCAGCTTGAAGTCCTGGACGTCTTCTCGCGCGACGAAGTGGAAGATCAGATCGCCTTCGGGTCGGCTGTATCTCCACGACTCGTTGGGCTCGAGGTTGGGCGCCGCATAGGAGGCACGGGTCGTGGGCTCGCCGTGGCGAATGTAGATCACCCCACGGTCATCGAAGTCCCTGCTGCCCGAACGATACCGCTCGACGATATCGTAGTGTCGATTGAGGGCCGTAAGCTGGAAGTTTTTCCTGGCATAGAAGAGCCGGCGGTAGTGCTCCCGGAGCCGCTCGCCGTCCGGCCTCAGCTCGGTCCGGTCGCGGCTGCCCCAGAACTGCCGCAGGTAGGCCACCCGCCGCGCGCCCTGCACCTGGTCGAACTCGCGCAATACACTGTCGCTGGCGATGGTCGCGAGATCGGTCCGATAATTGGCCACGGTCGTCGAGTCGTCCGACGCCGCACCCTCGAAGTAGGGCACGGCACCGTCGTAACGGCCGAGCAGGAATAGCGTACGCGCAACCTCGAGCTCGCCGAGGCCTTTGTTGGACCCGTGCTCGAGATAGCCCCGCAGCGCGACCAGGGCGGAGTCACCGTCACCGACCTCGCGCTCCACCCTGCCCCTCGCAAGCATCACTTCCGGGTCGTCTCGCGCCGGAGTGTTGCCTGCTCGCCGGAGCGCATCGAGCGCCACGCCGAGCTTGATGTTGACGCGTTGCCGCAAGGCAGTATTGGCGAGATCGACCAGCCCGCGGACGAACGCCGGATCCACCTCGGCCGACTTGGCGAAGGCGACCGCCGATCGGGTGAGGGCGTCTTTGCCGAGCATCGTCTTGAGCCCGGTGACGAAGGATACCTGCGAGTCACCGACGCCATACTCGGCCAAGCCCATTCCGTACCAGGCGTACGGCCATTTGGGCTCCAGGTCGATCGCCCATTGAAATTCGGACGCGGCATCGTCGTAGTGGGACTGGCCCCCGAGCTCGCCGATGCGCAATGATAGAAATCCCAGCCGCAGGTGCTCGACGGCATTGTTACGGTCAGCCTTGGCCGCCGCAATCATGCGCTTCTCGAGATCGAGAAGCCCGCTGGTATCGGCGGTGGTGGCAAGCGAGTCGCGGAAACGCTCGATGGCGGCACGATCTTCGGGGGTCTGGGCCCATGAGACCTGGATCCCCACGAAGCCGAGCACCGCGAGAATCAGGGTCATGCGTCCGAGGCGCGATACCGGGGGGCTCATCGACCTAGGAGACGCCGGGACTACGCCCCGGCCCACACGACTCCGACTACTCATCTCGCGCCCGTTCATCGAGAAACCTCCGGAGGCCTTCGAACACCGCGAGCGCATAGAGCTGCTGCCCGCGAGCCGAACGCAAGGCTGCCTCCTGATCGGGCAACATCATGAAGAGTCCCTCGGTCAGGACGGACGGCATCCACGTTCCCCGCACCAGCGCGAAGTCACCGCGACCGATTCCCAGATCGCGGAGCCCGAGTCGTCCGAGCAGAGCCTGTTGCACATCGTGGGCGAGAGGAATGCTGCGTGGATGATTGTAGTACACACTGCTACCGTTGTGCGCAAATGGGTTGATTCCGTCGGGCAACGCGTTGTTGTGAATGGAGACCAGCACATCGGCGTTGGCTCGTTCCGCCGCGGCCACGCGGGGCCAGAGATCGATCGGCGTGTCGGTCGTGCGTGTCATGAGGACGTGTGCCCCGGCCGACTCGAGCAACCGGCGGAGCTCCAACGCCACGGCGAGATTGGCCTCCGCTTCCCGAAGACCCGTCGGACCCGTCGCTCCGCCTGGCGGGTGTCCGGCGTCCACCGCGATAAGCCGGCCTGAGAGCGGGTTGCCACGATCGATCGCGGGTGGCCGGCGGACATCCAGGAGCAGATCGTTGCCGTCCCAATGCGCACGATACCCCCATACCGAACGCGATAACTCGAGCGTGAGGGTGACCTCATCGGCCGCGCTCTGTTCCCAGCTCATTCGGCGGACGAGTGTGTCGGCCGCTCCGTATCGGATGAAGTTCACGTCTCCGGCGGCACCATACAATCGGACTCGAATCGTGCGATCCTCTTCGGAGATCCGAAACGGAAGTCGCTGGCTCACCGGGATCCGGAGGGTGACGTAGCCCGGACTCGGAGTGAGGACGACCGATTCGACCATTCCTCGGGGCTCCGGTGTGCCCGCGAGCAGAAGATGGGCCTCCCCCGCGGGGAGCCATGCCTCGGCGTCACGAGAGAGACGCACCCGAATGTCCCCATCGCGGCGTCCGCTCACTTCCGCTCTCGTGCCGGTGGGGAAGAACCAGGCGTACGTCGCTCCCGGCGCGGCCCGCCCCACGGTCATGCTGTCCGTCGATCCGACGTGCGCGCTGTCGTCGTCGAATTCGACGACCTCGGGAAGCGTGTCCAGCAAGGCGACCTGAAGTGGCCAACGCACTCGCGCGGTATCGGTTCCGACGATGGCCTCGGCGGTCGCCCACGCGCTGTCTCCGGTTGGCCCGATCGGGTGAACGAATTCTCCGCCTGGAAGAACGGGGCCCGGATCGGGACCTATCGATCGACCTCGTACCACACCGATGTATCGATCGTGGTGCCATGAGTCAGGATGTCCGGCCCCGAACACCCGCACGCCCTCCGGCACGTCATTCAACTGCGGCTGGGCGACGAGCGGAATCACTGTCCCGTCGGGCAGGCGGAGGTGGACCGCGGCACCTTCAGTGGCGCGAACCGAAAGCGTGAGGTATTCGTCGGGGTGCAGCCAGAGCCGACCGCGAGGGGCGAGCGACAGCGAGTCTACCCACACGGAAGCCCCGGGAGGCGGTGTCGATTGATCGATTGTCCGGCGAACCACGTACGTCAGCGAGGCGGAATCGGTCGAGGTCCGTGCTTCCAGCCGGAAGCGTGCAATTGTGTCCTGCGGCAACGCGAGATAGGCGAGCCATGCGCCGTTGGGCCAGACCGGGACGGCTTCTCCATTGATAGTCAGTCGAGCGTCACCACTGCCGACGGAGCCGAAGATGAACGTCGAGTCGCGGATTTGCAGGGAGGCATCGGTTGGCGGATACGCCACCTGGATGTTGAGCGGCCCGGTCCGCGAGGGCACCGGAGGAAGCAGCGTCGAGCTCGGCGTCAGGCCGCCCGCCGTCGGAGATGGACCGGAGGGACGACCCCGAGCACACGCCACCAGCACGAGCACGGGAACCATCCATCGGCAGCACCGCATGAGAGCCATTGGTGCAAGGTACATGTTGACTAGGACTTACGCCAAGACGACGTTGACGCTCACCGGGGCGCTCTCTAGATTCGTCACACTTTCCCCTGGCCGACCGGAACACTGGAAGGGATCGCCCGAGTGACTCCCATTCTCGCCTCCGTCTTCGGAAAGACCGATCGTGGGCGCACCCGGGACCATAACGAAGACACCTTCCTCGTCGCCGATCTGAGCACCGGCAACGCGAGCCTGATGCCCGAAGTCCGGGAACACGAGATCGGGCCGCGTGGATCGCTGTTCATGGTAGCGGATGGGATGGGCGGCGCGGTGGCCGGCGAGCTCGCCAGCGAAATGGCCGCGGATCTCATCTATCGTCATCTCGCCACTGCGTGGGCCGCCGATCCCGACTCCACTCCCGAACGGTTCGCCTTCCGAATGCGCGAAGCGGTGCAGCTTGCGAACGCCCGCATCTACGCGTACGCGAAAGAGCACCCAGAGGTCCGTGGCATGGGCACGACCGTGACGGCGGCGGGTGTGTACGGTGACAGCCTCTACCTGACTCAGATCGGCGATAGCCGCGCCTACCTCGTTCGCAATGGAACGGCCATCCAGCTCACGAAGGATCAGTCGCTGATGCAACGGCTGGTGGACGCGGGCGAGCTCACCGAGGAGGAGGCGGAGCAGAGCGAGCGTCGTAACATCATTCTGCAGGCGCTCGGGCCCGATCCTCAGGTGAAAGTCGACCTGACCCACCAGCCGCTCCGTCGCGGAGACACGCTCATCATCTGCTCCGATGGTCTTTCGGGACTGGTGCGCCGAGAGGAATTCGGCGAACAGGTAAAGGAACACCCCGATCTCCCGTCGCTCTGCGGTGCGCTCATCGATCTGGCGAACGAGCGAGGCGGGCCCGACAACATCACCGTGGTCGCTGCACACTTCGCCGGTCCCGGCTTACACGAGGCGTCCGACGCCGAGGGCGTAGGGTACCGAGTCTTCGATCTCCCGGAAGGCGAGGAGGAAGAGACCGACGAGATGCCGGCGGCGCCGGCTCCCTTGGCGGATCCTCCTGCAGAGCCCCCCGTTCCTGAGCCGACCCTTCTCGGCAGTCGCCTCCGCGGAATCCTCCTCATCATCGCGGTGATCTGTCTTCTGGCTGCCGCTCTCGCGTTCTGGCTCTGACCGCCCCACTCCGAACTCGACTCACCTGGGTCGGCGCGCTTTCGTTCGCGTCGGGTCTTCCCTATTTCCTCTTCACCGAAACCATCCCGGTCTGGCTGGCACAGGAGGGTGTAAGCCTGGCCGGCATCGGCCTCGCCACGGGCGCGTCCATGCCCTGGGTGCTCAAGTTCCTCTGGGCCCCCTTCGTCGATCGCCTCGGAAGCCGGAGAGTGTGGATTCGAGCATGCCTCGTCCTGCTGGCCGTAGTGACGGCGGTCCTGGCCGGCGCCGACCCCGCGCATCATGGAGCGCAACTCGGAGCCCTGCTCCTCTTCTACGTCACCCTCTCAGCCACTCAGGACATCGCGATCGACGCGTATACCATCGAGACGACGTCGGGCCGCGAGCTCGGCGTCGCGAACTCGGTGCGGATCGCCACGTACCGGGGGGCCAGCTTCGTCTCGAGCGCATTGCTCGTGTACATCGCCGCACGGAGCGGGTGGTCCACGGCCTTCCTCGCGGGCGCGGGGATTACCGCCGCGCTTGCCCTGGGGTCGCTGGCGTTGCCGGAGACGAGTCGCGGGTCCCAGCATGCCCACGCGTTGGCCGAGCCGGTGGCCGCTTTGCTACGACGCCCGGGCATCTGGGCCGTCGTGCTGTTCGCCCTGCTCTTCAAGCTCGACATCTCTGCGATGGATCCGATGACCAAGCCTTTTTGGCTGGCCGGTGGACTTTCCTTGAATCAGATCGCGGCGCTCACGACGGGTCGGCTCATCGCCACTCTCGTGGGCGCGACGCTCGGTGGGGTTCTGGCCACGCGGGTCGGGATATTTCGGGCACTCTGGACCATGGGGCTCGTTCAACTGCTGTCGAGTCTCGGCTACGCGCTGGCGGCAGCGCTACCCGCCCATCGGGGTCTCATTTCCGGAGCGGCGCTCTTCGAGAATTTCGCGGCAGGATTGGGAACGGCAGCGTTTCTCGCGTTCCTGATGTCCGTCTGTGAGCGTCGCTATGCGGCCACGCAGTTCGCGCTGCTGAGCGCGGTATACGCGCTGAGTCGCTGGGCGGTCGGCGTGGCCTCGGGAGTATTGGCCGAACGGATGGGGTTTGCCCACTACTTCCTGTTCACCTTCGCCCTCGGTATTCCCGCCTACGGCCTCCTGCCCTGGGTCCGCAATGCGAGCGCCCCCGCGGAGGAGGGCGCTGTTACCTGAGCCTGGCTCGGATCCAGCGCGCGACCGCCTCCTGCATCAGTCGCTGCCGATGCCAGGCGAGAAGCACGGGAACATCGCCCGGCAGTTCCGCCAGCAGGCGTGGGTGTCCGAAGAGCACGATCAAATCGGCATCGGCCGCGCGGTCGGTCAGCGTTGCAAGAGTTGCCGCGCCGAATCCCGACCGACCCTTCCAGGCTCTTGGCTCCGCGAACGCAAGCACCACGCGAGAGCCGCCGGCATACCGACCGACCAGTTCCTCACCGAGAGACTGCGCCGTCCAATCACTCGGGCCAGGCGGGTAGGGACCTCCGAGATCATCGTCCACGATGATGAGGTCGATGGGTGCTTCGAGTCGGGGTGGTGCACCGCGAAGCATCCCGTGCTCGAGCAGGGCGTCCGCCAGCGCGTCTGCCGAATCGAAGGGCCCTCGAGTCACCGGGGCCGTTGGGCCCGTCGCAGCTTCGAGCGCGCGTTCGTATCGGGACAGCGCCTCGGCCAGCCGCGGCCGCTCCAGTGCTCCACTCCCCACCGCTTGCTCGAGTGCTTCCTTCACTCGCCGCGGGTCTTTGGGGTAGAGCAAGAGATCCACGCCGGCCCGCACCGCCTCTACCGCGGCATCCGATTCACGGCGTCCCTGCAGCGCACCGTCCATGATGAGAGCGTCGGACACCACGAGTCCTTCGAAACCGAGCGGGCCCCGCAGCTCGTCGAGCAGGGGCTTGGAGAGGGTGGCGGGGAGCCCCGACGCATCGAGAGACGGATAGGCGACGTGTCCCGTCATGACGGAGGCGACCCCGCAGTCGACGGCCACCTGAAAGGGCACCAGGTCGCTGGTGCGCAGCACCTCCGCGCTCGCCTCGACCACCGGAAGATCGAGGTGCGAATCGACCGCGGTTCGTCCGTGCCCGGGATAGTGTTTGGCGCAGGCCAGGGCGCCGGCGCTCTGGCAGCCCTCGATCCAGCTCCGCACGTAGCTGGCCACGCGCTGGGGATCATCACCGAAGGCGCGAGTCTGCACGATCGGATTGTCGGGGCGCACGTCGAGATCGGCCACCGGAGCGAAGACCCAGTTGATGCCGACTGCACGAGCCTCTTGCGCCGTAACCGAGCCGGCCCACCGAATCACGGCGGCATCTCCGAGAGAGGCGAGCGCAGCGGGCGGCGGAAATTCGGTGAGTCCGGCGACCTGCTGACCTGCCCCCCGCTCCAAGTCGGAGGCAAGCAGGAGGGGGCGGGCGGCCCGCCTGAGGAGGTCGGTCGTGAGACGGCGGACGCTCTCGACGTCGCCGCCAAATATGATGAAACCGCCTACTCCGAGATCCAGGGCATCGGCAATGGCGCCGGCCTCATGGGCGAACCCACCATCCTGTCGCCAGCGCAGCGAAGGCATAACCAGGCGCGCGGCCTCGAGAGATTCAGCGACGCTCATGCCGGGGTGACCGCGCCGAGAACTCGAGGGCCACGAGCGCCCGTCGCGGCCGGGACGTTGCCCGGTTGTCCGTGCAGCGTGAGGTATCCCAGGAGCGCGAAGGCCACTGCTTCCTTTGCGTCGCCGGGGAAAAAGATGTCTTCGAAGCGACGAAGGGCATGCGACCGCTGGAGGGACCTCAGCCGGGTCGCCAAGGTGGCCATGAGACCGGGATGGTGGCACCCGCCCCCCGACGCGACGACATCGGCCTCGCCAGGAATCCAACGATCGACCGCGTCCGCGATGCTTCGCGCCGTGAGCTCGACCGCCGTGGCGACTCCGTCTGCCCCCGGCACCGCTCGGTGCAGGGCCGCGGCGTACGCGTCACCGAAGCGCTCACGGCCGGTGCTCTTGGGTGGCGGCAGCGCAAAGAACCCGTCGGTCAGAAGCTCCGAGACGACTCCCTCATCGACCACGCCTCGCGCGGCGAGCTTGCCGTCGCGATCGAACGAGCAGTCCCGGTCCACCATCCGCGCCACCGCATCGATGATTGCCACTCCAGGCCCCGTGTCGAACGCGAACACGCCGTCCTCCTGCGCCCGGCGTGGCACATACGTGAGATTCGCCATGCCGCCGAGATTGAGCAGCACGCGCGGCGCGTCACCCGCGGCAAAGAGCAGCAGGTCAGCCATCGGAACCAGCGGGGCGCCCTGTCCTCCCGCCGCCACGTCTCGCGCGCGAAAGCCGCTGACGACTCGCACGCCGAATCGTTCCGCCAGAATCGCGGGCTCGCCAAGCTGCCACGAGACGGCCGGCGGCTCGTGCCAGATCGTCTGACCGGGAAAGGCGATGACGGCCACCTCCGAGGCAGGCACACGTGCTTCCGCGAGGAGCAGCTCGACCGCCTCGACCGCCCACTCCGCGATCTTTGCGTGAAGCCGCGCGAACCCGGCGGCCGGACTTCCTTCGCTCCCGGGTCCCTGAAGCGCCGCCCGGATCTGTCGCCGTTCGTCCTCGGTATAGGGGCGAGTCACGAAGTGAACGAGATTCGCGTGAGTCGGGCCGTCCAGCCGGACGAGGGCCGCATCCATCCCGTCGAGCGAGGTGCCCGACATGAGGCCGACCGCGAGCGTCGGGCGCTCGCTCACACTTGGCGTACCGGCGGAGGGTCGCCCACGATAGACCGAAGATGGCCGCCGTTCTCGTCGAGGAGTCGCTCGGCTTCGTCGCGGCTCACGCTCCGTCGCGCCATGACGATCGCGGTCTTGACGCTGCCTTCCGCACCGTCGAGCACCTTTCGCGCCTCATCTCGACCGAGCCCGGTGGTCTCCATCACGATGCGCTGGCTCCGATCCACCAGCTTGTCGTTCCAGGCCCGCAGATCGACCATGAGATTGCCATAGGTCTTCCCCAGCCGGATCATCGCACCGGTCGTAAGCGTGTTCAGCACGAGCTTGGTCGCGGTCCCCGACTTCATTCGCGTGGAGCCGGTGACGATCTCTGGACCGACGAGCACCGTGATGCAAACGTCGCAGGTTTCCCTGAGAAGCTGAGGCGGCTCGGAGCAGGACACGAGGGCCGTGCGGGCGCCCAGTGTCTGGGCGCGAGACAGGGCCGCTCGCACGAACGGCGTGGTGCCGCTGGCCGCGATGCCGACCACCACATCGTTGGGACTGACCCGACGTGCGTCCATCTCGCCGAGACCCGCGTTGACATCGTCTTCGGCGCCTTCGATCGAGCGGACGAGCGCGGGTAATCCTCCCGCGATGATCCCGACGACCATCTCGGGCGGCGTGCCGAAGGTAGGCGGACACTCCGCGGCGTCGAGCACGCCGAGCCGGCCACTCGTGCCCGCGCCGACGTAGAGCAGCCGGCCACCCGCGCGGAATGCAGCTTCGATCAGGTCGATCGCGCGGGCGATGTCCTCGCGCGCCCGCGCCACCGCCGAAGGGACAGTCGCGTCCTCGGCGCCGATGAGATCCACGATCTCGAGCGCTGATGCGGTGTCGATGGTGGCGCTGCGAGGATTGCGCCGTTCGGTCAGGCGCGCGTCGAGGAAGTCGTCAGCCACGCATCGGAAAGGAAGAGTGTATGCCGGCGGCCACGTGCGGCTAAATTAGAGGCCGTCGAACCCTTGGGGCAACCTCTGCCCACACCCAAGACCCTCGAGGACCTCGTGGATTCTCCCCGATGGCCGCGTGTAATCGCCCTGCTCACTACGTTCGCTTGCAGTCATCAGGCGAGTACGGCTCGGTCTCCTGCCCCGACCGCGTTCACCTGGAACCACATCGGCCACGCCAGAGTCACGGAGGGTAGCAGCGCGATGGTCGTCTCCGGCAATCCCATCGCGAGCCAGGTCGGTCGCGATATTCTTCGCCGCGGCGGTAATGCAGTGGATGCCGCGGTCGCCGTCGGATTCGCGCTCGCGGTGGTCCACCCCGAGGCCGGGAATCTCGGCGGTGGCGGTTTCATGGTGATACGCCTCCGCGATGGTACCGTGAAGACCATCGACTATCGCGAGATGGCCCCGTCGGGCGCGAGTCGGAACATGTACCTCGATGCCCAAGGGAACCTCACCGATCGGAGTCTCACCGGTCACCTCGCCGCTGGCGTTCCTGGCGCCGTAGCCGGCATGGTCGAGGCCCATGCGCGCCTGGGGAAGCTTCCATTTACCGAAGTGATCGAGCCCGCGATCGGGCTCGCGCGCGACGGATTCGTCATCGACACCTTCCGATCCAATTCGATTCGGGGAGACAGCGCTCGTCTCGTTCTCTTCCCCGCCTCACGCGCGAGTTTTCTGCCGGGCGGAAAGCCGCCCGCGCCGGGCTCGACGCTCCGCCAACCCGATCTCGCGGCAACACTGCAGGCGATTCGGGACAGCGGCGCTGCCGGCTTCTACCGTGGACGCGTGGCCGAGCTGATCGTCGAGGAAATGGCGCGAGGTGGCGGTCTCATCACGCGCGAGGACCTCGCCACGTACAAGGCGATCTGGCGAGACCCGATCAGAATCAGTTATCGCGGGGACACGATCTACTCGATGGCCCCGGCCTCATCGGGCGGTGTCACGATGGGCGAGATCCTCAACGTGATGGAGGGGTACACGCCGCTCCCGCCCTTCGGCTCATCCGCGCTGTTGCACCGCGAGGCCGAGGCGATGCGGCGAGCCTTTACCGATCGCAATACGTATCTGGGGGATCCCGCCTTCGTGAAGAACCCGCTCGACCGACTGCTGTCGAAGCAGTACGCCGCCGAGCTGCGGGGCGCCATCGGTGAGCACGCCACACCGACTCCAGTGTTCGACCCGGCGCTGCGCAGCGGGGCGTCGACCACGCACTACTCCGTCGTGGACGCCGAGGGGAACGCGGTCAGCTGCACGACGACGCTCAATGACAGTTACGGGAGCGCGGTCACCGTTACTGGGGCAGGATTTCTTCTCAATGACGAGATGGACGACTTCGCGACGGCCCCGGGCAAGCCGAACATGTACGGTCTGGTTCAGGGCGAGGCCAACGCGATCGCCCCCGGCAAGCGCATGCTCTCGGCCATGACGCCGAGCATCGTCGTAGACTCGCTCAACCGGCTGTTCATGGTCGTGGGAACGCCGGGCGGACCACGCATCATTACGATGGTCTACCACGTGATCTCGAACGTCATCGATCATCGGATGTCGCTCGCCGATGCGGTGGACGCGCCACGCATGCACCATCAGGGACTGCCCGACACGTTGCGCATCGAAGGCGACGGTGTCTCCGAGGCCACGCTCGACAGCCTCCGCGCTCGGGGCCACGCGGTATCGAGCGCAGGGCACTGGGGCGATGTGCAGGCCATCATCCGCAACGGAACCGGGTGGGAGGGGGTGAGCGACGGGCGATATGGCGGAGGCGGGGCGGGATACTGAGGAGAAGGGAGAGGGAAACAGAGAAGGGAGAAGGGGTGGGGGCGGATGGGCCCCCTTCCCTCCTCCCTTCTCCTTCTCTCCGTCCGTTAGGACTGCGCTTCGAACGTCTGGTCCAGCGTCAGCGTTACCGTCGTTCCTTGAGGAAGCACGACGTCCCGGTCTTTGGTCTCGATAGCGCGCTGGGCGCCGATCGCTCCACCGATGATACCGCCGATAATGGCGCCCTTCGTACTGCCGCCGATCACCCGGCCCACCACCGCGCCGGCACCGGTCCCGACGCCAACCTTCGCGATATCACCCGCATTGGTCTTCCGACCCTGAAGCGAGGTCTTCACACCCGAGAGTGAGGCAGCCAGCGGCTGAGACTGGCCGTTGATCGAGACCGCCGTGGGCTTCACGGTCAACGTCCCGGTGCTGTCGCCCTTGTTCTCGGACACCTTGATCGCCGTGATCGTGAGCGTCACCTTCGAGCCGGCCGGAATCACCACGTGACCCGATGCATCCTTCACATCGGTCGAGACCGTCGCAGTTACCTCATCACCCACCTTGTTCTTGTTCGAGCGGATCTCGGCATCGGTGGCCGCGGCAAACGTGGCCCCGGCCGATAGCCGCTTGGGTCCGGCCGACGGAGCCGCAGCCGGGGCTTCCGCCGAGGTTGGGCCCGCCGGCGAAGCCGGCGAGGGTGAGGCGGGCGCCGGCGCCGGCTTGGATGTGGGCTTTGGCTTGGGCTTCGGTGCTGGAGCGGGAGTCGCCGGCTCGGCTGCCGGAGCGGGCGCAGGTGTGGCCGCCGGAGCCGGTGAGGTTGAGGCGGTGTCATTCAGCGGCGCCGTCGTGTCGACGGGAGCGAGCTGCAGATCGCGGTTGAGACTATCGGCCGAGGCCACATCCCGCTTGTCTCCCCGTCCGCACCCCGCAAGCGTCAGTGCGGCAAAGACCGCGAGCATGGTTTTCGACATCAGATCCTCCTCCTGGTGTGACTTGCCCGAGTCTCGATCCTCTGAGACATTCCAGCCAGACCTATGAAAGAACTGCGGTCCCTCCTGCCGTACCTCAAGCGATATCGGTGGACCTACCTCACCGGTATGCTGCTGGTGGCCGTCTCCAACTTCTTCGTCACGATCGGACCACGCTTCCTCCAGCGCGGCATCGACGCCCTGCGCCAGGGCCACGAGTTCCACGAGGTCCAGACTGCCATAGCAATAATGCTAGCCGTCGCGCTCCTGGGCGGTGTCGCCCGTTACGGCATGCGGGAGCTGCTCAACAGCGGCAGCCGCCGGGTCGAAACCGACCTCCGAGACGACCTCTTTGCCCATCTCCAGAGAATGTCGGCCGAGTTTTACGACCGATATTCGACCGGCGATGTCATGGCCCGGGCCACCAACGACCTGCTGGCCGTTCGAATGGTGGCCGGCCCGGCGCTCATGTACCTGGTGGATACTATCATCAGGGCACTGCTAATTGCACCCGCCATGGCCACGATCAGCCCACATCTCACGCTCCTGGCATTACTTCCGATGCTGGGTCTCCCTGTTGCCATGGTCGTCCTGGGCCAGCGCATTCACCGCCGCACCGAGGCCATCCAGGCGCAGTTCAGCACCCTGACCAGCCAGGCACACGAAAATCTGTCCGGGGTTCGAGTCGTCCGCGCGTACCGCCAGGAGCAGGCGGAGATCGATCGGTTCCGTGGCCTCAGCGAGGACTACCTCGCACGCAATCTGAGCCTCGCGAAGGTGCAGGGCCTCTTTTTTCCCCTCCTGACTCTCCTGGGCGGCCTCAGTGCACTGACCGTTCTCTACGCCGGCGGGCGCCTGGTCATGGCCGGCACCGTGACAGTCGGCCAATTCGTCGCATTCGGCATCTACCTCGGCATGCTCGTGTGGCCGATGATCGCCCTCGGTTGGGCCGTCAATCTGGTGCAGCGAGGCGCCGCGTCGATGGGACGGATCAACCAGCTCTTCCGCGAGAAACCCGCGATTACCGGGCCGAGCCACCCCGTTACCCTCCCGCCGGCAGTAGGCGGACGCAGCGTCGAGTTCCGCGGGGTCTCCTTCGCCTATCCTGGAGCGCGAGATCGTGGGTTCGTGCTCAGGGACATCTCATTTCGGATCGAGGCGGGAAAATCGCTCGCGGTGGTGGGGGCGACCGGCTCGGGAAAGTCCGCGCTCGTCGATCTCCTCGTACGCGCGTACGACGCCGACAAGGGTGCGATCTTTGTCGACGGACGCGATATTCGCCAGCTTTCCCTCGCCGAGCTGCGGCGGACAGTCGGGTTCGTTCCCCAGGAGACGTTCCTGTTCAGCGAGACGCTGCGCAACAATGTCCTGCTGGGAGCCCCCGACGACGGGCGGCTGGAGGCAGTGGCTGAGGTTTCTCAGCTCACCGAAGCGCTACCTGCTCTGCCGGCCGGGTACGACACGATGCTCGGAGAACGAGGCATCAATCTCTCGGGGGGACAAAAGCAGCGTGCCGCGATCGCGAGGGCCCTTGCCCAGGATCCTCCGATCTTCGTGCTGGACGACGCCCTGAGCGCCGTAGATGCGCAGACCGAGGCCAAGATCCTTCGCGCATTGCGGGGCGCCCTGAAGGGTCGCACGAGCATCATCGTCTCCCACCGGCTGGCGGCGGTTCGAGATGCGGACGTGATTCTGGTGCTCGATGAGGGACAGATTGTCGAGCAGGGAACCCACAACGAACTGATCGCCGCCGGCGGACGGTACTGGGAGTTGCTACGGCGGCAACAATTGGAGGAAGAGCTCGAAGAGAAGGAAGTGGTCTGAGCCTACAGGTTGGCCTTGAGTGCGGCCGGCGTGAACTGCTGCAACCAGCCCGCCAGGCGAGTAAACTGTCCGGTGACCATCAGGACCCCCACGAAAACCAGCAACGCTCCGCTCACCCGCATGACCCACGGCAGATAGCGCCGGAATTTCTGGAACCAGCCAAGAAATGATTCGAGGGCCACCGCGGCCAGCAGGAATGGTACGGCCAGGCCCGCCGAGTACGCCACCAACAGAAGCGTCCCACGGGCAAGATCCGTCGAGGTAGCGGCGAGTCCGAGGATGGCGCCGAGCACGGGGCCGATGCATGGGGTCCAGCCGGCGGCGAAGGCCATCCCGACCAGCAGGGAACCCAGAAATCCGACGGGCTTTTCCTCGAGCAGAACCCGACGCTCCCGCATCAGGGTATCGGCCCGCACTACGCCGAGGCAGATCAGGCCGAACCCGATGATGAGCACACCGCCAATCCGTTGAATCCAGACCTGAAACTGATTGAGCGCCCGGCCGAGGGCGGTGGCGCTGGCCCCGAGCAGAATGAAGACGAGCGAGAAGCCGGCGACGAAGAGCGTCGCGTGGATGAGAGCGAGCCGCCGGCGGTCGCTCACCTCGGGCAGGGTCATGCCGGTGAGAAATCCGATATACGATGGAACGAGAGGAAGCACGCACGGGGAGAGGAAGCTGAGCAGTCCCGCGGCAAACGCGACGAAGAGCCCGAGACCGGCGGGCTCGCTCACAACGGCGCGAGCTCCCGCTGGCGGCAGTCCCGGCAGACACCGTAGATCTCGACCCGATGGCGCTGGTGCTGGAAGGCGTGCTCGTCGGCGATGATCGGCAGCATACGCTCCAGCCGTTCGTTCTGGAACTCGACCACGCGACCGCACCGCTCGCAGATGAGATGCTCGTGGTGGGCCTGGGTCGGCATCGGCTCGTAGCGTTTGAACCCTTCGCCGAAGTCATGAGCTCGCACCAGCCCGCTCTGCACGAGAACGTCGAGCGTCCGGTAGACGGTCGCTACTCCCACGTTTTCTCCGCGCGCCTTGAGCGCTCGGCGGATCCCTTCGACCGATGGATGGTCTTCCGCCAGGAGGACGACCTCGGCGACGAGGTCGCGCTGGCGGGTGATCGGCTGGCGATGGTCCCGGAGGTAGCGCCGGAAGCGATCGAGGAGGGCGGCGCTGTCTCCCCTAGCGAGCCGGGCCATCGAACCACGTTCCTGGCGGAATCGAGAGCGGAGGATGCTCGTCGTCGATTCGGCGGTGGGCCTCCTGAAGCAGTCGGTCGAGCGCCTCCACCGGTCCGCTTCCCACTTCCTCGATCGAGGCGTCGAACTTCCCGCGATCCTTTCCCTTGATCGCGAGCATGTACCGGGCGGTGTAGATCCGCCGTCGGTCCCCGTCGACTCGAGAGAGCACGGCGGTGCCCCACTCGCGACCCTCCCGCCGCACCGGCGCGAAGACCCACACCGCGTCGACCTCGGCCGGCGGCACCGTCGCGGCAACCGCTTGCGCGAGCCGAGCCCCAGCCCAGGCCGTTCAGGCCGACGCCTGTTCCCATCGCTCGCAATAGAATCGCAAAACGTGCATGAAGTCCTGGGCGTTGGTCACGACGCCGTAGGCCTGGTGGGTGCCACGGTCCTTGAGCTTGTTGACGACGAACTCGGTCTGGTCGACGCAGATCGTCATGAGCGGTGCGGGAGCGCCGTCTCGGCTGAGTATGGAACGCGGGGAGCATGTTGCCGACCGCGATCGCGTGAAGCGCGGTCGCGACGAAGATCGCGCCGGTGGCCTTGACGGTATGTTCCCGCATCGCGTCCTGGGCCGCGAGGGTGTCGGTGTACACGCCCGGCGAGCGGCCCGTCGTCGCGGATGGATCCGGCGAGCACGAACGGCACCCGCTGCGTCACGAGCGCGTGCATGATCCCGCTGCGTGATCAGGCCCGCTTCGACCGCGCACTCGATCGATCCCGCGGCGCGGACCCGGTTGATCGCTCGCATGTGGAGGCCGTGGCCGCCTTCGCGTCGGGCTGTCCCGTGTTGCTCATGCCGAGCGTGGTGCCGAAGATCGCGGCCTCGATGTCGTGGACCGCGACCGCGTTGCCGGCGAGCACCGCCTGGACGTAGCCGTTCCGGATGAACCACTCGAAGTCTGCGCGCGCTCGCGAGTGCACCAGCGCCGGTCCGACCACCCAGACGAGGTAGCCCCCGCGCTTCTTCTCTTCGCCGACTCGTGCCGCCAGCTCCTCGTAGTTCACCGGGCGCTCGCGGCTCACCTCGGTGGACATGAAGCGGAACTCGTTGGCGCCATGTCGCACCGCCGAGAAAGCCTTGGGCGTGCACCACGATCCCCTCGGTGCCGTCCTCCGCCTCTCCCATCGCCACCCGCTCACCCTTGGCGAGCCGACGAGGCTCGATCGTCTCGAGCGTGCCCTCCCGCTCGACGACCACACAGTCCATACGCGGACGGCTCGGGGCGATCCATCTCCCCTTCACCTTTATGTAGGTGGGCAGGTTGGAGGTGGAGAAGAAGCCCTCGGGAAGCACGCCGTCGGCTGGAAGCGCGGCAAAGCGCGCGTCCGGAGCACCGGCGAACGGAGGCTGAGAGAAATCGGGAGTGGGTGACGGGGTGTCAGGCATACGGGGGAGGAAGTCTAGGCGGTGGCCCAAAGCGATTCAAGCTGCGTCATGACTGGGAGAGCCCAGACCGTCGTTAGGTTTCGAAGGAACTGAACAGGAGAACACATGAAGTTCTGCTTCGTCTGCGTGTTGGTCGGTCTCTCAGCGCTCGGGACTGCTCGGGCCGGCGCACAGGTCCCGACGGTACGAGATTCGACTCGTGGTGATACCGTCAGGGCCACCACGTTGCCCGAAATCAGCGTTACGGTGACGCGCAGCGCGGAGCCCCTGGCGCGCGTGCCCTACGCTGTCGGTGTGCTCAGCCGGGGCGATCTGCAGCGCGGACAGCCGACCATCGGACTGGACGAAGCATTGAGCAACCTCCCCGGTGTCGTGGTCGCCAACCGCTACAATTTCTCCCTCGATCAGCGCATCTCGATCCGCGGCTTCGGCAGCCGGTCGAACTTCGGCGTGCGGGGCATCAAGATCCTGCTCGATGGGGTGCCGCAGACACTTCCCGACGGGCAGAGTCAGCTGACGAACGTCGAGTTCGGGACGATCGCCCGCGCCGAGGTGCTGCGCGGGGCGAGTTCTTCGCTCTACGGCAACGCGTCGGGCGGTGTCGTATCCCTCCAGAGCGAGACTGCCGCGCCCGGACCGTTCGCGACCCGGCTCCGAGTCGAGGGTGGGGCCGGGACTCGAGGTGACGACGACTTCTACAAGTGGCAGAGCTGGTCGTCGGGCCGCGCCGGCAACGCCAGCGGCACGTTGTCGCTTTCCAAGTTTCAAACAGACGGGTATCGCCAGCACAGCGCCGCCGACATTCGCCAACTGAACGTCGGGGTCGACTACACGTTCTCGGGCTCGACGATCGGTACGCTGCGCTTCAGCGCCGCCGACGATCCGACGGCGGAGAATCCCGGCGCACTCACCCTCGCCGAGTATCTCGCCAATCCCGATTCGGCCGCGGCCACCAACATCGCTCGCCGCGCCGACAAGGATGTCCAGCAGCAGCAGCTTTCGCTCGGGCTCAGGCACGTGGACGGCGGTGGGAACGAGCTCGCGGTGACGGTGTTCGGCCTCCTCCGCGATCTCAAGAACCCGCTCGCGGCTCCTCCACCCAGCGGGCTCGGTCCGACGATCGGCACCTACGTCACGATCGACCGCGTCGTGGGCGGCGCCCGTGTCAGCGGCAGCTACATCCTCGGATCCGGCTCACGGGCGCCCCGGCTCTCGGCGGGCGCGGATGTGCAGCGGATGCGCGATGACCGGATGAACTTCCGCGCCGATCGTGGTGCGCCCACGGACAGCGTGCTGATCGACCAGCGAGAGAAGATCACGGAATTTGGCCCGTTCGCGCAGGTGCAATGGAGCCCCGATGCACGACTGCTCGTCAGTGGCGGGGCCAGGTACGACTGGGTGCGATTCGATGTCACCGATCACCATCTCAGCGACGGCGTGGATAACAGCGGAGCGCGCAGCAATTCCGCATTGAGCGGGAGCGCCGGAGTCAGCTGGTCGGAGAGCGAGGCGTTCGTTCCCTACGTCAACATCTCGACATCGTTCGAGACACCCACCACCACCGAACTGGTCAATCAGCCGAATGGCGCAGGAGGATTCAACGATCAACTCAGGCCTCAGCGAGCGGTGAATTACGAGGTCGGGGCCCGAGGTCGAATCATTCCGCACCTCGACTACTCCATGGCGTTCTTTCTTGGAAGAATCCGCGACGCGATCGTACAACAGCAGGAAGTCGGCGGACGGGCGTTCTTCGTCAACGCGGGAAGGACCCACAACGATGGCGCCGAGATCGGCGTGTCGGTCACTCCGGTCGCCGGCCTGACGTTGAGGGGAGCTTACACTTACGCACGCTATCGCTTCGCCGATTACAAGATCGTCTCCGGCACGGCCGTGGACACCCTCGACGGGAATCGGCTGCCGGGCGTTCCCGAGCACTACTGGCGATTCGGGCTGCGGACCGTTCTGCCACGCGGATTCTATCTCGATGCCGATCACACGATCAGCTCGTCCCTAGTGGCCGACGATGCCAACACGATTTTCGTCGACGCCTGGGGAGCCGGCGTGACCAACGCGCGCGTGGGGTGGGGCGGCGATGTGGGGAGCACGAACATCGCGCCATTCCTGGGAGTCAACAATCTGTGGGACCGGCAGTATGTCGGCTCCGTCACCCTCAATGGAGCCGGGGGCAGGGTGTTCGAGCCAGCCCCCCGTCGAGTGTTCTACGCCGGGCTCGAGGTGGGCTATCGGGCGCGGACTGATCTAGAGAAGTGAAACCGGGTCGCGGTCGATCACGATTCGCAGTCCCTCTCGGCGCGGTAATCGCCGCGCCGCGTACCGCACGACGCGGCCGAGCGTGGGCGAGGGGCCCTTGAGCAGCAGGTGCCAGCGCCACCGGTCTTTGATCCTGGCAACCGGACACGGTGCGGGGCCCAGCACCTCGATCGACAACCCGCGCTTCTGCGCCAGCAATTCACACCATTCGCCTACCTCCGCTGCCCGGCGGCCAACGGCGCCTTCATCGACTCCGGACACGACGACGTTCACCAGCGACGTGACCGGTGGATACGGCGGCGATTCTCGAAGTTTCCGCTCTTCTTTCAGAAAGCCCTCGGTATCATGGCGAGCAGCCCGAACCAGCGCGTGGTGGTCGGGATGCCGCGTCTGCACGAGCACGCGGCCGCCCTTCGGGCCGCGGCCGGCGCGACCCGCCACCTGGGCCAGAAGCTGAAACGTCCGTTCGGCTGAGCGGAAGTCCGGGAGATAGAGACCGGTATCGGCGTCCACCACGCCGACCAGCGTTACGTTCGGGAAGTCGAGTCCCTTGGCAATCATCTGGGTACCCAAGAGCAGATCGACATCGCCCGTCTCGACCGAGGCAAGGATCTTCTGGTGCGACCACTTGGTGCTCGTCGTGTCGAGATCCATCCGGGCGAGTCGAGCGGTGGGGTAGCGTTCAGCGAGAAGCCGCTCGAGCTGCTGCGTGCCGAATCCCCGGGTCTGCTGCACCGGATTGCCGCAGACGCGGCAGGTCGTCGGGAGCGGCTCCTCGTGCCCGCAATAGTGGCAGCGGAGGCCGTGTGGCAGCTGATGCACGGTCAGCGAAATGGTGCACCGGGGGCACTGCCACACCTCACCGCACGCCGCGCATAGAAGGAAAGCGGCGAACCCTCGGCGATTGAGGAGGAGCAACCCTTGCTCTCCTCGAGCGAGCGTGTCGAGGATGGCGGTATCGAGCGTCTCTGACCACCCGATGGGCCCAGTGTTTGACACCCTGGGTGCGTGACGCAGGTCGATCAGCTCGACCGGAGGCATCGGGCGCGCGCCGACACGCTCGGGGAGTCGAAGCAGGCGCAGTCGCTCGGGAGCCCGGTCCATCGTCTCGAGCGATGGCGTCGCGCTCCCCAGCACGAGGCGGGCTCCCTCGATCCTCGCCCGGACCGTTGCGACTTCGCGCGCGTGGTATCGCGGCGTCTCCCCATTCTTGTAGCTCGACTCGTGCTCTTCATCGACCACGATCAGACCAAGACGGTGAACCGGAGCGAAGATCGCCGACCGCGCCCCGACCGCCACCCTCCGCTCTCCGCGGCGTAGCAGGCGCCAGGCATCCGCTCGCTCGCCATCCGAGAGCCCGCTGTGAAGCACGGCGATCTCGTCACCGAACGCGCCACGGAATCGGCTCACCGTCTGCGCCGTCAGTCCGATTTCCGGGACGAGAACGATGGCGCCAAGCCCGGACGCCAAGACCCGGCGGACGGCCTCGAGGTACACCAGCGTCTTGCCGCTGCCCGTAACTCCGAACAGCAGGGCGCCCTCGCCCGGGCCGAGTGACGCGATGGCCGCGCGTGCATCCTCCTGAGCGGCGCTCAGCGGTCCTGGCACGGGGACGGCAGGGAAGGTCGCGAAGGGATCACGAAGACGTTCGGCCAACGCGACGCGAATGATCTCACGCTTCTCCAGGGCGCGAATCGCCGCGGCACTGAATCCCAGCTGCCCGGTCAGGTGTCGAACGTTCACTGCGCCGCCGAGGCGCTCGATCACCTCGAAGAGCCGGCGTTGAGCCGGGGCTCTCTTGAAGAGCTTCTCTCGCTCGATCAGGGTGGGCGGATCGATGGTGAGCGCAGCGACCCGCGACGTCGCGGCCTGACCCTCGGTGTCGGGCGGTTCCACCCGGAGCGCCACGGCGCCGATCCGGACGAGTCGATCGAGAACATCCCACAGCGGCCGACGCAGCGCCCGCATCGCCGTCGAGACGGGCACGGCCTCACCTCTTCGAGCCAGCCAGTCGAGCACGTCGCCGGCCACTCCACCCGGTGACAGCCTGGCATTGGTCACCGAGACGAGCACCCGCGACGCACCCCACATCCCCGCCGGTAGCGCGGCCTTGAGCGCGAGACCGATCGGCGCGCCGTAGTAGCCGGCCATCCAATCCACTGTCGCCAGCAGACCGGCCGGCAGCGCGGGCTCGTCGTCGGGCGCGGCGAGAATGTCACGCGCCACCGCGTCCGGCGCCGGCACGTCGATCGCGACCGCGATCCCAACCATCTCTCGCCTGCGAACCGGAACCACGACTCGGGCGCCGGCGACGACCCGGTCGCCCAACGTCTCCGGAATGCGGTAGGTGTACGGCGAGGCGAGCGGGAGCGGGAGCGCGACCTGGGCGAACCGCTCGGTCATTTCCGTGACGCCCAACCCGGGACCGTCGGGGAGTGCGACCTGGCCGCCATGCGATGGTCGCGCCGAGGAAAGGATCGTTCGCGAGCAGCGCGGCGCCGTCGAGGTCCACGATGTCCACGAGCGGCGTGAAATGGGCCGCCGCGGTGATGGCGAGCGAGCTCTCGATCATGCAGCCGACCATCACCATCATTCCATGCGCGCGTGCCACGGCGATCATCCGGAGCGCCTCGCGGAGACCACCGCACTTGGCGAGCTTGATGTTGATGCCGTCAACCTTGCCGACGAGCGGGGGGATGTCGGCGGCGGTCTCGCAGCTCTCGTCGGCGATGACCGGAATCGAGGCGCGCCGCGTGATCTCGCCCAGCCCGTCGAGCTGATCAGGCGGGAGCGGTTGCTCCAGCACGGTCACCCCGAACTCCTGGAGCACCGGCAACATCGCGATCGCTTGCTTGACCGTCCACCCACAGTTGGCGTCCACCCGGATCTCGCGATCGGTGGTCTCACGGATTGTCCGCAGGATCTCGACGTCGTGATCGGTCCCGAGCTTAACCTTGAGAATCGGGTACTCCGCGGCCTCCTTCACCTTGGCGCGTATCTTTTCAGGGGTGTCGAGACCGATCGTGAAGGTCGATTTCGGTGCGCGGCCGGGTCGAGTCCCCAGAGCCGATAGAGCGGCACGCCCAGTCGCTTGGCGGCGAGATCGTGCAAGCGCCGCGGAGACGGCTGCGCGCGCGGCGGCATTGTATCGCATCGTTTCCTGGAGACGGCGCTCGGTGCCCTCGAGGTCGAAGGGGTCGGAAGGCAGGGCGGCGGCGAGATACGGAAGGGCGGCCATCGCCGACTCCGCCGTTTCTCCATAGAACTTGCTCGGGGCCGCCTCTCCCCAGCCTTCGTTGCCGTCGCCATCGCGGAGCCGCACCCAAACCGTCCGGTACTCGCTTCGTCCACCGCGAGCGATGATGAAGGGGTGAATGGTTCGGAGATCCAGAAATTCGGTGCTCATCTGCAGCCGGTCGGCCACGGCGCCCTCGAATGACGAGATGTGAAGGGTGGTGGTGCGGCCTGTAGACTAGGCCAAGGCCCGGAGGTGCGCCAGCACCCCCTGGGCCAGGCGGTCCGGAATGTAGCCGCCCTCGAGAAGTCCGACGATCGGCGCGTGCGCCAGGCGCTCGCGCAAGCGCCGCGTGAGCTCCGCGTAATGCGCCGGCTCGAGCGTAAACCCACCCAGCGGATCGCCGAGCATGGCGTCGAACCCCGCCGAAACAATCACCAGATCCGGCGCCCAGCTATCCGTCGACGCCACGATAGCAGCCCACAGATCCGCCAGGTAGAGATCCGGCGGACGACCAGGGCCTCTCGGCACGTTGAAGATGTTGCCCACACCCCGCTCGTCGGCCATCCCAGTTCCTGGGTACCAGGGGTGCTGATGAAGGGAGACGTAGCGGATCGTTGGATCGGTCTCGACGAGCGCTTGCGTACCGTTGCCGTGGTGCACGTCCCAATCAACGATCAGGACCTTCGAACAGCCGGACCGCTGCCCGTGCCGCGCCGAGACGACGGCGGTGTTGGTGAGACAGAATCCCATGCCACGGGCGGCCAGGGCGTGATGACCCGGTGGTCGGACAGCGGCAAAGGAGTTCCCCTTGCCTGCAACTGCCGAATCCACGGCCGCGAGAGCCGCACCGGTCGCGCCGAGCACGGCGGACCAGCTCGCGCCGTTCAGGATGGTATCGAGAAAGAGTGCGCCACCTCCTCGAGCGCTCATCCCTTCGAGACTCTGGAGATAGCTGCGGGGATGAACCGCGAGGAGTTCCTCGAGACCGGCGGCGGAGGCTTCCCGGACCTCGGCGGCACCCTCGGAGCGGAGACGATCGAGCAGGACCCGAAGGCGAGCCGGAGTCTCGGGATGATCGGGACCAGGGTCGTGGCGGAGACAGTCGGGATGGGTGAACAGCAGTGGCGGCACGGCGCCGCCCTTTAGCGAACCGGGCGGCGGCGTCTGGGAAGCACAATCAACGCGCCGTTGGCCACGAGACCCGCTTCGGCCAACGACTGCGATTCATCGCGCAGCTCCGCGCCGCGGAACTTGAGGGCGTATCCATTCGGGTCGTGGTACACCTTCGCAGCCTCGAGCGCTCGGCGCTTCACATCGGCCAGGGAGGTGGAGGCGGGTAACTCGAGCGGGATCTCGTCCCAGACGTCCTCCACCATGACCCGGAGCGGAAGCGGGCCGCTCACGCGGCGCTCTCCGATGGGGCGGGCAACGTGGAAAGGAATCGGTCGAGCGGCTGGTCGAAGAGCAGCGTCGATGCCCGGACCCGGGTCCCGTTCGCCGCGGCGAACACGGCAATGGCGACTTCTTCCCCGCCCTGCCCTCGCAGCGTCAGAAAGGCGGGCCCCTCTTTCTCGGGGAAGGCCGCCTGCATCGGCACTCGCTCGGCGAAAAAACCCTTGGCGCGGCGCAGCACATCCGCGCCGTCGAGCGAGGTGACTACCTCGTACACCATGGCTGGCTCAGTGAGTTGAAGGGTTGGGAGACAGCATTCTGATGGTGATTCCGGTCGGCTGGCCCGTCACCGCCACGCTGCTGACCCGCTTCCGCGCCGCGAGATCGATGACATCGACCGCGCCGGGATCGGCGCCGACCGATTCGCAGGAAATATAGGCAAGCCGTCCGTCCGGCGAATAGGCGACGCCGTGAACGACCTTCTTGCTCGTGGGAATGCGGGCCAGCTCCTTGAGCGTACCGGCATCTACCAGGCTTACGCTCTGGTCCTTCTTGTTGGTGACGATCACCAGCCGGCCGTCCGGCGAGGGCTCGACGTTGTATGCCCCGTGCCCGACCTCCACCTCGCCCACTTTCGCAAGGGAGGCCGCATCCCATGCCTGCAGCGTGTTTCCCGTATTGCAGGCCACGTACAACTTCCGGTCGTCCGGCGACACCGAGACGAACGTCGGGGCGCAGCTCGCCGTCGCGTTCGAGCCCATCGCGTGACCCGTCCCGGTCGGGGCGCGTCGCAGAATCCTGAGCGTGCCGACGTCGATCTCGAGGATCTCGTCGCTGTGCATGCACGAGACGTACACCCGGGTCCCGGCATGGTTGACCTTTACGCCGTGCGGCATATCGCACGCGGGTATGTCCGTGATGGCGGTCATGGTCGGCGTATGGATCACCGAGACGACGTTCGTGCGGGGATGATCACCGTGGAAATCGGAATTCGCGACGAAGGCGTACTTCCCATCTGGTGTGAGCCCGATCGTGGTCGGGAAGAGCTCGACCGGCGCGCGGCCCTCCACGCTGTCGGACAACGTCGCGAACTTCCAGAGCGAGCCGTAGGGCGTTCCGTGCGCCACCGAGACGTAATAGTCCTTGCCATCCCGGGCGACCGTAATGTTGTGAGGCCCGTCGTTGTCGGTGGGCATGAGTCCCACCGGCACCTTGTGATCGAGCACGAGGCCGTCCGCCTGGGGCTTGAGCCAGGTGATCGTGTCGGCCGATTCGCTGACAACGCCCACGCGATAATTCTCGGGCGGGGACTGCGCGGCGAGAGCAGGAGCGACCACGAGGGCCAGGATCATCGGACAGCGGATCATCGTGTCTCCTGGAAGACGCCGGCTTTCACGACCGCCTGGAAGAGGCGGCCCGGGCGCAAGAGAGTGAGGAGGCCAGGGGTGCGGCGCAGCACGAGCACGAGCTCACCGGGCGGGGGCTCTGCCGCACCGGTCACGGTCAGGAATGCGGGCAGGGTGGTGCCACGGGGCACTCGGGTGCGGTATACACGCCCTCGCCACTCGAAATCGATGGCCGCGGGCGGTGCCCCGACCGGCCGGTCGAGGAAGACGTCATCCTCGACCCGATATGTTCCCTCGTCCAGGGCCTCACCGTGAAGGAAGAAGCCGGGATCGAACTCTTCGCCGTCGTGCCGGGCGAAGTTCTGCTCGACCGCCCAATCCAAATCCTCCAGCTCCGGCGACTCGGCGCGCCACTCGAGATGATGCCGCAGCTCGTGGGTCAGCGTCTCCCACGCCTCCTCGCGCCAATCGAAGCTCGGGGTGAGATGAGCGAGGGCCGCGAACGAGCCGTGATACAGCACGATGCGGCTCTGGACCGCGTCGACCCCGCCACCGACTGTCGGGAGAGGGACACACTCACCGAGCGTGAACACTCCTGGCCGATCGGGATGGGGGACCGTTCGGGGGGATACCGTCACCTCCGCGATGCCGTCGAGGAATTGGGCCGGCAGCTCATCGGTCAGCCCTTTGACCATCTCTCGAAAGTCGTCCAAGCGCATCGTCAGGTCCGCCCGATCCGCTCCTCGATGTAGCCCGCGACCCGATCGAGGCCCACCCGCTCCTGAACCATCGAATCCCGGTGTCTCACGGTGACCGTGCGCTCCGAAGCCGTCTCACCGTCAACGGTGATCCCGAAGGGGGTGCCGGCTTCGTCCATCCGCCGGTACCGACGGCCGATCGCGCCGCTGTCGTCGTAGAAGGCGGGAAACCGGCGCTTGAGATCGTGGTAGAGCGCCGTGGCCAGCTCCGGCATTCCGTCCTTCTTGACCAGTGGAAAGACACCGGCCTTGATCGGCGCAACGGCCGGGTGCAAACCCAGCACGACCCGGGTCTCGCCCTCCACTGTCTCCTCCCGGTAGGCGTCGACCAGTAGCGTAAGAGTCACCCGATCGGCACCGGCCGAGGTCTCCACGATGAAGGGGAGGAACCGCTCGTTGGACGCCTGGTCGAAGTACTCGAGCTTCTTGCCGGAGTATTCCTGATGCCGTCCGAGGTCGAAGTCGCCGCGGTTGTGGATGCCCTCGATCTCCTGCCAGCCGAAGGGAAACTCGTACTCGATGTCGAAGGCCGCCCGGGCGTAGTGCGCCAGCTCGTCGGGCCCGTGCTGGTGCCAGCGCAGCTTCTGGGGCGTCAGCCCGAGTTCGTGATGCCACTCCATGCGCCATTCGCGCCACCGCTCGAACCATTCCGCATCGGTTCCCGGCTTCACGAAGAACTGCATCTCCATCTGCTCGAACTCGCGGGTGCGGAAGATGAAGTTGCCCGGCGTGATCTCGTTGCGGAACGCCTTGCCGATCTGGGCGATGCCGAACGGGATCTTCTGCCGCGAGCTCTGCAGCACGTTCAGGTAGTTCACGTAGATCCCCTGCGCGGTTTCCGGGCGCAGATAGACGACTGCCGCCTGCTCCTCGACCGGCCCCATGAACGTCTTGAACATCAGGTTGAACATGCGCGGCTCGGTCAGCGTCGCCGCGACTGCCGCGCCGGACACTGCGCTCCGGCTGGCCGGGGGTCCCCTTGATTCGCGGATCGTCGGCGCGGAAGCGAGTCTTGCAGTGTCTTGACAATCCACCAGAGGATCGGTGAAGCCGGATACGTGGCCGGATGCCTCCCACACCCTGGGGTGCATCAGGATGGCCGCATCGAGACCCTCGATGTCGTCGCGGGCGTGGACCATCGCGCTGCCACCAGCGGTCTTTGACGTTCTTCTTGAGCTCGACGCCGAGCGGGCCGTAGTCCCAGACCGAGCCCAGGCCGCCATAGATCTCGGAGGATTGAAAGACGAATCCGCGGCGCTTGCAGAGCGAGACCAGCTTGTCCATCAAGGCGGTGTCGGCCATTGAGTGAGGCAGGGTAAGAGGAGTGAAGGGAAAGCGAGGGAAAATAGGGCGACCGGACCCGGCAAGGAAGCCGAGGAAGGAGGTCTCACGACCCCGGTGCAATGTTCGGCGTTCGCTGTCGCAAGCTGCATAGAAAGGAACCGTTCGTCTAGAAGTAACACACAAGCTTAAGTTATTGCCCCACCTAGTCTTATCGCAGCTCATCCCAGGGGCGCGACAATTGCTCTTTCGTGACACCGACCGGGGGCCATCGGCCGTCGGACCGATCGATACCCATATGACGAGGCTTCAGGATGCCGACGAAAGCCGGACCGGTTCCAAGCGTCCGCGGATTCACCACGCTCGAAATGCTGCTGGTCGTCGCCATCATCGGCGTCCTGGCGGTCATCGCTCTGCCTCGAATCGACCTGTACCGGATTCAGGCGAATGCCGGCGTCCAGATCCTGAGCACCACCATGGTGGCCGCTCAACGCGAGGCGCTGACCAAGCAGCACGACATGATTCTCACCTTTGATGCGACCAACAAGCGGATGCGCATGATCTGGGACGCCAACAGCAACAGCAACATCGATGCAGGCGAGAAGACCCGGACCATCCCGCTCGATACTCGGCTGGCGTTCGGCCTGGGTGGCGCACCGGCGCGAGCTTTCGGCGGCGCCGCCATCAACTTCAACCGCACCATCAGTGGGTTGCCCGCGCTGGTGTTCCACCGAAACGGCAGCGCCAGCGGGATCGGTGGCTTCTACCTCACGTCCACCCGCGCGGTTCTGGACGGGACCAGCAAATGGAACCGCGATACCCGCGCCGTCGAAATCGTCCGCGCCACCGGTCGTACCGAGTGGTTCAAGTACAACGGCACCGCCTGGACGAGGGGGTTCTGATGCGGCGCAACGCTTGCGGCCAAGAAGGATTCACGCTGATCGAAGTCATGATCTCGATCTTCATCCTCGGCTCGATCGTCCTGGCTATGGCCGCCTCCGCGTCGAAGTACCTGAGCGTGGCCACCAAGAACCGGATGCGTATTCAGGCCAATGCCGCGGCCGAGGCCCAGATTGCTCTGGTGCGCGTGTCACCGAACTACGACTCGCTCACGGTGAAGTTCGACAGCACGAAGAGCAACACGCCGATGACAGGCTACACGCGCACCACCAGCGTCGTACGGACCGGCGCCGGGACGACGGGCGACATCACCAAAGTCACCGTCACGGTCACCGGGCCGCTCCTCGCGACACCGGTCAAGCGCTCGATCACGATCGCCGTACCTTAAGCGAGGACCATCATGCGCACCAACAAGGGCTTCACCCTCGTGGAACTGCTCGTCGCCATGGTGGTTTTCATTGTGGTCCTTGGCGCCGCCATGAGCTTTCTCGTCACCCAGTCGCGCACCTTCCGGCGCGGCTCGGACGAGATGGGCGTGCTCCAGAACATGAGCTTCGGCGCCGACAACCTCGACAGCCAGCTGCGGACCGCCGGCTCGAACACCGTCGACAATCAGCCGACGGTCGTCTACGCCAGCGCGAACAGCTTTTCGTTCAACTCCAACTACGTGACCAACGACACCACGGACATCTTCGCGGTGTACTTCGATCCGGACGCCTCCGCTGCGCAGGTCGAGGCGCTGAAACAGGCCAACCAGATCGTGATTCCCGGCTCGTCGCCGGGCTGGACCTATCCGACCATGGACTACCTGACGACGGCCGGAACGACGAGCACCGCCGAGTTGATCACGCTGTACTTCACGCCCGACCTCGAGACCTCGCGGACCGACGACTACGATCTCATGCGTCAGGTCAACAACAATGCGCCGGAGACGCTGGTTCGCCAGGTGCTGCCCGACTCCACGAACCTGCCCTTCTTCCGGTATTACATCCTGCGGCCACCGGCTGCCAATCGGCTGCAGCAGCTCACGGTCCTGCCGGTGGCTGAGCTGCCGTTGAAGCACACCGACGCGGTGCACAGCGCCAACGACACGACCAAGGTCGACAGCCTGCGGGCGGTGCTGGTGAGCTACGTGATCACCAACGGGCAGACCGGTTCCCTGGAGCGCACGCAGCGGATCAGCCTCAACATTCCGTTGCCGAACATGGGCCTCAAGCAGCTCAAGATCTGCGGCAGTGAGCCGATTCTCGGCACCGGACTCACTGCCACGTGGCAGCCGCTGTCGGGGAAGATGCGGCTCACCTGGCTGCCGGCGTTCGACGAGAATTCGGGCGAGAAGGACGTCGTCCGATACGTCATCTGGAAGAAGAAGACAACCGATCCGTTGTGGACCGATCCGCTCACCTCGGTGGCGGCGGGCCAGGCCAACTACACGTATGACGACAACTCGGGCTTCGTGTCGGGGGCCTCCTACGAGTACCGGCTCGCAGCGCAGGACTGCAGCCCCAAGCTCTCGACGCAGGTGTCCGCGTTTCCGCCCGCGATTCCGTAGTCGTGACGACCACCTGGAGGGATGATTCGATGGGAACCGTTCATGCACCCACGGAAGTCCGGCGCGGCGAGCGCGGCATCGCACTGCTCACGACGCTGTTCGTCGGCTTCGCGGTCAGCGCGATTGCCCTGGCCGGCGCATTCTGGATCCTGAACTCACAGCTGATCCAGAAGAATGGTGAGCGCGCAGCGATCCTCAACGACTACGGGGTGGCCGCGGTTGAGGAGGGCCGGAGCAAGCTGAATGCAAACCCGGCACTGTATCCCGCTACCAACTACGTCCAGCTCGACACCAATGCGGTAGTCAAGGACGGCGCGGGCGTGGTGATTCCGGGCCTTCGGAAGAACACCTACGCCGGCCCCGACGGTATCACGTCAGGCCAGTACGGCGTGTTCGGCACGATCATCACGGTCGTGACGGACAGCTTCGGGAATAAGGTCGTGCGCCGTGAGCAGGTAAACCAGGAGAGCTTCGCCAAGTACGCCTACTTTACCACGATCGAAGGCAACATCGTCTTCGCGAACAATGACCAGATTCGCGGACCGGTGCACTCCAACGACCAGATCAAGATCGCCTCGAGCGGGGCAACCTTCTTCGACCAGGTGAGTACGGCCGCGAGCAGCATTCAGGGCCAGAACTATGGCACGTTCGTGAACTTCCCGCCGAAGCTGAGCGTGCCCGCCATTCCGCTGCCAACCACGGCGGCGTTCGCCTCGCTGCAGACCCGGGCGAACAACGGTGGGGTGTCCTTCGTCGGTAACACCAACGGCAACAGCGAGGGCGAGGCCTCCGTCCGTATCGAGTTCGTCGCGGTTGACGTCAACGGCGACGGTGACTCGACGGATGCCAACGAGGGCTTCATGCGGATCTACCAGGACAATGCGCGCCCGTGGTACGTGGTGGGTACACTGTCGGGTAACCCGGGTCCGAACGGCGACATTCGCCGCTCACCGAATTGCGGAGTCCCCATCAAGGGGGCCGCGGTCCAGCTCGGTAATTACACGGTGGCGAACGATGCGATCTGGAATGGGGCTGCCCCGGTCAAGTTCCGCACCGCGGCCGATACGAATCCGGCCGGTGCGCGCAACGCTCAGGCCACCACCATGCTCAGCACGGCCGGCAGCACCTACCGCTGTTACCTCGGTGGCGACCCGCGGCTGAAGCAGGAGAGCTGGCCGAACGTGAACGCGAATGCGTGGAACGCGGTCAAGGGCGACTGGGCCGGCACCGGCGTCGGCTGGAGGCTCCGCCCGAATACGATGACGGCGCCGACAGCCGGACCGTTTACGCTTCGTCCCGACAAGGACTACTTGTGGCCCATCAGCCGCGCCTATAACCCGTCGTGGGAAGGCGTGATCTACGTGAACGGCCGAGTCGCGCTCAGCGGCGTGGTCAACGGCCGGATAACGGTAGCGTCCCCCGAAAACATCATCATCGCGGACGACCTGCGGCAGGCGGTCGATCCCGGCTCTGCCCAGGCTGCCGACTGCGCCAGCATCGTCGGCATCTTCTCCGGCGATAGTATTCTCGTGGGCGACAATACGCTCAACGTGCCTCGGCAGATCAACGGTGCCAACCCGTACCGCACGTACGATGAAACGTCGGAGGAAGACATTCACGCCGTCGTCCTGGCGCTCGACATTTTCGGTGCCGAGCACTACGACCAGGGCCCCTCGGACGCCGAGGATTGCAACGGCACCAACAACGGCCGCGGCTGCCTCAACCTGAACGGTGGAATCATTCAGAAGCAGCGCGGCGCCGTGGGCTTGACCGACGGCCATGGCTACACCAAGCGCTACCAGTACAACACGTGCGCAGTGAACGATCCGCCGCCGTACTTCCCGACCACCGGGAGGTTCGCGCGGAACCGCGTGTATGAGCTCGATCCGCGGAATTTCGACGTCGCGGCCTGGTTCGCGGCAAATCAGAACAACTGACGGCATGCAGGCTTCGAGCACCCCGGCGAATCGTGCAACCTCGCCGGGGTGTTCGTTTTATGAGATCGCCGTAGCCGCCGCACGAAGCGGCGGCAAGACGCGGAATCAAGGGGCCCCCAGGGCGACGGCCGCCAGTGAGTGTAGCAACTTACTGTAATACAAGAACTTACCAGCTACTGCCAGAAGGCGCACCTTTTGCGTTACAGGAGGGATCGCCATCGGACAGGACAGGGACGTCGGTCGAGGTTACGTGACCCAATCCGCCTTTTCGGATTCGCCTTCTACCACTGCGGCCCCCGCTCCATTGCAGCGGGGGGAGCCGCAGGCTGCCGCTCAGCCCGCCCTGAGCCGGGAGGCCGCCGACTTTCTGATCGAGCTGTCGGTTACGCTCCAGAAACGCGCGATGTATCCGCCCGGACATCCTTACCTCAAGACCTCGACCGAACGCCTCATGCGCCGGGCCGAGGTCCTGCTCGGCAAGGTGCCGGTCGCGGTCTTCGGTATCGCGCGAGACCAGTTGGTCGTGGACGGCGCGGCCACTGATCCCAAGAACAATATCTTCAGCGAGCTCGCCGATCGTCTCCACCGACATCGGCTCGCGACGTTCCGCCTGATACGGGGTATCACCGCGTCCGAGCTCGATCGCCTCGTTACGCTGCTCTGCGCGGAGCCTACCCGGAATGGGCGCGGAGCGCTGCTCGCCGAGGCGGCCTCCCTCGAGCATGTGCAGCTGCAGCCGATCGAGTACGAGCGCATCATTCTCGAGGAGGGCGAACGGGGCGAGGATGGCGGTCAGCCGCACGGCGGGAGACGGGACGATCTCTGGGTAGACCTCGCCCGCCTTGCCGCCGAATCGAGCCCGGGATCGTACGCACCCGATGAGGCGGAGCCGGTCGTGCTCGCGCGAAGCATTGACTGCGGATCGGCTGAGGCGGGGTATGACCGGGAGGTGCTCGGCCGACTGACGCAGCTGGCTGAAGAGATTGCCGCAACCGGCGGATCGGTAGATGCAGTGCAGCAGGCTCGCCTCTCCAAGCTGCTGGCCTCGCTCCGTCCGGGAACGCTCGCCCGGCTGCTCGCGGCCGGAGAGGACGACGCAGAACGGCGCCGCTTCGTGATGGCCGCCTCGGCGACGCTCGATGTCGGGGCGGTCATGAAGGTGATCGAAGCGGTTGCCGCGGCAGCGAACCAGGAAGTGTCCCATCACCTTCTTCGTCTCCTGCGAAAGATGGGAAGCATCGCACCCGCCGCCCCGCACGAGACCCAGATCGCCGCGGACTCGGCCCTTCGTGCCAACGTCAATCGGCTGCTCGCCGACTGGCGGCTCGACGACCCGAATCCCGAAGCCTATACCGCGGCCCTCGATACCATGGCAACCACATCGCCGGCCGACGGCGCCCGAGTCGAGGCCTGTGACCCGATCGTCATCCTCCAAGTCGCGATCGAGACCGGAACCTTCGGGCCACGCATCACGAAGGCGACGGATGATGCGGTAACCGCTGATCGCCTCGAAGACGTGATCAACCTGCTGAAAGCCGCGCCGGCGGACACTCGGACCGAGGAGATTTGGCGGGTCGTGGCGACCCCGAAGCGCCTGCGCGCCGAGCTGGCACGGGGCAGGCTCCTCGACGAGAACATCGGAGTGCTCATTGCCCACCTGAGCGCACAAGCGGTCGATCCGCTGCTCGACCTGCTTGCCACCGCCGATGAGCGAGCAACCCGGGCCGCGACGCTCCGCATATTGGCCGGGCTCGGAGCACCTGCCCGTGAGCGGGCCACCGACCTGCTTCCAGATTCGCCCTGGTACGTGCAGCGAAATCTCTTCGTTCTCCTCGGGCGTCTTGGCGGCTGGCCCGATCGGCTGCCAACAGCTCCCTATCTGTCCCATACCGATGCCCGCGTTCGCCGCGAAGCAGTCAAGCTGATGCTCGAATCGCCGGGACGCCGAGACATCGGGTTGTCGGTCGGGGTGATGGATAGCGACGAGACCATTCGCATCTTCGCGTTGACCGCTGCGCTCGAGGGATGCCCGAGCACGGTCCTCCGGATCGTCCGGCGCGTCGCTCATGACGCATCATGCACGGCCGAAGCGCGGGCCCTAGCGATCCGTGTGCTTGCCCGGAGTGGTGGGCCCGCGATCGTGCCGACGCTCGTCCGTCTCGTGCTGGTTCGCAAGTTTCCTTTCCTTCGCCTGCGAATCGCGGCCAAGTCGCCGGAAGTCCTCGCCGCGGTGGCCGGTCTGGCGAATCACTGGAGCACGGATCCCCGGGCCACCGAAGTTCTCTCGCAGGCCCGTCGCCACCGTGACTTCGAGATCCGCTCCGCGGCAACGACCCCCGAATGAGCGATCCGGTCCGCTTTCTCACCGCCCTCTCGCAGACGCTGTCGTCGGTCGCGCTCTACGGCGACGAGCATCCTGCGACGGCCCGCGCACAGGAGAAGGCGCATCAGCGTCTCATCGAGTTGCAGTCGTCGGCGCCGCGCCTGGAGTTCACGTTCCTGGGGAAGGAAGTCCTGTTTGGTGAGGAAGTGATCACAGGGCTACAGGGCTGGGATTGGAATACGAGGCTCTCGGAGGCCGGGATCGAACGACTCGAGTTCACCGAACGGGTCGACTCGGATCAGTTCACCCGATTCCTGGATCAGGTGGCGGCGCGGATCGGCCTGCGTCCGGCAGCGTCGGCGGAAGTCTGGCAGATGGGCCAAAGCGCCATTCGCTTCGGTCAGGTTGCGCTCCGAGGAGAGTCAGCGCGCGTGCCCAGGGAGGAGGAGCCCGGCACGGTCTTCGAGTGCACCACCGAGGAAGAGCGGCAGGCAGTCGACTGGATCAATCGTGAGGTGGCCGAGCGCGGAAGGCTGCCGGTCGCGGAGGCCGATGCCGTCGTCCGGTCGCTCTCGATCACGATGCACCTGCAGCGCTCGATGATGGTGCCGCTGCTCGAGCTCAAGGAGTACGATCAGTATACGACCACGCACGCCATGAACGTGTCCGTGCTGTCGATGGCGCTCGGCGAATTCATGGGGATGTCGCGGGAATCGGTGCGGAATATCGGCATGGCGGGGCTGCTGCACGACCTGGGCAAGATCCGGATTCCGCTCGACATCCTCAACAAACCCGGCAAGCTCTCGGCGGAAGAGCGCGCGGTCGTCCAGGCTCACCCGGCCGACGGAGCCCGCATTCTCCTCTGCGGCCAGGAGCCCCTCGACCTCGCCGCGCTCGTGGCGTACGAGCACCACCTCATGCTCGATGGAGGCGGCTATCCCTGCCTCCACTACCCGAGAAACGCCCAGTTCGCCAGCCGATTGGTCCACGTATGCGACGTGTACGACGCGCTGCGGACGAAGCGGCCCTACCGGGAGGCATGGGAATCAGAGCGGGCGATGGCGTATATCGAGGAGCGGGCTGGACGGGAGTTCGACCCGGATATCGCCCGGGCATTCGTTTCGATGTTGCGAAAGACGGAAGGAGGCATCATCACGCAGCCGGCGTGACACCACCTCGCCTTGCCTTCCGCGCCGCCAGCAGATGTCGCACGATCAGCTCGCCATGTCCGCGTGCGTTTTCGATAAACAGCCGATTGGCATCGTTTCCGCTGGCAATAACGCCCGCAAGGTAGAGACCCGGTATGGGCGTGCTCATCGATGCCTCGTCGTGGGCAGGGACTCCCGTGTCGGGATCGACCGGGACGCCGAGGTGCCGAAGCATCGTCGTATCGGCATGATATCCCGTCATCGCGAGTACCGCGTCGGCCGGAATCCGCTCGACCCTGCCCGTATCCTCCGAGACGACTTCCACATCGGTCGGCGTGATGGCTCGAACCCGGGAGCGCCACAGCACCGCTATGCTGCCCTGCTTCACTCTGTTCGTGATGTCGGGCAGCACCCACGCCTTCACCGTCCGGTCGAAGCCATCGCCGAAGTGCACCAGCGTGACGACGGCACCTGCCCTCCAGCATTCGAGTGCGGCATCGACGCTGCTGTTCCCCGCCCCGATCACGACAACGCGGCGGTGCCAGTAGGGATGGCCCTCGACAAAGTAGTGGGAAACGTGGGGGAGTTCCTCACCGGACACGTTCATGTAGTTGGGGTTGTCGTAATACCCCGTGGCGAACACCACCGCCTCGGCCAGGTACGTCTTGCGGTCGTGCGGCCGTCTGATCTCGATCCGATATCGGCCGTCGGGCTCCCGAGTCACCGCAGTCACCTCTTCCATCGGCCGCACGTCGAGGTCGTAATGCTCCGCGACACGACGATAATAGAGCATGCCGTCCTGGCGAGTCGGCTTCTCATGGCTCGCGATGAAGGGCACGCCGCCGATCTCGATTCGCTCTGGTGTGGAAAAGAAAGTCATGGCCAGCGGATATCGGTCGATGGTCGAGACCACGGTGCGGCGGTCCACCAGCACACAGGCGATCCCGGCCTGTCTGGCCGCGATCCCCGCCGCCAGACCGCACGGACCGGCCCCTATGACGAACAGCCCCGTCTCTTCCATCGCTCCTCGGATGCTCAGGCAATCTCGATGATTTGATCCCGTCTCGTCCCGACACTCACGTATCGGACGGGCACACCGGACAATGCTTCGAGCCGCTCCAGGTACGCGCGTGCACCGGCCGGCAGATCGGTCAATCGGCGGCTCGAGCCGGTCGGTCGACGCCATCCCGGAAGGATCTCGTAAGTCGGCCGGACTCGGCCGAGCGAGTCCACCTCAGCGGGCATTTCGCTGCATGGCTCGTCTCCCAGTTTGTAGGCGGTGCAGACCGGAATTTCGTCGAACGAGTCGAGGACGTCGAGCTTGGTAACGGCCAGCGCGGTGAGGCCATTCACCCTTGCCGCGTACCGGACCACGGTCGCGTCAAACCAGCCGCATCGCCGCGGACGCCCCGTCACCGCTCCGAACTCTCCCCCGAGCTCGCGCAGCCGTTGGTCGAGACCGTTCTCCGCCTCTGTCGGCAGCGGGCCGTTGCCGACTCTCGTCGTGTACGCCTTGACGATGCCGAGGACATCGGTGATGGCGGTGGGACCGATGCCCGCGCCGACCGCCGCGCCGCCCGCTGTGGTGTTGGACGACGTGACATAGGGGTAGGTCCCGTGATCCACATCGAGCAGAGATCCCTGTGCCCCCTCGAGCAGCACTTTGCGACCGTCGCGCAGCGCACGGTGGACCATGAGACCGGTGTCCGCGGCGATCGGAAGGAGACGCGGAGCCAGCCTCTCGAGCAGAGCGACGTGCGCATCGAGTGACGCACGCTCCGCGCTGCCCGAGAGTTCAAGAAGCTGATTGGCGCGCTCGACTCGGCCGGCGAGGAGCTGCCGCGCACAGCCTGCCTGCCTGAGATCCGTGACGCGAATGCCACGGCGACCGTACTTGTCCTCGTAGGCCGGCCCGATCCCGCGCCCGGTCGTGCCGATGTTCTGGCTGCGCTCGTGCGCGGCATCCAGGAGCTTGTGGTACGGCAGCACGAGGTGGGCTCGGTCGGAAACGAAGATCCGCCCGGTGGTGTCGATCCCCCGGTCGGCGAGTTGATCGAGCTCACCGCAGAAGGTCTCCGGCTCCAGCACGACACCGTTGCCGACGATGCAGACGGTGGAGGGATGGAGGATGCCCGAAGGAATCTGCCGCAGGATGAACTGCGAGTCCCCGATCACCACGGTGTGACCCGCATTGGCGCCACCCTGGTATCGCACGACCAGATCGGCACGCTCGGCGAGCACGTCGACCAGCTTGCCCTTCCCCTCGTCTCCCCACTGCGCCCCTACGACCACCACGCAGGTGGTCTTGGCGTCGAACATGCACGTCCTCCCGGTGAGACAACGAAAAGAGCCCCTCACGGGGCTCCAGAATCCTCGGCGAAACGTATGCATGGGCCCACGAAAGGTCAATTCGTGGCGAGAGCCCGCCCGACATTCGTTGCGGTGGTCAGTGAAAGATCCTCGGCGGTGTCTCTGGTCGTGTGAATGAGTCGGAGGGTTCGCCACGTAAGCCGCCCGATCGTCACGGCAGGCATGCCGGCGCGCGCGAGCGGAAGACTGTCGACCAGGATGCCGATTGGAAGTCGCCGCGTGCGGGGAGCGAACCCGGCAGCGGTCAACTGCCGTGTCGCGGTCGCGGCGAGTGCCTCGCCTCTACCGTCATGGCTGACGAGGTACAGCTCTCCCTGGTCATCGATGGTATCGAGGTTGATTGCGACACTGGTGGCGAGCCGGGTTCCGTCCGACTTCGCGAACATCCGAGCCCCCACCATCCCGAATTCCTCGGCGCCAGTGATGAGCACGGCCGTGTGCGGATCGCGAGACGCTTCCGCGGCGGCCAGCGCCGCCGCTACGCCGGTCCCGTTATCCCTGGCCCCGGGCGAATGCCCGTGCAGTCGCCCACGACCAGCGAGTGCGCCTCCCGCCACGGCAACAGCGGCGCCTGCGCCGGCGAGCTCGATCGGCACCGTCCCGCCGAAGCGGACCGCGCTCAACGCAAACAATGCCGCCACCCCGAGTCCCACGACCCAGACCGCGATCAGCCGGCCTGCCATCGATTGAGCCTGCGCCTTGGTGTCGAGGTGCGCAACGATCCAGCGGGTCACCGGAACGGAACCGCGCACCGCCAGGAGGTTGGCGTCTTCTCGCGGGCTTCCGCCGAGCGGCATCCAACCGAGCCCGATCCCCATCGCAAGAATCATCAGGCCGGCCAGCCCACACACCAGCACGGCAAGAGCGCCCCAGCCGGGCACCGATGGGAACGTGAGCAACGGAAGGACGACGATTGCGATGCCGCCGAGCCCGGCCCCGAACAAGGGGAAGGCCTTGAGGCTCGACGGGTGAAAGGTGAAGGGCTGGAGGGTGACGGTGTAGCCGAGAGCACGGAGGTGGTCGGCAACGAGCGAGCGAGCCTCGGTGGCGGCGGGAGTGCCGGCTTCGCGCGTCATCGAGAGGAGCCGCCGGAGCGTGTCCTCGAGAGCTGGCATGTCTCGATTCAGCCGGCCGCGGCCTTGGAGCTCCGCTTGGACGAGGGGCTGGCCGGCGAGGCGCCAACCAGCGCCAGGGCCGACTTGCCGGTATCGGCCGTAATCTCACCCGCTTCGATCAGCTCGGCCACGTGCTGCTCGTAGGTCTGGCTGCCAAGTTGCTTCTTTCCATCGGACATCAACTTCCGGATCTCCGAGGTGCGCGCTGGATTCTTGAGCGCCTCACGAATCGCGGGGGTAGCGATAAGGACCTCCACGGTGGGGATGCGGCCCTTTTCCCCTTTCTGCGGGAGCAGTTGTTGAGACACAATGGCCCGAACGGCCTCGGAGAACCGCATGCGGCCGATCTCGCGCTCTTCGTTCGGCAGGGTGGCGAGCACACGCTCGATCGTCGTGAGTGCATCGGATGTCGGCAACGAGGCGATGACCAGATGTCCCGTCTCGGCGCCCTTGAAGGCAGTCTCGATCGTGTCTGCATCGGCCATCTCGCCGATCACGATCACGTCCGGGTCCTGACGCAGGGCCGCCCGCAACCCCGTGGCGAGTGAAGTGGTGTCCACACCCACCTCGCGCTGGGTGATCGAGCAGTTGACATCCCGGTGCAGGAACTCGATGGGGTTTTCGATCGTGACGACGTGCTTGTGGAGCGTGCGATTGATGTGATGCACCATGGCGGCGATGGTGGAGCTCTTTCCGCTCCCGCTGACCCCGCTCACGAGCACCAGCCCACGATCCGACTCCGCGATCTGCTTGAGCACGTCGGGAAGGTGCAGCGATTCGATCGTGGGAACCGTGAAGGGAATGACCCTCATCACGATCATGAACGATGAGCGCTGGCGGAGGACATTGACCCGAAACCGACCAACCCCGGGCATGCCCCACGAGCAGTCGAAGTCATGCATCGCATCGATGCGGGCCCGGTCCTCGTCGCTATTGATCAGCTTGAGGGCGATGGCTCGGGTTTGATCGGGAGTGAGGCGTTGCTTGGTGAGGGCAACGAGCTTGCCGTTGATGCGAGCCCGGAACACGTCGCCGGCCTTGATGTGAAGGTCCGACGCGCCTCGCTCGACCGCGGCCTTGATGATTTTCTCCATGGTACCTCGGAAGAGGCTATCGGCTATCAGCCATCAGCTATCGGACAAGAGCTGGCAAAGGCCGTCATTGCCGAAACTCGATGGCTGTGAGCGGCTAGCCGATAGCTGATAGCCATCATCCCCTCAACAGCCCCATCCTGTGTTTGACTTCACCGAGCGTCTCACCGGCGATCCGCCGCGCCGACGCGGCCCCGTCGGCCAGGATTTCGTCGATCGTCGTCGGCGATGCCTGGAGCTCCAGCGCGCGCTCGCGGATTGGGGCCAGCGTCCGGATCATGTTGTCGGCCAGCACGCGCTTGCAATCGAGACATCCCCACTTGGCGCCACGACAGTTCTCGGCCACGACAGCGACGGTTTCGGGCGGCGAGAAGTACTTGTGAAGACTATAGATGTTGCAGACATCCGGATTGCCCGGATCTTTCCTGGTGACTCGTGCCGGATCGGTCTTGGCTGGTCGGAGCTTGGCCCAGATTTCTTCCGGCGAGTCGAGCAATCCGATCGTGTTGCCGAGGCTCTTGGACATCTTGGCCTGCCCATCGAGGCCCATGATCCGCTTGGCTTCGGTCAACAGCGGCTTGGGCTCTGGAAAATAGTCATCATCCGGAGCGAAGGCGGCATTCCATTTACGCGCGATCTCTCGGCTCAACTCCAGATGCTGGGTCTGGTCGTCTCCTACGGGAACCAGATCGGCCCGATACAGCAGAATGTCCGCCGCCATGAGAATTGGATAACACAGCACACCTGCCGGCACACTTTCAAAACGCTGCGCCTTATCTTTGAACTGCGTCATGCGCTCGAGCTCACCGATCGGCGTGATCGTCGTCAGCAGCCATTGCAGTTCGGAGTGCTCGGCGACATGCGACTGCACGAAGAGTACCACGCGGTCCGGATCGATGCCCGAGGCGAGGAGGCCAATCGCCATCTCTCGCGTGCGCTGGGCCAGCGTCGCCTGATCGTACTTGCCGGTGATGGCATGGAGATCCACGACGCAATAGATGCAGTCGTAGCTGCGCTGGAGAGTGACCCAGTTCTGCACGGCGCCGAGCCAGTTGCCGATGTGCAGCTCACCGGACGGCTGAATTCCCGAGAAGATGCGTGGCATGGCGGGCAACTTACCCGGTTCCAGTGGAGCATGCAAGACAGTGTCTTCCTTGGACTTACTTCATTTGGCGAAGACCGCAGCCGCTCGCGCCGCCGATTACATCCGCGGGGTGGAGCGCCCGTCGAACCCTGCCCGGTGGACCGCCAAAACCCGGCGCGACTTCGTCACCGAGATCGACCGCACCGCCGAGCACATGATCGCGGAGGTGCTGCTGGCTGCGGAGCCCGGCAGCCGAATCGTCGGCGAGGAGCTGAGTCCAGAGATCGTGACTGGAGGGCTCGTCTGGATCGTCGACCCACTCGACGGCACGACCAACTTCTTGCATGACTTTCCGGCTTACGCGGTATCCATCGCGGCCGCGAGCGATGGCGCGCTCGAAGCGGGCGTCGTCGTTCACGTGCCGCGGAATGAGATGTACACTGCGGCTCGCGGGGGCGGAGCATGGCAAGGGGAGCGCCGACTTTCCGTCTCGGAGATTCGCGATCCCGACTTCGCGCTCATCGGCACCGGGTTCCCATTTCGCGACACCACCGGTATCGAGGAGTACCAGCGGCAGTTCGCCAGCGTCGCGAGCGCCACCAGCGGAATCCGCCGACCCGGCTCCGCCTCCCTCGACCTCGCCGACGTCGCCGCGGGTCGTTTCGACGGCTTCTGGGAGCAGCGACTCTCGGCGTGGGACATTGCCGCCGGTGTCCTGCTCATTCGCGAGGCCGGAGGAGTCGTGACGGACCTCGACGGGCGCGCCGTAGGTGCCGAGCATACATCGGTCGTTGCGGGAAATCCGGCGATCCACGAGTGGCTCCTCGGAATCCTGTCGGGCACGTGAGGCAATTCACCACCGAAGTACGACGCACATCCTTCTACGGCAGTGTCCAACTCTGGAGATCAGGAATGTCCGCCAAGCATCATCCGAGTGGCGACTCCTCGCTGGGCGACTGGGTCGCTGCCGTCGCCGCGCTGCCGCCGAGTCCGGCCGGGGGTTCAGCGGCCGCGATTGCCGCTGCCCTCGCGGCAGCCCTTACGACGATGGTGGCCGATCTGACGCGTACCAAGGAGAGCTACGCGTCGCAGCACGAGCGCGCCCGCCACGTGCTCGAGCGCGCGGCGCCGCTGCGCATCGAGCTCCTCGCCCTCGCGGTGCGAGACGCGGAGGTGTTCGAGAACTTCCTGGTGACCCGGGGGGACGCGAGAACGGAAGCGCTGCGCGCGGCCGCCGCCGTCCAGTACGAGCTGCTCGAGCGCGCGGTGGCCGTCGGGGACCTCGCGGCGACAATGGCCGATGTCGGCGTGCGCAGCACGCTCGGTGACGCGGCGACGAGCGCCTTTCTCGCGGCCGCAGCGGCGCGGAGCGCGTACTGGGCCATGCGGGCCGACCTCGACCCGACGCACGCAGGGTCGCACCCAATGCTGTCGTCGGGACTCGAGCTCGTGGAGAAGGCGGAAGCGGCGGAGTGGCGGGTGCGGCAGATCCTGAACGAGCGGATCCGCTGAGCATGCACTAGAGTTTGGTGAGGATCCTGGGACCGTTCGAGGTGATGGCGACGGTGTGCTCGAAGTGCGCGGCCAGACTGCCGTCTGCCGTCACGACGGTCCACTTGTCGGGGAGTGTACGGGTGGCCGGACTCCCGATCGTGATCATCGGCTCGATGGCGAGCGTCATTCCCTCGAGGAGGCGAGGGCCCCGCCGTGGGCTGCCGTAGTTCGGGACCTGCGGCTCCTCGTGAAACCGAGTGCCGATCCCGTGCCCCACCAGCTCCCGCACCACGCCGTACCCCGCCGCTTCCGCCACCTCCTGCACCGCGTGCCCGATGTCGCCGACGTGATTGCCCACCGTCGCCTGCGCGATGCCGGCGGCCAAGCGCGTCCTGGGTCACCTGCAGCAGGCGCTCGCGCCTCGGGACTGACCTCGCCGACCGGCAGAGTCGTGGCGGAATCGGCATGCAGTCCTTCGAGCTGCACCCCCACATCGACGCTCACGATGTTGCCCTCTCGAGCACGCGTCGTGCCGACGGGATGCCGTGCACGATCTCCTCGTCGATCGAGGTGCAGAGCGTCTTGGGAAAGCCGTACAGCCCCTTGAACGACGGCGTCGGCACCGCGTGACTGCGGATGAACTCCTCGGCGGCGCGGTCGAGATCTTCGGTGGAGAGCCCGGGTCGGACTCATCTCGCGCATCAGGGCCAGCGTCTCCGCGACGATCCGCCCCGCCCGGGCCATGACCTCGATTTCCCGGGGAGACTTGAGCGTGATCATTGCTATCGGCCGAGCGAGCTGCTGCGACCCGGTCGGCGATCTCCTGCGACGGTGTCCGACGGCGGGAATCCTGCGCACGCCGTTCCGCGCTTCGGTACCAGGCCAGCACCGGCGCGGTCTGATCCCGGTAGGCCTTGAGCCGGGTGGCCACCGCCTCGGGATCGTCGTCGGCGCGGCTCTCGAGCTCGCGGCGCCGCGCGAGGCGAGCGAGGATCTCCTCGTCGGTCACATCGAAGAAGAGCACGGCGTCCATCTTCCGCCCCGTTCCGCCAGGAGTTCGCTCCACCCCCTCCGCCTGCGGAATCGTGCGCACCACGCCGTCGAAGATCACGCCCTTGGCGGCTTCGGGCTTGGCCGAGCTCCTCGCGGACCACACCGAGGATGATGTCGTCGCTCACCAGGTGGCCCGCCTCCATGACCGCCTTGGCCTGGAGCCCGAGGGGCGTCCCGCGCTTGACCGCGTCGCGGAGGAGGTCGCCGGTGGCGAACTTGGGAGGCCCAGCGCTCGGCCAGCAGCGCGCCCTGGGTGCCCTTGCCGGCACCCGGCGGGCCCAGGAGCAGGATGTCCATTCGCGTCGCACCCTGAGTACGGAGCGAGGCCGATGAGCAGGAGTCCTCGGTCCAGACCGCCGCTCACGCTACTGCTCATGCTCACGCCCTACATGAACCGCTGCTGCCGCCCGCGGAACTTCACCCGACCGGTCTTCATGAAGCCGTCGTACTTCCGCAGCGTGCGGTGCTGCTCGACCTGCGCGATGGTGTCGAGCAGCACGCCGACCACGATCAGCACCGAGGTGCCGCCGAACTCGCTGCTGGAATGCCGAGCCATCTGGAGACCAGGATCGGCACCATCGCGATCACCGCCAGGAAGAGCGCCGCCGGGCAGCGTGATCCGGGCCAGCACGCCGTCGATGTAGTCGGCGGTGCTCGCACCCGGCTTCACGCCCGGGGATGAAGCCGCCCTGCTTCTTCAGGTTCTCCGCCAGGTCCACCGAGTTGAAGATGATCGACGTGTAGAAGTAGCTGAACAGCAGGATCATGATGCGCGAAGGTGATGTCGTACGGCAGGTCGCCCGGCGTGAAGAAGCTGGCGATGTCGGTCAGCACGCGGATTCTTGGTGAAGCTCGCCAGGGTGCCCGGGACGATGATGATCGTCTGGGCGAAGATGATCGGCATCACGCCGGCGGTGATCAGCCGGATCGGGATGAAGGTCTTCTGCCCTTCGCGGATCCGTCCCCGCCCCATGACCTTTCGGGGGATCTGGATCGGGATCCGGCGGGCGGCGATCGTCATCGCCGACGACCGCGGCGACGACGCCGACGAGGATGCACGAGGAAGGCGACCGCGCCGACGACGCGTCACGACGCCCGCTCCGGATGAACTGAAGCAGCTGCAGGAGCGCCCGGCCAGAGCCGCTCGAGGATCGAGAAGGTGATGAGCAGGCTCATGCCGTTGCCGATGCCGCGCTCGGTGATCTGCTCGCCCAGCCACATCACGAAGATCGCGCCGGTGGTGAGCGTCACCACCATGATGAGGCGCGAGGCGAAGCCCGGGATCGGGCACGGCGCCGGGAATCGATTCGGTGAAGAGCGCGAAGGTGTAGGCCTGGGAGAGCGCGATGAACACGGTGAGGTACCGGGTCCACTGGGTGAGCTTCTTCTTGCCCTCCTCGTCCTTCTGCATCTTGCCGATCGACGGGACGACGCCGCCCGCCAGCTGGAAGATGATCGAGGCCGAGATGTACGGCATGATGCCGAGCGCGAAGACCGTCGCGCGCGAGAGGCCGCCGCCGAGCGCGTCGTAGAGCCCGAAGAACCCGGCGGCGGCGGAGTTCCGGATGAAGTCGGCGAGCGCCGTGACGTTCACGCCCGGCGCGGCGATGTGCGCGCCGATCCGGTAGATGACGCAGGGCGAGCAGCGTGAAGAGGAGCTTCCGCTTCAGCTCGTCGTCGATGCCGAGACTGGGGACGCGGGGTGCGGTCACTTACGCCTCGATCGTGCCGCCGGCCGCCTCGATCTTGGCGCGGGCCGACGCGGAAACGGCCACGCCGCGGACCGCGTAGGCCCGGTCGACGTCGCCGGTGCCGAGGAGCTTGACCGGCACGATCGCGCTTGGCGATGAGGCCGGCCGCGTACAGCGTCTCGGGACTCACCTCGGTCGCCGCCGACCTTCGTCGAGCTCGCCGAGGTTGACCGGCTGGGCCGTCGACCTTGAACGGATTGGTGAAGCCGCGCTTCGGCAGCCGCCGGTACATCGGCATCTGGCCGCCTTCGAAGCCCGGGTTGGTCTCGCCGCCGGTGCGCGCCTTGTGGCCCTTGTGGCCCTTGCCCGACGTCTTGCCCAGGCCGGAGCCCGGTCCGCGACCGACGCGCTTGCGCGGCTGGAGTGCGAGCCCGGGGCCGGCCGCAGGTTGACAGGGTGAGTCAGTTCGTCAGCCTTCGTCCTCGGTCCGCCAGTCACTTCTCTCCTGCGCCGGCGTCACCTCGACCAGGTGACGCACCTTGAACAGCATGCCGCGGATCGACGCGGTGTTCTCGAGCTCGACGGTCTGCTGATGGTGCCGCAGCCCGAGCGCCGCGAAGCGTGCGGCGCATCGTCTCCGGGTGCCCGATCGCCGAGCGGATCTGCTTGACCGCGAGCCGCTTGGCTTCTGACTCGTTCGGGAATCGTCGCCGCGTGATACTCCGGACCCTGCCGGCCGACGACTGGATTGCGGCCCATGGTCAGCCCTCCTGCCGCGCGCGGTAGGCGATCTGATCGACGCTCGACGCCGCGCTCCCGCGCCACCTGCCGGGCCGACACGAGCGCGCTGCAGCCCGTCCATCGTGGCCCGCACCATGTTGTGCGGGTTGTTGGATCCGAGGCTCTTGGTCAGGATGTCGGTGATGCCGGCGCACTCGAGCACCGCGCGCACCGGACCGCCGGCGATGACGCCGGTACCGGTCGCGGCGGGCTTGAGCAGCACCCGTCCCGCGCCGTGCTCGCCGATGACCTCGTGCGGAATCGTGGTGCCGGCCCGCGGCAGCTCGACCATGTTGCGCTTGGCGGCCTCGACCGCCTTGCGGACCGCCTCGGAGACTTCGTTGGCCTTGCCGGTCGCGATGCCGACCTTGCCCTTGCCGTCGCCCACCGCCACCAGGGCGTTGAACGAGAACCGCCGGCCGCCCTTCACCACCTTGGCGACCCGGTTGATGGCGACGACGTTCTCGACGAACTCGCTGTGCGTCGTCGCGGTCGCGGCCGCGGTCGCCGCCGCGGACCGCCGCGCCCGCCGCCGCTCGCCGCCGCCGCCGCCCCGGCCACCGCGGCCGCCGCCGCCGCGCCCGCCGCTCGGCGCCGCCGGCGCCTCGGTGGCTCGGCCGGTGCCTCGGCGAGCTCGCTCGGTGCCTCGTTCGTCATCGCCATCTAGAACTCCAATCCGCCTTCGCGCGCGCCGTCGGCGACGGCCTTCACGCGCCCGTGATACCGGTAACCCGCCCGGTCGAACACGACCTTGGTGATCCCGGCGGCCTTGGCCTTCGCGGCCAGCAGCCTTCCCGACGCGCCTTGGCCTTGCGCCACCTTGCCCGCGCCGTCGACCGCGACCCCCTCGCTGGCGTCGCCCACGCCGAGCAGGCGTCACGCCCGAGTCGTCGTCGACCAGCTGGGCGTAGATGTGCTTGAGCGAGCGGAACACCACCAGCCGCGGCCGCTCGGCCGTGCCGGCCACCTTCTTGCCGGACCCGGAGGTGCCGCCGGTAGCGCAGCTCCTGCGCGCGTCTTGGGCGACTTGAATCGCACGCATGATTACTTCGCTCCTGTCTTGCCGGCCTTGCGGCGGACCTGCTCACCCTGGTAGCGGATGCCCTTGCCCTTGTAGGGCTCCGGCGGCCGCACGTTGCGGAGTCTCGGCGGCCACCTGGCCGACCATTTCCTTGTCGGCGCCTTCGATCTTCACCATGGTGTTGTTCTCCACCGAGATCTTGATCCCCGCCGGCGCCTTGTACTTGCACCGGATGGGAGAAGCCCGACGACCAGGTTGACCCCGTACGGCTTGGCCTCGGCCTTGTAGCCGACGCCCTGGATCTCGAGCGTCTTGCTGTAACCCCTTGGACACCCCTCGACCATGTTGGCGACCAGGGTCCGGGTCAGGCCGTGCAGCGCCTTGTGCCGCTTCTCGTCGCTCGGGCGGGCGACCGTGAACGCTGCCGCCCGTCGAGCGCGAGCGCCATCTCCGGGATGCACGGTGCGGCGAGAGCTCACCCTTGGGCCCCTTGACCGCGACAGTGCTGCCCGTTGAGCGTCACGGTGACGCCCTTGGGCACCGCGACCGGCTTCCTGCCGATTCGTGACATGGCGGCCTCCTACCAGACGACGGCGAGCAACTCGCCGCCGAGGTTGGCCGTCCGCGCCTCGCGGTCGGTCATCAGCCCCTTCGGGGTGGACACGATCGCCATGCCGAGGCCGTTCTTGACCCGGGGGAGCTCGCGGCGACTTGACGTAGCGCCGCAGGCCCGGGGTCGAGACCCGGCGCGAGCTCGCGGATGACCGGCAGCTCGTTGTGGTACTTCAGGTACAGCCGCAGCACGCCGTGCGCGCCGTCATCGAGGATCTTGAAGTCCGCGATGTAGTGGTTGTCGCGCAGCAGCCGCGCCAGCTCGCTCTTGAGCTTGCGACACCGGAATGTCCACGCGCCGGTGGCCCGCGGCGCAGGCGTTCCGGATGCGGGTCAGCATGTCCGCGACGGGATCTGTCATGCTCATGTCTCTCGCTCCCCTTACCAGCTGGCCTTGCGCACACCCGGGATTTCCCCCCCGAGCGCGAGCTCACGGAAACAGATACGGCAGAGGCCGAACTTGCGCAGCACGGCGCGGCCCGGCCGCAGCGCTGACAGCGCCGCACGCCGCGGACCTTGAACTTCGGCGTGCGCTTGGCCCGCTCGATCCAACAGGTCTTCGCCATCGTCTCTCCTCGGTCAGGCGACTGCGTAGCGGTAGGCGCCCAGGCCGTCCCTCTACGCCACCGCGCACCGGCGTCTCGCCCCGGAACGGCCAGCCGAACTCCCGCAGCAGCGCCATCGCCAGGTCGTCCCGGCCGGCGGTGGTCACGATCGTGATGTCCATCCCGTGGATCTTCTCGACCTTGTCGAAGTCGATCTCGGGGAAGATCATCTGCTCCTTGATGCCGAACGTGTAGTTGCCCCGCCCGTCGAAGCTCTTGTTGGGCAGCCCGCGGAAGTCGCGGATCCGCGGCATCGCCAGCGTTGATGAAGCGGTCGAGGAACTCGTACATCCGCGCGCCGCGCAGCGTCACCGTGCGCGCCGACCGGCATGCCCGTCGCGGAGCCCGAAGTTGGCGATCGCCTTCTTGGCCCGGGTGACCACCGCCTTCTGGCCGGTGATCAGCGCCAGCTCCTCGACCACCGCGTCGAGCAGCTTCGGGTTCTTGCTCGCCTCGCCCATGCCGACGTTGAGCACGATCTTCATCGAGCCGCGGCACCTGGTGCGGGTTGGTGAGCCCGAACTCCTTCGCCAGCTTGGCCCGCACCGTCTGCTCGTAGTACATCTGCAGCCGCGGCGTGCCCTCGGCCGCCTTGGGCGCCGGATCGGTCGGCAGCCGGCGCCGCCCTTGTCCTTGCCCTTGCCGACTTCGCCCTGCCGCGCCGCCGGCCCTTCGGCGCCTTGCCGGGGCCTTGGCGCCTTCGCGGCTTTGTCCTTGGTCTCGGCCATCGTTACCGGCTCCTCGGAATCGGCTGGCCCGACTTGACGGCGATCCGCTCCACCGTGCCGTCGGCGTCCTTGCGCCGGCGGATCCCGGGTCGGCTCGCCGCTCTTGGGATCGACCAGCATCACCTTCGAGTGGTGGATCGGCGCCGCGACACTCGATGATGCCCGCCCTCGGCGGTCTGGCGTCGGCGCGCTGGTGCCGCTTGACGATGTTGACCCCCTCGACCGTCACCCGACCGGTCTTGGGGTAGACCCGCAGCACCTTGCCCCGCTTGCCCTTGTCGTCGCCCGAGATCACCTGGACCGTGTCGCCCTTGGTGATGTGCAGCGTCTGGCCGGACCGGCGGCCTGGTGGCGGACCCGCTTGCGCCTTCTTGTAGACGAGCGGCTTCATGCTCAGAGCACCTCCGGCGCGAGCGAGACGATCTTCATGTAGCGCTTCTCGCGCAGCTCGCGGGCCACCGGACCGAAGATGCGGGTCGCCCGCGGCTCGCCCTCGTCGTTGATGAGGACCGCGGCGTTCTCGTCGAACCGGATGTAGGAGCCGTCCTTGCGGCGGGTCTCCTTCACGGTCCGCACGATGACCGCCTTGGCCACGTCGCCCTTCTTCACCTGGCCGGTCGGGATCGCGTCCTTGATGGCCACCACCACGCGTGTCGCCCAGCCCGGCGTAGCGGCGCTTGCTGCCGCCCAGCACCCGGATCACCAGCGCCTTCCGGGCGCCCGAGTTGTCCGCGATCCTGAGAATCGTCTCTTGCTGAACCATGGCTCGACTCTCCGCGCCGTCTCGCTACTTCGCCCGCTCGACGATCTCGATCACCCGCCAGCGCACCGTCTTGGCCAGCGGCCGCGTCTCCATGATGCGCACGGTGTCGCCGGCCTTGGCGCCGTGCTCGTTGCGCGCCTTCACCTTCTTGGTCCGGGTCATCTGCTTGCCGTAGACCGGGTGCGCGAAGCGCCGGGTCAGCGCGACGGTGACCGTCTTGGTCATCTTGTCGCTCGTCGACCACGCCGGTGCGGGTCTTCCGCTGCGGTCGCGGCGTCGTCGTTCGGTCGCTTCGGCCATGGTCATCTCCCTCTGCGCTACGTTGCGCCGCCCGCTCGCTGCGCGCAGGATCGTCTGGATCCGCGCGATGTCCCGGCGCAGCGCCCGGAACGCATCGGGTTCTCGATCGACTCGGTCGCCGAGCGGAACCGCAGCCGGAACCGCTCCTCGCGTCAGCTCCGCCAGCTTGGCCTCGAGCTCGTCGACGCGACAGCTCCCGCAGCTCGCTCGCCTTCATCGGCTCAGATCTCCTCGCGCTTGACGAACCGCGTCTGCACCGGCAGCTTGGCCGCCGCGAGCGCCAGCGCCTTCTTGGCCAGCTCCTCGCGTCATGCCTTCGACCTCGAACAGCACCCGGCCCGGCTTGCACCACCGCCACCCAGCCCTCCGGATTGCCCTTGCCCTTGCCCATGCGGGTTTCGGCCGGCTTCTTGGTGATCGGCTTGTCCGGGAAGATCCGGATCCACACCTTGCCGCCGCGCTTCATCTCGCGGGTCATCGCGACACGCGCCGCCTCGATCTGCCGGTTGGTGATCCAGCCCGGCTCGAGGCGTCATGAGCCCGAACTCGCCGAACGCCACGGTGTTGCCGCGGGTGGCGATGCCCCTTGGTCCGGCCCTTGAACGTCTTGCGGAACTTGACCCGCTTCGGTGCCAGCATCGGCTCAGGCTCCCGTGCTGTAGGTGCGGCCGGACAGTCCTCGACGACTTCACCCTTGAAGATCCAGACCTTGATGCCGATCGTGCCGTAGGTGGTCTTGGCGGTGCTCGGTGGCGTAGTCGATGTCGGCGCGCAGCGTGTGCAGCGGCACCCGGCCCTCGCGATAGCCCTCGGTCCGCGCGATCTCGGCGCCGCCCAGCCGGCCCGCCGGCCCGCACCTTGATGCCCTGGGCGCCCATCCGCATGGCGCTCTGCACCGCGCGCTTCATCGCCCGGCGGAAGGAGATGCGCTGCGCCAGCTGGTGCGCGATGTTGTCGGCCACCAGCTGGGCCGACAGCTCCGGCCGCTTGATCTCCTCGACGTTGATCGCCGCTTCCTTGCCGGTGAGCTGGGCCAGCTCGTCGCGCAGCTTGTCGACCTCGGCGCCCCGCTTGCCGATCACCACGCCCGGCCGCCCGGTGTGCATCGTCACGGTGACCTTGCCCGGCCGCCGCTCGATGTGCGATCTCGGCGATCGCCGCGTGCCCCAGCCGCGTCTTGAGGTACTTCCGGATCAGCTCGTCTTCCTTCAGCAGCGCCGGCATGTCCTTGGTGGCGAACCAGCGCGACATCCACTGCTTGACGATGCCGAGCCGGAACCCGATCGGATGGGTCTTCTGACCCATTACTCGCTCTCCTTCGCTGGCCACGTGGATCTCCACGTGGCTGGTCCGCTTCCGGATCGGCGTCGCCCGGCCCTGCGCCGCCGGCCGTGAACCGCTTGAGCGGCTGGCCCCATGTTGACGATCGCCTTCGTCACGCACGAGCTCGTCGACGTCGAAGCGCTCGTTGTCCCTGAGCGCCTTCTGCTCGGCGTTGGCCACCGCCGACTTGCAGCGTCTTCGCGATCTGCTTCGCCGCGAGCTTCTTGTTGAACTTGAGGATGGCGTACGCCTCGTTCACGTCCTTGCCGCGGATCAGGTCGATGACCAGCCGCATCTTGCGGGGCGACTGGCGCACCAGCCGCTGAATCGCATGTGCCTGCTCATGGTCACTCCGGCTTGGCCTTCTTGTCGGCCACCAGCTTGCCGCTGTGGCCGCGGAACAGCCGGGTCGGCGCGAACTCGCCGAGCTTGTGGCCGACCATGTTCTCGGTGACGTACACCGGGACGAACTTGTTCCCGTTGTGCACCGCGAACGTGTGGCCGACGAACTCGGGCAGAATGGTGCTCGCCCGGCTCCAGGTCTTGACGACCTTCTTCTCGTTCTTCGCTGTTGAGGACCTGCACCTTGTCGAGCAGTGCCTCCTGGACGAACGGGCCCTTCTTGACGCTGCGTGCCATCAGTCCGCTACCTGCGGTCGCCTTCCCGCGCTTCCGTCCGCGCACGATGAGCTTGGTTCGATGCCTTCTTCCGCTGCCGGGTCTTCTTGCCTTCCGGCTTGCCCCACGGGCTCGACCGGCGGACGGCCGCCCGAGCTCTTGCCTTCGCCGCCGCCCAGCGGGTGATCGACCGGGTTCATCGGCGACGCCGCGCACCTTGGGACGCTTGCCCAGCCAGCGGGTCTTGCCGGCCTTGCCGATCGACAAGCAGCTCGTGCTCGGCGTTGCCCGACCTCACCGATGGTGGCCAGGCAGCGGCCGTGCACCAGGCGCATCTCGGTCGACCGGAGCCGGAGGGTGACGTACTCGCCTTCCTTCGCCACCACCTGCGCGCTCGACGCCGGCGCGTGCGCGCCATCTGGCCGCCCTTGCCGATCTTGAGCTCCACGTTGTGCACCGTGGTGCCGAGCGGGATCTCGCCCAGCGGCAGCGCGTTGCCCGATCCGGCCGTCGGTGCCGGGGCCGGAGACCACGGTGTCGCCCTGCCTCAGCCCCTTCGGGTGCAGGATGTAGCGCTTCTCGCCGTCGGCGTACACGATGCAGCGCGATCCGCGCGTTGCGGTTCGGGATCGTATTCGATCTCGGCGACCTTGCCCGGAATCCCGAACTTGTTGCGCTTGAAGTCGATCTTGCGGTACATGCCGCTTGTGACCGCCGCCCCGGTGCCGCGAGGTCAGGTGACCCAGGTTGTTGCGGCCGCCGGATCTTCTTGACCGGCTCGAGCAGCGACTTCTCCGGCGTGGTCCGCGTGATCTCGTCGAACCCGGAGACCGAGCGGAAGCGCGTGCCGGCCGTCATCGGCCGGAATTGACGGATGCTCATCTCAGCCCTCGAACACGGCGATCGAGTCGCCGTCCTTGAGGGTGACGATCGCCTTCTTCCAGCGCGCCGTGGTACCGCGGGTGCGGCCGCGGGTCACGGCGTGGCGCCGCATCTGCATGGTGCGCACCGCGGTGACCGTGACGCCGAACAGCTGCTGCAGCGCCTCGCGGATCTGGTACTTGTTCGCCTCGGGGTGCACCTCGAAGGCGTACTCCTTGCGCGTCTGATAGGCGGCCGAGCTCTTCTCGGTCACCACCGGCCGGACGATCACCTGGTGCAGCGCGGGCATTACTTGCTCCCTTCTTCTTCTTCTTCGGCGCGGCCTTCTTCGCCGGCTTGGCCGCGCTCTTCTTGGCCGCCTTCGCCTTGGTCGGCTTCGGCGCCGCCGCCTTCGCGGCCTTCTTGGTCGCCTTCGCCTTGGTCGGCTTGGGCGCTGCCGCCTTCGCGGCCTTCTTCGCCGCCTTCGCGGACTTCCGCCTCCGTCGGGGCGGCTGCCCGCTTCTCGCGCTCGGGCAGGCTCGGCAGCTCCTCGGCTGCGAGCTCGAGCGTCTCGCCCGTGAGCGCACCCTCCTCGACCACGACCGCATCGGCCCAGAGGACGTCGTAGGCCGAGGCTTCGGCGTACGGCATGCACCTCGACCGGCGGCACGTTGCGCCCGCTGAGGTAGAGAGCCTCGTTGGCCGTCGCGTCAGCACCAGCACCTTGCGTCCGTCGAGGCCGAGACTCGCGAGCAGGGCCGCGAGCCGCGCGGTCTTGGGGCTCCGGAACGCGAACTGCTCGACCACGTGCAGCGCGTCCTCCGCGGGCCCGCGCGTTCAGCGCCGACCGCCGGGCCAGCTGCTTGACCTTCCGCGGGATGTCGGTGCGGTAGTCGCGCGGAATCGGACCGAAGACGATGCCGCCGCCCCGCCAGTGGGGAGCACGCGTCGAGCCCTGGCGTGCCCGGCCGGTGCCCTTCTGCTTCCACGGCTTCTGGTTGCCGCCGGAGACGAAGCTCCGGGTCTTGGTCTTGGCGGTGCCCTGACGCTGATTGTTCAGGTACACCTTGACCGCCTGGTGCAGCACCGGCTCGTTCACCGTGCCGTCGAAGAACTCGGCCGGGCAGCGCGAACGCCCTGGCGCGCTTGGCGCCGGCGGCCGAGTAGTGCGGTGCCTCAATCATGGCGGCTCTGCCCTCCCTGCTTCGCGACAGTCACGATGCCGTTCTTCGCGCCGGGGATCGGCCCCGCGCACGAACAGGAGGTTGCGCTCGGCGATCGATCTTGACGACGCGTCAGTCCCAGCTCGGTGTGGCGCTCGGCGCCCATGTGGCCCGGCATCCGCTTGCCCTTGATGACGCGCGACGGATCGGTGCCCGGGCTGATCGAGCCGGGCTTCCGGTGCCGCGTGTTGCCGTGGGTCGCCGGGACCGCCGCCGAAGCCGTAGCGGTGCACGACACCCTGGAAGCCGCGGCCCTTGGTGGTGCCGGTGACCTTCACCAGCTCGCCCGGCGCGAAGATGTCCACCGTGACCTCGGCGCCCGGCGCCGGCGCATCGCCGCTGCCAGCGTCGAAGCTCGCGCACGACCTGCGGCGCGACCTCGAGGCCCGCCTTCTTGGCGTGGCCCAGCTCGGCGCTTGCGTGACCGCGCTGCTTCCGCTGCGCGCCGAAGCCGAGCTGCACCGCGCCGTCGCGCACCTGCACCACGTGGCACGGGCCGGCCTCGATCACCGTCACCGGGACCGCGGTGCCGTCTTCCGCGAAGACTCGGGTCATGCCCGAGCTTGCGGCCGATGAGTCCGTTCGTCATCGGCTATTCGACCTTGATCTCGACGTCCACGCCGGCCGGCAGGTCGAGCTTGGTCAGCGCGTCCATCGTCTGGGGCCGGGAGTCGTTGATGTCGAGCAGCCGCTTGTGCGTGCGCAGCTCGAACTGCTCACGGCTCTTCTTGTCGACGTGCGGGCTGCGCAGCACCGTCCACCGCTCGATCTTCACCGGGAGCGGAATCGGGCCCGACACCTGCGCGCCGGTCTTCTCGGCCGTGCGCACGATGTCGGCCGCGGCCTGGTCGAGCACGACGTGGTCGAACGCCTTGAGGCGGATGCGGATTTTCTGAGCCATGTGAACCTCCTTCGGCTATCGGCTATCGGCTATCGGCTATCGGCTATCGGTGTTGCTCGCGGCTCTCCGCATCTCGGCGATCAGCTCCGCTAGCTGTAGCCGTGCCTACTTCAGGATCTTGGTGACGACGCCGGCGCCCACCGTGCGGCCGCCCTCGCGGATCGCGAAGCGCAGCCCCTCGTCCATCGCGATCGGCGTGATCAGCTCGATCGTCATCTGGATGTTGTCCCCCGGCATCACCATCTCCACCCCCGCCGGCAGCTCCACGCTCCCCGTCACGTCCGTCGTCCGGAAGTAGAACTGCGGCCGGTACCCCTTGAAGAACGGCGTGTGCCGCCCCCCCTCTTCCTTGGTCAGCACGTACACCTCGGCCTCGAACTTCGTGTGCGGCGTGATGCTCCCCGGCTTCGCCAGCACCATCCCCCGCTCGATCTCGGTCTTCTCGATGCCCCGCAGCAGGAGCCCCACGTTGTCCCCCGCCTGCCCCTCGTCCAGCAGCTTGCGGAACATCTCCACCCCGGTCACCACCGTCTTCTTCTCCGCGTCGAACCCCACCAGCTGCACCTCCTCCCCCACCTTCACCTTCCCCCGCTCGATCCGCCCCGTCGCCACCGTGCCCCGGCCCGGTGATCGAGAACACGTCTTCCACCGGCATCAGGAACGGCTTGTCGATCTCCCGCTTCGGCTCCGGGATGTAGCGTGTCCAGGGCGTCGTAGCAGCTCCTGGATCTTCTCGACCCACTCGCTGGCGTCCCCCTCGATCGCCTTGATGCGCACTGCCCCGGATCACCGGCGTGTCGTCGCCCGGGAACTTGTACTGCTCAAGCAGCTCGCGCACCTCCAGCTCCACCAGGTCCAGCAGCTCCGGCGTCGTCCACCAGGTCGCACTTGTTCAGGAACACCACGATCGACGGCACGTTCACCTGCCGGGCCAGCAGGATGTGCTCCCGGGTCTGCGGCATCGGCCCGTCCACCGCGCTCACCACCAGGATCGCCCCGTCCATCTGGGCCGCCCCCGTGATCATGTTCTTCACGTAGTCGGCGTGCCCCGGGCAGTCCACGTGCGCGTAGTGCCGCTTCGCCGTCTCGTACTCCACGTGGCCGTCGCGATCGTCAGGATCTTGGTCGGATCCCGCCGCCCCTGCTACTCCGAGCGCCTTGGCCACCTGGTCGTACGGGACGTATTCGTCCGCCAGCCCCTTGTCGGCCGAGACCTTGGTCAGCGCCGCCGTCAGCGTCGTCTTCCCGTGGTCCACGTGCCCGATCGTCCCCACGTTCACGTGCGGCTTGGTCCGCTCAAATTTGCCTTGCGCCATTGGTCGCGCTATCCTATCGGTATGCATCTCAGCTGCTGAACTGATGTCATCGCTCGGGACCAACTGCCTCGACTGTACCGCTAGCTTAGCCTCTTCAGCTCTTCGCTGATGATCGTCTCCGCGACGGTCTTCGGCACTTCCTCGTAGTGATCGAACTGCATCGTGTACACCGCGCGACCCTGGGTCATGCTGCGGAGCGTGGTCGAGTACCCGAACATCTCCGCCAGCGGCACGTCGCGCCGCGACCACCTGCGCGTCGCCGCGCTGGGTCATGCCGCCGATCTTGCCGCGCCGGCTGGACAGATCGCCGATCACGTCGCCCAGGAAGTCGGACGGGGTCACGACCTCGACCTCCATGATCGGCTCGAGGATGCATCGGCTCGGCCTGCCGCGCCGCCTCCTTGATCGCCATCGAGCCGGCGATCTTGAACGCCATTTCGCGAGCTGTCCACGTCGTGGTAGCTGCCGTAGATCAGCGTCGCCTTCACGTCGACCATCGGATAGCCGGCCAGCACGCCGTTCTCGAGCGCCTCGCGGATGCCCGCTTCCACCGGCTTGATGAACTCTCGGGGGATCGACGCCGCCGACGATCTTGTCCTCGAAGACGAAGCCCTCGCCCGGCTCCGCCGGCTCGAGGTCGATGACCACGTGGCCGTACTGGCCCTTGCCGCCCGACTGCCGGATGAACTTGCCCTCGACGTCCTCGACCTTCTTCCGGATCGTCTCGCGGAAGGCCACCTGCGGCCGGCCGACGTTGGCCTCGACCTTGAACTCGCGCTTCATCCGATCGACCAGGATCTCGAGGTGCAGCTCGCCCATGCCGGCGATGATGGTCTGCCCGGTCTCCTGGTCGGTGCGCACCCGGAAGGTCGGGTCTTCCTCGGCAGCTTCTGCAGCGCGATCGCCAGCTTGTCCTGGTCGGCCTTGGTCTTCGGCTCGATCGCGACGTCGATGACCGGATTCGGGAACTTCATCGCCTCGAGGATGATCGGCTTGTCCTCGTCGGACAGCGTGTCGCCGGTGCGCGTGTCCTTGAGACCGATGGCCGCGCCGATGTCGCCGGCGAGCACTTCCTCGATCTCCTCGCGCTTGTTGGCGTGCATCTGCAGCAGCCGGCCGACCCGCTCCCGCTTGTCCTTGGTGCTGTTGTAGACGTAGCTGCCGGACTTGAGCGAGCCGGAATACACCCGGAAGAAGGTCAGCCGGCCGACGAACGGATCGGTCACGATCTTGAACGCCAGCGCCGAGAACGGCTCGTCGTCCGACGCGCGACGCTCGGCGTGGGTCTCGTCGTGGAGCGGGAGGTGACCCTCGATCGGCCGGGACGTCGACCGGGCTCGGCAGGTAGTCGATGACGGCGTCGAGCAGCGCCTGCACGCCCTTGTTCTTGAACGAGGCGCCGCAGAGCACCGGCACGATGGCGCCGGCGACAGGTCGCCTTCCGGATGGCGCGCTGGATCTCGTCGTAGCGACAGCTCTTCGCCGGCCAGGTACTTCTCCATCAGCTCGTCGTCGTGCTCGACCGCGGCCTCGATCAGCTCGTGCCGCGCCGCCTCGACTCGCTCGCTGGTACGCGTCGGGCACCGGCATCTCGGTGAACGTCTTGCCGAGAGTCTCGTCGTCGAAGATGACCTCGACGCGGCGAAGCACGTCGATGTGCCCGGTGAACAGTCTCGCCGGAGCCGACCGGGAGCTGGAGCGGATACGCCTTCTTGGTGAGCCGGTCCCGGATCATCGCGAGGCAGCGGTCGAAGTCGGCGCCGACTCGGTCCATCTTGTTGGCGAAGATGATCCGCGGCACGCCGTACCGGTCGGCCTGGCGCCAGACGGTTTCGGTCTGCGGCTCGACGCCGGCGACGGAGTCGAGCAGCGTCACGGCGCCGTCGAGCACGCGGAGCGAGCGCTCGACCTCGACGGTGAAGTCGACGTGGCCCGGCGTGTCGATGATGTTGATCCGGTACAGCGATGCCGTTGCGCGTTCCAGAAGCAGGTCGTGGCGGCCGACGTGATCGTGATGCCGCGCTCCTGCTCCTGCTCCATCCAGTCCATGGTGGCGGCGCCCTCATGGACTTCACCGATCTTGTAGTTCTTGCCGGTGTAGTAGAGGATGCGCTCGGTCGTAGTCGTCTTCCCGGCATCGATGTGGGCCATGATGCCGATGTTGCGATAGCGGTCGAGCGGGGTTTCACGAGCCATATGTTCTCATGTCTCTATCAGCGAAAAAGCGGGGCGACCGACCCGGGCAGTCCCGGTGGTATCGCTCCGCGCACATCCGGGCTTAGCCCAGGATGAGGGGTTCCAGAAGTTCCCCACGCGTTGTATTCGGAGGACCAGAGGTGGCCGGCCCGGAGGCGAGTCACGGTAGTCCGATGTTTCCTGCTGTACCAAACCGCCGAAGCCGCGCAAAACTAGCGAGTTAGCCGATCATGTCAAGCGCGCCGAACCCTACCAGCGATAGTGCGCGAACGCCCGGTTGGCCTCGGCCATCCGGTGCGTGTCTTCCTTCTTCTTGATGGTGTTCCCCTCGCCCTTGGAGGCGAGGATCAACTCGGCGGCCAGCCGCTCCGCCATCGTCTTCTCGGTACGAGCCGCGGGAGAACGTGATGAGCCAGCGCATCGCCAGCGCCGTGCGGCGCTCGGGACGCACCTCGACCGGGACCTGGAGCGACGCACCACCGACGCGGCGGCTCTTCACCTCGAGCGCCGGCTTCGCGTTGTTGACCGCCTGCTTGAACACCGTGACGCCGGGCTGCCCGGTGCGCTCCTCGATCATGTCCATCGGCCGAGTAGAAGATGCCTCTCGGCGACGCTCTTCTTGCCCTCGATACATCAGGTTGTTGACGAACTTCGAGACGGTCTGGCTGTCGTAGCGCGGATCCGGCGGAACCGGACGCTTGACGGCCTTGTTGCGGCGGCTCACTTCTTCGCTCCCTTCGCCGCGGCGCGCCGCCGGCCTTCGGCCGCTTGGCGCCGTACTTGGACCGGCTCTGGCGGCGGTCGTTGACGCCGGCCGCGTCGAGCGTGCCGCGCACGATGTGGTAGCGCACGCCCGGGAGGTCCTTCACGCGGCCGCCGCGAATGAGCACGATCGAGTGCTCCTGCAGGTTGTGGCCTTCGCCCGGGATGTAGGCGATGACTTCGAAGCCGTTGGTCAGGCGTACCGCGCGACCTTGCGGAGCGCGGAGTTCGGCTTCTTCGGGGTCGTGGTGTAGACCCGGGTGCAGACTCCGCGCTTCTGCGGGTTGGACTTGAGGGCCGGCGCCTTGTCCTTCGCTTCGACGTCTTTCCGGCCGCGCCGGATGAGCTGATTAATGGTCGGCATTTGCGCTTTGGAATGGGTCACTGATCCCCGATTTTCGGGGATAGACGTCCAAAAGTAGGGGTGAGATGAGGTTAGGTCAAGGGAAAGGAGCAGTCTAGCCGATAGCCGGAGTCCTCGCCATTTGCCCCGTATCGCTGCATCCTTTCTAGTCGGCTGCTGCCATTAAAACACTCTACCACAAAGAGTTATAGGCAAGGCCATCCGCGGCCCCCAACTTGCCACCCCTCGCACGCGGCCGGTTACGCCCGGCGACCAAGACCTTACGCCGGAGCCCGCGTGCACCATTTCAGGACTCTACTCCTTACCTCCTTCCTGCTTAGCTCGGCGGCCGCTGCGCCCGCTCTCGCCCAATCGGATCTGGCCGGAAAGAACTTTGGTGAAGTGACCCACGGCAGCACCATTGGCACGGGGCTCTTCACGATCTACTACAAGCACGACGACATTCTTCTCTCCCTCTCGCCATCTCAATTCGATCGGGATTACCTCCTGGTCACCCAGGTCGCGCAGGGAATCGGTGAGCTGGGCCTGGATGGCGGGACCACCCTGCGTTCCGACCTGGTCCGCTTTCACCGCGAAGGCGACCGCGTAGAGCTCTGGGTGGTGAATCCGCACATGGCGGCGGCTCCCGGTACGCCGATGGCCCGCACCGTGAGCTATTCGTTCGGACACTCGGTGGCCCAGTCCTTCCCGATCGCCTCCGAGCGGCGGGAAGGTCAAGTCCTGATCGACATCACGCCGTTCTTCCTCTCCGACTGGGCCGACGTCGAGACCGCTCTCCAGAACGCCGCCACGCAGCGGAAGGTCAATGCGACGATCTCGCTCGACGACAAGCGCTCGAGCTTTCAACAGCTGCGTCTGTATCCGACCAACGTAGAGGCGGAAGTCCGCCTGACGTTCGAGACCTCTCGCAATCTCGGGCTCGAGACGGTCTCCGACTATCGCTGGATCCCGCTCGGCATTCACTACTCGCTGATCGAGCTGCCCGCGGCTCCGATGCGTCCCCGCTATGCCGACGATCGGGTCGGGTACTTCGTATCGGCGATCAAGGACTTCTCCCGCGACACCGCCGACGACTTCTTCGTGCGCTACATCAATCGCTGGCGTCTCGAGAAGAAGTATCCGTCGGCGGCCATGAGCGTGCCGGTTCAGCCGATCACGTACTACATCGATCGCACCGTGCCCGAGGAATGGCGCTCCTACGTGCGGGCCGGCATCCTCGAGTGGAACCGCGCGTTTGAAGAGGCAGGCTATCGCGACGCCATTCGGGTGCTGGATGCCCCGACAGACAGCTCATGGAGTGCAGAGGACGCGCGCTACTCGACCGTCCGCTGGACGGCGACGAATCACGCGGTCTACGCGCTGGGCCCCACCAGCGTCGACCCGCGGACCGGTGAGATCCTCAACGCCGACGTGATCATTTCCGCTGGGTGGATTCAGCGTTGGCGCGGGCAGTCGGGACAATTCGTCTCGCCCGTCGCATCGGTGGGATCGGCCTTCCAGGAAGATTCCGTTGCGATGCAGCCGGGGAATGACCTCCGCCTGTGCCGGTATGGGGAAGGGCTCGGCCGTGATGGCGGTGTGGCGGCGGCCGTGCTCGCTGCTCGGGGTGAGATCGCGGTCGGCGAGTCGCCGACCAGAGCGTACATCGGCCAGGCGTTGAAGGCCCTCGTGATGCACGAGATCGGGCACACGCTCGGCCTTCGCCACAACTTCCGCGGCTCCGCCGGGGCGACCGCCGCACAGCTCGCCAACCGCGGCTGGACCAGCATGCATGGGTTCGGCGTCTCGGTGATGGACTACATGCCGCCTTCGCTGTCACTCGATGGGGCGCGTCAGGGCGACTATTACGCGCCCACCATCGGCTCGTACGATCGGTGGGCCATCATGTACGGATACAGCACGGTGGGAGGCAGCCTGATTCAGCCCGCCATGTCGAGGGGCGGCGGGGAGGGCAACGAGAGATGGACACCGGAGCTGGAGCTCAACGGTCTTGGCGTCATCGCCGCACGGGCAGCCGAGCCCGAGCACCTGTATGGCTCCGACGAAGACGCGGGGTTCGGCGGCGCGGGACTCGATCCGACAATCTCGCGATACGATCAGACCAACGATCCGCTTGCCTGGGCGCACGACCGGGTCGCCCTGATCGACGGACTCTTCGACTCTCTCGAGACGCGGGTCGTCGCCCCCGGGCAGAGCTACTCCCGTCTCCGCTCGGTCTTTACCGATCTGCTCTCGAGCCGGTGGTACGCGCTCCTCGTCACCACCAAGTATCTCGGCGGCGCGACCGTCTCGCGTGACCACCGTGGCGATCCGGGGGAGCGCCCGGCACTGGTTACCGTGCCGGCGAGCCAGCAGCGCGCGGCCCTCTCGTTCATCGCCGACGCGGGATTCGGGGAGAAGGCATATCAGTTCCGACCGGAGCTCTTGAGCCATCTCGGTGTGGAGCGTTGGAACCACTGGGGCGCCTCCCCCTACGGAACCCCTGCCGACTTCCCGATGCTCGACTGGGCACTGACGCAGCAGTCGGGTCTCCTGTCTCAGCTCCTCGATCCGGTCGTGCTCGCTCGCGTGCGCGATGCCGAGCTGCGGACACCGGACGGCGAGCCCAGGATCGGCCTGCCTGAGCTCTTCGGCACCCTCAGCTCATCGATCTGGTCCGAGCTTGGACCCGCCACACCGGCCCGGTCTCCGCGCGGGCGGAACATCGTTGCGACCCGGCGAGACCTGCAGCGTCTTCATCTCGACATGATGACGCGCATCGCGATCGCACCCACGCCCGGGACACCGGACGACGCTCGGGCACTCGCCCGGACGACGCTCACCACGCTGGGCGCGGATATCGATCGGGTTCTCGCGGCCCCCAGGCCCGACCTCGACGCCTACACTCGGGCCCATCTGATCGATTCCCGTCAGCGGATTCGGCAGGCGCTCGATGCCCAAATGATTCAGACTTCCACGGTCCAGAGGTAACGCCGCGATGCTCTCGTCTCTGCCCACCGAACCGTCGCCGCTGAGTCTCGCCGCTGTCTACATGACCGGGATTCTCCTCGGCCATGTGCTGCTCATGCCGACGGAAGACCTCCGGCGCGTGTGGCAGACGATTCGCTCCGCCTGGAGCCGCCGCCCGGACTAGAACGCGACTCGCCTTGACACGTCGCATTGCGGCCGGGACATTGGCCCTACCGTGAAACCCCGTTCCAAATCTGCAGCTCGCCCCGGAATCGCCGGTACCAAGGCGGTGACTCGGGCGCTCCGCATCGCGCGCGCCTTTACGGACGCACGCCCCGAGTGGAGTCTCGCCGCTCTCGCACGAGAGCTGGGACTCACGAAGCCCACCACCCTGCGCTTGCTCATGGCCCTGGAGAACGACGGCATCGTGGTCCGCCATGAAGTCTCCGGTACGTATCGGCTCGGTCCCGCCGCCATCGAGCTGGGTGCCCGTGCGCTCAGGGCGAGCGGTGTCGCCAACGCCGCGCGCCCCGAGATGGAGGCGCTCACGCGCGCCACCGGGGAGACGTCGAGCATCGAGATCCTGTCGGGGGATGAGACGGTCATTCTCGACGAAGTCCAGGGCGGTCACTTGATCGGTACCTCGCCGGCGGTGGGCACGCGCTGGCCGGCGCACGCCACGTCGACCGGTAAGGTGATGCTCGCCGCCGCGCTGCAACATGACCCCGCGGCGATCCGCCGGCTGGGTCGGGTCAATGGCGGCCAGCTTCGGCGCATCACCCCTCGTACCATCGGCACCGCGGCGAGATTGACGGCAGAGCTCAAGCGGGTGGCAAAGTCCGGCTATTCGACAGCGATCGGCGAGCTCGAGGAGGGATACGTCGCGATCGGTGCGCCGGTGCGGAACCACGTCGGCACAGTGGTGGCGGCGATATCGCTCGGTGGACCAAGCACACGCTTCACAAACTCGCGGTTGCCTCGATTGGCCAAACAGGTCCGCGAGGCAGCCGGCCGAATCTCAGAACGCCTCGGATGGATGTCGGATCGGCTTTGAGGACGTTCGACACGGCAATGGGCTCATGACTTGTAGGTCGGGGTCAGGATGGCTCGAGCGAGGGTATGTCCCACCAATTGAAAGGACACCGCTGCCGGCGAGGTGTCCTTCGTGGCACCAAGCCTCCCGACATCCAGCGCATGGACCACGAAGTAATACCGGTGCGGGCGATCACCCTTCGGTGGAGCGGCACCGCCATATCCCATCGTGCCGTAGTCGTTGCGACAATGGAAGGCACCCCGAGGAAGGCCCGAGCCGTCCTCGTTCCCCGCTCCCCCAGCGAGGGAGAGCACATCCGGCGGCAGGTTGACCACGATCCAGTGCCAGAATCCGGAGGGGGTCGGCGCGTCGGGATCGAAGCACGTGACGGCGTAACCCCTGGTCTCCTTCGGCGCGCCACTCCACGATAGTTGCGGAGAACGGTTCCCGCCGGATAATGCGTGAGCGGCAGCCATCGGGGCCCCATCACGGACATCGTCGCTCCTGAGAGCGAACGAACCGACTCTGGGTAACAGGTCGTACGGATCGGGGGCGACAGGTCGGTCGAGATTCATGTGCGCCTCAACTATTCGAAAGACAGCGGGACTACGAGCCGCGTGGCACGGCCCGCCGCTCCGGCCCATGGAGGGTCGGTGTTCCAGGTGGAAGCTGAACCGGATGCACCTCCAGCTCGACGCCCTGCGACTGGGCGACGGCCTCGAGCTCTTTCGTCAGCCGCTCGCGCTCATCGTGTTGTTCGGGGAATCGCACGCTCATGCGGAGCGCAAAGAGGGGCTCGCCGCTCATGGGAGCGGCCTCGGTCGTACTTTCCAGCTCGAGAATATTGCCACCCCCTTGCCGGACAGCCTCGGTAAGCGCGTGGATGATCCCCTCGTGGTCGATGGCGCTGGCCTCGACGACATGGTGCGAGGGCTCGTGAGCCGACGTCGGGCGCCGCATGGCCACTCGCCGGGGCACGGCGCGGATGCCGCTCTGTTCGCGGAGGTGGTCGAGGTTATCGAGCACTGCCTTCACCTCAGCAGGTTCACCCGACAGCAGGACCATGAGCCCCGCGTAGCCACCGAGCACCACCACTCGGCTGTCCTCCACGTTACAGCCGTGCGTAGCAATGAACCCCGTGAGGTCTGCCGCCAGTCCGCTGCGATCGGCTTCGGTGGCTGACAAAAGGAGAAACTCGCGCGCGCTCATGCTGCCTCCATCGGGGGTGACGGCCAAAGATCGGCGCCAGGAGCGGCGTCCGCAATCCGATCATTGACGGGGCTCGAATCGCGGGGCCATGTTCATGCGGCAAACCGGTTCCAGCCGCACGAGCCCAGGAGGCGTCATGAAAGGAATGTTGAAGTCGTTCGCCGCGCTCCTGACCATCGTTGCTGCCGGTGTGGGGATCGTTGCCGCTCAGGCTCCGCCGGCGGCGAAGCCCGGTCCCGAACACGCCAAGCTCGGATATTTCGTCGGGAAGTGGACAGGGCAAGGCGACGTCAAACCGGGTCCGATGGGCCCAGGTGGGAAGATGACGTCGTCCGACGACTGCCAGTGGTTCGAGGGTGGATTCAGCGTGATCTGTCACTCGACAGCGACTGGTCCGCAGGGACCCAGCAAGAGCATCGGTATCCTCGGGTACAGCCCGGAGGAGAAGGTCTACACCTATTACGGCGTGGACAACACGAACATGATGATGGCGAGCGTACCCAAGGGGACGATCCAGGGCGATACCTGGACTTACAATGATGAGAGCACGATGGGCGGGAAGAAGGTCAAGACCCGCGTCACCATCAAGGAGTTGTCTCCCACGTCTTACAGCTTCAAGATGGATATGCAGGGGTCCGATGGAAAATGGACTCCGATGATGGAGAGTACGAACACGAAGGTGAAGTGACCGGGGCGCCCGGACCGAACCGCGGCATCCGTGCAATGATTGCGAGGCCGTGGGTTCGTTCGCGCCACACCAGGGCCGGCGAGTGCAAGAACTTGCAGCGCTCTAAGTGCCATGCAGGCTCTAGGTTGGAACTGGGGGAGCCGCAGCGTATCGACCCGCGGTGGCTGGCTTGGAACGTGCGTCTCCTTCCAGGCAGCTCTCCGCCAATTCCCGATTTCACTCACATCGCACCCGCCCTCCGGGCCGATCCATCGAGTGTGCCATGTATCTGATTGAAATCCACCCAGGGACGGAAATCCTCTATCACTCGGTAGAAGAGCTCAGGGCTGCCATCCATTCAGGCCAAGTCACCTCCCAGGCGCGGATCTATCACCGGAACTCGGCCATGTGGGTGCCGATCACGGTGCATCCGGAATACAAGAAAGCCACGGCTGAGGGGGAGCCGTTGGGTCTCCCACGGATCAAGCGGAAACGCTGGACGTTCTTCGCGTCCGGGGATGCCGAGGAGCCTGGGACTGCTCCGCCTCGAGCGACGGGCAATAATGGAGAGACCAAGGCAGAGTCGGAGCCGTATCCGATGCTTGTACCGCAAGGAAGCAAGCCTCGCTTCCGTCAGTTGGTGCGAGGAGCGATGCGTCGGCTCCGGATACCCGGAGGCGCCTGAACCAAGCCCGCGAGTAGCAGGACCCTTCAGCCTCGCCGCCCCAACCTCATGTCCGGCTCGGGTCTCGACTAGAAGTCGAGACCCAGTTTGCGATACAGGCCGTTCAGATCGTCCGTGGCAAGTTTGTACTTCTTCAATCCGCAGTTGACCGCGCGCTGCAGTCCAGGACCCTCGACTCCATCCGGCGTCCCCGCGTGACAGCCGACCTTGTTGAGCGCGGCCTGTAGGCGCTTGACCTGGTCTCCAGAGAGAGGCCGAGACGATGGTGTGGCGCGAACACCCGTCATCGCTTCGGCACCTGTGATCCCGTTGGAGCTCGCCGCCGCGGTCGTCGTCGCCATCTGGCTCCGGGACGCGGTGTCGGTCCTGACCGCCTTGTCCTTGCCTGCAACCGCGGGGGCCGACTTCCTCGCGGCACCTGAGTCGGACCTCACCGCGTGGGATGACGTGTCGACCGGCGATGCCTCGGTCCGCATCGCGGTATCCGCGGTCGTGCCGTTCGTGGCACTCTGTGACTTCTGGTCCCGTTCGCCCTTGGCGCATCCAGCGATCAGGACGGCGATTGCGAGCGTGGTCCACCGCATCATGATACCTCCTGCCTCGTTCCTCCGTTACAGCGACTCGAGATATGGTGATGCAGTAGTATCGAGAGGGCCGGGAGGGCGCAACCCCGGGCCCATGCGCCACGGTGGCAAGGCAATCATCATCCGCCGGCATCGCGGCCGCGGCGATTTGAGGGGATCGCAGGCATTGTCGGGCGTTGCTAGATGGAGACCCATGGATCCCCCACACGGAGTCACCACCATGACCGAGCCGTTTGCGCGCCCACCGAAACTCGCGCAGATCAGCGGCGTCCTGACCACATTGCTCCTCGTAGTGGCGCCGGCCGCCTGGTGTCAGCAGCCATCACCCTCCACGATGGAGTCGAAGCTGATGCTCGACGTGCTCGCGCTGACCCGGCGCGTCGAGGCGCTGGAGAAGGGGGCTCACCGCGTGACTGCTCCCTTCGAGGTGGTCGACCCGCAGGGCAACCCGATTATGAAAGTCGACGTCGGCCCTCTAGACCGGGCTGTCGTGATCTACGACGCCAACAAGCACGGGAAGGTAGTAATCAGCGGGCCACGAGCAAGCGTCGAAGTGTACGGTAGTGGCAGCTCGCCGGTCGGTACTTTCGGCACCGACGAGGAGGGCAACCCGGGGATCAGGCTCGAGACTAAGGGTGAGATGACGATCATCAACAGTGAGGAGGTGCTGCTGTCCAAGGACGGCCTCCATCTCTCGGCCAAGGCCCACTCATTGACAATGGGCGACACTACTTCCAAGGGCGACACTGCTTCCAAGCCCCAGGCCGAGCTCGGGCGCGGGGCCAAGGGCAACATGACGTTCAAGATCAGGAATAGCCAAGGAGAGCAGGTAGTCGGCTTGGGAGACAACCCCGCCCTAGGGGACGGCGGGGCGCTGCAGATCAGCGACGTGAACGGCAAGGCCGTGGCAGCCATTGCCGCGATTCGGGCCGGTTGGGGAGCCGTATCAGTGTACAACTCGAGCGGCAAGAGTGTCGCCGAGATCGGCTATAGTGCGGACGGTCGCGTCGAGGTGGCAGTGCGCGATGCCGCCGGCAACGCGGTGGCATTCCTCACGCCAAGCGAGAACGGCGGAGGGAACCTTACCCTCACCGATCCAAAGGGCGAAGGTGTCTTCTCCGCCGGGTGGGCCGGGGAAGAAGGTGCGGCCTGCGTGAACGTGAAGAGCGGAGAGTGGTGCATGGGCAAGAATCTGCCGCTGGAAATGAGATAGTGCCGAACAAGAAAAAAGCGCCCGGGATCGCTCCCGGGCGCTCTTGTGTTCAACAGCGGCAGATCTACTCCTCGTCCGCCAGCATCGCTGCCGCGGCGAGCGGTTGCGGCACCGGCTCCTCCACCCGCGGCGGCGGCGGCCTCGTAGCCCTCCGGCGGCTCAATGTCGATCTCGGCGTACCGGTAGATGCCCGGTGCCCGCCGGGATCAGGTGCCCGATGATGATGTTCTCCTTGAGGCCGAGGAGGTCGTCCTTGGCGCCGCGGATGGCCGCATCGGTCAGCACCCGCGTGGTCTCCTGGAACGACGCCGCCGAGATGAACGACTGCGTCGTGAGGCTCGCCTTGGTGATGCCGAGCAGCACCGGCTCGGCCTGCGCCGGCTCGCCCTTCTGCTTGATCGATCCGCTCGTTCTCGTCGCGGAAGGTGAGCTTGTCCACCGTCTCGCCCTCGAGGAAGTCGGTGTCGCCCGGATCGGTGACGCGCACCTTCTGCAGCATCTGGCGCACGATCACGCCGATGTGCTTGTCGCTGATGCGCACGCCCTGCAGCCGGTAGACCTCCTGCACTTCGTTCAGCAGGTACTCCTGCACCGCACGAGGTCCCTTGATGCAGCAGGATGTCGTGCGGATTGACCGGACCCTCGGTCAGGCGGTCGCCCGCGCGGACCCGGTCGCCCTCGTGCACCCGGAGGTGCTTGCCCGCCGGCACCTCGTAGAGCTGCGGCTCGCTCCGCTCGCCATCGTGCCGTCGGCTCGACCGGGATAGACGAAGATCTCGCGCTTGCCGCGCTTGATCTCGCCGAACTTCACGATGCCGTCGATCTCCGAGATCGTCGCCGGATCCTTCGGGCCGCCGCGCCTCGAACAGCTCCGCGATCCGCGGCAGGCCGCCGGTGATGTCGCGGGTCTTGTACGCCTGGCGCGGGATCTTGGTGACGGTGACGCCCTTGGTCACCTTGACCGGCGGGGACAGGAAGACCGTCTTGTCCTTGCTCTCCTTCTTGCGTCTTGCTCGGCCAGGCCTCGTTGATCGGCCGCTCCTCGACGTGGAACTTCGTGCGACCAGGGGTTGGCCTCGTCCGGGATGTCCATGCGCACGGCGTGACCTGGTCGGTCGGCGAGCCCAGGATGATGCGGCGAGCCTTCCGCCAGGGTGTACTCCTGCGGGTCCTTCCGGTTCGGCGGCGTAGACCAGCACCGACGGGTGCAGCTCGCGGTCCGGATCGGCCATGACCACGAGCGACCGGAGGCCGGTGCCTTCGTCGAGCTCCTCGCGGAGCGTGACGCCGGGCACCAGGTCCTTCCAGCGCAGCTCGCCGTCGAGCTTGATGATGCTCGGGTCGTTGTACGGATCCCAGGTGTAGAGGATCGTTGCGCGGCGCTCGTTGTCGCCCTTGCGACCGAGATCGCCTTCCTTGACCTGCAGGAGGGCGCCTTCCGGCACCGGGTAGCGGTTGAGCACGCCGCTTGGGATCCTTCGGATCCACGACCAGGATGCCTTCCTTGGTCTCGTCCGTCGGCCGACTCGTCCTCGCGGGTGAGCACCACGCGGATCGTTGCCCTTGGTGCCGTCCTCGTACTCGACCGGCACGTCGGCGTACTCGAGGCCCGTCGGTGTACTTGCACCACGCCGTCGGACCGGGCGCGGCGCTCCGCCTCTTCGGCGATGCGGCTCGAGGTGCCGCCGATGTGGAAGGTCCGCAGCGTGAGCTGGGTGCCCGGCTCGCCGATCGACTGCGCGGCCAGGATGCCGACCGCCTCGCCCATGTCCACCATGTCCATGGTGGCCAGGTTGCGGCCGTAGCACATCCGGCAGCACGCCGCGCCGCGCCTCGCAGGTCAGCACCGAGCGGATCTTGACCTTCTCGATCCCGGCGTCGTCGATCGCGTTGGCGATCTCCTCGTCGATCAGCTGGCCGGCCTGCGACCAGCAGCTTCGGATCGCCGTGCTCGTCGAGCTCGTGCGGATCGAACACGTCCTCGCGCGGCCACGCTGCCCAGGATGCGCTCGCGCAGCGGCTCGATGATGTCCTCGCCCTCCTTGAGCGCCGAGATCTCGAGGCCCAGGATGGTGCCGCAGTCCTCTTCGGTGATCGTGACGTCCTGCGCCACGTCCACCAGGCGGCGGGTCAGGTAGCCGGCGTCGGCCGTCTTGAGCGCCGTGTCGGCCAGACCCTTCCGCGCGCCGTGGGTCGAGATGAAGTACTCGAGCACCGTGAGGCCTTCGCGGAAGTTCGACTTGATCGGGCTCTCGATGATCTCACCGATGCCGCCGGTCAGCTTCTTCTGCGGCTTGGCCATCAGGCCGCGCATGCCGGCCAGCTGCCGGATCTGGTCGCGCGAGCCGCGCGAGCCGGAGTCGAACATCATGAACACCGGGTTGAACCCGCCGCGGCGACTGCCGCATGTGAGTTGACCATCGCCTCGGCCACGTCGTTGTTGGCGTGGGTCCAGGCGTCGATCACCTTGTTGTACCGCTCGCCGAAGGTGATCTGGCCGGTGTTGTACGCGCGCTGGAACCGCTTGACCCGCTTGTCGGCCTCGTCCAGCAGCGTCGGCCTTCTCGCGCCGGGATCTCCAGGTCCTCGATGCCGATGCGAGACGCCGCCCATGGTGGCGAAGCGGAAGCCGAACTCCTTGAGCCGGTCGAGGAACGTGACCGTGTCGGCCAGGCCGGCCCGCCGGTAGCTCTGCAGCACCAGCTCCGAGAGCGTTCTTCTTCTTCATCAGCTCGTCGCGGAAGCCGAGCTCGGCCACGACCTTCCGCGGCAGGATGCTGTTGAACAGCACCCGGCCCACGGTGGTCTGGAGCCAGCGCGGCTCGCGGTCGATCGGCCTCGCGCGGCGGCACGTACCAGAAGCAGATCGCGCGTGTGGTAGCCGACGCTGCCGGTGAGCAGCGCCATCTCGAGCTCGGCCAGGCTGCCGAAGTACTTGGCGTCCTTCCAGAGCCGCGCCTGGCCTCCTCGCTGCTTGCGCGCACCAGCCTTGCGCAGCTCCTCCTCGAATCCGGCCGGCAGCTTGGTGAGGAAGTAGGAACCCAGCACCATGTCCTGCGACGGCTCGGCCACCGGCCGGCCGTCGGACGGCTTGAGGATGTTGTTCGACGAGATCATCAGCAGCCGCGCCTCGAGCTGCGCCTCGAACGACAGCGGCACGTGCACCGCCATCTGGTCGCCGTCGAAGTCGGCGTTGAACGCCGCGCAGACCAGCGGGTGGATCCGGATGGCCTTGCCCTCGACCAGCACCGGCTCGAACGCCTGGATGCCCAGGCGGTGCAGCGTCGGCGCGCGGTTGAGCAGCACCGGGTGGTCCTGGATGATCTCTTCCAGGATCTCGTACACCTCCGGGCTCTCGCGCTCCACGATCTTCTTGGCGCGCTTGACCGTCTCGGCGATGCCCTTCTCCACCAGCTTGTGGATGATGAACGGCTTGAAGAGCTCGACCGCCATCGCCTTGGGCAGGCCGCACTGGTGCAGCCGGAGCTCCGGGCCCGACCACGATGACCGACCGGCCCGAGTAGTCCACGCGCTTGCCGAGCAGGTTCTGGCGGAACCGGCCCTGCTTGCCCTTGAGCATGTCGCGACAGCGACTTGAGCGGGCGCTTGCCGCGGCCGCGGATGGCCTTGGAGCGGCGGCCGTTGTCGAACAGCGCGTCCACCGCCTCCTGCAGCATCCGCTTCTCGTTCCGGAGGATGACCTCCGGCGCCTTGTGCTGGATCAGCTTCTGCAGCCGGTTGTTCCGGTTGATCACCCGCCGGTACAGGTCGTTCAGGTCGGACGTGGCGAAGCGGCCGCCGTCGAGCGGCACCAGCGGCCGCAGGTCGGGCGGAATCACCGGGATCACGTCGAGGATCATCCACGCCGGGTTGTTGGGCAGGTCGCCCGAGTCGCCCGAGCGTCAGGAAGGCGTCGACGATCTTGAGCCGCTTGAGCATCTGCTTCTTGCGGTGCTGGCTGGTCTCGGTCGCGACCGCCGGCCCGGAGCTCCTCGGCCAGCTTCTTGATGTCGATCCGGCTCGAGCAGCTCGCGCACCGCCGGCGCGCCGATGTCGGCCTGGAAGGCGGTGTCGCCCTCTTCGCGCGCCTTGCGCGCGCAGGGCGAGGTACTCGTCTTCGTCGAGCAGCTGGTTCGTCCTCGACCTCCTGCTTGCCCGGCTCGATGACGATGTAGCTCGAGTAGTAGATGACCCGCTCCAGGTCCCGGAGCGTGATGTTGAGCAGGTTGCCCATCGGCGACGGCAGCGTCTTGAAGAACCAGATGTGCGCCACCGGCACGCTGAGCTCGATGTGGCCCATGCGCTCGCGCCGGACCTTGCGAGAGCGTGACTTCGACGCCGCAGCGGTCGCAGATCACGCCGCGATAGCGGATCCGCTTGTACTTGCCGCAATGGCACTCCCAGTCCTTGACCGGACCGAAGATGCGCTCGCAGAACAGGCCGTCCTTCTCCGGCTTGAACGAGCGGTAGTTGATGGTCTCGGGCTTGGTGACCTCGCCCCACGACCACCAGGTACCGCTGCCCCTGCAGCTCCAGGCGCTCGCGTTCCTTGGGGTCGCGCGGGCCCGCGGATCTCCTCGGGCGCGGCGATGCGGATGCTGATGTAGTCGAAGCTCGAGCTCTTGGGCTCGCGCCCGCTGCGAAAATCAATCATGGTGTGCCCTCCCTATTCGTCGCCGTCTTCGGTGGTGCCGAGCGTGACCTTGAGGCCCAGCGCCTGGAGTTCCTTGACCAGCACGTTGAACGACTCCGGGATGCCGGGCTCCGGCAGGTTCTGTCCCTTCACGATCGCCTCGTACACCTTGCTGCGGCCGTTCACGTCGTCGCGACTTGACCGTGAGCATCTCCTGCAGCACGTGGGCGGCGCCGTACGCCTCGAGCGCCCACACTTCCATTTCGCCGAACCGCTGGCCGCCGAACTGCGCCTTGCCGGCGAGCGGCTGCTGCGTGACCAGCGAGTACGGGCCGATCGAGCGGGCGTGGATCTTGTCGTCCACCAGGTGGCTCAGCTTCAGCATGTAGATCGATGCCGACCGTCACGTCGCCCTCGAACTCCTGGCCGGTCCGGCCGTCGCGCAGCCGCGCCTTGCCGGCCGGGGTGAGCCCGGCGGCGCGGATCAGCTCGTCGGCCGCGGCGTCCACTTCGTCGGCCTCGCCCTTGCCGCCCGAGCATGCACCGCCAGCGCCGGCGTGCCCGGCGGCCTCGAGCAGCCTCGGCGGCGGTCGCGCTCGGCCGCCTTCTCCAGCTCCTTCACCACTTTGCGACCGCCTTCTGCTCGGCCCTCGGCGTCGACAGCGGTGCTGGTGATACGCCAGCTCGTGCTTCCGCTGCGGCCAGCTCGCGCGCGGCCAGCTCCTTCGCGGCCGTCGACGAGGAAGGCCTTCGACGCTGCCTGGTAGAGCTCCCTGGTCTCGGCCGACGCGCCGCGCTGCGCCGAGCATCGGCGATGCCCGGCCTCGGCGAGCAGTCGTGCGCTCGCCTCGGCGCACCTTCTTGAGGTCGCGCCACCAGCCGCGTGATCGCGGTCGGCATCGGCGTCGGGCGCCTGATGCTTGAGGCGCAGCGCCTTCGCCGCCCAGCGGAGCCCGGCCAGCCGGAGCAGCACGCCGATCTCGCTCTCGTCGGCGCCGCGGAACACCGGCGTCTTGGCCTTGAAGCCCGAGGATCCGTGGCGCACCAGCCGAGGTGGGTCTCGAGGATCTGGCCCACGTTCATGCGGCTCGGCACGCCGAGCGGGTTGAGCACGATGTCCACCGGCGTGCCGTCCGGCAGGAACGGCATGTCCTCTTCCGGCACGATCCGGGCGACGATGCCCTTGTTGCCGTGGCGGCCGGCCATCTTGTCGCCCACCGAGATCTTCCGCTTCTCGGCGATGTACACCTTCACCAGCTGGATGACGCCCGGGGGCAGCTCGTCCGGCTGGAGGATCTTGTCGATCTGGTCTTCGGCCTTCTCCTCGACCTTGGCCCGCTCGCGCGCGGCCGTGTCGATGGTCGGCGCGGATCCGCTCGTTGGCGGCCTTGTTGGCCACCCGGAGCGTCTTGAGGTCCACGTCGCCCAGGTCGATGTCCTCGAGCGACGGCGGCCGGTGAGCTTGGTGCCCGGCGGGACGGAACTCCTCCACCGTGCCGGCCTTGAGCATCAGCGCCACTTCCTGGCCCGTCGAGCAGGTGCTGCAGCTCCTCGAGCATGACGGTGGTGATGCGCGCCTTCTCGTCGTTCTCGACCCGGCGCACTTCGCCGATCCGCTCGCCGCGGTCCTTCTCGACCACCTGGTCCTCGACCCGGCTGAAGATCTTGACGTCGATGACGACGCCCTTCATGCCCGGCGGAACCTTGAGCGAGCTGTCCTTCACGTCCTTGGCCTTCTCGCCGAAGATCGCGGTCAGCAGCTTCTCTTCCGGCGACAGCTCGGTCTCGCCCTTCGGCGTGATCTTGCCGACCAGGATGTCGCCCGGCTTCACGTGGGCGCCGATGCGGACGATGCCGCGCTCGTCGAGGTCCACCAGCGCCTCGTCGGAGACGTTGGGGATTTCCCGGGTGATCTCCTCCTGGCCGCGCTTGGTGTCGCGGACGTGCAGCTCGAGCTCCTGGATGTGGATCGACGAGTAGACGTCGTCCTTCACCAGCCGCTCGGAGAGGACGATCGCGTCCTCGAAGTTGTGGCCGTACCAGGGCATGAACGCGACCAGCACGTTGCTGCCGAGCGCCAGCTCGCCGGCCTCGGTGGCGGCGCCGTCGGCGATGATCTGCGCCGGCCGTCGACCTGCTGGCCCAGCTGCACCAGCGGCCGCTGGTTGATGGCGGTGTCCTGGTTGGTGCGCCAGAACTTCTTGCACCCGGTAGCGGTCGTGCTGGGTGCAGCCGGGCGAGCGGCTGTCTCGCCGGCGCGTTGCCGTCCTCGCCGGCGTCGACGATGATCTCGTCGGCGGTGACCCGGGTGACGGTGCCGGCCCGGCGGGCGATGATCACCGCGCCGGAGTCGCGCGCCACCTTCTCCTCGAGCCCGGTGCCCACCAGCGGCGCCTGCGGGAAGAGCAGCGGCACCGACTGCCGCTGCATGTTGCGAGCCCATGAGCGCGCGGTTGGCGTCGTCGTGCTCGAGGAACGGGATCAGCGCCGCGGCGATCGAGACCAGCTGCTCCGGCGCCACGTCCATGAAGTCGATCCGGTCCGGCGGCAGCAGCGGGTAGTCGTCGCCCTTGCGGCAGAGCACCAGCTCGTCGGCGAAGCTTGCCGTCGGCGTCGAGCAGCGCGTTGGCCTGCGCCACCGCGTAGTCCTCTTCTTCGCTGGCCGAGAGCCAGCGGATCTCGTCGGTCACCTTGCCGTTCTTCACCACCCGGTACGGCGTCTCGATGAAGCCGAGGTCGTTGATCCGGGCGTAGGTCGAGAGGCTGGTGATCAGGCCGATGTTCGGGCCTTCCGGCGTCTCGATCGGGCACATGCGGCCGTACTGCGAGTAGTGCACGTCGCGGACTTCGAAGCCCGGCGCGCTCGCGGGTCAGGCCGCCCGGTCCGAGCGCCGACAGCCGGCGCTTGTTGGTCAGCTCGGCCAGCGGGTTGGTCTGGTCCATGAACTGCGACAGCTGCGAGCGACCGAAGAACGCCTGGATCACGGCGCGACACCGTCCGGGCGTTGACCAGGTCGTCGAGCGAGATCTTCTCCGGATCGGAGTTGATGCTCATCCGCTCCTTGACCAGCCGCGCCATGCGCGAGAGGCCGACCGAGAACTGGTTGGCGATCAGCTCGCCCACCGACCGGATCCGGCGGTTGCCGAGGTGGTCGATGTCGTCGGTGTAGCCGCGGCCGTCGTGCAGGTCGATCAGGTAGCGGATGATCGCGATGAAATCCTCTTCGGTCAGCACCGTGTGGTTCGGGTCGGTCTTGAGCTTGAGCCGCTGGTTGATCTTGTAGCGGCCCACCCGGCCGAGGTCGTAGCGCTTCGGGTTGAAGAACAGCCTCTGGAGCTGCTGCGCGCGCGGTCTCCAGGTTCGGCGCGTCGCCCGGCCGCAGCAGCGCGTAGATCTGCTCCAGCGCCTCGGCCTCGCTGTGGGTCGGGTCCTTGGCCAGGGTGTTCTTGATCAGCGGCGACTCGCGCGCGCCCGGCCGGCAGCAGCACCTCGACCTTGTGCACGCCGGCCTTGATCAGCTTCTTCGCGCAGCGTGTCGGTCAGCTCCTCGCCCGCCTCGGCCAGCACCTCGCCGGTCTCCGGGTCGGCCACGTCGAAGGCGAGGACGTGGTTGTGCCGGCTCGCGGGTGCGTGGTCGGCTGCTCCTCGTCGCGCAGGTCGAGCGTGGTGTAGCCGGCGAAGACCGTCACGGTCTTCACGCCCGACGTGGCGCATCGCGTTGAGCCGCTCGGGGGTCAGCTCGTCGCCCACCGACGCCGAGCGGCTCGCCCTTGGGATCCTCGGGATTCGGCACGTCGGCGGCCAGCAGCGGCGCCGACGACCTCGCGCCGCTCCTGCCGGCCCTCGAGCTTGCCGGTGATGTCCAGCTCCTTGGTGGCGAAGAACAGCCTCAGGATGTCGGCGTTGGTCCCGTAGCCGAAGGCGCGCAGCAGCGCGGTGGCCGGGAACTTCTTCTTCTTGTCGATGTGGACGTAGATCACGTCGTGGATGTCGATCGTGAACTCGACCCACGAGCCGCGGAACGGGATGATCCGCGCCGAGAACAGCCGCTGGCCGTTCGGGTGGGTGTCCTCCTCGAACACCACGCCCGGCGAGCGGTGCAGCTGGCTCACCACGACCCGCTCCGCGCCGTTGATGACGAAGGTGCCCGAGCGGGGTCATGATCGGCAGCTCGCCGAGGTAGACTTCCTTCTCGATGGCGTTCTTGAGCCGGCGCTGGCCGTCCACCTCCTCGAACACGTCGAGGCGGAGCGTGGCCTTGAGCGGCGCGGCGTAGGTCATGTCGCGCTCGATGCACTCCTCGACGGAGTACTTCGGCTCGCCCAGGGCGTAGCCGATGAACTCCAGGCTGTACTTCCCGTTGACGTCGCTGATCGGGAAGAGGTCGCGGAACACCCGCTCCAGCGAGACGTCCTGGCGGTCGCCTGCGACGTCGTCCGGGACCAGCAGCGATCTGGAACGCGCGCGGTCTGGATGTCGAGCAGGTGGGCATCGGCATGCCGCCCTCGCGCTTGGAAAACGATGATCTGCTGGTCGGGTCTGCAGGCATCGAGCTCACTCTCACGCAACACAAATGGCCCCGGCGCGTGCCCGCCCGCCGAATGCGGGGGGCCACGCGGGGCTCGGAGATCCGAGGTTACCAGCAGCGTCGCAGCGCGTCATCTCGTCTCACTGAAGTAGGTGGTCAGCCAGATCCCTCGCCGCGCCGGGCCGGCGGCCCGGCGACGTCTCGGGACAGGCCTGCGCCCTACTTCAGCTCGACGGTCGCACCCTGCTCTTCGAGCTTCTTCTTGATTTCCTCGGCCTCGGCCTTGGACACGCCTTCCTTCATCGTGCTCGGCGCGCCGTCGACCAGGTCCTTGGCTTCCTTCAGGCCCAGGCTGGTGATCTCGCGGACCACCTTGATGACCTGGATCTTCTTGGCGCCGCCGTCCTTGAGGATGACCGCGAACTCGGTCTTCTCCTCGACCGCGGGCGCCGCGGCACCGCCGGCGCCGCCGCCGCCGGCCGGCGGCCGCAGCCGACGGAGACGTTGAACTTGGTCTTGAAGGCCTCGATCAGGTCGGCCAGCTCGAGCACGGTCTTCTTGCCGATCGCCTCGAGGATCTCTTCGTTGCTCAGCGTGGTCGTTGCCATGTCGTTCTACTCTCCGTACGGTTAAGAGGCGGCGCCGCGCTGTTCGCGGAGCGCCTCGAGCGCGCCGACAAACTGAGTACAGAATGCCGTTCAGCGAGCCCGGCGAACTGGGCCAGCAGCACGTCGCGCGACGGGCATGCTCCCCGAGCCGCTTGACGTGGGCCGGGCGTGACCGTCTTCCCGTCCACCAGGCCGGCCTTGACCGTCGGCTTCTCGAACTCCTTGGCGAAGTCGCCAGCACCTTGGCGGCGGCCAGCGGGTCGTTGCTGCAGCACGAGGCCGGTGGGCCCGGCGAGGTGCTCGTCGAGGCCGGTGATCTCGTTGGCGGCCAGCGCCCGCTGGGCCAGCGTGTTCTTCACCACGACGTAGCTGGCACCCGGCCGCGCGCAGCCGGCGGCGGAACTCGGTCATCTTGAGCACGTTCAGCCCGCTGAAGTCGGTGACGTAGACGTTGGGCGAGCGCCTTGATGCCGCGCGGTCAGCGTCATCCACCGTCGGTCTGGCGTTCGGTCTTGCTCATCGGTACACCGCCGTGTCGAGCCGGACGCCCGGGTCCCATGGTGCTGGACACCGTGGCCGACCGGATATAGGTGCCCTTCGCCGCCGACGGCTTCGCCCGGACGATGGTGTCCATGAACGCCTGCGAGGTTCTCCGCGAGCTGGTCGGCGGTGAAGTGACACCTTGCCGATCGGGCGCGTGGACGTTGCCGGTCTTGTCGACCCGGAACTCGATCTTGCCGGCCTTGATCTCCCGGACCGCCTTGGCGACGTCCATCGTGACGGTGCCGGCCTTCGGGTTCGGCATCAGGCCGCGCGGACCGAGGATCCGGCCGAGCTGGCCGAGCTGGCCCATGACGTCCGGCGTGGCGACGATCACGTCGCACTCGAGCCAGCCGTCCTTGAGCTTCTGGATGTACTCGATGCCCGACGAAGTCGGCGCCGGCGGCCTCGGCTTCCTTGGCCCTGTCGCCCTGGGCGATCACCAGCACGCGCACCGTCTTGCCGGTGCCGTGGGGCAGCACCACGGTGCCGCGCACCACCTGGTCGGCGTGGCGCGGATCGACGCCGAGCCGCACGGCGACGTCGACCGTCTCGTCGAACTTGGCGAAGGCGGCTGCCTTGACCAGCGTCACCGCCTCCGGCGATCGGGTACTCGCGTGTCCGGTCGACCTTGGCGGCCGCGGCCTTGAACTTCTTGCCGTGGGTCGGCATCAGTCGACGACCTCCAGCCCCATCGACCGCGCGGTGCCGGCGATCATGCGCATGGCGCTGTCGAGGTCGGACGCGTTGAGGTCGGCCATCTTGATCTCGGCGATCTTCTTGACCTGCGCCGCGCGTGACCTTGCCGACCTTGGTCCGGTTGGGCTGGCGCGCTGCCCTTCTCGATGCCGGCTTCCTTGAGCAGGAGGTTCGGCGCCGGCGGCGTCTTGGTGATGAAGGTGAAGGTCCGGTCGGCGAAGATCGTGACGACCACCGGGATCACCATCCCGCTCTGGCTCTGGGTCCGGGCGTTGAACTGCTTGCAGAACTCCATGATGTTGACGCCGTGCGGACCCAGCGCCGTGCCGACCGGCGGCGCGGGATTCGCCGCGCCAGCCGGGCACTGCAGCTTGACGACTGCGCTGATCTTCTTTGCCATGCTGCTCCTCGTATCGCGTCGGGCCCGTAACTGGCCCGTATCTGCCGCGATGACCCGCGCGGTCGCGGAGCGGCTTCGACGTCGACAGTCGCGAAGCGCGCCGATCGTCGCTACTCGCCTCTAGTGTCCCCGCAACTGCAAGTAATCCAGCTCCACCGTCGTCGGCCGTCCGAACAGGCTGACCGACACCTTCACCTTGCCCTTGTCCGCCAGCACCTCTTCGACCGTGCCGCTGAAGTCGGAGAACGGCCCCTCGGTGATCTCCACCACCTGGCCGATCAGGAACGGGATCTCTTCCTTCGGCTCCGACTCGGCCACCGCCTCGGCGATGCCGAGCAGGCGGTTGACTTCGTCCTGGCGGAGCGGCTGCGGCAGCTTGCCGGTGCCGACGAACTTGATCACGCCCTGGATGCTGTTGACGACGTGCAGCGCTTCCTGGCTCATCCCCATCTCGACCAGCACGTAGCCGGGATACAGCTTCCGCTCGACGTTGACCTTCTTGCCGTTCTTGATCTCGATCACTTCCTGGACCGGGACGAGCGCCTGGCGGATCAGCTTGCTCCTCGGCCGGCCGCGGATCGTCCTCGATCCGTCGCTGGATCAGCGTCGCGCACCTTGTTCTCGTGCCCGGCGGTCGTCTGGATCGCGTACCAGCGGTATTCCATTGTCCGATGCCTACCGCGCCAGCGCGCGCGACGCCGTCGACGAGGATCGCCTGGAGCACATAGTCGAGCAGACCGATGATGACGCCGAGGACGATGGACAAGATGATGATCATCCGGGTCGCCTTGACGAGCTCGTCGCGCGTGCGGCCAGGTGACCTTGCGCAGCTCGTCGCGGACTCGCGACCAGGAACTCACGGGCTGCTGCCGACCCAGCCCGCCATCTTGTTCGACGGCATGTGCGACCTGCGTCGACGCCTGCTCCATGACTACTTCGATTCCTTGTGCAGCCGGTGCGTGTCGCACACGCGGGCAGTACTTCTTCCACTCGACCCGCTCCGGGTGCTTCCGCTTGTTCTTGTCGGTGAAGAAGTTGCGGTTCTTGCACTCGGTGCATTCCAGAATGATTTTGTCTCGTGGCATATCAGCCTACTTCATGATCTTGGTGACGACGCCGGCGCCCACGGTGCGGCCGCCCTCGCGGATCGCGAAGCGGAGCCCCTCGTCCATCGCGATCGGCGTGATCAGCTCGATCGTCATCTGCACGTTGTCCCCCGGCATCACCATCTCCACCCCCGCCGGCAGCTCCACGCTCCCGGTCACGTCCGTCGTCCGGAAGTAGAACTGCGGCCGGTAGCCCTTGAAGAACGGCGTGTGCCGCCCGCCCTCTTCCTTCGTCAGCACGTACACCTCGGCCTCGAACTTCGTGTGCGGCGTGATGCTCCCCGGCTTGGCCAGCACCATCCCCCGCTCGATCTCGGTCTTCTCGATCCCCCGCAGCAAGAGCCCCACGTTGTCCCCCGCCTGCCCCTCGTCCAGCAGCTTGCGGAACATCTCCACCCCGGTCACCACCGTCTTCTTCTCCGCGTTGAACCCCACCAGCTGCACCTCTTCCCCCACCTTCACCTTCCCCCGCTCGATCCGCCCCGTCGCCACCGTGCCCCGCCCGGTGATCGAGAACACGTCTTCCACCGGCATCAGGAACGGCTTGTCGATCTCCCGCTTGGGCTGCGGGATATAGCGTATCCAGGGCGTCCATCAGCTCCTCGATCTTCTGGCCCTGCTCGCTATTGGGGTCCCCGCTCTCCAGCGCCTGCAGCGCACTCCCCTGGATGATCGGGGTGTCGTCCCCCGGGAAGTCGTAGCTCGAGAGCAGCTCCCGCACCTCCAGCTCCACCAGGTCCAGCAGCTCCGGGTCGTCCACCATGTCCACCTTGTTCAGGAACACCACGATGTAGGGCACGTTCACCTGCTGGGCCAGCAGGATGTGCTCCCGGGTCTGCGGCATCGGCCCGTCCGCCGCGCTCACCACCAGGATCGCCCCGTCCATCTGGGCCGCCCCCGTGATCATGTTCTTCACGTAGTCGGCGTGCCCCGGGCAGTCCACGTGGGCGTAGTGCCGCTTGGCCGACTGCGTACTCCACGTGCGCCGTCGCGATGGTGATCCCGCCGCTCCCGCTCCTCCGGCGCCTTGTCGATCTGGTCGAACGCCACGAACTCCGCCAGCCCCTTCTTCGCCTGGATCTTCGTGATCGCCGCCGTCAGCGTCGTCTTCCCGTGGTCCACGTGCCCGATCGTCCCCACGTTCACATGCGGCTTGGTCCGCTCAAATTTCGCTTTGGCCATTGCTCGTCGTTCCAGTGTCCGGGTGAGTGCCCTGATTCGGCGGAACGGCAGAAGGACGAAACGTACCGCCGGACCGCCCTACCGCCTTTCCGTCCCCTCTCAAGCTCGCGAGCGGGATTGAACCGGTGACCTCATCCTTACCAAGGATGCGCTCTACCAACTGAGCTACGCGAGCGACCCTCTCGAACTGTCGAAGCGGGCGACGGGACTCGAACCCGCGACCCTCAGCTTGGAAGGCTGATGCTCTACCAACTGAGCTACACCCGCGAACTCACCGGCGGTACGGCGGGGAATGGCGGTATGCGCTCGCCTCCTGCAGTGCAGCTCCTACCGCCCTCCCGCCGTCTCCGCCGTTCCGCCGCCATGGTGGGGGTAGGATTCGAACCTACGTAGGGCGTAAGCCCGGCAGATTTACAGTCTGCTACCATTAGCCACTCGGTCACCCCACCGAGCCTACGAGTCACCCCATCTGAGACAGAACCCCGCCGGCTGAAGAGCGGGGTCCTATGCAGAGTGCGTGTCGGCGTCACCGAGCTGACGAGGGGAATCGAACCCCCAACCTGCTGATTACAAATCAGCTGCTCTGCCAATTGAGCTACGTCAGCCAAAGACTGGCCGAAAGACACAGACCCCTATGATAGATGGCCACTTGCGGCTCGTCAATGGGTCGAGCGCGGGATTTGCAGCTTACCGGACGATTCTTACCACCTCGACCGACCCATCCCGCCCATCCCGGACCTCCCAACCAGCGGTCTTCAGGCGATCCCGGATGCGATCGGCCTCGGCAAAATCGCGCTCCGTCTTGGCCTGTTTTCGCCGGATAGCCCACGCGTGCGCCCACGCCTCCTGGTCCCCGGCATCTCCGGGCGGAGATTCCACCAAGTCCGTCCGCTTGCCATCGGTCGTCGCCTCCGCCCCAGTGATCCTCAGCGCCGTCACGGCACTCGTCACCCCGAGAATCCCCTCGACGCGCGTCCATGCCGCCACCGTCTGGGGGCCAGGACGATGTCCCGCGTCCATGGCCGCATTCCCAGCGCCTGCAAACGAAAAGAGCGCCGCCACCGCTCGGGGAGCATTGAGATCATCGTCGAGCCCCTCGGCGACCTCCCGCTCGAGTCGTTCAGCGAGCGCGACGAATTCCGGGGCGTCTGCCGCCGCAGCGGTCTCCTGCAGCCGGCGCTGAAACTCGCCCAGTCGCCGCGATCCTTCCGCCGCGCTCGCCAAACCCTCGTCCGTGAGGTCGAGCTGCTGGCGATAGTGGACCTGAAACATGAGCAGCCGAACCGCTCCCGCATCAACGCGATCTTCCCGAAGATCTCTCGCGGTCGTGATGTTCCCGTACCGCTTGGCCATCTTCTCGCCGCCGATCTTGAGGAACTCCCCGTGCACCCAGTACCGCGCGAAGAGGTTCTGTCCGGTATACGCGCAGCTCTGCGCGATCTCGTCCTCGTGATGCGGAAAGATCAGATCGACTCCGCCGGCATGGATGTCGAGGACGTCGGTTCCCCACTTCTGCTTGATGAGGTCGAGCGCCATCGCGGAGCATTCGAGGTGCCACCCCGGTCGGCCGCGGCCGAATGGGGCGTCCCACGCAGCGCCAACTGCCTCGTCCTCCGGTTTGGCCGCCTTCCAGAGCGCGAAATCGCGAACGTCTTCCTTTCCATATTCGTCGGCGCTTACACGCTCGCTCGCACCCGCCTTGAGCTCGCGCCGGTCGAGCTGTGACAGTCGCCCGTATGATGGAAACTTTCCGATCGCGAAGTACACCGATCCGTCGTCCCCTCGGTATGCGACTCCCTTGGCCAGGAGGTCCTCGACGAGCGTGATCATAGGGCCGATGAAGTCGGTGGCGCGTGGGTAGGCCGATGCATCCCGGATTCGGAGATAGCGACGATCGTCGTGGAATGCGTCGATGAAGCGCTGCACGTATTGACGAAGCGGCTGCCCGGCGGCCGTAGCGCCGCCGATGGTCTTGTCGTCCACGTCGGTCAGATTCATGATGTGGAACACTTCGTACCCGCTCGCCTCGAGCCACTTCCGGAGAAGGTCCTCGAAGAGAAACGTCCTGAAATTGCCGATGTGCGCGTAGTTGTAGACGGTCGGGCCGCAGGTATAGAGGGAGACCCGCCCCGGGTGAAGCGGGCGAAACGGCTCCACCTGACGGGTGAGCGTATTGTAGAGGTGGAGTGTCATCCGCGCCCGGAAGTCGTGGTCTTCACCTCTCCTGGGCCCGGCACCCCGTCGGACGGGGGACGCGCCGGGCGTGCTGGATACGGAATTTCGAGTCCCTCCCGATAGAGCCGAGCCTTCAGGCGACGCCGGAACTCCCGTCCGACGCTCCACTGTGCCCCCGGCCGCGTCCGGATGAGCGAGCGCACGACGACCGAATTGTCGCTGATCGACTCGACGCCCAGAACTTCCAGCGGGCCGTCGAGGTCCTCCTTCCACTTCGCGTCATTCGAGAACCGCTGCGCCTCGTCGTGCACCACCTCGAGCGCCTGATCGATGTCCACGTCGCGGGCGATGCCGACGTCCACCACGGCACGCGACCAGCCCCGGGTCTTGTTGCTCACCACCTTGATCTCACTGTTGGGCACGATGTGCATGATGCCGTAGACGTCGCGCAGCACCACGACCCGTAGCGTCATCTTCTCGACCGTGCCGCTCTTCCCGGCCACCTCGATCACGTCGCCGAGTCCGAACTGATTTTCGAACAGGATGAAGAAGCCGGAGATGACGTCTTTGACCAGACTCTGGGCACCGAAGGAGACCGCGAGTCCGAGAATACCGGCGCCGGCGAGGATCGGCCCGATGTCGATGAACACATTGAAGGTGAGGAGGACCGCCACGCCGATGATGACCACCCGGCCCACACTGCGGAGGAGCTGGGCGATGGTTTGCCCGCGCCGCTCTCGCGTGGTGGTGATGGTCTCGTGATCGTCGACCGATTTCTCGATGCGTCTGGCCAACAGCCCGAGAATCCGATAGGCCAGGATTGCGAGAATCCAGACGCCGATCACCCGAATGCCGTCGCGCGCCAGCTCGGCGGCGTCGATCTTGAGAATGTGCGCGATCCGCCGGAGGAACTCGCCGATGGAGTACAACGGCACGGTGATGAGGGCCATGGGGCCTAACCTAGAGACCCCGGCAGGCCGGCGTCAATCGCGATATGCGATCCAACTCGCGACGACCGGAACCCGTGCCGCAACGCATGCCGCCAACGCTTCTTCCGGACCGCCGAGGCCGATCGGCACGTCGATCCGTGGGCCGCGGGCCTCGAAGTGTGGAATCAACGCTTTCAGCTCGTCTACGGCGGGTAGGTCCGTTGCTCCTATGACGATTCGAAGCGTGCGCCAGGCGATGAGACGCTCGGCATCGACAACTATCAGCCGGTCTCGATGCCTGATGGCTATCCGACCGCACCGGCGAAGGAGAAACCCGAGGTCGGAGGCGGCAAGAAGAAATCGAGCGGCCGACCGCAAACGCACCGCTCGGCGGCAACCCCTGATCCAAACCCCGATCTGCTCTCCGGAGGAGACGAGAGGCAACACGGCGGCAAGGAGGTCGGTGCCGAGAAGAGGAGCGGGCGATCCCTGAAGCATGAACGACGATGGCGCCGGAGCGGCGCTACATCGTCATCCTGCAAGCGCAGCCTGGGTCGCCGCTACCGCATCGATCAAGGGAGTGGGATCGAACCGCACCGGATCCGTCGCGGGCAAACCCGTCTCGCTCGTGGCGGCCTCGCATGCCGCCCGTGCCTCGGCGTCCGTCAGATCGAACGTATTGAGCGAGATCGCGATGACCTTGGTCGGATGGACCGCCGATCCCATGCTCTCGTAGAGCCGGATGTATTCCGAGAGCGGAGGGATCCGGAGCCAGGCCGCCTGGCGGTAGTCACCGATGTACTCTCGGCTGGACTGGTGGCACAGGATCAGCGCGTCGGGACAGGAGCCGTGCATGAGCCCGAGCGTCACACCGGAGTATCCGGGATGATTGATGCTTCCCTGTCCCTCGACGAGAACGACATCGGCATCGCGACTTCCCTCGAGAACGAGCCGCTCGGCGGCGCCCGCGATGAAATCCGCCACCACCGCATCCACCGCTATTCCCCATCCCTCGATCATGATCCCTGTCTGGCCGGTAGCGACGAACCGGGTGCGAAGTCCGCGCTCGTTCAGCCCGCGAGTGATCTGCAGCTGAGCCGTCATCTTGCCGACGTTGCAGTCGGTCCCTACGGTCAGGACCACCAGGGGATCGACCTCCTTCGCCAGACCCGAGGCGATCGGGAGATCCGCCGGCGGCGTCCGAAGATCGAAGATCTTTCGCCCGCGCGCCGCGGCCTTGCCGGCAAGCACCGGGTCGTTGCTCAGAAAGGTGTGCAGGCCGCTCCAGAGATCGCAGCCCCGATCGAGCGCCTCGGCCAGCCAGCTCCGCCACTCCCCGGGTAGCCGGCCGCCCTGCGGTGCAATGCCGACCAGGACCGCAGTCGGTCCCAGCGCGAGGCCCTCGGCCATCGAGCCGACGATCGGCATCGCGCCGCCGAATCCTAGGATGTCCTGGACCGTCTGGCCGGCGTGTTGCCGATCGAGCACACCGACCGTGCGGTCGGGCAGGTACCGGATGACGGAGTTGGCGGTCTTGGACGTCATCGGGCCGAAGTCGCCGTCGGCGACGATCAGAAAACGTGGCGGTGTCATTCGCCTGTCAGCTAGGGGTTGAGATCGAGATGGGCGCGTCGGCGCGTGCGGGGGGCGTGCCTGAGGGTTCCATTTCGCTTTCCCGATCACCGTAGAGCTCGCCGATCAGCACGTGCCGGACAAGCACCATGATAACCGCGAGGATCGGTACTGCCACCACGAGACCGGCGAGTCCGAAGAGCTTCCCGAGGAGAAGGACACCGGCGATGGTGAGCACGGGTGGCAGATTCACCTGCCGCTCCATGACCACCGGCGAAACGAAGTTGGCTTCGATGAGGTGGACGCCCACCCCGATGCCAGCCACCGCCAGCGCCTTGCCCAGGCCGGAGACGCCGAGAGCGATAAGGGCCGGGATGACGGTGGAGAGGAGAGTTCCGAAGAAGGGCACGATCGCCGCGATCCCGGCGAAGACGCCGAATGCCAGGAAGTAGGGAACCTGGAGCGCCCAGAGTCCGAAGGTAGTGAGTGCGGCCAGCACCACCATCGCCGTCAGCTGTCCCACCACCCACGCCCGAAGCGTGGCTCCTAGATCGTCGAGCACACTCTCCGCCAGCGGCCGATGCGCCGGTGGAGTGAGCGCGATGATGCCTCGCAGGTAGATGTCGGGATTGCGCGCGAAGTACACGGCCATGACGAGGACGCTCACGCCCTCGATCAGGAACTCGACTCCGCCCTTGAGATACGGGACAGCGGCGCCGCGCAGAAAACCGAAGATCTCGCTCAGCGTCGTCGCAAAAAGAGACGACGTCCCGCCACCGAGGAAGCGACCCAGCAGCGGCATCCCGCGAATGATCCTCGAGATGGTGGCGTCGAGCTCGGTGAGGAATTGTGGAAGGTTGGCGAGGAGGTCCTGCACCTGCTGGGAAACCGCCGGCGCGATCAGGACGAAGATGCCGACGAGACCGCCGAGCGTGAGCGCCACGCCCGCGAGCAAGCCAACCGTCTCGGGCACGCGAAAGCGTCGGCGCAGTATCTGAGCGATGGCATGGAGGTACACGCCGAGGAGGACGGCCAGGAAAATGACGAGGAGAACGTCGACCGTTCGAACGACGAGTGCAACCAGCGCGACTGCGAGGAGCGCCCAGCCGAGCGGGAAGATGCGCCGGCGCTCTGAGCCCGCCGGAGAGGTCAGTGGGTGCCCCCCTCGTCTCCGTCTTCGATGACTTCGGCGTCGTGCACTTCACCGCCGCGATTGAGCTGCTTGGCCCCCGCCCCGCCCGCGGGGAGCAGACCCATCCGCGCCTTGAGCTCGATGAGCTGCTGGTCGGAGCTTCCCTTGTATTCGAGCGCCTCGAACTGCCGCGCCAGGTGATCGCCTGAGAACTCTTCGTGGAGCTCGGCCGCGGCGATCGCCTTCCGTTCGCTCGCTTCGATCTTCTCTGCCATCCGCTCGAACGACTCGAACGCACTCTTGTCGGACATCCCGGACATCGTTTCCTGGATCCGCTGCTGGGCCTCCGCGCGGTTGGCGCGGGCCACGAGGATGTTCTTCTTCCGCTTGGCCTCTTCGATCTTGTCGTTGAGCTGGCGCAGCGAAAGCTTGAGCTTATCGGTCTCCGCCTTGTGACTTGACCCAGGTCTCGTGGAGCTGCTGCGCACCCTGGAGGCGCCTCGTTGTAGCGACCCAGCGCCTGCTTGGCGAGGTCGTCCCGGCCCTCCTGCACCGCCAGCATCGCGCGCCGCTCCCAGTCCTCGGCCTGCTTCTTCATCGCCTCGGCGTCGGACTGCAGCTTCTTCTCGTCCGCGATGGCAGAGGCCACCTGCTGCTTGGCCTTGGCCAGCTTGGACTTCATGTCCACGATCAGCTGGTTCAGCATCTTCTCCGGGTTCTCGGCCCGGGAGATGAGGTCGTTGATGTTCGACCTCATCAGGGTCGAGAGACGATCAAAGATTCCCATGTCGCGTCACCCTTCCCGGTATGGCGCGAGCGCGCCGAGGTGCGAGGCGAGCGCCAGCGTGATCGAATCGAAGCTCGCCTCGAATTCGTTGAAGTCCAGATTTTCCAGCTCGAGCGTGTCGGTCAGCACGACGTGGTCCCCCTCGAGTCCATACGAGCCATGCACCAGGTCTCTGGCGTTGAATTCCAGCAACTGCCGGAACAACTCACCCCGCCGGGGCTCGCTTTCGGGGAGCTCCATCACCCGGACGCGGACGATGACGACCGGCGGCGCGTAGTGGACCACGACTTCGGAGTCGTCGGGCGTCGTCACGATCCAGAGATTGGGCTCGACCTCGCTCACCTTGAGCGCGCCGCCCTCGAGCCGTTCGAGCCACGACTGGATGTCCTCGCGGGTAATCATCGTTCCACTCTCCCGGGTAACTGGTCCGCGGCGTCGGCTCTGGCCAGTAACCGCTCGGCGAAATCTAATCGTTCCTCGACCTCGGCCAATCGCGTCTTGAGCGCGTCGACTTCGGCCAGGGTGGCCGAGTCCACCTCGACGTGCGATGCCTGACGTCGCGAGGCGAACGCGTTGGCGACCAACTGCACGATCTTGACGAACGTCAGGCAAACTGCGGCGAGGCCGATGGCATCGAAAGGTCCCATGGATGATTCCTTCGTTCAACGCGGCAGGCGCTCGGCGTCCTTGCCTTGCGCCAACAGCCGCTCCGCGAAATCGAGCCGTTCTTCCAGCTCCGCCACTCGGGCCTGCAGCGGCTCCATCTCGGCCAGCCGCTGATGCAGGTGCTCAATCTCCGCCTTGAGCGTGGGATCGGGGCCCGCCTTGTGCTCCATCCGGCGGCCGAGCGCGCGCATAATGGGCCAGAGGATGATCGTGCAGGCAGCCAGCCCCGCGAGTACGATCAGCATGATCACTTCGCCAGAGTGCGGGCCAAGAGCCATGTTTGGATCGAATGGAATGTTCGGCGGCTGGGGAATCTGTGCTTGGATCATGCGTCGTCTCCTCCGGCGGTGATGCGCCCCGCCTCCTGCTGCTGAAGGAGCACCCGCTCGGTGAAGTCCACCCGCTCCTCCAGCTCCGACACCCGTGCACGAAGCTCGGCGAGCTCCGCATCGGAAACCGGTTCGGCCACCGTCGCTGTACCGGCAAGTCGCCGGGCCAACGCCTGACCGATTGGCCCTTTCAGTATCCTCACGGCCGCGAATATCGTCGTGACGACCAGGATCAGGACGATGGCGAACGTCTGGTCCTGATTCACTCCGCCCCCGCCAACTTCGGGTCGTTCTTCTGATTGGCGAGCAATCGCTCCGTGAAATCCACCCGCTCGTGCAACTCGGACACTTCCTGCCGCAACGCGTCCACCTCGGCCAGCAACTCCGGATCGCGCGTCGGTACGGCACCCTTCTGCCGAATCCGCTCCGCGATCGCCCTGCCCACCGGACTGACGGAGAGCAGAAAGAGCGTGCCCCCTCCGAAAATGAGCGTGATGGCGAGTACGCCTTCGATATCCATGCCGAGCCTCCTGAGGCCCCCCTCTACGCTGAGGAAGCCGAGGATGTTTCAGGACGCAACACTAGACCAGCTCCACGGCCTCGATGGCAGCCAGGGAAACGGCGATCTCGGTGTCGTCGCCGCCGGTGGGACGGAGGTACACCTCGTGGGCAGTGACGTGCGTATCCACGCTGGTGGGAATGCCGATGACCTCGGTCCGATCGGTCGTCGTGATGCGCACTACGTGCTCGTGACCGCCGGCATAGCCCAGCAAGGAAACGATGTCCTCGTAGGTCATACGGACTCCCATCATAGGTGGGAAGCCCTAATGTAGGCCGCCTGTCGGATGCCCGCTACGGACCGGCAGAGGCCTGCGGCATGCCCGAGGTGGAGTCGGTGGGACTCATCAGGTTCTGGTCGAGGAACCTCGCAATGAGGGAGAAGAGGTGGAGGCCTGTGTTCTTTCCTTGGCAGATACAGTGAGTCCGGTTGGGATATTCCATCATCGTGAAGGGCTTGTTGGCGGCGACGAGGGCGTTGATCAGGATCTCGCTGTTCTGGAAGTGGACGTTGTCGTCTCCTCCGCCGTGGACCAGGAGCAGGTTGCCGCGGAGACCGTTGACGTAGGTTACGGGCGACCCCCGCTCGTACCCCGCCTTGTTGTCGGTGATCAGGCCGTTGAATCGCTCGGTGTAGACGTTGTCGTACAGCTTCCAGTTGGTTACCGGTGAGACCGCGACGGCCGTGCGGTAGATGTCGGGGTGCTGAAAGAGCACGTTGAGACTCATGAACCCGCCGTAGCTCCATCCCCAGATCCCGATGCGTGACGGATCGACGTAGGGCCGCTGACGGAGTGTTCGCGCCGCCACAGCCTGGTCGCGAGTCTCGATCACGCCGAGCTGGCCATAGATCGACTTTCGCCAGGCCCGACCGAGCGGCGCCGGCGTCCCGTGATTGTCCACCACGGCGACCAGGTATCCCTTCTGCGTCAGCATCGTGTGCCAGAGGTAGTAGCCGCCCCAGGCATCCTTGACCTCCGCGGTGCCCGGACCGCCGTAGACGAAGAAGAGCAACGGATACCTTCTCGTCGAGTCGAAGTCCGCAGGCTTGAGAAGGAGACCGGGCATCTTGGCGCCATCCTCAGCCGGTATCGACAGCCATTCCGCGGTGGCTCGCCGGAGACCGGACATGCGGCTCTTGAGCTTGGCGTTATCCGCGAGCGTTCTGATGACGTCATTCCCCGGCAGACGAACGAGCCGGATGACCGGTGGCACGCCGAGACTGGAATAGGTCTCGATGGCGTACTTGAAGTTCGGCGCCCGATCGTAGTTGTGGGTACCGGGCTCGCTTCGCGGTGACAGTCGCTCGGGCTTCCCCTTGCCGTCGAGGCGAGTGCGGAAGAGATACCGCTGCGCCGGGTTGTCGGGAGAGGCGATGTAGTAGAGCCAGCCGCCCTTGCTGTCCACACCTTCGATCTCGAGAACGTCGAACGGTCCCTTGGTAACCAGTCGCACCGATTTCCCGTCCCGCGAGACGACGTAGACGTGGTTCCACCCGTCGCGCTCACTCACCCACGTGAAGCTCTTGCCCCCATCGAGCCAGACGACGTCATCCACGACCTCGACCCAGGTGCTGTCGCGCTCGGAGAGGACCGTGCGGACCTTCCCGGTGCGGGCGTCGCCCAGCATGACCTCGTCGGTGTTCTGCAGCCGGTTGAGATGTTGCAGCAGCACTTCGTCGGAGTTGTCCGCCCAATCCATGCGGGGGATGTAGTGCTGGCGAGGATCGCCGTCGATCTGAAGCCAGCGGGTCGGACCACCCTGCGAGGGGACGATGCCGATCCGGGCGGCGGAATTCGATTCACCGACTTTGGGGTACTGGACCGGCGTTACCCTGGAATAGAGGGAATCGGTGTCGTTGACGAGGTTGTAGTCCTTCACCGAGTCGGCGTTGAGCTGCCAGTAGGCGATGTTCCTTCCGTCCGGGCTCCAGCGCCAACCGTCCGCGTAGTAGTTCATCAGCTCTTCTTCGTACACCCAGTCGAACGTTCCGTTGATCAGTGTTCGTGAACCGTCGGTGGTCAGCGGTGTGATGGCGCCGGAGTCGAGATCTTCGACGTAGAGATTGTTCGCCCGGACGTACCCGACACGGCGCTCGTCCGGTGAGAACTTGGCGAACATGAGCGTCGAGGGCTTGGCGTCCGCGCCGCCGAGCTTCCGGAGCTTGTGAGCCGCGCGATCGAGCACCCAGTAGTCGCCGCGAGTATTGAGACGCCACACCGGTCGAGAATTGGTGAACACCAGGAGCATCTTTCCGTCGGGAGACCAGGAGTAGTCCTCCACGTCGAGCGGCACACTGTCGCCCTGGGGAACCAGGTCGCGCGCGGCAACCATCACCTCCCGGGTGCCCTTCTCGACATCGTACCGCACGATGTCGCTCCCATCGCCGTCCGTGCCGGGCTCGACCGTGGTGTAGGCGACACCGTCGTCCAGCCAGCGGGAGGGGCCGAACGGCTGCGGCGAGAACTCCCCCGACCCGTAGATGCGGTTCACGGTGAGGAACGAGGAATCGGGCTGTTGGGCTGACAGCCCGGAGTCAACGGAGAGGACGGACACGACGGACAGAACGGAGAAGACGGGACGGATTCGGATCACGGTTGGTCCTGAAGGCATTGGTTGCGGGACGGGACGTCCCGGGGCTATCCCTTCGGATAATACCCGGCGCCCCAGCGGGGTCACCAGCGATACTTCGGCTATTCGGGCAGGAGAGTTTCAGGGAGAAGGCACGATGCGACTACGAGACAGCGGGACCATTCGAATGACCGCTGCCATGCTGATGTTGACCGTCGCCGGAACGGCGGTCCAGGCGCAGTCCCCTGGCGGAGGCTCAGGTTCGGACCAGTATGTCAGGTGGGATCCCGAGACCAACACCGCCACACTCGAATTGATCGCCGGCCCCTTCAAGTTCAACGACGCGAGTAGTGGGTCGGCGACATTCACGGTGCCGGCCAATGCGAAGGTCATCATCCACTTCGTGAACAAGGATGGCACGCCGCACAGCGCGGAGGTGATCTCGGGCGACGGTCCCGTCCCAAGCGCGGGGGGTGATCCCGCGATCCCCAGGGCGTACACCAACAAGGTCCAGGAGGGGCTCGCGCAGGAGGCCACGGATGATATCACCTTCACTGCGCCGGCCGGCGGAAAGTACCGGATCTCGTGCGGCGTCCCCGGCCACGGATCGTCAGGGATGTGGATCTGGCTGACGGTGGATCCGGCAGCGAAGACGGCGAGCTTCGGGCCGACGAAGTCGTGACCGCTGCCTAGCCGGCGACCCGCGCCTGTTCTCTCGGCGCCCGAGCCCCGTGCAGTACCCGCTGCAGGAACTCGCCGGTGTAGCTCCCCGCGGCGGCGGCCACCTGTTCCGGCGTCCCCGCCGCGACGATTTCACCACCCCGCTCGCCACCTTCCGGCCCCAGGTCGATGATCCAGTCGGCGGTCTTGATGACGTCGAGGTTGTGCTCGATCACCACGATACTGTTCCCCTTGTCCACCAGCCGGTGGAGCACGTCGAGCAAGAGTCGCACGTCCTCGAAGTGAAGTCCGGTCGTCGGCTCGTCCAGGATGTAGAGCGTACGGCCGGTGTCGCGCTTGGCCAGCTCGGTCGCGAGCTTGACTCGCTGCGCCTCCCCTCCCGAGAGCGTCGTCGCCGCTTGCCCCAGGTGGATGTATCCGAGTCCCACGTCGTTGAGCAACTCCAGCCGCTCGGCAATTCTGCGTTGATTCGCAAAGAACTCCAACGCATCGGCGACTGTGAGATCGAGCACGTCGGCGATGCTACGGCCCTTGTATCGCACCTCCAGGGTCTCCCGGTTGTACCGCCGACCCTTACACACCTCGCAGGGGACGTAGACGTCGGGCAGAAAGTGCATCTCGATCTTCACCAGCCCGTCGCCCTGGCACGCCTCGCATCGCCCGCCCTTCACATTGAACGAGAATCGTCCGGGACCGTACCCTCGCATCTTCGCGTCGGGAAGCTGGGTAAACAGCTCACGAATCGGCGTGAAGAGGCCGGTGTATGTCGCCGGATTCGATCGCGGCGTCCGCCCGATCGGGCTCTGGTCGATGTCGATCACCTTGTCGATCTTGTCGAGGCCCTCGATCGCCGTGTGCGCGCCCGGGACGACTTTGGCCCGGTAGAAATGGCGGGCCAGCGCCTGATAGAGGATGTCGGTAACCAGGGTGGACTTCCCCGACCCGGAGACGCCCGTCACCGTCACGAAGAGCCCGAGCGGAAAATCGACGGTGAGATTCCGAAGATTGTTGGCTCGCGCGCCGACGATCCGGAGCCGATGTCCCGTCGGTGCCTGCCGTCTGCCACCGGGCACGGGCACGCGCAGCTCGCCACGCAGGTATCTGCCGGTGAGCGAGTCGCGATGGCGCAGGATGTCATTCACCGAGCCTTCGGCCACGACTTCGCCGCCGAATCGGCCGGCGCGGGGGCCGAGATCGATCACGTGATCGGCGGCCTCGATGGTGTCGGCGTCGTGCTCGACCACGATGACGGTGTTGCCGAGATCGCGGAGCCCCCGCAACGTGGCGAGGAGTCGCTGGTTGTCCCGCTGGTGCAAGCCGATACTTGGCTCGTCGAGGATGTAGAGCACACCCACGAGCCGCGATCCGATTTGCGTCGCCAGTCGAATACGCTGCGTCTCGCCGCCAGAGAGTGACGTCGCCGCCCGACCGAGCGTGAGGTAATCGAGACCCACATCACGCAGAAACCGAAGGCGATCGACGACCTCCTTGAGGATCGGCGCGGCGATGTCCGGGTCGAGTCCCGTGGAGCTTCCGTTTTCACCGCGCAGCGGGATGCTCGAGAAGAACTCCATTGCCCGCTCGACCGGCAGATCAACGACGTCGCCGATGCTTCGACCATGGACCGTGACGGCGAGGCTCTCGGGCCGCAGCCGCTTCCCGCCGCACGCCTGACACGGCTGCTCGATCATGAATTCTTCGAGCGACGCCCGCACCGCATCGCTGGTGGACTCGCGATATCTGCGCTCGACGTTCCGCAGCACTCCTTCCCACTCGCTCTCGTACTCGGCGCGTCCCCTTCCTCCCTCTGCCTGAAACCGGAACTTGCCGGGAACCCCATGGAGGAGGGCCTGGCGCGCGGCAGCACTGTGCTCGCCCCACGGCGCGGCCAGGTCGAACTTGAATGCCTTCGCAAGGGTCGGCAGGACGACTTTGCGGAGATAACCGCTCGGCTCGCCCCACGGCAGGATCACACCCTCGAGGATCGAAATGCTGGCGTCACCGAGCACGAGATCGGCATTGACCTCGCGACGAGTGCCGACGCCGTGGCACTCCGGGCACGCACCGAACGGAGAGTTGAAGGAGAACTGCCGGGGCTCGAGCTCCGGAAGGCTGAGACCACAGACCGGGCAGGCGAAGCGCTCAGAGAAGTGGTGAACGGAGAAAGGGGAAGAGTCCTTCTCTCTTCTCCCTTCCGCATACTTCAACACCTCCACCACCCCGTCCGCCGTCTTGAGCGCCGTCTCGATCGAATCGTTGAGTCGTGAGCGATCGTCGACCCGAACAACCAGACGGTCCACCACCACCGAGACGTCGTGGTTCTGCCGCCGGTTGAGCGCAGGAACGGCGCCGAGATCGTAGGTCTCCCCGTCGACCCGCACGCGCACGAACCCTCGCTTGCGCACATCGTCGAGGAGGTCACGAAACTCTCCCTTCCGTCCCCGGACGATCGGTGCGAGCACCTCGATGCGAGTCTCCGCGGGCCAGGAGAGGATGGTGTCGGTGATCTGCGATGCGCTTTGCCGGGTGACCGGCATACCGTCGTTGGGGCAGTGCGGGATGCCAACCCGAGCCCAGAGCAGACGGAGATAATCGTAGATCTCGGTGACTGTGCCGACGGTGGAGCGAGGATTCTGCCCGGTGGTCTTCTGCTCGATGGAGATGGCCGGCGACAGCCCTTCGATCGCGTCGACGTCCGGTTTCTCCATGAGCCCGAGGAACTGCCGTGCGTACGCGGAGAGTGACTCGACATACCTGCGCTGCCCCTCGGCATAGATCGTGTCGAAGGCGAGCGAGGACTTCCCCGAGCCTGAAAGGCCGGTGATGACCGTGAGTCGGTTGCGCGGGATGGCGACCGAGATCCCCTTGAGGTTGTGCTCCCGCGCTCCGCGGACCACGAGGTATTCTTGCGCCATAGCCCCGAAAGGTACCCGAAACCTGCATCCGGGGTCAACGGGAGTGAAAAGGAGAAGGGGGAGACCGGGGATAGGATGGGGCGGTCTCTTCTCCCTTCTCTTTTCCGCTTTCTCCCTTCTCCTTTCCCCTATGCCAGAGACAGAAGACAACTGGATCCGGGTCCTTGTGGGCGACCTTGCCACGGAGCCGGCGGACGCCGTCGTCCGTCCCGCCGATGCGGGCCTCGGACCTGGCGAACCGGTCGCCAATCGGCTGGATGAAATCGGCGGTGAGGCTTTCGCGCTGTTGCGCCGAAACAGCACACCGCTCGAGGCGGGGGCCGCAGTCGTTACCGGAGGGGGAAGCCTTGCGGCGCCATTCGTGCTCCACGTCGTAGTTTGCGACCCGGCGAGGAAAGTGGGACGGGAATTGCTCCGGAAAGCACTGGTATCCGCCTGGCAACGTGCCGGGGATTGGGGACTGGCTATCATCGCCACCCCGCCGATTGGTGTCGGCGGGGGCCAGCTCACGCTTCAGGAGTCCGCCACGTTGCTAGCGGAGACATTTCCCAAGGGTGGCGAGTGCCGCCTCCATATCGTGGTGACCAGCGAATCCGATTCGGCCGAAGTGGAGACCATCGTCCGGAGGATGATGTGATCCGGTTGAACGCACTCACCAAGCGCTACGGGAAGTTCACCGCCGTTGACGGCATCGATCTCGAGGTGCCGCGCGGGGAGCTATTCGGGCTGCTCGGTCCCAACGGCGCCGGAAAGACCACGACGATTCGCATGATCGCGGGGATCCTCCGTCCCACCAGCGGCACCGTGACTGTCGGCGGGGTCGATATTCAAGCCAAACCTCTCGAGGCCAAGGCGCGTCTCGGCTACATACCCGACCGCCCGTTCGTGTACGACAAGCTCACCGGCGGCGAGTTCCTCCGTTTCACCGCCGCACTCTACGGGCATCAGGGCCCGGCCGTGGAGCGTCGAATCGACGAGCTGCTCGAGCTCTTCGAGTTGACACCGTGGAAGAGCGAGCTCACCGAGTCGTACAGCCACGGGATGCGCCAGAAGCTGATCATCTCGGGCGCCCTGGTGCATCGCCCCGCCGTGATCGTGGTGGACGAGCCGATGGTGGGACTCGATCCCAAGAGCGCGCGCCTCCTGAAGGAGCTCTTCCGCCAGTTCGTGGACCGCGGAGGGACCGTGCTGATGAGCACGCATACGATGGAGGTCGCCGAGGTGATGTGCGACCGCATCGCCATCGTCTCGCGAGGCAAGATCGCGGCGCAGGGCACGATGGACGAGCTTCGGGAGCAGACCGCTTCTGGTGACAGCAAGCTCGAGGACATCTTCCTCAAGCTCACCGGCGGCCTTCGCGACCATCAGCTCGACACCGTTCTCGGCGCCTAGCACACATGACTGCCCCGGCGCTCCCAGGGCCAGGACTCTGGACGGTGCTCACGCCCAAGTGGCGCGGCGCTCTCGTGCGCATCAAGCACGAGCGCACTGCCTCTCGCGCCAAATTCTTCCTTCTGAGCACGATCGGCATCTGCTTCTGGACCGCGGTGTTCGGGATCGCGTTCCGGGTGCTCCGCTACATCCGGCACGTCGAAGATATCGGAAACTTGCTCGCGGCTAAGGTACTGGGAATCATCCTGGTCTCCTTTCTCTCGATTCTGGTTCTCAGCAACATCATCACGGCGCTGTCGACGTTTTTCCTCGCGAAGGACCTCGATTTTCTGGTGGCGGCCCCGATCGATTGGCGCCGGTTCTATCTCGCCAAGCTGGGTGAGACGGTGGTGCACTCGTCGTGGATGGTGGCACTCCTCGTGATCCCCATTCTCACGGCATACGGCATCGTCTATTCCGGCGGACCGCTGTTCCCCTTCATCTGTGTCGCGGCATTCGCGCCCTTTCTGCTCCTCCCCGCGGTCGCGGGGACGATCGTCACCGTGGCGCTGGTCAACGTGTTTCCGGCTCGCCGCGCGCGCGAGCTGCTGGGTCTCATCGCGATCGGCGGCGTCGGGCTGCTCGTCCTCATGCTTCGGTTGATCCGTCCCGAACGGCTGGCCCGCCCCGAGGGCTTCCGCAACTTCGTGGACTATCTCGCCGTGCTCCGGACGCCAACGAGCCCGTATCTGCCGAGCGAGTGGACGGCGTCGATGATCATGAACTGGCTCCTGCGCGTCGCCGACGCGCGGCCGATCGCCCTGCTCTGGGCGGCGGCACTCGGCGCGCTGGCGATCGGCGCCCTGGTCCATCGCACCCTCTATCATTCGGGATTTTCCAAGGCGCAGGAGGGTGCGGAGCGACGGATCACGCGCAAGCTGCGCGGCCCGATCTCCGTCGTCCTGACATCGCTCCCGCCTGCCAAGCGGGAGTTGATCCTCAAGGACCTCCGGCTCTTCTTCCGCGACAACACACAATGGAGCCAGCTGATCCTGCTGGCGGTGTTGCTGATGGTGTACCTGTTCAACATCAAGTCCCTGCCGATTCACTCGGGCGAGCGGCTGCCCTTCGCGCTCATCACTGTCATCTCGTTCCTCAACCTCGGCCTCGCCGGATTCGTTCTGGCAGCCGTGGCGGCGCGGTTCGTCTTTCCGGGGATCTCGCTCGAGGGACGGCAGATGTGGCTCCTCCGTTCAAGCCCCCTCGATCCGGTGGCGTTGCTCTGGAGCAAGTACTGGATGGGGACCATTCCACTGCTCGTGCTGGCGCTGGCCATCACCGTCCTCACCAACCGGCTCCTCGAAGTCGGCACATTCATGATGGCGGTGAGCATCGGCACGATCGTGCTCTACACACTGGCCGCCAGCGCGCTCGCGCTGAGCTTCGGCGTGTTCTATCCCCAGTTCGGCACGGAGAACGCGGCGCAGATTCCCACGAGCTATGGCGGCGTCGTGTACATGATGGCAAGTCTTACGCTCCTTGCCGTCATCATCATGATCGAGGCCGTCCCGGTCGCGACCAGGCTCCGGGCGGCTCAGTTCGGGCTGGAGGAGACGGGCTCGAGCGAGTTGGTCCTGTCCGGCCTGGCGGTCGTGGCCGTGTGCGTCAGTGCCACGATCGTGCCGCTTCGACTCAGCCAGCGACGCCTCGAGCTGATGGAGTGGTGAGTAAGGACGGCTATTGGCTATCGGCTATCAGATATCGGGTCTATGTTGTTGGGCGGACCGCGGCGTGACACCGATCAAGAGCCCACGATCGACCCAGCGGCAGCTCTACAACTTCTGGCCGATAGCCGATAACCGATAGCTGATAGCCTCCCTCCCATGCCCTCATCTCCCCTCATCGACTTCTACAGCGACACCGTCACCCGGCCAACGCCCGCGATGCGACAGGCCATGGCCACCGCGGAAGTGGGTGACGAGCAGCAGCGCGAAGATCCGACCGTCAACCGATTGCAGGAGATGGTGGCGCAGCTACTCGGGAAGGAGGCGGCCCTGTTCCTCCCAAGCGGCACCATGTGCAACCAGGTCTCGTTCGCGGTGCACTGCCGAGCGGGAGACGAGATCATTCTGCACGAAACGGCGCATCCGCTGCTGTATGAAGCCGGTGGTCCGGCCGCGCTCGTCGGCGCGGTCATCCGCCAGTTGCCGGGACCTCGCGGCCGCTTCACCGCCGACCAGGTGAGGCGCGCCATTCACCCGCCCGTTCATTACATGCCCCGCTCACGCGTCGTGTCGGTCGAGCAGACGGCCAACATCGCCGGGGGAGTCTGCTGGCCGCTGGCACAGATCCAGGAGGTCTGCGGGGTCGCCCGCTCGGCGGGGCTCGCCTGCCACATGGATGGAGCCCGCTTGCTCAATGCGGTCATCGCGACTGGGACCAGCGCGGCGGCGTTCGCAGCACCATTCGATTCGGTGTGGATCGATCTCACGAAAGGACTGGGTGCTCCCCTCGGTGCGGTCTTGGCGGGCTCGACCGCGTTCATCGAGGAGGCGTGGATCTTCAAGCAGCGGTTCGGTGGAGCGATGCGGCAGGCGGGCATCGTGGCGGCCGCGGGGATTTACGCGCTCGAGCACCACATGGACCGGCTGGCGCAGGATCACGAGCGCGCGCGCCAACTGGCTCGCGGGCTCGCCGGACTTCCGGGCATAGCCCTGGACGCGGATCGGGTCGAGACCAACATCGTGATCTTCGACGTGCGCGAGACGGGATTATCGGGGGAGGAATTCGGCCGGCGCACACTCGAGCGGCACGGTGTGCGATTCAGCGTGCTCGGACCGACGCTGGTCCGCGCCGTGACGCATCTCGATCTACCGGCGGATGCCGTCGAGCGGGCGATCGCGGCCGCACGTGAATCGATCAGCCCTGCTCGAGCTCCGTCCTACTCTGGCTAGAGGAAATCTCAAGCCCACCACCGCCCTTTGTCGTTCCCCATCGCATAAACTCGGCACCGGAACAGGAAACACCCGCTCCTACCTTGGCGGCGCCTTGCATCACGCGCCGTTGGCTCGCGCAAGCGACCCATCCAAGGAGGAGACATGTTCCGCCGTCGTTGTTCCGCCCTCGCGCTGCTCGTTGCCGTCGCCGCGTGTGGCGACCGTGACGCTCTCACCTCTCCCAACACCCCGTCCGCGCCCGCTGCCGGGCCGGCCGCACTCTCACCGTCCGACGCCGGCGAGCGCCAATCCCGCGAGCGACTGGCCCGGCGCCTTGCCCTCGCGCTAGCCGATCCGGGCTTTCGCGCCTCGGTCAAATCACAGCTCGACGCATCGCCCGTGCATGAGCACAAGATTCACGTCCAACGCTTTCTCAAGCGAGAAGGGGGACGGGCACTGCGAGAGCTCGCGAGGATCAGCCGTGATCCGGAGGCCACGATCGAAACCGATGCCGGCAAGTCGGTTCCGCTGGAGATGTACTTCCCGGTACCCGAACACCGCGCGAAGTGGGACGGCGGAGCGGGCCTGCTCGTCGCCACGGCGCTCCGAGACGGCGAAGCGCCGGTCGCCTTCGATACCAGGGGCCGACGCCAGGTATTGAGCGCGACTCGGCCTCCGGCCACGCCGGTGCTCGCCGTCGAGCCGGTCGAGACCGATTTCGACGCACCGGCTGCACCGCTCATCTGCTGCGCGACCGGTGGTGGCTCGACGCCCCCGCCGGGGCTGTACATGACGGCGAGCCATTTCGTGCAGGACTTCGAAGGATGGCTGAAGGGCAGCCCGGAGTACGAAATCCACATTCTCGGCCAATCCGGACAAACCGACTCGCTCAACAGCTTTCAGTGCGCCGGCGAGCACGCCGGGGGCTACTATGCCTTCGATCAGAATAACCTCGACTGGAGCGGCAGCGTCCTGCTCTTCAGCCAGCAGCAGCTCGACTCGTACAAGAGCCAACATCCCAACCAGAACTTTCGAATTCTCGCAGTCGAAGACGACGATGGCGCGTGCGCCATCCGCATGGACAACAATCGGTTCAAGACGTTCATCACGGTGTTGCAGAACAGCTACCCGAATCTCACCGGCGGCAAGGACACCACGACGTCGGGAATCGGCAAGATCGTCAAGCGTGCCAACGCACTCCAGAAGATTCTGCGGGCGGCGTACTCGTTCATCACCACTCAGGACGACCTGATCGGTAACGCCGTCGAAGACGTCGTCACCGGCGAGTTCCACACGGGCTTCAACTGGATTGTGAAGGGAGAGAGCAACGCTACCAACGGCTGGATCAAACTTCAGATGAAATGAGCGGGTTGCCGCCACGCGCTCTGTTGACTGTCGGTTGATGCCCCATCGCCACTATCCCGCGATGCTACGAGCCGCGCTCACGCTCACCATGCTGCTGACCGCCGCCTCACACGAGGCGGCGGCACAGTGGGTGCTCAGCGCCGATGTTACCGCCGCGCGCTTCTGGGGTGGCTCCCACGAGGTTGACGGCGACCGCTCCTTCCTACCCTATCGCCCCACGATACTCGGCATCGGCCTCGAGCGTCCCCTCCTGGGCATCCAGATCACCGTGCGGGGATACTACGCGAGCGCCAGTCTTGTGTTGGAGGGCCGCGAAGCATTCGCCGGCGTCAAGAATGCTCTGGACCTCCACGGCCTAGCAGTCGAATTGTCCCACCCCATTGCAAGCCTGGGCGAATCCGTCCGAGTAATGATCTACGGCGGACCTGTCATCGAGGTCTGGAACCTTGCCGACCAGTCCTCGAATACGCGCGCAGGGGCCGGCGGATCGATCGGGCTGCAGGTCGCGCTCACTCGACGGCTGAGCGCCGCCATCAAGACCGGCGTAGCCGTTACCAGCTCGCCGTTCGCGATGAGTGATCTCGCTGCCGGTTTCGAGCCGCGCGCGTTGTGGCGCCGGGAGGTGAGCGGGCGGCTGCGGTTTGGGCTGTGAGCCGCTTCAGCTCGACTTCTTCTTCCTCGGAACTTTCGCTCCCTTCTTCCGGGCTTCCGAGAGACCGATCGCGATTGCCTGTTTTCTGCTCGTGACCTTCCCACCACGTCCGCCCTTCCCGCTGCGGAGCGTACCCTTCTTTCGCCTGCGCATCGCGCTCTCGACCCGCTTACTCGCTGCCTTCCCGTACCGCCTCTTGCTTCCCTTCTTGCGCGCCGCCATAGGGCCTCCTGTCAGAGTTCGTCACCTACCGACGCAACATGATGGTGGACAGGATGGCTGGGCCGTGCGCCGGGTCACGCCGGGGGCCTAGCCGAGGTAGTCGCGCGCGATGCGGCGTCCGGCGTACAACCCAATCCCGGTGGCGATCGTGCTGAGGATGAACGCGGTCATCATTCCAACCCGGTCGCCGATCCACCACCCGATCGCGCCGAAGATGGTGGCACCGAGAAATCCAAAGAGACCCTCCATCCTGACCCCCTGTCGCTCAGTTTCGCACAGTCACCAGGTTGACGATCGGTTGAGGGTCCTACGCGATTTTGTCGGGGTTACGCCGCGACCCGCGCTCCGCATCGCTCACAAAATTGGCTGTCGGCGGCTAGCGCCGCGCCACAGCCAGCGCAGGTGCCGGCCAGAGGAAGTCGGGCTCCACAGGTAGAGCAGAACAGTGCGTCGATTTCCGGTCGTGGGCCGCAGCTTGGGCAGGAGTGAGAAGAGTCCAGGCCGTGGGTGGACGGCGTTGAGGTCGTAGCGGAGCGAAGGGACTGTACCCTGGCAGCGATCATGGCCTCGACGTCGCCCACCTCCCCCGATGCCTTTTCGGCTCGCAGTGCCTCGAGGGCTTGGCCCGTGTACTTGGCCTTGAGAAACTCGTAATCGGCATCGGAGAGCTTGCCGGTTTCCCGATCGAATTCGATCTCCTTGAGCGCAGTAAGCGCCACGCCTTTCGGCGTCTCCTCCGGATCGAGCGGCTCGAATATGACGGGTTTGGAAACGCGGGAGGCAAGGAGGGGTTGCAGCACCAGGTAGAGCACCGCGACGCCAACCACGGCCGCCACGATCGCTTCCACCGCCATCAGTCCTCTCCTTCCATCAGTCCTCGACCTCGCTCAACGCCCGCCGCAGCCCTTCCATCTCCTCCGCGCTGGCTCCCACAACCGTCGCGCCCCCCTGCCCTCCAGTACCCTCTGCCTTCGCCACCGCCGCCTTTCGGCGCGCGATCAGTGCCAGGAGTCCGGCTCCCGCCGCCACGATCACTGCGCCGGGGAGCAAGTAGCCGGTGAGGTTCACGAACCCCTTCGGCTTGGGAGCCATGAGCGCCTTTTCCCCATATTTTGCGACGAACGCATCGAGCACCTGCTGAGCCGTGAGTCCCTCGGCCTTGAGCGCGAGTACCTCGCGATGGAGCTTGGGCGAGTACGTGCATGAGAAGTCTGTCGTGCGGCAGGTGAAGACGTCGAGCGTGCAGCCACAGTTGCAGGCCAGGCGAGTCTCGATCGACTGGATCTCGGCGGCGTTCTCGCCCGGCCGGGCGGGCGCCCTCGATCGGCCGACGGCATCCGGGTCACGCAGCGTGCCGACCGCCCCACGTCCCGCGAGAGAGTCCTGGGCCGCGATCGACGGTCGCCCGCCGAGGAATGCGCGTCGGGTCGTCATTGCTCGCTGCTTCCCACGAGTTGCACCGAGTATCCCGCCTGCGCCGACTGCCGCCGCACCATCACCGTCGGGCCGCCGCCCGGCCACATCGTCACGATGCCGCCGAAGACGAGCACGACCCCACCGAACCAGACCCACCAGACCAGCGGGTTGATGGTGAAGCGGTAGACCGCTTCCTCGGTGCCCTCGACGGAACCGGCGAAGACGATGTAGAGGTCTTCCTGGAGATCGCTCCGGATTCCGACCTCGGTGGACGGCTCGAAGGTCGGTCGCCCGAAACTGTCCACGTGCTGCCGCTTCTCCGATGTGATGCAGCCCCGCCGCCTTCCCGTCCTTCATCACCTCGACCGTCGCCGCGGAGACGATGCGGTTCAGCTGCTCGTACTGCGAGACGCCGACGTGGGTGAAGTGTGTAGGTGTGCCCGAAGGGGCTCCGGATGTCACCGACTCTCCCGGCTTGAGCGTGACCTCCTGCTGGACCTTGAAGGCCATCCCGGTGAAGGCGACGAAATAGATCAGGATCCCGACGTGAACGATGTAGCCGCCGTAGCGCCGCCGGTTGCGCCCGATCAGCCGGAGGAAGCGCGACCGGGACCGATTCGCCGTGCATTCGCCGACGCGCCCGCACTCCGCGGTAGAACTCCTGCAACGACCGTGCCGAGCGACGAAGCCCGCCGAGACCGAGGGCCATGAGCGCGATAGGATCGCGCATGCCGGCGGCGACGAGACCAGCAGCGTCGACCAGCTGCCCGCGACCAGCGGAACCACGAACTGTCGCCGGAGGTTCGCGGCCGACGCCTTGCGCCAGGCGATGAGCGGCCCGATCCCGGTGAGCGCCAGCAGCAGGAGCCCGAGCGGTACGTTCACGCGATTGAAGAAGGGCGGGCCGACCGTGATCTTGGTGCCCGCGCACCGCCTCGGAGAGAATCGGGAAGAGCGTGCCCCACAGCACCGAGAACGCGATGCCGACGAGCAGCAGGTTGTTGAACAGGAACGCCGCCTCCCGGCTCACCATCGACTCGAGCTGCACCTCGGCCTCGAGCTCCGGCCACCGGGTGTAGAGCAGCGTGAACGACAGCACCGCGGCCACGAGCAGGAAAGCCGAGGAAGAAGTAGCCGACGTTCGACTGGGTGAAGCTGTGCACGCTCGCGATGACGCCGGAGCGCGTGATGAACGTGCCGAAGATGCTGAGCAGGAAGGTCCCGATGATCAGCGCCATGTTCCACCGCTTGAGCATCCCCCGCTTTTCCTGGATCATCACCGAGTGCAGGAACGCGGTCATCGTGAGCCAGGGCAGCAGGCTCGCGTTCTCCACCGGATCCCAGGCCCAGTAGCCGCCCCAGCCCAGCTCGACGTAGGCCCACCACATGCCGAGGGTGATGCCGATCGAGAGGAAGAGCCAGCGACACCAGCGTCCACTTCCGCATGGCCATGGATCCAGCCGGTGTCGAGCCGGCGCGACAGCAGCGCCGCGATGGCGAAGGCGAAGGGGATGGTGATGCTGATGTAGCCGAGGTAGAGCATCGGCGGGTGAATCACCATCCCCAGGTTCTGCAGCTGCGGATTGAGCCCGCGGCCGTCGGCCGGCGTGAACGGCAGTCGCTCGAACGGATTGCGCCGCCGAAGAGCATCACGCTCACGAAGAAGACGACGACCGAGGATGGTGACCCCGGCGACGTACGGCAGCAGGTCGCGCGTAGCGGCGCGAGGTCAGCGACCTGCGCCAGCGCTCGCGAAGATCGAGAGCACCATGGCCCAGAAGAGCAGCGAGCCCTTCTGGCCGGCCCAGAACGCCGAGACGACGAAATAGGTGAGGCAGGTTGCGGGAGGTGTAGGCCGCGACGTACTCGATGTTGAAGTCGTGGGTGATGAGCCCCTTCCAGAGGCGAGAGCGTCGCGACGAGCAAGGCGGCGAAGACCGCGTACACCGACCGCGACGACCGTCGCGCCAGCTCCGGCCGCTCCCGCCAGCGGCCGGAGAACGCGATGACGGCGCACCAGAGGCCCGATCAGGAAGGCGGCCCAGAGCGCGAATTGTCCGAGCAGGGTCATGGAGACTCAGGCCTTCTCGGTGCACGGCCTCGTAGCGGGAGCCGCACTTGGCGAGCACGTCGGTGGCGTGGAAGACGCCGTCCGTACCCAGCCGACCCTCGACCACGACCTCGATGTCGTTGGCGTCGGTGAAGGTGTCGGGCACGAGTCCGTGGTAGGTCACCGGATAGGTCTTGACCCCGTCGGAGACACGGAAGTCGATGGTTCGGCTCGCAGCGTCGCGATGGACAGAGCCGGGCACCACCTTGGCGCCGACTTTGAACCCCACGTTCTCGACAAAGGTGGGGTCGCTGGCCGTCTTGGCGGCGAGCTCCGTCGGCGTGAGGAAGTAGACGCCGGTCTCCTTCACGCCCTCGGCAATGAGGAAGCCGACGCTGCCCACGATCAACGCGGCGCCGAGCAGGAACTTATGGCCAGCCTTCATTAGCGCCCCCGGGATGACGTCCTAATATGACGTCCTAATATAAGGTCGGAATGGGCGGAGAGAATGAAGAACCTGCTCTGTGCTTCTCCCGGCCGACTCTCTAGGTCTTCTTCTCAGGCTTCTGAGTTCCGCCGCTGGCCTGCACCGCGGCCGAGTGGAATTCATCGAGCGATCTCTTGTGGTCGGCATATTCCGGCCGCTCCGCCTTCATCTCAGCGTCATAGTGCTGGAGGAACTCGCCGTAGGCGGTTTTCAACGCCTTTTCATCCTTCTGCCACCGGGCGACAGTCCCTCGGATCACGTACCCGAACAGATGCCCCGGCTGCTGGGCCAGAATGGTGTCGGCGAGGGCACTTGGGCCGGCGATGTTGCCGGTGTGGATCTCCAGCAGTGCGGCGTGGTAGCGGGCGTCGGCGTCGAGCGAATCGAGCTGGGCGTACGCCATGAGCGCCATTGGCGTGAACCGAGTCACCGTGGCCTCATCGCCGGACTGCGCGGCGGTCATGACCCGGTTGTAGAGTCGGTTGAACCGTTCCTGCGGAGACATGTTGCTGATGTCCGGTGGGGCAGCGGGCCCAGCGGCCTGACCGGCGACCTCGTCGGTCACGGCGGCGGGCGCAGGCTTTTCACGCAAGAGCATCACCAGCAACGCGGCGAACAGGCCGGCGAAGGCGCCGGCAGCGACGAGCCAGGGCGTACGGTCGGTCCGCGCCGCCGCCCGCGATCCCTGGGCAGCAGGAGCGCCGGTCGCCCGGCCGCATGTCGCGCAGAATCGAACCGACGGGGCGAGGGTCGTCCCGCATCCCTGGCACGTCCGGGGACCGAGGGGGGCCCCACAGGTGGCGCAGAAATTTCCGGCGCCCGGAGCGCCGCAGGAGGGACACGGTGTCCCAGTCGAAGTGGGCATGGAGAGCTCCGACGAAGGTGTATCAACTACGAGGCCGCGGCAAGGCGGGCTTCGCGCGCGCCCTCGGCGGTGATATCCTGGGCACCCCATCGGACGCCGATCTTCTCGAGCAACTCGGTGGGCGGGACGCCGCCGGCGAAGATCCACACGAAATCGTTGGGCAGGATGCGACGGGTGCCCGCGACCTCGAGGACAACCTCACTCTCCGTGATCTCGACCGGCCGTGAATCATATATCACCTGCAGCCGACCGTTGGCCACTGCCCCTTCCAGCCGCCGTGCGTTACGCTCCTTGATGCGGGTGAAACCTCCGCCTCGATATGAGAGTGTGACCTGGTTCCCTGCCTGATGCGCGAGCCCCATCGCCGCCTCGACTGCGCTGTCCCCTCCCCCGACGACCAGAATTCGAACGTTCCGGTAAGCCTCTGCCTCGAGGAGACTGTACATGACCTTCGGGAGCTCCTCGCCCGGTATGTCCAGCTTTCGCGGAGTCCCCCGACGTCCGAGCGCGAGCACCACGGCGCGCGTCGTGTAGCAGCCGCGCGCCGTCGCCAACGTGAAGAGCCCATCGCCTTCCTGCCGGATGTCCTGCACACGCTCACCCGCGTTCACCTGCAAGCCGGTCTCCCGTGCCGCCCCGCGCCAGAAGTCGAGCAGCTCCTCCTTCGATACCTCGAGCTTCCGAAGCTTGCCGCGCAACGGAAACTCGACGGGACTCGTCATCACGAGCTTGCGACGAGGATACTTGGCGACTGTGCCTCCCAGTTCATCCTGCTCCAGCGTGAGATAGCTGAGCTTCCGCTCGATTGCGCGGAGCGAGGCGCTGATCCCTCCCGGCCCCGCGCCCACGATGCATACGTCATAAACCTCATGGCCCGCCGGTGCCCCGCTCTCACTGGCTAGCCGCGCAGCGATCGTGTCAATGCACTCGCGGCCTTGATTAACGGCGTTCTTGATCAACGCCAGTCCACCGAGTTCTCCAATGACGAACACGTTCGGCACGCTCGTTTCGTGCTCCCGCGAAAGATGCGGCAAATCGGCGCTGACACTGGGATTCGCCATCACGATCTCTATCGCCCCGACCGGGCAGGCCTCGGCGCAGAGTCCGTGGCCGATGCATTTCTCGGGGGCGATGATGCCGGCCTTTCCTCCGATCACGGCCAGGACATCACCCTCGGGGCAAACGTCCGTGCACGCACCGCACCCGATGCAGTGGGACACGTCGATGTGGGGATGCTGAGCGCGCGGCCCAGCGGAGGAGAGACCAGCACGCGCCGCCGCCTGTCGCGCAGCGGCTTCCTTCCGTCGTGCGACCCGCAGATGGCGCACCACGGGCACAATCAGCAGTAGCGAGAAGGCGAAGTAGATGAGCACGGAGTCCATGCAGGCCTCCACCGGAGCATGTCACGACATGATGCAACCGTAATGGCGCGATGCAGCAATTCTTCCGCGCATCCGCGACGGATGAACGCGATAGGTCAGGCAGGTTGCTGAACGCAAGTCCATGCATTTCCAACGGGTGGAGCGCACAAACCGCTCGCAGTCAAGGCGCTTCAGTGTTGGGACGATGGCAACTAGTTCGGGGCCTTGAATTTGCACGAACCCGAGGTCGCTGCGTCGCGCTCACGCAGTGGGCAGGTCGCATGCCAATCAGATCTAAGAAGTTCTTCATCCAGGAGTCCCGTGCGAACCTCCTCGCCCCCCCGCATGATGGCGTCTCGCCGTGCGTTGCCGGCGGCTTCGTCACGCGCCCGGGGACTGCGGCCTTTGCATGGCGCGACCATCGTCCTCGCGACCTTGCTCGCGGGCATCCTCATCGCCGGCGAGCCGTACTACGTGCTGCCCGTCGCCGAGCGGGTCCGCCATCCGTATCACACGTGGCTACGGCCATCGGGATATATCGGGCAGAGCGCCGGGATCGTGGCGCTTGCAATCTTCATCTTTCTCTGGCTGTACCCCCTCCGAAAGAAGTACCGCTGGCTCGCGTTCACGGGCGCGATCGCCCGCTGGCTCGACGTGCACGTGGCCGCCGCGCTGCTCCTGCCGCTGCTCGTGACGATCCATGCCGGCTGGCGGTTCGGCGGCGTGATCGGTCTCGGGTTCTGGGCGATGATGATCGTCTGGTCGAGCGGGGTAATCGGTCGATACATCTACGCACGAATCCCGCGCGGCCGCTCCGGTGTCGAGATGGACCGCCACGAGATCGCCGCGGAACGGAAGCGCCTGCTCGAGGAGATTGCGGTGCAGACAGGCCTCGACCATCAGCTGGTCGAGCGTACCCTGGCAACGGCGGCGCCTCCGGCAGGTCTCGGGGCGCTGGGTACGCTCCGGCGGATGATTGCCGACGACCTGGCCAGGCGCCGTGCCGCGCGCCGATTGCGGGAGCTCTGCGCCACGCGGAGCCCACGGGGCCGTACGGGCTACGACCGCAGCGTGGCGCGCGCTGTCGCCCTCGCGCGGCGGGAGATGGCCCTCACGCAGCAGGCGCGCCTTCTCGACGCCACACACGATCTCTTTCGCTATTGGCATGTAGCCCATCGTCCGGTGGCGATCGGCGCGCTTGTGGCGGTCCTCGTCCACGTCGGCGTCGTCGTGGCGCTCGGTGCCACCTGGCTCTGGTGAGTGCGAAGTCGCCGTCGCCGTTCGTTGGTACTCCCGCTGCTGGGCTGCCTTCTGCTCACCCTGTGGCACGGGCCTGCCGTAGCAACTGCGCAGATTTCGCCGGGTCCACTCGCCAGAGCGCACGCCAAGCTCGAGGGCTCGTTGCAGTGCACCTCTTGCCACGGGAGTGGCGGCCCGGCGGCGATGACCGCGCAGTGCCTCGATTGCCACAAGGACGTCGCGTGGCTGGCCTCGCGTGGACTCGGGCTCCATGGCCGAGAGGGAAAGGCCGCCTGCGCGACCTGCCACCCCGACCATGCCGGCGTGGACTTCCAGTTGGTGAGCTGGAGCGACGGTGATTCCGCGCATTTCGACCACACACGCACGGGGTGGGCGCTCGATGGCGCGCACCGCACGACGGCGTGCGCGGATTGTCACAAGCGTGAGCTGCGACGCTCCCCGGCCGCGACGCTGTCCCGGCACCGATCCTCGCCGTCCGGCTGGCTGGGACTCGACCGGGCGTGCGGGTCGTGTCACGAGGACGCCCACCGCGGCGCTCTCTCGGCAAAGTGTCTCGAGTGCCACGACACCCGCGACTGGAAACCCGCGCCACGGTTCGATCACGGCCGCACCGACTATCCGCTCACGGGCAAGCACCTGGACGTGGCCTGCGACAAGTGCCACCTCGCGCCGGCGGTGGTGGCGAAGCGGACCGCCGCAGGCCAGCCAATTCCCGTCTACCGTCCGCTTCCCCACTTGGAGTGCTCCGCCTGCCATCAGGATCCCCATAGCGGTGCGCTCGGGCCCAAGTGCGCCTCCTGTCACGAGACGTCGAGCTTCGCAAAGGTCTCGCGCGGCGCGTTCGACCATGACCGTACGAAGTATCCCCTGCGCGGGCGGCACGCCTCGGTGGCTTGCGCCAAATGCCATGATCCCGCTTCGCCGAAGGGTAAGCGTCCGGCCTTCGCTTCGTGTGGCTCGTGCCATGCCGACGCGCATGGCGGCACCGCGACGCTCGCGGGCCGCCCGGCGGACTGCGCCGCCTGCCACACCGTGGCGGGCTTCACTCCCGCGACGTTCACCGTGGCCCAGCATGGGCAGTCGAAATATCCGCTCGAGGGGAAGCACCGGGACGTGCAGTGCTCACTGTGTCACGTGAAGAGCCCCTCCGCGGCGGCACGCTCCAGGCTCGGCACGTCGGGCGTCGTGATGCGGCCGTCGTTTGCGCGGTGTCGGGATTGTCACGGCGACGATCATGGGCCCCAGCTGGCCGGTCTCTTCGGGGACGGTGATTGTGCGCGTTGCCACGTGGTGGCCGGATGGAAACCGAGCACGTTCGGCGTCGCCCAGCACGCTGGGCTCCGACTGCCACTCGAAGGCCGGCATCGCGAGATCTCCTGCGGCGATTGCCATGGCCCACGACGCACGGGATTGAGGCCGCTCCCGCCGGCCTCGATCCTGGGACGTGCGGGCGTGGCCCTCAGGCTTTCAGAGATCGAGTGCGCGGCGTGCCACGTCGACCCGCACGAAGGGCGCTTCGCCTCCAATGGCGCCCGACCGGCGCCACGTGGCTGCATCGCCTGTCACGATACCCAGCGATTCCGGCCGTCGACAATCGACGTGGCCGCGCACGGTGCCTATGCGTTCAAGCTCGAGGGCGCTCACCGCGCCGTCCCATGCGCCGGGTGCCACGACGAGATGACTCGCCCTGTGTCGCGATCGTCGCTGGTACTAGGAGGACCGCGCGGAACGCCGCTGCCCTTCTCCCGCACCGCCCCAACGTGCGAAGGCTGTCACACCAATCCGCACGGCGCCCAGTTCAGTCGCCGCACGTCATCGGGGTGCGAGGCCTGCCACGGCGTCGACGGCTTCAAGCCTGCCAGTCGGTTCGACCACGACCGGGACACGCCGTTCGCCCTCAAGGGCGCGCACGAGCAAGTGCCCTGCCTCGGCTGCCACGTGCAGCGCGCGGATGCGGCCGGTCGCCGAATGACGGTCTACGCACCGCTCTCGGGGAAATGCGAAGCCTGCCACGGTACGGCGAAGAAGGCATCGTGACCCGGGCACTGAGCTGGATGGTCGGCTGGTGCCTGGTTCTGCTCGCGGCCGTGCCGTCTACGGGCCGGGCCCAGGAACCTACCCGCAGCCCACATGGCGAGCTCGCCGAGCCATGCGCGAGTTGTCACGGAGAGAATGGGTGGACGCCGGTGCGAATCAGTCGCCAGTTCGACCACGCCCGCTGGGGCTTCACGCTCAACGGCGCGCACGCCACGACCGCCTGCCGGAGCTGCCACGCTTCGCTCGATTTCCGCGGTGCGAATCGGACCTGCGCAGGCTGTCACGCGGACGTTCATCGAGGTGAGTTGGGAGCCGACTGCGCCCGCTGTCACTCCCCTCGCGGTTTCCTCGACCGCTCGGCAATGGTCCGCGCGCACCAGGCGAGCCGGTTTCCGCTCAACGGCGCCCATCTGACGACGGACTGCGAGAGCTGTCATACCCCCGCGGCCCAGGGACGCCTGACCTTCGTCAATCGGTCGACCGAATGTGTCCAGTGCCACCTCGCGTCCTATCAGGGCGCCAAGAGCCCCGACCACGTTGCCGGCGGCTTCCCGACTGACTGCAACCAGTGCCACGCGACCTCGACGTGGCCGGGCGCGCGGTTCAATCACGCGACGACCCGGTTCCCGCTCACCGGTGCTCATCGCGCGGTTCCGTGCCAGCAGTGTCATGGAGACGGGGTCTACCGCGGGAAGAACGCACTATGCGTGAGCTGCCACCAAGCGGATTACGACCGCACCACCGATCCGAATCACCGGACATCACAGTTCTCGACCGACTGTGGCACTTGTCATTCCACGACGGGCTGGGATGGCGCCAACTTCAACCATTCGGCCACCGCCTTTCCCCTCACTGGAGCGCATACCACCGTCAACTGTCAACAGTGTCACGGCGACGGCGTCTTCGCCGGCAAGAGCACCGCCTGCGTCAGTTGTCATCAGGCGGACTATGACGCGACCACCGATCCAAGTCACCAGGCAGCACAGTTCAGCACCGATTGCGCCAGTTGTCATACCACGGCTGGGTGGCCCGGCGCAACGTTCGACCACGATGCCCGGTTCTTCCCGATTTACTCCGGGAGTCACCGGGGCCGGTGGTCTTCCTGCGCGAGCTGCCACACCAATAGCAACGACTTTCAGATCTTTACTTGCCTGACGTGCCACGGCCAGAGTGAGACGGACAGCCAGCACCGGGGCCGAAGCGGGTATCGCTACGACAGCCAGGCCTGTTACAGCTGCCATCCGCGGGGCAACGGCGGATGAGACACCGAGACGCACTGACCGCGCTTCTTGCGCTTGCGCTGATCTCGCCGACCGCCGTTGCGGCCCAGGACTCCAGTGCGACGCGACCGGTGCGACTCACCTACGTCACGCCGGCTTCCGCCTACCTCGACGCGGGGCGGCAGGATGGCTTGCACGAGGGGGACACGCTCCGAGTCAAGCGCGGCGATGTGGAGACCGGTGTGCTCAGGGTCACCTACCTTGCTTCGAAACAGGCTTCGTGCGACATCCTAACCCAGCGTTCACCCCTCATGGTGGGCGACACGGTGCAGTTCGTTCGAACCGCGCCGTCGGTTGTGGAGGCAGGGACTCGCGGCGAGGGCGGCACGACTCCGCGCGGAGCACCGCGACGTTCGGGGCCCGGACTCCACGGCCGCGCCGGAGCACGCTACCTCGGCGTGTGGCAACAGAACGGAAGTGGAGCGCACTTCTCGCAGCCATCCTTCGATATCCGGCTCGACGCGCAATCGATCGGCGGCTCGGCGGTGGGTCTCGTTCTTGACCTTCGTACCCGGCGGACGACCTCCTCCTTGGCCGACGGTGCGCGTGTGGTCGATGGTCGGACCCGCGTCTACCAGGGCGCACTCTTCCTCGCAGCGCCGGGGTCTCCCCTCCGTGTAACCGCCGGGCGTCAGTTCTCGTCGGCGCTCGCTTCGGTCACCCTCTTCGACGGAGTCATGGTGGAGTTCGCCCGGCCGTCTTGGCGCGTGGGGGCATTTGGGGGCAGCGAGCCGGAGCCGACCAGTCTCGGGTATTCGCCAGACATCCGGGACTACGGCGGCTACGTCCAGATGCACAACAGGCCCGAAGCCGCCAGCCGGTGGTCGACGACGCTCGGAGCGATTGGCTCCTACCAGGCCGGCGTGACCAATCGGGAGTTCCTGTATCTACAGGCGGGCTATTCGAACCGGCGTCTCTCGCTGTTCGGGGCCCAGGAGGTGGACTATTACCGCGGGTGGAAGCAGGCGCTGGGCGAGCACGCCTGGTCACTCACCGGCACATTCAGCATGCTGCGCTACGAGTTCTCGCCGAGCGTCAGCGTGAACGCGGGTTACGACAGTCGGCGGAACGTCAGGTTGTATCGGGACACGGTCACGCCCGAGACGGCCTTCGACGACGCGTTCCGACGAGGCATATGGGGAGGCGTGTGGATCCGGGCTGGAAAGGGAAGAGTTGGGCTCGACGCCCGCTCCAGCAGCGGAGGGACCGCCGGGCAGACACAATCGTACACGCTTTCCCTCGGGGTTGACCGGGTGACGCCGCTTCAACTCGGCCTTCGGTCGCGAACGACGCGCTACGACGGACCCCGGCAGTCTGGCTGGCTCCAATCATTCGGCGTGGACGTGACACCGGCACCGCTCCTACGGCTCGGACTCGACGGCGGCGTGCGGATCATCCGCGATCCGCTCGCGGATCCGTCCGACTACAGCGTGACCTGGCTCGGCGCCGACATGGACGTCAATCTCGGCCGCCGCTGGTACATGATGGTGTCGGGCACGCACGAAGTGGGCGGGATCGACAGCAACGACCAAATCTTCGGAGGACTCAGCTATCGATTCTAATGAGCACCCCCCCCACGCCGTCGCTGCGGTTCCGCCGAACCGCGCGCGCAAGCGAGCGAGGCATTGCTCCCGACTACTCCTCCGGGACCTCGTAGGCTCAGCGCGCCTTCGGAGTTCCCGCGGCGACATCTGACGGCGGCTCCTTCACCGGCCCGACCGCCTCGCCAGCAGCTGTCACGGGTCCGCCTCCTCCGCCATCTCGCGGCACGAACCCGGTCGCCCCCATCACGCCCATCAGCGACGGCACGTTGAGCGAGTCGGCCAGCCCCGACGGCACCACCATGAGCGAGCCCCGCTTGACGATGCTCTCGTAGAGCATGTTCATCGCCCGCAGGTTCATGGCCTCCGGGTGGTCGCGGTAGGCGTCCGCCGCCTCGACGAACTTGTGGGCGATCTCGGTTTCCGCCGTGCCCAGGATGATGCGCGCCTGCCGCTCCCGTTCGGCCTGCGCCTGGCGCGACATGGCGTCCTCGAGCGCGGCGGGAATGATGACGTCGCGGATCTCCACCGACTGCACATGGATCCCCCAGTTCGCCATCTTCTGCTCCAGCGCCACCTTGAGGCCCTGTCCGAGCTCCACCCGGGACTGGATCAGCTCCGCGAGGTCGTGCTTGCCGATGGCGTCCCGCAGCGCGGTCTGCGCCGAGAGGATGACCGCCTCGTCGTAGTCCTGCACCTCCAACGCGGCGCGCTCGGCGTCGCGCACGATCCAGAACGCGATGGCATCGACGTTCACCGGCACCGTGTCGCGGGTCAGGCACGATTCGGCGCCGAACGCGGCGGTCCGGATGCGCTGATCGATGGTGTAGGCCACGCGGTCGAGGATCGGGACGATGGCGAAGTACCCGGGACCTCGCAGGCCCCGGTAGCGGCCGAGCCGCAGGAGCACCGCCTTCTCCCACTGGTCGGTGTACTTGATCGAGGCGGCGAGGAGCACGCCCAACGCCACGCCCGCCACGCGCCGCCAGCGGCGGCGCGATACCCGCGAGGAACAGTCGCGCCGGCCAGCCCGGCCGCACCGACCAGCCCCGCGGCGAGAGCGGCGAATGAATACCGGGTGTCGTTTGGCCTATGTCTGGTCATGTCCATCACCTCGTGAAAGTAAGAGTCGGCCGGCGGTGTGCCGGCCCTCGCATCACCGTCTCCGGACAGGCCGGACCTCCTCGTACCGCGCGCGCGTGGCGCGCGGGCGGACGGCCCGCGCGGCGGGCGGCTGCTCCAGGTAGGGACTCCGCACCTCGCCCAGCTCGATCGGAAGCGCCACCCGCACCAGGACGGTCAGCACGAACAGGCCGAGCGCCCAGATGCCGGCGGTCACGCACAGCTCGACCCAGGTCGGGGTGTACTCGACGATCTCGCCCAGCGGCGAGGGAATGAAGCCCGGGATCACCAGCCCGATCCCCTTCTCGACCCAGATGCGCGACGAACAGCATGGCGCAGGCCGGCATCAGCCAGCGCGGGTTGCGCCGCAGCGGGTGGATCATCAGGGCGACCGTCGCCAGGACGTTGAGCGCGATCGCCGTCCAGATCCACGGCACCAGCGCGTGGTGCTCGCCGAGTCCGAAGAAGAGGTACCGCGCGTTGATGCCGTGATGCGTGGGCCAGTAGAACTTGTAGAACAGCTCGGAGATGAGCATCACGAGATTGATCTGCGCCGCGACCGTCGTGATCAGCGCGAGCTTCGAGAAGGCGCCGTCGGCGATCTCGTACTTGCGTCTCCCGCCGGATGAACCAGAGGAGCACGATCACGAACGCCGGGCCCGCGGTGAACGCGGACGCGAGGAACCGGGGGCCGAGCAGCGCCGTGTTCCAGAACGGCCGGGCCGGCAGGCCCGCCAGCAGGAAGGCCGTGACCAGGTGAATGCTCACCGCCCACATCACCGAGATGTACATCCACGGGAGGTACTTCCTCTTGTCCGGCGTGCGTCCGGTGTAGTGGCTGTAGAGGATGTAGAACGGGATGACGAGGTTGAGCGCCAGGTAGCCGTTCAGCACGATCACGTCCCAGGCGAGGAGCGACCGCGGCCAGTTCAGATAGCCGATGCCGGGCATGAGGTGCCACGCGCCCAGCGGGTTGCCGATGTCGACGACCACGAACGAGAGGCACATGACCAGCGCGGCCACCGCCACGGCTTCCGCCATGAGCACCGCGCGGCCGAAGTCGACGTCCTCCAGGATGTACGCCGGCAGCACCAGCATCATCGCCGCCGCGGCCAGCCCGACGAGGAACGTGAAGTTCGAGATGTAGAGTCCCCAACTCACGTGGTCGCTCATTCCGGTGACGCCCAGGCCATAGCGCAGCTGGACGGAGTACGCGTAGGCGCCGAGCCAGGATGATCAGCGTCAGGCTGCCCATCCAGAGGTGGTAGCGCCGGCCCCCGGAGGTCGCCGAGTGCAGTGCGCTGAGCAGGAACGGCTTCAGATGCACGGTCGCCTCAGTCGGTGAAGTACCAGAAGCGCGGCTCGGTCTTCAGATCTTCCTTCAGCCGGAAGACGTGCTTGTTCGCGAGCACCCAGCGGATCTCCGAATCGGGATCCAGCAGGTTGCCGAAGACCCGCGCCCCGGTGGGGCAGGCCTCGGCGCAGGCCGGCAGCCGGCCCTGCCGGGTCCGGTGGATGCAGAAGGTGCACTTCTCGACCACGCCCGTCTTGCGCGCGCGGTTGCCCAGGTAGTGCTGGTTCGGGTTCACCTCCTGCGACCGGGACCTCCGGCGCGCTCCAGTTGAAGCGGCGCGCCCAGTAGGGGCAGGCGGCCATGCAGTAGCGGCAGCCGATGCACCAGTCGTAGTCGATGACCGTGATGCCGTCCGGCTCCTGCCAGGTGGCGCCGACCGGGCAGACCCGCACGCACGGCGGGTCGGCGCACTGGAAGCACTGGGTCCCGAGATAGAAGTGGCCCTCGGCCGGCACCTCGTGCTGGAAGGTCGCATCGGCGTCGTCGAGATCGACCTCGCCGTCCTCCATCTCGAAGATGCGGATGTACTGGGTGGCCGCGCTGCCGATCGAGGTTGTTCTCGTTGATGCAGGCCTCGACGCAGCGCCGGAATCCCTTGCACTTCGAAATGTTGAAGGCGTAGCCGAACATGCACGCCGGGCTGGGCGCCGGTGGACTGGATCGTGACGTCCACACCGCGCTGCAGCTCGGCCAGACGCTCGAGGCGGGCGATCGTCTCGGCCCGCTCCTCCTCGGTCATGAAGCGGTAGTTGCCCTTGATGTACTCCCGCCAGGCCAGGAGCTTGACCTCGCGTCTCCTCGTCCGTCTCGGCGCTGAGCGGTGCGCACGCACTCAGCGCCTGGGTGCCGGCGACCACGCCGCCCAGCGAGGATTCTCAGCGCGCCCCGTCGGTCGACCCGCTTCTGCAGCACGGTGCCGTCGTCGCGCGCCGGTTGGCGCCTCGGCTGTGCGGTCAGTCGCTCATTGGTCGTGGCTCCGGGTTCGCTCGATTTGCGGCGCGCGGAAGGGAATCCGCGACTGTACGGCGGGCTGGTGCGGGTCGTGGCAATCGGTGCAGGCCATGACGACGCGGCGCCCCTGCCAGCCGTCGAGCCGCTTGCCGTGCGCGCCGCCGGCCCACGCGTCGACCTGCGCGAAGTGGCATTGCGCGCACAGCCGGTAGCTCTCGTCCAGGGTCGCGCGCTCGCCGCTCTCGAGCGCCAGCAGCTCGACGTTGTCGGCCGCGTGGCAGGTCGAGCAGACGGCGCCGGTCTGCTTCGGGTGCACCGGCTGGATGTTCTGGTGCGCGTCGCCGATGCGCTTCTCGGCCATGACCACCTTCCGGCCGAGATGGCACGACGTGCAGGGATACTGGCCGAGGGCGCGGCGCGGCTGCGGAGCGCGATCGGCAGCGTGATGGTGCCGAACATGCGCGCGTGTCCGGCCTCCGGCGTCGGCGGTGCGGAGCGCGACCTCGAACGGCCGGTCCCCCGGCCCGGTCCAGCAGCTCGACCGGAGCCGCCGGCACGGTCGCCAGCGCGCCGGGCTGCCTGCGTCGCATTGCGCGCGGCGGCGGACTCCGCCGTCGACCGGAGCGTGTCGGCTCCCGCGAGCGGGCGCCGGCGCCGTCTCGCGGCGCTCCCTGCAGCCGGACATCGCGAACGCCGCTGCCAGGCAGGAGCGTGGCCACGCCGACTCGGGTCCGACTCATGGTCGCGCTCCGGTCTCGGCTCCAGCGGCGCTGCGCCGCGCGGGCGAAGACCCCGGCCTCGGGATCCAGCGCGACGTGGCACTGGCGGCAGTTGGCCCACTCCGGATGCGTCGTCCGGATTTCCGCCACGGCCGCGGGCCCGGCGTGGCAGGCGAGGCAGTTCTCCCTGGAACTGAAGATCGTGCGGAATCGCGGGGGGGTGCGGCCCGGCGTCATCCGGCGGCAGCTGCGGCCAGACCGTCGTGCGGCCAGGTCGAGCGAGGCTTCGGCGCGGCGGACGGCCGTCCGCTCGGCACCGTGGCACTGGGACACCGGCTGTTCGGATCGGCGCTGAGCGAGCGGGACGCCATCACGTCGTCCTCGCCCACGTGACACTGGAGGCACATGCCCCGTTCTCGGGATGCGGGCGTCACCGGCACGTAGGCCGCGAAGCGCTGCGAGTAGCCGCCGCGCTCGTGGCAGGTGTTGCAGGCGTCGGTGCGGAACTCGTCGGCGGTGAGCGCATGCGGGATGCGCGGCGGCGCCCCTGGATACGCGCGAAGGAAGCGCGCCGTCGTCAGCGTGCGCGGGTGGGCCGCGCGTTCTCGGCGGGCGGCGGGCTCGATCGCCAGCATGTCGCCGCGCGTGGTGCGGAACACCTGGCCTCCGCGGCGATCGGCTCGGCCGGCGCCACCAGCATCGCCACGGTGACGGGCACCGGCTCGGCAGCGCGATGCGCGCGCAGCCGCTTGACTGCGACGCATCACCGCGGCCATCGCCGTGACGGCCGAGGCGATCAGGAAGAGGCCGCAGTGCGCAGCGCGGTCGGGCGCCGGTCGCGGGAACTCACGGTCCGCCTCTGCGCCGGCAGGCGCTCGACGCGCACGGCACACTTGCTGCCATCGGGCTGCCCCGAGAGCGGGCAGCAGGCATCGAGCGTCAGCCGGTTGACCGGCAGCGTCTCGTCGAACGACGGGACGAAGACCTGCCCGCGCGGGGGCTGGGAGCGATAGTCGATGACGGGCTTCGATCTCGAGCGACGCCGCGCCGGCTCACCAGGCGTACGGTCTCCCGGTTGCGGATGCCGAGCTCGGTGGCGTCCTCGCGGTTGATCTCGACGTACGCGTGCGGGAGGGCGCGATGGAGCGTCGGGATACGCTGCGTCATCGAGCCCGCGCCCCAGTGCTCGAGCACGGCGCCGGTCGTCGAGCCAGAACGGATACGTCGCGGTCGGGCGACTCCGCGGGCGGCTCGTAGGGCCGCAGCCAGATCCAGGCACGATGGTCCGCATGACCGTAGAAATCGACGCCACCGCGGGCGCGATCGGCCGCAGGGTCCTGCGCGGTGTTGTAGCGCCACCGGGTCTCGCGCCCGTCCACGTACGGCCACATCACGCCCGGCCGCGCGCGCAGCTCGCCGATGGGCGGGAGCGCGCTCGGCGGCTCCGTGTGGAAGCGGCCGTACTCCTCCCAGATCTGCTCCACGTGACGGTCGGGCTCCTAGGGGAAGAGATTCGAGAAGCCGAGACGGCGGGCGACCTCGATCATCTGCCATGCGTCGCTCGTCGCGTCGCCTGGCGGCGCGACCATCCGCTCGAAGTGCTGCATGCGCCGCTCGACGTTGGCGTAGATGCCCTCGCGCTCGAGCCACATCGCCGCGGGCAGGACGACGTCCGCCACGTCGGTCGTCGGCGTGGGATAGGCCTCCGACACCACGATGAAGCGATCCTCCTTCGCCAACGCACGGCGATACCGGTCCAGGTTCGGCAGGCTGACCATCGGATCGGTGCCTGGATCCAGAGGAAGCGGATGTCGCCCCGCTCGAGCCGGCGGAACATCGAGAGCGCAGAGTGCGGTCGGGCCGGGGGTCGATCTTCTCGACCGGCACGCCCCAGATCTCGGCGGCGCGGCGGCGGTCCTGCTCGTTCTGCACCACGCCCGCGGGGCAGCGTGTCGGTCAGGGTGCCCGCGTCGTGCACGGCGCTCCCACCGCTGGGCTGTCCGGTGGTGCAGAAGGGGCTGTTCCCGGGCGACGCGACCTTTCCCGACCAGCAGGTGGATGTTGTAGAGCAGGTTGTTCATCCAGGTGCCGCGCACGTCCTGGTTCACGCTCGCGGCCCCAGACCGACATCACCTTGCGCGGCGGGTCGCCATAGAGCGACGCCAGCCAGCGAATGCTTGCCGCCGGCAGCGCCGGACAGCTCCTGGGCCCGCTCCGGGGTGTAGTCGGCCAGGAATGCCACGTATCGTCCCAGGTGACGTCGGTGGCCTCGTCCGCGACGAGGACGTCGTCGGCGAGGCCGTAGCCGATGTCCGTCTTGCCGCGCTTGAAGGCGACGTGCCGATCGACGAACTCGCGGTGCACCCAGCTTCTCGAGCCACGATCTCCTGGCAGATCGCGTTGGCGATCGCGAGCCCAGCATGGGGCACGTGCAGCAGGGTGCGGTCGGCGGCGTAACTCGTGCGCGTGGTGCGGGTGGACAGGTCGATGATGCGGACGGCCGGGTTGGCCCGCCTGCGGTCCAGCATCCGGGAGAAGAGCACCGGGTCGGTTTCGGCGAGATTGATGTCCCACAGCACGAAGACGTCGGCGTGGTCGATGTCCTCGTAGCAGCCGATCGCGCCATCGAGGCCGAAGCTGCTCTCGAGGCCGGCCATCGCGCTGGCCGCGTAGAGGCGCGCGCTGGTTTCGACGTTGTTCGTTCCCAGCGCGCCCTTGAACAGCTTCGACGCGACGTAGGCGTCCGGGATCGTCCACTGGGCGGATCCGTAGATGGCGACGCTGTCCTTGCCGTGCTGCTGGGCGGTCTCGCGGAGCTTGCGCGCCACCAGGTCGAGCGCCTCGCGCGAGCGGCACCTCGACGAGCAGCCCGTTGCGCCGGACCATGGCACGCGTGATCCGGTCGCGCCCGTAGAGCGCCTGCACCGAGTTGTAGCCCTTCACGCACGCCGACCCCTTGCTCACGGGTGAGTCGGGGTCGCCCTTCACGGCAACCGCGCGTCCGTTCTCGACGCCGACCAGCAACCCGCAGCCGACGCCGCAGAGGCGACACGGCGTCTTCTTCCAGATCGGGCCAGCCGGGCCGTCGCGCGGGTGGCTGAGCGTTGAGGAACTCACGACTGCCGGCACGGCCGCGGAGGCGGCAGTCGCCGCCGAGACCACGGCTGCGTGCCGGAGGAACGTCCTTCGATCAACCCGTTTCATGGGAGCCTGCGGAGCGGCGAGCGGTGGGATCTCCAGAGCGGTTATGCACCCCACCAGCGTCAACCGGTTCCTTGGCCGACAGCGGCTCGGCGAGACCTGCGCTCGGAAGAGCGGTGCACAATCGCATGGGGAGCACCTCAAACAGCCACGTGGACTACCGCGATCTGAGCGCTGCTTGACACGACGGACGTGCCACTGAGCGGCGTGATCGGGCGATCACAAGGGACCGCGTAAGGTCTGTCAAATGGGATTAAAGAAATCGGAAAGATGGATGAGGGTTTCCTCACCAACGTCATCGGACGCGTCGCTCTCCGAAAGGTCCGCATCGCACCGGACGCGGCCTCGATACGCGGGCGCAAGAGGGAAGAAAGGGACTTTTTATGAAGAAGCATTAAAGACCGTCACAAGTCTCCGTGGAGACACGGATGACTCTTGCGTGTTGTTACGGGGACCGTAAGTTGTGGGTTAAGTTTTTCCCCGCTGGACAATAGGCTCAGGAGGGTTGCTATGCCGACCCTGCTCCATGCTGGCTTGCAGCGCGGGTCGTTGTACCTTGGGCTGCTCACAGTGCTTCTTTGTGCGTGCACCACTGAGGTCCAGCAGGAGCGGTTTAACCCTCCCCCCGACGCAACCAACAAGTTCCTGGGGTACTTCACATCGGATGACAAGCAGACCACCTGCGGCAATTGTCACGTGACCCACCAGGCGGCCTGGCTGCAGACGGCCCATGCCAGCGCCTACGACGTGCCAGCCACCAGCCCCAATGTGGGGCCCGCGTGTTACACCTGCCACACGGTGAGCGCTCGTGGAAATGACGTTGCTGATCCGGCAGGGTGGGACAAGGTGCAGACTGCGGTCTACCACGATGTTCAGTGCGAGAATTGCCATGGCCCCGGCCTCGATCACGTGAGCGCGCCGGATGCGCCGAAGACTGCCGGCAATCCGCCACTGGCCCACATCGCCGTGCCGATCACAGCGGATCTTGGCCCAGTCGACAGCGCCACCATCACCAACAGCGCGAGCTGCGGAAGCTGCCACAACCAGAACAGCGGTCCGGGCGTTCGCGCGTACGAAGAGTGGGCGCAGTCGGGCCACGCGCATGTGGTACTGGAGGCCGGTGGAGCCTCCCCCGCCGACAACCCCTCGTGTGTGTCTTGCCACGAAGCCAAGGGGATCCTCGCGGCATGGGGTGTGACCTCCGACTACGTCGAGCGGGGCCAGACGGGTAGTGCCAACTACTTGGGCCAGACCTGCGCCGTGTGCCATGATCCGCACGGCTCTGCCAAGGATCCAACCACTGGCGAGCCGCTCGCCCACCAGCTCCGGTTCCCGATCAGCACGCCCGACGTCAACCAGCAGCTCTGCATGAAGTGCCACCAGCGGCGGTCCATTCCTGACCAGGCGAGCTCGCGTGGACCGCACTCACCTCAGGGTCCGATGCTGCTCGGTGACGCTGGCTACCAACCGGCCGGGTTCCAGCCCGATCTCCAGGCAGTGGCGAGCACCCACGGGACGGACGCGAACCCGGAGCTGTGCGCCGGCTGCCATGTGCAGCGGCTTTCGGGCACCGACGTGGCGACGGGCAAGCCGGCCGTATCTGCCGGGCATCTGTTCCTTGCGATCCCGTGTCTCGACGCGGGCGGGCTGCCGGTGAAGACCGATTGTGCGGACGACGAACCCTCGCGCTCTTGGGCAGCGTGCACCGCATCGGGCTGCCACGGCAGCGCCGCTACTGCGGTGGCCGCCTTCACTCTGATTACCCAGGACGTGGACCGGCTGACCAAGCAAATCTGGGACGACAAGAACGCGAACGACGCCATCGACCCCGACTCGACCGCGTGCAGCGTCCTGGCCCTGCCGTGCGCAAACCCGACAGGTAATACGGCAACCGACGACGCCAACCGCGCCAACTGGGATGCCGGGTTCCTGGCCCGGACAGACCTCATCCCGGCCACGGAGTATGCAACGGGCGACAACAGGATTTCGCCGGCCGAGGGCGCTACCTTCAACGTGCGCATGCTCCGCATAGAGGGTGGGGCGGACGGCTCACACGGAGTCCACAACCCGTTCCTGGCGAGAGCTCTGCTGGGCGCCGACATCACCGAGATTCAGGCAACGTATCCGGGGCTTCCGGCAGCGTCAGTGGCGGTCCAACGCATGCTGGATGGTAAGCTTGGTGCCATGTTGAGGCGGGTATACCACCCACCTGCCAAGGTCACGCAGACGTCGTCGCGGTAACGGCTCCGAATTGAGCATGGCCCCCGTCCACTCGGTATTTGTGTTGTGGCCGGGGGCTTCTGTTGTCCCGGTCCAGGCAAGAGCGACCGGCGATTCGGTCCTGAAGATATGGGACACGGTCACCGGCCGCTTCGTCGACTCGGTAGTCGTTCGCTCCCCGCTGCCTGACCCCCTCATCCCCATCGTTCAGTGGATCTTCCAGCGGCCCGGCTGGGTCATGGTCGGCGGGGTGGTCCTGGGCGCCCTCGTGGCGCTTGCCGTGCTGGTGCTGCTGTGGCGGCGGCGGCGGGCGATCGGCACCTGGTTCGTCACTCGCCAGCGCGGCGTCAAGCTGGCCATGGCCGGCGCGGTCGGCGCCGTGCTGCTGTTGATCGTGGGCACGGGTCTCAAGGCGCACAACTACATCATGCACGACAACGACTTCTGCCGCGGCTGCCACATCTTCGTTCCCAGCGGCCAAATGTTCGTGCGACCGGATACCGGGACCTATCTCTTGGTCAATAAGCAGGAGGGCAAGCACGACTCCCTGAGCTGTCACGCCTGCCATCCCTTCGAGATCAAGGCCCAGAGCAAGGAGCTCTTCTACTGGATGGTGGCACGGCCGGACAAGATTCCCCCGCACGGCAAGGTGCCCCGCCACATCTGCGAACAGTGCCACGTGACCGGGCCGGCCAAGGACACCTGGAAGCGAATCACGACCACAGCCGGCCACCGGACCCACCTCGAGTCTGACTCGCTGAAGCGCGCGGGCATTGCCTGCCTCACGTGCCACGCGCGCACGGCGCACCGGTTCCAGCCGGCGGACACGACCTGCGCCCAGAAGGGCTGCCACTTCACCGATAGCATCCAGATCCGGCTTGGCCGGATGGCGAGCCGCTTCAAACCCGGCAAGCCGCTCCCCAACGAGGAGCAGTTGTACTGCAACTCGTGCCACCAGTTCACGGCCGACGCCCAGTTCCTGGCCCCGGACTCGGCCCTGGCGCTACTGCGCCCCGCGTCGCGGCAGTGCTTCTCGTGCCACGAGATGCGCGCCCTCCTGGCGACTTACGACCCGGCCTATGAGCCGCACGGCGGCGCCTGCGGCATGTGTCACAACCCCCATACAGATGTAAAGCCGGCCAACGCGCTCAAGTCGTGCACCGACGCGCAGTGCCACGCCGACTGGCGGAAGGTGGACTTCCACACCGGCGCCGCGCACCGCAAGGTCGCTGAGCGCTGCGAGACCTGCCACGTGCCGCACGCCGCCCGGGTTGACGCGAGCGACTGTGTGGGGTGTCACAGGGCGGTGCGGTATGGCCCGGGGAGTCGCCTGCGCCCACCGCTCCCGTTCGACACGACCCAGGCCCTCAAGCAGACCTCATCCCGTGAGCTTCCCCGGAGGCTCATCGCGCCCGGGCGCGCGCGGGGACAGGGCGACGCCCCCCCCGAGGGCGAGCCGCCGGGGAGCGAGACCAACATCTCCGCCTCTCCCAGCGACACCTTCCCCCACGCACGTCATAGCCGACTCCCCTGCCTCACCTGCCACGATCTCCGCTCGAAGGAGCGACGACTGACGTTCGAGCCACCGCGCGGTTGCCAGATCTGCCACCATCAGCATCCCGCGCCGGCGAAGTGCGGGTCATGCCACCCGCAGAGCGAGCTCCCCACGATGCTGCCCGAGCAGGTAGCCGTCGCTGTGAAGGGGCATGACAAGAGGCGCCGGACCGTTCAATTCCCTCACGTCAAGCACGACACCCTGGACTGCACGAACTGCCACGTCACGCCCGTCACCATGGCGCCTGCAGACTCGGTGCGGACCTGCTCCGGCTGCCATGCGGACCACCACGCCGAGTCGCGGGACTGCGCAACGTGCCATCGCACCGCCGAGATTACGGCGCCACACCGGCTACCGGTCCAGGCTCATGTGGCGTGCGACGCCTGCCACACTCCAACCACAGTCGCCCGGCTGGTGCCGACGCGCTCCTTCTGCCTGGCGTGTCATCAGCCGCAGCAGGATCATTACCAGCCCAAGGAGTGCAGCACCTGTCACTTTCAGCGCACGCCTCACGAGCTCCAGCAGAAGCTGCGCCGACAAGGCGCACCGTCATGAGCCGACGGCGCCATTCGACGGCGTGGGTCCTCGCGCTCTGCTGCCTGACCACGAGCGTGGCATCGGCCCAGGGCTACCGTCTCCGGCTGGACACGCGGTTCCAGACGGTATCGTTCCGCGGAGTGACGCAGGACAGCATCCCGGCCGCGTCTGCCGTGATCGGCTCCAGCGGCGGGTTCGAGACCGCAGATGGCTTCGCGGTCACCTGCACCCCCGGCAGTACCTTCTGCACTTTCTTTCGGCCGGGCCCACGCCTCGCAAGCGACCCGGTTGTGAGCAGCGCGGACCTCACGGTATGGGGCCTGGGGATCGCCGGTCTGAGCATTCGGGGGAACGCGCGGTGGGGGGTGGACCTTGGGCGGGACAATCTCTGGCCGGGTACGCAGCCCGCCCTTCAGCTGCTCGAGGGATACGCGGAATATTCGACGCCAAGCCTGACCGGACGGCTTGGCCGGCAGCACGTCACTGGCCGGTTCGGGTGGACAGGGTTCGATGGCGCGACCTTGGCAGTGCGCTCTCCGCGTCTTGGCCTCGAGCTCACCGGCTACGGCGGGTGGGGACTAGCTCGGAGCATCGACGTTCCGATCACCAGCCCGTCACTCAACCCGCTCGAGGAGTTTCAGCTCCCCGAGCGGCACCTCACGGCCGGCGCGGCGCTTGGCTGGCGCAGCAGTTGGGCCGACATCCGCGCCGAGTACCGGCGCGAGGTCGACCCGTCGGTCGACTTCTTCATCTCGGAGCGCACCGCCCTCACCGCCGTGCTCAGGGCGGCCGAGCACCTGACCATCGCGGGCGGCACCGAATACGACCTGGGGCAGGGATGGTGGGGCAGCTCCGACCTCTCCCTCCGGTACGGCAACGCCCGCGTCAACGCCGCCGCCGGCGTGCGACGGTACCGGCCCTTCTTCGAGCTTTGGACGATCTGGGGCGCCTTCAGCCCCGCCTCCTATACCGCAGTCGACGGCTCCTTCACGATCGCACTGATCCGTCCGCTCCGCCTCCGCGCCGATGGCGAGCGTTACTGGTTCGATGACTCCGGCGCGGAGACCGCGCTGACGTCGTTCGAGGACCGGGGATGGCGCACCTCGTTTGCGGTCACCGCACTCGTGAGCCCCACGCTGACGCTCGACGGGGGGTACCACGCCGAGGTAGGACCCGGCGCCCACTCTCGGACCTGGGACGCCCGGGCCACCTGGCTCCCGGAACCGAACCTCACGCTCTCGGCGTTCGGCTCAACATTCACACGGCCGCTGGAGCTCCGCTTCGATGACGCCCAGGTAGACGCAGTCGGCATCGACGCTGCCTTCCGCGCTTCGGAGCGGCTACAGCTCACCCTCGCGGGAGCGCAGTACTTCGAGGAGCGCCGGCGACCGGACGCGGGCGCGTTCGACTGGAACCAGTTTCGTCTGCAGGCTCGGATCACCTGGGTGTTTGGGTCCGACGCAGACCGGCTCCGCCTTCCGCCCGCCATCCGGGGCGCCGGAAGGCGCGTGGCACGATGAAAGCGCTCCGCGCCATCCTCGTCGCCGTGATAGCGCTGGCCGTGATCGGCGCGGGCGAGCGTCTCGCCGCCCGCCTAGCGAACGATCACTTCGACCACTGGCAGCATCGCCGCGTCTTCCCCACCTGCCAGGGCTGTCACGCAGGGGCACAGGATTCGACACGGTCGATCTGGCCCGCGGCGAGCGACTGCGCTACGTGTCACGACGGCACCATCGAGAAGAAGGTCGTCTGGAGCCCACCGGCCGAGTCGCGTCCCTCCAATCTGCGGTTTACCCATCTCGTGCACGCCGTAAAAGCGGCGAAGCGCCTTCCGCGGGATTCGGTCGTCTGTACATCATGTCACCTCGCCGTGGGTGCGCCCTGGATGCGGGTCCGGCGCACCGAGGTACGGCAGTGCCTGAACTGCCATGACGTCCGGGCGGAGCACCTGGCGGCCGCCAACACTGCTTGCGGCACCTGTCACCTGACGCTGGCGCAGGCAACCGCCCTTCCGCGCGAACGCATCGCCCGCTTCCCGACACCGCCTTCCCATTTCGATGCCTCCTTCCCACTGGCGCATGGGAAGCTCGCCCAGCCTCCGCCGGCCGATAGCGGGACCCCCGTCGGCATATCTCCGAGCTGCGCCACCTGCCACGCGCGGGATTTCTGCATCACCTGCCACGTGAATGCCCCGGAGGTTCCGGCGATTCAGGCGCTCGCGCCAGATGCTCGATCGCTCGCCATCGAGGTGAAGCTCGAGGCACCCCCCAGTCACGCGGCTCCGGAGTTCATACGACAGCACAGCCAGGCAGCACGCCGCGGACCGCAGAGCTGCGCCGCCTGTCACACGCAGGAGAGCTGCCGCACCTGCCACGTCGCTCAGCCGGAGGTAGCCTCCGCGATGTACGCCGCTGGACCAGGCCGGGGGCCCGGCGCGTCGATAACCCGTCACCGGCCTGCATCTCACGGCGACGACTTCACTGACCGCCATGCGCCGGTGGCGGTCGCAGCGCCGAAGAGTTGCAATGCCTGCCACGCCCGGGCGGACTGCTTGGACTGCCACCGCCCCAACGCCGCTTCGGCACCGGGCTACCACCCTGTGGGCTTTCTCGCTCGGCATCCTGCGTCCGCCTACGCCCGTGAGACCTCGTGCGCCGAGTGCCATAACACGCGTGCATTTTGTACGGACTGTCACCAGCAGGCAGGGCTCGCGGCCCAAGGCACTCTTCGCGGAGGCTTCCACGACGCGAAGGCGGGCTTCGTTCTCGGCCATGGGCCCGCAGCGCGCCAGAGCCTGGAGAGCTGCGTCTCCTGCCATGCCGAGCGCGACTGTCTCACTTGTCACTCTGCGCTCGGTGGTCGGCGGTTCAATCCGCACGGACCCGGCTTCGACGCCGAGCGGCTGCGGCGCCACAACCCACAGATGTGCACGGTCTGTCACGGTGCCGCGATTCCCGGTGGCTGACCCGGCTCAGTGAACAGGGTTTTCACTTGATGCCGATGGGTAATCGGGGAAAGGAATACGGACACCCTGGGGTGGGAACCTCTTAGCGACCGCTCTCGACGACGCCTGACCCCCGCGCCCACGCCAACGCCGCTGCCAGTGCTCGGTCCCAACCCAGGCGCGCGGCCCGCCGCTCTGCCTCTCCCCATTGCGGCTCGAATCGCTGGAATCGACGTCGAGCTAGAAACTCCGCCGAATCGGCCCAGACGCCGAGCGCGACGCCCGCTAGCCCCGCGGCACCGAGCGCGGTGGTCTCGACCATGTCGGGACGCTCGACCGTGATGCCGAGCACATCCGCCTGGAACTGCATCAGCCAATCGTTGGCCGCGGCGCCGCCGTCCACGCGGAGCGCCGGAACTGCCAGGCCTCCGGAGCGTGACATCGCAAGGAGCAGGTCGGCGCTGCTGAACGCCATCGCCTCGAGTCCCGCACGCACCAGATGCGCACGAGTCGTCCCGCGGGTAATCCCCGTGATGGTGCCGCGGGCTTCGGGCTCCCAATGCGGCGTGCCGAGTCCGACGAAGGCCGGCACGAAGTGGACCCCGCCCGTATCGCTCACGCTGCGGGCGAGTGCTTCGCTCTCCGCCGCCGACGTGATGATCCCGAGACCATCGCGGAGCCACTGCATGGCTGCCCCGGCAATGAAGACGCTCCCCTCGAGCGCGTAGGCAGGCTCGCCACCGGGGCCGCACGCAGCCGTCGCGAGCACGCCTGCGTCGGGGGCGGGCAATCGCTGGCCGGTGTAAACCAGCAGGAATGCACCGGTTCCATACGTGTTCTTCGCGAGACCGTCGGCGCAACAGCCCTGCCCGTACAGTGCCGACTGCTGATCGCCGGCCAGGCCGGCAATCGGCAGAGAGATGCCGAAGTGCTCCTTCGCCGTTTCTCCCACGACACCGGCCGATGGAACGATATCGGCCAGGAGCTCGCGCGGAATACCGAAGGTGGCGAGCAGCTCCGGGTCCCAGGACCGTGTCGCGAGATTGTACAGGAGCGTGCGCGACGCGTTCGTGTGGTCGGTGACATGAACGCCGCCGTTGGTGAGCTTGGCCACGAGCCAGCTCTCGACCGTCCCCGCTGCGAGCTCTCCGTTCTCCGCTCGGCGCCGCACCGAACGGTCGCGCAGCATCCACTCGAGCTTGGTCGCGGTGAAGTAGGGGTCGGCGACGAGTCCAGTACGCTTGCGGAGCATCGTCTCGGCGCCGGACTCGCGGAGCTCCCGGCACCGGCCGGCGGTGCGACGGTCTTGCCAGACGATGGCGGGCCCGATCGGGACGAGAGTCCGACGGTCCCAGAGGACAGCGGTCTCCCGCTGGTTCGTGATGCCGAGCCCGACGGGCCGTTCCCGCGTTCGCGTCAACGCCTCGCGCATGACGTCGGCGGAGACGCGGAGGATTTCCTCGGGATCGTGCTCGACCCACCCGGGCTGGGGATAGTGCTGGGTGAATTCCCGGTAGCCGCGCCCGATTACTGCGCCATCCTGGTGGACCACGAGTGCGGTGGAACCGGTGGTGCCTTGGTCGAGAGCGAGGATAGATGGCATGGGCTGGTGGCTGATAGCGGATGGCTGATGGTTAGTAGCTGATGGCTAATGGCTGATAGCTGGTGGCAACATGGCTAGTCGCTAATGGAAGGTCAGGAGGCTACCTCCGGCTATCGACCATCAGCTATTAGCCATTGACCACTAGCCATCAGCCATCAGCCATTAGCTATCAACCGAGGCTCGAACACTCCCCGATCCGTGATAATCCGCGTCACCAACTCGGCGGGTGTCACGTCGAAGGCCGGGTTCCAGACCTCCGCCCCAGGCGGCGTGGCGCGCACCCCGCCGAACCCCGCCACCTCGTCGGCACCGCGCTGCTCGATCGGAATCGCGCGTCCATCGGGACAGTCAGGGTCCACGGTTGAACTTGGCGCCGCGACATAGAAGGGCACGCCGTGCGCCCGTGCCGCGAGGGCCACGCCATACGTGCCGATCTTGTTTGCGACATCGCCGTTGGCGGCGATGCGGTCGGCGCCGACGAGCACGCAGGTCACGTCCCCCTGGCGCAGTCGGCTCGCGGCCATGCCGTCGGCGATCACGGTGCACGGAACGCCCGCCCTGGTCAGCTCCCACGCGGTGAGCCGGCTGCCCTGAAGCAGAGGCCGAGTCTCGTCGGCGATGACCGAGACCTTCCGACCGGCGTCGTGCAGGGTGTACACCGGCGCCAGCGCGGTCCCGATTCCGCCCGTCGCGAGCGCACCCGCGTTGCAGTGCGTCAGGACCGTCGCATCGCCACCGATCAGCTCGGCACCGGCGACGCCGATTCGCGCACACATCGCGCGATCCTCGTCCCAGATGGCATTCGCCTCGGCGACGAGTGCCGCATGCAGATCCTCCCCGTTCCTCACCGCGTCCGCTCCGCGACGTTCCATCCGGTCGAGCGCCCATCGCAGATTGACGGCCGTGGGGCGAGTCGCGGCGAGCCGGGCGGCAGCAGCGCACACGCCGTCGAGCGTGTTGCTTCGTCGCGTCTCGAGCGTCACCCCCATCGCGGCCGCGATTCCGATCAGTGGGGCACCACGCACGCGGAGACGACGGATGGCCTCCGCGACTGCATCCACGGACTCGAGGTCCAGGTAGCGCTCGTCGCCCGGGAGCAGCGTCTGATCGAGGATCCGGACGCCGCCCGATGACGACCACGCGATCGGTGAGGGGATGGTCACATGGGAAAGATAGCGGCGCACAGGGAGCCGGGCGAAAGCGGAAGTGGCTCGCTACATTGCCCTCCAACTCCCAACCCGGCGCGGCCATGTACACCACTCTCTCGTTCTCCGTCAGCGACCGCATCGCGCGCGTCACCGTCGAGCGGCCCGACAAGCTCAATGCTCTCAATGCAACCGTCATTCGAGAGCTCGGCCGGGCGGCAGAGCAGTTGGCGAGCGATCCGGCGATCGGCGGCGCGATTCTTACCGGCTCGGGCACCAAGGCATTCGTGGCGGGGGCTGACATCGCGGAGCTCTCGGGCCAGGACCCGATGGGCGGGCACGCGCGGTCCCTCGCCGGCCAGCGAGTCTTCCGCAGCCTCGAGCGTTGCGGCAAGCCGGTCATCGCGGCCGTGAACGGGTTCGCGCTGGGAGGCGGATGCGAGCTGGCGATGGCGTGCCATCTGCGCGTCGCGAGCGAGACCGCCAAGTTCGGCCAGCCGGAAGTCAAGCTCGGCATTGGTCCGGGATACGGTGGCACGGTCCGCCTGCCACGCCTCGTGGGAAAGGGGCGTGCACTCGAGCTCCTGCTCACCGGAGCCATGATCGATGCGCAGGAAGCGCTTCGCATCGGGCTGGTGAATCGGGTCGTGCCGGCCGATCGCCTGCTCGCTGAATGCGAGTCGTTGATGCGGACGATCCTCGCAAACGGACCACTGGCCGTTCGCGCCTGCCTGGAGCTGGTGGACGTCAGCAGCGAGATGGCGCTCGACGACGCCCTCTTGCTCGAGGCGAACTACTTCGGACTTCTCTCCGCCACCGCCGATATGCGCGAGGGCACGACCGCCTTTCTCGAGAAGCGAAAGGCCACGTTCGAGGGTAAATGAGCCTGCAATTTCACTCTCAATCCGGGTATTTTTCAGCCTTGGCCGGCAGGCGTCTCGCGTGGGCCGTCACGGCCATTCTGATGGCCTGCAGCACACGCGATCGGATCACGTTCGAGGGTCCCAATCAAGGCGACGGGCGCGGTCCGGTGACGGCCGTCACGCATCCGGGCGTCACGGACACGACGGTCGTCGAAGGCGACCTGCTCATCCTGAACGGGTACAGCCTCGATCCCGATGGAGTCGATACGGTCTACTTCGACGTGAGCGGGTCGCTCCAGAGTTTTCCCCCGATCCTCGGCGAAGGCGACGACTCGGTGCCGTTCGCGCTCCAGTTCTCGACCCTGGGTAACAGCGGTGGAACCATCATTGTCCGAACCTTCGCCGTCGACGTCTTTGGCGTGATGGGTACGACCGCACTCCGCCAGATTCACATCGAATAGTGCGGTTGTGCCGGCTGGTCGTGCGTGGATTCCGAAACCTGGACGACCTCGACTGTGAGCTACCGTCCGGTGGGGTCGCGCTGTTCGGAGCGAACGCGCAGGGCAAGACCAATCTGATTGAGGCGGTGTACTACCCCGTACTCTTCCGCTCGGTGCGGGGCGCGGCCGATCAGGAGGTCGTGCGCTTCGGTGGCGGGGGCTTCCACGTCGAGGCCCATGTCGACGAAGGGCCGGTCGCCAAGGTCGCGGCCACGTGGATCGCCTCGGGCAGGCGCAAGCGGATCGCGGTGGACGATCACGAGCCCGAACGAATCGCGGAAGCAGCGGGTGCGTGGCTGGCGGTGGCGTTCCTCCCGTCAGACGTGGAGCTCGCGGGCGGACCCGCCGTGGAACGGCGCCGGTATCTCGATCGCATGCTCTCGCTGGCCCAGCGCCAGTACCTCCGCGCCCTCGTGCGGTATCGCGCGGCGCTGGCGCAGCGGAACTCGGGCCTCCGGCAAGGGAACATCGACCTTGCCCGCGCCTTCGACTCGCACCTCGCCGCGGCAGGCGCAGAAGTGGTGGCGAGCCGAGTGCGGTGGACGGAAGATGCGGCCGACCTGTTCGCTCGCGAGCTCGAATGCATCGGCGAGCAAGCGCCGGTCCGGCTGCGGTATCACGGATCGGCCGAGCTGGCAGGCGCCGACGCATGGCCGGCCGCTCTCGACAAGGTGATCGCTCGGGATCGAGCAAAGGGCATGACAACGATCGGGCCGCATCGAGACGACCTGATCATCGAGTTGAACGGGCATCCGCTCCGGAGTATCGGATCCACTGGTCAGCAGCGCAGTGCCGCCGTGGCCTTGAAGATGGTTGAGCTCGTCACGCTCAAGGCGGCACGGGGGACGGAGCCCGCGTTGCTCCTGGATGACGTCTTCGCGGAGCTGGACCGAGACCGCCAGCGTCGCTTGGCCCGACGGGTCTTGAGCGATGGAGCGCGACAAGTGTTCGTCACCGCGCCTCGGAGAGACGAGTTGCCGCCGGAGGCGGAGATGCCGGTCTGGAACCTCGAATCGGGACGGGTGATCCGGTGAGTGCAAAGCGCTCTCTGAGTCCCATCGCCGACGCCCTTGCGAGCTATCTCAGAACTTCGGGATTCTCCAAACGGCTGCAGCAGGCGAGCATCATCGAGGAATGGGCGGTATTGGTCGGCCCGCAGATCGCCGCGGTCACCGCGCCCGAGTCGGTCACGCCGGACGGACTGCTGCGCGTGCGCGTGGCGACCGCCGCCTGGGCCACCGAGCTGAGTCTGATGTCGCCCCGCATCCTGGCCCGCCTCAACGCGGGCCGGACGGGACGAGTGAAGGAAATCCGCTGGGTTCCCGGTCCGCTCGACCGGCCCCAGCCCTGACGATTGACGATTGGAGACTATGGCCAAGAGACAAGACGCCGTCGCCGACGGCACGCCGGAGTACACCGCCGAATCGATTCAGGTCCTCAAGGGACTCGAGGCGGTTCGCAAGCGCCCCGGCATGTACATCGGCTCCACCAGCGAGAACGGACTGCACCACCTGGTCTACGAGGTCGTCGACAACTCGATCGACGAGGCGCTGGCCGGCTACTGCGACACCATCGACGTCACCATTCACGCCGACAACTCGATCACCGTCAGCGACAACGGGCGCGGCATCCCGGTGGACATGCACCCCACCGAGAAGATGCCCGGCGTCGAGCTCGCGCTGACGGTGCTGCACGCCGGCGGCAAGTTCGACAAGAACACCTACAAGGTGTCGGGCGGCCTGCACGGCGTCGGCGTCTCGGTGGTGAACGCGCTGTCGGAGCGGCTCGAGGTCGTGGTGGATCGCGACGGCAAGCCGCTACCACATGGCGTTCGTGCGCGGCCAGACCGTGCAAGAAGCTCGAGACCATCGGCAAGGCGCGGGGAACCGGCACCATCGTCCGGTTCAAGCCCGACCCCGAGATCTTCACCGTGCTCGAGTTCCACTACACCACCCTGGCCGACCGGCTCCGCCAGCTGGCGTTCCTGAACAAGGGCGTGACGCATCACGCTCAAGGACGAGCGGGTCGAGCCGCCCAAGACGGAGACCTTCTTCGCCAAGGGCGGCCTGGTCGCAGTTCGTCGAGTGGCTCAACCGGAACAAGAAGCCGCTCCACCCGAAGCCGATCGCGCTTCACCGCCGACCAAGGACGACGTCGAGGTCGACATCGCGCTCCAGTACGAGGACGGCTACAACGAGAACACCTTCACCTTCGTCAACAACATCAACACGCACGAGGGCGGGACCCACCTCACCGGCTTCAAGGCCGCGCTGACCCGCACGATCAACGACGTCGCCAAGAAGCGCGACTTCCTGAAGAAGGAAGACTTCACCCTCTCCGGCGAGGACATCCGCGAGGGCCTGACCTGCGTGCTCCACGTGAAGGTGCAAGGAGCCGCAGTTCGAGGGGCAGACCAAGACCAAGCTCGGCAACTCCGAGGTCGAGGGCATCGTCAAGACGGTGGTCAACGAGCATCTCGGCAATTACCTCGAGGAGCACCCGCCGGTCGCGCGCGCCATCATCGAGAAGGCGGTGAGCGCGGCGCGGGCCCGCGAGGCCGCGCGCAAGGCGCGCGACCTGGTCCGCAAGAAGTCGGGCCTCGAGAACATGGTGCTCCCCGGCAAGCTGGCCGACTGCTCGCATCGACGATCCGGCGCACACGCGAGCTCTACCTGGTCGAGGGCGACTCGGCCGGCGGCAGCGCCAAGCAGGGCCGCGACCGCCAGTTCCAGGCCATCCTGCCGCTGCGCGGCAAGATCCTGAACGTCGAGCGGGCGCGGATCGACAAGATCCTGAGCAACGAGGAAATCCGCGCGATGATCACCGCGATCGGCACCGGCGTGCGGGACGACTTCAAGCTCGACGACGCGCGCTACCACAAGATCATCCTCATGACCGACGCCGACGTCGACGGCGCCCACATCCGGACGCTGCTGCTGACCTTCTTCTTCCGGCAGATGCAGGAGCTGATCGAGGCGGGCTACGTCTACATCGCCCAGCCGCCGCTCTATCGCGTGGCCAAGGGGAAGGAAGAGTTCTACGCCTACACCGAGACCGAGCGGGACGAGTACGCCAAGCGGCTGACCAACGGCGAGGGCAAGGGATCGGTCAACATCCAGCGCTACAAGGGCCTCGGCGAGATGAACCCGGAGCAGCTGTGGAAGACCACGATGGATCCGGACACGCGCACCATCCTCCGGGTGACCATGGAGGACGCCGTCGAGGCGTCGAAGCTGTTCGACGAGCTGATGGGAGACGAGGTCGAGCCGCGCCGGCTCTTCATCGAGCAGAACGCGAAGTACGTGAGTAACCTCGACGTATAGCGAACGGCCAGTCGGCCGGAGGGCGCCCTCTTTTCGACCCGAGTTGCGTCGCGTGTAACAACGGTTACACTACATCCCATGCCCCGTCTCTCCTGGGTCCTGCTTTCCTCCCGCCTGCCCCGCGAGCCCAGCCGGCTCCGGCTCGCCGTCTGGCGCCGGCTCAAGCGCCTGGGGGCGGCCCTCCTTCACGACGCCGTCTGGGTCCTCCCGGCCGATCCCGCCACACGCGAGGCGGTCGAATGGCTCGCGGAGGAGATCGAGGAGCAGGGCGGCACCGCATTCGTGTGGCAGGCGGCGGGTCTCTCCTCCGAGCAGGATCGCCATCTGGTCGATCGCTTCCGGCGCGAGGCCGACGGCCGCTACGCCGAGATAGAGACCACGGGTCGCGCCATCCACCGTGCGACGGCCAAGCGGCACCGCCGAGCCTCCCGGGCGCGCCCATCGGCCGATGCGGTGCGGGCACAGGCCCTCAAACAAGTGCGGGGTCTGGAACGGGCCCTCCGGCTCGAGGGACGCAGGGACTACTTCAGGGCCCATGGACGAGCGGCGGCCGTGGCAGCGGTAAGCGAGGCCGCCGCCGCGCTCGAGGGACGGGCGCCCGCGACGCAGGAACGAAGCACGGTCCATGCTCTGGGTCACTAGGCCGCGCCCGCACATCGATCGGACGGCCTGTGCCTGGTTGATCCGACGATTCGTCGATCCCACCGCCACATTCGCTTTCACGCCAGACCCCGAGGGCGCGCGTATCCTCGGCGGTACCCCGTTCGACATGCGGGGCGTCGAGTTGGGTCACCACAAAGGCCGCTGCTCCTTCGAGACCATCCTGCTTGCGTACCATCTCGACGATCCGGCGCTCCGCGAGATCGCCGCCATGGTCCACGACGCCGACCTCGACGACGAGAAGTTCGCGGTACCCGAGGGCCCCGGGCTCGACGCGATCGTGCGCGGCCTCGGTTTCGTGATCGCCGACGATCACAAGCTGCTCGAGCTCACCGGTCGGCTCTACGACGGACTCTACGCATGGGTTCAGCGGAACCTGCGGTAGGCAATTCGACGCGAGACCGATTCCCTCGCGTGGCCGCCGCGCTCGGCCTCGAGCGCAACACCACGGCCGTCGTCGCAGCGATGTTCCTGATGGCGCTGGGAGAGAACCTCTGGCGCCGCTTCGTCCCCAAATACCTCGAAGCCCTCGGCGCACCGGTCGTGGCGATCGGCGCCTACGGCAGCACCGAGGACCTGCTCGACGGATTGTACCAGTATCCGGGCGGCTGGGTGGGCGACCTCTACGGCCGTCGCCGGGCGATGCTGTTGTTCGTGAGCCTTGCGGCGGTAGGATATCTCGTCGTGGCGGCGGCGCGAGCGTGGCCCGTCGTGATCGTAGGACTCGTCTTCGTCATGTGTTGGACCAGCATGGCGAGTCCCATCCTCTTCGCCGTCGTTGGAGACTCACTTCCACCCGAGCGCCGGGCGGTGGGCTTTTCCGTCCAGGCCATTCTCCGTCGACTCCCCATCGTCGTCGCCCCGACCCTCGGCGGCCTCCTGATCGCTGCCTTCGGCGTCCTGAGGGGTGTCCGTACGGGTCTCCTCGTTTCAGTCGTTCTCGCCGGCATCACGCTGCTGGTCGTCCGCCGGATGCGTCTCGATCACACGTCAGTGGCGACGCCCACCAGCATCGCCGGTGTCTGGCGGTCACTTCCTACGCCGCTCCGTCGGCTCCTCCTGTCCGACATCTTCATCCGCACCTGTGACGCCATGGTAGACGTCTTCCTCGTCCTCTATTGTGTCAACGTCGTCGGCATCGCGGCACCGGCCTTTGGGCTCCTCATTGCCGTACAGACGATCACGGTAATCCTCTGTTCGCTGCCCGCCTCACGTTTAGCCGACCGGCTGGGCCGGAGGCCGTTCGTCATCGCGACGTTCGTCGCGTTCTCCGCGTTTCCCCTTGCTGTGGTGTCCGCCGGCTCGTTCGCCGCGCTCACGCTCGCGTTCATGGTCGGCGGACTCCGGGAGATCGGCGAGCCGGCCCGGAAGGCGCTGATCCTGGAGTTCGTCGCGCCCGACGTGCGCGCGCGTGGTGTCGGTCTCTACTATCTGATGCGGAGTGTGGCTATCGCACCGGCCGCGACACTTGGCGGATTGCTCTGGAAGACCTCGCCCACGTTGCCGTTCCTGATGGCGGGCGCGATCGGGTTCGTCGGCACCCTCTTGTTCACGCTCACCGTGAAAGAGTAGCTCAACCTCCCTCGGCCTCGATTCGGCCGAACGCGACGATAGACAGAAGCGCTCGGGTGTCGACATCGACGAACGTCGAAGTTCCGTGGACTCCAGCATGCGGACCTCGTGCTGGGTGCGAGTCGAGTCGCGCTCACCCCGCATGACGTTACGAGTATCGAGATTCTCTCAGGGGACCGGTCGGAGGGTAGAGCGATTCCGATCTGAAGGTTACAACCTGACCGGGGGGCGAGGTTTCGCCGCTCCCGGCCCCCAATCGTCTCCCAGCACATCCGTGTCCGGACGTTGATGCGTTCCCAGCTCCCGGACTTCTCTCTCCGCGGCCTCCAATTCCTCGTGGTCGATCCCGGATTCGCCGTGCAGCCTCGGGCCGGGATAGCGGCGGTCGCGCAGCAGCCAGGCCACGAACGTCGCGGCCACCGTCCCGGCAACCAGCAGGACACCCACCGGACCGCCGACGTAGGGCATCAGGCCTTCGTTCCGAGGGTCTCGACGCCGCGCGAGGTAATGCGGTGACTGATGAGCGGCGTGAGGCGTCCGGAGGTCCCGATGACGATCGCTTCACGGAGCGCCGCCTCACCGGTCGCGATACCGTCGGCGTCCTTGGCGAAGATGGAGGCGATCGGCTCGCCTGCCTTCACGGTGTCACCGGGCTTGACCGTGATCACGAATCCCACTGACGGATCCACCGTGTCATCGACCTTTCGCCGGCCTCCGCCCAGGCTCGTGATGGCTCGGCCGATGCGACGGGGCTCGACCGCCGAAATAACTCCCTCGGACGGCGCGCGGTAGACCTCGACCGCCTGTGCCTGCGGCAGAAGTCCCGGATCATCCACAACGGCCGGATTCCCCCCTTGGGCTTCGACCATCTGGGCGAACCGCTTGATCGCCTGGCCCGACGAAACCGCGTCTTCCAACCGTCGCAGGGCAGCACCGACGTCGGGCGCCGCGCCGACCAGGACCAGCATTTCGGCGCCAAGTGCGTACGTCACCTCCATCAGGTCGGCAGGACCATCGCCCCGCAATCCCTCGATGGCCTCCTCCATTTCGAGCGCATTTCCGCATGCCCGCCCGAGCGGCCGGTCCATCGCGGTGAGCAGCGCGACGGTGGGGCAACCTCGCACTTCTCCGAGCGCAATCATCGTCTGCGCCAACTCGATGGCCCGCGCCGGCTCAGGGAGGAATGCTCCGCTCCCCGTCTTCACGTCGAGCACGAGTCCATTCAACCCTTCGGCCAGCTTCTTGGACATGATGCTCGCCGAGATGAGAGGAATGGACTCGACGGTGGCAGTGACGTCACGCAGCGCGTAGAGGCGCTTGTCGGCCGGCGCAATCTCGGGCGTCTGTCCGAGCATGACGCAGCCGATGCGCTCGATCTGAGCCCGAGCCTCACGCAGAGAGAGGCCGGTACGAAAGCCGGGAATCGATTCGAGCTTGTCGAGCGTTCCTCCTGTATGACCGAGGCCCCGGCCGGACATCATGGGCACGGCCACGCCGCAGCAGGCCACCATCGGGGCCAGAAGAAGCGACACCTTGTCGCCAACACCGCCGGTCGAGTGTTTGTCTACCCTGGGGAGGGCATAGCCATCGAAGCGGAGGCGGTCGCCCGAGGCGAGCATCGCATCGGTGAGCGCCGCCAACTCGTCCGTGCTCATGCCGCGCCACACGACGGCCATCAGGAGCGCGGCCATCTGGTAGTCCGGAATGCGGTCGGCCGTGTACTCCGCGATCAGCTCGGTCCACTGGGCCGGCGCGAGCGCGTGCCCGTCCCGCTTGTGCTCGATGAGCGGGGGAATCACCATTCGGCAACCTTTGCCAGAGACCTGTGAGTGTCCAAGTCGGTCCTCGCCTTGTCGCTCGGATTGTTGTCGGCGGTCGCCTTCCCGGCGGCGGCACGTCCGCAAGGCGTGCACGACCACATCAGCATGGGCATAGCCGCGGTCCAGACCCACGATGTTCCGACCGGTTTCGCCCACTTCGAGGCTGCGCTGGCACTCGACTCGATGAGTTACGAAGCCAACTGGCGCGCGGCCATGGCCCTGCTGGACGAGGGCGAGGCGATCCCCGATAGTGTGCGGAGCTCACACCGTGACTCGCTCTATGCCCGCGCCGAATCGCTGGCTCGGCGGGCTGTGGCGGCGGATTCCTCGCGCGCGGAAGGCCACTTCGCCCTGGCCGCCTCGATCGGCCGCGCGTCCCTCACCATGGGAAAGAAGGAGCGCATCCGGCGCGCCGCCATCATCCGTGATGAGGCCCTTCGCACCATCGCGATCGATCCGAAGCACGATGGCGCGTACCACATCATGGGTCGGTGGAACGCGGAGATCATGCGCCTGTCGGGACTCAGCCGCTTCTTCGCGAAGAAGTTTCTCGGCGCGGGGATCTTCGGCAAGGCGTCATGGGACGAGGCCATCTCCAACATGGAGAAGGCGGTCGCGCTCGATCCGGGACGGATCTACCACAGACTCGAGCTGGCGGAGATCTATGCCGATCGGAAACGCTATGCCGACGCCAAGGAACAACTCGGCCGGATCAGGGAACTTCCCGACCGGGAGCTCATGGATCCTGTCTATCGCCAGAGAGCGGCCGACCTCGCGAAGAAGCTCGCGGATCGTCAGTAGCTCATGGCTATTCGTCGAGGGCGTCCCTCACTTCGTCGGCGGCGCGGTCGAGTCGTTCCTCGAGTTTGCGCCGCCGCCGGCTCAACTCCCGCCGCACGCGCGCAGCGTGTGCTCCCGCCCGGTCCAGTCCGTCTTCGGTCTCGTCCCGGAGTCGCTTGAGGCCGCGTTTGAGCTGTTTCCGGGTCATCTCTCCCCGGTGAGGGGCGTAGAGCAGGGCGAACCCTCCCCCCAGCAAGGCGCCGAGGACGACACCGACGGCAAATCCTGCGATTCCGCTGGTGCCACCCCTCTCGATTTCCACTGATTCTTCGTCCAGGTCTTCCTCGTCTACCGCCATTGTGGCATCCTCCCCCGGGGTGGCATCGCTCCTGCCTGCAACCTACAGATCGGGGAAGAGTCGTCAACCATTGCGACAGCACTGACTTTAGACAGTGCCTGGTGCAGGCCCCTTCACCGTTTTCGCCGAGGTCTCGGCGCCTTATAATCAATTAGCCCGGAAAGGCCTGCGGCGCCTTCGGGTATACCCGTCACAGGGACGCGAATCATGACGACCGGTGCAATACCTGTCGATGAAATCGAGCGGTTACAGGCCCGGGTCAGTACGCTCGAGCAGGAGCGACGGCACCTCCTGGCGGTCATCGAGATCCTGCAGGACATCGGCGGATCGCTGCACTTTGCCGACATCGTCCGATCGGTCACCCTTCGTCTGGGTGAGACGTTCGGGCTGGATCGCTGCTCCATCTTTCTTGCCGAGCGCGGAGGGTCCAGCGTCCGGCTGGTGGCGAGCTACGAGGACCCCGGCATCCGAAACTACGCCGTGGATCTCGATCGCTATCCCGAACTCCGGCTGGCGCTGCAGACCGGGCAGACCGTGTTCATCGCCGACGCAGCGACCGACCCCTCACTCGGCCCGGCTCGCTGGGCGCTGGCTGCCCGGAAGGTCAAGACCATCACCGTTATTCCAATTTCGTGGCGGGGAGCGGCGATTGGCGCCATCTTCCTGAGAACGTTCAGGGATGGGCCGAGCTTCTCCGCCGCGGACCTCGAGTTCTGCCAGGTCGTCGCCAATTTGACCGCCAAGGCGCTCCGCAACGCGCACCGGTTCGAGCGGATGCGGCAGCGGCGCGGCGAGGACGAGGCGCTCCGTCGCCGTGAGGGAGAACAGGCCGCCCTGCTCGGATTCCTCCGGCGGCTCCTCGCGAGCACGCCGGCCATTGCGACCCTTGAGGGCGACCCGCCGGCCGACCCAGCGGAGTCTCCCGAGATCGAGCGTCTCGTGGGAGTGGCGCTGGCGGTGCTCAACCAGGAGTCAGCTTCGCGGTGAATCAAGCGGCTGCCGACCGGGCGGCCTGGCTTCGGCAGCAGATCGAACGCGCGAATCACGCCTACTACGTTCTCGACGCCCCCGAGATCCCGGACGCCGAGTACGACCAGTACTTCCGCGAGCTTCAATCCCTCGAGAGCGAGCACGCCGAGCTCCAGTCGCCGGATAGCCCCACCCAGCGGGTGGGAGCGGTCGCCGCCGGCGCACTCACCAAGCACACCCACCGCCACCTCATGCTCTCCCTCGCCAACGCATTCTCGCCCGACGAGCTGGCCGAGTGGGAAGAGCGGAACGCGCGTATGGTTCCCGAGGTCCGTGGCGCGGGATATACCGCCGAGATCAAGATCGACGGCGCGGCCGTGAGCCTCACGTACGAGAACGGCCGATTCACCGTCGGCGCGACCAGAGGCAACGGCGTCATCGGAGAGAACATCACCGCCAATCTCCGCACGATCGCCGATATCCCGCTCACGCTCAAGGGACGAGGATGGCCCCGCCTCATGGAAATCCGCGGGGAGGTCTACATGCCTTATGCGGGCTTCAGGCGGGTGAACGAGGAACGTGAGCGCCAGGGCGAGCCGCTCTTCGCCAACCCGAGAAATGCCGCGGCCGGGGGCCTTCGCCAGCTCGATCCGGCGCTCACGCGGCGGCGGCGGCTCCGCTTCTTCGCGTTCTCGGTGGAAGCGATCGAGGGTCAGCTGAAGGCGCGGACCCACTGGGAGATTCTCGACCTGCTCGACGGCTGGGGCTTTCCGGTAGAACCGAGCCGGCAGCGCTTCGGCAATCTCGAGGAGGTCCAGGCGCAGATCTCCACTTTCGAGGCGCTGATTCCAAAGCTCTCCTTCCAGGCCGATGGCGTCGTCGTGAAGGTAGATCGCCTCTCGCTGCACGAGGAGCTCGGCGTGGTGGGCGGACGGGAGCCGCGCTGGGCGATCGCCCGGAAGTTCGCGCCCGAGGTGGCGATCACCCGCGTGCGCGACATCCTCATCAACGTTGGTCGTACTGGGGCCCTCAACCCCTGGGCCAGTCTCGAGCCGGTCGAAATCAGTGGGGTCACGGTGAGCAACGCGACGCTCCACAACGAGGATCTCATCGCGCAAAAGGATATCCGCGTCGGCGATTGGGTCGAGGTGATTCGGGCAGGCGAAGTGATTCCCCAGGTCGTTCGCTCACTGCCGGAGCGTCGTGAGCGCGACGAGAATGGGAAGTCCAGGCAGACGGAGTTCCGGATGCCGGATGCGTGCCCCAGCTGCGGCACGCCGGTGGAGCGGCCGGCCGGGGAGGCGATGCGGTACTGTCCGAACGCGAGCTGCCCCGGCCGCGTGCTCGAGGGCATCGTCCATTTCGCCTCTCGCGGCGCGATGGACATCCGCGGTCTCGGTTACGAACGGGTGCGCCAGCTGCTCGATATGGGGCTGATTCGCGACGTCGCCGATCTCTACACGATCACCGTCGATCAGCTCGTGGAGCTCGAGCGGTTCGCGAATCAGTCGGCAACGCAGCTCGTCGCCGCCATCGCGGCCTCGAAGCAGCAGCCGCTGTCCGTCCTCCTGTTCGGCCTCGGGATTCGCCACGTCGGCCAGTCGGTCGCGGTCCTGCTGGCGCGCCGGTTCGGAACGATGGACGCGCTGGCCTCGGCGAGCGAGGAGACCATCAACGAGGTGTCGGGCATCGGGCCCGCGATCGCCGAGGCCGTGAGCGCGTTCTTTCGAGAGTCCAAGAACCACGACCTGATCGTCCGCCTCAAGCAGGCGGGGCTCAACTTCACGGAGCCTACCGCCAGTTCAGCCGACGGAGCACTGGCCGGCAAGACCTACGTCCTGACGGGAACGCTACCCACATTGTCGCGTACCGATGCCACTGCGCTGATCGAAGGGGCGGGAGGACGGGTGGCGGGGAGCGTCAGCAAGAAGACCGACGCCGTTGTGGCCGGCGAAGAGGCCGGGGGGAAGCTCGAGAAGGCGAAATCCCTTGGCGTCGAAGTGATCGACGAAGCGGAGCTCTTGCGTCGCCTTGGCCGCTCGTCCTAAGATCCAGCGTCTCCAACCCCGACATCCATGAGCGACCAGCCGTCGAAGCCTCATCACCCCGGACTGCGCATCGGCCGCCGGGTCCTGCACCAGCTTCGCACCACGCTCGAGCGCGATGCGGGCCTTCAGGCGGCGTCCTACCTGCAAGAGGCGGGCTTCGCTGGGGGAGAAGAGCTCTACGCCGAGTTCAGGGACTGGCTCCTCTCTACCAGAGGAGTCGAGCATCCGCCGGATCTCGACATGGACTTCCTGAGCGAGACGCTGTCACAGTTCTTCACCGAGCAGGGGTGGGGGGAGCTCGTTGCATCGCCGTTCGGAGACTCGGTCATCGCGCTCGATTCTTCGGACTGGGCCGAGGCGGCGCCGGAAAGTCGGGGCGAGTTCCCCTCGTGTCATCTGACGTGCGGTCTGCTGGCGGATTTCTTCGGGCGGCTCTCCGAGCAGGTCGTCGCAGTCATGGAGGTCGAGTGCCGGTCGCGTGGAGACGCCCGCTGTCGTTTTCTGGCGGGCGCCCCGGAGACACTCGGCACACTCTACGACCGCATGGCACAGGGCACGGCCTACACCGAAGCGCTGGGAGTCAGCTCGAGCCCTTGATGAGCTTTACCGCCCCAGAGCCCGTCTCGATCCCGATCGTTCCCTTCCCATCGCCGATTCGCCCGGTGAGGTGATCGCGTCCCTGGCGAGTCACCTGCAGCGGGAAGTCCGTCTCGATCTCTCCACTCGACGTTTCGATCTCGACCGCGGCGCTGAGCGTGGGCGGCGCCTTGATCGCGATGTCTCCTGAGCCCGTCTCGATCTGGAGATCGCTGATGGAGCCCAGGAGGTCCGCGGTGACCCGACCGCTGCCGGTCTCCAGCGACACCTTGGGGGAGCGAAGTGTCGTGAGCATGATCTCTCCCGAGCCGGTCTCGATCGATACTTCCTCGCCCTGCAGATCGGTGCCGGTGACATCGCCCGAGCCGGTGTCGATCGACAGTCGGCCGTTTTTCACCTGAGAGGCCTTGACCGGACCCGAACCGGTGTCCACGCTCAGGTCCCCATCGACTTGGGTCGCCTGCACACTCCCGGATCCCACATCGATCATGAGCGATCCCTTGAACCCCGTGGCACTGACCGGGGCGGAGGAGGCATCGACCCGCAGCTCGCCGGCCACGTTGGTCACTGTCACCCTGCCGACCGCGAGATAGAGCGCGACTCGCCGCCCGGCGGGGATCTGAACGGTGAGATCGGCGTGGGCATCGAGCCCGTCCGAGTCGGTGATGGTGACCCGGTGGCCCTCACGCCATCCATCGTGGCGGTGCTCGTGGCCATGCCCGCCCCAGTCGTCATTGTCGTTGAAGGTCCCGTCTTCTCGCACACGTAATTCGGTTCTGTCACCCTTGCCGAGCGGATAGCGGATCTTGTCGGCCGGGTACATCACGCGAAGTGTCTGCCTGCCGTCGATCTCATCCTGGGCCACCTTCAGACGGGAGGCGTCGCCGCCGCCGCGCGTGACTGTCACCGTCACCGCTCCCTGCCCCGACTCCACCTGGAGCAGGCCGGCGAGGTTGTAGACAGCGACGTCATCGCCGTCGATGGTGTACCGCTCCGGCTGCTGGGCCACGAGCGCGCCGGCCGGGAGAAGCGTGAGCGCGAGAGACATCAGATGCCGCATCGGAGACTCCGAAGGAGGGGACGCTCCTTGGACAGTCCGATGCGGCGAAAGGTTGGAATGAGAAGGGGACTACAGCCGAGCCGCGTAATCGGGTCGGACGATGATCTCACCGTCCTGAATGATTTCCCGGTCCCAGGGCAGGATGATGAAGCTCTCCGTCGCGAACGCGTAGAAGTCGGGAACGTACTCGCCGGTCTTGAACGACACGGCGCTTCGCACTTCGGCAGGACGGAGCGCGCGAACTTCGTTGAGGGCGAGCTTCATCGTACTCCCGGTATCGCAGGTCTCGTCCACGATGAGCACGCGACGGCCGACGATTGATGGGGGCGGACCGGACACGATAACGGGAGCCGCTCCTGCCTCGCGTCGCGTGACGGCCATGGAGCTGAACTCGCTCTGGAGAATCGATGCGACCACCACACCGGGGATCACGCCGGCCTTGGCGATACCGAGGACGATTTCCGGTTGATATTCGCGCGCCACGTGCATCGCGAGGGCGCGGCAGATTTCACCGAAAAACGGCCAATCGACCTCGAGCACTCCCCGGGGCCCTGAGGGGGGGGCGGTCCGGCGCATGGCTACCCTCCAGTGTGGACATGCTCAACCTATGCCACGTACCGCGAGGCAGCAACCGCATCGCGTTGCGGCCGCTGCCTGCGAGGGCTATCTTTGCCCCAACCCAAGATGTTGTGGCCCTTCGACTTTCCTCGGAGTTTCGTTCGACTTCATGAGCTTCTGGCGACGCCTGTTCGGCACCAAGTCCCGGGAGACGTTGCGTCCCCAGCGGCTGGATTATCTGAATGAGGGGCTGGCGCTCGAACGGCAGGGAGACTACGAGGCGGCATTGACCTCGTATCGTCTCGCCTTTCGGGACAATCCCTCCGATTCGCGCATTCTCCTCAACATGGCCATCGCGTTTACCAAGACGGGGCAGCCCGAGGAGGCGATTCGCCATTACAAGCGCGCGCTGGAGCTCGACGACACGCTCGTGGGCGCGCATTACGGGGTCGCCTTCCTCCTGCTTAAGAGAGGCGAGGTGCAGCTTGCCGCAGAGCACCTGCGGGCATTTCTCGCGCGACCTCCCAAGGGCGCGGATGCCGACCGCTGGATACGCCACGCCGAGAGTGCGCTGAGAGACATCGCGAGCAGTCCTGCGCAGGGGACGTCATGATCCGCTGGCTCGCCCCCGCCGCCTTCGCGCTCACCGCCGGCTGCAGCAATCTGACCGAGGTCCAGGGAGGAGTCGTGGCCCTGGAGGTAACGCTTCCGTCGCCGTCGGTCATCGAGGTCAACGAGTCGCTGCAACTCTCCGCGCGTGCGCTCAACAAGGATGGCGACAGCGTCGCGGCGACCATCGTATGGAGCGCTGCCGATCCCACGCTCACGGTCGATGCGTCAACCGGCGTGCTGACCGGTGTCTCGCCCGGAAGCGGCCGGGTTCAGGCGAGCGTCGGCTCCCTCACTTCCGGCGTCCTCACCTTCAGTGTCATCGCGCCCGCCGATACGATCATTCTCGGCGCCGACTCCGTGCTCACCGTGGCGCCCGAATTGGCCCAGTCGGCGCCACTCGCGGTTCAGCTTCAGAGCTTTTCACCTCCAGGGCCGGTGGATGGACGGCCGGTTATCTATGCGATCACTTCGCCCGATCCGGCCACGACGACCCCGACCGTCGCGTTCCTGAATGGACTCAGCGAGGACACGGCGACCACGGCGACGGACGGGACGGTCACCTCCGTTCTCCTCACGCGGATCCCCAACGTCACCGCGCCCGACACCGCCATCGTGACCGTGCGCGCGGCCCGCACGCGAGGAAGTGTCGTGCCGGGGTCCGGACAGCGCTTCATCGTGCTGTTCCAATAGGGGGCCGCGACGTCCCACACGCTGACTGAGCTGTACTTCACTGCAATCGACGCGTTCGGGCACCGGCCCGTCGCCCTGCGATCGAAGCGACAGGGCCGCTGGTTGGACCTGAGTTACGCCGATCTCGCCGACCGGGTTCGGAATCTGAGCGTCGGTCTCCTCGATCTGGGAGTAATGCCGGGAGAAAAGGTCGCCATCCTGTCCGAGAATCGCCCGGAATGGCTGATCACCGATTACGCCTGCCTTGCCGCTCGCTGTCCCAACGTTCCGATCTACCCGACGCTCCCCTCCAAGCAGACCGAATACGTGCTCCGCGACGCCGGCGCCGTGGCGATCCTCGTATCGACACCGGCCCAGGTAGAGAAGCTGCTGGCCATTCGCGAACGACTCCCGGCACTGCGGCATATCATCACGTTCGACGCGGCAGGCACCCGTGCGGGCGTGCTCACGCTCGAGGAGGTGATCGAGCGGGGACGCGCCGCACGAGATCGGTACCCGGAATGGAAAACCAAGGCGCTCGCCGCCACCCCAGGGGACCTCGCCACCCTGATCTACACCTCGGGAACAACCGGCGACCCCAAGGGCGTCATGCTGACCCACGGCAACATCGCATCGAACGTCACGACGGCCCTCACCCTCTTCGATTTCTCCGATCGCGACGAGTGCCTCTCGTTCCTTCCGCTCTCTCACATCTTCGAACGGATGTTCGGCCACTACGCCATGTTCAAGAGCGGCGCGATCATCAACTACGCGGAGGCCTTCGACACGGTTCCGGGGGACATGCAGGCCCGCCGGCCGACGATCATGGCCTCGGTACCCCGGTTGTACGAGAAGATCTACGACCGCGTGCTCGAGAGCGTCCGCACCAGCTCCGCGCCTCGGCGCCGGCTCTTCGCGTGGGCTCGCCGCGTCGGCGAGGTCTGGGTCGACCGAACACTGGCCGGTGAGCGTGTGCCACCAGGATTGTCCCTTCAACGGGCCATCGCCGACCGCCTGGTCTTTGCGAAGCTGCGGGCTCGCACCGGGGGCCGCATCCGGCTCCTGATCTCGGGTGGAGCGCCGCTGTCTCCCGACATCGCCCGATTCTTTCATGCCGCTGGTCTCCCGATCGTCGAAGGCTACGGTCTGACCGAGACGTCGCCCGTGATCGCCGTCAACACGCCGACGCATCTCAAGATCGGAACGGTCGGTCGGGCGATGCCCGGCGTGGAGATCCGGATCGCCGACGACGGCGAGATCATCACCCGCGGTCCCCACGTGATGCGAGGGTACTTCAACAAGCCGGAGGCGACGGCCGAGGCGATCGACCCGGAGGGATGGTTCCACACCGGCGACATCGGGATGATCGACGCTGAGGGATACCTGCGGATCACGGACCGGAAGAAGGACCTCATCGTCACGGCGGGCGGCAAGAACATCGCGCCCCAACCGATCGAGAACCTCGTGAAGACGAGCAAGTTCGTCTCGAACGCCGTGATGCTCGGCGATCGCCGGCCCTTCCCGGTCATGCTGCTCGTGCCCGAGCAGGACGCGCTTGCGCGCCTGGGCTGCACGACACGTGGTCGGGGATTCAGGGATGGAGCGATTGGTGACGCTTCCGGAGGTGAAAAACAAAATGGAGCGGGAAGTCCGGAAAGCGCTGCGCGATCTGGCTCAGTTCGAGATGCCGAAGAAGTTCCTGCTGTTGCCGCGCGATTTCAGTGTCGATGCCGGCGAGCTGACGCCGACTCTCAAGGTGCAGGCGACGCATCGTGGAAGAGCGTCACCGCGCGGCCGATCGAGGCGCTGTACGCCGACCCTCGAGTTGGCCGCCTCGTCACCGTCGAGGCGTCGCCACCCACGACTCCCCCGCGCTCGCCATCAGCTCGACCTGTTCGATCGTCGGATCCGCGCCCTCCCCCACGATTCGGAGTCCCGGCAGCACCACGCGCGCGGCCTCGCGCACCCAGTGCGGGATCGCCTCCGAACGGCGCGCCGAGCACCACGCCGCGCATCGACCGCGACTTGAGCGGGATCGAGTCGCCCCGCACCACGCTCACGAGATCGCCATCGGGACGGCCGGCCGGTGGATTCACCGCGACGAGCGCGACGCCGGGAAACTGGCTCGCCACTTCCCGCGGCGAGCGCAGCAGGTTCGCCCGCGAGAACCAGGTAGCCGCCGGGACCGTGCAGCCCCACGAGGGCAGCCATGGCCTCGACCGTCAGCGCGCTGCCTTTGCCGTGAAGCGGTGGCGCGCCGCCCACGTCGAAGACTCCATCCTCCACGCGGAACACGCGGCCGCACACCGGGCAGCCGAGCTGGCCCGATCGGACCGATCGGCCGTCCATGCGATCGGGGAGGAGTACGAGAAACTGCTCGTCGTGATTGGAGGGGCAGCGAAGATGGTCGGTGAGCTCGATGAACATCAGGGCTTGAACACGACCCACGTCAGCTTTCCCGCTTCCACCGTCACCGAGCGGAAGACCTTCTTCCCTTCGATCGTGGTGCCCACGACATACGTGCCCACCGGAACGTCGCTCACCGCGAAGTGCTCGCCATAGAGCGGGTGGGAGTGCCCATGCTCGCCGTACGTCTCGACGTAGGAGAACGGGGTTTCCTTCGGATCGATCTTGATGATCCCGTAGATCCGTGCCTGGCGGACCGGCGCGCCGGACGCCATCGAAGACCTGCCCGGCGACGATCCCGGTGTTGGGCAGCGGCTGGAGCCAGAGCTCGGGATTGGTGGTGTAGGGCGGAAAGCGCTGCAGCGAATCCACGATCGCGCCGATCGAATCGGTCGGCGAAATAGAGATCTCGAGATGCAGATGGTCGTTGGTGGCGCGCCCGGTGTTCCCGACACGGGAGATGACCTGGCCGGTACGCACCTTGGCGCCGACCTTCACGGCGAGGGATGAATTGTGGTAGTACGTCGAATAGAGCCGATACCGCTTCCCCTCGGCGGTGACGGTGGTGTCGTGTCTGATGGTGACGGTGAGCGCACCCTGCTCGGCGCGGCCGGCGTAGACCACCGTTCCTCCCAGCGCGGCCATGACCGGCGTCCCGTCCGGGTTGTTGAACTCGACGCCCTGGTGTTCCTGGAAGAAGCCGCCCATCGTCGACCCGTAGCGGTAGGTCTGATCGATGTAGGGATTGTCCGAGAGGGCGATCGGGCGACTCAACCATGTGGTCAGCGGGTCGCGGGGCGCTCCGGCGTCGCGCGCCGTGTTGTGAAGACAGGGAAGCGTATCGATCGTCGGACGGAGACCGCATTGCGTGCCACGGAACTGCTGGCGTCCGATCAGCACCGCGTTGGCGGGAGGGAACGCCGCGGCGTTGAGGCGTTGGACTTCCCACCCGGTGTCCGTGTGACGGAGCCGCTGGTTACCGCGCAGGGTCGTCACATTCCACCCCCGTCGATCAGGCGCGAGGCGGCGGACGTATTCGTTCGAGAGCAACGGGTACAGGGTGTCGGCCGGGCCCTTCGACGGTGGGCCCACCGCGTCGCCGATGGCGGTCCAGTGCCCCCCATCGTCGGTCGTGATCTGGAGTCCGTCAGCGGTGGCGATCATCGTGGTGTCTCCCCGCACCGCGATGCCCCCTGGCGCGACGTACTGCCACTCCGGACCGAGCTGTTCGTACGCCCAGTTCCGCCAGGTCGCGCCGCCATCGAGCGAGAGGCCCCAGCCGTTTCCCACCGTGCCGTACCAGATCTCGCCTCTCGGTCCGAAGGCGATCGCCTGTACGAAGTCCATCGAGATCGAGCCTTGATTCGTCGTATCGTGACGAAAAGCCTGCCATTCCTTCGCTCCGGGCGCCAGGCGGTACATCCCCTGACCGTACGTCCCGACCCAGATCCCGCCCTGCGGATCCTTTGCGGCCGTGAGAACGTGAACCCCCCACCCAGTGCTGTCAGGAAGGGGAGGCATTGCGTCCTGCGCCACGGCCGCTACTGGGACCAGGGCGAGAGCGACGAGGACCGCGGCTGAGGGCAGAGTCATGGGAGCAAATACTCGGGGGAATGGTGGACGTTCACGCCGGACCCATCCGGAGCCAGTCGATGATGACGTGAGGGGGTCGCGTGGCGACAAAAAGTATCGCCTCGGCCACGTCGGCGGGTCGGAGCATCTCGCTTCGCTTCCTGACCGGTAGGCTCGACGCATGACCGACGGAATCCCAGATCGCCGTGTCCGTGGGTCCCGGGGATACCAGCGTGAATCGGACTCCGGTGCCCCGGAATTCGGCCGACAGCGATTCGTGGAAACCGCGCAGCCCGTATTTCGTAGCCGAGTATACGGAGTTCTCGGGAAATCCGGTGTGGTCGGCGACACTGCCGACGCTGATATGCAGTCCCGACCCACGGGCGCGCATGGCGGGCAGGAGTCCGAGCGCCAGGGCGAAGGGGCCCACCAGGTTGACGGCCAGCTGCCGCTGCAGATCGCCGACCGAGGCCTGATCGAAGGCGATACGGTCGAAGACCCCGGCGTTGCTGACGATGATGTCGGGAACCCCGATTTTCTCGAGGATATCCGCGCTCAGGCGGGCCACCGCCGAGGGATCGCTCATATCGGAGGGCACGTCGTCGAAGCCGTCGTGCGTTCCCGTCTTCAGGCTTCGCGCGACTCGCACCACCCGCGCCCCAGCGCCGGCCAGTGCCGTCGCGGTCTCGGCGCCGATCCCCCGTGACGCGCCGGTCACGACGGCGAGGCGCCTGTCGAGGAGGGTCACTCGATCGCCCTGCCTCCGTGCGCCAGACGGAGAAACTCCACTCGAGTCTTGGAATCGTCCCGGAAGATTCCGCGAAGTGCGCTCGTCACCGTGCGGGAATTCTGCTTCTGCACGCCGCGCATCATCATGCAGAAGTGCGCCGCCTCGATGACGACGCCCACGCCCGACGGGCCCAGCACATCCATGACGGCATCGGCGATCTGGTCGGTCAGCCGTTCCTGCACCTGGAGGCGCCGGGCGAACACGTCCACGATCCGAGCCACCTTGGACAGACCAAGGATCTTGCCGTCGGGAATGTAGGCGACATGGGCGCGACCGAAGAACGGGAGGATATGATGCTCGCAGAGTGAATAGAGCTCGATGTCGCGAACCATGATCATGCTCTGATGCCGCTCCTCGAACACCGCATCGCCTACGACCTCCTCCACGGACATCTCGTACCCCTGGGTGAGGAATCGGAGCGACGCCTCCACTCGCTCGGGCGTCTTCACCAATCCTTCCCGACTCGGATCCTCTCCGAGCGCCGCAAGAATGTCGCGCACTTTCTCCGCGAACGGTTCGACTCGCGCAAGAGGAGCGTCGATGTGCCTCACAGTTGTGCGCTCCGGCCGGGCCGGGAGCCCCGGCTTAGGCCCCTTCATAGTCGACATAGTTCCTCGGCGTCTCCCAGAGACGTAGCCGCAGGTTGAGCTCGGCGGGGATGGTCGGCCGCAGGACCTGCCAGCAGACGAGGGCGATGTTCTCGGAAGTGGGAATGAGATTACGAAACCACGCGACGTCGAGATTCAGATTCTTGTGGTCGAGGTGACCCAGCAGATGTTCCTGGACCAGCGCCTTCAACTGGTTGAGGTCCATCACGTAGCCGGTCACCGGATCGATCTCGCCTTCGACGGTGAGCTCGAGCTCGTAATTGTGCCCGTGATAGTTCGGATGATTGCACGGGCCGAAGGTCTTCTTGTTCCACGCATCGGACCGGTCGGGATTGTGGAGGCGGTGCGCGGCGTTGAAGTGCACGCGCCGCGTCACGCTGCATCGCGGCATCGACGATTCCAGGGACAGAGCCTTGAGGAAGATGCGGGGGTGGGCAGGAAGGTCAAGGCGGACACAGACACACGAGCGCCGACCGGAGACCGGCCGGCGCGAAGGTGTAGCGGCAACGGAGAGGATTATTGAAGCCCAATGAGAAGCATCGGCGCCCTCACCTTTGGCTCCTGCCTTCCCACGAGGGGCATGACATCGGCCACGGTATTCGGGCCCATCACCGGACCTGTTGGCTCAATAATTTGGCTCACCGCTACCGCGTGAGCTAAGATAGGAATGTCTGCGGAGGTGGTCAACCGCGCCGAACAGAAGGTGACGAGACACTCTCGCGAGAAATTTCAATGGAATTCACGTTGCTCCTCGCGCTGGCCGCGATCATTGGGTGGGCGCTCGCCCTTGTTCTCACCCCGGTCACGACCGGCATGATCCACCTCTTGCTCGCGCTCGGTACGACTCTGCTGGTACGGTGGTGGGCCCTGCGTGGGTAAGACGTGACACCTCGCGGAAACCCGTGTAGGCGAATCACCACACGCCGGCGCTTTTTGCCTGCAATTTTCGAGACGACAGAGAGGCGTAACCGCTTGCTCACTTATAACTTAGCACGTCGCTATGCCAGCGCCTGCAGCAGACCTGTTGCGGGCATGGATCGTGCTAAATCCGTCGCCACACTCGCACCCGGATCAGCTCGCCTTCCGACTCGGCGACGGCACCCTTCGGGGAGCGCCAAGAAACGCCTGACTCGACACTCAAACCGGAACCGGACGATTTATCTGATTCGATGGATGGAGGCGCTCACTGAGCGCGCTGATCCCGCCGGGATCCTGAGCCCGGCCCCGCGCCGGTGGTCCGTCGATGAACGACGCACAGAGCGACTGGCCCCGCCCGACGAGTCGCAGGATATACCTGCGGAGCAAGGCGAGTGGCTCAACCGGTCCATCAACGTGCTGCTGGCAGTGGTGGCGCTGGTGGTGGCCTCGCCGGTGCTGGTGCTGGTGGCCCTGCTGGTCAAGCTGACCAGCCGGGGCCCGGTCTTCTACACCCAGGAGCGGGTGGGGCTGGATCGGCGGGGGCCCCGGCCCTCCAATACCAATCACCGCCGCCGCCAGGACATCGGGGGCCGGCCCTTTACCATCTATAAGTTCCGCACCATGCGGGTCGACGCCGAGCAGCAGTCGGGGGCGGTCTGGGCCCAGCAGCAGGATCCCCGGGTCACCTCGGTGGGCCACCTGCTGCGGCAGTACCGGCTGGACGAGTTGCCCCAGTTGCTGAACGTGCTCAAGGGGGACATGAACATCGTGGGGCCCCGGCCGGAGCGGCCCACCATCTTTGCCGAGCTGCGGGAGCACATCACCGAGTATCCCCTGCGGCAGCGGACCAAGCCGGGGATCACCGGGCTGGCCCAGATCAACCATCACTACGACCGCTCGATCGACGACGTGCGGACCAAGGTGAGCTATGACCTGGAGTACATCCGGCGCCAGAGCCTGGCCGAGGACTTCCGGATCATGCTCCAGACCATCCCCACCATCCTCTTCCGCCGCGGCGGCTGGTGAGCGTCGAGGGGACTGAACGGCGACGCGCGCCCGGCCCCGCCGTCATTCTCGCCGTCCTGCTGGCCGTCGCAATCGTCCTTCGCTTCTGGCGACTCGGTCATTGGGGATTCGAAGGCGACGAGATCTTTACCCTCCGGGATTCCATCGATCCCAGGCTCCAGCAACCCTCGCCCGCTGTTGTACCTGCTGAACTACTACCTCGTACTTCCCTTCAGGCCGCTCGACGAGCTCGGCCTTCGCATCATTCCCGCCGTGGCCGGAGTGCTGGCCATACCGGCGATCTATATCGTGACACGGAAACTCGCCGGCACGCGAGCGGCGCTGTTCGCCGCGTTCCTCGTGACGGTGAGCAGCGTTCACGTTTACCAGTCGCAGTACGCGCGATACTGGTCGGTCGTTTTCCTGGTTTCTGCCATCTATCCCTACGCCATCTATGTCGGAATCAAGGATCACAATCCGCGTGCCATCGCGCTCGGGATTCTGATTGCCGGGGTGGCTGTGCTGGCGCATCCCGTCGCCGGGTTCCTCGTCGGCGGACTCATCGTCTGGTTCGTCATCTCAGACGTCGGTCGCGAGTACGCCAAACGACTGTGGAAGCATCGGACACTCCGATGGGGCGTGCTCGCGTTCGTCGTGCTGGCGGGAGTGATTGCCATCCGCTACCTCCCGGTCCTGGGAGAATGGATCCAGGAGCATGACGAAGGCGTTACGCAAGACAATCTTCTCCACCTCCCCGGACGGCCTGGTCTGAAGCAGATCGCCCTGCTCATGAGCTACGTGGAGGGCATCACTGTGCCCGTCGCCCTCGCCGGAGTCGTCGGGATGCTCTGGCTCTGGCAGCGGCGCGATCGCGCGCTCGCGCTCCTGCTGGCCTGTCTCCTGATCGTTCCGGCCGGACTGCTCGTGCTTCTGTCGTTCCGCACCCCGGTCTCGACGACCTACCTGCTGCCGACGGCACCGGTGTTCTTCATCGGGGCCGGTGTCTTCCTCGATCGGCTTGCGGAGGTCGATTGGGGATTGCGCCCTCGCTGGCTGCTGCCAGCTACCGTCACGATCTTCATCATCGTCACGGGTCTCCCGACACTGATCTCGCAGTACCGCGATGGCCGGCGGCGCGACTTCCGTGGAGTCGGGGCATATCTGGACGCGCGACTCGGACCCGGCGACGGTATCTACTCCGATCAGGCCGCCGTGCTGGGACATTATCTGCCGGGACGGTTCGTCGGCCGTCTGGCCGCCGACCCCGATCTGCTGGAGCGGTCGTTACGCGCGCTCGAAAAGGCCGCGCACGGCGACGCGCTCTGGATCGTGCTGCCGGCGTCGGCGCAAGGCGGCCTTCGCACCACGACGCAGGTCGGCTCCATGACGAGCTGGATTTACGAGAACTGCCAGCTGCGGAACACGGTCGGGGTTGCCAGACTCGATTTCAGGCAGAACCAGCTGCAGGTCTACCGATGCCCATCGGAGCCGGAACTCGGCGCCGGCAGTAAGGAGGAATAGAGTCGCTCCCACATCGACATCACGCTGTCGGTACTGTACCGCTTCTGCACCAACGCACGCCCGCGAGCACCCATCTCGATCCGCTTTTCCGGAGTGAGTGCCTCGACCCCCTCCATCGCCGACGCCAAGGCTTCGGGATCACCCGGCGATACCAGCGATCCGGTCTCACCATGCTCTACCACCTCGGCGACCCCGCCGACTCTCGTCGCGACCACCGGAAGCCCGACTGCCGCAGCCTCGAGTAGGACGACCGGCATCCCCTCCCAGGCCGACGACAGGACATACCCGTCGGCCCCGCTCATGAGGTCCGGCACGTCTCGTCGAACGCCAAGGAATTGTACCCGATCCCGTATGCCCTCCTTTTCGAGGAGCGCCTCCACCTCACCCCGCAGCGGCCCCTGGCCGACCAGAATCAGCCGTGAGCGCGAGCGTCGAGCGAGTCTCGCGAACCCCGCCACCATCGTCGGATAGTCTTTCGCCGGCTGGAAGCGCCCGACCGCGAGCCAGACGAACTCATCCCCGATCCCCAGTTCCTTCCGGATCTCGGCGCGGGCCGCCGCTGAGGGCTTGAACCTGTCCAAATCGACCGTGTTGGGAATCACCTCGAGGCGGCCCGCTGGGACGGCGCCAATCTTCACATAGCGGTCGGCGGCGATCCGGCTGATGATCGTGACCCGATCCACGAGACCATTGGTGAGTCGATAGCCGGCCATGCGAAGTCGGCCACCATCGCTGATGCTGTGGATCGTGGAGACGAGCGCGCCGACGGGCGCGAGCGGGCGGAGAGCACGTCCGAGCAGATTGGCGTGGACCATGTGGGTGTGAAGGATGTCAGGGTGCCAACGGCGGATCATCCGCACCAGGCGCGCGACTCGTGGAAGGTCACCGGCGTTCCGCCGCAACTCGAGACTCTCGGTGGGTATACCCTCGCGCTGCGCCTCGAGTCCCATGGGGCCGAGTGGAGTCAGGGCGACGACACGTACATCGTGGCCACGGGCGCGCATTGCGCGGGCAAGAATCAGGATCTGCTGGTCAGCTCCTCCCATTCCCATACTGGTGGAGAGGATCAAGATCTTCATACATCGCGTTCCTGGAACCCTCCGATCCGCTGGCGCAATACCCGCTTCAGTCCGTCCGGCATGTAAGCGTACGCGTGCCGCCCAACCGAGTACACGTACATCCACTTCGGGAGCTTCAGCTCACGGACAATCTCCGATTGTACGCGCGCAAGATCACGCTGACGCTCCACATACTTGAACGATTGGTAGAAGAAGCTGGTGGAATGCACATTATGCTCGCCCAGGACTTCGGGGACCGTGGCGAACTCCCAACCGAGCTTACCGACCCGAAGCCAGAAACGCAGGTCCACGAGGTTGGGAGCATCGGGATAACCTCCGGCTTCTTCCCACACACGACGCCGGAAGGCCACGATGGTGTGAGCGATGGGAATGTATCGCGCCATCGCCGACAGCATCGCCCGATGACCGGTCGGCGGCATGCGGACGTATCGCTCCCCGCGTTGCTCGTCGATCCGGACATAATAGGCGCCAAGCACCCCAACCTTGGGATGCGCATCCAGATAGGCCACCTGCTGCGCCAAGCGGTCGGGGTAGCTCCGATCGTCGAAGTCCTGGCGGGCGATGTACTCACCCTTGGCCCGGGTGATCGCGTGATTGAGCGCGGCGGCGAATCCCAGCCTGCCGGGAGTCAGGACCCGCACGCGCGAGTCGCGCGCTTCGACTTCGCGAAGACGTTCGAGGGTTCGGTCCGTCGATCCGTCATCCACCAGGATGAACTCGAAATTGCGGTAACTCTGCTGAAGGATCGAAGGAATGGCACGGTCGAAGTAGGGCTCACCGTTGTAGACGGTGGTCACCACGCTGACCTTAGGCATCATTGCCAGACGACCCCCGCGGCCTGCGGGGATATCGTGACGGCGGCATTGCCCGACCTCGAACCGAGACCGGGCGCCGAGAGGCTCGTGCGGCCGGCGACTCGGGGACGACCGGCACGGGGACCGGCTGCGGGGCGCTGTACGCGAGCTGCGGATTCCGCATCGCCACGCAGAACGCGACCAGCACACCGCCGATGAACCACACCGGTTTGCGATCGTCCCAGCCCAGTGGGAGCATGGCGACCGCCATCGTACCGAGGAGAATGAGAGCGAACCTTCGTTCCATGGACGGGAGCTTCAGGACCTGGGTGAACAACACCAGATACATGGTGATCCAGACGAGAAAGCCGACCACGCCCTGCTCGACCAGAATACACAAATACGAGTTGTGCGGAGCGCGAGGACGCCCGAACCACGGGACGATCGCGCGGTCGAAGCTCCCAGCCCCCCATCCCAACCACGGCTGTTGAACGAACGCGTGAACTCCGGCGGTCCAGATCTGAAGCCGCCCGTTGAGTGTGCCGGCTTCGACTTCTTCCTTGGTACTACTGAAGCGCTGGAACGAGGTTTCGGGAATGAAGGCCACGCTGACGGCTCCCACGGCCAGTAACATGATGATCGCCGCCATCTTCTTCCCCGCGGACAGGCGCGTCATCGTCAGCGGCACGATGAGGAGCGCGAACATGGTCGCGACCATGGCACCGCGGGAGCCGGTCAGTCCGATGGCGACGATGCCGATCAGCAGATATCCCCGACACGCCCACCGCAGCAGTGGCTGGCGGTAGGTCATCCCGAGGTACCAGGCCATGGGGATGGCGAGCGCGAGAGTCATCCCGAGATCGTTGGGATCGAATCCCTCCGCCGCGAACCGTGTTGTCGTATGTGCCACGCTCGGCCGCACGATGATCGTGAGCAGGGCGCCGACATACGATCCGAAAACGTAAGCTGTGAGAAGTCCCCGCTGACGCCGCGTGTCGGGGGCAAGCTCCCAAATGATCCAGAGAACGGCAAAGAGCTGGATGTACGTCTTGAACTTGATGACGGCGGTGTCGGCGTACACCGACCGGAAGACGCTGAGCCCTGCTAGCATCAGGAACAGGAGCGCCACGACGTGGAACCGGTTCAAGTGCCTGAGGCGCCCGGTGAACAGCGCTGCGAGCGCGGCAAAGCCGAGCGCGACGATGCCCATGAGTTTGCTGATCGTGCCGAGCCCGGGAATGACGAAGACATTCTCCCAGGGCAACGCGAAGATGAAGATCCAGAGGGCGGCGTACGCCGTTGCGATCATGTCGCGCTCTCAATGAGGTTCAGATAGTGATCGACCGCTGCATCTCTGGTAAATGCCTGGAGCGCGTCGGCCGACACACGGCTCGCTGGTCGTTCGAGGGCCTCCAGAATCGCCGACGCCAGCGCGTCGACGTCGCCAACGGGCACGAGCGCACCGAGTCGTCCGTCCTGCAAGATCTCCCGGGGGCCACTGGGACAGTCGGTCGATACTACCCGAGTGCCGGCAGCCAGCGCCTCGATGAGCACGGTCGGTAATCCTTCCCAGGCCGAGGAGAGTACGAAGAGGGCCGAATGAGCCATGTACGCGAGCGCGTTCTTCTGGAACCCGGGAAGCCCCACATCGCCCGCAACTCCAAGCTCGCCAGCCAGCGCGGTCAGCTCCGCTCGCCCTTCACCTTCCCCGAGAATAATCAGACGCGCGGCCCGCTGCCGCCGAACCGCCGCGAAGGCCCGAACGAGGGTCGGAAAGTCCTTCTGCGGCGTCAGGCGTCCGACCCCGAGAATCACCGGAGGCTGGCCCGCCCCGAACCACGGGTGTTCCGGGACTTCCCGGGCCCGCGCACCCGTGTCGGGCATGATCACAGGATTATAGACCACCTCGACGCGATCGCGTGGAAATCCTGACGACCGCGCAAAGTCGTCCGCGGCGCCGCGGGAGACCGCGACCACGCTGGCGGCCCAAGGGTAGAAGATGCGGAGGGCAAGCGGCCAGAATCCGGCCGCCATGCGTCCCTGCTGGGGGGTGGACACCGACATCGTATTGTGCACCGTCGCCACGACAGGCGTCCCGTTTCCTGCGAGTCTGGCCGCCCAAAGCGCCACCACATTGGCGTGACTCATCGACGAGACGAGCGCTCTCGGACGCTCGCGGCGGAGGTATCGCGTCAGGGGCGGCAAGCTACGAAGCACGCGCCGAGACTTGAGGTCGACCACCCGGATCCCGGCAGGCAGTTGGGTCAAGAAAGCTCCCTCGGCCGCGACCAGCACCAGGTCCACCGGCAACCCTCGCTCGGCGATTCCCTGTGCCAGATTGAGCATCACCCGCTCCGCACCTCCACCCCGCAGAGACGGCAGATAGAAGGCGATCGGCGCCTCGCTCACACACTCTCGCTCGCCCTGGCGGGCCGCAGTCGCTCCATGACGTGTCCCCGCAGGGTGCCGAGCATGCGCGCGCCTTCTTCGCCGAGAGAGAAAAGGGGTGCCTGCCAGATCAGAAGAGCAGCAGTGCCGAATGCCGTCGTGGCACCGGCGAGGAGCCCGATAATCGGGTGAAGACCCAGACGGTGCAGCCCCGATGTCACCGCCAGCGTGGCCGCGGCCAGAACAGCGGTCAACCGCATCGCCGGTAACTGGGACTGCAGATACCGAAGCCAGGTAATCTTGCCAACGCTCAACGCAAGCTCCGCCATCAGGACGTAGTTGAGGAAGAGCGCGACGAGGACGCCAACGGCGACCCCCGTCACACCGCCAAAGTGTTGTCCGATCAGGGCCCCGAAAAAGACGAGCGCCGCGAACACGCCCTGCCGCCAGGCGCGACGATAGACTCTCCCCGTTGCACGCGACAGCGAGTCACTGAGGCGGAAGCTCGTCCGGAACATCATCCCGAGCGCCAGAATCTGAAACGGCGGGACGAGCGCGGCCCACTTACTGCCGAATGCGACGGCCACCAGGTCCGGCGCGAGAATCGCCGCGATCACCCCCGCCGGCAGCGTCACCAGAACCACGATCGCGGTTCCCTGGAGGAAGGCGCTGGCGAGGCGGCGTTGATCGTCCTGGACCCGCGCCATCGTCGGAAAGAGCACTTTGTCCAGCACGTCACCGAGCAGGGCGGTCGGGACCGACATCAGCTGGAATGCGCGACTGTACAAGCCGAGGGCGACGGCGCCCAACCAGCGTCCGACGACGAAGTTGTCGATCTGATTCGCCACGGTGAAGCCGATGCGTGCGGCACTGATTCCCGCGCCGTAGCCCAACAGCTCATTGAACCACCGCCGCCGCGGACGAGGGTGAAAGAGGGGTGGTGCGGCTCGCAGCAGGACGATGCTTCGAACGCACACCTGCGTCACCTGCGCGGCGACCAGCGCCCACACACCCCGCCCCAGAAGCGCCATGACGACGCCGACTACCCCGTACCCGACGGCGTAGGCGACGACATCGGTGTTGGCGAGCAAGCGGAAGCGCAGGTCTCGCTGGAGCAGATTCTCCGCGACGGTGGTGAGGCCCAGAATCGGAAAGACGATCGCGAGCCACCGCACAACCGACGTGAGGTGGTCCATCCGGAAGAACGTGGCGAGGAGCGGGGCGATGAGCCACACGATCGCGGCCGCAACGATGCCGAAGCCCGTCGACGCGAAGAACGCCGTGCTGATGTGCCCGGGCTCGAGCACTGGACGCTGCACCAGCGCAGGCCCGAGACCCAGTTGCGAGAAGGTGAGCGAGAAGGTGATGACAACCAGGGCGGCCCCGACGACTCCGAAATCGGCCGGAGACAAGAGCCGGGTGAGGAGAACCAGCACCAGGATCTTGAGCAGAGCCATGGCCCCGCTTCCGTACGCCGTCCAGACCATGCCCCTGACCGTGCGATGGGTCAGGCTGGGGGGCTTAGCGGTCACGCGTCGGCTCGGCAGGGGTGCTCTGCGGTCTCATTTCTGCTCCGGATCCTCTTCGAGTCTGGGCGCGCAGGAATCGCCACGAAAGCGCAGAATCTGTGCCTCCTCGGCACCACGACGAGACCGCGGGCCGAGGTGAGCGTAAGACAATGTATTCAAAGTGCTTGCTCCACGCACGTCGATCCAACGGATCGGCGGATGGCGAGCTCGACCGGATGAGTTTCTGGCACACCGCCAGCAGGCTCGCCACGGCAGCGAATTGCCCCCGACCCGACTATTGTTTTTGGGCGGAATCCGCGATCAGCCAAGCATCTGGGCGGAGGGAACCTGTTTGACCCCAAGACCGAACTTCTTCATCGTGGGCGCCCCCAAGTGCGGGACGACGGCTCTCTACGAATACCTGCACCCGCATCCCAACATCTTCATGCCCCAGGTCAAGGAACCGCACTTCTTCGCCAGTGACCTCGGAACCTATCCGGCCATCAAGACCCTCGAAGACTACACAAGGCTTTTTGCCGAGAGCACTGAGCGCCACACTCGTGTCGGCGAAGCGTCGGTGTACTACCTCCGATCATCGACCGCCATCCGGAACATTCACGAGTACAATCCGGACGCACGGATCATCGCGATGTTCCGCAACCCGGTCGATATGGTCCACTCGCTTCACTCGCAATTGCTCTACTGGTCATATGAAACGGAGAGCAACTTCGAAAGGGCGTGGCGCCTGCAGGACCGGCGCCGGCAGGGCCACGATGTTCCTCGCTCGTGTCCCGAGCCGAAGCTCCTTCAGTACAAGGAAATCGGTTCGTTCGGCACGCAGACGGAGCGGCTCTTTTCATCGTTCCCACGAGCGCAGGTCAAACTGATCATGTACGAGGAATTCGCCGCGTCGCCTCAAACCGTTTACGACGAGGTCATCGAATTTCTCGGGCCTGCCGTCCGATCATCGAACGGATTTTCCCCGTATCAATGAGAACAAGAGTGCCCGGTTGACCTGGGTCCGAGACATCATGCGCGCGCCTCCACCGGGCGTGCGCAAGGCGTTTCGATGGCTCAAGCGAACGACGGGAGAGGAAGGGCTGACCGCGTTGCGAAAAGGGCTCATCGACCTCAATACCGTGAAAGAGCGGCGGCAGCCCCTTTCACCGGAGCTCAGGTCGGAGCTGGTGGAAGCATTTCGTGAGGAGGTGGCCCTCCTGTCTGGGCTCTCGGGGCGCGACTTGAGTCGCTGGACCTAGGACTGGGCAAACACCCGCACCTTAGTGGGCGAAACGAAGACGCGCTGCCCCCTGGTGAGCGCCAGTGTCTCGAATCGAGCGCGGGCAACGTGAGCCTCGATCGTCCTGTCACCCTCGACGAGGTCCAACTCCAGCCGAACGACCGGCCCGAACGCATGGATGTGCCTGACTACCGCCTCGAGAGATGAGGCGCCCGCCGGCGAGGGGGTGAGATCCACGTCGTACGTGCGGACGTAAGCCACTCCCACCTGATCCCGTGCATCGGCCCACTCCGGGGCGTCCAGCTCCCCCTCCCCGATATCCACCCGACCCTGATGAATCCTCCCATGGAAGAGATTGACGTCACCGAGGAATCCATACACGAACGGCGTGGCCGGCCGCTCGTACACCTCGGCCGGTGTCCCGCTCTGCTCGACCCGACCCTCGTTCATGATGACGACTCGGTCCGACACTTCCAGCGCCTCCTCCTGGTCATGCGTGACAGGCCGAGGAGAATCGTCTCCAGAAACTTGGCCGGGATCTGCTCGTCCCGCGCAAGGTCAGCGATGCGCACGGGGTCGCCGGGGGATGCTCAGCGAGGGCGAGCAACGCCTTGATGGCATATTTGGTTTTCTTCGATAGCATCGGTCCGTTCGGGTTCGGGGCGACCGAATATATAGTCACCCCGCCGCGGAGGTGCGGAGCGGATCATATTCCCAGCGAAAATTCGGCCCGGCGATGGTCGTGAGATTCGCGTTGTGAGGGGCAAAGGTGAGCTGGAGCCAGGCTCGAGTTTCCGGTCGGATGTTACCCGGCCTTCCCTCGTTTCTGCCGTCATACGTGATGTGCGCGCCCGGATCGACTCCCAGGAACGTGAAGACCTGCCGCACCATCGGTGCGGGGTTCGCGAAGAGGTCTTCGCTCTTGAGCAGCAGGATCTGCTCACGCGGGAAGTATTGGAGCCACCGTTTGAGTTGCTCGTCGTAGAAGCCGCGAGCAATGTACGAGTAGTGGCGATATTCCCTCCCGGTGTACCGATCGTCGGCCTCCATCTGATCGACATCGCCGCCGATCCGCTGCCCCTCCGCCGCCAGCGCTTCCTCGAAGGAGAGTGTCTCCGTTCCATCCTTCACATTCATTCGGTAGTGCGAGAAAGCCCGCTCGACCGGATCCCGAAGCAGGATGATGATCTTCGCACGCGGTACGTCCTGCCGCACGCGCGTTGGCACCTGAGGATGAAACAGGTAAAACGGCGATGCCTCACCAGTGATGCGTCGGTCCCAGGCGTACGGGAAATAACCTCTGTACCAATACTCTCCCTTCCGATAGTTCAGATCGAAGTAGTGGATTTCCTTCGCGATCGATACTCGGACAGCGGGATGCTGCTCGACAAAGTGGAAGAGGGAACTCGTACCGCCCTTCTGAGTTCCGATGATGAGGAAATCCGGCAGCTTCCTGAAGGCGCCGGTCACACCTCGGCACTCCGCCCGCACTCGCTTGAGCGACGTCTTCAGTGTCTTGTTCACGTGACCGGCCGAGGTGGTTGGTCAGAACGTAAAGCGCAATAAGGCTGCCGTCGTCAGCGGGTGCAGCCGATTGCATCACCTGATCCGCGGCAGAAGAGCGGACGCGCTATTCCCCTTCTCCGCGAAGCCCATAAGGAGCAAGGGGCCGCACCGAAGCGGCCCATGTCTATTGGAGTTGCTGAACCCTGCGAGCCGGGCGGCAAGTCGCCCAAGGCATCGTGTTCAGATGGAATGTCTGACAGCGTTGCGGCATCGATTCGGAGCGTGTGGGCCCTGACCCACGACACTCTGAGCGCTACATGTAGCCGCTCCGCCGCAACGTCTCGAGACCGCCGCCGTCGTCCTTGTCCTGCGCTCGCCCCGCCCGCTCGGCGATGTTGGCGAACTTGCCGGAGCGCAGCTCGACGATGATCTCATCCACGTTGCGCGCGTCCGACTCGACGGGATGGGTGCACGGATAGCAGCCGAGCGATCGATAGCGCCTGCCGTCACCCTGGTTGTAGTACAGGGAAACAGTCGGAATCTCTTCGCGCCGAATGTACTCCCAGATGTTGAGCTCGGTCCAGTCGAGCAGCGGGTGAATGCGAACGTGCGTGCCCGGCGCGAAATCGGTCTTGAACTGGTTCCAGAACTCGGGCGGCTGGTCGCCGACGTCCCATTGGGACTGGACAGACCGAGGCGAGAAATACCGCTCCTTCGACCGGCTCCCCTCTTCGTCGGCTCGCACCCCGACGATGACGCCGGTGAAGGCTTCAGTGTTCCGGTCCAGCTCGTATGCCCGCTTCGCGTGGTTGAGCCGGTATCGCGGCCACTCTCCGCTCAAGGTGTGCTTGAGCGCCTCCGACTTGAGCGCTCCGCAGCACGCGATGCGATCGACCGCGCCATCGGGAAAGGTGCGCTTCGCTTCGAGCGCCTGGCGATTCTGCCCGTAGATCATGTTCAGGTTCCACTCGAGTGCCAGGCGATCACGGTATTCGATCATCTCCGGGATCTTGAAGGAGGTGTCGATGTGGACCAGCGGAAACGGCACGTGCCCGAAGAATGCCTTGCGGGCCAGCCACAGCAGGACGGTGCTGTCCTTCCCGATGGACCACAGCATGCAGAGGTTCTTGAAGTTGGCGTACGCTTCCCGAAAGATGTGTACGCTCCGGTTTTCCAGTTCGTCCAGATGATCCAGGTCGCTGACTGTCACTGACGATCTCCCAGTCGTTCGAGTATCCGCGCACCGGCCTCTTCGACGCTCACGGTCCGAGTATCGAAGGAGATCTCGGGGTGCTCCGGGGGCTCGTACGGATCGTTGATCCCCGTAAAGTTTGAAATTTCTCCTCGCCGCGCCCGAGCGTACAGGCCCTTGACGTCGCGGCGCTCGCATTCCTCCAGCGGGGTCGCCACGTAGATCTCGATGAAGTTCCGACAGAGCCCCCGGACGAAGTCCCGGGACTCGCGGTAGGGCGAGACGAACGACGCCACGACCGTCACGCCGTGCGCCTCCAGCCTGCTCGCCAGAAACCCCGTGCGCCGAATGTGCTCGTTCCGTTCCTCCCGGGAAAACCCGGTCATCGGAAACACGCTCCGGATGGCATCTCCGTCGAGATACTCCACATCGGTGCCTCGGCACTTCAGCATTTCGGCAACGTGACTCGCCATCGTGCTCTTGCCGGAGCCGGATAGACCGGTGAACCAGAGGACGGCAGCCCTCGATCGCGTTGGCATCTCAGGAGACACCGGATCGCGCCGGATCGGGAAGACCGATCACGAAGCTGGTGTTCCGGAGATCGGCCTTGTTGTAGGTGAGCGGAGAGGATCGCTCACCGTCTGCGCCCGATTGCCGATAAATGCAGTCTCCCGCCGCCACATCCCATTCCATCGTCGGGCCCAGCCGCGGGTAGAGGTCGGCGCGCCCGTCCGCGACCCAGCAGAACTTGAGCGAGCTGCCGGCCTTGACCCGACGCGCTACCGGGATCGTGGCCAGGTACTCCTCCAACTCGGCCGAGGGGTGCGAGAGGCTCTCGACGACGACGAGGGGAGTCCCCGGCGACACCGTTCGCGAGAAGATCCGCTCGGCCGGCTCCGCCCCCTGCTGCCGCCATGCTCCCTCACCCTTCACCGCCCAGTAGAGCAAGTCGAGCGCGGGAGCGAGCACAACGCCGAGCACCGGCTCGCCGTCCTCGATCAAGCCGATGTTGACGGTGAACTCGTCGCGATGCTTGATGAACTCCTTGGTGCCATCCAGCGGATCGACGAGCCAGAATCGGCGCCAGTGGCGACGTTCTTCCAGCGGCGCGAGCGTGCCCTCTTCGGAGATGACCGGTGTCGACGGATCGAGGCGATGCAGGCCGTCCACGAGAATCGCGTGGGCCGCGCGGTCGGCAGCGGTGATGGGGCTGCGATCCGCCTTCTCCTGGGACTCGGCCGCGCCGCCATAGTAGAGCATGATCGCCCGCCCGGCCTCCCGGGCGAGCTCGATGATGTTCGTCGTCAGAACTCTCGCTCACCATGGCCGGAAGATGATGCCCTTGTCCTGGAGGTGGGCCTTCAGCCGGTCGGCCGATTCCGCCGGCGTCGAGCCCGACAACTGGAGATCGTACACCAGGTCCGTGGTGACGTTGTCGCCGACCCAGATCGTCTCGATCGATTCGGGTTCGACCGCGGTCTTGATGACCTCGAGGTCGTCCTGCGTCAGCTCGGCGGCCGTGACCACGAGCATGATCCCGGCGTCGAGCATCAGGTTGGCGACCTCACCCAGCCGACGCATGTGCTCCTGACGGTTCTCCTGTTTTCGCTCGATGTCCGCGTCCACGCCGTACAGCACGTTGCCGATGCCGAGGAAGTAGACGACCCGGCCGTCGTCGAACAGCCGCGCCTCGAGCGCCTTGGCCAGTCCCTTCCGATCGGCTTCGTGTTCGCCGGTGATCAGAATCAGCGTGGCCTTCTGGTTGTACTTCTCCGCCCGCCGCTCCGGCGGGATGATGCTGGGCTCCCATTTGTAGTTCCGAAGCAGCACCTTGTCGCGCGCGGCAGTCTGACGGTCGGCCAGCGCTTCCCGGACGATCCCGCCGCCGCGGATCTCGAAGTCGTCGACCAGACACGAAGCGACTGGTCGCAGCGACGGTTTCCGCCAGGTCGAACGCGATCGCGCGGTTCAGCTTGAGCACGCACTCGGCCACGTCGTGTCGCTCGACCCGGTCCGCTGTTCGGCAGCCTCGAGGGTGGACGCGTCGATGACCCGCAGAATCTCTTCCAGCCGAGCAGTGACCCGGGCGGTCCCCAGCTTGAGGAGGTAGTCCTTGCGACGGACCAGCGGGTCCTTGCCGAGCCAGAACAGACTCACCCGGAGCCGGGTGGTGACCTGCGGCCGGGGTTGCCCTTCGAGCGCGGCGATCTCGCCGCGGGAGACGTAGATCTGTTCGTGCAGGGTGAAGCCCGTCGCCTGAGCCGGCATTGGCCTGTGCTCCGCGTCTCCCGATTGAAGGCTTCGATGGACTTCACCCGGCTCTTCTTGCCCGAGGGATAGAAGACGACCTCGTCGCCGACCGCGATGGTCCCGGTCTCGATGGTGCCCGCGACGATTCGGCGGTCGTCGCCCTGCTTGGTGAACTTGTAGACGTCCTGCACCGGCATCCGGAACGGACTGTCGACCGGAGACGGCTCGGTGCGGAACCGGTCGAGCGCCTCGAGCACCGTGGGTCCGTCGTACCAGGCCAGGTTGGTCGACCGCGTCGCGATGTTGTCTCCATCGCGTCCGCTCGCAGGAATGAAGCATTGGGGACGGATGCCGACCTGTTCGAGGAAGGCGCCGTACTCGCGGACGATGCGCTCGACACGGCGCGGTCCCATCCGACGAGGTCCATCTTGTTCACCAGCACGGCGATCTGACGGATGCCGAGCATCGACATCATGTACCCGTGGCGGCGTGAGTTTTCCTGGACACCTTCCTTGGCGTCGATCACGAGGAGGGCCGCTTCGGCACGAGCGGCGCCGGTGATCATGTTCTTCAGGAACTCGATGTGGCCGGGCGCGTCGATGATGATGTAGTGGCGCGTCGCCGTCTTGAAGAAGACGCGCGCGGCATCGATCGTGATGCCCTGGGCCTGCTCGTCCTTGAGCGCGTCGAGCAGAAAGGCGTACTCGAACGGCTTCGAGCTGCGCTCGCACGAGGCCCGGACCTGCTCCAGCTTGCCCTCGGGAAGGGAATTCGTATCGGCCAGCAGGCGGCCGATGACCGTGCTCTTGCCGTGATCGACGTGTCCGACGATCACGATGTTCATTCGCTGTGGGCCGTGAATCGGAGCCGCGACCGGTTTCGCTGGGGCGACGGATGACGCCATGATGGAAGCCATTTCTCCCGTTAGAGTTTTGCTCTGTCTGACCGCGTCAGGCTCGCCGCCGAACGTACGAGCGGCGGGGAGGTACCCCGCCGCTCTCGGCATGACGCCGGGACCGCACTCGCCGGTCTACTCCTTTTCCGCGACGTACTCGTAGGGATAGTAGTAGTCGCCGAACTGGGAGACCTCACCCTTGGGATCGTTCAGCACGACGCCCAGGACCCGAGCACCGCTGCTGGCGAGCTGTGCGGTGGCACGCTGTGCCGCCGACTTATCGGTCTGGCCCGCTCGCACGACGAGAAGTACCCCGTCCGCGAGACTTCCCAAGAATTCCGGCGTCGGCTGTGGCCAGGACCGGCGGCGTGTCCAGGATGACGAGATCGAAGCGCTCGGTCAGCACCTTCAGGAGCGACCGCATCCGCACGCCACTCAACAGATTCGAGGCGTTGGTCGGCAGGGTGCCGCACGTCAGGAGAGACAGGCCCCGGAACGGCGTGCTCCGCACGACGTGGGTGATGGGATCGTTGTTCTCATCGCCGACATCGGCGAGGCTGAGCGAGCGCACTTCCCCGCCCGACTGCTTGGTGGGTGGGGCCAGCAGGTCGAGCAGCCCCGGGCTTCGAGGCGCGCGGAAGAGCCCGTGCAGCTGCGGCCGGCGAACGTCGCAATCCACGAGCAGGACGCGCAGTCCATCGTGCGCAAAGCTGGCCGAGAGATTTGCCGCGGTCAGCGTCTTCCCATCTCCGGGCGCGGCGCTCGTGACCACCAGCGTTCGTCAGTTGATCGGAGCCATCCGACCAGAAGAGACTGGTGCGAAGCATTCGGAACGCCTCGGTCCCGATCGAGAACGGCTGGGCCGCCGTGCCAATCGCAGCGGCTCGCGGGTTGACCTGACTCTTGTCACCCCTCAGCAGGCCACCGAGCCGACGCTTTGGCGTGCCGGGAGTGAGGCGGGGGATGACCGCCAGCCCGGGAAGGTGCAACGTGGTCTCGATGTCCTCGGGCCGGCGGATCGAAGTATTGAGCGACTCCAGGAGCAGCGCGAGGCCGCCACCCAGGAGGAAACCCAGCAATACGCCAAGGGCGAACTTGATCGTGGCGGTTGTCCAAAGCGGCGCAATCGGCACAGCGGCCATGTCCACGACTTCCACGTCACCCGCCTCGACCTCTTCGGCCATACGGGCCTTCTGGTAGTCCTGCCGCAGCTGATCACTGACCGCGCTCAGCGCCTCCACGCGCCGGTTGAGTCGCATCTCCTCTTCGGCCATGGCCGGGAGGAGCTGGATCGATTGGCCGCTCTGCGCCCGGAGCGTGCCGAGGGACTGCATCCGCGCGTCGATCGACGCCACGTGGCTGCTCACGGCCTGCGTCAGGTTGGCCTGCGCGTTGTTGATCAGCGTGTGCAGCTGGATGACATCCGGATTGGTCGGCGCGGCCGCCCAGGGTCCGGTCGTCATCGAGTCGAGGCGGAACTGGTAGTTGTTGAGCTGATTGAAGAGCGATCCGATCGACGGATTGTCTCCAAGCGCGGGAGAGGTCGCGAGCGCCCGCAGTGCTTCCGCGCGCCCCGTGTCGCTGCCGGTCTTGAGCTTGGCGAGAAGGCTGACGTACGTATTCCGGTCGGCCTCGAGCTCGGACCGGCGTCCCTCGAGGGCGATCATTGCCGTCTGCTCGGCCTCGAGGCGGCTCGCCGAGCTGGCGAGCTGCTGACGGCTCCTGAAATTGGCGAGCTCGGCCTGCGCGCGATTCAGCAGGCTGTCGGTGCGGTCGAACTGTTGCTCGAGAAAGATCCGCCGGCGCCTCGACTTGTCGCGCGCGGACTCGAGGTTTAGGGTCCGGAACGAGGTGACGGTATTGTTGACGATGCGCGCGGCCAACCGGGGATCGGTCGACTGATAGTCGATTTCGATGACGTCCGTACCGGTGTGCGGGGTCACGAGCAGGGTCTGGCGCAAGGCTCCGATAGCAGCTTCTCGCGGAATGACGGCGATGTCGGCATGGTCCACCGTTGGGCGGGACGGGACGCTGAACTGCACCGCGCCGAGCCGGAGGATCTGGCCGTATCCGGCGCTGGCGGTTCGCCCGGCGAACGCGGCGGTCACCTTATTCGCTGCGAAATCCAGCATGATCGAATCGCCGGCCACGCGCGGATCGACCGTGACGTCGGTGAGATCGGTGGCCGCATAATCGGGGTCGAGCGAGATCAGTTGCAGGCCAACCGAATCCACCACGGTTCCGACGACACTCCGGCTGCGAATCAGCTCGACCAGGGAGAGCATCGGGTCGGCGCTCCGACCAAGCTCGGGCTCAGGGGCTTCCATGTTGCCGGTGAGCTGCTGCCGTTCGCCGGCGAGACGGATGAGTGCCTGTGCCTGATAGGTCGGCGGCTGGCGAGACGCGAGAAATGCCCCGACCGCTGCACCGATCGCCGTCATCGTGAAAATGACGCGCCACCGGCGCCGCAGCACCCCGATGAGGTGGCTGAGCGAGACGGTCTGCCCCGTGCTCTGCTCGATCGCCGCCGTGGGGGCGACCGTGCCGGGCAGCATCCGGCTCTCGTGAAAATTGTCGGGCATCAGAAGACTCACCTGTCTCGAAAAACGGGTCTGACTACCTGTTGAACCGCCGGATCAAGAGCGCGATCGACGCGAGCGAGCCCAGCAGACTGAGCGCCGGCAAGAAAACCTCTTTGAAGAACGAATGATTCCTGTCCACGATGATCTGGTCACCGGAGTGGACCGGTGACCGACCGATCGGATCTTCCGGGTCCTTCAGGTTCACGAACAACTCGCGCCTGTTCCCGCTCGGATCCGCGCGGAAGATCCTCACGCGCGTCTGATTCCCCGCATCCGTAGGGCCTCCCGCTCGCGCCACCGCCTCGGCGATGCTCGTCTTGGGCTGCACGGCGAACACCGACGGCCGCGGCACCGATCCGGAGACCGACACACTGATCAGCGGCTCCATGACGAACTGCGGGTTCTGATCGTATTGACTCAGGAACCGCCGGATGGCGTCTTCCGCTTGAGGGATGGGAACCCCTCCCACCTTGATCGCGCGATACAGCGGGTGCGTGATCGTTCCATCCTGTCCGATCACGAAATCGCCGCTGAATTCCGGCTTCCGCCAGACTATGATCCGGATCGTGTCACCCGGTTCGAGGGTTGTGCCCGCAGCCGCAGGGGCCGGATTCTGCGCTAAGAGGGCGGACGGACCCAGAAGCGCAGCAAGCACGAGATACAGAGCCGGAAGTCGCATAATCCTCGCTGGCCGACATTAGAGGAGTCTGGGCCCCACGTCCGTGGGGTACGACACACCGCCGAGAGACTCAACCAGTGGAGTCACTTGTGCTCAGCCGGCCCGACTCGGGAAGAGCAGAGGCCGAAGAGCAGAATCCATGCCCGCTACCGGGCATCACTTACGTGCCCTGCGGCGCAGTCGCGCAACGCAATGTATCATCAATGGTTCTATAAGTGCAGGAGGGCGGACTCCTGGTCGGAGAGTCGTTCCGCTCGGCCTGATGATTGCGCCCCGCGGGGCCGGGGCCATGCGAATGCCACGTAGATGTTGCGCCAAGCCAACAGAGTCTATTGGAGGTCGCCTGAATGAGTTGTAGGCGAACCGCGTTTACAGCGTGAAAATCGCATACCTCGTGACGCGGGCGGATCCGATTGGTGGCGCCCAGATCCACGTTCGCGACCTGACGAGCGCGGCCCGAGATCTGGGCCACGAGCCTTCGGTCATTGCGGGCGGCAGCGGTCCTTTCACCGAAAGCCTGCTCGCCAGGGGAGTTCCGACCTACTCGCTGCCTCATCTCGTCGCCCCGATCAGGCCGCTCGACGATTTCAGAGCACTGGGGGAGATCCATGCCGCACTCGGAAAGATCCAACCCGATTTGCTCTCCACGCACTCGTCGAAGGCCGGGGTGCTCGGCCGGCTCGCCGGAAAATCTCTCGAGATTCCGGTGATCTTCACGGCGCACGGATGGGCGTTCACGCCAGGGGTTCCCAAATTGCGTGCGGCGCTCTACCAACGTATCGAACGAATGGCCGGCGGACTTGCGAGCCGCATCATCACGGTATCGGACTTCGACCGCCGGCTGGCACTCGACTATGGGATTGCGAGTGAGCAGCAAGTCGTAACGGTCCACAACGGCATGCCGGACATTCCGGCCGAGCATCGTGCGGATCCTGGTCGCTCACCGGTTCGTCTCGTGATGGTGGCCCGGTTCGAGCTCCAGAAGGACCACCGAACTCTGCTGCATGCACTCGGCGGGCTCCGCCAGTATCCCTGGGAGCTCGACCTCATCGGAGACGGGCCGCTCAAACCCGAGATCGCCGCTCTCGGCGAGACCCTCGGATTGAGCGACCGTATTCGCTTCTTGGGACAAGTCCTCGACGTCGAGGCGCGTCTCGCGCAAGCCCAGGTATTCCTCCTGATCAGCAACTGGGAGGGATTCCCCCGGAGTATCCTCGAGGCCATGCGCGCAGGTCTTCCCGTAGTGGCATCGGCGGTCGGGGGAATCGCGGAATCGGTTCACGATGGCGAGGGCGGCTTCGTCGTGCCTCGGGGAGACATCGAAGGCCTGCGGTCGCGCATCGAGCAGCTCCTGCTCGACCCCGAGCTCCGGCAACGCATGGGAGCAGCCGGCCGACACCGCTACGAGCGCGACTTCACTCTGTCGCGGACGGTGGAAGAGACCCTTGCCGTGTATCGTGGCGTACTCGAGGATTGGCAGCACCCCGAGGCGCACCGGATCACCAACGCCGGGACGCTTTACGGTAAGTAGCCGGCGGCGACTCCTCACCACGTGCGAAGCCACCCGACGGTGATCTGCCGGGTGGCTTTCACTTAGCCGCCTATCGTATTCCCGGGGTTACTTGCAGGCCGTGGCGGCTCGACCCTTCGCCGCGGCGAGCACCTGGGCGAGCGCCGCCTGCACATCGTTGCGATCGTCGAAAGCCTGGACCGCAGCTTCCTGCGCCGCAGTAAAGGTCGACGACGTCAGCGTCGGACTGTAGCGCCAATCGAGCACGGCACAGACGTACGGCTCCTTGGCGAAGACCGTTCCCGCATGCTGCACTTCGGCCGCCGACATCTGCCAACGGTTGGACACGGTGCTGAGATTGTACGTGCCGGGGATGCGACTCGACCCGTCGCCACCATCGAGCGTGTTCATGCCGAGAATGAGGCCCATGCCAAGCGCCTTGGCCTCCGCCACGTTCTGGTCGCGGAACTGTTCCGGAGTCATGTTGAGGCTCGGCGAATGCAGCGGGCCGCCGTACTGCGCCCAAGCGAGATCCACATCCTGGCCGGTCAGCCCCGCCTTGCGGAAAAAGGACGGCACCACCCGCACGACGGTCGGGATATCGGGGAGAATGGACTTGGCGTACCGGCTCATCTCGGTAATCTGTGTTCCCGTGATCGTCTTCCCACCCCAACAGCTGCTGCAGTCGGGCTCGTCCACCAGATAGTTCGCTAGGATGGTGCCGTTGGCGTAGTAGGTCTGCAGCAGCGCTGCCTGTGAGCGCCACGCGTCCATCTTCTGCTTCCACAGACTCAGATTGAAGGTCTTGTCGCTGTTGGTGTAGCCCCCCCGGCTACCGGGCAGGCTCACGACGATCCGAATGTTCTTGGAACGCGCGTAGGAAAGATCGCCGGAGGCGCCGGAGGTCGTGAGGGCACGGAGAGCGCCGTTGTACCAGGAGCGCACACCGTACTGATCGTTCGGAAGATGGAAGGGGCCAAAGGGCACGCCCACGCCGCTCGGAGTGGGGGTCGGGGTCGGAGTCGGCGTGGGTGTCGGGGCCGGCGCAACGGTGAGACTGATCTTCGCCGTGTCGGCAACAGAGCCCGACTTGGCGATGACGCGAAAGGTGCCCGCCGTGGAGCCGGCGGTATAGAGGCCGGAGGAATTCACGGTCCCGCCGGTGGCGCTGAACGTGATGCTGGGAGCGACCGTATCGCCGAGGGAGTTGACCCCGTACGCGCTGAGCTGCTTGGTGCCGCCCGTCGTCAGCGAGAACGACGCCGGCATGAGAACGAGCGTCTTCAATGGTGCAGCGGTGACCGTCACGACGGCGGTGTCCGCGCGCGAAGAATCGGTGGTGCTGGCAACGACCCGATATGTCCCGGGCACATCACCGGCGGTGTAGGTACCGTCCGGACCGATGGTCCCACCGGTGGCCGACCAGACCGCACCGATCTGTACCTTGGATCCGTCCGCCAGGAGACCGGCGACAGTAAACGACTTCGTGGCCTGCACGATGACGCTGGCCGTTCCCGGGGATACGCTGATCCCGGCCAGGTCGCCCGGAGGAGTCACGACGGTCACGGTCGAGGTATCGGAATTTTTCCATCCGCGCCCGCGACCCATGACCTTGAAGGTGCCGGGATGCGACGAGGAGAACGTGCCGTCGGGATTGATCACGCCACCGGTCGACGCCCAGGCGATCGGCGTGACGACCGTGGTGCCGTCGAACGTGAGAGTTCGCCCGCGAAACCTCACAGGCTGGTTGGTTTCAACGACGATGGAGCGCGGGTAGACTTGGAGCGAAGTTGGGTTGTCGGAGTTGGAGGGCGTTCCCTCCGGGGCCATGGTGTTCTCGCCGGCACAAGCAGCAACGAACAGCAGGGCGGATAGCATGCCGAAACGTCGCGAGACAGCAAGCCTCCGCGCAAGCTTAAAGGTGTACGTCATCGCCCCTACCCTTTCATTGCGCTCCTTGGGTCGAAGGCCCAACCGGTCCCCGGCCATCCCCAATCCACCCTTGGGCTCGCGTGCGACGGTGATCGTCTTCGCGCGCGATTCCAAATACGCAAGTTCTATACACTTTTGTCACGGTCCAACTCAGTGTATTGCTGCAACATATTCTACAACATCGTCTTAGATGACTGAAACCGGATACACGGTAACGGAAGATCGTCGTATAATTCAACGGAACCAGCTCGCATTTTTCTGCGATGCCATGCAAACCGGCCGACGAGATCTGCTCGCCGGCCGGCCGCGAAACTCTGTTCTCGCCCCTCGGTGGCTTACTTACACCGGGTGGCCTCCCTGCGCTGCGCCGCCGCGAGGACTTTCGCAAATGCCGCCTTCACATCGCTCCGGTCGTCGAAGGCCCGGATCCCGGCCGCCTGCGCCGCTGAGTAGCTCGACGAGGTCAGCGTGGGGCTGAAGCGCCAGTCGAGTACGGCACAGGCATACGGCTCGCTGGCGAACACCGTTCCCGCGCGCTCCACCTCGCTCGCCGACATCTGCCACCGAGTCGAGACGTAGCGAAGATCGTAGGTTCCCGAGATCCGGCTCGAGCCGTCCCCACCGTCCAGCGTGTTCATGCCGAGGATGAGACCCATGCCGAGCGCCTTGGCCTCGGCGACGCTCTGATCGCGGAATTGCTCCGGCGACATCCGGAGGCTGGGCGAGTGCAGGGGGCCGGTATACTGAGCCCAAGCGACATCGATGTCGTTTCCGGAGAGTCCCACGCGCCGAAACCACGCGGGAACGACCCGCACAACGGTCGGAATCCCAGGAACGACGGACTTCGCGTATCGGCCCATCTCGGCGACTTCGGCCCCGCTGATGGGCTTTCCGCCCCAGCAGCTGCTGCAGTCGGGTTCGTCCACGAGATAGTTCGCGATGATCGTTCCGTTCGCGTAATAGCTCTGCAGCATCGCCGCCTGGGAGCGCCAGGCATCCATGTTCTGCTTCCACCGGCTCATGCTGAAGGTCTTGTCGCTGTTCGTGTAGCCGGCACGGCTGCCGGGCAAACTCACCGCGATCCGGATTCCCTTGGACTTGGCATAGGCCAGATCGGTCGCAGCTCCTCTTGGAGACAGAGCGCGTAGGGCGCCGTTGTACCAGGAGCGAACGCCATACTGGTCGTTCGGCAGATGGAACGGACCGACTGGGACGCCCACACCGACCGGGCTGCTGACCGGCGTCACCGGCACTGGGATCGGATTCGGAGTGGTCGGAGTCGGCGCCTCCGATGCTGGCGTCCATGACGGCGGCGGCGCCGCGGTCAGCACCACGACTGAGGTGTCCGCGAAGTGTCCTGCCGTCGCAATCACTCGGTAGGTGCCCGCGACCTTCCCGGCGGTAAAGAGACCGGAGGGCGTGATGGTGCCGCCGGTCGCCGTGAGCGTCACGTTGATCGGGACACTGTCCCAGCTCATCGTACGGGCGTACCAGCGATAGTGCGCGGTGCGATAGGTCTTGATCGAGACGTTTGCCGGCGCGAGATAGATCTTCCGCAGTGTGGCCGTCATCGAGTTGGCCACGGACGAAATGGTGGCAACCTGATTGCTGTTGTCGAGCGGAACGGGCGTCGGAGTGACGGCGGGACCATCTCCGGGCGCAGTAGTAGAGTCCTCCGCACAGGCGGCGCCGAAGAGCAGGCCACACACCAGTGCGACCGATCGTAACACGGCGAGACGTCGCGCGAGCTTGAACGTGTACGTCATCGATCTCTACCCTTTCATGGCACTCCTTTGATTGAGACCCAACCGTTCCCGTCCCTCGCGCCGCCCTTGGGCTGTCTCACATTATTGGCAAAGTAGAGGCCAATCTGAATAGCAAATTTCTTGACGGATGTCATAGAGGTCTGGTGGGCAGGCGCACTAAATCATTTCCGCGAAATATTTTCCAGAATTAGAAGAATTCTGATTGTAACAAAGTTGTGTGTAATTATGTGACGGGTCAGGTGGCGTGATTGAGCGGCCGTCTTCGGTCGCCCTCCCTCATCAAATTTCCCAGTTCGACATGACGATTCCCTCCTGGGCCTGCCGCTGCGGGAACCCCTCGAGCAACATCCGCAGATCGGTCCAATGCACTCGGTAACCGAGCCCAACGAGACGCAGGTACACGGCGGTGAATTCGCTCTGGCATCGGATCGCCATGCGGTCGACCCGTTCGGCGACCGCGCTGGCTTGCACGGCGTCAAGCAGGCGGTCGAAGTCGTCGATGGACCTCGCCACTAGTTTGAGCACGCGTAATTCGTCCTTCGGGCGTCCTGCGGCGAGAGGGACAGAATGCCAGAGTGCAAATGCTGTGAGTTGCCCGTCTTCTCTGACCATCGTCGTGTCACCGATGCGCAGTTCCCTGGTCAACGTGATCTCCCGAGTGAAGTCCACGCCCGGGAGCAGGGCATCGGTGAGTCGCCGGCATTCTTCGATCCGGGCATCGGCGAGGCGCCCCGCTGCCGACAGCCGCTCCGGGGTTGACCCGGCGCGACGCGGGATGTCCTTCACCAGCGTCACGGTGAGATGGCCGGGGACCAGTCGCATGCGACTGTAAAATCCGATGTTGTCCACCGTGCGCGGCATAGTCTCCAGGCCGATCGTCGTGGCTCCTTGCCCCTGAAGCCATTCCAGACCATGGAGGACCATCATCGAGCCGATGCCTTCACCCTGGCGGTCCGGCCGGACCGCCAGCGGACCCATCCATCCCTCGGTGCCGGACTGGTGGACCATGTTGAACGCGACGATGTGGCCGTCGCCGTCACGCCAGACCATCGCTCCGTCACCGGCATCCTCGAGCGCGTATCGCCAGACGATCGTAGTGAGCTGCGGGACGCGGACACCGACCAAGCCGTCCCGGCTGTACCGGTCCGTGAAGGACTCGGCGAACACCCGGTTGAGCGAGTCGATGTCGCGGGCAACCGGGCGGTCCGGCCCACGGACGCTCCGGTCAGGCCGCCACATCCTCGCCTCCCGACGGCTGGTCGGTCACGACGGAGACTCCCCGCTTCTCGTCGTACGCAACGATCACTTTCCGGTCGAACGCCCGGCCCTCCATCTCCACATGCGTCACCAAGATCACTTGGGGGAACCGATCCGTCAGCGCCTGCAGCAGATCGGTGACGGCTACGCGCCGGACATCGTCCAGCGATCCGAAGATCTCGTCGAGGATGAGAAGCGACAGCGGTTGTCCGGCCCGCTCCGCAATCATCTGGCTGATCGCCAGGCGAAGCGCCAGGTTGACGATGTCCTCTTCGCCCCCCGAAATCACCTCTTTGGGATCACCGTCATCCATCACCGTCGCGCTATAGTCCTCGTCGAGCTCGAGGCCGGTGTACCGGCTATGCGTGAGGTCTCGGAGGAAACCGGAGGCGAGGTCCGACAGGTCGGGTCGCATGCCGGCGTTGAGGTCGCTGCGCAGATCGGTGAACGCGCGGTCGAGCTCCTGGTGAAGCTCGAGATCGCCGGCGGCCACCGTAACCTCCCGTTCCCGCGCCACCCTCTCGGCCCGTCGCCGGGCCACTGCTTCGACCGCCTCGGTCGCCGCGCCGGTCTCGCTTCGAGCCCGAACCAGCGTCAGCTCCGCCTCTCTCCGCCCCTTGTCCGCGGCGGCTTCCGCGTCTCGCAGCTCGCGGAAGGCGGCTTCGCTATGCCCGAGTGCCTTGAGATCGGCTGTCAGCTTGGCTACGAGCTGGCCGACTTGGGTTCGCTCACCCAAAGCCGCCTCGAGATCGGCGGTGATGACCTTGGTTCGCTCGCAGACGGCGCCGAGTCTCTCGGCCTGCAACGCGATGGGCTCGAGCTCCTTGATCTCGGCGAGGACGACCTCGTGGCGGGCCGCATCGAAGTCGGCCCTGAGGGGGTCGAGCGTTCGCTGAAGCTCCTCGACCCGAAGCAGCAACCGCTCCCGCTCGTCGCGCAGCCGACCCATCTCCTGGGACTGCGCGTTGAGCCGGCCGAGCTCGGCGGTGGCTTCCGAGAGCTCGCGCTCGAGTGTGGTGCGCCTCTCCTCCGCCACGACCAACTCGGCCGGCTCCTGCTGAAGCTGCTCCATCCGTTGCTTATAGAAGTTTCCGTTCGCGACAACCTGCTCGATCTGACTGTCGAGCAGCTCGAGCATTGCCGGATACTCGGAGCCAAGCGGACGGGCGCAGGTCGGACAGATGCCCTCGGGACCCGCGTCCACGATGAGCTGCCGCTGGTCCTTGAGCTCCTGGTATTGCGCCAGCAGTCCCTGGCGTTTCGTCTGCGCGTCCTGCGCGTCGCGCACCCGAGTTGTCCGCATCCCCTCGATCTCCGAGGCCGTCGACGCGAGCGACACGCGAAGCCCATCGACCCGGGTGGCCGTTGCCTCCAACTCGGTCGGTGCAGCAAGTCCCGCCAGTCTCTCCTCAACGGATGTGAGGAGGGTGCGGACTTCCTGCTGTTGTCTCAGGAGGCCCTGACGCAGGCGCCACGAGTCGGCTTGCCGCCCGAGGGCGTCGGCCTCCTCGCGTAAGTTCGGAAGCGGGGCAATGACCCGCGAGGCTTCCTTCAGTAGCCGAGCGGCCTCCTTCCCCTCGGCGACCTCACGCTCGAGGCGTTCGACCCGTTTGGCCGCCGCCAGTACCCGGGGCTCGGTCACTCGGATCTCGGTTTCGAGTGCGAGCGCGGCCTCGCGCAGATTCTGGGCCTGCTCCCACCTGGGACGCATCTCGGCAAGCTTGGCGTCTGCACGAGTGAACCCCTTTTGTGCGGTCGCCTCAGCCTTCCGGGCCGCCGCGAGTCTGCTCTTGGTGCTCGCGTCGGCGGCATCGAGCTCCACAAGGTCGACGAGGGCCGCACGGAGTGTCTCCAAACGAGACCGCAGAACGGCGCGGCGTTCCTTGAGGCGACCCTGCGCTTCGCGGATGCGTTCGTAGCCGAGGACCCGAGAGAGAAATTGGGCGCGTTCGGGCGCGCTCATCCGGGCCATGACCGCCAGATCCTTCTGACCGGTGAAGTACGTATTGAAGAACTCGTCCCTCGACATGGAGAGGAGTCGAGTGACTCGGTCCGTTACCGTCCCAATCGAGTTGGCGATCGGCGTGGGGTCGCCGTCCTGGTACAGCTCGGCATTGTTGAGCGAGCGGACGATGCGGTACTGGTGAGGGCCCAGGGTGAACTCCAGCTCGACCTCGACCCGTGCCCGTGGCGGTGCGCCGCGCCGACGGATGGTCTCGCGACTGCCTCGAGCGGCCGGCATTCCGTACAAGGCCCACGTGATCGCCTCCAGGATCGTGGTCTTGCCGGCTCCGTTCGGCCCGACGATTCCGGTCAGGCCGGTCCCGAGCTCGAGATCGGTGTTCTCGTGCTGCCGGAAGTTGCAGAGGCGCAGGCGATGGATCAGCATCAGGTGGCGGCCAGGTCAGGCTCGGCGACTTCGATCAGCTCGGTGCCCAAACGGACGAATTCCTCTCGATCCATGTGGGGAGGTAGCGGTCGCTGTTCCAGATAAGAGCGGACGAGCTCGGGGAGCGTCTGGCGATGGCCGGGCGTGCCAATTCCGACAGTGCGGCGAGGTTCGGGCCGGCGCAGATCGAAGCGAAAGTGAAGCGCCGCGGCCTTGTAGTCGCGGATGGCGGCATGATTCAGTTCCCGCGCGATATGGCGGGGCACATTGTAGACCTTGAGCCGCACGATCTTCCCTTCGATGCCTCCAGGGATCTTGTCGATTCGTTCCGCGATCTGCGCGTCGAGGGCGGGGGCGGAGAGGCCGGCAGCCTCGACCGGATCCAGATCGAGAACAGCGCGCGCCCAGGGGATCGGCCTGCGCTCCACCTTGCCGGTTTCGAGATCGACCAGCAGCCATCCCTTTCCACCCTCTCCCGGGTTAGTCCGGCTCGGCTCCTTGCCCAATCCCAGCTCACGCTCGAGCCTTCGGTCTCCCCAGAAATTCGGGCTGACGTACTCGAGAGCCCCCGCGTACCAGGTGCGCTCGTCCACCTGATACTGCACGTGATAGTCGCCGAGAGCGACATAAGTCCACTCCGTCGACTTCAGCTCGCGCGCGCCGATCTGCACTCCCCCGTAATCCGCGCCGCTGCGGTCGCCCGGGTAGACGCCTTCGATCTCGCCGTGCAGAAGCAGCACCCGGTATCGCTCATTGCCCTCGGGACGAAGCGTTGGTCGTTCGCCCGAGACGAGCGCCTGGTGGGGCACCGCAAGGACCATGAGATCGAGCTCGGGATAGACCAGGCGACGCGCCTCGTCGACCGCCACGTCGACGCCCAGCTCCTCGAAGAGTCTGAGAATGGAACCGGTTTCCGCCGATCTCGGCGTGTCGTGGTTGCCGGCGATCAGGATGACCGGGGCATCCGGAAGGGCCTCGCGAAGCCGTTGGAATTGACGGAATGCGAAAACGATTGCCGCGTTGGTGGGGCGCACGGAGTGGAAGAGATCGCCGGCGATAGCGACGGCGTCCGGCCGTGCCGCGATCACGTCGTTGATCGTGGCGCGGAACGCCTGCGCTACGTCCGCCTCGCGCTGGTTGATCCCGGCCGATGTCTGTCGGTAATACTGACGGATGCCGAGATGAGCGTCGGCGATGTGCGCGAGTTTCACCCCCGAAATGTCTCGTAAGTTATTGTTTAATCAAGGTCTCCTCACTCGAATTCGAGGCGTCTGAGCGCCGCTTGCCGGTCTTGTCGGGGTCTCGTTAGGATGACTCATGACTTCGGATCCTGACAGACTAGGCACGACTCAGTCGACGCCTCCGCCCGCCCGCTTCCCGGCATTGCCAATCGACTCGGCGACTTCACGACAGACACCCGGCTTCTGACCATCACGCCCATGGCGGCGGTGGTCGGTGTCATGAGCGCTGTCGTGGCGGTGGCATTGGTGTGGCTGATCGGCAACCTCACGAATCTCTTCTACTACCATCGCATCAGCTCGAAGATGGTGTCGCCGGCCGGGAATCATCTCGGCGTGTGGGCTGTGCTGGTGCCGATGGCCGGTGGCCTCATCATCGGCCTCATGGCGCGGTATGGCTCGGAGAAGGTCCGGCGCGTCTTGTCCGGGACCGAGTAGCCTCTTCTAGAAGCCGTACCCCTCTTCGCCGCGCTTCACCGCCGGGACGCCCCGGCGAGGGGCGGCCACTTCAGTGGTGACTCGGCGACCGAGACAGGCATTGAAAAAGGCGAGGACGTCGGCGGGCCGTTCGCGCCGAGTGGCCGCGAGCGCGCGCCGCACGTCATCTTCTCGTCGACCCTCGATCAACACCTCCACTGCGGAAATCGAGATCCGTCGGTCGAGCAGCCGAAGCTGGCGGACGACCGCTGCGGCGAACGGCAGGTCGGCCGCGGGCGGAAACCGCTCGATGGCCTCGCGACTGGTGAGCACGGCAGGCCTCGGAAACTTGACGAAGATCGGCTGCGTGAAGTGGGGATGCCGAACCATGAGCTCGCCCTTGGGGAGCGTGGCGAGCTTGATCTTGGTCGCGGGAGACAGCGTCGTGTACCCCGCCGTGGCCAACTCGTCGAGGTCCATGCGGCCGTACACGCCGGTTCCAGCGTTGCCGACGACGCGGCGCTGCACCTGGGAGCGAAACTGTTGCGCCGAGAAGAGGACGAGACCCAGATAGCGGCCTCGCTCGGACAGGTCGAGCAGCATCTTGCGCACGTAGGTATCGGGTCCGTCGGCCGGGGCGTACTTGTTGAGTTCGTCTACAAAGACGACGACGTGGTCTACGCCCAGGTCACGACGCTCAAGATACTCGCGGAGCCGAGACACCACGCGGGCGAAGACCAGATCCTGCACGAGGGGGTCGAGGCCGGCGACATCCACGACGTGTATGCTTCGATCCGTGAAGCTGCCCCACGGAAGATCGTTGGCTGCCCCATCGTCGGTCACGAGACCCTTCGACCGAGTCGAGATGTTGCTCAAGCGATTGCGAATCTTCCTGATGGTCGCGACGTGATGGGTTTTCCAGACCTCCCCGCCCTTGCCCAGTGCCTCCATGAAATCGAAGATCGCCCGAAAGAACTCGTCGAGATCGGCGAAGCTCTGCACCTGAAACGGCCGCCCGCGAAGCGTCTCGTCGTGATACTCCCGGCCCACCACGCGCTCAGCGAGAAAGTCGATGAAGGCATCGGCCTTGGCATCGACGTCATCGCGATTGAGCACGACCTCCGCGTAGTCGAGCACTTCGCGAAGGCCCCACACGAGCGGTTGGGTGTTGGCGGCCAGTGCCTCGTGGGTGCGCAGCGTGTTGAGATTGACCCCGTCGGCCTTGAACGGCGCGTAGTAGTGCACGTCGGGGAAGGGCTCGGGGCTGAGACCCAACTTCTGGTAGAGTCGAAGATCCTCCTCGGAGAGGACGGCGGGCTGGTCGAGGAAACAGAGATCCGGCCCTTTCACATTGAAGCAGACGGCCGCCACCGACCCCTTGTGCGGTGGGAACGTCTGGAAGATGCTCGACAGCAGGAACTCGACGGCGCTCGTCTTGGTCGCGAGGCCGGAGACGCCCGTGATGTTGAGATGGGCAGCCTCGGGTCCGAGCAGAAAGTCACAGTCGAGGTAGACCGGGGACTCGAGCCCTCCCGCCGCATAGAGCCCCACCGGTATGCCGGTGGGCCGCGCGCCGGTCATATACGCATCCATGCGCAACGCGAGCACGACATCGGCATCGGACGCGAGCCACACCGCGCCGAGTGGGACGGGTTGGAGCGGCTCCTCGGGAATCTGTCGCAGCACGGCGGCGGTGAAGAGCCGGATCTCGGACCGCTGACTCGGCTCCTCCACGGCCGCGGCCGGATCGCCGTCGGCCCCGATCACGGCATGCATGGGCGTCACGAGATCGGAATAGGCCGCGCCGTCTGTGACCACGCCGAACACGGTGCGACCGCCGTCCTCCACTCGAACGATCGCGCCGATCCCGATCGGCGACTCGCGAGCGGTCCAGAAGTAGAACTGATGCGGTGTGGACGGCTTGAGCTCGGTGGCGACGACGCGTCCGATCGGGGCGGTAGGCTGGGTCATGCCTGAATCTAAGACCTCAGGTACTGCTGCACCGAGTGGATACCGTAGAGCAGACGATCCCACCGCCCATCAGGCGCGCTGAGCGGTGCGCGCTCCGAGAGCAGCCAGCGTGAGAGCCGATCGGCGTCGGCGCTGGTGTATGCGGGTGCAGGTGCGACCTCGATCCGGACGAGACCGTGAAAGAGATCCTTCCCTTCCCAGGGCCAGAGCCTGAGAGCCCAGGAGTGGACCGGCGTGAGGTTCCGGGTCTCGGGCATGAAGATCGACGAGCGGTGGGCCGGAGGGAGGCGCAGGTAACGATCGAGGTCCGCGCCGTCGAATGGGAGGGTGGAGTGACTCTTCACGACTCCCACCATGCGCGGGTCGGAGGCCAGATCCGGGCTCTCGGTCAGGCCACCGTCCACCACGAGCCAGCCTGAGGACCGGTGTCGGTATCGGATGCCGAGTGAAACTTCGAGGGCACCGCGTGCGCGATCCACCGCACGAGCCGCCTGGACCAAATCGAGCGAGGGGTGCCCCGGCTCATCCACAGGGAGCGGAATGCATTCGAGGTCGTCGACGGAGTCTCCCGCCGCGGCCAGCGCCTCGGGACGAGCAAGCACCAGCGTTCTGTGCTCCTCCATCACCGTCTGAAGGCGGCGATCCGATCGCTCGCGCACTGCCGCGGCAATATCGGCGACGATGATCGGGCTATGCCCGCTGTAGGCAAGCAGCTCGCTGCGCTGGACTCCATCGAGAAAGGCAAGCGGATCCGGCCATCGTTCGGCCCTGCCGATGGGGAAGCACTCCAGCCGGGTCCCTTCCATGAGCCGTGCCGGACGGATGGCCGCAGCGTCGGCGCGACCCGGGCTCGCCTCGGAAATGAACGAGGACGGCGTCAGGCCTCGGAGGGCCAACACGCGACGGAGATTGATCAGCTTGTTCGGGTGCACGGACGCCGGAAGGCTACATCTCGTCTGCGAAGGCGGTGAACGGAGGAACGTTGCTCATCCAGAAGCCGGCCAGACCGCCGTTCTGATCGACCTCGATGTGGAAGTTGTCGGCGACACGCACGACTTCGACCTGGCGCCGGGGGCCGATGCGCAGATGGAAGACACTCTCGGCGGAGTTGGTCTGGACCGACAGGGTGGTATCGACTTCCACCGACGCGACGCCGGGACGAGACGGGCGCGAGGGGACAACGACGCGTCCATCGGTGAGCTGACTCGGGACCTTGAGATCGGAGATGGTAGTCACTTCGGGCCACACCACGACGTCGAGCCCGCAGATGACGCCGTTGTTGACATCGAGCACGGCGACCGATCCTTCGTCGTCGGTGAGCTCGACGGTGCCCGTGAGACCGCCGCTCTTGCGATTGCCCTTGAACGAGCCCGACAGGATGTCGGTCTCCGGATCCCACCGCCAACCGATCGACGGAAGCGGGCCGGTCAGCGGCTCCACTCGAGCTTCGACCGCGACGAGCGTCGCCTTAGGCGGCACGAGCCGACTCCAGGCTGTGGATGAGCTCCAGAATGCGGTCCAGCGCGCGCTCGAGCTCCGCGTCCGACACAGCGTAGCTGAGCCGCACCCAGCGATCGTCGGCGAACGCGCCGCCGGGGACGAGTGCAACGCCCTCCTGCCGCATCAACTGCTCGCAGAACGAAGTTCCCGTCACGGGGTCTTTCTCCCGAATGCCGTCCACGCGGAAGAAGAAGTAGAACGCTCCGTGCGGCTCGACGAATTCGATGCCGGGTGCTTCGCGGCGGAACCGCTCGACGAGATAGTCGCGGCGGCGGCGGAACGCGGCGACCATCCTGGTCACTTCCGCGTCGACGCGCTCGTCCGTGAATGCCGTGGCCGCGGCCCACTGCGCGGGATGATTGGCGCCCGTCGTCGTGTGCGACTGCAGCGCGGCCATCGCCTTGGTCAGGTGCGGCGGGGCCAGGGCCGCGCCGATGCGCCAGCCGGTCATCGCGTAGGCCTTGCTGGCCCCGTAGATCACGACCACTCGCTCGAGCAGCTCGTCGGGCAGATCGAGGAGCGATGGCGCCGGGCCACGGCCGATAGTTGATCCGGCGATAGATCTCGTCCGAGATGATCCAGACCTTGTTCTGTCTGCGCCCACTCGGCGATCGCCTTGAGCTCGGCGAGCGTATAGACCGCACCGGTCGGATTGCATGGCGAGCAGAGGATCAGTCCGCGAGTCGACTTGTTGGAATGCCGATCGAGGTCGCGAGCGCTCACCTTGAGACCCCACTCGACGTCGCCCGGAACCAGGACCGGTTCGGCTCGGACAGAGGTGAACGATCTGGGGATACGAGACCCATGCCGGCGACGGAATCAGCACCTGGTCGCGCGGGCCCGAAGAGCGTGAAGCAGGCGTTGAAGATCGATTGCTTGGATCCGGAGCTGACGATGATGTGATCGGGATCGACTGAGCGCCCGCCCGACATCTGGCTCAGCGCGCCCGCGATCGCCTTCCGAAGCTCGACGATCCCGACATTGGGCGGATAGCGCGTCAGCCCCTTCTGAATCGCCTGAATCCCCGCCTGGCGACGCCGCGCTGGGCGTATCGAAATCGGGCTCACCGACGCCAAGATCGAGAACGTCCTCGCCGGCGGCCTTGCGGCGCTTGGCCTCATTGCTGATGGCGACGGTTTCAGAGGCCTTGAGGTGCTGAACGTTGAGCGAAAGCTGATCTGGCATGCCGGTTCCTGAAGAGTTGTCGTATGGAGCGATAGGGGGAAAGGTCGGCTCCGAAACGGGCGATGTCAACCGCGCGGCGGCTGGGGTTGGCCGACGTTTCCAGAGGCAGTAGGTTGGCGTGGCCATCCACTCATCACCGAGGTATTTCGTGGCAGATTTCGCCGCCTTGCACGTCTCGCCCCAGATTGCCGATGCAGTCGCCAGGCTCGGCTGGACCGCGGACGACCCCGTCATGCGCGACGCCGCGGCCACCGTTGCGCGGGGACATAATCTCGTGGCCCTGCTGCCACCCGTGCCGGCCGCGGCGACCCCTGTCCTCGCCGGTCTCCTGAGTCGGCTGGGTGGCGAGACACGCGGAATCCTGGTGGCCCAGGAGAGTGAGCTCGACGAGTGGGCGGGCCGGCTCCATCTGCTCGCCGCCGGTACTCGCTTACACCTTCACGTCGCCAGAAGAGTGGGGCGGGCCGCGCGGTTGCTCAAGGCAGCACCCGGCGTGGATCTCCTCGTCTGCTCCCAGGAAACCGCGCTCGCGCTTCATCATCGAAGCTCCTTGCGGCCGGAGACTCTCTCGTCAGTCGTCCTGGCATGGCCGGGAGGATGGGAAGCGAGAGAAGGCCTGGCGGAAGTGATGCAGGACGTTCCGAAGGACGCCCAGCGGATCGTCCTGGGAAGCTCAGGCGAAGACGTGGCGGAACTCGTCGAGCGTTACGCGCGGCGGGCGCTGACGGTGAGTGCGCCGGGACTGGCGGACTCCATTGAACCGGCCGGGCCGGTGCGAACGGTGAGCGTGCCGTGGAGTCGGCGATTGGCGGTGCTACCGGAGCTGATCGAACTGCTCGACCCCGTCTCAGTCGCCATCTGGACGCTCGATCAGGGTCATGTGGGAGCGATCAGGCAGGCGGTTCTGGCTGATCACGCGATCGAAGTGACGACTGGAGACGTCTCGCGGGCGCAAACCGTGATTGCGTTCGATCCCCCGACGCCGCCGCGGCTTCGTCAGCTCCTCGGCGCCGGCGATGTCGTGATCCTGACTCCGCCCGCCGCCGAGACCTACATTCAGCGCATCGCTGCACCCCGCCGTCCAGTCCGATTAACCGGAGCCGCCGATGCGGCGACGTCCGCCGCCGAAGTGCGGCGCGCTGCAATCGCGGACAGGATGGAGAAGGGGTCGTTGGACCGCGCGCTGCTGACGCTGGCGCCGCTCCTCGAGCGATACGACGCAGCCGCGGTCGCCGCTGCGTTGTTCGAGTTGTGGAGCCCGGGAGGAGGCACACCTCCTCCACCGGTCAGTAGTCCGGAAGCCCCCTCAACCGCCAAGGTGTTCGTGGGCGTCGGGAAAAAAGATGGGGCCACTGTGAACGACCTGGTCGCCGTCCTGACGAAGGAAGTGCGGGTGGATCGTACCAGGATCGGTCGTGTCGAGCTGCGCGACGGGTTCATGCTCGTCGAGATCCCGGCGCAGGACGCTGAACGGATAGCGGAGGCGCTCAATCGGACCACGATCCGCCGGAAGCGTGTCGTGGCGCGGGTGGATCGAGGCGCCCCGCAGCGCATCGAGAAGCGCACGAAGAGCAAGGCGTGATCGCCCGACTGCGCTCGGCGGCTGGAGTTTCGTCCGCGCGGCTCTAGATTAGCGACCCTGACCCACCTGATGCGGAGAAGCGGCGATGAATTATGGGATGCACCCCGGTTGGATCGAGGTGATCAGCGGAGTCATGTTCAGCGGCAAGAGCGAGGAGCTGATCCGGCGGGTGCGTCGAGGCATCATCGCACGAAGGCGGGTGCAGGTCTTCAAGTCCCATCTCGATAGCCGATATACCGGCCTGTACAGCGTCTCGAGCCACGACGGTACCGAGCTCGAGGCGACGCCCGTCGATTCAGCCGCGGAGATCTTCCGCCTCATCCGGCCCGATACCGAAATCGTCGCCATCGATGAGGCACAGTTCCTCGACGAGGACATCGTCACCGTGGCGACCCTGCTGGCCGCTCGCGGGGTTCGCGTGATTCTGGCCGGAACCGACACGGACTTCCGAGGCGAGCCGTTCGGGGCGATGGGCGAGCTCATGACGGCAGCGGAATTGGTCGACAAACTGCAGGCGATTTGTGTGGTCTGCGGCGATCCGGCCTGCCGCAACCAGCGGCTGATCGACGGGAAGCCGGCGCGGTACGACTCGCCGACGATCATGATCGGCGGACGAGAGAGCTATGAGGCCCGTTGCCGGCATTGTCACAAGGTTCCGAGGAAGGACGAGGACCAGACGGCGCTGTTGTAGCTGGAGGCACCGATGCTGAAAGTAGCCCTGACCGGCAACATCGCCTCCGGCAAGTCCACTGTCGCCACTCTGTTCGAGCGTTGGGGCGCCACGCTCATCGACGCGGATCGGCTGGTTCGAGAAGCCCAGGCTCCGGGCAGTCCGGTGCTGCAGGCAATCGCCTCCCGGTTCGGCGCCGACTTCATCGGGCCGGATGGAGCGCTTCGCCGGGATGCGTTGCGTCGCCGGGTGATGGGCGATGCGACGGCTCTTGCCGAGCTCAATGGAATCGTCCATCCCGAGGTCCACCGGCGGCGGTCGGCGCTCGAGGCCGCGGCGAGCGCTCGGGGCGATCGCATCGTGATCAGCGACATTCCCCTCCTGTTCGAGGCCGCCGACCCATCGGACTTCGACGCGATCGTGCTGGTCGATGCTCCGGAGCCGATCCGCAAGGCCCGACTCATGGCGGAACGGGGTTTGTCGGGCGAAGAAGCCGACCAGGTCCTCGCGGCCCAACTGCCCAGCGGGCCCAAGCGCTCCCGGAGCACCTTTGTCATCGACAACGACGGCGATTTCACCAAGCTGGAACGGGCCGCCGCAGCCGTATGGGAGGGGCTCCTCGCCCGCGCTTGACCTCGTCGCGTAGGTCGCATATCCTCCTCGCGCAACCCCTCCGCCGGAGCACCGCGTGTCGAAGGTACCGGATACTCTCGTCTACACAGCCGAGCACGAGTACGTCGCCCCGACAGGCAAGCCGGGAGTCGTGCGCGTCGGCATCACGGATTATGCCCAGGGGGAGCTCGGCGACGTGGTCTTCGTCACGCTTCCCAAGCCGGGTGAGCGACTGGGAGCGCATCAGACATTCGGCACGATCGAAGCCGTGAAGGCAGTGTCGGAGCTGTACAACCCGCTTGCTGGTGAGGTCGTCGACATCAACGGCTCGCTGGAGAGCGATCCGGCGGCCGTCAATCGCGACCCGTACGGCGATGGATGGATGATCTCGCTCAAACTCGACGACCCCGCGGCCATGAGCACGCTGCTGTCGCCCGCGGCCTACCGCTCCCACATCGGAGAGTGACTCCGGAGGGATGCGGGCCGAACGACGGACTGACGGCGAGCCAGGCCCCGGGGCATGCCCCGGGGCATTTTCATATCACTGACAGGATGGCGGTACCATGACGACCGCGGTTCCCCCTGACCTCACCTCCCCTGCCGCCGACGTCCTCCGTCCCGGCCACTTCGCCTACCGCCATATCGGCCCTCGCCGCGAGGATATCGCCGAGATGCTGGAGCTGCTGGGGTACGATTCGCTCGACCGATTCATCGACGCGGTGGTGCCGGAGGAGATCCGCCTTCGCCGGCCGCTCGCCCTTCCGCCGGGCCGGAGCGAGCGTGAAGTGCTGCAGGCGCTCCGCGGGCTCGCCGGAATGAATCGAGTCTTTCGCTCCTACATCGGCATGGGGTACGCCGGGACGTTCACGCCGCAGGTGGTCCAGCGGAACGTCCTGGAGAATCCGGGATGGTATACGGCCTACACCCCGTACCAGGCAGAGGTCTCGCAGGGACGGCTCGAGGCGCTGCTGAACTTCCAGACGATGGTGTCCGATCTGACGGCGCTGCCGGTCGCCAATTCGTCACTGCTCGACGAAGCGACGGCGGCGGCCGAGGCGATGAGCCTGTCCCTGGCCGTGAGCAGCGTCAAGGCCAATCCCGTGTATCTGGTGGACGAATATTGTCATCCGCAGACCATCGCCGTTGTGCGCACGCGGGCGGAGGCGCGGGGGATCCGTCTGGTCGTGGCGGAACCGGAGACGTTCGTCTTCGAGCCCGGTGTATTCGGCGCGCTCGTCCAATACCCGGCGACCGATGGCGCGATTCGCGACTTTCGGAGTCTCGCGCAACGCGCGCATGACGCCGGCGCGCTGGTGACGGCGGCGACTGACTTGTTGAGCCTGACGCTCCTTATCCCGCCGGGAGAGTGGGGCGCGGACATCGCCGTGGGGAACAGTCAGCGATTCGGCGTGCCGATGGGGTACGGCGGACCGCACGCCGCTTTCTTCGCGACCCATGATGCCTACAAGCGCTTCCTCCCCGGGAGGATCATCGGGGTGTCGAAGGACAGTGACGGACGCCCCGCGCTCCGCATGGCGTTGCAGACCCGCGAGCAGCACATCCGGCGAGACAAGGCGACCAGCAACGTGTGCACCGCGCAGGTGCTCCTCGCCGTGATGGCGAGCATGTACGCCGTCTATCATGGCCCGGGAGGGCTGCGGCGCATCGCCGAGCGGGTGCACTCACGGACCGTGGTGCTGGCGAACGCGCTCCGCCGTCTGCGCTATCGCATCGTGCACGATCACTACTTCGACACGGTGTGCGTCGAGGTTCCGGAGTGGGCGTTGCCGCGCCTGCTCGACGCCGCGCGCACCAGGATGATCAATTTCCGGCCGCTCCCGCCGACACGCCTCTGCGTCGCGCTCGACGAGACGGTGACTCTGGGTGATCTGGCTGACATCATCGCCGTATTTTCGCTCAATGAGGCCCTGCCGTTCATGATGGAGGACATCGGGGTCCAGAGCGAGCGGGCGATTCCGGCGTCGCTGGAACGGACATCCGCCTACCTCGCCCACCCGGTCTTCCACCGGCACCACTCCGAGACCGAGATGCTTCGTTATCTGAGGCGCCTGGAGGCTCGTGACCTTTCCCTGACGTCCGCCATGATTCCACTCGGCTCGTGCACGCTCAAGCTCAACGCGACGACCGAGATGATGCCGGTGAGCTGGCGGGAGTTCAATCGGCTGCATCCATTCGCCCCGCGCGACCAGGTGACCGGCTACGAGCTGCTCTTCCGCCAGCTCGAGTACCAGTTGGCCGAGATCACGGGGTTCGCGGCGGTGTCATTGCAGCCCAATGCCGGATCGCAGGGTGAGTACGCCGGACTCCTGGTGATTCGCGCGTGGCACCAGTCACGAGGGGAATCACGCCGGACTACCTGTCTCATTCCGCAGTCGGCTCACGGCACGAATCCGGCGAGCGCCGTGATGGCCGGGATGCAAGTCGTCCCGGTCAAAAGCGATGCGCACGGCAATATCGATGTCGACGACTTGCGTACGAAGGCCGCGGCTCACGGCGAAACGCTCGCCGCGCTGATGGTGACGTATCCCTCCACCCATGGAGTCTTCGAAGCGTCGATCCGGGAGATCTGCCGGGTGATCCACGAGAACGGCGGACAGGTCTACATGGACGGGGCCAACATGAATGCGCAGGTGGGGCTCTGTCGGCCAGGAGACATCGGCGCTGACGTTTGCCATCTCAATCTGCACAAGACGTTCTGCATTCCACACGGAGGAGGTGGGCCGGGAATGGGACCGATCGGTGTGGCCAAGCACCTCGTGCCCTTCCTTCCCGGCCATCCGGTCGTCGATCTCGACCACCCGTCGGCTTGCGGCACGATTTCCGCCGCACCCTGGGGCAGTGCTTCGATCCTTCCGATTTCCTGGGCCTACATCGCGCTCATGGGCTACGACGGGCTGACCGAAGCGACCAAGATTGCCATTCTCAACGCCAATTATGTCGCCCGCCGCCTGGAAGCACAGTACGAAGTGCTCTACTCCGGCGCGCACGGATTGGTGGCGCACGAGTGCATCCTCGATACTCGTCCGTTCAAGGCGTCCGCCGGAGTGGACGTCGAGGACATCGCCAAGCGGATCATCGATTACGGGTTCCATCCACCGACGGTCTCGTTCCCGGTCGCGGGAACGTTGATGATCGAGCCGACCGAGAGCGAGTCGAAGGAGGAGTTGGACCGCTTTTGCGACGCGCTCATTGCCATCCGCGAGGAGATTCGGGAAATCGAGCAGGGCACCGCCGATCGCGAGCACAATCTTCTCACTTACGCGCCACACACGCTGGAACAGGTCATCAGCGACAACTGGACGCGGCCTTATGCCCGCGAGCGCGCGGCCTATCCCGCACGCGGACTTCGCGAGCACAAGGTCTGGCCCACGGTCAGCAGGATCGACAGTGCGTTCGGAGATCGGCATCTGATGTGCGTGTGTCCGCCGATGGAGAGCTATTCGTGAAGCCGTCCGCTCCGGCGTGGTCTCTCTGGATCGATTTCCCACGTCCCGGTTGGGCCAACATGGCCATCGACCAAACGCTGCTCGAGAGGGCCGCGGCCGGCGAACGGTGGCTGCGTCTCTACGGCTGGAACCCATTCTGCCTCTCCTTCGGGCGGAACGAGCCGGCAGCACGTCGGTACGACGCCGATCGAATCGAGAGCCTCGGTCTCGATGTCGTCCGTCGCCCGACTGGCGGGCGGGCGGTGTGGCATGGCCGAGAGCTGACGTACACCGTCGCGTGTCCGGTGGAGCTCGCGACCCTTCGTGAGAGCTACCTCGAGATCCACCGGATGCTTCGGGATGCGCTCCGCAGTCTCGGCGTTCCGGCCGAGCTGGCCCCATCGAGTCGTGCTGCTGGTGTGGGGGCCGGTGCCTGCTTCGCACAGCCGGCGGGTGGTGAGATCATGGTCAAAGGGAGGAAGGTGATCGGTAGCGCCCAGCTGCGGCAGAACGGCGCGCTGCTTCAACACGGCTCCATCCTGCTTGGAGACGACCAGCGAATGGTCGGCGCGGTGACGCGCGGCTCCGTGCCCGACGACCTGGGAGCACCGCTGCGGGCGATCCTCCGATCGAACCTCGAGGCGGAGCACCTCATCGAGGCCGTTTCCCGCGCCGCGGCAGCGCGATGGATGGGGACGTGGACCACCATCGACTCCGCGGACGGGATCGTCGAGACTTCGACCCGGCACATGGCGCGCTTCCGCTCGCTGGAGTGGACCTGGGGTGCTTGATCCGCGCCAGGGGATCACTGTGGGCGTGGTGGCGGTGTTGCTGGCGACCGGGCCCGCCCGCGCGCAATCCACGATCGTCATCGTAACAGGCGAGCAGGTAACCGCGCCGGTCCCGACGCTGCTGGAAGGCGCCGCCAATAACCCGGCCAACGCCGAAGTCTCGGATCACCTCTTTCTCCACCTCGCCAATCTCGGTCCGGAGCTCATCACATCCGGGGACAAGTCGTTCGTTCCCATGCTGGCGAAATCGTGGACTCGTCGGGACTCGGTGACGCTGGTCTTCGACCTCGATGAGCGCGCGAAGTGGCAGGATGGGGTGCCTGTCACCTCTCGGGACGTGGTGTTCACCTTCGAGCGTGCTCGCGACCCGCATCTGAGTCCCCGACTCTCCGGGGAGCTGAGTCGCATCGCGTCCGTCACCGCGGAAAGCGATCGGCGCGTGGTCTTCCGGTTCTCCCGTCCCTACGCCGAGCAGCTTTACGAGGCGGTCTGGCCGGTCGCGCCGCTCCCGGCGCACCTTCTCGCCGACATCCCGCCTGCCGACCTCAAACAATCCTCGTTCGTGAGCAACCCGGTCGGGGATGGCCCCTACCGTTGGGTGCGGAGTGTGCCCGGTCAATTGGTCGAGTTGGCCGCAAACGAGCGATTCTTCCTGGGAAAGCCGGACATCGGCCGTGTCGTGGTGCGCGCCGCGGCGGACCCCGAGGCGCGCATCAACCTCGTGCTGAGCCGCGGAGCCGACGCGATGGACAACGTCCTCCCTCCGCTGACGAACCTGAAGCGGATCAATGACAACGGGGAGATCCGACTCATCCCGGTCCCCTCCCCTACCCTCGGGTTCTGGCTGTTCAACCAACGTGACCCGTCCGACACGTCGCGCCCGCATCCGATCCTGAGCGACCGAGACGTCCGTCGCGCCATTATTCTTTCACTCGACCGAGCACTCCTGGTCCAGGCGGTCTACGGCCCTTATGGAGAAGTCCCGTATGGTCCGGCATCGGCCGTTCTCTGGATTCGTCACGGGATGCCGAAGGCCGCGGGCCCCGACCGCGCGCAGGCTCGGAGGCTCCTGGCCTCGAAGGGGTGGACCGATTCCGACGGTGACGGCGTCCTCGACCGCAACGGCCAGCCGCTTCGACTCGAGCTCAACTATCCGGCAACAAGCGCGGTCCGCAAGCAAATCTCACTGCTCGCGCAGCAGCAGCTCCGTCAGATGGGAATCGACGTCGTGCTTCGCCAGTTCGACTTTCCGGTGTGGTACGAGCATCGGAACGCCGGACACTTCGACATCGACTTCTCTGCCACGACCCAGGATCCGTCTCCTTCCGGACTGACACAGGGATGGTCATGTGGCGGAGGTACCAATGTGGCGCACTACTGCAATCCCAGGGTGGACTCCCTCATCGATCGGGCGATCACCAGCCGTGAGCGCGCCGGGGACGTGTGGCACGCGGCTCTCAGACAGATCGAAGACGACGCACCGGCCGCGTTCATCTACGCGCCGAGCTATGTGTTCGCTGTCAACCGGCGGTTCGGAAACGTGACGATCCGACCGGAGTCGTCGTGGCTGATGCTCTGGAAGTGGACCGCGGGGGCGCCGGGATCCCGGCAAAACGCCGGGAACTAGCGTGCGGCGCTGGCTGCTCCATCGTACCGCGCAGGCTCTCATCACGCTGGCCATCGCCGTGGCGCTCGTCTTCTTTCTCATGCGCCTCGCCCCGGGTGACCCGCTTGCCCGCCTCTCCGAAGATCGGCCGCTGACTCCGACGCAGATCGAGGATCTCCGCAAACGGTACGGTCTCGACCGACCGGTCGGGGCGCAGTTCGCCACGTTTCTCCGCGGTGTGGTGCGGGGCGATCTGGGGACGTCGATCCAGTACGGCCGGCCGGTTACAGCGCTGATCGCCGATCGCTTGCCTGCGACCCTGCTTCTCGGCGGGGCGGTCCTGCTGCTCAACTTCGGTATCGGTGTCTGGCTCGGCGTGAGGCAGGCCGTTCGACGTGGTAGCGCGATGGACAGAACCCTGACGATCCTTTCCCTCGCCGGCTATGCCATGCCTTCGTTCTGGCTCGGCCTCGTCGTGGCCTGGCTGGTTGGAGTGAAGTGGCACCTGCTCCCTGCGGCCGGCATGGAAGACCCTCTCCTCGACCCTGGCGCGGGTGCCCTGGCCCGCATGGCGGATGTGGGACGACATCTAATCCTTCCGGCCTTGACCTTGTCGGTCGTGAGTATTGCCGGGACCATGCGGTACCAGCGAACAGCCATGCTGGAGGTCCTCGACCTTCCTTATATACTGACGGCTCGCGCGAAGGGCCTCCCGGACCGCGCGGTCACCTGGCGCCATGGATGGCGGAACGCCTTTTTCCCGGTGCTGACCCTCTTTGGACTTTGGCTACCGCTTCTGGTCACGGGCTCCGTGTTCGTCGAGTCGGTCTTCGCCTGGCCGGGACTCGGAACGCTTGCGGTCGGCGCGGTCGGGTATCGGGACTATCCGCTGCTCATGGGGACCTCTCTCCTCGTCGCTGTCGTGGTCGTCGGCGGCAGCCTGGTCACCGATCTAGCCTACGCTCTTCTCGACCCGCGGGTGCGGTTCTCGTGACCGTGCTGTTGGACCCGATGCGGCGGGCGTGGCGCACAGCGCGAGGGCGCGTGGGTGCGATCGTCCTGCTGGCAATCGCGGTCGCGAGCATCGTAGCACCACCATTTCTTCCCGACCCGCTCGCTCAACCGGACCCGATCGGCGGGGTGAGCCTGCCGCCAAGCATCGCCCATCCATTCGGCACCGATCAGTTGAGCCGTGACGTGCTGGCGAGGGTCGCGGCGGGCGGCCGGATCACGCTCGCCGTGGCAGTCATCGCCGTCGGCCTGTCGGTCACCCTCGGCGCACTGGTCGGGCTCGTGGCGGGATACTGGGGTGGCATCGTCGACGCCGGCCTGATGCGGCTCGTTGATGGCGCCCTGGCGATCCCAAGACTCTTTCTTCTCCTTCTCGTGCTCGCCGTGTCGGACCGAATTCCGGTCTGGGTGCTCATCTTCCTGATCGGTGCTACGGGGTGGTTCGGAACCAGTCGGATCGTCAGGGCCGAGGTGCTTCGTCTCCGCGAAGAAGGATATGTTCGAGCATCGGAGGCACTCGGCGCCTCGCGCCGCCGGGTGATCGTCCATCATCTCTTGCCGAACACGCTCGGACCATTGCTGGTCGCCGCGACACTGGGCGTGGGCGATGTGATTCTTCTCGAGGCTGGTCTCTCATTTCTCGGACTCGGCATCCAGCCACCCGCTCCATCGTGGGGCGGCATGATCCTGGAGGCACGCGAAGTGCTCGTCACCTCACCCTGGGCAGGTCTCTTCCCCGGCATCGCGATCGTGCTCACCGTCCTCTCCACAAATCTGCTGGGTGACGCCGTCCGCGGTGCAGTCGACCCACGAAGCGCATGACACGAGTGCTCGAGGTGGAGAACCTGCGGGTGTCGTTCCCCGACTCCAATGGCGGCCGCATTCGACCGGTGGACGGGGTCACGTTCGCCCTCGACCGAGGCGAGACGATGGCGCTCGTTGGTGAGTCTGGATCGGGGAAGAGTCTGACCAGCCTGGCGCTGCTGCGACTCATTCCGCGACCCGGACGTATCGACCCCGAGAGCGTGATCCGTCTCGGAGACTCCAACGTTCTTGCCCTGGAGGGTGAGGCGCTGCGCCACATTCGAGGTCGCCGGATCGGGATGATCTTCCAGGACCCGATGACGAGCCTCAATCCCGTCTTTACCGCCGGGGCCCAGATCGCCGAGGCGATCCGCGCACACTATCCGGTCTCGCGCGCGGAGGCGAAGGAGCGATCGTTTCGGCTGCTTCAGGAAGTCGGGATCCCGGATCCTCGCGCGAGACTCGATGCCTATCCTCATCAGCTCAGTGGCGGCATGCGCCAGCGCGTGATGATCGCCATCGCGCTCGCGGCCGAGCCGGAGATCCTCGTCGCCGACGAGCCGACGACCGCGCTGGACGTCACGGTACAGGCCCAGATTCTCGAGGTGCTCGACCGGCTGCGAGCCAGCCGAGGCATGGCGGTGCTGTTGATCACACATGATTTGGGCATCGTAGCGGGCCGGGCCGATCGGGTGGCCGTCATGTACGCGGGACAGATCGTCGAGGAGGCCTCGACCGCTCGCCTCTTCGCGAACCCCTCTCACCCCTACACCCAGGGTCTGTTCGCTTCGGTTCCGCGTCTGCGTGGGCCGGTCGAACGTCTCACTCCGATTCCAGGAAGCGTACCATCGCCCGCGGCATGGCCCGCGGGATGCCGCTTCCGCCCGCGCTGCGCGAAGGCGTTCGACAAGTGCGCGCTAGAGCCGCCCATGCTCGACGTCGAGGCGCAGCACCGGATGCGGTGCTGGCTGGCGGAGAGGCCGTCATGACCGCGGCGTCCCTAGCCGATCCACTGCTCCGGGTTCGCGACCTGGTGAAGCACTATCACACCACCGGCTTCCTCCGCTCGTCGGGATCGCCGGTCCGTGCGGTGGAGGGGGTCTCCTTCGACGTGGGACGAGGCGAAACGCTCGCCCTGGTCGGGGAGTCGGGCTGCGGGAAGTCCTCGGTGGGCCGAACGATTCTCCGGCTGCAGGAACCGACGAGTGGTCACGTGACCTTCGAAGGGATCGACCTCTTTCCCCTCGAGCGGACCGAGCTGCGCCGGCTGCGGCGCCGCATGCAGATCATCTTCCAAGACCCCTACAGCAGCCTCAATCCACGGATGACGGTCGGGGCCGCGGTAGCGGAGGGCATCGAGATCCACCGGCTGGCGCCGCCGAAGGAGATCCCGGATCGGGTGGCGGCGCTCCTCACGGAAGTCGGGCTCGACCGCAGCTACGCGGAGCGCTATCCCCACGAGTTCTCCGGCGGCCAACGGCAGCGAATCGGCATCGCACGAGCGCTCGCAGTCGAGCCCTCGTTCATCGTCTGTGACGAGCCCGTCTCGGCGCTCGACGTGTCGGTGCAGGCCCAGGTCCTCAACCTGCTGGCCGACCTGCAACGAGACCGCAGGTTGTCCTATCTCTTCATCGCGCACGACCTCGCAGTCGTTCGACAGATCGCTCGCCGCGTTGCGGTGATGTACCTGGGGAGAATCGTGGAGGAGGGACCGACCGAGCCATTGCTTGCCCGGCCTCGGCACCCGTATACGGTGGCCCTCCTGTCCGCGGTTCCGATACCAGACCCGACGCAGCAGCGCTCGCGAATCGTGCTGGGAGGGGACCTGCCGAGCCCGTCGAACCCTCCACCGGGCTGCCCATTCCACCCACGCTGTTTCCATCCGCGGAAAGACGCCCGCTGTGCGCGCGAACTGCCGACCCTTCGTCCAGTCGGGGCCACGATGGCCGCCTGCCACTACGCCGAGGATACGCCGCTCGATATTCCCGTGACCGGGTGAGCCGTATCACTGTCGCCTCCAGGAGTTCCAGCGAGATTCGCAGTCACTGCTGGATACTCTTCGCCGGAGGCATACATGTCGGACCGCAAGAACAAGGACCTCGCCACCGAGGGCCTTCGTGATCGCATAAAGGGAACCGGGGACGTCGTGGGCGGTCGCGCTCGGAGCGCGATCGGGGGGGCGAGTGGGGATACGAGCGAGCAGATCAAGGGGAAGGCACAGGAACTCAAGGGGAAAGCGGAGCAGGCTGTAGGCAAGATCAAGCAGCGGCTCGATCCTGATCCCGGAAACCTCCATCGTGAGACCAAACGCGTGAAGGACGAGGCCAAGGGCACCGCGAATGTCGTCGGCGGCCGCGCGCATCAGGCCTACGGTGGGGCGGCGGGTAACGTGGGTGAGCAGATCAAGGGCAAGGCGCAGGAGCTCAAGGGGAAGGCGCAACAAGCGATAGGTAAGATCAGACACCGCGATCACGAGGATGAGGACACGGAAGACTGACCCGCCCGTGACCACTCACGACCTCCGCCGAGCCATCGGCGGAGGTCGCTGTGTGTCGGGGATCTGAAGTCAAGGGGGCGAGCTCGCGGGCGGAGAAGGCCGGAGTAAGGGACGGGGTCCCGGCCGAGCCCGGCTTGGTTTAGTATTCCCCGATTCCAAGCCCCGCCGCCGTGCCCATGCCCCCGGAAATCCTCCGTGCGGTGAACCGTAGCTCGGTCTACGGTCAAGTCTCGCGTTGGCTCATCCACGATCTACGCAACCCGAGCCAGGCCCTGACACTCATCACCGAGCTCATGCAGTACGATCCTGATTCTGAGGATGATCCACCCGAGAATACCATCCGGGAGGCAACCGGCCACTTGGTGCGGTCACTCGAGCTCCTCGATCGCGTGCTCCGGATCCCTTTCCGAATCGCCGAACCCCGTCCCGTTTCCCTCGGCGATCACCTGGAGTTTCTCGACGCGCTCCACCATGTCCATCGCATACCCGTGATGCTCAGTCTGAGCGGGGCGCTCCTGCCGTCATTGCCAGCCGTGAGCGCGGTGGAGGACCACCTCGAGCACGCGCTTCTCAATCTCTTAATGAACGCCACCGAGGCCTGCGAGGGTCGGCCGGAGGGCCGGATCGATATTTCGACGACGGTTGGAGACGGGAAAGTGATCCTCGAGTTCGAGGACAACGGGCGTGGCATCGCACCGGCACTGCGCGATCGACTCTTCCAGCCATTCGCAACGACCAGAACGGATCGTCCATTCGCCGGGCTCGGCCTCGTGGTTGCCCGCGATCTTCTTGCTCGCGCGGGAGGTACCTTGGAGTTCGACGGCGAGCGACGTGACGGCGCCTGCTTCATCGTCACGCTGCGGACCTGGAAGTAGGTCTACCGCGCTCCGTTCTCGAGGCGAGGTTGGATGGCCGAGGCCGTCTCCGACGGTTTGGGGGCCGAGGTATCCGCGGGAATCGCGGCGGCAGTGCTCGAGAACAGCTCCTGCAGGAAGGCATCGCCGGCCTCAGCGGCACGGCGAAGGATCGTCTGGTTGATCGCGAGCCCACGCGAGGTCGCTTCCGCCGCCCTGCGTACCGCATCCCTGGCGGCGACCAAGTCATCGGGCGGGGGAAAGCCGAGCTGGATCTCAAGGTCGGCAAGAGTGCTGGTGGCGTTGCCAACGATGAGCGCAATGAGCGCGCCGCGCCGACGCCGGGCCTCCTTCAGCGTCAGGAGTGTCCGGCCGATCGCTTGCACACTCGACTCGATCGCCCCGGGATCGCCTGCAGCTACTGCCATCCGCTGTCGCATCAGCGCCTGTCTCAGGTCGGCAATGAGTCGGAGCTCGTGACCCAGGGCGCCCGTCAACTCATCCAGACGCTGATGGACGGTCCGTTCTCCGCCGCCTGCCCTGCCTTCCTCGACCAATGACAGCATGGTAGCCTTCTATCCCTTCGGCAGTTGCCGGTTGAGCAGACGAAACACTGCCATCATACTATCGGCGCCATGCGCGGGAGCGTGAGCCTCACTGCCGGATTCGCCAGCCATCGTCGCCAGTACACCATCCATCACCTTCAGCGCGTCGACATTCGCCGCATAGGCTCGCTGAATCGTCGCCGGGTCGATCATGTCCGGCGGCGCATCGCTGTTCGACTGCTCGCCCGAGCGGCCGACCGTGACGGAATCCGCCGGCGTCTGCATCTCACTCCCGGTCATGCGACCTCTCTCGGGTCGGTCAGCCGCTCGCGCAGGCGACCGAGCCCCTGAGTGCGAATCTGCGAGATCCGTGACTCGGTGACATGCAGGATCTCGGCGATCTGTCGCAGATTCAGCTCCTCGTAGTAATAGAGGCTCAGAACGGTCCGCTCCTTCTCCGGAAGGGTACCGATCGCTCGCTTCACTCCCTCGACCTGCTCGACACGATCGAGCTCCTGGCCGGGGAGCGGCGCCTCGGGATCCTCGAGGCTCTCCTCGAGCGCCACCGCGCTATGCTGCCCCGACATCGCGGCACTGTCGAACGAAACCATCACGCCACCATCCACGGCCGCGCGCCAACGCCAATAGGTCTCGAGATCGATCTCGAGGGCCGTGGCGACTTCACGCGGCTCCGGTGCCCGCCCGAGTTTCGCCTGAAGGGAGGCAGCGGTCGCCATCAGCTTCCGGCTCTTGGCCCTCACCGAGCGCGGAATCCAGTCGCGACTGCGGAGATCGTCAAGAATGGCGCCGCGGATTCGGCGCACCGCGTACGTGCTGAACGCGAGGCCTCGCGAAAGGTCGAAACTGTCCAGTGCCCGGATGAGGCCGATGGTTCCTGCGCTGACCAGCTCCTCGAGCTCGACCGCGGGGGTCCGCGCACCGATTTCTCGGGCGACATGATGGACGAGTCCAAGGTAACGGTCGAGCAACTGCGCCCGGGCGGCGACATCACCGGCAGACCGGTAGCGCGCCCATAACGCGTCGGGCGCCTGGTCGCTACGAATCGCGGTCATACGTCGCTCCGTGCCATCAGAGGAAGGTCGATGCTGTCCACCACGGTGTCTCTCAGGGCCCGCGCCGCGATCGTGGCCGGGATCGTCTCGAGGAGACGGCAAGGATCGCGTACCGCCCGGCGCAGGGCCTGGTCCTCAGGCAGGGCACCAGCGTAACGGACGCCCCTCCGGAGGAAGCGCTCGCACGCCGTGGCCAGTCGCGAGAAGGCGTCGCGACCCTCTCGGGCGTCGAGACAGCGATTGACCACGACGTTCATGGGGAGTCCGGGCATCTGGAGGTTGACGATCTTCATGAGGGCATAAGCGTCGGTGAGCGCCGTCGGCTCTGGGGCCGTCACCACGAGGAGGCGGGTCGCCTGTATCGTCACGCCACGCACGACGCTCTCGAACCCCGCCGCAGCGTCGACGATCACGGCATCGAATGAGGCGTACAACACGCTCAGCCGGTGCTGCACGCGGGCCCGGTCGACCGGCTCCAACGCGTACAACGCTTCGTTGCCCGATTCGCCGGGCAGGAGCCACAGGTTCGGCGCGACTGACTGCACCATCTCCGGCGCGCCCACCTCACCCAGGAGCAGGGTGTTCATGCCTGCACTCGGCCGCACGCCGAGAAGCACGTGCAGGTTGCCCATGTTCTGCGCACCGTCGACCAGGAGAACTCGCCGCCCTTCCGAGGCGAGAGTCGAGGCGAGGAGTACGCTGACAAGCGACTTGCCTACGCCGCCCTTGCCGCTCCCAACAACGACCGCGGGTGTCTCGGTCACGCGACGGCACCGACTTGTGAACGGATCATGTGCTCCGGTCCTGATGAAGAGATGGATGTGACCGCAGGGTGGAAGGGCAAGGCACGTACCCCCGAGCGAGCGATTGATCGGCGGCCGAGACAGCAGGAGCTAAACGATTTATTGATGTGGAGTTGGTGGAGAGACAGACGACGGCTGGAGCAGCAACTCTCCGTGCGCTGGACTAGTCAGTCTTTTCCGGGTGGGAAGAATGTTCCGGTGAGACCTGCCGGTTTCGATCGGCGACTCGGGCTCACGCGCGGATGTCGAGAAACCGCTGTCTCACCTCCGGACTCGGAAGAAGACAGCTCGCGCCGGCGCCGACCAGCTTGTGGCGGTTGCGAGCGATGAGGTCGTAGAGTGCATCGCGAATCGGTCGCGGGATCAGCCTGCCGGCAAGACCCACTGTCCACCACCCACCCAGATACCGCGCGACCCGGAGGGCAGCTTCCGAGCGGACCGCGACAAGTTCGGTCTCGCCATTCCCATCGGGCTCCACCCAGACGATCGAATCGACGTCAGCCAGTTCGGTGTGGCGCGCCCGGACGGCCGTCCCGTAGTCTCCCTGTAGGGAGGCAAAGCGCAGGGTCTGCCGTCGGTCGTTTCGGAGGACGAGCTGAACGCTCCAGGCGCAGAACCCGCAGGTGCCGTCATAGAGAAGAATGGGGCCTCGAGGCGGATCGTGGTTCAACCAGCACTCCTCCCCGGCCAGAGGCCGGCCGATCTGGTCCCGGAAATTGTTACATCCACCGTTGCTTTAACCCCTGCCCCTGCACACTATTCCATGCCGAGCCGACGGTCGAGGGGTGCCCCCGCGGCGGGCCCCGAACCCTGCGGTCCGGCCGTGCTCCCGGCCAATCTTCCCGAGCCAAGGAGCCGGTGGTTGACGCCTGACATCCGGCATTCGGCCGCGATCCAAGACCCCAAAAGCCTGGTATCACATCTGGGTCCTTCCGGCACGCCGTGTGCGCCGTCCCCGGGTTTGCCCCCATCACCCGTCCCAGCCGGGACTCGTCGTCGGGGCCTTTCGTTACTTCCTATCGATCGTAGTAGCACCAGAGTCCGTCACCGGTCAGTCTCCCGGTGTTTCCATCCGGCCGGTCGAGTCGGACAGACGATTGTGTTAAAGATGCAACAGTGTCTGGCGCTGGCGGAGGCATCTCGATGCGAATTCTGATGACCTCATACGAGTTCCCCCCGATCGGGGGGGGCGGAGCCGCCGTCGTGGCGGGACTCTGCCGCGAGCTCGTAGCGAAAGGTCATGAGGTGGACCTCGTTACCATGCGCTTCCAGAACAACCCGACCCACGAAGACATCGATGGGCTGCAGGTGCACCGGGTACCCTGCTGGCGACGTGTCAAGCACGTCTGCACGGCGCCCGAAGCGTTCTCGTACGTCGCCGCCGCCTTTCCGGTCATCAAGAGACTGCTGTCCCGCAAGCGATACGACATCACCCATTCGCACTTCATCCTTCCCGACGGCCTGCTCGCGTGGCGGATTCGTCGGCTGACGGGGCTGCCGTATGTGATCACCGCTCACGGCACCGACGTCCCGGGATTCAACCCCCATCGGATGAGAGTCGCGCATCGTCTTCTGAGTCCGCTCTGGCACGAGATCGTCAACGACAGCGCCAGGATCATTTCGCCGAGCGCCGTGCTCGAGCAACTGATTCACGCGCAGGGCACTGACCGCGGAAAGACCATGGTAATCCCCAATGGTCTCCAGGTCGGCGAGTACACGCCGTATGGCACGGAGCCCAAGGTCCTTGTCGTCACCCGAATGCTGGAGCGGAAAGGGATTCAATATCTGCTCGCATCGCTGGCGCAGTCGCCGATCAATCACGAAGTGAACATCGTCGGCGAAGGGCCGTACCTGCCGGAATTGCGTCGCCAGGCCGCCGACACCGGCGTGTCGGTGAAGTTCTGGGGTTGGCTGGAGAATCGCTCGCCGCAGCTTCGCGAGCTGTACGAGTCGTCCACCATCTTCGTCTTCCCCTCCGAAGCCGAGAACTTCCCGATCGTGCTCCTCGAGGCGATGGCGGCGGGCCTCGCCATCATCACGACTGCGGGCACCGGCTGCGCCGAAGTGATGGGAGACGCCGCATTGCTGGTGCCCCCCAAAGACCCCGAGGCCATCACACGCGCCGTCCGGCGGCTCATCCAGGAGCCGGATCTCCGGCGCTCCCTCGGCGCCGCGGCGCGCCGGCGCATCGAGGACAATTTTACGTGGTCTGCCGTGGCGGGACGCTACCTCGAGGAATACGCGCGTCACATCCGTCGGCCCCATGACTGGGCCGTTGCGCTTCCGGCAGACGGCGGGGCGCCGCTCACGCGAGATTCCGTGCTGTCCGACTAGCCCATCCCAGCGAACGACGGAGTCTATCTGGCTCACCCTGCTTCAGCCGGCCCCGAGAGTCGGCGGCTTGATCTCGACACGTCCGGCGGTCGGGCGGGAATGAAGGTCTGCCTGGTCTGCGTCGAACTGTTCGCCTGGGGTAAGTATGGCGGTTTCGGACGGTCCGCCCGGATGCTCGGCCGTGAGCTCGTGAAGCGAGGCGTCGAAGTATCGGCAGTCGTGCCACGCCGCGGCGACCAGCGTCCCGTCGAGCAGCTCGATGGAATGACCGTGCGGAGCTTTCCCATGGGCCGGCCATGGGAAGCGCGTGAGCTCTTCAAGCAGTGCGACGCCGACATCTACCATTCGCAGCATCCGTCATACAGCACGTCCCTGGCCATCGATGCCATGCCGGACCGGAAGCATTTGATCACGTTCCGCGATCCCAAGGCGCTCAAGGACTGGCTCATCGAGCTCCGGCTTCCATCCAGCAGTCACATCCGTTCGCTTCTCTCCTACGGATTCGAGACGTACCGTGTGAGCGGAGCGGTGAAGCGTGCCGACGGCATTTTCGCCTGCGCGCACGACGTCGGGACCAAGGTCCGACAGAGTTACGGGCTCGGGGCAGATCCGGGGTTCCTCCCCTCGCCGATCCAGGTCCCCGAACGCGCCCCGGTCAAGGCGGCGCGGCCGACGGTGTGTTTCGTCGCGCGGTGGGATAGACGCAAGCGGCCCGAGCTGTTCCTGGAGCTCGCCAAGCGTCGTCCCGATGTTCGGTTCGTGGCCGTGGGAAAAAGTGCGGACGCGGAGTGGGACGCCGAGCTCCGGCGCCGGTACGCGGGGCTACCCAACCTGGAGATGCCGGGCTTCGTCGATCAGTTCTCCGGGACCGCGCTCTCCGACCTCCTCGGTGAAAGCTGGATTCTGGTGAATACCGCCGAACGCGAGGGGCTGCCCACATCGTTCCTCGAGGCGTTCGCGCACGGCTGTGCGATCCTGAGCCGGGTGAATCCCGACGGGCTGGTCTCCCGGTTTGGTCACGTCGTCGAGAACGACGCATTCGCCGAGGGACTCGAGTCGCTGCTTCGCAACGACACCTGGCGGGTGAAGGGAGAAGGCGGGCGGCAGTACGTCCGGGAGTACTACGAGTTGGGAGCCGTGGTCGACCGTCACATGGAGATCTATTCGGAGGCACTTCGTGGCTGAACCGAGAGCGGAGGTGTCGAGGACCGAGCGGCTGTGGGTCTTCGATCCGGGGATGTATGCGCGGGTCACCGCCTGGATGCTTGCGGCGCTCGTCGTTGCGCAACTGATCAAGAAGGGTCTCAGGGTTCCCGCCGTAGGCACGATCATGGAAGCGGCGGTGCTCCTCTTCTATGTCGCGGTCCTCTTTTCGCTCACGCCGGTCCGGCGCTGGTTCTCGGCGCTTCCCCGCCCCCACCGGCTGGTCGTCGTCGTCTTCTTTTTCCTGGTTGTGACCGGACAGCTCACGACGGACAATCGCAAGACCTTCCCTTTCCCAGCCTGGACGATGTACGGGAAGCAGGAGAGTCCCGATCGTCTCGAGTACTACCGCTATCACGGCGTGGACGCGAACGGGCACGACGTCAACGTCGATCCTGCCGACGTGCTCGGCTTCGTGAACGTCGCCGAGATCGCGTCGCGCGTCCGATTCATCGCCCGCGATGCCCGGCTACCCGAGGGTGATCCGAAGCGCGTGGTCGCCGACAAGAAGCTGCATGACCTCCTCGTGACGATCGGGCGGGCCTATGCGCTCAAGCACCCCGATGCGCCGCTCCGCTCGCTCGAGTTCCTCTGGTATTCGTGGGACTACCGCAACCGGCCCAACGCCGACGTCGTGCCCGAGCCGATGCTGAAGATCGAGCTGTCGGAAGGGGGTGCCCGGTGAGAATGATTCACGAGAACGCGCCGCCGAGCGCGCTGCGGGTGCTGCGCATCGTCGTGTTCGCCACCTGGTTCGCGCGGGTGGCCTTCAAGCCGCTCCAGGAGCTCGCTGCGGTCTCGCCATCCCTGGAAGAACGGGTGAGCGTGATCCGGCTCCTGCCGCACGGGATGATCCCGCTGGTGCACAACACGGCATTCCTGTACGGGCTCAAGGCCGCTACCCTCCTCTGTTTCGCTTTCGTCATCGCCGGCGTGGCGCTCCGGCCGATGATGGTGCTGTCGTGCATCCTGATGATCGTCTTCGCGGCCCTGTGGCGCGGATTCGCGGGGCACATCGACCACGAGAGCATCCTGATTCTCCTGGCCGGTGTGCTCATGACCGGCTTCACGCTGGCCGACAGGCGGCTCGAATCGAAGGGGCAAGCGTGGCCGACGGGGCCGAACGTGCCTACGCAGGCCGGTGTGCAGATGACCGCCGTCCTGGCGCTCCTCGCCCTCGTCTACACGATGGTCGGCGTGTACCGCGTGGTGCACGGGTCACCCGAGATCTGGACGACCCACAGCCTCACGTTCTGGGCGCTGCGCAACGCGTACGAGACGGTCGAGCCGATGGCCGGCTGGGGAAAGTTCGTGTTGACCTATCCCTGGATGGCGAAGATGCTCGAGGCGGGGTTTCCGGTCATCACATTGTTCGAGCTCACCGCGTTCGCCATCCTCTTCTCGAAGTGGTACCGCTGGGCCTTCCTCCTGGTGATGGTGCCCTTCCACATGCTCTCCCTCTTCGTGCTCGACGTGTTCTTCTGGGAGAACATGATGCTCTACGTACTGATGTTCACATTCTGGTACCGGCCTGTCGCGGGAACCGACTCGCCGTAGCATGAACTGGCAAAAGATCCGGACCCACATCGTCATGGTTACCGGGTCCCAGCTGCTGCAGAAGGCGACGGGGTTCCTGGTGATCGCGCTGATGACCCGTCATCTCGCGCGCGCCGAGATGGGGGAGTTCTTCCTGGCGGTGGGGATCGGGACCATCGCCGCGCAGGCCACCGAGCTCGGCACCACCCGGCACATCATCCGCACCGTCGCCCGCAATCACGCCGGCGCCCTCGAAGAGCTGTCGCGGGCCCTCTCGCTCAGACTCCCCGTGATGGCGGGGGTCTTCCTCGTCGTCAATCTGGCGTGCCTCGTCGTCCGGCCGGCGATGTCGGAGACGCTGCTGCTGGTCACGACCTACCTCATGCTGCAGGACGTCCAGTTCAGCTTCGCGGCCTTCTTCAACGGACTCGAGCTGTATGGGTACCGGGTGATGGTAGACCTGGTGGGACAGGTGATGTTGGCCGTGCTGGCGCTCGCGATCGTGCTGAGCGGGGGCGGCCTCCATGCGGTACTGCTGGCGTACGTTGCAGCCAACGCGAGCGTCGTTGCGGTCACCCTGTGGATGATCTCGTCACGCCATGGGCACCTCACTCTCCGCTGGAACCACGAAACTGCCACCGGAGTGGCGCGACAGTCGCTGCCGATCTTCGCGGTGACGCTGCTCGACACCGTTCACTTCAAGGCCGACACGATCATGCTCGGCTTCATGAAGCCACTGACCGCCGTCGCGTCGTACGATGCAGCCTACCGATTGTTCGAGGTGTCGCGGCTGGCTATCCGTCCGGTGGCCCTGATCTTCTTTCCCATTTGCGTCGGGATGGCGGCTCGACACGAGTGGCCCCAGCTCAGAGCGCTGTTCGCCAAGCTCACGCGGACGAGTTTCCTCCTGGGCGGAGCTGCGACGCTGGCCGTAGTGGCGATCGCCGGATTGCTGGTGCCCCTGGCGTTTGGTTCCAAGTACGCCGACTCGATTCCACTCGTCCGGGTGCTCTACCTCACGGCGCCGGTTCTCTTCACCGGACTCCTCGCCGTCTCGCTGATCCATACCCTCCACCTCGAGCGCTACGCGATCCGGGCGGCGATCGGGTGCATCATCGCCAACGTCACCCTCAACGCCATTGCCATCCCTCGCTGGGGACCCATCGGTTGCGCCTGGAACACGGTCATCACCCAGACCCTCTGGACCGTGTGGCTCGGCCGCATCCTCTACCGCCATCTCGACGACGCGCAGCCGGATCCGGTCGATATGGAGCCCGAGGCGTCATCGCTCGCCGTGTAACCTTCAGATCGATGCCCGCACATAGATCCGAGTGATCGCGTCCTGCCTGTCGTCGCCGGTCAGAAACTCCGGCCGAATCCGGGCGCGCGCCTTCTGGAACTCCCGCATGTCCCAGGCAAGGGGCGTCACCGTGACGTTGGAGAAGCTCGCGGAAAAGATCCGCTCGTAGTCTCGCGCACGCAGGCGATTGAGGTTACTGCCGGGGTTCAGCACTCCACGCCAGACCTTCTCCGAGTGGCAGAGCATCTCGAAGGGATACTTGAAGTAATGGTCACGCAGATCCACGAAGTGAAACTGCTGGCCTCCGGGCACCGTCGCCCGGGCCAGATCCCCCGCCGTTCCCACCATGTCGATCACATGCTCGAGCACCGAGTTGGAGAGCACGAAGTCGACCTGCTCCCCACCGTCGGCGAGGTACGTCGAGAGCGAGGCATCGACCACCGTCAGATACTCGGGAACCGGCACGACGTCGGGACCCGAGGCCCGGAGGTAGGGACTTCCTGCTCGCGCGTGGGCCAGGTTCACCCATCGATCGGGCTTGGCATACGGATCCACCAGCACGACGTGGCGAGCGCCCGCCTGGAGGAGTCCCAGGCCCACGCCGAAGTTCCCACCATAGCCCAGAATCAGGATGCGCTTCCCGCCGATCACCTGTCCGGCGGAAGTGATGGCATCGAGAAAGCGCTGGATCGCTTCGGCGGGCGCGGTCGTCTCGAGGCCAGGCTTGATGATGATGTGACGCCGAAGCAACGTGCGCACGACATCGTCCGGCAGGTGACGGCGAACGACGCGGAGCGGCAGGTAGTCGAGAGGAATCACGAAGAATCTCCACAGCCAGGGTACCCGTCGAAGGTAGCGGGGGACCCACCGTGGAGTACAGCCCTAAATCAGAGCCGCGTGATTCGCTACCTCGAGGAAGGCATCCACCAAAGAGGGATCGAAGTGCTCGCCGCGCATTCTCGCGACTTCGGCGAGCGTCATGTCGAGTGGGACTGCGGGGCGATAGGGCCGCGCGTGCGTGAGCGCATCGAAGAAATCGACGAGCGATACGATCCGCGCACAGAGCGGGATGGCATCTCCGCGCATGCCGTCGGGGTAGCCGCTGCCATTCCACCGCTCGTGATGGCTGCGTGCGATCGTCTCGGCCATGCGCACGAGCCGGGAATGCCCGCCGCAGAGCATCGTCGCGCCGATGATCGTGTGGCGCTTCATCACCCGGCTCTCCTCGTCAGTCAGCCGGCCGCGCTTGAGAAGGATCGAGTCGGGAACGCCGATCTTACCCACGTCGTGCAACGGAGCCGCCCGCGCGATGAGATCGACTTCAGAGGCGGGGAGATCGAGCTTTGCGGCCAGCCTGGCGGCAAGATCGGCGACGCGCTCGGTGTGGTGACCGGTGTCGTCATCGCGATACTCCGCCGCCCGCGCGAGTCGCTCGAGCACCTCGAGCTGTGCATCGGCCACCTCGGCGGTCCGCTCGAGCACCCGGGCCTCGAGCTCGTGGTTCTTTGCCTGCAGCTCGCGATGGAGCGCTCGAGTCTCGAGCAGATTCCTGATCCTGAGCAGCACCTCCGCGCGGTCGAACGGCTTGCCCAGGAAGTCCCGCGCGCCGGCCGAGAGCGCCTGCTCACGGACCTCTGGACGATCGTCTCCAGTCATCATGACGACGGGCAGATAGGTGGCGGGTGGCGTCGACGCTACCAGCCGCTTGAGCACCTGTAAGCCATCCATCCCCGGCATCCGCAGATCCAGCAGAACCAGATCGGGGGCGAACTCGCGGAATCGCTCTTCGGCGAGGTGCGGGTCGTTCAGCTCCTCGACGTGGGAGTAGCCCGCCCGGCGGAGGATGGTCGCGACGGTCTTGGTGCAGAGTGACTCGTCATCCACCACGAGAATGCGGGCGCGGAGGGGACTGCCGGTGGGAGATGGTGACATATGAAGGCCTCCTTCTCACTCGACCCGAAGATCTCCCTGTGATCGAGCGGGATCAGGTATCGCTCATGATTTCGGCTCGAGGGGCGTTGAGCTTGTTGCGGAGCGTGCGCTCGCTGATGCCGAGGAGTTTCGCCGCCTTGGTCCGGTTGCCGCTCGTAGCAACGAGCGCCCGTTCGATCGCCTGGCGCTCGATCTCGTCGAGATCGTAGAGCGCCGGCGATTCCGTTCCAGGAGTCTGCACCGACGCTCGGCCCTGCGCGCCGGCCTCCACGTCGGCGAGTTGCTCCTCGAAGGAGCTCGGCAGCAGGACCGGCCCGCGGCAGAGAATGACCGCTCGCTCGATGGAATTGGCCAGCTCCCGTACGTTGCCAGGCCAGCGCCGGCGCTGCAGAAATTGAATCGTCTCCGGCGCGACCGTCGGCACCGCAGTCCCCAGGCTGTCCGCCGAGAGATTAATAAAGTGTTGCACCAGCCGTGGAATGTCCTCCGGGCGCTCGCGCAACGGAGGTGTTCGAATCGGGACCACGTTCAGCCGATAATAGAGGTCGCTCCGGAACCGGCCGGCGTCCACCTCAGACTTGAGATCGCGATTGGTCGTGGCGACGAGACGCACGTCAACCTTGATGGCCTGGGTGCCGCCGACCCGCTCGAACTCCTGCTCCTGAATCACCCGAAGCAGCTTGGCCTGGAGGTCGAGCCGCATTTCGCTGATCTCATCGAGCAGGAGCGTACCGGAGTGAGATCGCTCGAAGGCTCCGGCAGTGCGGACCGTCGCACCTGTGAACGCCCCCTTTTCGTGGCCGAAGAGGGCGCTCTCGACCAATCCCTCGGGCATGGCGGCACAGTTCATGGTAACAAAGGGACCGTCGTGACGGGGGCTCTGGTCGTGCAGGGCCCGTGCGAACAACTCCTTGCCGGTACCGCTTTCCCCCTGAAGCAGGACGGTTGCCCGGGTCGGGGCCACGGTACTGAGCGTTTCCATCACCCGGCGAAATGGAGGGCTGTCACCGATCAGGGAGCGGGTCGAGCGCATCTTGAGGATTTCGCGCCGGAAAGTCTCGTTCTCGCGCCGGAGGCGCACCACTTCGAGCGCCTGATGTACCGCAATCTCAAGCGTTTCGGAACGAACGGGTTTGGTGAGGTAGTCGATGGCTCCGGTCTTGATCGACATGACCGCGTGCTCGATGCTGGAGTATCCCGTCATGATGATCACGGGAATCCGGTACCCCTCTTTCTCCAAGAGGCCGAGGAGGTCGAGGCCGGTCAGCCTGGGCATCCGATAGTCGGCGATGATGAGATCGAGGGGAGTGCGCGCGACCGCCTGCATCGCGTCCTCCACACTCGAAACCAGCAGCGGCCGGTGACCGATCTTCGCCAGCGTGTGCTCCAAGATGACGCCGACGGCCGGCTCGTCGTCGACGCAGAGGATGGTGGCCATCGTCTCCAGGACAAAGGGCGGGTGTAGGGGGCAGAAGGGTTCGGCGACCTAAAGATTGCACGGCGGGCGCCAAAACTGAAGACGGAGCCATCCGTCCCTAACAATCGGCGAGAGAGATCAAGTTGCGCGCCACCAATAACATGCGTTAGACGGAGTTGTTACGGGACCTGCCACCAGGTTGCGGGAAGCTCCTCGGACCGGACCGGTCTCACCCGCAGCCTTTCGCCGAACTCTCGGGCTACCGCCCAATCCCACCGCAATTCTATTGCCGTGTCATCCGGCTGGACAACCGGGGAGCGAAGAGTCGCCGCCTCAAGTCCCCACCGGACAAGGACGATAGTTCCAGCAACACTAAAGGAGCGGAATGTCCCTTGATCCGCTGAAGTCTCGATCCCTTCCGCCGACCGATCCGCCAACCGTCACGGGGGACGAACACGCCCAGCGACAGGAGGAGGGGCGGTCGAGCGATGCGCCGCAGGTCTCGGGCGTCAGCATCCAGCTCTCTTCCCGCGGACCGATGAGCAGAGTCGAGGAAGCCGGAGCTGTGCCTCAGGGAACGCTCTCCCCAGAGCGGATGCAGACGGTGCTGCGCCGCTTGGCCGACGGATTTTACGACAGGGCGGCGGTGCGCATGGAAGTCGCCCGGCGGGTCGCCCCTGATATAGGCAACTCTGGACATGACTAGGCACGACCCTGAATCCCGTCAGCGAATGAACGTCCTGGTGGCGGTAACCGATCTCGGGCTTCGGGCACTGTGGGAAGGCATCCTCCGCGACCACGGCCATCGGACGCTGCCCGTTTCGACGAACCTTCCGGAGTGGAACGAGGCGCACATGTTCGCGCTCGATATCGCGATCATCGAGCTCGCTCCTGCGCATCCCGAATCGCTGGAGCTCTGCCGCCGCCTGAGGAGAGGCCCCAGTGAGTCCAGGCCGGCCCTCCTGGTGCTGGTTCAGCCGGCCGATGCGACGGAGATGCTCGTTTCCCTTCGGACCACGCCGGATGACGTCGTGCTCGGTCATCCCGATCGCCGCACCGCTGTGTCACACCTGGTCGCGCTCGAGCGGCGCTACCACGCCATGCGCCCCCCCGCCCCCGCCGACTGCGAGCGTGCGTCCGGAGACGAGTGGACGACCCGATTGCCCAGCCCATGCCTCTCCCCGCTCCCGAAGGAGCCGCCCGTGGCTCCACACGCTCCGTCGCTCTCGGTGCTGCCTACAATCCTGCTCATCGAAGACGAGCCGAGCATTCGCCACCCGTTGCGAATTGCCCTCCAGCAAGCGGGGTATCGCGTGATCGAGGCAAGCGACGGCGAGGACGGGCTCGACGTGATCGCGCGACAAGGCGACGAGCTGTCCCTCATCGTCTCGGATCAGCACATGAGGGGGATCTCGGGCCTGGAGGTTCTCCGTCATGTGCGCCAGCGCCCCCGCCGAATCCCGGTCGTACTCATGAGCGGATACCCCTCGCTCGACCCCCCCGACGGGGTGGATGGCCCAGACGCTTACCTGAGAAAGCCCTTTGAGCTGCGGGACCTCGAGCGCACCGTGCAGCGGCTCGTCGAGGAAGACTCGGCCCGGGCGTAAACGGCCCTTCACTTCCCTTCCGCCTTCCTCTTATTTCCTACCGCAATCTCCACCTCCGCGGCAGGATGCCCGATGAATGAACGTCATGCGTTCACCCAAGTGGACGCCTTCACCGATCGCCCTTTCGCGGGAAACCCGGCGGCGGTCTTTCTCCTCACCACCGCGCGGGACGAGGCCTGGATGCAATCGGTGGCCCGGGAGATGAACCTCGCCGAGACGGCATTTCTCGTTCGGCGCAGCGATGGCTTCGATCTGCGCTGGTTTACTCCCCTGTGCGAAGTGGATCTTTGTGGCCATGCAACGCTCGCGAGCGCGCACACTCTGTGGGAAGACGGTTACCTGGGCAGTGATTCCGTGGCTCGCTTCCATACGCGGAGCGGGGTCTTGACGGCGGAGCGACGGAACGGTCTCATCTGGCTCGACTTCCCGGCTACTCCGGCCAAGCCCGCGTCACCGCCACCCGAGCTCGTGAAAGGTCTCGGCGTGCCCCTGGGCTTCGTCGGGCGCACGCCATTCGACTACCTCGCTGAAGTGAGCACCGAAGAGACATTGCGCGCGTTGAAGCCCGATCTGACGCCGCTTGGGACGCTTCCGGTCCGGGGCACGATCGTCACTGCCCGATCATCGTCGCCGGACTACGACTTTATCTCCAGATTTTTCGCCCCCGGCGCCGGGGTGCCGGAAGATCCCGTCACCGGCTCCGCTCACTGCGCTCTTGCGCCGTTCTGGGCCGAGCGTCTAGGGCGAAGCGAGCTGACCGGCTACCAGGCATCGCCGCGGAGTGGCGTGGTTCGTGTTCGACTCAGCGGAGACCGCGTCCTGCTCGGCGGCACCGCGGTGACCGTGGTGAGGGGAGAGCTGCTCGGATAGCGACACCAGCAACGCAAGTGAAAGAATGAAGATGACCGCGATCGAGGCGTTCGAGACTCTGGACCTGCGCGTCGGCCGCGTCCTTCGCGCCGAAGTGAACGAGCGCGCCCGCAAGCCGTCGCTCAAGCTCTGGATCGATTTCGGGCCACTCGGGGAGAAGACCTCGAGCGCACAGCTCCGCGCGCTCTACCGTCCCGACGAGCTAGTCGGCCGGCTGGTGATTGCCGCGGTGAATCTCGGGACGAGAAACATCGCTGGATTTGCTTCGGAGGTGTTGGTGTTGGGTGTCCCGAGTGAGGTGGGAGAGGTCGTGCTGCTCGGCACCGAGCGGGAGGTCCCGCTCGGTGGCCGCGTGTATTAGGAGGGTGACCGAGAAGCGGTCAGTGGGAATCGGTGGGCACCGGCCGAACTACCAGGCCGGTCACCTCGCCGTCCTTTGCGAGGCTCCACTCGATGAGCATCTGACGTTTGGACGTGTCGAACGATGCTCGTCGGCGATAGACCCGGAGCGCCTCATCGTCGGAAACCTGCTCGTCCACCGCGCCCTTCTCCCGTCCCAGGCGGGTGACCGCTCGGCCGGCGAAAGTTGCGAGATCGCCGACGGAACCGAACGTTTGACGCATGTCGGGCGAGAACCGGTCCCACAGCTTCTGGAACTGGCTTCCATAGAGCCACGACGTGTAGAGTCGCCCCTGCTCCAGCGGCGAATTGGGAGACCGGTCAGTGCGGGCACATCCCGTCACGGCCGCCGCCAGCAGCAACACTGTTGCAATGCGCATACTCGTCCCTTTGATAGCCGGCCCCCGACATCTATTACGGGAGCGTGAATGCGGGTCTACATCTCCGTCGATATGGAAGGCGTAGCCGGCGTCGTTCATGAGGATCAGACCGACCCAACCGATCCTCGTCATGCCGGAGAGTATAATCGATTCCGCCGCCTGATGACGAGTGAGGCCAATGCGGCGGTGGAGGGGGCCCTCGCCGCGGGGGCCGGCTCGGTGCTGGTCAACGACAGCCACTGGCTCATGCGTAACCTGCTGGCCGAAGACCTTCATCCGGCAGCGGAGCTGCTGAGCGGCGGACCCAAGCTTCACTCGATGGTCGAAGGCCTGGACGAGGGCTTCGATGCCGCCATGTTCGTCGGCTACCACGCGCGGGCCGGTACCACCCATGCCATCATCGATCATACGTACACCGATCGGGTGCACGAGGCTCGGCTGAACGGGAAGCCGGTCGGCGAGCTCGGGATCAACGCGGCGCTGGCCGGCACGTACGGCGTACCGGTGGTCCTGGTGAGTGGCGATCAGGCGCTGGCCGCCGAGGCCCGCGAGCTGCTCGGCGGAGCCGTGGAGACGGTCGTGGTCAAGCAGGCGGTCGGACGATTCGCGGCGAGCAGCGTCCACCCGAGCGAGGCCTGTCGGAGGATCCGGGAGGGAGCCACCGCCGCGCTTCAGCGTCGTCATCAGCCGTTTCGCTTGTCGGCGCCGATTACGCTCGAGGTGGAGTTCGAGCTGGCCCAGATGGCAGACATGGCGGAGCTCGTGCCGGGCTCGGTCCGAACCGGTGGGCGGTCGGTACAGTACCGGGACGAGGACTACCGGGAAGTCTTCCGGGCGTGGCGGGCGATGTATAACCTCGCCTCGGTCGAGTGAAGGCGAACCCTGGCCGCGTCTAGCCAACCCGTAGTCCGGCTCCTAGACTAGATACTTCCTCAATACTCCTCAGCCCAGGCCGGGACTCGGTGGCGCTCTCCCATACCAGCGGTACGACCATCCTGCTTCCCGGCTACACCATTGCCGAGGAGGTATACCGGGATCGTCGGCGGATCGTGTATCGGGGATTTCGAGACCGCGATGGGATCCGTGTCATCGTAAAGACCCTGCTCGAGGGCTCAGGAGGCATCGAGACCCTCGGCCGGGAGTACGAGCTCATCCAAAGCCTCGACCTCGACGGCGTCCCCCGCGCAGTCGATCTGGTACGCAGCGGCGACCGAGTCGCGCTCGTGCTCCAGGACGAGGGTCAACCACCGCTCAAGACATTGATTCCGACCGGAGGGCTGGACCTCCATACCTTCTTTCGGCTCGGAATCCAGCTCAGCGACGTCCTCCAAGGCCTGCACCACCGCAGGATCATTCATAAGGACATCAATCCCAACAACATCCTGGTCGATCCACAGTCTGGCCGGTTGACACTGATCGATTTCAGTATCGCCTCGCGGATGCCAGCCGAGCATCAGGAGTTGCGCCACCCCAACGTCCTCGAGGGAACCATCGCGTACCTGTCGCCCGAGCAGACCGGCCGGATGAATCGCGACATCGACTATCGGACCGACTTCTACTCGTTGGGGGTGACGTTCTACGAGCTCCTGACCGGGCGCCTGCCCTTCGAATCCGGCGACCCGCTCGAGGTGATTCACGGACACATCGCGAGAACACCCCCCGCCCCGCGCGATCTCCGGCGTGAGATTCCACCCCCGATCTCTGATATGGTCCTGAAGCTCCTGGCGAAGGACGCGGAAGAGCGATACCAGAGTGCGGCCAGGCTCAAATCGGACCTCTTACGGTGGCAAGCGGAGTGGAGCGCGGGCCAACCGCTCAGCCCCGTGGCGGCAGGCCGGAGCGACTTTGGCGATCGCTTCCTGGTTCCCCAGCGACTCTATGGCCGGGAGCAGCAGCTCGCGCAGCTGATGGCGGCGTTCGAACAGGTGGGCACGGGTCCGAGCCAGCTGATGCTGGTGTCAGGGTACTCCGGTGTCGGCAAGAGCTCACTCATCCGAGAGCTGTACAAGCCGCTGGTCGGACGGCGAGGGTATTTCATCGCGGGAAAGTTCGACCAGGTCATGCGGGTTCCCTATGGCGCACTGCTCCAGGCGTTTCGGGAGCTGATCCAGCAGCTGCTCACCGAAGACGAGCGGCAGGTGTCGGCGTGGCGTGTCCGGTTGACGGAGGCGCTGGGAGCCGGTGCGGCGGTGCTCGCCGAGGTCGTTCCCGAAGTCGCATCGATCCTGGGCCCGCAGCCCGCTGCGCCCGCGCTGGGTCCCGCGGAGACCCAGAATCGCTTCCGCCTGGTGTTTCAGCACTTCCTCCGAGCCCTGGCCAAGCGGGAACATCCACTGGTCATGTTCCTGGATGACCTGCAGTGGGCCGATCATGCGACCCTGAATCTGCTGGAGCCGTTGCTCGCCGACGCCGAGATCGACTCGCTGCTGTTGATCGGCGCCTATCGCGACAACGAGATCGATGGGAAGCATCCGTTGACTCGCACGCTCGCGGAGCTGGAGACGATCGGTATCCCGATCAGGCGGATGCCGCTGGAGCCGCTCACGCTGCCGGACCTTGTCAATCTGATCCACGACACCCTGCATTGCGGCCATGACGAGGCCGAGCCCCTGGCTGGTCTCATCTCCCGGAAGACCGGAGGCAATCCCTTCTTCGTCGGTCAATTCCTGAAGGCGCTTCGTGAGGCGGAGCTATTGCGTTTTGACAGCGCGCAGGAGCGGTGGGCGTTCGAGATGGACGCTATCGCGAAGGCCGGCATGACCGACAACGTGATCGATCTGATGACCCGGAAGATTCAGCGTCTCCGGGGCGACACTCAGCGCTCCCTGACTCTGGCGGCCTGCATCGGCAACCCGTTTGACCAGCACACTCTCGCCGTCGTCAGCGAGCAGTCGCCAGAAGCCGCGGCCGCGGATCTCCGGGAGGCGATCGACGAGGGCCTGATTCTCCCTGCCGCCCGGCACTACGACGCCGTCGAGCCTCGCGATGCGGTCACCGCGCCTTCCGGCACCGCCTACGCCTTTGTGCACGACCGCGTCCAGCAATCGGCCTACGCGCTGATCCCCGCGGAGCAGAAGCAACTGGTGCATCTCACTGTTGGCCGGCTGCTGCTCTCGCGCGCCGATGCGGAGCAGGCGGACGAGAGGATCTTCGACCTGGTGCATCACCTGAATCTGGGACGAGCCCTGATCGCGGATCCGTCGGAGCGCCTCGCCCTCGCTCGGCTCAACCTCAGCGCGGGGCAGAAGGCCAAGTCCGCGACGGCGCATGAAGCCGCGCTGGGGTATCTCTCGGCGGGGCTGGAGCTGGTTGCGGACGACCTGTGGAGCACGGACTACGATCTCGCCTTTGCGCTGCATCTAGAGGCCGCGGAGTGCCAATACCACTGCGGGAACTTCGCGGAAGCAGAACAGCAGTTTTCCCTGCTCCTGCAACGCGCCGGTACCAGCCTGGACAAGGCCAAGGTGTACCGTCTGCGCGGTGTCCAGTACGAGAACATGTCGCGTTACGCGGATGCGCTGGCAACTGCCCGGGAGGGCCTGGCGCTATTCAACGTCTCACTGCCTGACACGGCCGACGAGCAACAGGCCGCGCTCGAAGCGGAGATGGCGTCGATCCAGTCCTTGCTGAACCGCCGCAGCATCGTGTCACTGGTCGATCTTCCGGTGATGACCGATCCGGAGATCCGGATGGTGATGAACATCCTGACCGATATCTGGGCCTCGACCTACATCCTGGGCCAGCCGGTCCTGGCACGGCTGATCTCCGCCACCATGGTGCGCCTCTCGTTGATCCATGGCAACGTCGAAGAGTCGGCCTACGGCTACGTGACCCATGCGATCACGGTAGGGCCGGTGCGCGGGGACTACCGGTCGGCCTTCGAATTCGGGCGCGTGGCCCTGCAGGTGAACGAGCGGTTCGAGGACAGCAAGCGGCGGGCAAAGATCCACCAGCAGTTTCATGCGCATGTGAATTTCTGGCGGCGGCCGATGGTCACCTGTATTCCGCATGCCCGGGAGGCCTGCCGAAGCGGACTCGAAAGCGGGGACTTTCTGTACGCTGCGTACGGCGCAGCTACGGAGGCCTGGCCGGCGATGGTGTCGACTCAGGATCTGGACCAATTCGTCCGCGAGTACTCTCAGAATCTGGACCTGATCAGGAAGCTGAAGGCAGTCGCGTTCGCGGACTCGTTGCAGATCATCCTCAATTGGGCGCGGGCGCTGCAGGGCAAGACTCGCGGTTTCCTCTCGCTGTCGGACGAGGGGATCGACGAAAGCGATTACGTGGAGAAGTACCGCGACAACCCCTTCTTCACGGCGATTCATGCCGTGGCTCGGCTGCAACTCTGCTACCTCTTCGAGGAGTACGCCACCGCGCTGGGGGCCGCGCGGACTGCGCGAGTCGCCCATCACCTCTCCGGGACGATCTGGCCGGTCGAGTTCGACTTCTGGAACAGCCTTACCCTCGCCGCGAACTACGCCGAGGCCAGCGAGGAGGATCGGGCCGCCTACCTGCAGGAGATGGAGGGAGCGCGGCGATCGTTCGAGATCCTGGCGGAGAACTGCCCGGAGAACTTCCGTTGCCAGTCGTTGCTGTTGTCGGCGGAGATCGAGCGAGTGTCCGGCCGTGCTCTGGCAGCCCTGGATCATTACGAGCACGCCATCGGATATGCCGAGCATACGGCAATGCTCCAGCACCAAGGTCTGGCCAACGAGCTGTGCGCCAGGTTCTGGTTGGAGCGAGGACAGCCCAAGGTCGCTGCCGTCTTCCGGGACGCGGCCCGCCACGCATACGCCCGGTGGGGCGCTACGGCGAAGGTCTCGGACCTCGAGCGCCGCTACGGTGCATCACCCGTACGCGTCGAATCGGAGAGCCTGGCTGGGGCCGGCACGGCGGAATCCACCACCCTCGCTGAAGTCAGCAGCATCGATCTCGTGACCGTCATGAAGGCGGCGCGCGTTCTGGCCGGCGAGATGGAGCTGGAGCGATTGCTGGAGAAGCTCCTGGCGATCGCGATCGAAAACGCCGGGGCCGAGCGCGGCGCACTGGTGCTCGAGCACGACGGCGCCCCCCGGGTGCATGCCCAAGGATCGGGCGACAGGGTCACGGTGCAAGTACACGACGCCCCCGCGCTGACGGAGACGGATGCGCTACCGGTCGTCATCGTGAACTACGTTCGCCGGACTCGCGAAAGCCTCGTTCTCGCCGACGCGCGGAGCGACGACCGCTACCGGCACGATCCCCATGTCCAGGTCCGGCAACCCCGCTCGATCATCGCTACCCCCTTGGTCAATCAGGGCCGGCTTCTTGGTGTCGTCTACCTGGAGAACAACCTGGCGACCGGGGTCTTCACCCCTGATCGGCTCGCGTTGCTCCAGGTGCTGGCCTCACAGGCGGCGATAGCGATTCAAAACGCACAGCTCTACTCGGGGCTCAAGCGAGAGATTGCCGATCGAGTCCGGATGGAAGCGGCGCTTCGGACCATCAGCGAAGGGACGGCCGCGCTCACCGGCCTCCATTTCTTTCGGACGGTCGCCCGTCTCGCGGCCGAAACACTCGACAGCAAGTACGCGCTGGTCGCTGAAGTGCTGGGTGAGCGCAAGGACCGGGTAGTGACACTGGCGTTCTGGCAGGGAGATGCCTTCGGCGAGAATGTAACCTATCCACTCGCCGGCACTCCGTGTGAGGCAGTGATCGCGGGCGAACTTTGTCATCATCCGCGCGGCATCCAGGCACTATTCCCGGATGATCATGACCTCTCTACACTCGGCGCCGAGGGCTACCTTGGTGTTCCACTCCTTGGGTCGTTAGGCGAAGTGATCGGACACATCGCGTTGATCCACGACGGGCCTCTGATGCCCGAGGCGCAGGACGTGGCCGTCCTCAAGATCTTCGCCAGCCGAGCCGGCACCGAGCTGGAGAGGCAGCGCGCGGAAGACGCCCTGCGGGAGAGCCAGCTGCGTTACAGTACCCTGGCCGAGACCGTGCCGGAGGTGCTGTACACCAACCTCCCGGACGGATCGTGCGACTATGTCAGTCAGCGATTCCTCGACTATACCGGCATGACGTCGGAGGCCGCGCTCGGATACGGCTGGACTGAGTCGCTCCACCCAGTGGACCGGGACCGCACGCTGGCGATGTGGGATGAGTCACGGCGGACCGGTAGCCTGTTCGAGGTCGAGTGCCGCCTCCGCAGGAAGGACGGCGAGTACCGCTGGTTCAAGTCACGAAGCATTCCGATGCGCGGGCCGGACGGGGCCATCGTCCGCTGGTTTGGTGTCTGCACCGATCTGGATGACTCCAAGCGTGCCGAAGAGGCCCTGCGCGCTGCCCTGACCGAGGTCGCCCAGCTGCGCGACCGGCTTCAGGCGGAGAACATCTACTTGTTGGAGGAGGTCAAGCAGCAGCAAGGCTTCGAGGAGATTGTGGGCCGAAGCCCAGTGCTCCAAAGGGTGTTGCGGCAGGTGGAACAAGTGGCGCCAACAGACACCACGGTACTCATCACAGGGGAGACCGGAACCGGCAAGGAGCTGATCGCTCGCGCGATCCACAACCTCAGTGCGCGCAAAGACCGTCCGATGGTGACGGTCAACTGCGGGGCGATATCGGCCGGCTTGGTCGAGAGCGAGCTGTTCGGCCATGAGAAGGGGGCGTTCACCGGGGCAGTCAACCGCAAGATCGGCAGGTTCGAGCTGGCGACCGACGGAACGATCTTCCTGGATGAGATAGGCGATCTATCGCTCGATCTGCAGGTCAAGCTGCTCCGAGTGCTTCAGGAGGGCGAACTGGAGCGGGTGGGAGGCTCGCGCACGATCAAGGTGAACGTCCGCGTGATCGCCGCGACTCACAAGAATCTGGAAGCCGCAGTGGCCGAGGGGCGCTTCCGGGCGGATCTGTTCTATCGGCTCAACGTCTTTCCGATCCGAACGCCCGCACTGCGGGAACGGCAGGAGGACATTCCAGCGCTCGTGCGCTACTTCGTGATGAAGTACACGTCGAAGATGGGGAAGCGGATCGATACCGTGCCCAAGTCGGCCCTCGACACGCTCGGCTCTTATGCATGGCCCGGCAACGTGCGGGAGCTCGCGAACGTACTCGAGCGATCGGTCATCATCAGCCGTGGAACCACCCTCGAGCTCGGCGAGTGGGTCACTCTGCCGGTCGAGCCGATTCCAGTCCACCGGACCCCCACACTTCATGAGGTAACTCGGCAGCGGATTATCGAGGCGCTGGAAGAGACCGGTTGGCGGGTCAGCGGGCCGCGAGGGGCGGCCCAGCTCCTCGGGCTCAAGGCGACGACACTGGAGGCGAGGATGAAGAAGTTGGGCATTACCAGACCGAGCGCCGATTCCCAATCGTCGTGATTTTCCCATCGTAACGTGAGATGTCTCCCAATTCCCTTCTGTTAAACCGGCCGACGCAAACCTCGTAACACCCTCCATTCATTCACGATACACATCCTGGCTGGGAGTTGGCACAGGGCGTGCCTTTCCATGCAGTACAGCTACTTGGAGTGTTCGATGCTTCGCCTCACCCGGACAAGCCGGCTTCATGCTGAAGCCGTTCTCGATGAAGTCATTCTCGTTCTCGAAGGTCAGATTGTGGCCGAATGGGTAGACCTACTGGAGGCCGAATGTCTGGAGCTTTTGGGGTCCCACAGGAAAGTGTTGCTGGATTTGGCCAACGTGAGCTACCTCGACGGGCGGGCGGTGCGACTGCTTCGGAGGTTGGCCACCCGATCGGTCAATCTCATCAATTGTCCTCCGCTGGTGGAGGAGCTGGTGAGGGAGGATGCCTCATGACCAGCCTCAGCGCCGATAGTCCCACCAGGGTTCAGATCGAATTCGAGAAGTTGCTCTCTCCGATCCTCTCGATGGCCTTCGGGACTGCGGTGCGCCTCACCCGCGATCGCACCGACGCAGAGGATTTGATCCAGGATGCGGCGCTGCTGGCCTACAGGGCTTTTGCCTCGTTCCAGCCGGGAACCAACTTCAAGGCGTGGTTCTTCCGGATCCTCACCAACGCATTCTACAGCCGGCACCGGAAGGAGAAGCACGAGAAGGCGAACATCAGCGCTGAGGACCTGCCGGCACTCTATCTGTACACGAAGACCGCGGAGGCCGGCCTGCACAGCCAAGAGACCGACCCCGCGTCCGCCCTCATGGACAAGCTAGATACCGAGAGTGTAGGCGCGGCGCTCGAGGAGCTCCCCGAAGAGTACCGCCTGGTTGCGACGCTCTACTTCATCGAGGATTTCTCCTACCAGCAGATCGCCGAGGTCCTCGGGTGCCCGGTGGGAACGGTGCGGTCGCGACTGCACCGCGGGCGGCGGATGCTGCAGAAGACGCTCTGGAACGTCGCCGTAGAGCGAGGGATCGTTCGGGCCGCGGTGTCGAACTGAGTGGCGGTCAGTCTCGGATCTACTCCGCCGCTTCTTCGGTCACCCGCCGCCACCGAGTGATCTCGGTCATCCACCCCGCGTTCTTCCTTCGCTCGAACGACGCCCGCAGATGGGGCGTGCCCTTGTGGAGCTCGAGCGCGTCGGCGTTCTGCCACTCCTCGATTCGCAGGAACGCGTCCGGCTTGTCGACCGATTCATAGAGGTCGTATCGAAGATTCCCCGACTCGGCGCGCGTGGGTGTGGTCAGCGAGAGCAACTCCCGCTTCACGTCGCCGCCGGTGCCCGGCTGTCCCTGGATGAACGTGATCGCGGTCAGTAGATCCCCCGCGCCGCCGTGGATCGCAGCCCTCGTCTCGGCCGTCTTCAGCTCCACGAGAATTCCATGGGCATCGCTGTCGCCGATGTTCTCCGATGCGTGAGTGATGGCATCGCTATAGAGCACCTCGCCCGCCTTGGTCTCCCGCACCACCGTCCGACCGTCCGCCAGGGTAAAGCGGATCTTGAACCCGGTCAGGACGTACACGACGTGTGACGGATGGGCATGCATCGCTTCTTTCGCCCCCTTCCGCAGCATGAAATCGAGCACTCGGACGTTGCTGTTCTCGAGAATGACGCGGTAGTTCTGCGGGTAGATCGGCAGCGGGTCCTGCGCCCAGCCTGCCGCAGCCGGCCACAAGAGAGCCAGCGCCGCCACGATTCCACCTCTCAGCTTCGACATCCTTGACCTCGTCGAGCGGGTTGAGCCACCATGGCCGGACGGCCCGGCGTGCTGCCCGTTGTAATGCGACTTGCTCGCAATGGGTTTCAGGGAACCTCCGACGCACTCTCGGCATTAGACGCAGCATCCCGTGCAGCCATTTCCCATGCTGAGGAGCACAAGGTCATGAAACTCTCCGGATTCCCGCTGGTGGCGCTTGCCTTATTGGCGCAAGCAGGAGTTGTCCAGGCCCAGGCCACCGAGACCAAGAAGGCCATTACTCTCGAGGGCGCCAAGACCGTTGCCGCTGCGGCCGCCGCGGAGGCCAAGCGTGGCAACGAAGGCGCTTCGATCGCGATCGTGGATGACGGTGGCAACCTGATGTACCTCGAGCGGATTCAGCCTACGTTCGCGATGGGCGCCACCATTTCGACGGAGAAAGCACGCACCGCCGCCCTCTTCGGCAAGCCCACAAAGCTCCTCGAGGACGCCATCGTCGGCGGGCGGACGCCGCTCCTGAACGTATGGTCGGCACCGCTCAACGGCGGTGAGCCGATCAAGGTCGACGGCCAGGTCGTCGGCGCCATTGGCGTGAGCGGGGCCTCGAGCGCCGCTCGCGACGCCGCGATCGCTCTGGTGGGCGCGGGCGCCCTCGGCGGTCAGACCAGCGCGAGCAAGTAGGCGGAGGGCTCATGCGAATCTCGAGGGGGCTCTTCGCGGTGGCGCTTCTCGCGCTACCATCCGTCGCTACGGCCCAGGCCAGCGACGCGAGCGTCACGTATCTCCGGAGCGATCAGGTCAAGGCGGCCTTCGCCAAGGGGGTGCCGATGATCGAGGTCGGGGATTACAAGATTCACGCGAGCCGGCGTGAAGGCCCCGGCATGGTGGAGGTCCACACCCGTGATACCGATATCGCCTACATCCTCCAGGGATCGGCGACGCTGGTGACCGGGGGCACCGCGGTGGGGCTGAAAGAGATCGGGCCTGAGGAATTTCGGGGCACCGAGATTCAGGGCGGCGAGACCCGCGAGCTGAACGTGGGCGACGTCGTCGTCATTCCGAATGGCACCAACCACTGGTTCAAGAGCGTAAAGGCGCCGTTCCTCTACTACGTAGTGAAGGTGCGGCAAGCTGAGCGACAGACGACCGTGGGAGCGATGTGATGCGCGCCGCCGTCTCCGTGCTTGCGGGCGCCATCCTCGCGCTTCCCGCCGTGTCGCGACCACTGGCCGCGCAGGCAACCGTTGATCTCCCTGTGGCACTGCCCGCGGCCGTCGTGGATCTCCGGACGCAAGAAGGTGCCGCCCTCGTGAAGGCGCAATGGAGATACAGCGACGCAAAGATCGTCGAAGTCGATCACCACGCGCCCGGCCCGGATCTTCGGCCTTCTGGCCCCCCCAATCGGACCAACGACATCACTCCGCATGCCGGCGCCGCGGACTTCGACGACTCGGCGTGGGAAGCGATCGATCCACCCGCGCTCGAGACGCGCCGGTCCAACGGCCGACTGGCCTTCAACTGGTATAGGACCAGGATCACGCTGCCCGACAGGGTGGGCGGCTTCGATGTTACCGGCTCGACGGTGGTCTTCGAGCTGGTGATCGACGACTACGCCGAGATCTGGGTGGATGGGAAGCTGCCACTGGTACTGGGTCAGACCGGTGGTCAGCTGATCAAGGGCTTCAACGCCCCTAATCGGGTGGTGCTGACGCGCGATGCGAAGCCGGGGCAGCAGATTCAGCTCGCTGTGTTCGGCGTCAATGGACCGATCTCGAACCCGCCCGTGAATTTCATCTGGGTTCGGTCCGCGACACTCGATTTCTACCGGAAGGGTCAGGTCGGTGGAACGCAGTCGAGCCCGGCCAAGATCGTTCGGCTCGATCCCTCGATTGACAAGATCATTCCCCGCGGCGCGCCGATCGAGAAGTTGGCAGGTGGATTTCAGTTTATCGAGGGCCCGGTCTGGCACCCGGACGGGTACCTGCTCTTCAGTGATCCCAACGCCAACACGATCTACCGCTGGTCACCCGAGGGCTCGGTCTCAGTCTTCCGCAGCAAGAGCGGCTACACCGGGTTCGACATCGGCGAATACCATCAGCCCGGGTCCAACGGGCTCACCCTCGATCGGAACGGCCTGCTCACGATCAACGAGCACGGCAACAGGCGGGTGACGCGGTTGGAGCGGACCGGGAAGATCACCGTGCTCGCCGATCGGTACGAGGGAAAGCGACTCAACAGCCCGAACGATCTGGTCTACCGCTCGGACGGAATACTCTACTTCACCGACCCGCCGTTCGGCCTCCCCGAGGCGTTCGACGATCCACGCAAGGAGCTGCCGTTCAGCGGTGTCTACATGGTGAAGGACAGCCAGGTGACGCTCCTGACCAATGAGCTGAGCGGCCCCAACGGCATCGCGTTCTCACCGGACGAGCGGTACCTGTACGTCGACAACTGGGATCTCAAGCGCAAGGTGCTAATGCGCTACGATGTGAATCCCGATGGCACGATCACCAATGGCAAGGTGTTCTACGACTTCACCAGGGACCTGGAGCCGGTCGCGCTCGACGGGATCAAAGTGGACGAACAAGGAGACGTGTACGTCTCCGCACCGGGCGGCGTCTGGATCATTTCGCCGTCAGGCAAGGCGCTCGGACACATCGTTCCGCCGGAGCACGATGCGAACTTCACTTTCGGTGACGACGACGGGAAGTCGCTCTACATGACGGCGAGCACGGGTCTGTATCGGCTGCGGGTGAGCGTGGCCGGAATCCGTCCGGGCACCATACAGCAGGCGGCGGCGAGATGAGCGCCCTCCTCAGAGCGAGGTCGCTCGCGACCCTCACGGCGGCGATCGTATGGCTCGCCGCGGGGCTCGCGAGTGCGGCTCAGGCCCAGTTGCACCCCAAGCCCACTCGCGAGCCGATCATCACCCGGCTCGATCCGAGATTCGACAATCTCGTGCCGGCGGGCACGAGCCTGGAAAAGATCGCGGACGATCACGGATGGGCCGAAGGGCCCGCCTGGGTCGCGGACGGGGGCTACCTACTCTTCTCCGACGTCGTGAAAAACGCGATCTACCGGTGGAAGGAGGGCGAAGGCGAGAGTGTCTTCCTGCAGTCCAGTGGTTACACTGGTCAGGCGCCGTTCGCCGGCGCCGAACCGGGCTCGAACGGCATAGCGGTCGATCCGGAAGGTCGTGTGGTCTTCTGCCAGCACGGCGATCGCCGGATAGTGCGCCGGGAGCCCGATGGGCATCTCACCGTCCTGGTCGAACGATTCCACGAGAAGCGTATTAACAGCCCCAACGACCTGGTCTTCCGGTCGAATGGCGATCTCTACTTCACCGATCCGCCGTTCGGCCTGCCAAAGAGCTACGACGACCCGGCGAAGGAGCAGCCCTTCCAGGGCGTTTACCGTCTCGGTCGCGACCGCCAGCTCACCCTGCTCACCAGTGAGCTCACCGGCCCCAATGGGATTGCGTTCTCGCCCGACGAACGCACCCTGTACGTCTCCAACGCCGACGCAAAGCGCCTCGTCTGGATGGCGTTTCCCGTGAAGACAGATGGGACGCTCGGCCAGGGACGTGTCTTCTTCGATGGGACGAAGGCGTTCGCCGGTCGCAGCGGCACCGCCGACGGCATGAAGGTGGACGCTACGGGCAACGTCTTCGGCGTCGGGCCCGGCGGCGTCTATGTCTTTGCTCCCGACGCTACCCTGCTTGGCTGGTTCGATTTTGGTGGGAACGTCGGGAACGTCGCGTGGGGTGAAGACGGTTCGACCCTCTTCATCGCCGCAAACGCCGCGGTGTATCGGGTGCGACTCTCGACCGTGGGCGCCGGCTTCGAGCGGCGTCAGGCACGGAAGAGCATGTAGTACCTCCGCTCTCTACGCCGCCGGCTTCTCGACCACCGGGGGGACGGTGAATGTCGCCGGTTCCGCTTCCTTCGGCTGCGGTCCGCGCACGATGTGCTTCGCTGATTTCCACGCGACGATCAGCTCCGGGTCGTGATGGAACCGGTTCCTGTTGAAACCGTCGAGCATCCCGACGAGCCGCATGATTTCGCCGCAGAGAGTTTTCATCTCGGCCCGTGCGGACACATGACTCTGCTTGCCGTCGTCGGTTTGCTGGAGTGATGCATCGAACTCTTTTATGGCGGTGTCGAGGTCGTCCAGCAGCATCGCCGACAATCCATGCTTCACGAGGAGGTCCTGGTTAGCCCGCGCCTGGTCCAGCATCGCGCTGGCGACGGCTCGGAAGACTCGGTGGGGCGCATTCCTGTGCGGGAGCCCGAATGCTTCGGCCACTGGCGGGGCTTCGGAGCCAGCATCCTCGGCCGCCGTTACTACGTGCCGGAGCAGCCCGGTGCGGAGCCGCTTGCGAAGGTCGGTGCGTAGCACTGAGGAGACACGCTTCGCTACGAACCCGCCCTCTTGCTGCTTGGCGAGCTCCTCGATCCGGAGGATGGTGCCATCCAGCCGGTCAAGCATCAACGTGTAGCTCGCGTCGGCCGAGGGATGAGCGCGGCTAAAGGCCCGGACGCTCGTCGCCATCGCCAACGTCCTGCGTACCTGCCGATCCATACGATCCTCCCTTCGCACTTCGGCCGGGTGGTGATCGGGCGCCGCTCGGGAGATGGATGTGAAGTCCCAGCGCATCGCCCTACCGGCGACTGGTTGCAGACGGGAAAAAGCATACGTTGTGCCAAAGTCTGTGTCGTTTGAAGTCGCCCGTTGGTTGTTCGACTCGCGATGTCCCTCGGGGCAGGCGTGAAATCGCGGGGAGCAGTCGTGAAGGCCGGCTTGCTCGAGCGTTCTTTGCGGAGACTCGAGCGTCGTCCACGCGGAGTCGCGCATCGTTCGGGAGGGTGAGAGATTTGATCCGTTTGAGCAGAACAGTATTCCGGCGGAAAACACGAGCGCGCTGGTGGTCTACCCATGAAGCAGCGCGGTCGGCATAGAACCCGGGTTGTTCGACATTGATGGATGAGCGGACTACATCGATTCGGAAGTGGAGCGCTCGGGCGATGCGACGCCCTTGTGGTGAAAGCAGTTGGAGCAGAGGAACGGAGAGTTGGACGACAGCGCAAGCAGGTGGGCTGCGCCTCATTGAATGCGGACCGAGTGCGACCAGAATTGTTCGCGATCGCGTTTGCAGCGGAGATGTCGCGCAGACCCGAGAACGTGACGAGCAGCGCGTCGAGGGACGGGGGCGATAGCGCTGAGCTCGGACGCGGTCTTGGGGTGCGCCCAGCCGGCACCGCGGAGTCGACGCAATTGTCGGTGGACGGGAGGTATCGGCGGTTGGGGCTGAAGTGGCCCTCGTTGAAGCGCGCAAACAGTCCGTAGGACTGGACGATCGGCGCCTCGGAACCATTGAGCAATTTCGACGACTGCTCGAAGTGTCCTAAAATGTGGACATGAAATCGGACTAGTGAGACACCGACGCGGCGAGCCGAGGGGTGTCCAGGCCGCGGGCCCCGCTGATCGCTTATGCCAGGATGTTTCCTACAGGCTGGAACCTGCCTGCTCAGTCTCGGCCTCAAACCGCAGACTCTCGAGGTCGCGTCCGACCGTGGCAACGGCAGAGGCGCGGCCTCGCAGCACGTAGCGAACCACGCAGTCCTTCGCATCCACGTCACCGTCGATCTCGACGGCATCCCAGCGCTCCGCGTGGCCCGTGTAATTGATGGTCAGATCGTAGTGGGCGCTCCAGAAGAACGGCACGGCACCGAACGGCTCTCGAGCCCCTAGGATGTTTCTCGCAGCCGCCTGCCCTTGTCGTTGTGCAACAACCCAGTGCTCTACTCGGATGGATTGACCGGTGTGTGGGTCGGGCCAACGAGCGATGTCGCCCGCGGCGAAGACGCCTGGAGCTTTCGTCTCGAGGTAGCGGTTCACCATGATCCCACGATCCAGCTCGATGCCGGCGGCTTTGGCGAGATCCAGATTCGGCTGCACACCGATCCCGGCCACGACGAGGTCGGCAGGAAGCCGCTCACCGCTCTCCAGAACGACGTTCCCATCCCCGATCTGGCGCGCTTTGCGCTCGAGATGGAATGCCACTCCATGGTCTTCGTGAATTCGACGAACGAGGCCACCGAGCTCGGGACCGAGAACGCGCACGAGCGGCTGAGAATCGGGAGCTACAACGTGGACCTCGAGGCCCCGGGCGCGGAGCGAGGCGGCCACTTCGAGGCCGATGAAGCTCGCCCCGAGGACCACGGCCCGCTTCGCTCGATTGGCTGCCGCAATGATGGCACGGCTGTCCGCCAGCGTGCGCAGGTAATGCACCGGTGTCCCAGGCTGGAGTACGTCCGGGGAAAGGCGAGTCGGCGTCGCTCCGGTGGCGAGCAACAGCGATCGGAATGGCACCGTCCGTCCATCATCGAGCAGCACCTCGCGTTGGCTGAGCCGCAACTCCATTGCTCGCCGGCCTGCCAGTCGGGTGATGCCTTCGTCACGGTCGTATTCAGGGGTTCGTAGAGGGAGCCACTCCTCGGGCGCGTTGCCGGCGAGATAGTCCTTCGAGCAGTTGGGTCGGTCGTAGGGGGCCGACTCGTCGGGATCCACGATCGTGATCGACCCCTCGTACCCCTCTCCCCGAAGGGTGGCAGCCGCGCTATCGCCCGCGCCGCCTCCGCCGATGATCACAACCGATTCCGGAGTCGAGGACGCCGAGCGCCGAGGTCGCGCGGTTGCCGGTGCCTTCCCCGTTACGTATACCTTGCCGCCGCGTTCCTCGACTCTCCAGGCGTCCAGATCGCGCAGGGCCGGGGGCCGAAGCGCCTTACCCGTGCGGAGGCTGAAGCAGGCATGGTGCCATGGACACCGCACCGTGTCGCCCACGACGAGCCCCTCCGGCAGGGGCCCGTTGTAATGGCTGCAGGTCGCACCGATCGCGAGCCAATCATCGCCGACTCTCGCCAGGAGGACGGCCTCTCCGTCCACCTGCCCTGCAAGGCAACCGCCGTGGGGAATCTGCGACGTCGCGATCCCTTGCCGCAGATCGGGCCCACTGGGGGATTCTGATTCGGAGGACATGCTGAGAAGGTACCTACCCATGGAACCATGCGCGACCCGATGGCGTTTCACGCGTGACCCTTCGTCTGGCCAACACCGCCTTTCTCGGGAGCGCCCGTGCCGGAATCACGACCCCTCAGTATTCCCGTCATCCTCGGCACCGCACGAAAAGGGCGGATGAGTGCCCACGCCGCCCGCTTCGTCAACGCTCAACTCAAGCAGCGTGACGGTGTCGAGTCCGACCTCATCGACGTCGGCACCCTGGCACACCAGTTGGACGATAATGGGGAGGGGACCGCTGATCCGGGGTTTGCGGCGTGCGCGACTCGCGCGGACGCATTCGTCCTCGTCGCCCCCGAATACAACCACGCGATGCCTGGGCTGCTGAAACACGTGTTGGACAGCTGCCTTAAGGAGTACATCCACAAGGCGGTGGGCATCGTCGCGGTCTCGGCCGGACCCTTCGGCGGGACTCGGGTGATCGAAAGCTCATTGCCCGTACTTCGCGAGCTCGGACTGGTGGCGATCTTCTGGGATGTGAACATCGGCGCGGTGGGCAAGGTCTTCGATGAGGCTGGGAGCCTTCTGGATCAGGCGCTGGTGCGGAGAACGGACAAATTCCTGAACGAGCTCATCTGGATGGCGAAGACCCTGCGCCACGGCCGGGAAAACATTTCGATGCAGTGAGAGGAGCGACGCGATGACGACGAAGCCGAAGCTACGATGCACCAAGTGCGGCAGCGAGATGAATCACCACGCTGAGAAGCTGGTGGTAACGGCTAGCACGCGCGAGCCGGGCTACGATCCCGCACTCTGGGGGTATATCGAAGAGAACCACACGTGTCCAAACTGCGGCAACCTCGATACCCGGCGCGTCGGTTAGGACGTCAGTGCCCCACCACGCCGCGGCCTGAAGCCTTCACGCTGGCCCCGCCGGCCGGTGTCTCCACCACGAAACTCGAAGTGCTCCTCCACCAGCACACGCCCCTGGATCGCTGAGCAGGCCCCCCGGAGCAGCCGACCGGCAAGGATGCGGTCGGCCAGCACGGCGGCACCCAGCCACTCTCCGGCGGGAACTCCTGGATATAGGTAGCCATGTTCGGGCAGGAGCCTCGCCTCACGCGCTCCGATCCGCGCGGTGATCGGTGAGGTAACGCTTGTCGCCGTCATAACGGCCTCCTCATTCGCTGGCGACCTCGCAATATACCTTGATTGCGCCCTTCGCTGTGGTCAGGGTGTCCAACAGAAGCTTCCAATTCTCCAAACCCTTCACCGGATGGGTCAAAAGGCGATCGAGCCACCCTGGATACTGCGCTTCCGACTGCGCCAGATCCTTTACACCCATCTCGAAATACTCTCTGTTTGCATTTACCGTGCCCACCATGACCTTGTTCCCGAGGACGAACTCGAGATTGATGCGATCGGCGGGAATCTCGATCTTCTTGTCCCCGCCGGTCACGCTCGAGAGGACCAGAACGCCATTCTTTCCCAGGGCCTGCATGCTCTCGAAGACAACCGGTGAGGCGCCGGTGGCCTCGAAGATCAGGTCGAAGGGCCCGTACTTCTTGGCCCCCTCCAGAATCGGCAGCGTTACCGTGGACTCGTACCGGGCGCCGAGTGCCTCGATCAGGTCGGAGTTGAGATAGGGCCGGGCGGTCCGGCCAAAGACCGTCACGTCGAGCCCACGAAGGCGAAGGGCCATGGCCGCCAGGAGCCCGATCGTGCCCGCGCCCATGACCGCCACCTTCCTCGGCCGCCAGACGCGAAGGCGGCGCTGGATCTCGTAGGCCTGGGCGATCCCCTTCTCCACCACCGTGGTCGGTTCGAGCAGGACCCCGACATTCTTGAGGCCCGCAGGCACCCGCACGATGTACTCCGGGTCATCCACGTAGTACTCCGTGAGATAGCCGTGCCGCAGGTTGATCCCGCGTTCGTAGTAGACGTCGTCGGTCGTCATGTCATACGTGCCGATCCGGTCGTAGATGCTGGATCCGGGACGCCTCACGGTCGCTACGACGTAGTCCCCAACCTCGAGCTCGCACGGACCTACGTTGGGCCCGACCGCCTCGATCCGGCCGAAGCTCTCATGGCCGGTGACCAGGAAGTCGTACCCCGGAGGCGCCGCTCCGTACTCGGCAGCGTTGATCTCCTTGTCGGTTCCGTCCACCCCGACTCGAAGCACCTTGACCAGCACCCCCCTCCCATTGGGGACTTCGGTGAGCGAGGGTTTCGGCAGTTGACCGAGGTGCATCGAATCGGGTTTGCCGGGGAAGACGGCAATTGCCTTCATCATGGTCTGCTCCGGCTTGGTCGCGGAATCGGTGCGTTTGGCGGTGGCGAGGCCTGCTGCGCCCCCGCGATCAGTGCTGGGCATGAACTTCTCCTTGCTGCTCTACGAGTTGGATAGCGTGACCGTCGGGATCGCGCACCAGGATGCCGCGCCGGAAGCCGAGCGTGGTATCGGGCAGGTCCACCGGCGACGAGGAGATGAGGCGAAAGTGTCCGCGCCGGATGGCTGCAGCGGCCGCGGCCGCGTCGGGCACCAGAACGGTCGTCTGCCAGTGCACCAGGTCATTCGAACGCTCATCGGCGGGGGACGGCCGGCCGTCGTGCGGGGCCAGATACTCGAGAAACTCGATGCCCGGACCTGCCGGGGCGCGAAGACCGGTGATATGAAGACGGGCGCCTTGCACGTTGTTCAGATGCTCCTGTTCCGTCCCGAAATTCATGCTTTCTCCGGCCACCCGAAACCCTAACACGTCGCGGTAAAACCCGAGACTCGTCCGTGTATCGGACACCACGATCGCCGTGTGGTCGATCCCCAGGAAAAGCCGGTCGGTCGGAGCGTGCCACTTCGGGTCACCCTTGTCTGGGGGAAACTGAAGCACCTCAAGTGTGTGAGCATCGGGATCGCGGAAGTAGAACGCGCGGATGCCGGCGGCCCCTGGAATCGTCTTCGGCAGGAGTTGTGGCCCCGTCGAGGCGTATTGCACCTTGAACCCGCGAAGCCTCGCGTAGGCACTGTCCATGTCCCGCACGATGATCGCGACGTGCTGGAACCACCGGTCGTTGCTCCGCGAATCGACCGGCAGCGGCCGTCCGGGTGAGGCCACGTACTGCGTGAGCTGGAGGTATTCCTGCCCGAGCCGAAGACGAACCACCCGAAGGCGGGCTCCGAACACTCCCGAGAGCTCCTCATAAGGCTCACCGACCACTTCGTCATCACTTATCCGCTGGAAGTCCAGGACCTTCGTATAGAAGTCCACAGACCGGTCCATGTCGGAAACGGTCATGCCAACCATCGCCACCGCTTGGACGGCGGTCGCCGCTGGAGCCGCGGTGGCTTCCGCGGCCGGCTGCCTGGGAACGGCCCCTTTACCCTGCCAGGGTGGCTTGGCTTGAGCGGACGCCGGCGGGCCGAGGAGCGCGGCGAAGAGCAGGGTCCAATACGTCCAAATCCTCCTCATGCGGCGCCCGCCCCGGCCGTCATCGTCTCACGCCGGGGGGCTTTCAACCGGCCCAGAATGTGATCGCCGACGCGCAGGGCATTCGCCATGATGGTGAGAGCGGGATTCACCGCCCCACTCGACGGGAAGAAGCTCCCGTCGACCACGTAGAGGTTGGCCAACTCGTGGGCCTTGCAATTGACGTCGAGCGCTGAAGTGGCGGGATCGGTGCCGAATCGGATCGTCCCATTCTGATGGGCGACGCCGGCCAAGGGAATGCGCTGCCCAAGGAAGAGATTCCTGCTGAACAATCCCTGGTGGCAATCGTGGCCATGAACAGAGCAGGCGGTCTGCCGTTGCATCAGGTCCTTCAGCTTTGCGATGAGCCGCTTGTGGCCCTCGCCGTTATTCGGGGTATAGGCGAGCACGATCTTCCCATCGCGGTCGAGCGTCACGCGATTGTCCGGATCGGGCAAGTCCTCGGAGGTGAGCCAAAAGTCCAGCGAATGCTTGCCCATTTGCTCGAGCGTCCAGCCGGGAGCTATGGCCGGCGCTCCGGCCGAGAGCGTGTCGCCGTCGAGCTTGCCGACGAAGGAGATGTGGCCCATCGGGAACTTCCACTCCGCCGATCCGAAGTAGAAATCGTTGACAGCGAGAGTCTTCTGGAAGACCGTCGGGTTCGGACAGCGTGACAGTGCCATCAGCACGGAATTGATGTGGCCCATATAGTGCCGGCCGACGACATCCGAACCGTTGGCGAGGCCGCGAGGATGCCGGTCGTTGGCCGATCGCAACAGCAGGGCCGCGGAATTGATCGCGCCACACGAGACCACCACGACATCTGCCGAGAGAGTGATCCTTTCGCCGCCGTGTTCGATCTGAACGCCCGTCACTTCCCGGCCCGATGAATCCGTGACCAGGCGGGATACATACGCGCCGGTCATCAACGAGACATTCGAGTACTCGAGCGCCGGGTCGACGCAGACAACCTGCGCATCGGACTTGGCCCAGACCAGGCAGGGGTGGCCGTCACAAGTCGAGCAGCGAATACAGCGGCTGCGAAGCGGATTGCTCTCGTCGAGCATCACCCCGAGTGGCACATGAAACGGACTGAGGCCGAGCCGGGCGAAGTCCTCGCTGAGCTGCTGGATGCGCGGCTCGTGACTGACCGGGGGGTGCAAGTATGGCGCGCTGGCCGGGGGCTCCGTCGGATCGACGCCGCGCGCACCGTGAACCTGATAGAGATGCTCGGCCTCGGTGTAGTACGCCTCGAGGTCATCGTAACCGATCGGCCAGGCGGGAGACACACCACCATGATGCCGCAGCTCGCCGAAGTCCTCGCGACGGAGCCGGAAGAGCGCAGCTCCATAGAACTTGGTGTTCCCGCCGACCCAGTAGTTGGTGTGGGGATGCAGGTCCTTCCCGTCCTTGTCTCGCCACGTCTCCTTGGTCGCGTACCGGCCCTCGACGTTGACCGCCCGCGTGCTCCAATTGGCTTGTTCCCGAGGTACGTACTCGCCGCGCTCGAGGATGAGGATTCGTTTTCCGGAACCTGCCAGGCGATGAGCCAGCGTCCCGCCGCCGGCGCCGGAACCGATGATGATGATGTCGAAGTGTTGAGATGCCGGCATGGGAGAATCCGGAGAAGGGTGAACAGTGAACGGTGAAAGGGGAAAGGAGAAGGAAAAAGGGAGAAGGGAGAAGGGAGAAGGGAGAGAATATCCATTTCACCCTTCACCCTTCACCTTTCACCGCTTATTTGCTGCTCATAGCCTTCGATTCAGGCGTGATCGTGAGACGAAGGACGCTCGAGATCGCGGGATATGTGTACTTGTCGCGAACGTGGGCGACGGCATTCTTCTCCGGAACGCCCGCATCCGGTGTCGCCTGGCGCGGACCCTGATTCGGTCCAAGACCGGGCTCCTCGTTCACCTCGGTCCCGGCGTCCCACAGCGCCAGCTGTGCGGTCATGTCTCCCGCCACCGGCTTGTCACCGGCAGAAGAGCGCAATCGGCCTCTCGTTCGAGTAGAAGAGGTCGTTGGACTGCCCGAACATCCACGCGGTCGACAGGAACTGGCCGGGCTGGGCGGTGACCTCGAACTCGTAGCCCTGACCCGGTGTGATCGGGCCGCCGGCAGTGGCTCCGATCGGATGGTCGTCGGCCCCGACGGCGATCACTCTGGGCGCGCCGGTCAGCGACTTCACGAGCGGCGACGGATTCCCCGTTTCGGCGAGCTTCTCCAAGCCCTTCCCTTCATCGAGCTGCCCACCTGTGAAGATGGGACTGGACCCGGTGTGAATCACCCAGAGAACCGGGGCCGAGACGAACGGCGCGGACTTCCCGTTGGACAACTTGAGTACTTCACCCTTCGAGATGTTTTCCACCTTGATCGTGAACTTGGTGGCGCCGGAGGCGCCCTGAGCAGCCAGGCCCCGCGTCAACCCGAGGCCGAGCAGGCCGAGTCCGACTGCGCGAGCGAGCGTCATGGCCATCTCCTGTTCAGGACACCGGCGCGAGCGGCGCCGTGGCGAAGTTGACGTTGAAGCGGTGGCACCAGATCGTGACCGCGCGATACTTCCCGAGGTCGACGGTCCGCGGGTATGTCGTAGTTCTGATCTCCCTCGTTGCCCTTCAGTGCGCCGAGCTCAACGAATCCGGCCTTCGTCACGGTTTCGTTGTCCGAAGCGTCTGACGCAGCCACGAGGTACACGCGGACGTCGGGCCCGTTGGAGGTCCTGAAGTCGGTCAGACGGAGCACTCGACGACCATTCCCCAGCTCCTGAACCGTGGCGGCACCGTGGGTCTCATGAGCTACCGAATGGAACCGGCCGCTGACGAGCGCCGACATGGTCGAGGCACCGACGGCCGCCACCTGTTCCTCGCTCACTTTCCTGTTGACGAACAGCAGCTCGGGGCGGAAAAGGTACCAGGCGATCGCACCGAGCACGACCAGCGCGGCGATCCATGTACGGCGTCTCATCCTTCAATCTCCCTCGTCAGGTGGTGTGGAGCGGGAGCGGAGTGCTCCCACGACGGGGGCTGGAATGCGGTGGGGAAGAAAAAGGTTCCATCCTCGCACCGCAGTGGATGCACCGCTTGTCGTTCTGATGATGGAGCTTTGCGCACGCGATGGAGTGGGCGCCGTGTCGGCGCAGGTAAATCGCCGCGGCGGCGACCATGCCGAGCGGCGGCGCGGTGAAGTACAGCCAGAGGGCAGTCCAGTTACCGGCCGCTACCGCCGAGCCGAAGGTGCGGGCCGGATTCATGCTCATTCCGGACAGCGGCGCTTCGAAGGTGATGTAGAGCGCGACGAGCACGCCGGCGAACACGCCGGTGTAGCGCGCCAACGAGGCATGATTGGAGACTCTAAGTATGACCGACATCAGCAGGAAGGAGATCGTAGCTTCGGCGGCGAAGGCCACGACCGGACCCGCCTCTCCCGGCAGGGTCGCGGCAAAGCGAGTCGTGGGATCGGCCAGACGAGGCCCGAGGAACGCGTGCGCGATCATCACGCCCGCTGCACCGCCGACGAACTGAGCCACGATGTACCAGGCCGCATCCTGTGATCGCACCTTGCCGAGCCACCAGAACGTGAGCGTCGTAGACGGGTTGAAGTGCGCACCGGTCTGCTTGCCCCACGGCGAGTAGATGAGCGCGATCGCCGTCGTCCCCATTGCGATGCCGGTCAGGAATCGGCGGATGCCTGGGTCGGGAACCGCCTGGCGCACGGGAGAACCCGGGAATTCCAGCAGCACGGTGAAGACACAGGCGGAGATCATGAAGAGACCGAGGAGAGCGGCCTCCATGAGATATTCCGGCCAGTGCCGCGAGGAGGCGCTCGCGGCGGTCCCGCTCACGGGATAGCTCTCGCCGGTATCCGGCGAGGCTCCGATGGCTCACTCACGGCCAGCACGATGCGATCGAGGCGCAAGGCCTCGGCGACGGACCAGGCCTGAAACGGGCATCCCCTCGGCGTGAAGGGGAACTCCGCGTCAGCGATCTCGGAGATGTGTCCGACGCCTGCTTCGGAGAGATGCGCGAGCAGTGGCTCGAGAAACCGGTGGCGAGCCGCCCGGCGCGATTCGTCCGAGCCCCCGCGGACCCGAACCCATGCCTCGACGAACGGCCCGAGCAGCCAGGGCCAGACCGTGCCCTGGTGGTAGGCGCCGTCTCGGGCGCGCATGTCGCCCTCGTACACGGGCCGATAACCCTCAGATCCCGGCGCGAGCGTGCGAAGGCCGAGCGGCGTCAGCAGCGCTCGCTCGATGACCTCGACGACCTGTCTGGCGCGATCGCCATCCAGAATCGGGAATGGAAGACCACCGACGGCCAGGATCTGGTTGGGCCGCAATGAGGCATCGACTCGCCCCTCTACATGATCGGCATCGACCACGTCATAGAGAAACCCACCAGCGTCGTACCAGAAACGCCGGCGGAATGAGGCGAAACCACGCTCGTACATGCCCTCGTACTCGCGAGTGAAGCGACCCGCGATCCGGAGAGCGTTGAGCCACAGCGCCTGGATCTCGACAGGCTTGCCGATCCTGGGAGTGACGACCCAGTCTCCGACCTTCGCGTCCATCCACGTGAGTTGAACCCCTGGCTCTCCCGCCGCTAGCAGACCGTCGCTGGTCGCGCGGATGCCATAGCGCGTGCCTTTCACATGCCCTGCCAGGATCGACGAGACCGCGGCACCGAGCTCACGGAGGTCGCGCGCGGACGGCCGGAGCCCGCGCACGTCCATCGCGGCGAGGTAATCGTGGATCGCCACGATATACCACAGCGATGCGTCTACCGTGTTGAACTCGGGAGCATCGCCCTGATCGATGAACCGGTTGGGGAGCATTCCCTCGGAAACCAGGCCGGCCCAGCCGAGCAGGATCGAGCGGGCGTCCGCGAGCCGCTCGGTAGCGAGACAGAGGCCGCGAAGCGAGATGAACGTGTCGCGCCCCCAATCCGTGAACCACGGATATCCGGCAACGATGGTCTTGCCTTCGCCGCGCTGCACGATGTAGGCATCGGCCGAGCGGTCGAGCCTGGAGCCGAATCGCGCCCGGCGGGTGCGCTCGGATCGGCGAAGTCGGGCGAAGATCGTCGCGGCGTCTCCATCCGATTCCTCCGGCAGTGCACCCGCGACACCCAGAATCAGGACGGCTTCCTCGCCATCGAGGTCCCACCGGAAAATCCCCGGGGCCGCGAGATCCTCGACCGCGTCCAGCCCCCTGGCCTGCTCCTCTCGATACAGAAATCCTCGGTACCACTCGGGCTCTGCTGTGTAGTGGCCGGTAGCGACCGCTTCAACGGCGGGCACGCCATCATATGGGTGCCACGTTACCCGCCCGCCCCGGACGTCTGCTGAAAACCGGAACACCGGGTTCTCGTGGTGCGTCGAATGTGAGTCGCGACCCGAGAGAAAGGGCCTGACCGCCAGTCGCAACGCCGCCCGCTTTCCAACGAGGCGCCACCGCATTGCTACGATAGGCGATCCGTGGGTGACGAAGAGCTCTTGCTCGACTCGGATTCCGTCGCGCAGCCGCCAGGTCCACGTCGGCCACGGCTCGTCGGAAAATGACTCCAGCGTGGCGCCGGTTTCGGGGACCACGACTCCAGGGGCATACCGCTGGCGCGTGAGATACTCCGATCCCTCGGCTCGCTCGATCCATGCGTCGAGACCGTTGACCAATACCATGCGGCCGGTCGGAGGAGTGGTGGCCGCGAGGAGGAGCGCATGATAGCGGCGGGTCCGCAATCCACCCGTTGTTCCTGAGGCGAAGCCGCCGAGCCCATCGGCCTCGAGCCATTCGGTGCGGTCGTCGATTGCGATCGGCTTGGTCATCGATGGCTCGCCACCAGTCGTGGCGCGGGGTTCGTTTGTGCCGGCGTGTCCCGTTCTCCACGACGGCGAGCCATGTCCTCGATGCAGCGGACGACCAGCGCCGTCCAGCCCGTCTGGTGGCTGGCGCCCACTCCACGGCCGTTGTCGCCGTGGAAGTATTCGTGGAATAGCACCAGATCCTTCCAGTGTGGATCACTCGCGAAGCGCGGGTCGGTGCCGTGACAGGGGCGTCGACCTTCGCTGTCGGGAAGGAACAGCGCCCCGAGCCGCGCGGCGAGCTCGTGCGCCACCCCTTGCAGATCGAGCATCCGTCCGGAGCCGACCGGGCATTCGACCTTGAGGTCGGCTCCATAGAAATGGTGGTAGCGCTCCAGCGCCTCGAGGACCAGGTAGTTGATCGGAAACCAGACCGGACCGCGCCAGTTCGAGTTCCCGCCAAACAGTCCCGTGTTTCCCTCGGCGGGCACGTAATCGACACGATAGGTCTCACCGTTGACGCCGATCTCGTACGGCCGATCACGGTGAACTCTCGAGACCGAGCGGATGCCGTGCGGCGAGAGGAATTCCGTCTCATCGAGCACGATAACGCAGCACTCGCTCCAGCCGCTCGCGCGAGGGAATCGCCAGGAGGCGGCGGACACTGCCCTCCTCGCCCATCTTCGGCTTCATGCAGGCGATATTCCGCGCGAGGTCCTGGCGATTGTTCAGGAACCAGTTCATCCGCTTCCGAAATCCGGGCAAGTGCGCGAACTGCGCGTCTTCCATCACCTCGGCCGCGATGAGTGGAATGACCCCGACCAGCGATCGCACGCGGAGCGCTTGCTGCTGGCCGTTCGCGTGCAGCTTGTCGTAGAAGAACCCGTCGTCATCGCACCACAGCCCCGAGCCGCCAAGGTTGTTGATCGCCTCAGCAATGGCGATGAAGTGCTCGAAGAACTTTGACGCGAGGTCCTCGTACGCCGGATCTTCGCTGGCCAACTCGAGTGCCATGGAGAGCATCGTGTTGCAGTAGAACGCCATCCACGCAGTGCCGTCCGCCTGCTCCAGATGACCGCCGGTCGGCAGTGGACGGGAGCGGTCGAAGACGCCGATGTTATCGAGGCCGAGGAAGCCGCCGGCGAAGAGATTGCGTCCCTCGGGATCCTTGCGGTTTACCCACCACGTGAAATTGAGAAGCAGCTTCTGGAATGCGCGCTCCAGGAAGAGGCGATCTCGAGCCCCCTTGGGGCCGGTCATCTTGTACACCCGCCAACAGGCCCAGGCGTGGACCGGCGGGTTCACGTCGCCAAAGGCGAATTCGTACGCGGGGATCTGACCGTTGGGGTGCGTGTACCACTCGCGCAGCAGGAGCAGCAGCTGCTCCTTGGCAAAGTGGGGATCGATCCGGGCGAACGGGATCATGTGGAACGACAGGTCCCACGCGGCATACCAGGGATACTCCCACTTGTCCGGCATCGAGATGATGTCACGGTTGTACACATGAGACCACTCGGCATTTCTCCCCGACATCCGATTGACCGGAGGCGGGGGCTGTGCGGGATCGCCCTGCAGCCAGTGTTCGACCACATAATGGAAGAACTGCTTGCTCCACAGCAGGCCCGCGTACCCTTGCCGGAGCACGCGGCGCTCCTCGCTGGTCGCCGCCGCCGGCGTCCGCTCCTCGTAGAACTCGTCGGCCTCCCTGATTCGATCCGTGAACACGCGGTCGAACTCGGCACCGAATGCCGGCGACCGATCCGACGCGGCGTCACGCAGGCGAAGGCGAACGACCTGCTCGCCGCCGGCCGGTATGGTGAGCAGGTAGACAAAAGCCGCTTTCGTGCCCTCCCCCGCAGGATTGACAGCATCCTGCTCGTCGTTGACGATGATCCGGTGAAAGGCGTCCTTGACGTACGGTTGCGCGTTGGGGCCGCCGAACAGGCGGCTCACGTTGGTTTCGTTTTCGGTGAAGAGGAGCACCGGGGCGTCAGCGCTCGACTCGGCATCCAGCACGTACTGCTCGAGGCCCTCGTGCTCGGCCCTGACCCGGGTCCGACCCTCGGCCCTGATTCTGGGCCGCGGCCAGTACCCCTCGCCCGTCCGCCCCCAGCTCCACGTGTTCCGGAACCAGAGCGTCGGAAGCAGGTGAAGTGTGGCGGTCTCGGGCCCGCGGTTCGCGACGGTGAGTCGAATCAGAATGTCGTCCTCACCGGCTTTGGCATACTCCGCGATGACGTCGAAGTAGCGCCCCTCGTCGAACACCCCGGTGTCGGCCAACTCGAATTCGGGATCGAGCTTGGATCGCTCGCGATTGACTCGGACGAGCTCCTCGTAAGGGAATGCGGACTGCGGGTATTTGTAGAGAGCCTTGAGGTAGGTGTGCGTGGGGGTCGAGTCGAGGTAGAAGTACGCCTCCTTTACATCCTCCCCGTGATTTCCTTCCGGACCCGTCAGTCCGAACAGCCGCTCCTTGAGAATGGGGTCTTTGCCATTCCAGAGGGCGAGCGCGAAACAGAGTCGACCCTGACGATCGGAGATTCCAAGCAGCCCATCCTCACCCCAGCGGTAGGCCCGGCTGCGCGCGTGGTCATGGGGGAAGTACTCCCAGCAGTTTCCATATTCCGAGTAATCCTCCCGCACCGTACCCCATTGCCGCTCCGCGAGGTAGGGTCCCCACCGCTTCCAGTTGCGCTCGCGCCGCGCATCCTGCGCCAGGCGCTGGGATTCTGCTCCAGCCACGGTACTCCTCCCGACGGGGGCCGAGGCCTCCATGCGTGTCCGAAACCGTTGAGATGGTGATCGTCCGGGAAAACGACGCCTGCGAGGGAAAGGTTCCGTCCCGGCGGGGAGCTACTCGCCCTCTGACTCCGCTTGAAGTCGCAGCATGATCGACGAGAGCAAGTGGGCGGGCATTTCGATGCGGCGGAGTCGAGCCTTGAGGCCTTCCAGGACGGTGGCCTCGAATCGGTATTCACCGGCACACACGAGACACTCGTCGAGGTGGCGGCTGACCAGTGCGAACTCTTCGTCCGACAGATTGCGGTCGAGGTAGTCGTCGAGGCGGTTGAATACCTCGATGCAGGTCAGGCTGGGATGATCGGTCATGCACTTCCTTCCCGGGGGGGGTCCGATGCCGGGTATGGCAGGAAAAGATCTCGTACTGACGCCTGAACGCCGGCCGCCGGAGATTGGTTCCCGAGCCCCCCGAACCGGCGTTGCCGCCGGCCGAAGTCGGCGAGCGCCTCTTCCAACTCCCGCGGACCGAACTCGGGCCACATGAGCGGGGTAAAGTGCAGCTCGGCGTAGGCCGCTTCCCAGAGCAGGAAATCGCTCAGCCGTCGTTCTCCGCCGGTCCGTATCAGCAGATCCACTTCGGGGACCGGTGTGCCATGATCCACGATCGCGAGCAGACGTCCGAACGAGTCCCGGGACGGCACCGACTCGGGCCGGAGACACTGTGCCGCGCGGAGGATGGCGTCGCGGGCGGAGTAGTCGAGCGCGATGCGCAAGTGCAGCCGCGTGCCGGCCGACGTCTCATGCTCGGCGCCTTCGATCAGACGGCGCAGGCGAGCACCGATACGGTCTCTCCGGCCGATGATTTCCATTCTCACACCGTTGGCGACACAGCGGTCCGTTTCGCTCCGCAGGTATTCGCCGAAGAGCCGCATCAGCCAGCTCACTTCGGCGGGGGGACGGCGCCAGTTATCCGCACTGAACGCGAACAGCGTGAGGACGGCGACGCCCCGCTCGGCCGCTGCCTCGACGATCCGGCGCACCGTCTTGGCTCCCTCGCGATGGCCGGCCGAGCGTGAACGCCCGAAGCGCTCCGCCCAGCGCCCATTCCCGTCCATGATGATCCCGACATGCAGTCCTGATGGAAGCGAGGTCGGTGAAGTGCTTTTCTTCATAAAGTCATCCTTCAAAAAAAAGAGCAGATCACCGCTCACGAGTGCGCCGAATGAGCGCTTCCATGTGGGAGAGATACCGTTCGAGCGCGTGGCGGCCCCCGGCCGTCAGCCGATATTCCGTCCGTGGGACTCGTCCCTCGAACGACTTGGTGCAGGTGACATAGCCGGCTTCCTCGAGCTTCCGGGCGTGCACGCTGAGGTTGCCGTCGGTCGTCTCGAGCAGGCGCTTGAGCTCGTTGAAGCTCAACGTTTCGTTGACGGCGAGCGCGCTGACCATGGCGAGCCGCATCCGCTCGTGGATCAGACGATCGAGCTCGAGGGCTCCAGCGGGAGAGGCGCCGCCGTCGACACCGAGCAACGACCGTGCCCCACCGTCTCGGGGCTCCCGTGGGAGCCAGATTGGATTTAGCCACCATACCTCCGTGCGATGACCAGACCGAACGCAATGTGAAGGCCACCGAACCCCGCGGCCATCAGCGGAGTTCCCCAACTCGGCGGTGCGAAGAGGGCGATGGCGCCGAGGGCCATGAAACAGAGGCCCATGAGCGGCACGACGCGCACCGAGAAGGCGCCTCCGGTGACGACACCGGTCCCGTACAGCAGCAGCCACGTGCCCGGCAGCGCCCAGAACGCATCGGCGTGGACCAGGGCGGCCGTGAGCAGGCCTCCCACCGCGAGTGGCGGGAGGTAACTGAGGACGAAGCGCCGTCCAGAGTAGGAGAAGACCTGCGTGCCCGCGCGCCGGGCCTTTGCCGTCATCGCCCATGAGCCGAGGGTCAGACCGGCGACCGCGGTGCTCAGCCAGGTGAAGAGCCATTCCTCGGCGGTGAGTCGCGTGTACGCAATGCCCGCCGCAACGAGCGCCAGCACTCCCATCCCCACCCCGCCCCACCCCGGTACCGCGGTGAAGGCCGTGGCCCGCTCCATGGTGTCCCGTATAAAGGAAAGGTTGTCCATGGCCCGGGCATGGAGGGCCGGGGAATCGGCGGGGGTGGGTGGGACGCGCTGGGGAGAAGCCATCAAGTGCTTTGCAGTATAAAGTCAGGACAGCGCCTGGTCAAGGAACAAGGCCCGGGCCAGCTCAGGACGCCTCCACCACGACCGCTGTGCCATAACACAACACTTCGGTGACGCCCTGCATGACCTCCGTGGCGTCGTATCGAATCCCGACGATGGCGTTCGCGCCGAGCTCCTCGGCGTGTCCGACCATCAGCTCGAACGCCTCGGCCCGCGTGCGTTCGCACAGCTCGGTGAAGAGCGTGATGTTGCCGCCCAGCAGCGTCTGCAGCGAGCCGCCGATCGTCCCGAAGATCGACCGCGATCGCACCGTGATGCCGCGGACGACGCCCAGTGTCTGCACGACGCGATACCCATCGAGCTCGAAGGTCGTGGTGGTGAGTGAATGCTGCACGGCTCAGGCTGCCCGGATCTCGGATGTGCACTGCGGACAACGGGTGGCCCCGATCGGAATGGACATCTTGCAGTATGGGCAGTCCTTCATCGCGGGCGCCGGCGCGGGCTTGGGCTGGAGTCGGTTGGCCAGGCGCACAACCAAGAAAATCGCGAACGCGACGATCAGGAACGCAACGACGCTATTGAAGAACAATCCGTAGTTGAGCGTCACCGCCCCGGCCGCCTTCGCGTCTGCGAGCGTACTGTACGGGCCAGCGGCCTTGGCACCTTCTTTGAGTACTACGTAGAGATTCGAAAAGTCCACATTGCCCAGCGCCAGACCGATGGGTGGCATGATGACGTCGTCGACAAGGGACTTTACAATCGCGCCAAACGAAGCGCCGATGATGATACCGACCGCGAGGTCGAGCACGTTCCCACGCATGACGAATTCTTTGAAGTCTTTCAGCATGTTGTTCACCAGGCCGTTGGGGGAAGCCTACTGGGTGACGTTGGGAGGATATACGGCAAAACCCGTCGGCGTGGAAGTGCCGGCGGGTTGGTCCCAGCCCGGGTTCGAGTGACGCGGGTCAACCGGCGACGGCCATTTCTCCGTCCGCGGCCCACGGCGTTTCCCGACGAGTCGCCTCGGATGCACGCTCGAGATCCGTGAGCACATTCATGAAGGCCACGAATGCATCGTACGGCGAGGAATGGGGGTTGAAGTACTTGTGGACGTCACCGTCCGCAAACCATTTCGTGCACATGTAATAGAGATGGTCGCTCGTGGTCAGGCGCCGCCAGCTTTCGAGCATCGAAGAATCGCCCAGTACGCGGAGTGCGCTGCCGAGGCGGTAGAGTCGATCGAAGGCGGCTCGTTGCATCCGATTGCCGAGCCACGCGCTGGTGTCGCGCTCCATGTCGGCCCAGGACACCGGGACGGGAAAGCTGAGTACGGCTTCCGGTGCTCGCGCAGCGAGGGTGGAGGGGTGCACGCAGGCGATGTCTCGCTCGGCTAACGCGTCCGGTAGGCGTCGGAGAAATTCGAAGATCCCCGTTTCCTCCCACTGGTGCTCGCCGAACGTCTCGTAGTCCAGGAAGACGTGGACGCTTGACTCCGCACTGGCGGCGACCCAGCCGGTCCACTTCTCGGCGGTGAGGGGCCATCCGTCCCACGTGCGATTGGAAAAACGAAATCCGACATCGTCGGTGATGCGGTAGTTTCGTGGGAGAAGCCGAAGTCCCGGTGCCGACGCCGACTCGTACACGTAGTTCGGTGAGCGCCAGCCGAGCACCGAGTCGGCTCCCTCGACGAGCATTCCACGGAACCCCAGGCGCGCCACCACTGGGGCGATGGCGTCGTCGTAGATCAGCTCCGTATTGCGGAATATCGTCGGACGGCAGCCGAAATGCCGCTGGAGGGCCTGGCGATGCAGCTCGACCTGGAGAATGAACTCGTCGGGGTCCCGCAAGGAGGCGAGGCTGTGATAGAAGGTCTCTCCCAGCAACTCGACGCCGCCGGTGGCCACGAGCTGCTGAAAGCTCGCGAGAGCATCCGGAGCGTCGGCCTCGAGCTGGTCGAGCAACACCCCGCTCAGACTCAGGGCGATCTTGAACCGCCCATCCGACCGCTCGATCGCCTCCTTGAGGAGGCGACTCGAAGGGATGTAGCACTTCTCTGCCACACGCCTCAGGATCGCCCGATTCGTCTCCTCATCGAAATACGACGCCCCGGTGCCGATATCGAAGATGCGGAAAGGCCGGAGCCGGAAAGGCTGGTGAACCTGGCAATACATACAAATGTCGGGCACGTGATCCTCACGGATGAGTTGCGACGGCGACCTGGTAGCTCTCGGCGGTAAGGCGAGCAGCCTCGTCTAGACCTAATCGCGGGTCCTGCACCTCCCGCAGTCCCGCCTCACTCAGCTCCTCCCACAACGCGGGATAGTGCAGGATCCCGGCGACCTGGTTCGCCATTTCATCGACATCCCAGAAATCCACCCGGAAGGCATGGCGCAACACCTCGGCAACGCCCGATTCCTTGGGAATGAGACACGGAGTTCCGTTGCGAAGGCTCTCGAGTGCGACGAGGCCCAGCGGTTCACTGACCGACGGCATCACGCACACGTCCGCGACGCGATAGAGTCGGTCTACCTCCGTGCCTTTCACTGCGCCGGCGAAGTGCAGTCTTTTCTCGAGGCCCAACTCGATGGATCGCTCGATTACCGTCGGCAACATGTCACCGGTCCCCGCGAGAACGAATTGCGCATCCGGTACGTGGTGGGACACGCGCGCCGCGACCTCTACGAAATACTCCGGCCCTTTCTGACGGGTCACGCGGCCGAGGAACAGCACGGTCGGTCGGTCGCGGACGACCGGAATGTCCTCGAGCTCGTCGCCCTCAGGTGAGCCATCGATCCCGAAGTGGACCACATCGACCCTCTCGGCGGGGATGCCGTAGCTCTCGACGACTCGACGCTTGAGCACGTGGCTGTTGCTGATGACGCGGTCGGCGGACAGCATTCCGGCCGCCTCCCGCCGGTGGATCTCGGGATTCCCCGGACCACCGCATCGATCGTACTCGGTCGCATGGATGTGTGCGACGAGAGGCTTACCCGATACCCCCTTCGCCCGCCGACCGGCCTCGAAGGTGAGCCAATCGTGCGTGTCGATCAGATCGTGCGGCTCCTCGCGAGCGATCCGCTCCGCGATTGCCGCGTATCGGTCGACCTCCTCGAAGAGGTTCGCCCCGTACACCGATCGCCCCGAGGTGCCGATGGCATCTCCGGCGAGAGCGAGGTAGTTCTCCGGCCCGACGTACGGCATGAGCGGAGAGTCAACGCGGATCGACCGCAGTCCCGGCATCGAATCAGCGGCGCTGACGAGGCGAAGATTGGGAACGGATGTGGAACCGGATGTGGCGAAAGGAACGACCAGCGTAACCTCGATGCCCTGACCGAGAAGCCCCTTCACGAGACCCAGGGTCGCGGTCGCCAGACCGCCGGCCTGGAAGGGAGGAAATTCCCAACCGAACATCAGCACACGCATGGCTGGCGGTGACCTTGGGAACGAGTGGACGCCGCACACACGATGGAGCCGTGCAGCTGGATGCGGGGGTAACGCGATGGGGGGGGCAGCGGGTTCCAGGTCTCGCGATCGAGCGAGAGGCTCAGTCCTCCGCGGCGATCGGCCGGTTCGTCGCCTTCCATTCGGCAAACCCGCCGCCGAACACGGTCACGTGGGGGAATCCACGGGCGAGGAGAAGGCTGGCCGCGATATTGGCACGGCTACCGGATTGGCAATACACGATCACCGGCCGATCCCGCGAAATCTCCTCGAGACGGTCCGGCAGGAAGCCGAGCGGGATGTGACGTGCACCCGGAAGATGACCCGCGCGCCATTCCGCGGCTGTCCTCACGTCCAGGAGGGTGACTGTCTTGCCGGACTGCTCCACCGAGTTGCCGTCTACCTTCGCGATGGTTTGAAGCGCTGCTCCCCTCCCAGGGTCATCCAGCGATCCGGCGTCGAAATACCCGGCGAACCGGTCGAGTCCGATACCGGACAAGTCTCGGGCGATCCCATCCAGGAACGTGCCGGTTTGATCCACCCCCACCAGATAAAAGTCTCGATCGTAGGGAAGGAGCCAACCGGCCCACGTGGTGAACGAGCGGTTGTAGGGGATGTTGACGGTTCCCGGGACGGCACCGCGAGCGTACTCCTGCGCCGGTCGCGTATCGATCACCGATGCGCCGGCGGCGAGCAGCGCGGCGAGTCGAGTCGGGGGCAGGCGCTCAGGTCGGGCGGCGCCGTTGCGAAGTGGAGGTCCATCGCGATTGATGCGCTTCATGAAGGCGAAGTAGCGGGGCGGGTCGGGCTGTCCCTCGAGGACCGCGCGGACGAACTCCTCTTCGTTGTCGATCGCGAATGCCCAATTGGTCTGTTTCTCGTAGCCGAGCGTCGATTGGGGAACTGAGCTGAGGGATTTTCCACACGACGAGCCGGCTCCATGTCCCGGCCAGATCTGGAGGTAATCAGGCAGCTCTCGAAATCGGCGCAGGGACGCGAACAGCTGCCGGGCGCCGGCCTCCATCGTCCCCACCTCTTTCGCGGCGCGCTCGAGGAGATCGGGACGGCCGACGTCACCGACGAAGACGAAATCTCCGGTCAGTGCGCCCATAGGAGTGGCGCCGGCTTTGGTGTCCGTGACCAGGAACGTCAGATGCTCCGGCGTGTGTCCCGGCGTGTGAAGCACACTCAGCTCGATGTCGCCGACCCGGAAGCGCGATCCGTCCTCGAGGATGATGGCCCCGGCTTCCCCAGCGAATCGATATTGCCAGTTCGACCCGCCGGCCCCTGACAGGTAGAGACGGGCACCGGCTCGCTGGGCCAGCTCACGGGATCCGGACACGAAATCCGCGTGGATGTGTGTCTCCGTGACATGCGTGACGCGAAGCCCTTCCCTGCGCGCCATGTCCAGATACCGATCGACTGCCCGGTTGGGATCGACCACGACGGCGTCACCCGTGGCCTCGCTCCCGATCAGGTAGCTCGCCTGCGCCAGCTTTTCGTCGTACAGGAGTCTCAGGAACATGCAGGGCTCAGCTTTCCGGGTTCATGAGCAGGGGTCCCAGTGGTAACCGGAGGCGGGCTCTCGCTCCTCTGGCGTCGGTGCGAGGCTCGAGCAAGACGGCGCCACCATGTGCCTCCGCGATCTGCCGGCAAAGCACCAGTCCAATGCCGGAACCGGTTGCCTTCGTGGTGAAGAACGGTACGAAGAGATTGCCGGCATCGGGAAGACCGGGGCCATCGTCCTCCACCGTGACTTCCACGACTCCACCGGTGATGGTCCACCCGACACGGACACCGCCCTTGGTTTCCAGCGCCGCATCCACCGCGTTGCGGACCAGATTGATGAGGAGCTGGTCGAGCTGATCGCCATCGGCGGCGAGGATCGCCGCCGGACCGTCCTTGGTCGTCACTTCCAGCCGCGTCTCCAGCGCGACCACGCGATGCACCCAGGCAACGACGTCTACCGGCCCCAGACGCGGCTGCGGCAGGCGCGCGAGTCTGGCATAGGCGGTCATGAATCGCCCGAGTGCCTCCGACCGCGCTTCAATGACCTGGAGACCGGAGCTCAGGTCCTGCTCCCAGTCGCCGGGCCGCTGGTCCTTTGCCGCGAGACTACGCAAGCTGCCGGCGATCGATTTGATGGGCGCGAGAGAGTTGTTGATCTCATGGCCCAGCACCCTCACGATCCGCTGCCAGGCGGAGCGCTCCTCGGCACGGAGGACTCGACTCAAGTCGGTCAGCACCAGGAGCTGATGTGGGAGACCGTCTTGCCTGAACGTCCCGCTACGCACCTCCCACCGTCCCGCGCCACCGGGAAACACCGCCTCGAAGGTGCGTGGCCAGTCGCCTTCCAGGCAAGTGGAGAGTCCAAGACTGCCGGCATCGAGGCCGAGCAGGCGCTCGACCGGCTGCCCGAGCAGCCGTTCCCCGCTCCGATTGACGAGTCGGAGCCGCCGCTCACCGTCGAACGCGAAGACGGCCGCGTCCATTTCCTCGATGACCCGACGAAGCAGGGCCGTGGCCTCCAGCGCCCGCAGCCGCTGTGACCGAAGTGTTTCGCTCAAGGCGTTGACTTCGAGCAGCGCCAACCCGAGTCCGTCGTCCGCATTCGCGCCGCGAGCCCTGATCGAGTAGTCGCCCTCGCGCAGCGCCGCGAGAAGGTTCGAGATCGTCTGAAGTGGACGAACCACTCGCTCGCGCACGACAAGCGCCCCAACCAGCCATGCACCCGCGGCGATCAGGGCGAACGTGAGTCGGAAGCGCAGTGTGTAATCTCCGCTCCAGAGCAGCCAGCCGCAGAGAGCGACGGCAGGCAACCCCCCGGCCAGTGCGACGCGGAAGACCCGCGATTCATGCCCCGCGGGACGATGCCCGCGGTCAGAGACCATAATGCTGGAGACGCCGATAGAGTGCGCTCCGGCTCAAGCCGAGCGCTTTCGCTGCGTGACTCACATTCCCTTCGTGGCGGTCGAGAGCCTTCTGAATCAGTACTTTCTCGACTTCCTCGAGGGGAAGATCTTCGAGGCGTAGCGTGGATCCCCCGCCGCCGCGGAGGCCGAGATCGCTGGTCCTGAGAACCGTCTCCCTGGCCATCAACACGGCGCGCTCGATCGCGTGGTCGAGCTCCCGCACGTTCCCCGGCCAGGTGTGCTCTTCCAGCATCCTCGCGGCCTCGGGCTCGAAACCGGTGATCGCCTTGCGGTAACGCGCCGCGTGACGACTGAGGAAATAGGCAGCCAGCCCGTGGATGTCCTCCCGGCGCTCGCGGAGAGGAGGGAGCCTGATCTCGATGGTATTGAGCCGGAAGAGCAGGTCCTCGCGAAACCGTCCCGCCGCTACCTCCACCGAGAGATCGGCGTTGGTCGGCAGATAGGATCCGAACGTCGATGCGCCGGGCCCGAGAAGCGCCGACACGCTCGACCTCTCCGCTCTCGAGAACTCGGAGGAGCTTGGCCTGCTGGCGAGATGCGAGGGTGCCGATCTCATCGAGCAGGAGCGTGCCGCCGTCGGCGAGCTCGAAGCGGCCGATCCGATCGGACCGCGCGTCCGTGAACGCGCCCTTCACGTGCCCGAACATCTCGCTTTCGAAGAGCCCCTCGGAGAGCCCGCCGAGATTCACGGCCACGAACGGACGGCCTGCTCGGCCTGAGGCGGCGTGAATCCACTGGGCCACCACCTCCTTGCCGGTTCCATGTTCCCCGGTGATCAGGATGTTCGCGTCTGAGGGTGCGACACGCGTCATGAGCTGAACGACCGGTCGCATGATCGCCGACTCCGCGATCATCTCGGGTCTCCCGTCGCGCCGAAGCAGGCGATTCTCACCCTCGAGTCGGCGGGTCCGCCGAAGAGCGCGGCCAAGCTCCACCTGGGCGCGGAGCGTCGTCAGCAGGCGAGTGTTGTCCCACGGCTTTTCGATGAAGTCGCGGGCGCCGCGTCGGACCGCCTCGACCGCCTTGTCGACGCTGCCCCACGCCGTCATCACGATGGCGGGCAGGGTCGCGTCGATCCCCTGAAGCTCGGAGACCAGCTCCAGACCTTCCCGGCCGGTTGTGGTGTCGCGCGCGTAATTGAGATCGAGGAGAACGGCGTCGAAATCGGAGCGTTGGACGGCGGCGAGAACTGCGCCAGGCGAGTTTACCGTCTCGATGGCGTACCCTTCGCCCTTGAGCAGCAGCCGAAGGGCCTCTCGGACATCGGATTGGTCGTCCGCGACGAGGATGTGCGCAGAAGGGGAGGAATTCGACACGGTACCTGATCGGCTGAGTCGGGCGGAAATGTAACCCTCGCTCACGCCGTCGTCTGCGCTACCTCCTGCCGCTCCGGCTCTACGATCCACCCGTCGCGGAGCTCAATCGTCCGATGAGAGTAGGACGCGTTCCGTTCCGAGTGTGTCACCTGCACGATGGTCACGCCCTGCCGGTTGAGACGCGTGAACAACTCCATGATCTCCTCGCCCTGGGCGCTGTGCAGGTTACCCGTCGGCTCGTCCGCCAGCAGGAGCTTGGGATTGGCGATGACCGCGCGAGCGACGCCGACGAGTTGCTGCTGCCCCCCGGAGAGTTGAGACGGATACAGGTCCTTCTTCCCGACCATCTGGAACCGATCGAGCGTCTCGGCAACGATCGCGGCTCGCTCTTTCGGCTTCACGTCTCGATAAGAGAGCGGAATCTCCAGGTTCTCGTAGACCGTCAGATCATCGAGCAGATGATACTTCTGGAAGACGAATCCGATGTACCGCTTGTTGAGCTCGACGCGCTTCTTGGGCGGCAGCGCATGCACCGCCTCGCCGAGGAAACGGAACTCCCCGGTCCAGCCATGATCGAGCATCCCCAGTACGCTGAGAAGCGTGGATTTGCCCGCTCCCGAGGGGCCCATGATCGTCACGAACTCACCCTCGCGGATATCGAGAGTGATCTGTCGAAGCACGTAGGTTCGCGAGGGTCCGGTCGGGTAGAAGCGCTCGACGTTGGTCAAAGAGATCATGGGTCAGGATCCAATGGTAAAAGTCATTCGCTCCTCAGGGCTTCGATCGGATCGACCTTGGTGGCACGAATCGCCGGAATCAGGCACGCGACCATGGAGACGAGCGCGAGCACCAGCACGGACAGGCTGAGGACGTGCGGATCGGTGGGACTCACGCCGTACAGCAGTGTCGTCAACAACCGACTGAGGGCGACGGCTCCAAGGAGTCCGAGCCCGAGTCCCGTCAGCGTCAATCCCAGTCCCTGCCGGAGGACCAGCGCCTGAACCGATGAGGCTCGAGCACCGAGGGCGAGGCGGATTCCGAGCTCGCGGGTGCGCTGCGTTACGCCGTACGCGACCACCCCATACACTCCAACCGTGGCCAGGACGAGCGCAAGAAGTCCAAAGAGCGTGAGCAACGACATGTTGAAGCGTTGCCGCGCCGTCGCGTTCTGCAGGAGCTCACCGGCTTCGCGCATGCGGGAGACGGGCTGCTCCGGATCGACCTCGTGCACCGCGGCCTTGATCGCCGGCCCGAGGTTGGCGGCCGGGACATCGCTTCGCAGCACGAAGGAAATCGGGATGGTCATGAAGACCGTCCAGAGATCCGACGACACCTGATCGGCCGGGACATAGAGCTCGGGCCCGGGAGGGTCGGTCAGCCCGGTCTGGCGGACGTCAGCCACGACTCCGACGATCTCCCGCCACTCCGCCGAATCCGGGGTACCGAATGTGAGTCGCTGGCCGAGCGGATTCTGCCCGCGAAACAGCTTGCGCACGAGCGCCTCGTTCACGACCGTCACGAGCGGCGCGCCGGCTCGGTCGGACTGCAGGAGCGGGCGGCCCTGTCGCACCATTACTCCGAGGGCACCCAGAAAGTCTCCCGCCACGATGCGATACCCAGCGTATTGCTCGTGCCCGGGGGCAGCCGCCGGGCGCCCCTCAACCGATATGTCTCCACTGGTAAACCCGTTTCCCAGCGGCAGGAAATAGGCGGCGCCGGCCTTCTGGACGCCTGGAATCGTGCCGAGACGCTCGACCAGACGATCGATATAGGCATGCTGCGCGGTTGCATCGGAGTACTTCACGTTCGGGATGCTGAGCTGCATCGTCATGGCGCCCTGGGGCCGAAATCCCAGCACCACGGAGCTCAGCTGTCGCACGCTCGTAATCAGCAGCGCCGCACCCACCAGCAGGACCAGCGCGAGAGAGACCTGCGCGATCGCGAGCGCCGACCGGAAGCGTGTCCGACGCCGACTGGTGCCGGTCCCGCGCCCCTCTCCTCGCAATGACTCCGCGGGGTCCTGTCTCGCCATGGCCAGGGCCGGTACCATGCCGAATCCGATGCCGACTACGATCGAGACCGCGAGCGTGAAGGTCAGCACGGTGGTATCGATGCCGACTTCATCGAGTCGAGGAATCCCTCGGGGCTGGAGCGCGAGGAGAAGATCGATTGCCCAGCTGGCCAGCAACAAGCCGAGCACGCCGCCGAAGACCGAAAGGGTCACCGCCTCGACGAGCATCTGCCGCGTCAATCTCCATTGCCCGGCGCCGAGCGCCGCGCGCACCGCATGTTCACGTTGGCGCGTCGCGGCGCGGGCCAGGAAGAGGTTCGCCACGTTGGCGCAGGCAATGAGGAGGACCAGAGCGACCGCGCCCGTCAGAAGAAGGAGTGCCGTGCGCACGGTGCCGACGGTGTCATCGACCAGAGGAGTCACGGTAACCCCACGGCCGGTGTTGGTCGAGGGAAACTCGCGCTCCAGGTCTCTCGCGATCCCGGAGACATCAGCCTGCGCTTGCGCGACGGTGACACCGGGCTTGAGGCGTGCCACGACCTCGTACGAGTGGCTGTCACGATTCGCCGAGCGCCCGAGTCCGTAGCCGAAGGGAAGCCACGCATCCACGGGGCCGGGATATCCGATGGCCGGTGGGACCACGCCGACGACTCTGTAGGGCTGACCGCTGAGCGAAATGGTGCGTCCCAGAATCCCGGAATCGCCGCCGAATCGCCCCCGCCACAGCGTCTCGCTAAGGACGACGACGGTCGGTTGCCCCTGATCTTCCCCCGGAAGGAAGCCCCGTCCGAGGACCGGATCGACCCCCAGCACCTTGAAATAGTCGGCATCGGCCGTCGCGCCCGAGATCTCCTCAGGCTCGCCCGCGCCAACCAGGGCCAGGTTAATTCCCCGCCACGCGGTCACCGACGAGAAACTGCGATTCCGCTTCTTCCAGTCGAGAAAGTTGGGTCCGCTCGAGCTCCCGCCTTCCCGATCACCGCCGAAAACCTCCCGCAGAATCACCAGCTGGTCGGGGTCGCGAAACGGCAGGGCTCGAAGCAGGACCGCGTTCACCACGCTGAAAATGGCCGTGTTGGCGCCGATGCCGAGCGCGAGGGTGAGCAGGGTGACGATCGTGAAGCCGGGCGCCTTGAGCAGCGACCGGAGCCCATAGCGAAAATCCTGGAGTAGAGAATCCATCATTCGCTCCGGAGCGCCTCGACGGGATCGACTCGCGTGGCGCGGATGGCTGGGATGAGCGTCGCAACGGCGGCGACCAGGGCGATGGTGATCGTGGTGACGGCAAACGTGGGTGGATCGTTCGGCTGCACCTCGTAGAGCATGCCGCTCAGCAGCCGGGTCGCGGCGAAGGAGCCGAGCATCCCCAGCACGATGCCGGTCCCTGCGATCGCGGTGCCCTGTTGGGCGAGGAGCCGAAGAATCTCGCGCGGGAGCGCGCCGAGGGCGATGCGGATTCCGATCTCGCGAGTGCGTTCGGCCACGAGATGGGCCATGACCCCGTACACCCCGACCGCCGCCAGCGTGAGCGCGAGCGCGGCGAACAGGGTGACGATGAGCATGGTGAGCCTTCGTTCGGCGGCCCAGCTCCCCAGCGCGTCGTTCATCGTCTGCAGTTCTGCGAGAGGCACGTCAGGATCGATCGAACCGAGTGTCGTACGCAGCGGATTGCCAAGGAGCGCAGGATCGCCGGTCGTCCGAATCGCGAGGTAGAGGCTCCGTAGCGCGGTTCCGGTTCCCCCCGGCCACTGGGCCTCGGGCATGTACATCTCCGGTCTCGGCGGCGCGTCGAGCCCGCGGTGCCTCACGTCACCGACGACCCCGACAACCGTGCGCCAGGTCGAATCGACGCTTCCGCCGCCCAGGAGGACGCGTTGACCGATGGCATCGCCGTTCGGCCACACCTCCCGAGCGAGTGTCTCATTGACGATGATCGCGCCCGGCGCCCGGCGATCGTCACGATCGTCGAAGACCCTGCCCTGCCGCACCGGAATGCGCATGGTGCGGAAATAATTCGGGGTGACTGCCTGCCAATCGGCATGGTGACGCTCTTCGGGCTTGATCGGCACCGAGTAGCGTCCTTCCATCACGAACGACCAATCACCGATGTCGAGGCGCCCCGTCATCGGCAGCGCACGGGCTGCCCCGACCGATTCCACGCCGGGAAGCGCTGAGACACGGCGAAGGAGATCGTCGTAGAACGCCCAGATCTGCCGGTTTTCCGGGTACCGCGCAGCCGTGAGGTCGACACGAGCGGTGAGGACGTGCTCGGGAGTGAACCCCGGGTCCACTCCCTTGAGGCGAAGGAAGCTCTGGATGAGAAGGCCGGATCCCGTGACGAGGACGAGTCCGAGCGCGATCTGGCCGACCACGAGCATCTGCCGGAAGCGATGACGCGCTCGCCCGGCGGTGCCGGAGCGGCCTCCGTCTGCCAACCCCTCGGTCACATTTGCCTTCAGCGAATGCAATGCCGGCGCGGTGCCGAACAGCAGACCGGTCAGCAGCGATACCGTGAGCGTGAAAGCGAGGACCCTCGCGTCGATCGAGACGGCGTCGAGGCGAGGTACGCTCGGCGGCGCGACGAGCGCCAGCGCGTGAACACCCCACGCTGCAATGAGCAGACCGAGACCACCACCCGCAACGGCGAGAACGACACTCTCGGTCAGAAGCTGACTGACCAGCCGACCGCGATTGGCGCCCAGCGCGGTCCGGATGGCCATTTCTCGCCCACGCGCCTCGGAGCGCGCAAGCAAGAGCGCCGCCACGTTGGCGCACGCGATGAGCAACAGCAGCGCGACCGTGCCGAGCAGCACGAGCATGGCCGGCCGCACCGGTCCGGTGACCAGTTCGACGACGCCGCCGGCACTCCCGCTGAACTCGGGAGCGTACCGACCCGGATACGTCGCTTTCATCCGTGTCATCAGCGCCCTGACTTCCCGGTCGGCTTCCTCGAGGGTGACTCCGTCTCTCAGACGCCCGACCACGTCGAGGTAATGCCAGCCGCGCTCACTGCGGTTAGCGCCAGGATCGAGACCGAGCGGCGCCCAGGCCTCCATCGAGGCACCCGAGTAATGACGCGGCAGTTGGAAGTCGGGAGGCATGACGCCGATCACCGTGGCGGGCGCATCGTCGAGCATCACCTGTCGCCCGACGATTCGGCGATCGCCACCGAACCGGCGCCGCCACAGGCCGTCGCTCAACAGGAGCACGGCCGGACGGCCGGGGAGGTCGTCATCCGGACTGAAGGCTCGGCCGAGCGCCGGAGCGACGCCCAACAACGGAAGTACATCGGCCGTCATGTAACCGGTCCGAAGACGCTCGGGCGCTCCGGAGCCGGTGAGGTTGGCAGAGCCGTCGGCAAAGGCGGCAATCCGCGAAAACGACCGAGCCTGCTCTCGCATGTCCCAGTATTCCGACTCCGCGAGCTCGGCTTGCTTCTTGAGCTCCCAGTGCCCGTAGATCATCGCGAGGCGGTCGGGCCGCGCGTAGGGGAGCGGTCGCAATAGCACGCTGTTCACTACACTGAAAATCGCGGTGTTGGCACCGATTCCGAGCGCGAGAGTAATGACGGCGACGATGGCGAAGCCTGGACTCCGCATCACTTGCCGAAGTCCGTATCGGATATCCTGAGCGACGGGCGAGCTCACTCCGACCTCAGCGCGGTCATCGGATCCACCCGCAATGCTCGGCGAGCCGGTAGGTAGCTGGCGGTCAGCGCCACCGCGCCGAGCAGGGCCGCCACAGTCACATAGGTAATGGGATCCCGAGCGGTGACGCCGAAGAGCTGCGCGCTCAAGACACGACTCAGCATCCACGCGCCGAAGAGTCCGATCGCGAGCCCGATCGCGACCAGTCGCATGCCCTGACCCACCACGAGGCCCAGCACGTCCCGTGCGCCGGCCCCGAGCGCGACACGAATACCGATCTCGTGGCGGCGCTGCGTCGTGGTGTAGGCCATCACGCCGTAGATCCCGATGGCGGAGAGCACCAGCGCGATACTGGCGAACAGCGTGAGGAGTAGCAGCGAGAATCGTCGCTCGGCGCTCGCGTCGGCGATGACCTGTTCCATCGGCTTGACGGCGAAGACAGGTTGCTCGGGATCGGCCTGGCGAATCGCTTGGGTCACCGCCGCTCCCAGCCGATCCGGCGGACCGGCCGTGCGAACCACAAAGCTCATCTGCTGATTGGGGAAGAGCTCACTCGAGAGGAACATCTCTTCGCGGGGCGGCGTCTCGGGCGACACCTGGCGGACATCCCCCACGATTCCGACGATGCTCACCCAAGGTCCCTTGGGCCCGAAGACCTGAATCCGTCGCCCGATCGGGTTTTCCCCCGGCCAGTATTTCTCCGCGAGCGTCCGGTTGAGCACGACCTCCTTGGGACCGTTCGAGTCAGTCACCGTCGCCAGAGTCCGACCGCGAAGCAGCGGAATCTCCATGGTGCTGAAATAGTTCGGCGTGACGAACCGGAGATCAGAGGTGGGCTGGAGCTGATCCGGAGGCGTGGGACGGCCTTCGATCTGGAAGCGCACGTCACCACGGCCGCCGAATGACTGTCGCGGATCACCGAAGACCAGACGTGAGACCAGCGCGGCGTCTCGAACCCCCGACGTATGCTGCACCTCCTCTTGTGCCCGGCCATAGAACGCCCGCCTCTGCTCATTCGTGAAATAGCGACCCTTCTCGGGATCGTTCTGCACCGGCAACCACACCTGCAGCGTGAGCAGATTCTCCGGGTTGAATCCCGGCTCGACCGAGATCAGCCGTTGGAAGCTTCGGAGGAGAAGGCCAGCACCGGCCAACAGGACCAGAGCGACAGCGACCTCGACCACGACGAGAGCGCCACGAACGCGGGTCCGGGGCGCTCCTCCGGTCGCAGTTCGACCCGCGTCCTTGAGGGCGGCCTGCAGATCCGGGCGGGACGCCTGGATCGCCGGGATCAGCCCAAAGCCGACGCCGGTAAGGAGAATGAGAAAGGCAGTGAAGGCGAGAACGGTCGGGTCGATGGTGATCTCGCGAGCGCGCGGGAGATATTGGGCCGCGAGATGACCCAGCGCACTCGTCCCCCAGACCGCGAGGAGCAGACCGAGCAGTCCTCCCACCGTTGCGAGCACGAGGCTCTCGGTGAGCAACTGACGGATGAGTCGCTTCCGGCTGCCGCCAAGCGCGGTCCTGATCGCGATCTCCCGGTCGCGCGTCGTCGCCCGCGCGAGGAGCAGGTTCGCCACGTTCGAGCATCCGATGAGAAGCACGAACCCCACTGCGCCCAATAGCACCAGTAGCGCCGGCCGTGCATTCCCCACCACACGTTCCGCCAGAGGCACTACATCCGCCTGCCACCCCAAATTCGCCGGGTAGGCATTGGGGTAGTCTCTCGCCAAGCGTGTGGAGAGGCCAGCGAGCTGCGCCCGAGTCTGGTCGAGCGTCGCCCCCGGCTGCATCCGCCCAATCAGGTCAAAGACCCGCGCGCCGCGCGTGTTCACGAAGTTGGTGTCGGGGTTGTCGAGTGCGATCGGCGCCCACAGCTCCATCGGCGAGGCGCCGCTTTCGACTGGATGGCGGAAGCCTCGCGGCATCACCCCGATGATGGTGATCGGGTCGTCGTCGAGGTGCACGGTCTTCCCGACGATCGCGCGATCGCCGCCGAAGCGGTTCCGCCACAGGTCATACGAGATGAGGGCGACGTAGCCGATCTTCCCCTGGTCGTCGGCCTTGGTGAAGTTGCGGCCGAGAACAGGAGCAGCGCCGAGCACCGAGAAGTAGTTGTAGCTCACGACCGCAGCCTGAATCCGCTCGGGCTCGCCGAGACCGGTCAGGTTGATGTTGATGGGCCACACGGCCGCGAGCTCGTGGAGTGCGGGAATGCCGGTGGAAATATCCTGGTACTCGGGTTCGGACATCGGCACATCGTGGCGATTGCGGCCGACCAGATTTGCGCGCACCGACACGAGCTGATCTGGACGGGTGTAGGAGAGGGGCCGCAACAGCACGGCGTTGACGACGCTGAAGATCGCGGTGTTGGCGCCGATGCCGAGCGCGAGGGTCAGAGCGGCGATGAGCGTGAACCCGCGGCTGCGGGCCAGGCCGCGGATCGCGAAGCGGAGGTCCCGCCAGAAGGCGTCCATCACGCTACCTCACGGTTCAGGGGATCATGTTCGACCAATCGGCCGTCGTACAAGTAGATCGTTCGTTGCGCTTGTCCGACGTAGCGGGGATCGTGAGTCACGATGCAGATGGTGGCCCCCTCCCGATGCAGATCCGCGAGGAGCGCCATGACGTCTGCGCCGTTTTGTGAGTCGAGGTTTCCGGTCGGCTCATCGGCCAGGAGAACGAGCGGCCGCCCGGCAACGGCGCGGGCCACCGCGACGCGCTGCTGCTGGCCTCCCGACAACTGACCCGGGTAGTGGTGGATTCGATGCAGCAGGCCGACACGCTCGAGTGCCTCGTGGACCGCCTGCTTCCGTTCGGCCGCCGGCATCCCGCGGTAGATGAGCGGGAGCTCGACGTTCCGGAACACGTTGAGATCACCGATGAGGTTGAAGGCCTGGAAGATGAAGCCGATGGCTCGTGACCGAACCCGCGCGCGCTGTGCCTGGCGGAGGGTTGCGACAGGTTCGCCGGCCAGCACGTAGCTGCCTTCGCTCGGTGAATCGAGCAGGCCGAGAATCGACAGGAGTGTGGTCTTGCCGCAACCCGACGGGCCGCCGACGGCGACGTATTCACCGGCGCGAATGTCGAGATTGATCCCCGACAGCGCATGCGTCTCCACCTCTGGGGTGTGAAAGATTTTGGAGACGCCGTTGAGCCGGATGAGCGGATCGTAAACGAGTGCCATGACAAGTCATTCCTTGGCCAGAATCAGTCGCTCCGGAGCGCGACCATCGGATCCACGCTGGTGGCCCGCCGCGCGGGCCAATAGCTGGCGGCGACGGCCACGGCGATGATCGCGCAGGTCACCGCCAGATAGGTTTCGGCGTCGCCCGCACCCACCTCGAACAGCATTCCGCTCAGCAGCCGGGAGCCGGCGTATGCTCCAGCAATACCCAGCCCGATCCCTGAGAACACCGGAGCAAGCCCGTCGCGCATCACGAGCCGGACCACCTGGCGCGTGCCCGCCCCGAGAGCCACTCGTATTCCCATTTCGCGGGTCCGTTGAGCCACTCCATACGCGATCACCCCGTGAATGCCGACCAGCGCCAGCAGCAGGGCAGCTCCCGCGAAGAGACTGAGCAGCGTCGCGCTGCTACGGGGGCGCGCCGTAGACTCCGCCACCCGCTCGGACATCGTCCGCACATCGGACAGCGGCACGTCGGGATCGAGCTCGGCCAGCGCATGGCGGAGCCCGGTGGCCAGGGACATGGGATTCCCGGCTAGCCGGACCGCGATCACCATTCTGCGTGCCGGTGACTGAGCCATCGGGATGTAGAGCTGCGGGTATGGCTTCTCATCGAGCCGCTCGTGACGCACGTCACCGACAATGCCGACGACCGTCAACCACTCAGTCCTGGGGTCGGCAGGATCGCCAAGGGTGATGCGGCTCCCGATCGGGTTCGACTCCCTTCCAATAGCGGCGCGCCATCTCCTGGCTGATCACGGCAACCCGGGCCCCGTCCTCGCGGTCGGCATCGATGAGCATCCGACCCCGGACGAGTGGAATACCCAGCACGCCGAAGTAACCGGGAGTGGCAGTGTATGTCTCAGCGTCCTGAACGACGCCAGGATCGGTCACGGGTGTATCTTCGATCTCGAAGCTGTTGTACGGCACTCCATCTCCCAGTGGCGCGGCACTCACGAGCCCGACCGCCTGGACGCTTGGCATCGAGCGAATCCGGTCACTGAGATCCCGGTAGAGCGCCACCCTGCGGGTGTCCTCAGCGTACTTGACGCGAGGAAGAGAGACCCGCGCGGTGAGGATATTCTCACTGCGGAAGCCGGGGTTCACGTCAAGAAGGCGGGCAAAGCTCCGAAGCAGCAAACCAGCACCGATCAGCAGGACGAATGCGACGGCAACCTCCGCCGTCACCAGTGCCCGACGAAGACCCCGGACCCCGATTCCACCCGCGACGGACCGGCCGCCATCCTTGAGACCGCCCTGCAGATCGGGATGCATCAGGCGAAGTCCGGGTACCAGGCCGAATCCGAGGCCGACCACGAGAGCGAGGACGAGAGTGAACGCGACCACGCGAAGGTCGAGACCTACTTCCTCCATTCTCGGGATCGTCCCTGTTGGATACAGACGGAGGACCTGCAAGCCCCAGACGGCCAGCACGAGGCCTGACGCTCCACCAAGGATCGCGAGCACCACGCTTTCGGCGAGAACCTGACGGAGGAGTCGCGCCCGCGAGGCCCCGAGTGCCGCCCGCACTGCGATCTCCCGCTGACGCGAGGTCAAGCGGGCGAGCATCAGGTTCGCGACATTGGCGCAGGCGATGAGCAGGACCAGGCCCACCGCTCCCATGAAGACGAGGAGCGCCGGCTGCACATCGCCCACCAGTTGTTCCTGAAGGGGAACGAGCTCGACGCTCCAGCCGGTATTGCTGTCGGGATAGCGCTCGGTGAGGCCCTTTGCGATCGTCGCGAGCTCCGCTTGTGCCCTGGCAACCGTCGTCCCTTTGCGAAGGCGACCCACCACGGTGAGAAAGTCGTCCCGCCTTGGCTTGGTCGAATCGGTGGCCAGCGGCGTCCAGAGGTCGACGGTGCCCTCCCATCGGAGGTCTCGCGGCGCCACTCCGACGATGGTGTACGGGCCCTCGGCGCCGAGGTTGATCTGGCTTCCCACCGCGTCGGCGCGGCCACCGTAGTGCCGCTGCCAGTACCCGTATCCGACAATGACAACTCGGGCCGCGCCCTTACTGTCCTCGCCGGCGAGGAAGTCACGACCCAGCGCGGGAGTCACTCCCAACGTTCGGAAGAAGTCGGAAGTAGTCATGGCTCCCCGGACCAACTCGGCGTCGCCCTGGCCGCTTACCGGGTAGCTGGTCAAGGCAAATGCCGCGAGGTGCTCGAACGAGGATGCGCCGGCACGCCAATCGAGGAAGTCGGGAAGCGAGGCGGTCTCGCGGCCTATCGTGGTGTGGTGCCCCCACACCATGGCGAGCCGGTCGGGATCGGCGAACGGCAACGGCCGCAGAAGCACGCCATTCACCACACTGAAAATCGCCGTGTTGGCGCCGAGTCCGAGCGCGAGGGTGAGGATGGCGGCCGCGGCAAAGCCGGGGTTCCGCCGGAGCTGCCGGAAGGCCAACCTGAGGTCGCGTAGAAGCTCGCCCACGGTCCGCTGCCTCAGCTCACCGCAGTGAGTTGCCGCTCCTCGACAACTTTTCCATCGAACAGATGGATCGACCGCCCCGCATGCCGAGCGTAGCGCGCGTCGTGCGTCACCATGCAGATCGTGGCGCCGCCCTGGTGCAGCTCACGGAGCAGCTCCATGACCGCTTCACCGTTCGTCGAGTCGAGGTTACCGGTGGGCTCGTCGGCCAGAAGGATCGCCGGATCGCCGGCCACCGCTCTGGCGACGGCGACGCGTTGCTGCTGGCCTCCCGAGAGCTGCGCAGGAAAGTGCTTCATCCGGTGTGACATCCCGACCCGCTCGAGCGCAGACTGCACTCGCTTGCGCCGCTCGTCGGTCGCCATCCCGCGATAGGTGAGGGGAAGCTCGACATTCTCGTACACCGTGAGATCACCGATCAGGTTGAACGCCTGGAAGATGAAACCGATCTGCCGGTTGCGGACCCGAGCCCGCTCGGAGGCGGTCAATTTCGAGACCGGCTGTCCGTCGAGCGTATAGGTGCCGTCCGTCGGAGAGTCGAGCAGCCCGAGGATCGACAGCAGCGTCGTCTTTCCGCAGCCCGACGGTCCCGCGATCGCGACGTACTCGCCATGCCGGATCTCGAGGTGGATATCGGACAAGGCATGCGTCTCGACCTCGTCGGTGTAGAAGACCTTCTTGATCCCCTGAAGCGCGATGAGGGTGTCGGTCATTGGGAGTCCGTTGTTGTAGGCTATCGGCTAACGGCTATCGGTTATCGGTTATCGGTTATCGGCTAACGACTGGCGTTAGGACTTCGGATGGTCACGTCGTTCGTAGAAATCGGAGCCCAGCCGCCAGCCACCAACCGATAGCCGATAGCCGATAGCCGATAACCTGTCATTACTCCACCTTCACCCGATCGAACCCGTCCCACCGTGACATGTCGGAGATGATGACCTTGTCGCCGGCCTGGAGACCACCGAGCACTTCGACGGCGTTGACCGACGTCCTGCCCAGTCGGACGTTGGCGCGTACCGCGGCTGCACCGCCCTCGACGAGCTTGAAGAGACCCACCGTGCTCCCGGCCTGGCCGTACGCCGGCCGGCCCATATGCAGCACATTGTCGAGACGCTCGACCTCGATCGTTCCGTCCACCGAGAGATCGGGTCGTGCGCCGCGCGGCATCTCCCCATCGAGCTTGACGTCCACGGTCACCGTGCCGTTCAGGACCGCGGGGTCGATCCGTGAGACACGGCCACGGACGATTCCGTTGCGGGTGTCGATGGTGCTTGGCTGTCCGATGGTCACGTCCTTGGCTTGCGTCTCCGGAATTCGGAGCACAGCCTTGAGCCGACCGGGCTCGACGATCCTGGCAAGTTGGGCCCCCGATTGCGCCCACTGGCCGACTTCCAGACTCAGCTCCTGCACCGTGCCGGCGGCGCCCGCCTTCACCTCCATGGAGCGAATGCGGCCCCGCTGGAAATCGGTCACGGCGCGCAGGCGGCTGACCTGCGCGTCCTGCAGCGCCAGTTGCGAGTCGGCGGCCTGGGTCATCACCTGAAGGCGCTCCTCTTCGACCTTGAATCGGGTGGCCAGCTCCTCGACGTGCTCGCGTGCCCTGCTCGCGTCGTTGGCGGAGATCAGTTGCTTCACCGCCAGTGTTTCGGCCGCCTCGGCATTCCGCTTGGCGTCCAGATAGGCCGCGCGCGCTTCGGCAACGGCCCCTTCCTGATTGAGTCGCTGGGTCGCGAGATTCGCCCGGAGATTCACGCGGTCTGCCTGCGCGACGGTGAGCTGGCGCTCCGATTCGAGTGCCTGGAGCTGAACGTCCGGATTGCTGAGCTCGAGAAGTACCGTTTCCGGTTTCACTTCTTCGCCAGCCTCGGCCAGTCGCTGCTCCACCCGGCCCGCCGTCACCGCGGAGATGTAGCGGATCCGTTCAGGCACGAGCGTCCCCGGCCCTCTCACCTCGATGACCAGCGGACCCCGCTGCACTGAGTCGATCCAGATCGCCGACCGGTCGACCTTCGGCGCCGCCGGCTTGAGGCCGTGCAAGCCAAGAGTCGTGAGGACAACGGCCAGGAGTACCAGGCCGCCGTAGATGAATTGCTTCCGGCCTCGTTTGGCCGGCGTTCTCGGAATGTCCACGCCGATTCCTTTATCAGATCCTGCAACCAGCCGCGACGTTGCAGTGGCCGCCGGCGAGATTAGGAAAGGACCATGCCACCGGGAGCCCACGGCCAACGAGTTGGTCGACAAGGAGTTCGAGATCAGTTCCAACGCTCGGCCGCTGCCGACGCGTTCGGACGTGGGACCGTTGAATCCCAGAACCGAACACTTTCGCCGGTGTGTAGTCGCTCGCCAGGCGGGCGTCTCCATCGAAATTTCCGCCACAAGTTCAGGAGTCGGATGAACCTTCGAGACAGGGTGCACGCCCCTGCTTGGGCTTCGGTCCGGACGCTAGGGCTCCTGGTTATCGTGTCCGGGTGCGGTCACACCGACCCCTTCACTTCCCCTCCATACGGCAGTGACTCGCCTTTCGATCCTGCACCACCGGTGCGCCTCACCTTCAACCCACTCGCCGACCGTGGCGGGGCTTGGGTGCCTGACGGATCGGGGATCCTTTATTCCGCTCAGCAGATCGGTCGTACCGATCACGACGTTTGCCTCGCCCTTCTCTCGCCCACCGGGGGACGTCAACAGGCGCTGACGTGCGACCTCACGGTCGCCGGTGTGGACTCGACGAACGCCATCGAGTCGGCCGCGCCCGCCGCTGACGGACGGCTCGGGTTCGTGGAGGCAAGCTCGCGAATCGGGGCCACGGCCACCTTGCGTGAAGGGATCGCAGTCGCTCCGACGTTGGACCCGCGTGGCGCCACAATCGTTCAGCCGATCCCCTACGCGATCCCAGGCGAGCCCGCACACACTCACGTGACCGCGCTGCGTTGGCTCGGCCCCGGTACGCTCGGCTTCGTGGGGGGGAACGTCGCGATACTCGCCGACTGCGTCGGGTGTCCGACCGATACCATCGTTGCCAATCTCAAGGTCGTCACACTCGATGCCGCCGGAGGGAGCGCACCCGCCGTCGTGCCGGGTACCGACTTCGCCTCGGGACTCTCCCCCGGGGGCACGGATGACGAGATCTACTACACGCTCGGCGGCGACAGCCGAGTCTTCCGCCGCACACTGTCGACCGGTGCCGTGGACGTGGCCCATGACTTCGGGGCGGAGGGGATCGCCCGCGACGTGCAGGTGGTGGGAGGCCGTCTGACTGCCGTCGTTGGAGGCCGCGTCGCCTTCGTCGTCAATCCGGTGCTCGGCCCCACGCAGCGTGACAGCGGTGGAGTTGTCCACGTCGTGGACCTCGCCACCAGCGCCGATCAGTCTCTCGACCAGACCGGTCTGCTCTTTCGGCGTCCAGCGTTGTCACCCGACGGCGCCCATGTCGTGGCCGAGGGTTACTCACTCCTGATCACCAGTAGCGGGGGTGTGGCGGACACTACAGTCAGCAGGAGTGGGGACCTCTACCTCCTGGATGCCCCGTGATCGCCTCACGACCGCGAGCGCTGTGCGCCCCACTGATCGTCGTGCTGACCCTCGTAGGGGCCGGCCAAGCGGCGGCTCAGGCCGATGGCGCGGTGGCGGGACGGGTGCGCGATGCGCGCGATAGTCGCTCACTCGGTGCCGCCGAGATGCTTCTCGACGGCGTCGTCGGGGCGGTCACCGACACGACGGGATCGTATCGGATTCGGGGAGTGCGGCCGGGATGGCATCGGGTCACGGCGAGACTGATCGGATATCGTGGCGTCGTCCTCGACAGTGTCTTCGTCCGCGCTGGGGCAACGGTGACGGCTGACCTGGCATTGGAGGCGAGTCCGGTCGAGCTCGCACCACTCGAGGTCACGGCACCGGTGGACGAGCTGCTCGATCCGCTGGCGACCGCGAGCGAACAGAAGATCTCTGCCTCGGATCTCCGGGATCTTCCCGTCAGCTCACTCGAGGAGGCGGTGGCGCTCTCCGCGGGCAGCGTCGGGACCAGCTATCGGGGCGGCCGGGTCGGTGAGGAGTCGTTCATCCTCGACGGGCTCGGCATCAAGAACCAGCTCGACGCCTCGAGTGGGGGACTCGGGCTGCAGTTGCCTCCCGATTTCCTTGGCGAGGCATCGCTCGTGACCAATGGATTCTCGGCCCGCTATGGTCAGGCACTCTCCGGCCTGGTCAATGTGGTCACGCGCGACCCCGAGGAGGCGTGGCACGGTCGGCTCGCGTACGAAACCGATCGTCCCTTCGGCGGCTCGCTCGATCGCGGGCTCGACCGATTTGTGGCGAGCGCCGGCGGCCAGATCGCACGGCGGGTCGGTCTTCTCGTCGCGGCGGACGTGAACGGCAGAGTCGATGATGACCCGGTCAACGCCCCATCGCCCGACAATCCCCTGGATCCGCGCCGATCGGTTCCCTATCCGCTTCCACACAACAGCGGGGAGCGGTGGAACGGCGCGGCGAAGCTGGTGGTGCCTCTCACTTCCCGCGCGACTATCCGCATTCTCGGTGTCCATTCCGAAGACCAGCGTCTCTTATTCGATCCGATATACAAATACGACCCGAGCTTTGCGCCGGCCCAGCGGCTGCGCGGTGACATGGTGAGCGGCCATCTGCGTTACGCGACCGATCCCCGGTCGGGATTCCCGATCATCGTGGATGCACGGGCGAGCCGCTTCGTCCGCGAGTTCCTCCGCGGCGAGCTCGTCGATACGGTGGATTACGCGATCGGCGCGATCACCGGATCGAGATTTCACTTCGTCGGCGAAGACATCGCGCGAGCGCAGTCGACCTCGCCGGATCCGATACCGGGATTCGGCCGCCCTGATGAGAGCTTCAACACCCCTTGGGGGGTTCCTGCTTTCTTCTTCGGCGGCGCGTCCAATGGAGACCTGGCGTGGAATCGGTTCGGGGAGACGCGCCTGCAGCTCGACGTGACCTACGGTGGCGTCCGCCAGCTCGACCTCTACGCAGGGGGAGAGTACTCGGCGCAACAGGTGCGAACCTGGCAACGCGTGTTCGCGTATCTCCCGGTGGGCGGCGATGTGCCGTCGCCGGCGTCGGCCGCCTTCTCGCCGTCGAGCCGTGCGGCGTACGTTGAGGCACAGGCCCGAATCGCCGACGTCGCCTTCACCGCCGGCATTCGCTACGATCAGTTCGACGCCGGAACCGCGGCGGTGTCGGAAGCACGAGGGTCGCGTAAGTCGCTGAGCCCGCGCTTCGCGGTTTCGACCGTGCTCAGGGGAGCGACCGTGGTCGCCAGCTACGGACGCTTCACCCAGGCGCCGGACTATCAGTTTCTCGTAGACGCCGCCTTCGACGACAGCACGCGCACCGGTCGGTCTCGCCGCGGCAATCCCGATCTCGGGTTCGAAAAAGCCAACCAGTATGAGCTCAGCGTCAGGCTTCGCCCGCGCGAGGCGATCTCGCTTCGGGCAGGTGTCTACGTACGGCGCCTCGATGGGCTCGTCGCATCCGTGCCGCTCGGAGTCGATCCGGACTCGAGCATTTTCGGAAACACCGATGCGGGATCGGTGAAGGGATTGGAGCTGATCGCGGAGCGCGAGTTCAAGGACAACGTCGGCGTCCGAGTCGCGTACACTCTACAGGACGCGACGGCGAATTCAAGCGACGCGTTCCTGATCACGCGCCAGATCTTCGTGAACCAGGTGGGCGACACGGTGGTGCCGGCGAAGGTCGAGTTCCCCCTCGACTTCGACCGACGTCACACGCTTACGGTCATCGGTCGAGGGAAGGTCTCCGACCAGACGGGACCGAGGATTCTGGGGGTGCGACCGATCGCGGGGCTCGAAGGCGCGCTCATCCTCCGATTGAGCAGCGGCCTTCCTTTCTCGCGGACCGACAGTACCGGCGACTCGCTGGTTGGCCTGCCGAACAGCTCGCGACTCCCCGGGCACGAGCACGCTCGACCTGCTGATCAGGCGAGCCCTGACAATCGGGCGCGTGGGCGGAGGGATCTACCTCGACGTGAGAAATCTGCTGAACCGCAGAAACATCGTTGCCGTCCGGAAGGACACGGGCGAGCCCGGACCCGAGAACGCCGCCATAACGCGGCTGGCGCAGGACGCCTACACGGCGCACCCGGAGCCGATCCCGTTCGAGTCTCCACGTTATCGAAAGGCGGGGGATCTCGACGGAAACGGACTGATCGAGGGACAGGCCGAGCTGCTGCCGCTCTACCTGGCGGCGGCTCGCGATCTCACCACGCCGATCTTTGCCTACGGGCCGCCCCGTCTCATCCGGCTTGGCGTCGAGTTCCTCTTCTAGACCGCTTCCACGACCTGCTTGAACCGACGGAGGTCATCGGCGATCTGCTGGGCCGGATTCTCACCAAACAACTTGGCGATGGTCTCGCCGAGCTTGCCCGACCGGGGCCGGTAGCGCAGGACGACTCGTACTTCAGTCTTGCCGTTTGCCGTCGGAATGAAGTGAACCGAGCCGGCCTGATCGACGTCGCTCCCAGGCAGTGAGCGCCAAGCGATGAGCTCGTCTTCGATCTCATTGTGGATGGCGGCATCCCATTCGACTCGGGCGCCCGCGGGGCCCTTGGCAATCCAGTGCGAGCGGTCCTCGTCGAGGATCGTCACTGCCTCGAGGTTGTCCATGAACCGGGGGAGATTGGTAAAATTGCGCCAGAACTGGAACAGATCTTCCGGCGACCGGTCGACGATCACCGACCGCTCGATCCGGGTCCCGTTCCCGCCACTCAGTCGGGCTACGCGGCGTCGCCTGGCATCCCGTTGCGCGGAATTTCTCCCGATGAGCCGATTCACGGGACATCGGCCGGTGAGCGCCCGCCCCACGAGCGAGCTTCCCAGCGGCCAGAGCACACGTCGCCAGCGGGGTTTGCGAAACCCGGCCACGAAGAGTGCCGCTCCGCCGATCCCCGACACCCACCGTTCGGCGTACCCGACATTGATGCTCTGGTCCCGCCGTCGTTCGGCGAAAGTGTCCCACTGATCTGGAAATACAGCGGCGTCATTTGAAGTCATCACATCCTCACAAGTCGTGCCGCTTATCGTGGACCGCGGAACACCGCCACGCGGTGATCCCGATCACACCCGATCTTCATGCCTCGCCCGACTTGGGCAGGACAGTGATGCGCCCGGTCTTCTCGATGATCGCCTTTCGCAGATCTCCCAACCGGTCCACCCCCTGCAACTCACGGGCAGCCTGAAGGATGTCCTGCTCGTCCACCCGCTCCCGCCGCATGGCTTCGTGATTGAGCGAGCCCTCGTCGAAGATCGTGACTGGTAGACCCTCCAGCACGCGGTCGGCGCGAGGGAACCGTTGTTTGATGGCCGAGATGAGCATATCCACACCGACGAGCGTCGTGACGATGAGCAACCCGTTGGTCAGAGAGTTATCGGTGCCGATCAGAGCCTGCTGAATCGATTCGCTGATAATGAGCGTGAGGATGAGGTCGAAGGTCGTGACGTCGGCCAGGGTCCGCTTGCCCGACAGCCGAAACAGCACGAGGAGAAATAGATATACCCCGACAGCCCGGACAATAGCATCCATCGATTGTTCTCCTTCAGGGAAAGACGAATTGGGAGAAAGCCACACCAGTGGAGTCGTCCACGCCCATCCTGCCCTTGAGCTGCCCTATAGACTGTGGCTCAATGTTGAAAGTGATCCGAACCGGTGCGGGCCCGTTGACGAGAAAGCCATAGATGAGACGATCGGACAGGACCGCCGTGCTCACCGGGGAGGGATCCGACTCGTCGACCGCCACACGGTCCGCATAGTCCCGATCGATCCATACGTGGACGGTATCGCGTGACTCGGTGGCCGGGAGGGTGACCGTCAGGCGAGTCGGGGCGTAGGCGCGTGCGAACCGCTCATAGGCCAGTTGCCAGCCCCGTTCATCTCTCACTGTCGCCCGCGCCAAGGGCCCACGGCCGAACAACCCGGCGCCGGCGGCGAGGAGCAGCGCCGTCAACACGAACCAGCCTCCACGCTGGACCGCCCACTCGCGGTGCTGGAACGACGAAGCGCCCGAGTCTGATTCAGTTGATCTGTTCATGATTCTCGGCTCCCAGCTGACGGTACCTCAGCGAGACGCATCGTCGCTGTGTCGCCCGCCACATCATCGGGCGCTTACTTTCCGGCATGCCGAAGTTCATCTGCTGCACCTGCGGTACCCAGTACGGCGACAGCGCTGCTCCCCCGCGAGATTGCCTCATCTGCAGCGACGAGCGCCAGTACATTGGATGGAACGGCCAGACCTGGACTACCCTCGACCGACTCCGTGCAGACCACCACAATCGCATCGCTCCAGAGGGCTCGGGCCTCACCGGAATCGGGACCGTGCCGAAGTTCGCGATCGGCCAGCGGGCGCTCCATGTTCGCACTCCGAACGGCGGCATTCTGTGGGATTGCATCAGCCTCATCGACGACACGACGACCGAGCGAATCCGTTCGATGGGTGGTGTGACCGCGATCGCGATTTCCCATCCTCACTATTACTCGGCGATGATCGAGTGGAGCCGCGCGCTGGGCGACGTTCCCGTATATCTCCACGAGGCCGACAGCCCGTGGGTCGTCAGGCACGATCGGGCCCTCGTGTTCTGGGCTGGGGAAACCCGTGAAGTCCTTCCCGGTGTCACCCTGATCAGATGTGGCGGCCATTTTCCAGGCGCTACGGTGCTGCACTGGGCCGACGGGGCCGACGGTCTGGGCGCCCTCCTGAGCGGCGACGTGATCATGGTGGGCCAGGATCGCCGAACGGCCGGGTTCATGCACAGCTACCCGAATTACATTCCGCTCGGCGCCGCTGCCGTTCGCGCGATTGGCGAGGCCGTAGAGTCGTTCGAGTTCGAGCAGGTGTACGGCGCTTGGTTCGGGCAGAACATCCTGGAGTCCGGCAAGCAAGCGGTCCGGTACTCGGTACGACGGTACCTGATGGCGATTTCCGATCGCGAACGGAAATAGTCTCCGACACCGCCGTCTGGCTCACCGCGAGAGAGCGGTGCAAGTTCCAGTGGTCGTTCGTCATCAGCATCCATTTCACGTCCTGGACGCGTAGCGCGAGGAGAGTCACGATATGGCGGAGGCTCTGGTCCGTACCGATCGGCTGAACATTGCGCCGCTCGGCCTCTCGGCGATCGAGGCGATCCTGGAGGGCGATTCATCGAAGCTCGAACGCCTCACCGATGCGATCTTCCCACGTCCGGCCTCTCCTCCGCCTTACATGACCGACGCACTGCCCGTGGTCGGCGAGCGGCTTCGTGCGCACCCGGATGAAGCGGACTGGTGGAATTGGCTAGTGGTGGAGCGAGAGACTCGGCGAGCGATGGGTTCGGTCGCGTTCGGGGGAAGGCCGGACGCCGACGGCGCGGTGCTGATCGGGTACGCGATGTACCCGGAGTTCGAGGGTCATGGCTATGCCACTGAGGCGGTGCGCGCGATGATCGCCTGGGCGTTTCAGCAGCCCGGAGTCAAGGTGGTGCGGGCGCTGGCCCCCGTCTGGAACACGCCGGCCGTTCGCGTGGCCGAGAACGTCGGCATGCACCCCGTCGCCGCCGACGAGGATGACGATATCGGCGAAGTGCTCCTCTACGCGGTCAGCGCGCCAGCATCCGTTGAATCGGTCTGATCGCGAGCACCATGAGCACGGCGGCCACTAAGGCGTAGAGGCCCACTGTTCCGAACAGCTGCGGCAGCGTGAACGTCTCATAGAGGCTCGCCACACGCCCGCCCAGGTAGCTCCCCACCGACAGCGCGAGATACCAGACCCCCATCGTGAGCCCCACGATCCGCGCCGGCGCCAACTTGCTGATCGCGCTCATGCCCACGGGACTGAGAAGGAGCTCGCCGATTGCGAACAGGAAGTACGTACCCGTCAGCCAGAGCGGGCTCACCTTGACGCCCGTCTGCGCCACCTGCGACGCGAGAAACAGCACCCCGAACCCCGCAGCGACGAAGAACAGACCAACGGCGAATTTGGCCGGGCTCGACGGATCGCGCTTTCCCAGGCGAATCCAGACCCAGGCGAGTACAGGGGCGAGCAGAACGAGGAACACCGATTCCACCGATTGGAACCAGCTGGGCGGGAACGGGTGGCCCAACATTCTCGTGTCCGTGTTGCGCTGCGCGAACAGGTTGAGCGACGAGCCCTGCTGCTCGAACACAGACCAGAACACGGTTGCGCCGAGGAACAGCACCAAGACGACGACGAGTCGCTTGCGCTCGTCGGGCGTCCACTGTGCCGACACGAATAGCCAGAGGAAGAACACGACGGTGATCAGCAGAAGCAGGACGCCGAAGGCATTTCCCAGACCCTGGGCGGAGAAGTGAATGATCCCGGACCTTGAGAGCGCCACCAGCAGCCCGACGATCGCGATGACCGCCACGATCCCCAGCTGAAGCTGTCGCCGCTGGCGCACGCGAGCCAGGTCGCTCTCCGGCGGGACTGGATCCATGCCCGCGTTGCCAAGGTGCTTCCACCCGCCCAGATACTGTACGATGCCGAAGAACATCCCCACCGCAGCCATCCCGAAGCCGAAGTGCCAGGAGAGCTCGGGCGAGATCCCCGCGGCCATCAGGATTCCCTTGAACTGCTCGCTCTGCGCCAGCCAGCCGCAGACCAGCGGCGCGGTCAGCGCGCCGAGGTTTATCCCCATGTAGAAGATCGAAAACCCCGCATCGCGACGCTCGTCTTCCGGGGCATAAATCTGGCCAACCATCGTAGCGACGTTGGCCTTCAGCAGACCGGTACCGATGATCACCAGCCCCAGTCCGAGATAGAAGGTGGCGATCGACGGGATGGCGAGGCTGATGTGGCCCAGCATGATGACCACGCCGCCATAGAGCGTGGCCCGTCGTTGGCCCAGAAACCGGTCCGCCAGCCAGCCGCCTGGCAGCGTCATCATGTAGACCAGGGCGGTGTAGGAGCCGTAAATCACACCGGCCTTGGCTGCGTCGAACTGGAGGCCTCCCGCGGCGATCGGCGCTGTCATGAAGAGGATGAGCAGCGCACGCATTCCGTAGTAGCTGAAGCGCTCCCACAGCTCGGTGAGAAACAGGGTGGAGAGCCCCCGTGGATGACCGAAGAATCTCGTGTCCCGTTCGGGCGCTATCGTCTCTGGTGGCCGCGTGATTGTCGCCAATTGAGCTCCGGTCAGGGCGTGGAACTAGCTCTTCTTCGCCTGTCTCTTCTTCAGGATGTCGTCCAACACGACTCGATCGATCTTCCCGTCCATGCGAACCCGCACATCGTAGTTTTCCCAGTACATGAAATTCTTGAGCGCCTCGAGAAACACGGGCGTCGCCGAGCCTTGCTTGGCCTTGAGCCACTTGTCCGGCTGATTCACCGGCTCAGCGAGAAGAATCGGCTCGAGCTGGGCGACGATGGCTGGGGTGATCGGCAGAAGGTCAGCGGGCTCGCTGGGGAAGAAGTGCAGCTTGTGCAAGGCGAGCAGGCGTTCCAGCTCCGCGATGGGATCGGGAGCGTCGTACACCCGGATATCGATGAAGCGGTCGTTGGCCCCGAGGTATCCACCGTTCTTGCGGACGACGAGCAAGGCGGCGGACTGCATTCCGCGTTTGTCTCCGCCACCCGCCTGACCCGCCTTGAGCGCGGCCACGAGCCTGTCGGCCAAGGCCCCCCGACTCCGCTCGAAGGTTTCGGCCAGGTTTTTCACCGTCTGATCGGAGACCATGATGTTGGCTTGGGTGGCAAACCCGTGGCCGACGATGACGGCGCCCTTCCCTCCGAGAATGTTCCCATGACCCGACGGATCGCCGACTCTACCTCCAGACCAATCGAACGTCCGAGTGCCGCTGAAGCTGGCCGCGTTGCCATGAGCGTCCACCATCCCGACCTGGCGATCCTGCAACATCGTGTCGGTACGCATCACGATGCGCATCGCCTCTTCGGCCGTCGCGCCCTGAGCGAGCAGGTCGAGCCCCCGTTCGCCGAATGCCGTGTTGCTCAGGCTCTGCGTTGCGACGGCGCCTACTCCCGCCTTCGCCCAGGGAACGATCCCACCCACATTGGGAAACTTCGATTGAACCGCCACACCCAGATCACCGGTGACGGAGTCCCAGGCGACGATGCTGTAGGTGTGAGCGATCTTGAGGAAATGGGCGGGAGGAGAGAGCGGTTGCTGCGAGAACGCGGGACTGGCGAACAGGATACAGTGGACTGGAAGCAGCAGCATGGCACGGACCGACATCGGGCGAAGCCTCGTTCGGTTGGTCATCGATTGCCGTCTCCTGTCGCCGGACCGGACTACTTCTGCTTGCCGAGCTTCTTCTTCAGATACGCGAGTTGGGCCTCGATTGCTTCGTCGAGCCGCCGCCGGTCGGCATCCGCCCGGGCCCGCTCTCCGTCGTCGGGGCGCGTCGCCCCCGCCGCCTCGAGATCTCGCCACGCCGCATGAATCGAGCTCGAGGTTTCGCCGAAGCCTGCCTTCCGAACCTCGACCGCCATCTCCTCGATCTCGCGCTGGGCCAGGATCAACTCGTCGCGCTGGACGGTGATCTTGCGGACGAGCACCTCGATCCGTTCGCGATGCCGGGCCGCGAACATCTCCGCGACCCGCACGGTCTCCTGGTCCGGCACGGCGGAGGCCAGTCGTCCTCTTCGCTCGGCGTCGTCGAGCTGTTTCCGCTCCATGGCGAGCTCACGCTCGGAGGTGCTGATCGCCTCGTTCATTCTGGTGAGGCCGACCTTGGCCTCGAGCAGCGCGTCGCGCATTTCGGCGGCGTACGCTCGAGGATCGCTGCCCCCGTGCTCGCGGAGCAACTGGTCCAGTCGAGCCTTCAGGCCGTCGAGCACGGCCCGGGTGGTACGGTCATGGCTGGGCACCTCTGGGAGGGTCCGCCGGCTGAACGCCCGCGGGCGGCCACCGGATGGCGGCCGAAACACATGGGAGATCGAATGGTAGGACCTGCGCGAGAGGTCGTCAAGCAAGCCGACCTACCCACTCCATTCGGTCCTTGGTACCCTAGTACGATGAACGAATCATGCCCCCGCTGCGCAATCATCGACGGCCGGAGCCCGACGCCCGGAGGCATCATATACGACGACGGCCTCTGGGTCGTCGTCCAGCATCCGGGGCAGGAGAGCGACCCGGGTGAGCTGTTCGTGGTGCTGCGTCGCCACGCGGAGTCGATGACCACACTCACCGGTGCCGAGTCCTCCGCCCTCGGCCCGATCCTCCGTGCGGGCGTGACCGCGATCGAGCGGATCGTGAAGCCTGAGCGCGTGTACGTTGCATCGTTCAACGAACGCGTCCGGCACCTCCACTTCTATCTCCTGGCGCGAACCGGCGCGATGCCCGCCGGGCACGTCGCCTCCGATCTCTTCCGCCGTGGCCGGGGAATCCTCCGAAAATGGGGCATCGCGCGCAGGCCGCCCGTCGAGGCCCGGGTCGAGACCGCGGAGCGGATTCGAAACGAGGATGTGTGGCGACGGCTGCGCGACTGAGATTCTCGGAGCTGTGGCATCGCCTGGGCGCGACCGGCAGCGGTGATCAGGCGTTCGACGATCTTGCCGCGGCCCACGCCGAATCAGGGAGAGTGTACCACACCCTCGATCACGTCCTCGATTGCCTCGCGCGTCTCGATGAATCAAGCGCAGCGCTGGAGGATCGCGATCTGGTCGAGGCGGCGATCTGGCTTCACGATGTGGTGTACGACCCTCACCGCGCAGACAACGAGGTCCGGAGTGCCGAATGGGCCAGCCGGACGCTCGGTTCCGCCGGTGTCTCCCAGCCAATTGTCGAGCGCGTTCGAGACCTGATTCTCCTAACCGCCCATTCCACACCGCCTTCCGATCCGCAGGCCGCTCTGCTCTGCGACGTGGATCTCTCGATTCTCGGGCGCGATGAGCGGGAATTCGACGAGTACCAGCGACGCATTCGGCGAGAGTATGCCTGGGTTCCGGAACCGCTCTTTCGTGCCGGGCGGGCGCGGGTTCTATCCGGGTTTCAGAAGCGAGATCGGATTTATCTGACCGACGACTTCCACGATCGGTATGAACGGCGCGCGCGAGCGAACCTGCGACGAGCCCTGATCCAGCTCGAGCACTGACCTGGCCATCGGAGGCATCATGCTGAGGTACGAAGTGACGCTGGAGGTCGAGCCTGGACTCGCGGCGGGGCTGGAGACCTGGATGCGCCGCACGCATATCCCGGATATGGGGGCGACCGGGTGCTTCCTCCGAATCCGCTTCGATCGCGCCTCCGAGACCCGGTATCGGACGTGCTACCACGCCCCCACGACGGCGGATCTCAATCGGTATCTCGCGGAACACGCGTCCGAGATGCGTGACCAGTTTGCCCGGAGATTCCCATCGGGCGTGTCAGTCTCCCGAGAGACCTGGGAGGAGCTCGACACCTGGGAGTGATCCCGTGTCGGGTACCAATCCGGATTATCTTGGGAGCACCATGCGCCTCTCCGGCCTCGTACTCACCCTGGTCGCCATCACCGCTTGCGGCAAGCCGCCCACGGCCGGACGTGCTGCGTGCGGCCTCGCCGCCCTGGCCGGACCCACCGCGCTCCTCACCCAATTCGGCGTTCCGCGGCAAACGCTGAGCCGTGCGCCCGCGCAGCTTCCCGAGCGTCTGGTGGCGAGAGTCGTCGCCGGACCGGCACTCGTCGCACTCGTCGGGCGGGCCGATACCCTGCTGGTTATCGGCGTCGAGGGCGCGATTCCTCCGGCCATCAAGCCCGGATACGGTGTGCTCGTCCTCGATCAATCGGAAAAGGCGAGAGGCGTGATGCTCTTCGAGGGTTTGCCGGTGGAAGGAGCCCCGCGGATCGGCACAGTAACTGTCGGCTCCGCGATGTTGCCGCTGATCGGCATTCAGCTCGACCCGGCGAAGATCGAAGATCCGCGCTGTCCGTTCTTCCCGGATTCGGTGTTGTCGTGAGCGCCCCCCTCATCGCGGTTGGCGGCGTGAACCGCACGTGGGATGGCTCGGACCGGACGGGTGTGAACGCGGCGTACGCGAAGTCGGTGCTGGCCGCCGGGGGCGTTCCCCTCATTCTTTCGCCGCTTCTCGGGACGTCGCACGCGGCGCGTGCCCTCGCGGGAGTGGACGGTGTCCTGTTCACCGGCGGAGAAGACCTGCATCCGGCCTGGTATCACGCGGAGCCATCGCCGCACCTCTTTCCGCCCAGCCGCGAGCGCGATCTCTTCGAGCTCGCACTCTTCGCCGCCGCCCGTCAGTTGGAGCTTCCGATTCTGGGGATCTGCCGCGGCATCCAGCTGATCAATGTGGCGATGGGTGGCACGCTGTATCAGGACATTCCGGCGGAGTACCCGACCGCGATCGACCACAATCCGACCGCGGAGCGCCATCACCGCACGCACGCGGTTCGGCTCGAGCCCGGAAGCCGCGCCGAGTCGGCGCTAGGGTCGGCGCGTCTCGCCGTGAACTCCTTTCATCACCAGGCGATTCGAGATCTGGCCAAGGGACTGGTCGCGACCGGCTGGACGGAGGACGGTTTGATCGAGGCGGTCGAGACGGCCCCGGGAACGCCGTGGCTGTTGGCGGTGCAGTGGCATCCTGAGGAAATGTTTGGCGAGGCGAACGCGCCGGACGGTGGGTTGTTTCGGGCTCTGGTAAAGGAAGCGTCGAGACGCGAGAGCGAATCGGTCGACTCTAGTGCGCCCCGAGATCCCGCAGGATTCGATCGGGTGTCTGGGCACCAGGGAACAGCAGCCGGTCGCTGACCCCGTTGAGCGCGCTACGCAGCGATGGGAACCGGTCGGCGGCGGTCCGAAGCAAGGTGTCGAGACCGTATTGCGTCGCCAGCGAGTGATCCGATGCCATGCCGAAGCCACGGCGACCAAGGGCATCGTAATAGGTGACTGCCGGCCCGCCTTTGCGGAGATGTCGCGCCGCGATATAATCGGGAAACAGGCCGGCGAGCCAGAGCGCGTAGTTGCCGAGATGCAGCATCACCCGGAAGCGCCGGTCACCTGCGCTCGACTCGAGATCCACGAGAATATCCACCAGGTAGCGATGGCGCTGATCGTCGTTCCAATCCATGCGCCACGCCCGGTCGCGCTGTCCGAATTCGAGCAGGAGCGCGGCGAGATAATCGGCGAGCTCTCGATCATCCACCCCCGCGCGGCTGAGCGCATGCCGCACGACGACGAAATAGAAGAGGGCTTCGGACGGAACGAGCATCGTCCGAACCGTCAGCAGGCGCTCGAGCAACTCCGGCGAGTCCAATAGCGGGTCGGGACCCTCCGCCACCAATCGCCGCTCGAGGTATGCCCGCCGATGCGCGCTGCCCCGGCTCAAAAGAAGGATGACCAACTGCAAGTCCGCAGCAGTCAGGCGGCCTCGCATATTCGCCCGAATCATGGCAGAGTCTCCCTCCTCCAATCTTTCAGAAGCTACAGCGCTCGCCGCTGTGGGGCACCTCACGTCCTTCGCGCGTGAGCTGGCAGGTACGCTGCGCCGGGCCTCCATCGTCGATCTGCTGGTCCGACACCTCCAGCAGAGCCACTCCCCCACCGAAATCGCGCTCGTGCTCTTCCAGCGCGGCCACGATATCCAGGACCTGGTTCACCTCTGGCCCGCCGGCCGTCCTGACCGGCAACCGTTGCTCGCGGTGGCAGAGCGCGAGGGGGCAATCGTGCTGACCGATGGACTCGAGCCACTGGTGCAGCGCGGTCTCCTGGAGCCCCAACCCGACAGTCACGGTGCCTGGCTTGTCGTTCCTTTCTCGGCCAAGGGGCGCATCACCGGCTCCATCGCGCTCCGAGCCGAAGCAGGCCGCTACAACCAGTCGTCCTTGCTCCTTCTGGAGGGCCTCGTCGGTGAGGCGAGCATCGCCCTCGAGAGCGCCCGACTGGTCGACCTCCACGACGATGGTCGGCGGACCTGGCAAGAGGTGGTGGATGCCATCGCGCCCGCCATCTGCATCGTGGACCGCAGCGGGAGGATTCGCCGAGCCAACCGATCGTTTGCCGACCTGGTGAATGCCCCTCCGGCGAGCCTGATCGGCCGGCCCTGGCAGGCCTTCGTCCCGCCGGAGTGGGCTTCCGATCTGGAACGAGCATTGGATGAGCAAGGAGCGGGCCGCGAGGTGGATCTTCGAACCGGCGACCAGACCTATGCCGTTACCGCGGTTCCAATTACCAGCACCGACCGGTCCACCCTGGTGGTGCTCTTCGACGACCAGACCGAGCGGAGGCGATTGCAAGACCAGCTTATCCAGTCGGAAAAGTTGTCGGCCATCGGGCAGCTCATTGCCGGTATCGCCCACGATCTCAACAACCCCCTCGCCTCCGTCGTAGGATTCGCGGACTTTTTGCGAGAAGTCCCCGATGTGCCGCCGGCACTCAGAGAGCCGCTTGCGGTCATCCAGGAAGAAGCGGAGCGGGCATCAAAGATCGTCAAGAATCTCCTGGGATTCGCGCGGAAGCAGGAGCACCAGCGCCGGCCGACCAACCTGGCCACGCTACTCGACAACACGTTGCTGCTACTCCGAAACCAGCTCATGGCTCACCGGGTCGAAGCACGCATCGAGGTCGAGCCGGACCTTCCGATGCCCGACATCGACGCTAATCAGATTCAGCAGGTCTTCGTCAACCTGATACATAATGCCGCCCAGGCGATTGCCTTATCGGGCAGACCAGGAACCGTCATCGTTCGGGCGCGACCCTGGCTCGATGGCGTGGCCGTGGATGTGAGTGACGACGGCCCGGGCATGTCGGAGTCACTCGCGAGTCAGGTCTTCGAGCCCTTCTTTACCACCAAGCCCGAAGGCGAAGGTACTGGGCTCGGCTTGTCGATCAGCCAGGGAATCGTGAGAGAGCATGGGGGAAGGATTCTCCTGGCGACCGAGGAAGGTCGGGGCTCAACGTTCACGGTCCAGCTGCCGCTGGCCACACGACCCCCCGCCCCGGCACCCGATACTCGCGAGGGCACGCCATCGCGCCGCCTTCGAGTTCTTGTGATTGATGATGAACCGCACATCCTCCACTACATGCGAGCGACCCTCGAGGCGTGGGGTCACGTTCCCGTAGTGGCCGCGGACGGGGTCGACGGACTCTCGTTGATCGAGGATGAGGATTTCGACCTCGTGATCTCCGACTTGCGCATGCCGCGGCTCGGCGGCCGGGAGTTCTATGACGAGGTTACCAGACGTCACCCTGCAATGGCGCCACGCATCGTCTTCGCTACGGGTGATACCGTACGCGGGGACACGCTGGCATTTCTCGAAACACTCGATCGTCCATATCTGCACAAGCCATTCAGCCTGGCTGAGCTGAGAACCCTCCTCGCAGATGTCGCACGCAGGGCTCCCACGGTGGCCTCCGGCCGGGGCACAGAAGGCAGCACGGTGGCGGTGGCCCCCGGTACGTGACGCTACGGGTAGTGCACGTGGCGTCGGGCCGCGAGTGGCGAGGCGGGCAGCGCCAGGTGTGGTTGTTGGCGAGGGAACTGTCCCGGATGGGCGCGGTCGAGCAAATCGTAGTCACCGGTGCGGGGACGGAGCTCGCTCAGCGACTCACAGAAGATCGGGTGCCGGTCCACACGGTCGGGTGGAGAATCGGACTCGACCCGCGCGTCGTCCCCGCCGTCATCGCCCAGATCAGGCGGGGTGGCTCACTCCTTCACGCGCATGACGCTCATGCCGTCACGCTCACCGATCTCTCCGCTCGCCGGTCGGCCACCCCATTCGTCGCGACACGTCGAGTCGACTTCCACCTTCGGCACCCTGGCGCCTGGAAACGAGCGCGGCGGGTCATCGCTATCTCTCGTGCGGTCTCCGATGTTCTCCTTGCCGACGGTATCTCCGCCGACCGGATCGCGATCATCCCGTCCGGCATTTCTCTCGAAGACGTCCGAGCCGTCGCCCCTAGCGGCATCAGAGGCCTGCTCGGCCTGACCGCCGAGACCTCGATCGCCGTCAACGTCGCGGCACTCGTCGGTCACAAGGATCACACGACGCTTCTTCGTGCAGCCCATGCGCTCCGCGTCTCGCACCCCGATCTCCATTGGGTCATTGCCGGAGAGGGGCCGCTTCGTCGAGAGATCGAGCGCCTCAGGACCGACCTGGATCTGGCGTCACGTGTCCACGTTCTCGGTCACATTCGTGACCCTATCGGGCTCATCGCGGACGCCGACGTATATGTCATGAGCTCGAGCCAAGAGGGCCTGGGAACGTCAGTTCTGGATGCCATGGCACGTGGCATCCCCGTTGCGTCTACCGCTGCGGGCGGACTTCCCGACCTGTTGGGGAACGGTGCAGGTCTCCTCGTGCCGGTAGGGAGTTTCTCCGCCCTTGGGGATGCGGTACATCGGATCTTGACTGACGCAGCACTGCGCGCGTCGCTGACCGCTCGAGCGGATATTGCGGTGCAGTGCTTCACCACGAGGCGCATGGCAGACGATGCGGTATCCGTGTATCGTTCGTGCGTCTCATTTCCTTGACGGATCATGATTTACGTTTGCATTCCGAGCTACAACGAAGCCCCGACCGTCGGTCTCCTCCTCTGGAAGATCCGCCAGGTCTTCGCCGGCTTTCCCCGGGAGTACCAGCTTCTCGTCTTGAATGACGGTTCCACCGATGCGACGGCGGACGTGCTGGAGCCGTACACTCGAGTGCTTCCTCTCACCGTGATGAATCACTCCGAGCGACGTGGATACGCGGCGTCCGTCGAGGCGTTGCTTCGCCGAGCGGTCGAGCTCACCGACCGCCCGAAGCGCGATGCGGCGATTCTCATGCACGCGGATTTCGCGCACAATCCGGCGACGTTGCCGGATCTCGTCCGTCGGGTCGACAGCGGCGCGGACGTCGTCGTGGCCGAAGGACGGGTCGAAGGTGAATCGTCCACGGCCCACCGCTGGCTCAGGCACTACGCGCCGATGGTGCTGCGCGGTGTCGTCTCGGTGCCGGGGGTGAAAGACGTCGTGTCCGGATTCGCGATCTTTCGTCTCGTCGTTCTCCGGAACGCGCTCCGCAGCCAGCCACGGGAGCTGTTGGTCGCCGAGGACTGGGCCGCAAACGCCGAGCTGTACTGGCGAACGAGTCGCTACGCGCGGAGGGTAGAGGCTCTTCCCTCTTCCGAGCGTCATGACCTCAGAGGCAGACCGACGCGAGTCCGCGTGTGGGATTCCCTCACCAATCTCTGGGCGTCTCGAGGCAGACTACGCGCCGCGCCGATCCCGCCTCCGACGACTGATTCTTCTCCACCACGTAGAGAAGCCGAGCGGCAGGCGGAGGCAGTCTCATGATCAAGTCCCTCGCCCTCGCGCTCCTGACTCTCCAGGGTGGCAGCACGCCGCCTGACACCGCCGCATTTCCCTTCGCGGTGGGTGAGAAACTGACCTATAGCGCGAAGCTCGGCATGCTGTCGCTCGGCTCCGGAACGCTGGAGGTGGCCGGCAAGGACTCGATTCGCGGAGCGGAGGCATTTCAATTCCGCTTCCGCTTGCAGGGGAAGACCGTTTTCTACTCGCTGGACGACGTTCTCGAATCGTGGGTGGGAGTTCGAGACTTCAACTCGCGCCGGTTCGTCCAGGATTTCGTGGAGAACAACAAGCCGAAACATCGGACGTACGAGATCTACGCCGACTCAGGCTTCTTCCGGGAGCAAGGCAAGGACAAGACCGAGCCTACGCCTCCTGACCCCCTCGACGACGCGGCATTCTTCTACTTCGTCAGGATCACGCCGCTCGAAGTCGGCAAGAAGTACGTGTATCCGAGGTATTTCAAGAAGGACAAGAACCCGGTCACGATCGACGTCGTCAAGCGCGAGAAGATGGATTTGCCTGATGGCAGCGAAGTGAACTGCCTCGTATTGCAGCCCGTCATCGATACGCCGGGAATGTTTTCGAAGCGGTCCGATACGCGGATCTGGCTGACCGACGATCATCGCCGGCTTCCCGTGCAGATCCGGACGAAGTTCCCCTTCGGCACCATCACTCTCAGGCTCAAAGAGATGGTCCTCGGCGGCCCCAACGCGTCGACGTCCGCATCGAGCAACTGAGCGTGACCTACCGGGAGGCGGACCTGAGTCGTCTCACGACGATCCCGGTCGCCGGGCGGCGCAATAAGGTCGACGCGTCGCTCCTCGCCTCACCCCCGGAACCCGACCCGTCGTTCTCTGCTTTCCTTTCCGCGCTTCCGGATGTGCTCGCCGCGCGAGACCTTCGGGCCGTCATTCACGGTGTAGCAGCGGCCGCCGGCGCCGGTCGTGGGGTCGTTCTCCTCCTGGGAGGCCACGTCATCAAGGTGGGGCTCGGCCCGCTGATCCGGACCTGGGTCGAGCGCGGCGTCGTGACCCACCTCGCATTGAACGGCGCGGCGGCGATTCACGACTTCGAGCTCGCCGCGTACGGCGGGACCAGCGAGGACGTCGAGAGCGGTCTGGCCGACGGCACGTTTGGGATGTCGGAGGAAACGGGGCGGGACATGAACGCCGCGATCGCAGCGGCGGCGCGTGAAGATCTCGGCATGGGGGAGGGACTCGCTCGTGCGCTCTCCGCCCGGCACGCATTACCGGGTGGGGAAGCATCAATACTGATCGCCGCACAGGCGCACGGAGTTCCGGTGACCGTGCATGCGGCCATCGGTGCCGAGATCATCCACCAGCACCCCACGGCCGATGGATCGGCGCTCGGCGCCACGAGCCACAGGGATTTCCGGCGACTCGCCGGCTCACTTCCTCAAATTGACCAGGGTGGGGCCGTACTGAATTGGGGCAGCGCGGTGGTGTTGCCGGAGGTGTTCCTCAAGGCACTCGCCATTGCCAGAAACCTTGCGGCCGGTCGCCCGACCAACTTCCTGGCGGCCGACTTCGACATGCAGCGCCACTACCGTCCCGCGATGAACGTTGTCCGGCGGCCGACGCTGGGTGGTGGCGCCGGGTACCTTCTCACGGGCCATCACGAGATCATGATCCCGCTGTTGGTCTGGGGGGTGTTGGAGAGGATCGCTGATCGCTGATCGCTACTCGCTACTCGTTACTCGTTACTCGCTACTCGCCAATTGCTACTGGCTCGAAGCACCAGATTGAGGACCTCAAGCTCAAACGATTTAGCGAGCAGCCAGCAGCGAGTGACGATCAGCGAGTGACGATCAGCGAGTAACGAAGCTCACGCCGCCCGCCCCGCGATCGTCTCCCTCACCCTCGCGGCGGTCTCGGGCGCGATCACCTTGAGCACCAGATAGAACAGAAATCCAATGCAGGCGAAGAAGAACACGGTGCTCAGAAGTCCCAGCAACAGGCCGAAGAGGCCGAAGAACACCTTGAGCAGGAAGATCGCGATGACCGCGAAAATCGCGAATCCAAACAGGTTGCGGATCATGGCATTTTCCTCGTGGGAGCAGGTCGCGCCTACCTACGGTCGAACGTTTCAAAAAGTTTCGTCGAAATATAAGTGACTTCTCCCGCAGATGTTGCGATTGTAGGAGGGGGCCCGATCGGGGCCGCCTGCGCCCGGGAATTGGCGCTCAGCGGCCGCCGGGTCGTCGTCGTGGAGCAAGGTGGAGACCGCGGCCAAGCCTGGAAGGCGGCCGCGGGAATGCTGGCCCCGCAAATCGAGACCGGCCCTGACGACCCAGTGCTCGAGCTCGGCCTTGCCGGGCGTGAGCTCTATGCGTCGCTTGCTCCGGCACTCCTGGAGACGACCGGCATCGACATCGGTCTTTGGCGCGAAGGAATCGCCTCGATAGCCACCGACGAGGCCGAAGCCGGAGACCTGCGTGCAAGGGTGGCCCGGCAGAGGCAGCAGAGTCATGTCTCGGATTGGCTCGATGCCGATGAAGTGAGGGCCCGATGGCCCTGGCTTGGCCGAACCTCGGGCGCGCTCTGGGCTCCTCATGAGGGGGCGGTCGATCCTCAAAGCCTGGTTCGAGCGTTGCTGGCCGACGCTGAACGGGCCGGAGCACGGGTGGTGGCGGACACCGTGATCGGGATCGATCTGCGAGGTGACCGTGCCGTCGGCGTGGTTGGCGAGAATGGACGATACAGCGCGGGCGATGTCGTTCTCGCAGCCGGAGCCTGGACTGGCCAGGTCGAGGGAGTTCCCCGGCCAGTCGCCGTTGCTCCGGTGCGCGGCCAGATGGCGGCGCTCCCGTGGCCCGACGGTGCTCGCCCCGCGATCGTGTACGGGCACGGCTGTTATATGCTGGCGCGTGCCAACGAAGCGATCGTCGGATCGACGATGGAGTACGTCGGTTTCCATTCAGAAGTGAGCTCCGCCGGGCTCGCCAGAATCTTCGCGAGTATCGCGGAGCTCTGTCCGGCTCTCGATCGCGCGAAGGTGCATCGCACGTGGGCCGGGCTCCGACCGATGACACCTGACGGGCTGCCGATCATCGGGGCCGAGCCGAGACTCGACGGGCTCTGGTACGCGACCGGCCACGGCCGAAATGGAATCCTGCTCGCCGGAATCACTGGTGTGATCATCCGACAGCTTCTCTCCGGTGAATCCGCGGGCCACGATCTGGAGGCCTGCTCGCCGACCCGATTCTGGCGCTGGTAGTCCCTCCCCCTAGACAGTCGCCGGCTACTCGCCCGCAGGGGCAGTAGAGCAGTAGAACAAACCTGCACACCCTGCACGCGGATAGCCGGCGACGCAGGCCCTCCCGAATCGATCCAGTCCCCAGAGAAGGCCGGCGCTGATGTCCATGCATACGCGCCGTACGCGCAATCGGATGCCGACAACCGTCGACCAATCCGATCGCGATCGACGCGCGTACCGCGGGCACAGGAGGGAGCCGTCCGGCTTTCCCCGATTTCCCCACCGGCAAGGAGAAGCATCGACATGCTAGGAAGACCGACATCGCCCCGATGGGCGCTCGTCGCGGCCGTCGTCGCGCTCGGGGGCGTGGCCGGAGCCGCACGCCTCGCGACCGGTTCCGACCACCAGGACACACCGTTCGTGGAATTGAATCCTAAGACGGACATGACCGATGTCTACGCGTTTCCAGGGTCGGCGCCCGGTCGCATCGTCCTGGTCTTGGACAGCCGGGCCTTTCTGACCCCAGCGCAGGCGACCGATCCCGCCCAGGCCTCTTTCGATCCGAACCTCCTCTACCAGTTCAAAGTCGACAACAATGGGGACGCGATCGAAGACAAGGTGATTCAGGTGACGTTCACCGGCGAAGGCGCAAATCAACAGGTTCAGGTCAGAGGACCCATCGCGCCTCCGGTGGCGGGCGCCATGGAGAACGAGGTGGCCGACGCCAGCCCGGTGGTGAGCGGAGCGCTCAACACCAATCTCGGCAGCGCCAACGACATCCAGGTGTTCGCGGGCCCTCGTGACGACCCGTTCTTCATCGACCTCGAAGCCGCATTCTGCATCCTTCCCGATCGCAGGCCGGTCACGGGGCCGTTGTCGAGCTCCTGCGCGCTTCAACCGAATGGGCAGGCGCCGTTCTACTTCCGGAATCCGGGGATCAACTACGTCGCGGGATTCAACGTGAACACGATCGTGGTCGAGCTTCCCAGCTCGACGCTCGAGAACGGCACACCTGGCAGGCTCGGCATCTGGGGCACCATCAGCCAGTAATCACCCACCCTTGGAAGGAAGGACGTCATCATATGCGGATCGGCAGATTCTCCCTCGCGGCCCGGCACCTCGCGACTACGAGCGCGGTGGTCGCGATGAGCCTGGCGGCGGCCGGGTGCAGCGACAACAACACCAACGGACCAGGAACGTCGCGGATGTACAACCAGGTGCAACGCCTCGGTAATCCTCTGGTGAGCGAGGTGCTGCTTTCCAAGCGAGACCACCCGGTTCACGGCTCGATTGGACCGGACCAGGACGCCACTCTCGTTGCACCGCTCGTCGTCGACTTCCTCACCACGGTCGCGGGGCGCGACCCGGGGTACATCCAGACGATCGCGCCGGCGCTGATCCCCGACGTGCTGGTCGTCGACACGAGCAAGGATCCGTCGACCTCGTCGTGGCTCTCCACCACACTCGCCGCGGGCTGGGGCGGGCGAAAGCTGCAGGACGACGTCGTGGACCTGGCTCTGACGGCGGTCTTCGGCAGTGCGCTCGGTGATGCCGCGCATGCGACGCCGGAGCTCACCACCGACAACGTCGCGTTCGATTCACCGGGCGTGACCACCACGTTCCCATATCTCGGCGCACCGAACTGAAACAGACGGCACGAGGCCCGGCCGCTCACTCCGAGCGGCTGGCGCCCGCCGGGCAAGGAGATCGAATGGGAGCAATCAGGCGGTACGTCGCGGGGCTGATCGTGGCAGTCGCGGGAGGGCTTGCCGCGGTGTCGCTCGCGCGCTCGATGGAGCGTCCCGACGCCGCGAAGGCATCGGTGCCGAGTGAATCGGAGATCCGCAACCGTGATATCGAGTTCTACCGGGCCCGAGTGGCGCGCGATCCAAGAAGCGCGCGCGACTTCACCCAGCTCGCCGCCCTCTATCTGCAGCGTGCGCGAGAGACGGCGGACAACGGCGATCTGGTCCAGGCTGAAGAGAATGCGAGGCGCTCGTTGGCGCTTCGCACCGGCCGGAACAGTGAGGCGTTCGGGGTCCTCGCATCGAGTCTGCTCTCGCAGCATCGATTTGCCGAAGCACTCGATGTCTCCCGTGCTCTGGTCGCGGTGGACTCCACTTCCGTCGCCGCGCGGGGACTGCTCGGCGAGAACCTCTTCGAGCTGGGACAATACGACGAGGCCGGCCGCGTGCTCGGCTCTCTCGTCACCTACCAGAGCGATCTCGGGATCGCACCACGATTGGCGCGTTGGGCCGAGCTGCACGGGAAGCCCGAGGACGCGCGTCGCCTCCTGCGTGCGGCCCAGGGCGAGGCCGAACGCCGTCACGGGATGCCCAAGGAGCAGGTGGCCTGGTTTCACCTGCGACTCGGTGATCTCGCCCTGCGGTACGGTCATCTGGGCGAAGCAAGCGACGAGCTCGAGGCCGGACTCGCGATCGAACCTGGTGATGCGCGCCTTCTCGCGGCGAGGGCACGACTCGCGGCCGTCCGCGGCCACTGGCGCGAGGCTGCGGACTATGGGGAGCAGGCCATCGCAAGGGCCGTCGATCCGGCCACCCTCGGTCTGCTCCACGATGCGTACACCGCGATGGGGGACGCACCCAAGGGAGACGAGTACTACCGCGCAATGGCGCTGTCGGTCCTGCGGCAGCCCGGACCGTTCCATCGGGCATGGAGTCTCTTTCTTCTCGATCATGGTCGCGAGATCCCGCGGGTGCTGGCCAAGGTCGAAGAAGAGCTGGACACCCGGAAGGACATTTACGGCTATGACCTGATGGCCTGGGCGCTCCACCGCTCGGGCCGGGATCGAGAGGCCCAGGCGGCGATGACGCACGCCCTCATCCTGGGCACCAGGGACGCCATGCTGTACTTCCACGCCGGCATGATCGAGCGCGCACTCGGCAATGCGGATGCGGCTCGGAGATACCTCAGTTCGGCCCTCGAGACCAATCCGTACTGGGACGCCTTTCACCCGGCGGAAGCCCGTGCGGTGCTCGATTCACTCTCGCGCCGATGAACCGGTGGTCCTGGGAGGGACCGTGTCAGAGTTGCTGACGTTCATCCATCTGGGCTTCCGGCACATCACGGACCTGGAAGCGATGGATCATATTCTCTTTCTCGTGGCGCTCGCCGCCATTTATCGGGGTCGCGACTGGCACGACAGCCTCTGGGTCGTGTCGGCCTTCACGGTGGGCCACTCGATCACGTTGGCTCTCGCGGTCACCGGGGCGGTTCGTCTTCCTACCGCGTTGATCGAGTTTCTCATTCCTCTCACGATCGTGGCCACGGCACTCGAAAACCTCATCGTGCGGAATCGCGAGCGAGCTCCGCTCAAAGGCCGCTACCGTCCGGTGTTCGCGGGGGTCTTCGGCTTGGTCCATGGGGCGGGATTCGCCAATTACCTGCGCAGTCTTTTCTCGGGCTCGATCGCAGTCCCACTCTTCGGCTTCAACCTGGGGATCGAGATCGGACAGATCGCCGTGCTGCTGGTGGCCGGGGTTCTGCTGGCGCTGCTCGACCGCCTGCTCACGCTCGCCCGGTCACCCGAGGCACTTCCGTCGGCGTATCGGCTGCGTGTCGTAACCGTCTCGCTTGTCGTCGTCATGGTCGCCACACAGATGGCGGCGGCCAGGAGGCCGTGGTAGCATGCGCGGCGGCCCGCGGATTCGGAGGAGCTGGGTCGCCGGGGTGCTCCTAATCTTGGGAGCACGACACCCGATGCACACGGCGGTCACGGAGATCACTCGTGCGGCCGGCGCATCGACAGCCGTCATCCGTATCCGAGTGTTCGCGGACGATTTTGGCGCCGTAGTACGCGGAACGCCCGGAACGGCCACCACCGATTCGGCGATGTCACGTTATGTCCGCGGAAGGCTGGCGCTTCAGGACCGATCGGGCCGGCCCTTGCCGCTCAGATGGATCGGCGCGCGACAGGACGGCGACGTCTTTCTTCTCTCCCTCGAGGCTCCGTCACGCGATGGACTCGTGGGTGCACGCGTGTTCACCGGCCTTCTCACCGACCGGTTCGAAGATCAGATCAATATCGTCCGCGCCACCTACGACGGACGGACCACGACCCTGCTCTTTACGCCCGGCGACGCTCCGAAGGCGCTCCCGTGATCGGGCTCGCCGCTTGTGGCTACCTCCCACCGGCGTGTAGAATCTCAGACCATCTCCAGGGATTTCTCGTCTTCTCCGGGAGCTCTTCGTTTCCATGGCTCATGGCTGATTCGGCACCGGCCCGATCGAGTCCCGCCGACCACGATCTTATCGTATCGGCGGCATCCGGAGACGAGCGCGCGATCGGATCGCTCTACGATCGCTACGGCGGGATCCTCTATGCCGTCGCCTACCGCATCGTGGGCCAGCGGGCCGACGCGGAAGAAGTCGTGATCGAGGCGTTCGCGCAGATCTGGCGAGAGGCGCCGCGATTCGACCCGTCGCGCGGCTCGGTTGCCGGTTGGCTGACGATGATCGCCCGGAGCCGGGCACTCGACATGGTTCGCGCCCGAGCGCGCCGCGAGCGAATCACCGCTACGGCCGCCGCGGATCGTCCGGGCATCTCTCCAGGCATGAGCAGCTGGCGGCCCGACGCCGGTGGGGCACTCGATGATGCGGAGCGGCGCACCCAGGTTCGCGCCGCATTGGAGCTTCTCTCTCCGCCGCAACGGCAGGCCATCGAGCTGGCGTATTTCGACGGCCTCTCGCAGTCCGAAATCGCCGAGCGGCTCCACGAGCCCCTGGGCACGATCAAGACCCGCGTGCGTCTGGGCATGCAGAAGCTCAGAGAATCGCTGCGCTCATTCTACCTCGAGCGTGGTCCATGACTGCACCTGGACAGGATCCCATCCAGGATCTGGCCGCCGCCTACGCACTCGGCGCGCTCTCGCCCGACGAGGTGAGTCGCTTCGAGGCTTTTCTGGCGACTTCGCCGGAGACGCAACGAGAGGTTGCCGAGCTGCAGGAGGTAGCGGCTCTGCTGGCGCTCGGGCAGAGCGACGCCGCGCCCAGCGCCGATCTCCGTGATCGGGTGCTGGCGCGGGTAAGCGGGAAGGCGGTACCGATCGGTCGCCCGTCGCCCGCTCCGACGACCGCGCCGTCCGTGACCCGGAGGGGCGTGCCACCGCTCTACTGGGGCGCATTGGCCGCGAGCATCATGGCAGCGGTCGTCTTGGGTTGGTCATCGGCACAAATGAAGCAGGAGATCGCAGCGCTCCGGAAAACGCTCGCGTCGACCGAGGCGAATCTTGCCGAGCGGCAGCAGAGACTCGAAGAGCGGGAAGCGACGCTCAACTCGATCTTCGAGCCGAGCGTGAAGCTCTACCAACTCACCGCGAGTGGCGATCCCGAACCGAGCATTCAGCTCTTCTGGGATCAGAAACGGAACACAGCCATCATCCACGGCTTCCGGCTCAAGCCGGTTCCGGGTGGACGGGAGTATCAGCTCTGGTTCATCAAGGACGGCAAGCCGGTTCCATCGGTCACGTTCAAGCCCGAATCCACCGGCCACGCGCGCGTCGAGAAGATTCCGGTTCCCGCCGGTGGAGCGCTCAGCGCTGCGGCGATCACGGTCGAACCTGAAGGAGGCTCTCAACAGCCGACGTCAACCCCAATCCTGGTGGGAGCACTCCAGAAGTCCTGACCGTGCAACGCCAGCATCCCCTCCGTGCGTTCTTCGATGCCCGTGCCCTGCTTACGGCGCGGGCTTTCCTCCTCCTCGCGACGATTAGCGGACCGCTCCGCGCACAATCCCAGGATGCAGTGAACCAGGAACGCGCCGCCTTCGCGGAGTGGCTAGGGACTGCCACCGCCTCTCCGCTGGCCGCCGTGGCGCGGCAGCCGATCGGGGCCGGCCTCACCCTGGGCCCACCCGCGGCGGACATACCGCTCCCGGGCGTGGCCGAACACCGTATCAGTGAGACCGACGGTCACGTTGCCTTGAAGGGTCCGGAAGGAGCCCGCACAGTATCACGAGGCACCTTGATTCGGATGGGCGGGTACGCCGTGACCGTCGATGGAATTCCCGGCCGTGCGGTGGTCACGGTGTTCGGACCATCACGAAAACCCGATACCCCCGACTATTACCCGGTCACCGCTGATTGGGTTTTCACGGGAAGGCTGATGCCCCCATCGCGGCCGGGCACGGTGCGGTTGCTCGGCCTCGACGGCATCGAGGTCGACGCAACGGAGGCAGGCAGCGTCATCGTGCCCATGGGGAATCGGACGACTCGATTGACGGTGCGACGTCTGCCGACCGGTGCAGAAGAATCAGAGCTCGAGATCTTCTTTCGGGACTCCACCAACGGGAGTGGAACGTACCCAGCCGGGCGCTTCGTTCCCCTGATCCCGGCAGGCCCAGGCCGCTACCGGCTCGATTTCAACCGAGCCCGCAATCCCTTCTGCGCCTATAGCTCCGCCTATCCTTGCCCAGCGCCCTGGTCGGGAAATGCTTTGCCTAGCCCGGTGACGGCGGGAGAGCGATACAGGGGCGCCGAGCTCGAGTCGCGGGTGACGCAGTGAGCGCTCCGACGATCCTCGCCTGGGCGTTGGGGTGGGTGGCCACGGTCTCTCCCGCCGGGCCTTGGCGTGGCGCTCTGAGTCTCTCCGGCGGCGAGCTTCGTTTCGGGATCGAGCTCGAGAAGTCGGCGACGTGGCACGGTCGCCTTTGCAACGGGTCTGTCTGCCTGCCCTTTTCGGGAGTTCGGGTGTCTGCGGACAGCGTTGTCCTCGAGATGGCGGACTACGCCGCAACGATCGCCGCGGCGTTCGTCGGCGACTCACTCGTGGGGAATTACCGCAACGTGGGCAATCGCGGCCCTCGCATCATTCCCTTCCATGCCGCCCGAGGGCGCTGGCCGACGACAAGAGGGAGTGATGCCCTCGTCGGCCGATGGGACGCCACCTTCTTCCAGGGGATGGGGACCAGCCCTCGGGTGATCGAGCTGCGAAACGGCAACGCGGGCCTCGAGGGAACCCTGATCTCCAATACCGGTGATTACGGCTACTTCGCAGGAGCGGTGGCGGGAGACAGTTTCGCCCTCTCCCACTTCGACGGATCGTTCGTCTATCTCATCACCGGCGCTCTCCGCGGAGACACGCTCCGCGGCCTGTTCCACGCTGGGCTTCGAACGGAGACCCCGTTCGAAGCGGTTCGAAACACCGGAGTATCTCATCTCAAACTGCCCACCGAAATCACCACCGCCGACACCACCGAACCGTTCCGTTTCTCGGCGCCTGACCTCGACGGCAAGTTGGTTACCGAGAAGGACCCGCGATTTCGAGGCAAGGTCGTGCTGGTGGACATCTTCGGCACCTGGTGCCCGACATGCCACGAGTCCGAACCGGTCCTGGTGGGCCTGTACCGTAAGTATCACGGGCGCGGTCTCGAGATCGTCGGTCTCGCGTACGAGGTGACCGGTGACACCTCGGTGGACGCCACGCAGGTGCGGCGATACCGCGACAAGTTCGGCATCACATTTCCCCTGCTCCTGGCGGGCGTCAACGATGTGGAGGCAGCCGGAGAGACTCTGCCGCAGCTCCACGGTTTCACCTCGTTCCCGACCACCATCTTTCTGGGGCGCGACGGAAAGGTCCGACGAATTCATGCGGGCTTCTACGGCGCGGCGATGGGGGCAACGCACCAGCGGCTGATCAAGGGATTCGAAACGGAGATCGAAAGGCTGCTCGGAGAGCGGAGAACTGAGAACAAAGAACGGAGAACAGAAGAGAAGAGATGAAGGAAATCCTGTCTCACTTTTGCTTCACTTCACCACGCTTCGCCTCCGGATCGACCCGCAACCCGATGTATTCGCCGGCGATGGCGTGACCAGGCACTCCGCACAGGATCCAGTACCAACCGGCCTGATCGGCGGTGAAGGTGGTCCGGTCGATTTGGCCAGCCGGTAGTCCGGCCTCGACCATCTTCGTCATGGCGTTGTCGAAGGCTGGTCGACCACCTTGCATCGGGAGCTTTTCCCGTTCGGTCATCACCACGAGGCTGTGGGTGGCACTGGAATCCGCGGAGCGCCACTCCCATTGCACGGTCCAATTGAGCGGCACGACGACCTGGGCGCTTCCCGCCCGCTGACCGCTGATCAGGGCCGACGGCCCACCCCCGGGCGGGGTCACGTCGAGATGCAGAGTCACCGTCCGCGAAGCGCTGTCCGAGGTGAGCCACGAGACCCTGTCGGCCTGGCTTTGTGTACTCTGGGCGTGCGCAACCGAGACAATCGGAGCGAGGCCGAGAAGCGCGAGTCCGGTCCTCGTAGATAGTCTGCGAAGCCACGGGATCATGGTTGACGGTCTGGCTCCCTGGTCGGAGGAGCGATAGCTTGAGTTGCGCGCACACGCAGAGAACGCCGCAACTTAATCGGGAGACTCGTGATGGCGGGAATACTCTCGAGAGAACGTATCATCGCCGGGCCTGGCTTCAATCGGTGGCTGGTGCCTCCGGCCGCACTCGCCATTCACTTGTGCATCGGGCAGGCGTACGCCTTCAGCGTCTTCAATCTGCCCCTGAGCAAGCTCCAAGGCATCACCGAGTCGGGACCGGGTGACTGGAAGCTGACGACGCTGGGCTGGATCTTCACCCTCGCCATTGTCTTCCTCGGGCTCTCCGCCGCCACGTTCGGTAAATGGCTCGAGCGAGTCGGGCCGAGAAAGGCCGGCGTAGTCGCGGCGTGCTGTTGGGCAAGCGGCTTCATGATCGCAGCGGTGGGCGTCGAGCTTCATCACATCTGGCTCCTCTATCTCGGCTATGGCGTGATCGGAGGAATCGGACTCGGAATCGGGTACATCTCTCCCGTGTCCACCCTGATCAAATGGTTTCCCGACCGGCGCGGTATGGCGACAGGAATGGCCATCATGGGATTCGGCGGCGGCGCGTTGATCGGGGCTCCTCTCGCCGTTGCGTTGATGAAGCATTACGCGACCCCGACCTCGCTCGGCGTCTCGCAAACATTCATCACGATGGGCGCGATCTATTTCGTCTTCATGCTGGGTGGTGCCTTCGGCTACCGTCTCCCGCCGATCGACTGGAAGCCAGCCGGATGGACCCCTGTCGCGCATCAAGGAGAGATGATTACTCGGCGGCACGTCAATGTCAGCGAGGCCTGGAAGACGCCGCAGTTCTGGTTTCTCTGGATGGTGCTCTGCATGAACGTGAGTGCCGGGATCGGGGTGCTGGGCCAGGCGTCGCCGATGATCCAGGAAGTGTTTCGCGGAAGGGTAACGGCGTCGGCGGCCGCCGGCTTTGTCGGTCTGCTCAGTCTCGCGAACATCGCCGGCCGGATCGGCTGGGCTTCGTTCTCCGACTACCTGGGGCGCAAGCGTACCTACCTGATCTTCTTTTCCCTCGGGACATTGCTGTACGCGCTGGCGCCGACGGCAGGCAAGCTCGGAAACGTGGTCCTGTTCGTCCTCATCTTCTGCGTCATTCTCACGATGTATGGCGGGGGATTCGCCACGATCCCTGCCTATCTCGCTGATATCTTCGGCACTCAGTTCGTCGGGGCCATCCATGGCCGCTTGCTGACGGCATGGTCCACGGCCGGCGTCCTCGGTCCCGTCCTCGTCAACTACCTCCGGCAGTATCAAATCGATCACGGCGTCGCGAAGGCCGATGCTTACAATTTCACCATGTATGTCCTTGCGGGCTTGTTGGTTGTTGGCTTCTTCAGCAACCTGGCGGTGCGGCCCGTGGCCGAGCGGCATTACATGAGCGACCAGCAGCTTACCGCCGAGCGAGCCGCGGTCCATTGAGCTATGGTCGTTTGCATAAATTCTTTCGAACCTGAATATTGTTGCGGAGCGCACCATGGTAGAGCCTGAGGGCGGCGGGCAGCCAGCCGGCCGGTGGGGACTGGTGATATTGGCGTGGGCTTTAGTCGGAATTCCTCTTCTCTGGGGGATTTGGAACACGTTGCTGAAGGCGTCGGCGCTGTTTAAGTAGGGCGGCGTGGGTGATGTGGTTTCAAAGGGTGACCAGGGAGTGGGTGCGCAACTCTTTGCACTCGTATGAGTTGACGCCGGCTCTGTGGAAAACCCCGTTGCCCTGTCAGGACTTAGGGACTTGACGTACCGCTAGGCCGACGCAGATTGTATCCGATTCAGCACTTAAGTCTATACCCCGAAACGAAGACGCCCCTTCAGGGGCGTTGCCTCCGCGGCCCCATGCCGCCTCGACTGCCCAGATGCTAGCCCTCGCCGGCCGCGTTGCGACTGGCCTACATGCACGCCCGATCCTTCCGCAGGGGAGAGTGCCTATGAAGAATGGCTTGCGTTGGTTGGTGGTCCCGGCGTTTCTCGGAGTGACTGCGACAGCTGCCGCCCAGGGCGATTGGACCACCTACGGCGGCAACGACTGGAATCAGCGGTACTCCACTCTCAAGAGATCAGCACCTCGAACGTCGCTCAGCTGGTCCCGCGGCATGATCTTCCAGACCGGCATCAGCAAGCTCGGCTCGTTCGAGAACACGCCGATCGTGGTCGACAACGTGATGTACGTCACCACGCCGTTCAACACGGCGATCGCGTACGATCTCGACGACCGGCAAGCAGGCTCTGGCGCTACGAGCACAAGCTGGGCACCACGATCTTCTGTTGCGGCCCGAACAACCGCGGCAGTGGCCATTCATGGCGCCGCACGTCTACATGGGCACCCTCGACGCGCAGCTGGTCGCGCTCGATCGCATGACCGGCGAGGTGGTGTGGGACAAGGAAGTCGCCGATCCCACCTACGGCTACAGCATCACGCCATGCCCCGCTCGTCATCGGCGACATCGTGATCGTCGGCGTGTCCGGCGGCGAGTACGGCATCCGGGGCCACGTCACCGCCTACAACGCGATGACCGGCGACCAGATCTGGCGCTGGTACTCGATTCCGGCCCCGAAGGGCGACCCCACGTTCGACGACAAGGCCCCGAATGGCTGGTGGGGCACGTGGGCGACCCAGCACGCCCGACGGCGCCGACCTGCACCGCGACATCGCCGCACGAGAAGGCCGACAGCGCCAAGTACGCCGATGCCTGGACCCGGGCGGCGGCGGCGTGTGGATGACGCCGGCGTACGACAAGGAGTCCAACACTGATCTACGTCGCGGTCGGCAATCCGTCGCCCGACCTCGATGGCGGCATCCGCCCGGGCGACAACCTCTACACCGACTGCGTCGTCGCGATCGACGCGAGCACCGGCAAGACCAAGTGGTACTACCAGACGGTGCCGCACGACGTGTGGGACCTCGACGCCGTCTCCCCGCCGGTGGTGACGACGATCGGCGGCAAGAAGGTCGTCGTGCACGCCGGCAAGACCGGCTGGGTGTACGTGCTCGATGCCGCCGACCGGCAAGCTGGTCCGCCGCACCGACAACTTCATGCCGCAGGAGAACATGTTCGCGCTGCCCACCGGCGAAGGGCACCCGGATGCTGCCGGGCGCCAACGGTGGCGTCGGAGTGGTCGCCCATCGCGGTGGATCCGACGCTCGAGCTACGCGTTCGTGGCCGCGCTGCACCAGCCGATGAACTACATCACCCACACTGCGCCGCTACGAGAAGGGCCGCCTGTGGCTCGGCTCGGCGTTCGTCGCGATCCCGGGCGAGGAGCAGTACGGGCTCTTCTCGGCCGTCGACCTCGCCACCGGCAAGATCGCTGGCAGAACAAGGTGCCGCAGCCGATGATGGGCGGCGCGCTCGCGACCGCCGGTGGTCTCACGTTCACCGGCGAGGGCAACGGCAACTTCAACGCCTACGACTCCAAGACCGGCAAGCTGCTCTGGCAGTTCAACGCCGGCGCCGGCTGCAACTCGGCGCCGATGAGCTTCACGTACAAGGGCGAGCAGTTCGATCGCCGTCGCCTGCGGCGGCAACTTCCAGTTGAACTATCCCCTCGGTGACGCAGTGATGGTCTTCGGGCTTCCGGGCAAGAAGAACTGAGACCTCGAGTCGGCCGGCAGAGAGCCCGTGCAAGGACTCTCGCCGGCCGCTTCGTTTGGGTGAGACGTGGCGACACGATGGTGGTGGGTGGCCCTCGGGGCCGTAGGATTCCTGGTGGGGCGGGCATCGGTCGGGCCCGACGCCCACTGGGTCAATCGAAACGGAAACGATTGGCGGGCATTGAGCCCCGCGGCCCAGACGGCCTACGCCGAGGGGTTCCTGGCCGGATCGGCATTGGGACAGGCGGAAACGGCGGCGTCCGACTCCGCCGGGCTGACACAAGAGATTTCGCGATTGCGTCGTGACGGACTGTTCCGGCTTCCCTACGGCGCGAATGTCTACATCAGCCGGATCAACGACTACTACTGGTGGGAGAATCATCGTCCCCTCCCCCTGTGGTACGCGTTCTGGGAGGTGAACACATCGCTCACTAGTCAGATGAATGACTCCACACGTTGATCGTGGTCACCGTTGTTGGTGCAGGCTTTTCGTCCCGAAGTTTGGCTGTCGTTGGCGGTCATCCTTACTACTGAGGGAGAAGCACCTATGAAGCGAGTCGCACTGTTGTGCTTGGGTCTGGCGTTAGGGGCGGCGAATGCCGCCGAAGCTCAGCTGACGATGCAAATGAGCAATGGCTGGAGCTTCACCTTCGCTGGCAACGTGAACGCCTTCTTTATCTACTCAACAGGTAAAGCGTGCGCCGGCAGTACTTGCGTCACTGCCTCGAAGGATCTCTCGGTCGGCACCGGCCTGCTCCCGGCCTTCGCGGTGTTCGATGCGAAGGGCAAGGAGGACAACGTCGACCTCGGCGTGCACTTCGGCTTCGCGCCGCAAGTCGAGACCGGCGGGCACAACGCCAGCTTCTTCGGAACCGACGCGGCGGGCGCCCAGATCGATATGCGCCAGGTCTATCTGACCGCCGGCGGCACTTGGGGCTCACTGACCATGGGTAAAGAGCTTGGCCTGTATCAGCGCGGCAACATCCTGACCGACATGACGCTGCTCGGCGTCGGCGTCGGCGGTGGTGGCCGCGGCACGGCGCTCGGACGCATCGGCTACGGCTATCTGTACACCGACTTCCGTCCGCAGCTGACCTACACGACTCCGGCTGGCCGGCCGACTTCCATCAGCATCGGCCTCTTCGAGGGTCTCCGCGACGGCCAGTATTCTGTGCTCGAGCTGCCCCGGGTCGAAGCCGAATTCAACTGGAACGGCAAGTTCGGCGAGAAGAACAACGCCAAGATCTTCATCAACGGCGCCGCGCAGACCGCCAAGGACGGCGCGACCGGCACGACGACATCGATGAGCTCCGTGGGCGGCGGCGGTGGTATCGTGCTCGACTTCTCGGGCTTCGCGCTCACCGGCTCCGGCTTCTGCGCCAAGGGTATGGGCTAGCTGCTCCAGGGTGACGGCATCGTTGGTGGCGGGAACTTCGACAACCAGGGTGTGGACGCCGCCGGCAAGGGCCGCAAGTCGTTCGGCTATATCGGCCAGCTGCACGTATACCCCGCCAGCCGGCAAGTTCATCATCGGCGGAAGCTTCGGCGAGAACCACCTCAAGCAGAGCGACGCCGACAAGACGGTCAGCGGCAGCACCGCCACCGACATTCTCAAGAACCGGGCGATCGTCGGCCAGTTCACCTACAAGTGGAGCAAGTCACTCCGCTGGGTGTTCGAGTACGGCCACATCGACGGCTACAACCTGGGAGCCAAGACCTCGAAGTCGGACCAGGGCTCAGTCGGCATGATGCTGTTCTTCTAACGCACGAGCGAATCGGCTGAAGAGAGCGGCCGTTCCGCAAGGGACGGCCGCTCTTATTTCCCTTGGGACCTCGCCCCGCCGGTCCTTCGGTGCTGTTATCTTCCCCTCAACCTTTACACCTCCTGGAGACTGTCTCGCGATGCGTTTGCACCCGATGCTCGGCACGCTTCTTCTGGTGGTCGCGTGTGGCGGCGGCACCCTTTTCACCAGGCTCACGGCGACCCCGTCGACCAGTCCCCCTGACATCATCGCATGCTCGCGCGCCAAGCTCACCCAGCTCGGCTATCAACAGACGGCCTTCGATGAGATCGACAGCCGATTGACCGCGAGGAAGATCGATAACACCGTCGTTCGGCCGGACCCCCAATTCCGCCGAAACGTCAATCGGATCGAGGTGGAGGCTGCGCCGGGAGCCGATGGGAAGACAGCTCTCACTGTCATGGGCCACACCTTCGGCGAGTTCGAGACGCACCGCGGCCCCACGGAAGTGGAGGAAAAGGCCTCGGCGGACGTGAATCAGGCCGCGCAGGCGGTCGTTCAGTCCTGCGCGCAATCCTGAGCGGAAACGAGGCGAGAGTTTCCAAGCGTTCTGGAGGAGTGTTGGCGGTCCCTCGAATCGAACTCATTCCCATCACGGGCCTCACGACGAATACACCCACGTCCTTGGCGACGCCGGTGCGGAAGCCGTCCTGGCTCAAGGTCAAGGCGCCGGGTGGGCCGAGCTACGTGCACCTCAAGGGGATGATGCGGGAGCTGGGCCTCCACACCGTCTGCGAAGAGGCCCGCTGCCCCAACATCGGCGAGTGCTGGGAGCACAAGGCCGCCACCTTCATGATCCTGGGCGACGTCTGCACCCGGAACTGCGCCTACTGCGCGGTCGCGCACGGCACCCCGACCGCCTTCGATCCGCTCGAGCCGGTGCGCCTCGCCGAGGCGGTCGAGCGGATGGGGCTCGAGCATGTGGTGATCACCTCGGTGGACCGGGACGATCTCCCCAACGGCGGCGCCGAGGCCTTCGCCGGCTGCGTCACCGAGATCCGGCAGCGGCTGCCCGACACCTCGGTCGAGGTGCTGATCCCCGACTTCAAGGGGTCCGAGCGGCGCTCGCAGATCGTGATGGATGCCCGGCCCGACATCCTCAATCACAATCTGGAGACGGCCGAGCGGCTCTACCGTCTGGCCCGTCCGGGCGGCCGGTACGACCGCGCGCTTCGAGCTGCTCGCCAACGCCCGGCGCATCGATGCCCGACGGCCCTCACCAAGTCGGGCATCATCCTCGGCATGGGCGAGGAGTGGGATGAGATTCTCACCTGCCTGCGCGATCTGCGCCGCAGCGACGTCAACATCCTCACCCTCGGCCAGTACCTGCGGCCCTCGCGCGAGCCACCTGCCCGTCGCCCGCTACTACACGCCGGACGAGTTCGCGGAGCTGCGCGACATCGGGCTCCGGATGGGCTTCACGCACGTGCAGTCGAGCCCGCTGACCCGCTCGTCGTACCATGCGTGGGAGCAGGCGACCGCGGCGCGGGACAGCCGGTCGGACGGGAGTGGCGGGTCTCACACGCCGATGTCTGCCGATGACCGAGACCACGACTCCCAAGGCTCGCACTCGAAAGCGCGGCGTCGATCCGGACCGCGCAGAGGACTATCGCGACTGGCTCCGCCAGATGCTGCTGATCCGCCGCTTCGAGGAAAAGGCCGGCGAGGCGTACAGCCTCGGGAAGATCGGCGGCTTCTGCCACCTCTACATCGGCCAGGAGGCGGTCGCGGTCGGGAGCCTCGCCGCGCTCCGGCCCCGATGACTACATCACCTACGTCCTACCGCGAGCATGGCCAGGCGCTCGCCCGCGGGATCACCGCCCGCGCGGTCATGGCCGAGCTGTTCGGCAAGGCGACGGGCTGCTCGCAGCGGCAAGGGCGGCTCGATGCACCTGTTCGACGCCTCGCTCGGCTTTCTGGGCGGCCACGGCATCGTGGGCGGGCACATTCCGCTCAGCAGCGGGCATGGCGTTCGCCATCAAGTACCGGAACACGACCAGGTGGCGGTCTGCTACTTCGGCGAGGCGGCCGTCAACAACGGCGCCTTCCACGAGGCGCTCAACATGGCCGCGCTCTGGAAGCTGCCGTGCGATCTTCATCTGCGAGAACAACCGCTACGGCATGGGCACCGCGCTCGAGCGGGCCAGCGCCATCTACGACATTTCGGAGCGCGCGTGCTCGTACGACATGGCCGAACGAGGTCGTGGACGGCCAGGACGTGCTCGCGGTGCATGCGGCGATGGAGCGCGCCGTGCAGCGCGCGCGCGCGGACAAGCAGCCGACCCTGCTCGAGATCCGCACCTATCGCTTCGTGGGCCACTCGATGTCCGACCCGATCCACGGACACTATCGGACGCAAGGAAGAGGTCGAGGAGCACCGCAAGCGCGATCCCGATCGCGGTCTGGTCGCAGCGACTGATCGCCGACGGGACTCATGGACGAGGCGGCGGTCACAGGCGATGGACGCCGAGGTGATCGCGGAGGTCGAGGACGCCTACCAGTTCGCCGACGAGGCGCCGGACCCGGACGCCGAGACCTTGTATACGGACGTGTACGCGTGAGAAGCGAAGGAGTAGGGAGTCGGGAGCAACAGAGAGGAGCGCCCATGAATGCCCCTTCTTCTTCTCCTGTCTCCCTGCTCCGGAGTAACCGTGCCGACCCTCACCTACCGCGACGCGCTCAACCAGGCGCTCCGCGAGGAGATGCAGCGCGACCCCGACGTCTTCCTCATGGGCGAGGAAGTCGGCGTCTACCAGGGCGCCTACAAGGTGAGCCGCGGACTGCTCGAGGAGTTCGGGCCCAATGCGGGTGGTCGACACGCCGATCACCGAGCTCGGGTTCGCCGGCGTCGGCGTCGGCGCGGCGATGGTCGGGCTGCGGCCGGTCATCGAGTTCATGACCTGGAACTTCGCGCTGCTGGCGATCGACCAGATCGTCAACTCGGCCGCCAAGATGCGCTACATGTCGGGCGGCCAGGTCGGGTGCCCGCGGTGTTCCGCGGACCCGGCGGCGCCGCGCTGCAGCTCGGCGCGCAGCACTCCCAGGCGTTCGAGAGCTGGTACGCCCACATCCCCGGCCTCAAGGTGGTCATGCCGGCGACGCCGGCCGACGCCAAGGGACTGCTCAAGAGCGCCATCCGCGACGACGACCCGGTGGTCTTCATCGAGGGCGAGATGCTCTACAACACCAAGGGCGAGGTGCCCGAGGGCGAGCACCTCGTGCCGCATCGGCAAGGCCGACGTGAAGCGCGCGGGCACGCGACGTCACCATCATCTGCCACTCCAAGACGGTCAGCGTGGCGCTCAAGGCCGCGGAGCAGCTCGCGGCCGAGGGCATCGAGGCCGAGGTCGTCGACCTCCGGACCATCCGGCCGCTCGACGAGCGAGACGATCCTCGCCTCGGTGGCCAAGACCCACCGCTGCGTGGTGGCGGAAGAGGGCTGGCCATTCGCCGGCGTCGGCGCGCAGGTGGTGGACGTCATTCAGCGCGAGGCCTTCGACGAGCTCGATGCTCCGGTGGTCCGCGTGACCAGCGCCGACGTACCGATGCCCTACAACAAGCATCTCGAGAAGGCCGCGAAGGTGGATGCCGCCAAGATCGATCGCGGCGGTCGAAGCGAGGTGCTGTACCGGTAGGCTATCGACCGCAACAAGGAACCCAGAGCATGGCAACCAAGGTCGTCATGGAAGCGCTCTCTCCGACGATGGAGGAGGGCCGCCTCGTCGAGTGGAAGAAGAAAGAAGGCGACGCGGTCGCCGTCGGCGACGTGCTCGCCGAGGTCGAGACCGACAAGGCCGTGATGGAGCTGGTGGCGCGCGCGGGCGGTACGCTGCTCAAGCAGGTGGTGCCCGCCGGAACGACCGTGCCCGTCTCGCAGCTGGTCGCCCTGATCGGCGCAGCCGGGCGAGACAAGTGCGGAGGAGCGGAGACGGCCGTGACGGCAGCGCCAAGGCGGAACAGCCCGCTCCAGCCGAAACTGCGACTCCGTCCCGCGCCGGCTCCTCCGTCATCCCGCCCTGCAGCACCGTCCCGCCCCAACGGCGGCCGAGCCTCCGCCGGCGCCAGCGGCAAGGTCAGCGAGTCAAGGCCTCGCCGCTCGCGCGCCGGATCGCGGCCGAACGCGGGATCGACCTGGGCTCGCTGCACGGCACGGGACCCGAGGGCCGTATCGTCCTGCGCGACCTCGAGGGTGCCGGCGGCCGTCGCCACGACGGCAGCCGGGGCGCCTGCGCCCTGTCGTCCGCACGGACGGCGGTCCCGCATACACCGACGTCCCGCTCACCCAGATCCGGAAGACGATCGCCAAGCGGCTCGCCCAGTCCATCGGCCCGATCCCGACCTTCTACCTCACCACCGAAGTCGACATGGAGCGCGCCTGGGAGGCGCGCGAGGCGCTCAAGGCGCTGGGCGACGGGCCGAAGGTCTCGTTCAACGACATCATCATCAAGGCGGTCGCGGCCGCGCTGCGGCAGCATCCCGCGTGCAATGCCTGGTGGCAGGACGACCACATCCGCTACTGGAACGAGGTGCACGTGAGCGTGGCGGTCGCGGTCGAGGATGGCCTGATCACGCCGGTGATCCGCCACGCCGATCAGAAGACGCTCCGCGAGATCGCGGCCGAGACTCAGGACCTCGCCGGCCGGGCGCGCGAGCGGAGGCTCAAGCCCGAGGAGTACACCGGCGGCACCTTCTCGGTCTCGAACCTCGGCATGTTCGACATCGACGAGTTCACCGCGATCATCAATCCGCCCGAGGCGGGGATTCTCGCCGTCGGCCGGATCGTTCAGAAGCCCGTGGCGCAGCGAGGGACAGATCGTCGCTCCGCCGGCGGATGCGGCTCACGATGTCCTGCGACCATCGCGTCATCGACGGCGCCACCGGGGCGCAAGTTCCTGCAGACGCTCAAGGCGATGCTGGAGAACCCGCTGGCTATGGTGTGGTAGGACGGTGAGAGGTAGAACGGTGAGCGGTAAGCGCCTCGTTCACCTCTCACCGCTCACCTCTCACTTCTCACTTTCTTGAGAGGTCGACTGTGGCGACTTCGTTCGACGTGATCATCCTCGGCGGCGGCCCGGCCGGCTACGTCTGCGCCATCCGCGCCGCCCAGCTCGGCCTCTCGACGGCCGTGGTCGAGAAGGACAAGCTCGGCGGCGTGTGCGTCAACATCGGCTGCATTCCGACCAAGGCCCTGCTCCACAGCGCCTACGTCGCCAATCTGATCGCCCACGATGCCAAGGACCTCGGCATCGAGGTCGGCGGGGTGAAGACCGACTACGGCGTCGCGATGAAGCGCTCCCGCAAGGTCGCGGAGCAGAACTCGAAGGGCGTCGAGTTCCTGATGAAGAAGCACAAGATCACCGTCATCAAGGGCAACGGCGTGCTGCGCCGGGAAGAAGGTGCAAGGTCGGCAACGAGGTGCACGAGGCCAAGAAGGCGGTCGTGATCGCGACCGGGTCGCGGGTCAAAGGCATTCCCGCAGATCGGACTCGAGATCAACAAGACGACGGTCATCAGCTCGGACGAGGCGCTCTTCCTGGAGAAGGCGCCCGCAGTCGCTCGCCGTCGTCGGCGCCGGCGCGGTCGGGTGCGAGTTCGCCGACATCTTCAATGCCTTCGGCACCAAGGTGACGCTGATCGAGGCGCTGCCACGGATCCTGCCGCTCGAAGACGCCGAATCATCCGACGCGCTCACCAAGAGCTTCAAGAAGCGCGGCATCGACGGTCATCGCCGGAGCCAAGGTGACCAAGGCGACGGTCGGGCCGGACAAGGTCACGCTGACGGTCGAGGCAGGCGGCAAGACCGAGACGATCGAGGTGGAGAAGGTGCTGATGGCCGCTGGGCGCGCCGTGAACACCGAGGACATGGGTTTCAAGGAGGCGGGCGTCAAGCTCACCGATCGCGGCTTCGTCAAGGTCGACCCGGCAACACTCCAGACGACGGCACCGGGCGTCTACTGCATCGGCGACGTGGCCGGTCCGCCGATGCTCGCGCACAAGGGAAGCCGGGAGGGCGTGAACGTGGCCGAGCTGATCGCCGGGCAGCACCCGCATCCGATCCGGTACGACAACGTGCCCAGCGTCACCTACTGTCATCCGGAGGTGGCCAGCATCGGCCTGACCGAGGACCAGGGCAAGGAGCAGGAAGCTCGACTACCAGGTCGGCCGTTTCCCGTTCAGCGCCAACGGCCGGGCGCGGAGCATCGGGTGAGACCGAGGGCTTCGTCAAGATCATCCGCGACAAGAAGTACGGCGAGATCCTCGGGGCGCACATCGTCGGCAGCCACGCCTCGGAGATGATTCACGAGCTCGCGGTGGCTCGGGAGAACGAGTACACGGTCGAAGAAGTGGATCTCGCGATTCACGCGCACCCGACCCTGTCCGAGGCGATCGCCGAGGCGACGCTCGACTCGATGGGCAGGGTCTTGCACATCTGACCGTGGATCCTCTCGGCCTGGCCGCGAAGGCAGTCGGCTCCGCCGTGGCGCTCGGTCTCGCGGTGGTTACGGCGACGACACTGGCGGTCGACGCCTTGCGTCCGTCCTCAGGCGGGGCACCTGATCTCGGCGCGCCGTTTCAGCTCCTGCTCTGGGGCACCCTCGGGGGAATCGCGATCGCCGGTGTGGTCGCCTGGCGATTGCTCGCCCCTCTGCCCTCGGCCTATCGGCGTGGCGGACTCTCGCTCGTGAGTGCCTTTGCCACTGTCATCGCCATGCTCGTGTGCATTCCCGTGAACCAGACTCTCGGACGTCCGGGTCTCGTCGCTCTGATCGCACTCTCGCTCGCGATTTCCGCCCTGCTCGCGCGCCGGGCGCGGACAGCCGCAGCAGCGCAATGAGTGACGTCCTCGAGCTCCTGGATCTGGGCCGGCGGCGTTATCTCGACGTGCTGGAGCTTCAGCGCGACCTCTGCCGTCGGCGAATGACCGGCGACCTCGATCACGACGTCTTGCTCCTCGTGGAGCACGAGCCTGTCGTGACCCTCGGCCGCGGCCTCCGTCCCAGCAGCCTTCCTATCGCGCCGGCGGCACTCGAGCGACGAGGGATCCCGGTGATCGAGGTAGAGCGTGGCGGAGACGTGACCTACCACGGGCCCGGCCAGCTCGTCGGTTATCCGATTCTCGATCTTCGCGGACATCGGGAAGATCTTCACTGGTATCTGCGCCACCTCGAGGGAACGCTGATGCTGGCCCTCGAGGAGCTCGGCGTGACGGCCGAGCGAAACCCGGGCCTGACCGGCGTATGGACCAGCGGACGGAAGATTGCAAGCCTCGGGATTCACGTGAAGCAATGGATCACCTTCCACGGCTTCGCCCTCAATGTCACGACGGATCTGAGTTACTTCGATCTGATCGTGCCGTGCGGAATCTCTGGCGTGGTCATGACCAGCATCGCGAAAGAGTTGGGTCGGTCGGATAGCGCGGCGTTATGGGACGAGGCCCGACGGGCGGTCATCGCAGCGTTCGGCGTGACCTTCGGGTATGCGACAATGCGTTCAGCCGGAACTCGGTCGGAAGCGCCAGTCTGATTGCGTGCCTGACCCCATGATCGAACGCATCGACGCGCGCCCAGCCGATCGCGACCGGCTTCCTCCTGGGCAGATCATCACCAAGAAATGGCCGGTCCTTCACTCTGGCACCGTGCCGAGTGTCGATCTCGCCCGGTGGAGATTCGATGTCAGCGGACTCGTCGATCGCGCGCTGTCGCTGACCTGGGACGATCTTCAGGCGATGCCGCGCCGTGAGACGGCGTGCGACATGCACTGTGTCACCCGATGGAGCCGCTACGACAACGTGTTCGAGGGCGTTCCGGTTCAATCCATCCTGCAACTGGCGCAGGTTTCTCGAGACGCACAGTACGCCCTCGTCAACGCCGAGCAGCAGTACACGACCAACCTCCCGCTCGCCGACCTCGACCGACCGGAAAATCTGCTGGCCCTGAAGCACAATGGTGAGGCGCTTCCCCCAGAGCACGGTGGACCGGTTCGCCTGCTGGTCCCCCACCTCTATCTCTGGAAAAGCGCCAAGTGGGTGACCGGATTCGAGCTGCTGGCCGAAGACGAACCTGGCTTCTGGGAACAGAACGGGTATCACATGCGGGGAAACCCGTGGGGTGAAGAGCGTTACGGACGACCCGATCCGGCTCGGATGAGACGAGGTCCGCGGTAGCCTCCGCCGGTCTTGTTTTTGGCGTCCAATCCGGTTTTTCTGTCTAGCATGGCGGAATCTCCCCGACGTCCGACGCCCGAGGCGCAGGCCGATCAGCGCATCACCGAGATCCTTCGAGCGGCGGACAGCTGGTCCAAGGAAGTTCCCGGTGCGCTGGCGCCGGCCATTCGGGCCGTGTGCATCCGGTTAGCCGAAATGGTCGCGGACCAACGGCACTATCTCGCTCCGTTGCCCGAGCCGCAGGAAAGCGAGCGCCGTTCGGTGCTGACCCTCGTCGCCGATCGCTTGCGCTCCTCGCGAGTGACCGGCGGCCTCGAGCAACATCTCAAGGCACTCGAAGAGCTGGAGCTCCGGTCCACAGGCTCATGGGCCGCCGTGGACACCGCGCAGACCGAATGGATCATCACGGCCATCAGATATCTGGAAAGTTGCTCGGCACGGCTTCCCACTGGTGAGCGTCCCGATCCCTATTGGGCCGACGATGTCGTCGCCGGGATCATTGCCTCGGCGCGCGCGCTCATCGGTGTCGATGAGCTGCACGCGCGCACCGAGGCCCGGTATTCCGGGCCCGTGAAACGGGTCACGCCCGAGGAGGAGGATTCGTAGCGGGCGCCGCGCCCTTCTCGGCAAACAGCTCGAAGAATCGACCGAAGATCTCGATCCCGCTCCACAGTTGAGCGAGGTCGAGTTTTTCATTCGGGGAGTGAAGACCATCATCGGGCAGACCGATGCCCGTCAGGAGAACGGGAGCGCCGGACAGACCGAGCTGGGGTACGATGGGGATGGAGCCACCGGAACGAATTCTGACCGCGTCGCGCCCGGTAACCGCAGTGAACGCTTCATCGAGAATCGCAAAGGCGGGATGGTTGACGTCGATCTGGATCGGATCGCCGCCGTGAAGGAGCGTCACCGTTACGTCGGCCCACTTGGGAGCCAACGCGACGACGGCCCGCTCCAGTTGCCGTCCCACCTTGGCGAACTCCTGACCCGGTACGAGCCGCAGGCTCACCTTGGCCATCGCCTGCGCGGGAATCACGGTCTTGGCGCCGTCGCCGACAAACCCACCACGAATGCCGTGAATCTCGAAGGTCGGTAGCGCCCACACACGCTCGAACACCGAGTATTTCCGCAATCCGGTAAGCGCCCGGCCCGTGACTTCCTCGCGAAGGAACTCCTGCTTATCGAAGGGTAGCCGTTTCCAGGTCTTGAGTTCGTGTTTCGTGGGCGGCTCGACCGCCTTGTAGAGCTTGGGGATGTGGATTTCGCCGTCCGCGCCCTTCAGCTGACTCAGAATGCGGACGAGGGTTTCGAGCGCGTTGGGAGCGACACCGCCGTAGGAGCCGGAGTGCAGGTCTCGCTCGAGGGTGCGAACGGAAATCTCGGCGTAGCACAGACCTCTGAGCGCGGTGTAGACCGCCGGAATGCCAGTCGCGTAATACGACGCATCGCAAACCAACGCCGCATCGGCCCTGGTTCTCTCGGGCTCCGAGCGCAGTAGATCGAAGACAACCCGCCCACCGCACTCTTCCTCGCCCTCGAACACGAAGCGAAAGTTGAGCGGAGGCCGTCCCGAGGCGTCCAGCACTGCTTCGTAGGCCTTGAGGAGACAATACACCTGCCCCTTGTCGTCGGCGGCGCCGCGGGCGAAGAGCTTCCCGTCCCGCACGGCAGGCTCGAAGGGCGGGCTCACCCATTCGTTCAGCGGGTCCGGAGGCTGGACGTCGTAGTGCCCGTAGATGAGTAGGGTCGGGCGCCCCGGGACCTCTGGGCCCTCTGCCCAGACCACTGGGTGGCCGTTCCCCTCGATGATCTGAACCGTCGGGCAGCCCAGACGGGTCAGCTCGTCACGCAACCACTCCGCAGCACGCCGGCAATCGGCGGCATGGGCTGGGAGAGCACTCACACTAGGAATGCGAAGGAACTCGCTAAGCTCTTTCAGCAGGCGGTCCTGCTCGCGATGCGCAAAGGTGGGAATCATGGCACCAAAGGTACACCGGACTGGAAACACCGCGAGAGGCATTGGTGACCTAGCTCACCGACCCCGGCCTGGAGGCCGTATATCCTCCCGGCTCAATCCCTCGACAACCCTCAGGAGGAAGCATGTTGGAACAGAAGAGGAACGCTGCAATCGGCATGATGCTCGGAGCACTGCTCGTCGGCGCGACCGCGGTTCAGGCCTCCGCGCAGGCAACACAGGACACCAGCAAGGCTGCCCCCACGCAAGACACGTCCGCATACTCCGCCCCGGCGCGCGCGGACACCAGCGCACCCGCCGGCGTGACCGATACGTCCGCCGCCAAGGCCGGCATGGACAGCACCGGCATGTCGAAGATGGGGAATGACACGACGGCCGCGGACACCAGCACGAAGGCCGGGAAGAAGGCGTGGAAGAAGAAGCACGCCGCCGACTCGACGAGCGCCAAGTAACCCGACACTCGGACCGGCATTCGTGCCGGTCGGTTTCCTGCAGTTCAGAGCTCCTGCCGCATCACGGGCAGGAGCTCACTGTTTGAGGGAGTCTCCGACGGGTTGGATGGAGTCCCCGACTCTGCGGCCCAGTCGGGCGAATGCACTATCGCCCACCGCACCACGCATCAGGGTATCGAGCGACGCCACGCTGACCCGGATGTCTCGCCCATGCTCATCGTACCACCGCTCGAAGAGCTCGAGCCTCGTCCGGTAGATTCGACCGGCAATGATTCGGGCATTGTTGACGGGTCGCTCGGGCAGCTTGCCGACTCGAAGGGTTCGGAGCCGTTCGGCCACCGGGCCCTCGAGCTCTTCCCGCGCCCACGCCCCCGCTTCGCTTCGCCCGGTTTCGAGTGCGGTGGAGTCGGGATTGCTGTCATAGAGGTGCTGGAGACGATCGGCGAGCGAGGTGTAGAAGTCGCCGAGCACGATCTCATCGTGCCAACGATCGGCGGCCTGCTTGGCCTTGGCGCTGTCGCCGCGCGATTGGAAGAACGACTCGGCCGACCGATACCCCACGAACTGGGCGAAACTCTCGTTGAATGGAGTAGCGCTCTTCACGTACAGCGTGTTGTGCGCGATCTCGTGAAAGACCGTCGCGGCAAGCTCGACCGAATCGCGGGAGAGCGCGGTGTTGAGGAGCGGATCGTTGAACCAGCCCAGCGTTGAAAAGGCGCCCGACGGTCGGAGATAGATGTCGTAGCCTTGTGCTGCGAAACGGTCTGCCTCGCGTTGGGCGGCGCGCGGGTCGAAGAATCCCTTGTAGGGGATCCGCCCCACGATGGGATACTTCCATGTGTGCGCGCAGAGACAGTCCCTGGGAGAGGCTTGGAGGACGAGGAGAAGGGTGTCACGACCCACGTCCGCATAGGTCGTATAGGTCTCCTTCGCCTGAAGGCCGAGACTGGCGGCGTAATTCCGACTCTCGAGCACCAGTTGGAGTGGGCCCTTGAGTGCCGGATCGGTCTTGTTGTCGGCGACGAGGTCTGCGATCGGCCGGCGGGCCTGGAGGATGTGGGTTTCTTCGACGCCGGCCCGAGTCAGGTACCGGACATCGTCGCTCGCCAGGTAGGCGGCGCCGTAGCCCGCGAACAACGCCGCGACGGCCACCAGAAAGATCATTCGCCTCACCGGATCCTGGCGAGCACGGCGCGAGGCTTCACCGACCCCGGAACCACCGTGTTCCCGCTCGCATCGGTCAGCAACATGGTCACCTCTCCCGAGGACGCAGGTTGCACGATGTCGACATGGCGCCCCGAGCCACCGCGCAACGTGCCATTGTGGGTGTAGGCGCTCATCCCCGCGGTATCCGGTGTGAGCGGGTATGGCTTGGCGAACACGCCCTGAGTGAAGGCGGACTGGTAGAGCGCACGGAAGTCGAAACTCGTGTACTGGAGGCGATCGCTCGAGGGAGTGAACCCGGGTAGATTGTCGAGGTAGTTGGCCAGCTGCCACTGGCCGACCAGCGTCGAGAAGTCAGCCCCGGTCACCGCTGTCACATTGTCTACCCCGACCCGCGACGTCTGGTCGATGGCTTGGGTGAATTCCTTCCCCGTCGGCTGCGTGGCCGCGAAATGGTCGGCCAGCCAGCGCACGAACAGCCAATTGGCTCCGCGCTCAGCCAAGGTCCCGGTGGAGTTGCCGGGCTCGATCAGGAAATTCGACTCGGTGTCGTTCAGGTAGTCATAGGCGTTCTCGATGTCGCCGCTGAGGAATTGGCTCTCACACGACGAAAATGCCGGCTGGCACTCCGCGTCGGGAATGAGTCGCCCGCCCAGCTCTTCGGCGAAATGCGACAGCCCTTCATTCAGCCAGGTCAGCTCCGCGGTTCCCTGGCGCATGACCACGTGTTGATTGTAGCTGATCATATGCTGGAACTCGTGGATGAACGTCGGCGGAAGGAAGTTCGTGGCGAACGCCTTACTGATATCGCACGAGCTGTTACCGGGATCGGGGACCAGGCCGTAGAAGACTTCGCCGTCGTTGGAGTGCTGCTGGGAGGGAGTCAGGTCGAGACCGAAGAAGTACCCGAGAATCACACTTCCCGTGGTGTTGCAGTCGGCGCTGAGTGCATTGACCTTGGGAGTCAGGAGCACGATGACGACACTGTTGTTGTCGAGATCGGACTCACGGCCGAAGGCCGTCGTGTCGATGGGATAGAGCTGGCTATCGAAGAGCGCGCCGACCTTGGCGAGATCGGCCGGGGCATACCCGCCAGCGGGCACCGTGTCATCGACGAAGATCGCGACCTTGTTCCCCACTACCTGGGCCGTCGCCGTGCTCTGAACGAAGTTATTGCAATCGGTAGTGGCACATACCTCGAACGTGCGTTTGTCGCCCACGTTGGGCTTTGCCGCAGCGGCAGAGGCGGCTGCCCCACGGTCGTACTGTACCACATTCCGCTGTTCCGATAGGGCACGCTCCCGCGCCCGGAGCATCGCGTGAAACGCCTCGGCTCGGCCCGGCCCCTTCGCCCTGCCGATGCTGGCTCTCGGGACCGGCGCGACCGCGGCTACCCCGCCCGGACCACTCCCTTGCAGCTCGAAGTCCGCGGTCTCGCCGTTGGTCGTTTCCTGCCCGTCCGTCGCCAGGGCCGCGTAGATATATTCGGCCCCACTGGACCCGGCGGCGGGGAGACGGACGCAGGCGGATTGGGCGGCATCGATGATCATGTGCTCGCCCACTCCCAGAGTGGTCAGGGAAGTCGTCGAGCAGTCGAGGGGATTGCCGGGCTCGGTGCTGTTACCGCAGCCAGCGAGGAGCAAGGCGCCGCCGAGGACCAGATGGCTTAGGGAATCGCGGGTCACAATGGGGGGCTCCATAGGGACGATTCGGAAGGCGCGAACTCCAGCAAGATAAGAAGCCACAAGGGCTTTTGACAATCTCGGTAGCCGCCGGTACCTTCACTCGGTGTCCGACACCAACTGGATGTCCGCCGTGCGCTTCGGGGCCGACGGATTGGTCCCGGTGGTCGCGCAGGAGAGTCGTTCCGGGGACGTCCTGATGGTAGCCTATGCCAATCGGGAAGCGCTGGAGCGGACCGCGGCGACCGGGCAGGCGCACTACTATAGCAGGTCCCGGGCCGCTCTCTGGCGGAAGGGTGAGACCTCGGGTCACTCGCAGGAGGTCCGGGAAATCCGGATCGACTGCGACGGAGACGCGGTGCTCTACCGGGTGGAACAGTCGGGGCCGGCCTGTCACACTGGCTCGCCCACCTGCTTTGCCCGGAAGGCCGGATCCGAGGGAGCGCTGGTTGATGGAGCCGACCCCGGGGGGCATCTGCTCTCGAGGCTGGCCGTCACCGTGGCCAAGCGCGCCAGTCTCCGGCCAGAGGGATCGTACACCGTCCGATTGCTGGACGCCGGTATTCCGAAAATCTCGCAAAAGGTCGGCGAGGAGAGCATAGAAGTCGTCGTGGCGGCAAATTCGGAGGATGACGAGCGTCTCGCGTCCGAGGCGGCCGATCTCCTCTATCATCTCTTGGTGCTTCTGCAAGCGCGCGGAGTCCCGCTGGACGCCGTGTGGCGGCAGTTGGAGCAGAGAGGGAAGTGAGGCTATCGGCTATCGGCTATCGGTTATCAGCTAACTGCTATCAGTTGTGGCACTCGACACCAAGCCGATGCCGATAACCGATAGCCGATAGCCGATAGCCGATAACCGATGGCCGACAGCCGATAGCCGACATGGCCTTCGTTCATCTCCACACCCACAGCGAGTACTCCCTGCTCGACGGTGCCAACCGCATCCCCGAGCTGGTCGCGCACGTGCAAGAAGCTCGGCATGGACAGCCTGGCCGTGACCGACCACGGCAACATGCACGCCGCCTGGTCGTTCTACGAAGAGGCCCGCGCGCCAGGACATCCGCCCGATCCTCGGCTTCGAGGCCTACCTCGCCTTCGGCCCCCGCCAGGCGCAGCAGAAGCCCGCCGGGCTCCGGCCGCGTACAGCCACCTGGTTCTTCTGGCGAAGAACCGGACCGGGTACAAGAACCTGGTCCGGCTGACCTCGATCGGGTTCACGGAGGGATTCTATCGTCGCCCGCGAATCGATCAAGGAAGTCGCTGGAGCGATCACTCCGAGGGGATCATCTGCCTCGCCGCCTGCCTCTCGGGCGAGATCTCGCTCTAGCTCGCGGCAGGGCAAGTACGAGGAGGCCAGGCGGAGCGCGGAGTGGTTCGCCAGACTCTTCGGGCCGGACCGTTTCTGGCTCGAGATCCAGCAGCACGGCATTCCCGAGGAGCGACTCGTGACCGAGGGAATGTTGCGCCTGGGACAGGAGCTCGGCCTCGGCGTGGTCGCGACCAACGACGCGCACTACCTGCGGCGCGAGGACGCCGAGGCGCACGACGTCCTGCTCGCCATCGGCACCGGGCGCCGACCTCGACGATCCGAAGCGGTTCCGTTTCACCGGCGAGGAGTCGTACGTCAAGTCCGAGAAGGAGATGCGAGCGCTGTTCCCGGACCATCCGGAGGTCCTGGCCAACACGCAGATCGGTCGCCGACCGCTGCGAGTTCGACTTCGAGAAGCGGTACTTCCTGCCCGGAGTTCCCCCGCCCCGCCGAATACGCGAGCGACGAAGCGCTGCTGCGAGCACCTGGCACGAGCCGGCGCCGAGCGCCGCTACGGCACCCCGCTGCCGCCAGACGTGTCGCGAGCGCCTCGACTACGAGCTCGCGCGTCATCAACGACGGCGGGCTACGCCGGCTACTTCCTCATCGTCCAGGACTTCATCGCGCGCCGCGCGCGATCGCGGCATCCCGGTCGGGCCGGGCCGCGGCTCGGCCGCCGGCTCGCTCGTCGCGTACGCGCTCGGCATCACCAACGTCTGACCCGCTCAAGTTCGATCTGCTCTTCGAGCGGTTCCTGAATCCCGAGCGCGTGTCGATGCCGGACATCGACGTCGACTTCTGCTTCGAGCGCCGCGGCGAGGTGATCGAGTACGTGCGCCAGCGGTACGGCCGGGCGAGCGTCGGGCAGATCGTCACCTTCGGGACGCATGAAGGCGCGCGCCGCGGTCAAGGACGTGGCCCGCGTGCTCCGCATCCCGCCCGGCGAAGCCGACGAGCTCACCAAGCTCATCCCCTCCGGCCCGGCCTATCAGTCTGACGATCGCCGGACGCGGTCGAAGCAGGTGGCCGAGCTGCAGGAGCTCGTGCGCGAGCAACCCGCGCGTATCGGCCGGCTGCTGCGACTCGAGCTCGCGCATCGAGGGCATCTCGCGCCACGCTGTCGGTGCACGCCGCCGGCGTGGTGATCGCGCCGGGTCCGCTGGACGGACTACGTGCCGGTCTGCACCGCGCCGACCAAGGGCGCGGGGCAGACGGCCGACGGCGAAGACGCCATCATCACGCAGTACGACATGGGCGCGCTCGAGAAGGTCGGCATGCTCAAGATGGACTTCCTCGGCCTCAAGACGCTCACCGTGATCCACGACGCCGTGGCGATGATCCGCGAGCGCGCACGGCGTCGCGTCGTCGACATGGACACGCTCGACGCTCGACGATCCCGCGGTCTACGCAGCTGCTGCGCGCGGGCCGCACCGCCGGCGTCTTCCAGTTCGAGTCGCCGCTCGCCACCGACATGCTGCGCGACATGCGCTGCGACCGCTTCGACGACCTCGTCGCGTCGCAACGCGCTGATGCGCCCCGGCCCGCTCGACGCCGGCATGCACCCCGTCTTCATCCGGCGAAAGCTCGGCCAGGAGGCGGTGAGCTACCCGCACCCGTCGCTGCGCGAAGATCCTCGAGCCGACCTACGGCGTCATCACCTACCAGGAACAGGTGATGCGCATCGCCAACGTGCTCGCGGGCTTCTCGCTCGCCGAAGCCGACGTGCTGCGCAAGGCGGTGGGCAAGAAGGACGCGGAGCTGATCAAGAAGGAGCTCGGCCAAGTTCGTCGAGCGCGCCGTGGCCCAAGGGCATCCGCAGAGGCATGGCCGAGGAGCTGGCGGCGCAGATCGAGACCTTCGGCCGCTACGGCTTCAACAAGTCGCACTCGGTGGCGTACTCGATCCTGTCGCTACCAGACGGCGTGGCTCAAGGCGCACTATCCCGCCGAGTTCATGGCGGCGCTGCTCTCGTCGGAAATCGGCAACACCGACAAGGTGGTGCAGTACATCAACGAGGCGCGCGAGCTGGGCCTCGAGGTGCTGCCGCCCGACGTGAACGAGTCGGGCTTCAAGTTCACGGTGGTCGGCGAGCAGCGCATCCGCTTCGGGCTCGGCGCGGTGCGCAACGTCGGGCGAGGGCGCCATCGAGTCGATCATCGCCGGCCGCGACGGACGGCGCCGTTCACGACGCTCGGCGACTTCGTCGGAGCGGATCGACCTCCGGCTCTGCAACAAGCGGGTGCTCGAGTCGCTGATCGCGGCCGGCGCCTGCGACTCGCTCGGCGGCCACCGGGCGCAGCTGCTCGCCGGCGCTCGAGCGAGCGCTGCGGCGAGGCGCAGCTCCTGCAGCAGGAGCGCGAGGCGGGCCAGGCGTCGCTCTTCGGCGAGGGCTCGGCGCCGCGAGCCACGCGCAGCGCGCGCTGCCCGAGGTGCCGCCCTGGACCGAGGCCGAGCGGCTGGCGCAAGGAGAAGGAGATGCTCGGCTTCTTCATCTCCGGTCACCCGCTCGAGCGGTTCCGCGCCGAGGTCGAGCTGTTCGGCACGCGCACCACCGCGACGCTCGGCGAGTGGAGCGAGCACCAGGTGACGCGTCGCGCGCGGTGGTCACCGCGGTCAAGCGGCAGATCTCCAAGAAGACCGGCAAGGAGTACGCGCGGCTCACCCTGGAGGACTTTCACGGGACCGCCGAGGCGATCGTCTTCCCCGACGCCTGGGCCCGGCTCAACCAGATCGATTCACGCCGACGCGGCCGTGCTGCTCGACCGGCGGGTACAGCGCGCGAGACCGGGGCGAGGAACGGGCGCCGTTCGTCGTGGAATCGGCGCGGCCGCTCGAGGAGCTCGCGGCCTCGCGGCGCGCTGGCGCTGAGCCTCCGCTGGCAGCGCGCCCGACGCCCCGGCGCCGGACGCGGCTCCGTGCGGCGGCGCGCGCTCTGCGCGGCGCACCCCGGCCCCGCGCCGCTCTATATTGAATGGTAGCGACGGCAACGGCGAGGCGGCTCCGGCTCCGCGTCCCGCCGCGTCCGGGTGGCGCCCGACGATGAGCGATCTCGCTTCGGGCCCTGCTGCGACCTGCTGCGGCGCCGATGTCCGTCCACTACGTCGAAGGCGCAGGACTGAACGCCTATGGCCAACAGCCTATACTCTGGATTTCGAGAAGCCGCTGCTGGAGCTCGAGCGCCAGATCGAGGACCTCAAGCGGCTCGGCGAGGAGCGGCAGATCGACGTCGCGGAGGAGCTCGGCTGCTGCAGGCCAAGCTCGAACACGCTGCGCGCGGAGATCTACACGCAACCTCACGCCGATCCAGCGGGTGCAGGTGGCCCGGCATCCCCGCCGCCCGTACACGCTCGACTACCTCAGCACGATCTTCACCGATTTCATCGAGCTGCACGGCGACCGGCTCTATCGCGACGATCCCGCGATCGTCGGCGGCTGGGCGCCGGCTCGGCGGCGACTCGGTCATGGTGATCGGCCACCAGAAGGGCCGCGACACGAAGGAGAATCTCAAGCGCAACTTCGGCATGCCCCATCCCGGAGGGCTACCGCAAGGCGCTCCGCCTGATGAAGCTCGCCGCCAAGTTCGGCGCGCCGGTCATCACCCTCATCGACACGCCCGGCGCCTACCCCGGCCTCGGCGCCGAGGAGCGCGGTCAGTCGGAGGCGCTCGCCCGGAACATCCTCGAGATGGCGGCGCTGCCGACGCCGATCGTCGCGGTGGTGATCGGCGAGGGCGGCTCGGGCGGCGCGCTCGCCCTCGGCGTGGCCGATCGCAGTCCTGATGCTGGAGAACTCGGTCTACTCGGTGATCTCGCCGGAGGGCTGCGCCGCGATTCTCTGGAAGGACGCGATCACAGCGGGAGCGCGCCGCCGAGGCGCTCAAGCTCACCGCCCAGGACCTGCTGCGGCTCAAGCTGATCGACGAGATCATCGCCGGAGCCGCGTGGGCGGCGCGCACATCGACCCCGATGCCACCGGCGAGGCGCTCCGCGAGGCCCTGATCCGGCACGTCACCGAGCTCCGCAAGTTCCGTCCCGAGAAGCTGGTCCGGCGCCGCGCCGAGAAGTACGCCGCGATGGGCGCCTTCACCGAGAGCCTGATGCCGCAGACCGTCGAAGTCCGGTTCAAGGGCACTCGCAAGCGATTTCTTCCTCTGGCCGCGACGAGGACCGAGCCGCTCCGCCTGAGGAGGCGGTCATCGTCGAGGTCGACCGCGGCCAGGACCTCGGCCGGGTGTCACGCCGGTGGGAGACGTCGCGCGCGACGGAAGTGCGCGTGCGGGGTGCAAGGCGGCGTGCGCGGTGAGGCGGACGCGCCGCCGGGCGACAAGGCGAGCGCTCCCAAGCCGCGCTGCCCGCCGAGCCGCGCACCGACGAGCTCCGCACCGCACGAAGAGAGTCGCCGGCTCGCGAGGAGGACGCCCGCCGCAAGGTGATCGAACGGGTGCCGCAGCCACGAGCTCGACATGAAGGTCAGCGACACCGAGTGGCAGTGGGACCGCAACAAGCTCACCGTCTACTTCACCGCCGAGAAGCGGGTGGACTTCCGCGCGCTGGTGCGCGACCTCGCCGCGCGTGTTCCGCACCCGCATCGAGCTCCGGCAGATCGGCGTGCGCGACGAGGCGGCCCGGCTCGCCGGCGTCGGCCGCTGCGGCCGGGAGTACTGCTGCTCGCACCTGGCTCACGGAGCTCTCGCCCGTCAGCCTGGCGCTCGCCAAGGACCAGCACCTCTCGCTCAACCCGGCGCAGATCTCCGGCGGCTGCGGCCGGCTGCTCTGCTGCCTCAAGTACGAGCACGAGTTCTACGTCGCGTCGCGGCAAGCGCTTTCCCAAGGAGGGGAAGATGCTCGCGACGTCGCGGGGCCCGAGAAGGTCGTCGCGGTGGACATCTTCCGGGAGCGGGTCTTCCTGCGCAGCGAGGAACACGGCCCGCGCATCATTCCCCTGGTGCAGCTCCGGGAAGAGATGGAGCGGACCGGTGCGGTGCTGCCCACGCCGGAGTCGCGAATGACCGTCGCGCCACCACCGGCCCCATCGGTTCCCGCCCCCACCGGCGACGGCAGTGGACTCGCATCGGGGCGCCCGCATCGCCGGCGCCGGCGTCATCGCGGGAACGGAGGGCCGAACCCCCAGCCCTGATCGGCCTTCCCGAGGCGGTTAGCTTTCTCCCCATGGCAAGGTTCTACCTCACGACCGCGATCGACTACTCCAACGGCGATCCCCACCTCGGCCACGCGCTCGAGAAGGTCGGCGCCGACTGCATCGCGCGCTATCGCCGTCTTCGCGGCGACCAGGTCCACTTCCTCATGGGGATGGACGAACACGCGCAGAAGGTGATGCAGGCGGCGCCAGCAGAACGGCCTCGCGCCACAGGCATGGGTGGACCGGATGGCCGATCGATTCGAGGCCATCTGGCGGCGGCTCGAGTGCAGTCACGACGACTGGATCCGGACCACGGAGCCGCGACATCGCGGCGGCGTGACCGCGTTGCTGAAAGCGATCGCAGGGCGCAGCCCGGACGATCTCTACGTGGGCGAGTACGAAGGACTGTACTGCATCGGCTGCGAGGAGTTCAAGCAGCCAGCACAGATCGTGAACGGCCGCTGCATCGAGCATCCGACGCTCGAGCTGATCCCCACGAAGGAGCGCAACCACTTCTTCCGGCTGAGCCGCTATCGCGACCGGCTCCTCGAGCTCATCCGGTCGGGCGAGTTTCGCGTCGAGCCGGAGATCCGGCGCAACGAGATCCTACGCCTGCTCGAGGATGGCTTGCAGGACATTTCCGTCTCTCGCCAGCGACTCGCCTGGGGCATTCCCTTTCCCGGCGACACGGACCAGACGGTGTACGTCTGGTTCGACGCGCTGATCAACTATCTGACCGCGACCGGATACCCTGACCCGGGATACGACAGGCTCTGGCCCGCCGATCTGCACGTCATCGGCAAGGGCATCACCCGATTCCATTGCGTGATCTGGCCCGCCATGCTGCTGAGCGCCGGTGTCGCACTGCCACGCGAGGTGTGGGCGCACGGCTACGTGCAGTGGGAGGGCGCCAAGATGTCGAAGACCGCGGGCACGGCGGTAAGCCTCGGCGAGGCCATCGACCGACACGGCCCCGACGCGCTCCGCTACTTCCTGCTCCGCGAGGTCGGCTTCGAGACCGACGGCAACTTCACGTGGGAACGGTTCGACGAGCGCTATACCGCCGATCTCGCCGACGGCTTCGGCAATCTCGCCTCGCGGTCGCTGGCGATGATCGGGAAGTATCGGGACGGCATCGTCCCTTCGAGCAGCGAGCGCACGTCGCTGGACGACGCCGGCCGGCATGCCGCCGTCACGTACGCCCAGGCGATGGATGCGCTCGATCTGCGGGGTGGTGCCGAGGCAGCGTGGGGGCTCGTCTCCACCGCCAATCTCTACATCCAGCAAGTGGCGCCGTGGACACTGGCCAAGGAAGGAAAGAACGCAGAACTCGATGCTTCCCTTGCTGCGCTCGCGCGCGCGCTGCACCGTCTGGCCCTCTTTGCGAGCCCATTTCTTCCCGCGAAGGCTCAAGCCCTCTGGGAAGCACTCGGCGTTCACGGCCACGTGAGTGCCGCGCCCTGGGAGTCGATTGACGTGCCACCTGTTGCAGCGGCGAAGGTGACTAAACCCGAGATACTCTTTCCCAAGCCTGCCACCGTTTAGAAGTTAGATTGTCGTCGAGCAAAACTATTTGACAGTCAAAGACTTATCCGCTTCGGTCCACTCTTGACACAGGCGCGCGCGAGCGACACTTTTTCGTAGCTCTGACAGAACCGAGTGACCCACGTCACGCCTCGGGCACCGAATCGGACACACATTGCAATGAGTTGCCGATAATGGTTGTGGGAACCATTCGGCATGAGCACTCTCGAAAGGTTGCAGCACATGGGAAGACGCCGCTGGACCGTCGTGTTCGTTCCGCATGGCGCCGAGCCATCCAGAATCATGGAGGTCTCGTACGGCATGCTGAAGCTCGCGGCGGCCGGCATCGCTGTCGGGCTCGCGGTCGCGCTTCTCGTCGGTTTCATGACGGTGGCTCGCAGCGCTGATTTGTCCCGCACTGCTCGGATGGCCCAAGAGAATGCGCGACTGGTCCGCGAGATCAACGAAATGCACGGGCGGCTTACCACACTCGCCGATACGATCTCGCGCATCTCCCAGCGGGATGCCAAGATCAGGGTCCTGGCCAACCTCGATCCCATCGATCCTCAGGTCCAGGCGGCAGGCATCGGCGGACCAACGTTGGCGCCGCGCCCGGTGATGCCGGATGAGGGTCCCACGGGCCGGAAGGCGCAAGAGATCCGAGTGGACCTCAATGCGCTCATCCGGCGCGCCAATCTCCTCTCCTCGTCCTTCGAAGAAGCCTCCGATAGTCTCGCCAGCAACTCCAAGCGTCTCGCCGCCACGCCGTCCATCATGCCGACCCAGGGCTGGCTCACGAGCGCATTTGCCTCGATGCGCGAACACCCCATTCTTCACATCATGCGCCCGCACGAGGGCATCGACGTAACCGCGCCGATGGGCAGCCCGATCGAGGCGCCGGCCGCGGGCACGGTGATTGATGCCGGGTGGGAGACGGGATACGGCAACACGGTGACGATCGACCACGGGTACGGGATCGTCACCAAGTTCGCCCATGCGTCCAAGCTGCTGGTGCGGAAGGGGGATCATGTTTCGCGCGGACAGCGGATCGCGCTCGTTGGGAATACCGGCCTCGCCACCGGCCCCCACCTGCACTACGAGGTGCACGTGAACGGGCGCCCGGTCGATCCCCTCAAGTACGTCCTGCCCGAGCATGTGGTGACGGACTGAACGAAGAGAGAATTGAGAACGGTGAAGGGGGAGCCATTTGGGCTCCCCCTTCTTATTTCCCCTTCACTGTTCTCTCGATCTAGAATTGGACCTTGGGCGGCTCCACCGCCCCCTTCTCCGCCTCGAAATACTCTCTCGGCTTTCCCATGCCGAACACCTTCGCCGTCAGGTTGTAGGGAAAGCGCCTGATGAAGGCGTTGTACTCGCCGACCGCTCCGTTGTAGTCCTGCCGCGCCACACTGATCCGGTTCTCGCTCCCCTCGAGCTGGTCTTGGAGCTGCTTGAAGTTTTCGCTCGAGCGCAACTCCGGGTAGTTCTCCGAAATGGCGATCAGTCTCCCGAGTCCCTGATTGAGCGCCGTATTCGCCGCGGCCATCTCGGGGACATTGCCGGACTGCACCGCCCCGTTGAGCCTGGCCCGCGCGTTCGCGATCGAGATGAACACGGTGTCTTCCTGCTTGGTGATGCCTTTGACGGTGTTGACCAGGTTGGGAACCAGATCGGCGCGACGCTGCAGCTGAGTCTGGATCTGACCCTGGGCCTGATTCACTTTCTCGTCCATTGTCTGGATCCGATTGTACCCGCATCCCGTGACGAGGGAGGCGAGCACAAGGAGCGATACAGGCACCATCGAGGAACGCTTCATCGCTGTTCTCCGAGCTTGAGTTGATCCACGAACCCTGCCGTACGCGCCACCGCATCAAGATAGGCTTCAAACTCGCCGCCGCTACAGCGCCATTTCGCATCGCCACGATGACGCACGGCCCCCAGAAACCCCTCGCTCTCGATGCCCATCAGCGCGGAGGCCGCGGAGGCCAGTTGCAGCGGATCCGAGGGAATGGGGCGCCCTTCGAGAGACAGGACGCCCCGAAGCAGCACCAGCACCGTCGAGGAGCTGCGAGCGGCGAGAGCGCCGAGCGCGATCTGATCCGACGACCGCGCCGCGTAACCCTGGCGGAGACGCAGGAGCTTGCCGCGCAGCTCTCGCTCGAGCGCCGCACGAAGATCGGCCGGTGATACCTGAACTTCGTCGAGGGGATTGGCCCCGCGGAGCACCCGGTGCGCGGCGCGCATGTCGGTGATCTCGATGGGGAAGACGTCACTCGCCCGGTCCCATTCGGCTCGCGTGATGAGGAGTGGCGGCTCGCCGGCCGACTTCCGCCATGCGTCGAGACTGCGACCGAGACCTCGAAGGACGTCCGGCGACAATGCCTCGACGACGACGAGGAGATTGATGTCGGACCAGCCAGGGACGAAGTCGCCGCGGGCCGCCGATCCGTACAGCACCGCGCTGTAGCCTGACGGCAGCGCCCCATCGGCATGGGCGAGAAAGGGTGAGACCACGCGCTCGACTGCCTGGTGCACGCTCAAAAACTCCTTCCGGCGCCGCCGCCGCTCGCTCCGCCACCCCCACCGAAGCCACCGAATCCGCCACCGCCAAACCCACCACCACCACCAAAGCCACCGCCCCAGCCGCCTCCAATCCAGGGACCGCCACCCCAATATATCCGCCGACCCCGACGTCGACCGCTGTTCGCCACGATGAAGAAGAGGATGAACAGAAGCAGCGGAAGATATTGCATGAATTCCGGAGAGGGCCTATTCACCGGGCGAGCGGGGCTCGCGTTCGCGAGGGTCGAATCGGTGACGCCGAAGGCGCGCGCGATGGTGCCGGTGAGCGACTGGACACCGGTCAGGAGTCCGGGGCCGTACTCGCCCTGCCGGAGTTGAGGCAGCATGAGGTCGCTCACGCGCCCCGCCTCGGCATCGGTGATCACACCCTCGAGCCCCTGGCCTACGGCAACGTAGATCTTTCCCGAGTTGGCCACGCCTTCGCGCTTGGGCACGAGAAGCACTGCGAGACCGGCATTTCGCTTCACGTCGCCCACGTCGGCCTTGGCGCCGATGCCCCAGCGCCGAATGATCGCGACGCCGACATCGTTCGGCGAATAATCCTTGATGTCCGGCAGCGTCACGACGGCCACTTCTGCGCCGGTGGCGTTTCGCAAACGTGCGAGCAGATCTTCCATGGCGCCCGACGATCCGGCGTCGATCACCGAGGCGAAGTCGTTGACATGGCCCACCGGCTGGGCCGGAAAGAGCGAGTCGATACCGGGGCTCTGAGCCCGGACAGACGCGACGATCAGTTGTAGCACCGCCACCAGGGCGATACTTTTGGCTCGTGTTCCGCTCACTCGCTCTCCTGACACCGTCCCACCCGACCCGTCGCTCTTCGCTTCCACCGATCCTGCGAATCGGAATCGGAGTGGGGCTGGTGGTGGTCTCCTTGGCCTGCGAACGGCCCCACGACATGGCGGTGCGGGTCTCGATTCCCGGCCCCGACTCGATGGAGACACCGGTGACCGGAGTCGGAGTCGTCGCGCTCTCTTACGATCGGGACAGCGTGCTGGGGCAACTCCGGGCGAAGGCACGGCTGCCCCATCCCGACACCACGGCGCTCGACAGCCTCTACGCCGAGTTTCGTGGGCCTTTCATCGGTTACTCCTCGGCGACGTTCCGGCTCGGCAAGCTCCGCGACTCCGTCGCGATGGTCCAGCACGAGCTCGATTCGCTGGGGCGCGACACGCCTCGCTACAGCGTCCTCTATGCGCGGTTCGGCCGGCTATCCGACTCGATCGGTGCCGCCGAGGCGCACGCCAAGACCGCCCACGACATACTGGACAAGGCTCGCTCGACGTTCGTCTCGAAGAGCGAGAGCCTCCGGGCTGCCGTCCGGCAATGGGAAGATAGCACCTATCGAGGGTACGACAGCATCGTGCGGGGATTGTCCCGCGGTCGCGAAGCCGTGACCGACACCACCGGCGCAGATGGCTGGGCTCACGTTCGCATCAAGCCCGGGCGGTGGTGGATCTATGCCCGCTCCTGGGATGCGACGGACCCGAACTCCGAGTGGTACTGGAATGTGCCCGCTACCGGAGACACTCTCATTCTCTCGAGCCGGACCGGCCGGCGTCAGCCCCGGTATTGATCGTGATTCCCCGGGCACTCACGTTGGTCGTCGCGAGCGTTTGGCTCGCCGGATCGGTCGCCGCTCAGAGCGCGGATCCGGTTCCGCTGGCCGCTCGCTCGAAGGGCTCCCCACAGGCCCCGGTGACCGTGTACGAGATGTCGGACTTCCAGTGCCCCTACTGCCGACGGTTCGCCCTCGAGACCTTTCCGCTCCTCGATTCGCTCTATGTCGCCACTGGAAAGGTTCGTTGGATCTTCATCAATTTTCCGCTCACGTCGATCCATCCGAATTCGGTCCCAGCGGCCGGTATCGCGCTCTGTGCGGCCAAGCAAGGTGCGTTCTGGCGGGTGCACGATCTCCTGTACCAGCATCAGTCGGATTGGGCCGAGCTCAAGGAGCCGGCGGACTACCTCCTCGGCCTCGCAGACTCCGCGCGGATCTCGAGGGCCACGCTGACCGAATGCGTGAAATCCAGCACCACGAACGACGAGGTCCGGGCCGACGCGGAGGGAGCCAACCGAGCTGGTGCGACGAGCACGCCGACTTTCTATATCGAGGGCGGGCTCCTCGTGGGCGCGCAGCCGGCAGCCCTGTTTCGCCACCTTCTCGATTCCATCTACGTCAAGAAGACGGGCCAGGCGAGCAAGTAGCCATCGGCGAAAAAGAAAGGGGCCGCTCTCGCGGCCCCCCCAGGTTCGAAGTGTCGCCCGGGTCTACTGCTGCAGCTGAGCTAGTGGCCGCAGGCGACCCTTGACTCTGTAGACAATGGATCACCTCCTCGGTAACAGGTGGAACATGACGTGCCTGGACGAAGTCTACAAAGGGCCGGTTCCACGCAGCAAGGGAGCGACAGGCGCGCGTGCCAGAGACCTCAGTGACGTACCGCGCTATGGTTCGGGCGGCGACGGCCGCTGTTCCGCTGTTCGCACCATTTTCTCCCAAGCTCGGCGCCGGCCATCGTGCGCGCCGGGACGGGGCCGCAAGGTTGCACGAATGGGCGCGTCTCCATAGAGACCCGACGCGACCACTCGTCTGGTTCCACGCCTCCTCGGTCGGCGAGGGCCTCCAGGCGGAGAGCGTCATCGACGCATTGCGTCGGATCCGTCCCGCTTGCCAGTTCGTCTACACACACTTCAGCCCCTCTGCGGAGCCTCTGGCCCGGCGTCTTTCCGTGGACACGTCGGGATACGTGCCCTATGATCTGCCGGGCGATGTCGGCCCGCTGCTCGAAGCCCTGCTCCCCGATCTTCTCGTCTTCTCGAAGCTCGACCTCTGGCCCGAGCTCGCGACGCGTGCGGCCAATCGTGGCGTCATCGTCGCGATCGTCGCCGGCACCGTGTCTGCCGCAAGCGGGCGCCTGCGATGGCCCGCGAGACAACTGCTCGCCGCGGGATATGCCAGCGTCGCAGCCGCGGGCGCGATCGCGGAGGCCGATGCCGCTCGGCTCCTCCGGCTCGGCGTTCCCGCTTCGGCGATCCGCGTCCTCGGCGATCCGCGGTTCGATAGTGCCGCCGCTCGAGTGCGTTCGACCAGGCCTGACGATCCGCTTCTCGACTTCGGCCGAGGCGCGCCCACCCTCGTTGCGGGCTCCACCTGGCCCGGAGACGAGGCAGTGCTCCTCGATGCGTTCTCGGCGATCAGCGCCACTCGACCGGACGCCCGGCTCATCATCGTCCCCCACGAGCCGACGGCAGAGCATCTGGCCGGTGTGGAGGCGCGCGCCAGGCGGGCCAAGCTACCCCCTCCGGTGCGGCTGAGCGCGGCGACGGGGCCCGTTCCCTTCCTCGTCGTAGACCGGCTCGGTGCGCTGGCGGCGCTGTACGGTGGGGGCCTGATGGCGTACGTCGGCGGCGGATTCGGCCGCGCGGGTCTGCACTCGGTTCTGGAACCGGCTGCCTGGGGTCTTCCGGTAGCGTTCGGTCCGCGATGGCAGGACAGCCGCGATGCCGAGCTACTCGTCGATGTCGGCGCCGGCGTGTCGGTGAGCGATCAGGTCGAAATGGCGAGGCTGTGGGAAGAGTGGCTTCGGGACGAGACTGCACGCGCGGCGCTGGGAGAGCGTGCGCGAATGCTGGTGAATGCTGGTCTTGGGGCGGCACAACGGTCGGCGGAGATGCTGGACGGGCTTATTTCGTCACGACGCCCTCGAACGTCACCGAGCGCGGGACGATGAGCCCACCCGTCAACAGGGTGAAGAGAAGATCGCTCCAGCGGCTGCGAACCTTGATCTTCACGTCGGCGATTCCGGAGGCGCCACCGAGCTGACCCGCGAGGGCCTTGCGCAGCGATGGCTCCTTGAGCCGCACGATGCCCCAGAAGCCGAACACCGCTTTACTCGAGAGCCGAAAACGGTCGCCCTGGGGTGGCTGACCGGCGGGCGAAGCGAGGGTCACGGGGACGCCAAGCGTGGTCGCGTCGAAGGTCTGCGCGCATCCGGCGAGGGCAAAGAGAAGAAAGCCGATGACCGCGAGGCCCCGAGCGGTCACAGCCCGGGCACGCGGAAGTTGTAGTGTGCGCCGATCCCGAAGACCGAAGGATCGCTCCCGTTGCCAAAGACGCGGTCGTACGCCGCTTGAAGGCCCAGCCCATTCAGCAGGTTCAGCTCGACGCCTCCGCTCAGACCGAAATTGGTATCAGTGTTGTAGACGTCGGGAGCGCCGCCGGTTCCTGCAACCTCAATACGGGCGATGTCGATGCGAGGTGCCAGCCACGGTCGGATCGCAAGCACAGGATTGGGAATCGTCAGCGCGAATCCCAGACCGATGGGAAAGCGATAGTCCTTGGCGTCATCGATCTTGCTGTATCCGGCACCCGCCTGAAGGGTGACCGTGAGGGGCACCAGCGGACCGCCGAAGAGTCGAAGATTACCGGTGGCTCCGACCGAGGTGTGGCTCTCAACGGGTCCATCGGGATTGTACGTCGACACGATAGCGGTGACGCCGACGAACCCGAATCCCGCACGGCCGGTCACGCCGTATGCAGTGCCGCCCCCAGCCACATCGTTGGGAAAGCCGACGTCTCCATATATCCCGACGCCGCGGGGCACTCCCTGGTTGTACACCGGCAGGCCGGGAACCTGCGCCGCCGCGGGAAGCGCCGCCAGTGTGGCCGCGATGACGATGCCCGATGCACGCATACCGAGTTTCATGCTACCTCCAGCGGCTGAGACCGCTCAAAGCCAGGGGTGGGTCAAGGCGCCAGAAGGTACCCGGGCGCTTCGAGATAAGTCAACTCATGGGAGGAACATATGAAACGCCCGGCCACGCAAACGGTGGCCGGGCGTGAGCGCGCGGGGACTATCGCAGGTAGGCGATGCCGATCCCGACGCCGTCGATATCACCGAGGCCGCCGCTCGCGCGGACCGCCCACCGATCGCTGAACTTGATGTCCACGCCAAGGCCGAGCGCAAAGAGGACGTCGTCACCGCCCGCGTTGCCGAACACCGGCGCGATGACCGGATGCAGATAGGGCACGAACACGGTCTTCGAGTTCTCGAGGGTGAATGTCCGCCCGAGCGATATGCCGACCGGGAGCAGGAAGAAGTCGTCGATATCGCTGCCGATCTGGCCGCCCAGGCCGATCGTGAGCGCACCATCGAGCGGAAAGCTCTCGCTGTAATGCACCACCTGAGTCCGGAAGTCGCCCCCAAGCAGGAGCGCACTCCCCGGACCATTGTAGTCGGCAATGCCCCCTCGCAGGCTGAAATCGTAGGGGCCGTCGCCATAGCGATAGAAGCCTTCGACCGCGGCGCCCACACCGCCCCCGGGATCAGCGATGGAGAGCCCGATCTCGCTGTGCTCGAACTCCCGGTAGGGCGCCCGGTAGATCGGGGTTCCCGTTTCCTGAGCCACAGCCGTACCAGCTATGCTGCCGATGAGTGCGAGCGTGAGAATCCCACACGAGAAATTACGCGCCATGGCCCTCTCCTTGAACGTGTTCGGCGACTACGCGTACCCGGTTGTCCACGACCTGCAGGAATCCGCCCCGAACCACGAATCGGCTCGTGCCCTCGCCACGGCGAACGACGAGGTTCCCATCGCCCAGCAGCGTCATGAACGGAGCATGATTCGGCAGAATGCCGACCTCGCCGTCGAAGGCCGGCGCAACGACGGCGTCCGCCTCGCCGTCGAACATGGCCGCTTCGGGGGAGATGACCGTGACTTGCATCACGAGCTCGCCAGCTTCTTGGCCTTCTCGACCACCTCATCGATGCCGCCGACCATGTAGAACGCCTGCTCGGGGAGGTGAGTCGAACTCACCGGACAGCACCCGCTCGAAGCTCTCGATCGTGTCCTCGAGCTTGACGTACTTGCCCGGGAAGCCGGTGAACTGCTCGGCCACGAAGAACGGCTGCGACAGGAAGCGCTGCATCCGGCGCGCGCGGGCCACGATCAGCTTGTCCTCTTCGCGACAGCTCGTCCATGCCGAGAATCGCGATGATGTCCTGCAGGCTCTTGTAGCGCTGCAGGGTGCGCTGCACGCCGATCGCCACGTTGTAGTGCCGCTCGCCGACGTACTGCGGATCGAGAATCCGGCTCGAGCTGTCGAGCGGATCGACGGCGGGGTAGATGCCGAGCTCGCGAGATGGCGCGCGACAGCACGACCGTCGCGTCGAGGTGGGCGAAGGCGGTGGCCGGCGCCGGGTCGGTGAGGTCGTCGGCGGGCACGTAGATCGCCTGCACCGAGGTGATCGAGCCCTTGTTGGTGCGAGGTGATCCGCTCCTGCAGGTCGCCCATCTCGGTCGCCAGCGTCGGCTGGTAGCCCACCGCGCTCGGCATCCGCCCGAGCAGCGCCGACACCTCGGAGCCCGCCTGCGTGAAGCGGAAGATGTTGTCGATGAAGAGCAGCACGTCCTGGCCCTCGACGTCGCGGAAGTACTCGGCGACGGTGAGTCCGGAGAGGCCGACCCGGAGGCGCGCGCCCGGCGGCTCGTTCATCTGGCCGTAGATCAGCGCGCAGCGACTTGAGGACGCCGCTCTCCTTCATCTCGAGGTAGAGGTCGTTCCCCTCGCGGGTCCGCTCACCCACGCCGCAGAACACCGACTTGCCGCCGTGCCCCTTCTGCGACGTTGTTGATCAGCTCCATGATCACGACCGTCTTGCCGACGCCGGCGCCGCCGAAGAGGCCGATCTTGCCGCCCTTCACGAACGGCGCGATCAGGTCGATGACCTTGATGCCGGTCTCGAAGATCTCGGTCTTGGGCTCGAGGTCGATGAACTTCGGGCGTCTCGCGGTGGATCGGCCAGCGCTCGGTGTCCGCCGGAATCGGCGGCGCCGCCGTCCACCGGCTCGCCGAGCACGTTGAGGATCCGGCCGAGCGCCGCGTTGCCGACCGGCACCGTGATCGGCGCTGCCGGTGTCGATCGACCTGCATGCCGCGGATCACGCCGTCGGTGCGTGCTCATCGCGACCGCGCGCACCTGGTTCTGGCCGATGTGCTGCTGCACCTCGGCGATCAGGCTGCACCGGGATGCGGGCCGTCGGATCGTCGATGACGCAGCGCGTTGTAGATCTCGGGCAGATGCTCGGGCTCGAACTCGACGTCGAGCACCGGGCCGATGACCTGGACGACGCGTGCCGATGTTATGCTGGGTCTTGGCGGTCAGTGCCGGCCTTCTCGGTTGCAATTGCAGTGGCCATGAGACTGAGTTCCTAGTGCAGAGTCTATGACTCCCGATGTTCGGCTCATCCCTGCAATGCCGCCGCCCCGCCCACGATCTCCGCGATCTCCTGCGTGATCTGCGCCTGCCGCTGCCGGTTGTAGGTCCGCTTGAGAAGCTCGAGGATCTCGCCGGCGTTGTCGGTCGCGTTCTTCATGGCAGTGCGCCGCGCGCCGTGCTCCGCCGCGGCCGTCTCCACCAGTCCGCGATAGACCATGTTCCGGACGTAGAGCGGCAGCAGCTGCTCCAGAATCGCCTCGGCGCTCGGGGTCAGGATGTAGTCGCGGGCCGGCCGGCCCTGTCCTTCGGGGGCCTCGCACCGGCAGGATCCGCAGCGTGGCCGGTGGCGTCGAGAGCGCGCTCATGAAACTTGGCTTGCACGAGGTCCACGCTTGCCAAGTTCTCCCGCGGCGAACGCTTGCGATCAGTGGCTCGACCATCTCGGCCGCGTGCTCCGCCGTCGGCCGGTCGCCCGATGTCGATCCGCTCGGTGGCCAGCTTGCGGCCGAGATACTTGAAGAAGCCGATTCCCTTCTTGCCCACGCCGTACAGATCGACGGTATAGCCCTCGGACTCGAGCGACTCGATGCGGCGGCGCGCTTCCTTGATCAGGTTGGCGTTGAAGCCGCCGGCGAGCCCGCGGTTCGAGGTGAGCAGGATGACCGCCGCGCGCTTGGGACCGCCCTTGGACGGCGGCGCGGGCCGACGGAGCAAGGGGAACTCCGCCGCGAGCTCCGGCAGTCACGAGGTCGGCGATGCACGTCGCGCAGCGCGTCGGCGTACGGACGCGCGGCGACGACGCGATCCTGCGCCCGCTTCAGCTTCGACGTGGCGACCAGCTCCATCGTCCGGGTGATCTTGCGGGTGTTCTGGACGGACCGGATCCGTCCCTTGAGCTGCCGGCTCTTGGCCATTATCGATCACCATCACTCGGCCGTGAACAGCGGCTTGAACGCGGCGATCGCGGCCTTGAGGCTGGCCGGTCATGTCGTCGTCCAGCATCTTCTTGGTCCGGATGTCGGTCGAGAATCGCCGGCTGCGAGGCCTCGAGGTAGGCGAGGAAGTCGCGCTCCCACTGCCGGATCGCTCCGACGTCGACGTCGTCGAGATGGCCGTTGGTCACCGCGTAGATGATCACGACCTGCTGCTCGACCGGCACCGGCCGATACTGCGGCTGCTTGAGCACCTCGACCAGGCGGGCCCCACGGGCCAGCTGACGCTGCGTCGCGGCATCGAGATCGGAGCCGAACTGCGCAAAGGCCTCGAGCTCGCGGTACTGCGCCAGCGACAGGCGCAGCGGACCGGCCACCTGCTTCATCGCCTTGATCTGCGCATTGCCGCCGACGCGGCTCACGCTGATGCCGGCGTCGACCGCGGGTCGCACGTTCGAGTAGAAGAGATCGGTGGTCAGGAAGATCTGGCCGTCGGTGATCGAGATGACGTTGGTCGGGATGTAGGCCGAGACGTCGCCGGCCTGGGTCTCGATGATCGGAAGCGCGGTGAGCGATCCACCCGGCTTCTTGATGCGGCGGATCGATCTTGATGACTTCCGCGTCATCGGAGATCTTGGCGGCGCGCTCGAGCAGGCGGCTGTGGAGATAGAAGACGTCGCCCGGATACGCCTCGCGGCCCGGGGGACGGCGCAGGATCAGCGAGAGCTGGCGGTAGGCCACGGCCTGCTTGGAGAGGTCGTCGTAGACGCAGAGGGTGGCCTTGCCCTCCTCGTACATGAAGTACTCGGCGATGGCGCAGCCGGTGTACGGGGCGATGAACTGGAGCGGCGCGGGGTCGGACGCGGAGGCGACGACCACGATGGTGTAGTCCATCGCGCCGGTTTCCTTGAGCTTCTCCACCACCGTCGCGACCGTCGAGCGCTTCTGGCCGATCGCCACGTAGACGCAGACGACGCCGGTGCCCTTCTGATTGATGATGGTGTCGACCGCGATCGCCGTCTTGCCGGTGCCGCGGTCGCCGATGATCAGCTCGCGCTGGCCACGGCCGATCGGGATCATCGCGTCGATCGCCTTGATGCCGGTCTGGAGCGGCTCCTTGACCGGCTGGCGCACGATGATGCCCGGCGCCACCATCTCGACCTGGCGAGCGTGCGTGGTCTGGATGATCGGCCCCGCCCGTCCACCGGCTCGCCCGAGCGCATCCACGACCCGTCCCAGCATCGCGGCACCGGCCGGCACCTCGAGCAGGCGGCCGGTGCCGCCGGACCTCATCGCCTTCCTTGAGCTTGAGGTAGTCGCCCATGATCGCGGCGCCGACATTGTCCTCTTCGAGGTTGAGCACCAGCCCGGCCACCGTCTCGCCCGTCTCGTGAGCGGTGAACTCGAGCATCTCGCTCGCTACGGCCGATTGGAGGCCGTAGATGCGGGCGACGCCGTCCCGCACTTCGAGCACCGTGCCGACTTCGGACACGTCGGCGGTCGCCAGATCGGCCGATGCGATTTCGCGGAGCAGGATGTCTTTGAGCTCGCCCGGACGAAGAATGGAATTGGTCGCCATTAGAGTGGCATCCCGGCTGGAGAAGGAGCTGATTTATGGCTTGTGAAATTAATCACAAAGCAGGGGTGGAGCAAGAGTAAGCCCAACAATCTAGCCGGTCACCGGCGGGCAAGCGCCAGCCCCGCAAGGCTCCGGGCCCGGCGGGGTTGCAGGGCGAGCGAGGCCTCGTACGCCTGTCGGGCCTCGTCGCGATGCCCTGTCTCGACGAGAAGGTCTCCGTACAACTCTCGGGCAGGAAGCACGGCACCGGGGGTGACCGGATGCTTCGGGGTCACGTCTTCCAGATCGGCGGCTGCCCGGGCCTCTGAAAGCGCCGCCGTCGTATCTCCGTTGAGATACGAAAGCCACGCCGATGCCGTCATGCGCTGGATGGCTACCTGGCCCGACCAGTAGGCCTGGGGACCTCCCGCCTTGGCGAGCGCGGACTCGATCGCCGCGAGGCTATCGACGTCGATCTCGGCTGATGCCGCATGGCGGGAACGAGCCGCGCCAAGGGCGCGGGCAAAGTAGGTGATCGCCTCCGTCGCCCGCCATGCTGCCGAGGGCCTCACGGTGAGCGTTTCCGCGGCCGCCCAATCTCCCCGCTCGAGGACGTAGCGCGCCGGGATCGCGGCGAGAGCATAGTCCCCGATCAGACCCGACGGAAAGATCGCGGTCACCCGACCCGCTTCCTTGACGACGCCCAGGGCGTTGGAGTCGCGCCGCTCCTGCAAATAGGCATAGACGAGGTAGTCGAGCGCGTGCGCTCGCTGATCCCACATCCCGCCGCTACCCTGGCGCTGCTCGAACGCGAGCGCCGACTCCGCCGAGCGCAGGTTGGAGGCGATCACGTCGTCCCACCGACCGACGCGGACGTAGATGTGGGACGGCATGTGCTGCGCGTGCGGAACCGAAGGCGCGATGAGCGCGTACCGCCCCGCGGCCCGGACTCCGCGACTCGCGAGCGCGGGGTAGTCGTACGCGTGGATGAGATAGTGAGCGAGACCCGGATGCCGTGGGTACCGTCGGAAGAGCGGCTCGAGCAGCTCGCCCGCGCGTCGCTGCCGGCCCAGCGTGGTGTCTGCCGGATCGTTCTGCCCGTTCGCGATGAGTGCGAGCGCATAGAAGATTCGGGCCTCGTCATCAGTCCGGTACCGATCCGCCACGGTCCCCATCGCCCGCTCGTACCTCAACAAGCGAGCCTTCTGATCGACCGTGGCGTAGTCGGTGTAGTACGCGGCGATGGCGTCGGCGTACGCCCGCTCACGCGAGCCGCTCCGGCTGAGGGCGACGGCGACGGTGGCGGCCGCGAGCCCGGTCTCGTTCTCCGACGCAGTCGGTGGTGTCCAGAGGGGATGCAGCAGACTCATCGCCTCGCCCCAATGCGCCATCGCGCAGGTCGTGTCGCTCTGGGCGATCTCCCGAAACGCGCGACCAGCCTCCTCGTACCAGAAGGAATGCAGCAGGGCGACCGCGCGCTCGAAGCGCGGCTGCATTCCCGTGGCGCAGCTGACGGGGAAGGTCACTCGCCCGAGCTGCACCGTTCGACCGGGTTGCTCGTGACGGTGGGAGTCGTCCTGGGCAACCACAGGCCGGGTGAGAAGGCCTGTGATCGCGAGCACGAGAAGGATCTGACGCATGGCTGACTCCGGCTGGCTACACGCGGCTCCGCGTGTTCCCTCGGGCGAAGGCGGAAAGGACTCCCCGAGGCCCGAGCGCGCTGAGGCCTGTGGTGGGAACGTTGGCGATTCGACGTGCGGTACTGCTCAAGTGACTGGACGAGGCGAAGTGGAGGAGGCGAACGACCGTGGGTATCCCGTAGCCGGGATTCTGCAACATTTGCGCGGCGCAGGCGATTCGCGTGAGGTCGATGACGCGCTTGAGATTGGGGGCTCCGCCCGCGCCGAACTGTCGGGACAGGTGCTCGCGGCTCACCTGGAGGAGCCGGGCCAGTCCCGAGGTGCGCACCGGCTTCTCCACCTCGCCGACCAGGAGATCCCAGGCTCGCCGCTGCAGCGGCTCGGTCAGGCGGAGCACTCGCGGTGCGTCGGCCAGCGCGCGCCGGCGCGCCGCGGTCACCGAGCTTCTCACGACCATGTCGCCGATCACGGCGTCGTCCACCCCTTCGACTGCCACCGAGGCCACGGCGTGAGTCCGGCAGGCCAGCAGCATCTCTCCATCGTCCGGCTTGAAGGGGCCGTAGGCGACGAGGGGGATGCCGGGCAATTGTTCCTGGAGTGTCGCGAGCTCGCGCAGCCACGAGGGACTCGGTGTCACCACGACGGCATCCACGAGCCGGCGCTCGAGCAACCGGCGGAGCGCCGCCGGACTGCGACAGGTAACGACACCGGGACCACCCTTGGGAAGGGTGCGGCGAAGCGCGAGGAGCGCGCCCCGGCTCTCGAGGGCAGCGGCGATCGCGGCCACGGTCAGCCCTTCGCCGGGCGCTCCGCCGCGTGACGCGAACGGCCGGCGCCGACGGCCACGAGGGTGCGAACCATCTCACCCGCCCGCTTGAGCACGCCCCGCGCGTTGTCGTAGCTCAGCACATCGAGCGCCTCATCGAGCGTCCGCCACTGACATGCGGTGATCCCCTCGGCCAACTGCGGCGAGGCATCTCCAGCGGGACTCTCGAACAGGAAAAAGTGGCAATACTTGTGGATGTGCCGGCCGCGAAACCGGAAGTGCCAATCGATGACCCGGATCGGGCCCTGAAGCGACAGGTGATCGAGGCCCGTCTCTTCCGCCGTCTCTCGCCTGGCCGCGTCCGCCGGTGACTCCCCGTTCTCCAGATGACCCTTGGGAAATCCCCAGTTGTCATAGGAATCCCGAATGAGCAGATACCGCGGCTGCTCACCCTCCTGGCGGCGGAACACGATCCCACCTGCGCTGACCTCGAGCTCCGCGCGTCGCTTGCCCATCAGAATACCGAAATCTTGAGGTACTTCTTTGGGTGCTCCTGGATATCGGTCAGCAGCTCCCGGAATTGTTGCATCGTCTTCGTCGTCTCGTTGTAGAGCGTCGAGTCGGTCGCGAGCATGCCGAGGGTGCCGTTCCCCTGCTGGAGTTTGGTCATGAGGGAATCGGCGGCCTTCACGACGTGAAAGAGGCTGACCTGATTCTCCCGCGCCCCCGCCATCACGGCGCGCAGGTCGGCGGCGGCCTGGCGAAGATCGGCACTCGAGGCCCGCGAATTCTCCAGGATGTCGGTGAGCCGATTCTGCGCCGTGGCGGTATCGAGCCGCGACGCGGCGATGTCGAACGTGCGAGCCATGCCCGCGAAGGCGCTCGAGGTCGTCGCCACGTTCTGGCTGATGCTGTCAATGCGCCCGGTCTGGGCGTTGGCAAAGCGGACGAGGCGTTGGGAGATCGCGCTCAGATCCTTCACGCTCTGCTGCATATTCTTGAGCGCGGTGCTGTCGAAGGCCTGGCCGATTCGCTGGGTGATGTCTCCCACGTCGCCTGCGATGCGGCTTGCCTGCGCGGTCAGCTGGCCGATGTCGGGGAGGGTTGCGCCGGGCCACGCCTCTCCACCGGCCTGATCGGACTCGATGAGCGAGTTGCGCAGATTGGGGTCGGTCGGGAGCGGCTCGTACGGAATGATGTTCGCGCTCCACTCACCGAAGAGACTGGCGGAGGCCGACACGACGGCGGGCTTCCTCGGGAGCTCGACGTCCTTGTCGATGCTGAAATCGGTCTCCACCCACTCGTTCTCGACGAGGCGAATCGCCTCGACCCGCCCCACTTTCACGCCGCGAAGCGTCACCGGCGCGCCCACGCCGAGCCCACCGACCGTGCGGAAGCGTGCGGTGTAAGTGTCCTTCTTCTTGTTGACGTCGGTCTCGCTCAACCACAGGGCACCCGCCACCACCATCGCGAGCGCCGCGACGATGGCAAGGCCCACCGCAAACTCGTTTCCGCGTTTCACGCCTGGGCCCTCCTCGCCGCCGGAGGAGCGTGGCCGGGGACGGGATCGATCTCCTCGGCGCGCCCCTCGATGAATTGGCGCACTACGGGATCGTCGGTCGCCTGAATCTCCGCCGCCGTGCCTACCTGCCGGATCACGCCCTCGTACAGCATGGCGATTCGGTCGCCGACGGTGAAGGCGCTCTGCATGTCGTGGGTGACCACGAGGCCGGTCACGCCGAGATCTCGCGTCCGCATCATGAGCTGATTCATGACCGCCGAGGTGACCGGATCGAGCCCGGTTGTGGGCTCGTCATAAAGAATGTAGCGAGGCTTGAGAGCGATCGCGCGAGCGATCCCCACGCGCTTCCGCATTCCGCCCGAGAGCTCCGCCGGGTACCGGTCCTCCGAGCCGCCCAATCCGACCACGTCGAGACTCTCGGCGATCCGGAGGCCGATCTCCGCCTCGGGGAACTTCCGCTTGATCAGGCCGAGCCGGATGTTCTCGGCGACGGTCATGGAGTCGAAGAGGGCGGCGAACTGGAAGACGTATCCGACTCGGCCCCGTAGATCGGCAAGCTGCTCGCGATCCATCTCCTGTACCGTCTCCCCATCGACCTCGACGGTGCCCCCATCCGGCTCGAGGAGACCGATGACGAGCTTGAGCGTGACGCTCTTGCCGGAGCCGGAGTGGCCGATGATCACGGTGTTCTGGCCGTTCGGCACCTCGAGGGTCACGCCCGCGAGGACGTGGTTGGGGCCGAAGGATTTCGTCAGATCCTGGAGATAGATCATCGAGAGTGCGGAGAAGACGTCCTCACAGAAGCACCAGCGCCCAGAACGCGTCGAGCACGAGGATCGCCTCGCAGCCGAGCACCACCGCACGGGTCGTGGATCGCCCAACACCCTCGGCGCCACTCTGGGCATCGAGCCCACGCAGACAGCCCGTCAGGGCAACCGCGGTGCCGAAGCGAAGCGCTCTTGAGCAGTCCGAACCAGATGTCCTTGAAGTGATAGAACTGCTTGAGACCCTTGAAGAACTCCGGGGTCGAAAGGTCCAGAAGGTTGACGGAGGTGAGCCAGCCGGACGTGACGCCGACCACCATCGCGAAGGCCGTGACGACGGGAAACATCAGCGTGGCGGCGAGCACACGGGGAACCACGAGATAGGAGTTGCGATCGTACGCCAGCGTCTCGAGCGCGTCGACCTGCTCGGTGACCTTCATCGTGCCCAGTTCGGCGGCGATGCTCGCGCCGACCCGGCCGGCGAGGGCCATCCCGGTGAGCACCGGTCCGAGCTCCATCATGACGGTCTTGCCGACGAGTGCACCGACGAAATAGAGCGGGACCGCACCGGTGAAGATGTAGGAGGAGAGGAGCGCGAGGACGATGCCGGTGAAGATGGCGATGAAGATGGCGATCGGGAGGGAGTCTACGCCGAGGCGCCGCATCTGGGTGACCAGGAGCGGGGCCCAGGTGCCGACATCGGCCAGGGCACGGGCGGTCTCGATGCCGCGCAGTCCGATCGCCGCGACGTAACCGTCCCGTACGGAAAAGCGGGAAGTCACGGTGGGAAAGTAACGGCGCTGTTAGCTGATGGCTAATGGCTGGTGGCTGGTGGCTGGTCGCTGATCGCTAGTGGCTAATGGCTAATGGTCGAGGACTCTGGTGGCCCCTTTCCTCTTCATCCATCAGCCATCAGCTATCAGCCATTAGCCGACTATGCAGCAAAACTCGCCAGCGCCCTCCCCACTTCTCCCTCGCGGAGCCGCTTGAGCGCCCGATCACGCAGCTGGCGCACGCGCTCGCGGGTGACACCGAGCATGTCCGCCGATCTCTTCCAGCGTGTGCTCACGGCCGCCGTCCAGGCCGAAGTAGAGCCGGAGGACCTTCGCGTCACGCGGGGGGAGCGTCCGGAGCGCCGACTCGATTTCCTCGGTGAGGAAGCGCTCCATCGCCCGCTCTTCGGGATCGCCTTGCTCGTCCGCGATGAATCGATCGATCAGCGAGCGATCGCCGTCGGGGTCGAGCGGTGCGTCGAGCCGCACCTCCGCTGGTGTTGAGCGCGGCGAGCGACTGCACCACATCGAGCGAGAGACCGGTGGCGTCGGCAATCTCTTCCGGCGTCGGCTCCCGCCGGAGCTCCTGACGGAGGGTCTCGGCGGTGCGGATGATGCGGGAGAGATCGGCGGTGCGGTTGAGCGGCACTCGCACGGTGCGGCCGTGGCGGGCGAGCGACGCGAGGATCGACTGGCGGATCCACCAGACGGCGTAGGAGATGAACTTCACTCCCTGATCGGGATCGAACTTCCGAGCCGCGGTCAGCAGGCCGACGTTGCCTTCGCCGATCAGGTCGGTGAGCGGCGAGACCGCGGTTCTGGTATTTCTTCGCGACCGAGATGACGAAACGAAGATTGCGCTTCACCAGCTCCTGCATCGCTTCGTCGTCACCCGCGCGCACCTTCCGGGCGATGGCGATCTCCTGCTGCGGCCGTCAGCAGCGGCGGTCTTGCTGACTTCGTGGAGGTACTGATCGAGGATGTCCTTGTCGGCGTCGTAGACGCCGAGGTTGGCGGAGCTCTCTTTCTTTTTGGAGCGGCGCGGCTTGATGGGCGGCGATTGGGCCAGGATCTCAGCCAGGGAGAGATCGGCGGAGAGGGCGACGGGTGAGGTGTCAGCCGGCCGCTGGGACGGCCGTGGAGTGGGGTCCTTGCTGTCGTCTTTCTTCTTGCGCATGGGCTGGAAGATATTCCCGTCTGCGTGACCGATCGGCGCATGAACTCGTGGCGCCGCATTGGCTTGACACTCCCTGACGCGGCCGCTATGCTTCCGTGCTGCCAGTGCGCCGGGTCTCGGGCGCACGAAACTAACGGGGGCGTAGCTCAGTTGGGAGAGCGCGTGAATGGCATTCACGAGGTCAGGGGTTCGATCCCCCTCGCCTCCATTCGTCTCGGTTCCGGCGGCGGGCGCTCGCGGTTCAACAATGGTTGCGCGGGTGTTGAGCGGACGCTAGTATCCTCATCCGCTTGCGGGAATAGCTCAGTTGGTAGAGCACAACCTTGCCAAGGTTGGGGTCGCGGGTTCGAGTCCCGTTTCCCGCTCTCGAGGTCAGCTCGGATCGATTCGGTCGCGGACAGTCAGGTGACAACGTCGCGGGGTGGAGCAGTCTGGTAGCTCGCCGGGCTCATAACCCGGAGGTCGTGGGTTCAAATCCCACCCCCGCTACTTGGCGGAAGGACGGAACGGCGGAACGGCGAAACGGACGCTCCGAACCCGGGAGCCCTCCCGAGCACGGAGCCGACGCTTCCGCCCTACCGCCGTTCCGACGTTCCGCCTTGACGGGCGGTTAGCTCAGTTGGTTAGAGCGCCACGTTGACATCGTGGAGGTCAGCTGTTCGAGTCTTGTACCGCCCATCGAGCCGCGCCCTTAGCTCAATTGGATAGAGCATTTGACTACGGATCAAAAGGTTGGGGGTTCGAGTCCCTCAGGGCGCATCGCTCCTCGCTTCACCGTAGTTTCGGGGCGTAGCGCAGCCCGGTTAGCGCGCCTGCTTCGGGAGCAGGAGGTCCCGGGTTCAAATCCCGGCGCCCCGACTGAATAAACCAAATCCCTGCCGTCATCCGACGCGCAGGGATTGTTTGATTCTGGTCACTTCCACTGGTCTGCTTCTCACCGTACGACGATCGTCCCCGACATCGCCGCCCCGTGAACGGCGCAGTCGTATTGATAGGTGCCCGGCGTCGCGAACTGCATCTGATAGGTGGCGCCGTCACCGCGCTGAATCGCACTACTCGTAAAGCTCTGTGCGCCTTCCGACTCGATGCTGTGCGACACGCTGCCGGTACCGGTCCAGGTCCACGTGACCGTACCGCCCGCAGCAACCGTATCGACCGCGGGATTGCTCGACGCGTTGTGCCCACTCTTGAAGAAGATGTTGCCAACGGTGACAGCCGCCGTTAGCGGGGGAGCGCCGCCGCCAGTACCACCGCCGTTACCACCGTCGTTCTGACCACCCGTCCCACCGCCGCCGGTTCCACCACCAGTTCCACCACCACCGGTCGAGGGACCAGTGGTCGAGCTGCCCGAGCACGCGGCAATCATCACCACGGCAGCAGCCATGAGAACACGCCTGAACATGAATCCTCCCGTCAGAATGAGACATCCGTAGAAAGCGAGTGCTATCGAATTCCTGCAGATGAGTGTATGCAACGGCGGGGAGACCGAACATCGGCGGGATGCTCAGGAACGTGTCGGTCTTTCTCTGACAACGTCGTCAGTGGTCCGGGGGGGAGAGAGATTCGGCGGGCCTCTCAGGCGAACGCGACGGGGACTCCGCTCCGACCTAACGCTTGAAGAGCACTCCCCCTTTCATGACCCAGCGGACCCGCTGGTAGTTGCGCACATCGGCAAGCGGATCGGCATCGAGCGCGACGAGATCCGCAAGCTTGCCGGCCTCGAGGGTCCCCACCTGGCGCTCGCGCCCCATCGCCTTGGCTCCATTCCACGTTGCGGCCACCAGAACCTCCATCGGACTCAAACCGGCCTCGGCCGTGAGCTGCAGCTCCCGATAGATCGACGGACCATGCAGCGTTCCAGGGTTCCCTGCATCGGTGCCGACGGCGAGCGTGACGCCCGCGTCCTGCACTCGCCTGGCGTTGGCTTCGCCCGTCGCCAGCTCGCGCGCCGTCGCATTGATCGCGGCCGTGTCGGTCCACCACGCCTTCCCATGCTGCAGCTTGGGCGGTCCCGACGCGACGAGCGCGCGAGAGATCGAATCTGCACACGCGAGCGGATAGAGATGACCGTCAACGGTTCCCTTCCCCGCTTCGAGGTACCCCTCGCCCACCGTGAGCGTCGGGATGTAGACGATATGATGTGACCGAGCCAGCTCAAGGAACTCGTCGTCCACCGGTTTGTCGAATACGCTGTGCACCAGCACGTCGGCACCGGCCCGGATCGCATCCTTGGCTTCCCACAGGCCCGTCGCGTGGACGATGAAAGGCAGATGCTGGCGGTGTGACTCTTCACCGATGACGCGCACCAGCCCCTGGATCCGCGCGGTGTCGGGTGGCTCCGGTGGCATGATGTACCAGAGCTTCACCGCATCGGAGCGGAAGGCCGCGTGAGACCGGACTGCCTCACGAACGACAGAATCATTCGCCATGTAGATGAACTGCTGCTGGCCGGGGAGATTGAGCCAGAAGTCGATCGTCGAGAGGAGCGGACCGGCCGCCGCGATGCGCGGCGCCTTCGGATTGTTGGCGAATCGGTCGCGAAGCTCCCAGGTCCAGGGATAGCCACCGACATCGAACACTGACGTGACCCCGCTGCAGAGATAGCTGCGGAAGTAGCGGTCGGGATGGGCCTCGAGATCGGCCTCGACGTCGGCATACGGAAAGCGGTCGCGCACATCGGCCGCATCGGGACGGCCATCGAACCAACCGGTCTGGCTGAAATGCACGTGTGCATCGATCAGTCCGGGAATGACCCAGGCCCCGTGCCCATCGATCCGTCGAGCCCCCGAGGGAATGGTGCAGCGACGACGAGGGCCGGCGCAGACGATGCTGTCTCGACGAGTCACAACGACCGCGTCGGGCACTGGAGCTGCGCCGGTCCCGTCGATCAGCGTGGCGCCCACGATGGCAGCCGTGGACTGACCCGCCAGCGTCAGCGGCATGGCCCAGACGAGTAGAATCACGAGAAGGATTGGCACGCTACCTCCGAACGAGCACGCCGATGATCGCTCCCGCGACAACCAGCCACGCGGAGTTCACCCGGAATCGGAACAAGAGAACGGCGCTCACGGCGGCAAGACCCAGGGCGATCGGATCGACCAGCGCCGACCGTGTGAGCTGCCAGCTCACGACCGTCATGAGTGCGAGCGACGCCACGTTGACGCCGTCGAGCACGGCACCCGTCGTCGGCGAGCGCCGGAGCACCGGCAGCACGAGACCGCTCAGGGCGACGAAGATGAATGCCGGGAGAAAAATCCCGAGAGTCCCCACGACGGCGCCCCTCGCCCCACCGAGGATGTAACCGATAAATGTCGCGGTAGTGAAGACCGGCCCGGGCGTCACCTGTCCCACGGCGACCGCGTCGAGCAGTTGTCGCTCGGTGAGCCAGCCGAGTCGTTCGACAAGATCCGCGCGCAGGAATGCGAGGAGGACGTAACCGCTCCCGAAGAGCACCGACCCGATTTTGGCGAACACGGCGAACAGGGGCCAGAGGCCGAACGGCGTGACGCTTCCTCCGGCGGCCGCGGTGAGGAACAGGACGACTGGGGCTCGCTCGTGAGATCCGGCTGAGCGACTCGCACTGACGCCACGAAATGCGGCCATCGTCACGCCCGCGCCGGCGAGAACGACCAGCTCGTGCACGCCGAGCCCCGCCGCCACGACCGCGGCGGCGCCGAGCAGCACGAGGGCCTGCGATTTGAGCGCGGAGCGGCCGAGCCTCCACAGCGCCTGCAGAACCACCGCGATCACCACCGGCTTCACACCATAGAGCACCCCCGCGGCCGCGGGCAGTGACCCGTAGCGAACGTACGCCCAACCGAACGCCGTCGTCAGCAGCGCCGAGGGGAGAATGAAGCACGTGCCGGCGACCAGGAGCCCCTGCCATCCCGCCTGAGAGCGCCCGATGTGAATCGCCAGCTCGGTCGAGTTGGGGCCCGGAATGAGATTGGTCGCGCCGAGATAGTCGAGGTAGGCCTCGCGGCTGAGCCAGCCGCGGCGGCGGACGACCTCGTCTTCCATCATGGCGATGTGGGCGGCGGGACCTCCGAATGCGACGGTCCCGAGCTTGAGAAACAACCCGGCGATTTCAGCGAGCGAGGTCTGATGGTGGGCCGTGCTGCGTGTGGCTGGTGGCGTCAAGTCGCGAGGATTCTCCTGACCTCCGCGTTGAGCGCATCGAGCTGAAAGGGCTTGGGCATGACGGGTCCGGGGAGCCACAGCCCATCGCGGCCGTATCCCGTAATGAAGAGCACCGGCGGGGGCTCGGGCGTTCCACCGATTCGCTCGGCGAGCTCGCGCCCCCCGAGGCCGGGCATCACGATGTCCGTGATCACGAGGCGGATGGCGGTGCCGAGCTCCTCGAAGATCCGCCAGGCTTCCAATCCGTTTTCGGCCTGCAGCACCCGGAACCCTTCTTCCTCCAGGGCCCGTGCCATGACCTGCCGGAGCTCCGCCTCGTCGTCAACGAGCAGTACGGTAGCCGACACTACTGACCCCGCGTCTTGAGATGAGCCTTGAATATAGAGCGCCACGGTGTCGTCAACGTGACGAGCGGGCGAGGGGGCGGTTAGCTTTGGGCGAATGTCATTGACCCGGAACCGCTGCCTCCTTCTTCTCGTCGATGGACTTCGGCCCGACCTGGGCGAGGCCATGCTCGCCGCGGGCGAACTCCCCCATCTGTCCGCCATGCTCGAGCGCGGGGGGCGGGGCCGGGCGATCACGGTCTTTCCGTCCACGACAAGCGTCGCCTACCTGCCCTTTCTCACCGGCTGCACGCCTGGTCGCTGCAACATTCCCTCGATCCGCTGGCTGGATCGGCGCACGTACCAGGGTCGCTGGTGGCGGGACCGTGAGGCGATACGAAGCTATTGCGGCTACCAGGCGGCCCGGCTCGACGGCGATATCGCGCCGGATGTCCCCACCATCTTCGAGCTGGTCCCCGAAAGCGTCGGTATCTTCACGCCGATTGCTCGAGGGCTGTCGCCGGCGCGCGACCCGTCGCGCCTGGAGCGCCAGCTCTGGGGTTCGGTCGCGCATTTCGCCCTCTGGCATCAGCCCTCCGACGACGCCGTGTCGCGACATCTGCTGCGCGCGGTGGACCGGGGCTGGCGATTCGTCTTCGCGCAGTTTCCTGCGGTGGACGGCTACACCCACCAGACCACGCCGGACGCAGAGCCGGTGCGGAGCGCGCTCAGAAAGGTGGATGCGACGGTCGGAGCGGTGCGCGAGCGGCTCGCCCGGCGAGGCGAGCTCGAATCCACCCTCATACTCGTGGTGAGCGATCACGGCGCGACCGTTGTGCGATCGCATCTCGATCTCGCGAACTGGTTCCGTGCCCGCGGAATCTCCACGCTGTCGCACCCGGTCATCTGGGAGCGCAATCCGCGCGCGGCCGTGATGGTCGCCGGAAATGGCTCGGCGATGGTCTACGCGAGGCCGAACGAGCCCCGGGAGCGTCGGTGGCCGGTGGAACGGCTCCGGCGACCGGAAACGTTCGCCTCGGACACGGATGTGATCGCACAGCTGTTGCGGGAGCCGTCGGTCGCGTTAGTCGCGGCGGAGAGCGCGGATGGCGGTATCTGGGTCGGAAGCCCGCACGGGAGCGCGCGCCTCTCCCAATCGTCGGCCGGAGTCACCTATCAACCCATCGACGGCGACCCGCTCGGCGTCGGCGGCGCTCGGACGGCGACGATGCGCGCGTGGCTCGAGGCGACGTGGGACGCGCAATTTCCCGACGCGGTGTTCCATCTCATGGATCAGTTCCGAGCCTCGAGAACCGGTGACCTCGTGGTCGTCGCTCGTGAGGGATACGACTTCAGAGAGCGATTCGAGATCCCGGAGCATAAGGCGGGACACGGCAGCCTGATCCGGGCCCACATGCAGACACCGATCTGGGCGAGCGAGGTGTTGCCGGGCGTCGCGCTCAGAACGGTGGATCTCTTCCCGGCGATGCTCGACTGGTTGGACGTCGAGACTCCGCAGGCGTTGGACGGCGAGCCGGTCTGGCTTCCCCGCTCCCGATTGCGCAAGGCGCGCGGACCGGCGAGTATTCCCGTCGCGCAGCATCGCATTCCCAGCTCAGTCCGATAGCACCCACCAGCCCTTGCCGGGGTGGCTACCAGCATGCGTCGGTACAAAGTCCTGGTTTCGATCGCCATCCTCCTGATCATCGTGCTCCACGCCGTTCCGGTTCTCAGCCGGAGCTGGAGAAAGCGCGTCTGGCCCTTCCTCGATTGGGCCATGTACAAGGATGCGGTTGCGGCGGGTCCGGTCCGCGCCGACATTCGCCAGCTCGTCGGTGTCACGCGCTCGGGAGGCCGAATCGACGTGGATGACGATACCGTCGGGGTGAGCTCGTTCGTGATGGACCGCTTGTACATCAAGCCCATGATGCAGGGGGATTCCTCCGCCGCGCGTCAGCTCGCTGGTCTGCTGAACCGGGAGCGACGGGATTCGATCGTCGAGATTCGCCTCGAGACCGAGACCTACATCGCGACCGATTCCGGGATCGTCAAGTCCCAGCCCCCTCCCATTGCCTACCGGGTTGGGTCCTAGAACTCGAGATGAGGTAGCTCCGTGAAGCGATGGATCGATCGCTGGGACGCCTACTGGTTCCCCCAGGAGTCGCCGCTGTACCTCAGCATGGCCCGGATCATGGTCGTCGGGATGCAGTTGCTCTTCTTCCTCCCGGACCTCGACAAGCACTTCGATCTGATCGACAAGAATCCGGATTTCATCGATCCGCAGGTGATCATCAGCGCCATCGCGGCGGTCTTCCCGCGCGACGATTACTTCACGCATGCCAATTTCACGATCCTCTACTGGGTGTTGGTGGCGGTCGGTATTCTCGCCCTGATCGGCCTCTTTACCCAGCCGTCGATATTCGTGTTCGCCCTGCTCAATGGCATCTTCGTCGCCCACGAGTACTCGTATGGCGACCGGCACCATACCGAGGCGATCTGGACCATCTTCATCATGTGCCTGGCCTTCTCGCCGTCGAACGCGAGGCTGTCGGTCGACGCGATGCTCCGTCGGCGTCGAGAGCGCGGCGCGGGAGCGTCACCTCCGCCGGACACCGTGGACAGCGCGATGTGGCCGCTCAAGTTCGCGCACGTCCTCCTGTCCTTGACCTATTTCTCCACCGGGGCAAGCAAGCTCATCGCAGGCCGAGGTCTGACGTGGATGAATGGCTACACGCTCCAGTGGTACACCTTCGGCGACGCCATGCGGCGGGGCTTTCCGTTCGGCATCTGGCTGGCGCAACAGCACAATCTCGCGGTCGTGCTTTCCATCTTCACGGTTTGCTTCGAGCTCTTCTTCTTTGTCTCCCTGTTCCTCCCGCGGTGGGCTTCGCTCTTCTTTCTGAGCGCCATCTTCTTCCACACCGGGCTCTACTTCGCCGCTGGGCATGACTTCTTTCAGCACATCGCCCTCAACCTCACCCTCCTGGTTTGTCTCACGCCGTGGTGGTGGAGGGACCCCCTCACGCGGTATCTCGCGCGGTCGGGGGGCCGGGAGCCGGCAGGCCAGGTGATGTAACCGTCCGCAGCTCTGCTCCAGGTTGGCACAATTCCTCGCTGAACATCGCTTCATGCGCAACTCATCGGGACCTCATTCGGTGCGTCGTAGTATTTCGGACAGGGCAAGTACGCTTTCGACGCCACCTCGAGGTGCCCATGCTCGACGTCCTGGTCGGTTCGCGCCCGCGTTCCCAAGTCCGGCCGCTGGGGGGAATAGGGTCGATTCTCGTCCACGCACTGATCCTGACGCTTGCAGCTGCGGCCACCGCGCCATCTCCGAGTGCTCGTCCGGTTCCTATAGCCGACACAACGCTCGTGTTCCTCCGGCGGCTGTCGCCTCCGGCAGTCAGACCGGCCACCATGCCCGGACCGCGTGGGCTTCGAGGGAACGGGACCGGCAACGCGACTCTCATCATCGCGACCGATCCGCCGCCGAAGGGGTTCCAGACGATCCTGGCCCCCACGGATATTCCGACTACCATCCCGGCCGTCGACATGGGCGCCAAGCCGCTCGACCCCCGCGACTACACCGGGCGCGGGATCGAGGGGGGAAGGGGCCTGGGCGTCGTGGGTGGAACCGGCAGGGCGGACGCCGAGGAGCCCACGGCGGACCTCGTATACCTGGCCACGACAGACGATGCCCGCTTCGAGCCCGCGGTCCTGCTGTCGCAACCCATCCCCCGGTACCCGCCAGCACTCCGCGATGCAGGCGTGTCTGGCCGTGTTCTGCTCCAGTTCATCGTGAACATCACGGGGCGGGTGGACTCGACCTCGATCAAGGTGGTCGAAAGCACCCACGACGGATTCGTGGAGCCGGCCCGCGAATCGGTGGCGGCGGCGATCTTTCGTCCAGCACGCCTAGGTTCCACGCTCGTTCGCCAGCGCGCCCAGCAGCCGATCCGGTTCATCGCGACCAGGGCGGGAGAGCTTCCGAATGCCCCTGCAGAGTAGATTGACTGCTTGAACGACCCTTCATAACCCCTGTATCCGGGCTCAGCCCGCGACCTTAGATGTCTCAGAGGCTGCAGCGAGACACGAGGTTCACGTGCGCGAACCGCGACAGCTTCCCGAGAATCACCCACCGGTCAAGGATCTCGAGCGCCTCATCGAGCTCGAGGCCAGACTGGATGAGCTCCTTCAGGCATCGCGCTCCGAAGCCGCCGCCCTGATCGCGCAGGCGCGCGATCGGACTGCCCGGGCCGAGCAGGACTGGGCCGCCGATTTCGAGACGGCGCGCCGCGAACTCGCGGACCGGCTGGTCGGAGAGCGCGACAATGAATTGTCCCGCATTCGAGAAGAGGCGGATCGCCTCAGCGCCCAGTACGAGACGCGCACCGACGAGCAGATCGATGCTCTGGCCCGGTGGGTAGTGAGCGAGTTGCGACCCCAGCGGCGCGGATGATGAGCTAGATGATCGTCAAGATGTTGAAGGTCCGGATTCTCGGTCCTCGTGACCGGCTGGCCGACGTCCTTCGCGTTCTCCAGGACATCGGCATGCTTCACATTTCCCCACCGAGGCCGACCCCCCCTCTGCTCTCGATAGAGCTCACACCGGCGCAGCAACGTCTCCGCCGCAACCTGTTTCGCACACTCGCGGATCTGGACGCGATCGGTACGGCGCTTCCGCTTCCGGCTGTGCCCCCCGCGAACGCAGAGGAACCGAGTCGCTCAGACCTCGCGCGCTGGGCCCGGCGGGTAGGGCGAGTCCGCCGGGTGACGGATCGTCTCGTCGGACAGCGCGCTGCACTCGAAGAGGAGCGCGCGCTCCTTCTGAAGTACCGGCAGTTGTTCGCGGCATTGGAGTCGCTACTCCCCGCGCAGGGCGCCCACCAGCACGGGCGGGTCTACCACCTCGTGCTCCGGGCAGGCCAGGAGGCGGGCGCCCGCCTCCTGAGACAGGAGCTTGCCAGCTTCCTCGGCGATGAGTTCGAGATGCACGAGCAACGCCTCCCTGGCGGCGAGATGGCCGTCCTCCTGCTGGTGCCCGCTGCCGCGGCGGAGCGGACTGAACATCTGCTCGCGGCGGGCCGCGTCCAGGAGGTTCCATTGCCGGGACCATACCGAGGCCAACCGTTGGGCGAAGCGGTCAAGGGCATGGTGGCACGCTTGAATGCCATCCCGAAAGAGCAGGCGCAGATCCAGCAAGAGCGAGAGCGACTGGTCCGCACCGAGGGACGCGAGCTCGCGCTCGCGCGCGCGGGAATGCACGACCTTTCCGTGCGCCTCGAGGCATTGCCCTTGTCCGCCACCAGCAGGCGCGCCTTCGTCCTGGAAGGCTGGATACCGGGGAATCGAGTGCACGGGATGACGGACGCGCTCACCACCAGGGTGGGCGACACCGTGGTGGTGGAAGAGATCGGACGCGAAGAGTGGAGAGGCGAGGATGCACCGGTGATCCTCTCCAATCCCCGGCTGTTCCGTCCATTCGAGCTCATCGTTCGACAGCTCCCGCTCCCTCACTACGGAAGTCTGGACCCAACACCCTTCGTTGGGGTCTTCTTCCCGATGTTCTTCGGCTTGATGCTGGGAGATTTAGGCTACGGAGTGGCTCTCGCAGGCCTCGCGCTGGCCCTCCACGCGCGCTCTCGGCCCGGCAGCGTCCTTCGATCGGTCGCCGAGATAGCCGGCCCCTGTGCCGCGTTCACGATCCTCTTTGGGGCGGTGTACGGCGAGCTCTTCGGAGACCTGGGCGGGCGGTGGTTCGGGCTGCGCCCGCTCTTCGATCGTCAAGAAGCCGTCATACCCTTCCTCGGCCTCGCGATCGCGCTCGGGGTGGTCCACGTGCTGCTCGGTCTCGGGCTCGGCGTGGCGAACGCGCTGCGTGGGAACCACCCCCGCGCTGCGTTGGGACGCGGACTGACCGCGCTGATGATCGGGCTGGTCATCGCAGCCCTCCTGGCGTCCATCGAGGTCTTGCCGAAGGCGCTCTTTACCCCGAGCGTGATCGCCCTGTTGGTCGCGTTTCCGATCTTGATCCTGGCCGAAGGAATCGTGGCGCCCATCGAGCTGTTCGCCGCGATCGGGAACATCCTCTCCTATGCCCGCATCATGGCGCTGGGAGTCGCATCGGTAATGCTTGCCGTGGTGGCGAATCGGCTGGCGGGAGCACTGGGAAGCGCCGTGATCGGAGTGGTGTTTGCCCTGCTGTTCCATCTAGTGAACTTTGCGCTCGGCCTCTTCAGCCCCACCATTCACGCGCTGCGCCTGCATTATGTCGAGTTCTTTGGGAAGTTCTACAGTCCTGGGGGGATGGAATACCGTCCCCTGTCTCGCTGGAGTCCGCCACCCAAACCCACATCCTGAGCGAGGAGAGCAGCATGGAGATCGGCCTGATGACCTTGAGCGCGGCGCTGGCGGTGGGTCTCCCTGCCCTGGCCACTGGATGGGCCCAGTCGCGCATTGGCGCGGCAGCGGCGGCAAGTCTTGCCGAAAAGCCGGAGCTGAGCACTACGGCGATCATCATGATCGCGATCCCGGAGACCATGGCGATCCTCGGATTCGTGGTTGCCGTGCTGATCGTCCTGCGCGGCGGCTCCTGAGGCGCGATGGCTCTCGAAGCGCTACTGCTCGCCCTCGAGCGGCAGGCGGCAGAGGCCGCGACCCACGAACTCGAAGTCGCGCGCGCCGAGGCGACTCGGATCGAGACCGAGGGGGCGGAGCATCGTGCCCAGCGCATGACCATGGGACTCGATGAGCACGCGATCGCCTTGCGCGCCGCTGCCGAACGCATCATCGCGGAGGTGCGGCGTACCGAACGCCGCCGAGTGCTCGCGTCGCGTGAGCAGCTTCTCGAGCGGATCTTCGCTCGCGCCGAAGAGATCCTGACCACCGAGGCAACGGCATCAGGAGACGGGCTCGGTGCGGACGTGCAACAGGCCCTGATATATCTCGCCGATGTCCCCGCCGTCATCGAGTGTGCGCCATCGGTCGCGGAGGAACTGCGGACGTTCCTGGCGAACCGTGATCGCGTCACGGTGCGACCCGACCCCGCGTTGCGTCTTGGTTTCAGGGCCCGCGCAGCCGACGAATCGGTGCTGATTGACTACACGCCAGAACGGCGGCTGGCCGCGCTCCGACCCAGGTTGGCGATCGAGTTGCTGCGCCGGGTGGAGAACCCCGCGTGACGGCGCAATGGGACGCGGCAAACGCGCGGGTCCGGGGGCTCGAGACCCACCTCGTGCGGCCCGAGCGGGTGCCCGAGCTCGCTGCGGCCGCCGACCTGCCTGACTTGCTCCGCCGGCTGGAACACGTCGGATGCCGACTGATTCTGGTTCCCGGTCCACTCACCGCCCCCGCCATCGAGCGCGCGATCCGCCGACTCGCAGCGTCCAGATTGCGCCTTCTCGCACGATGGTGTGGAGACCGAGCAGCCGCGCTCACCGTCATCTTCGAGGCCGAGGACTATCGGAGCCTTCGAATCCTTATCCGCGGAGCCGCCGCCGGCAGCGCACCCGACGCTCGGCTTGCCGGCACACTGCCCACGACCTCCCTGCCGCTCCGAGCGCTGGAGGAGCTTGCCCGACAGACCAGCCTCCCGGCAATGCACGCACTCCTGGCAGCATGGGGAAACCCGTATGCCGCAGTCCTTCAAAGAGTCGAATCGCCGGAACATCCTGATCTCCTCCGAGTCGAAGTGCGCCTCGGTCGGCTGTTCGCGCAGCGTGCACTCGAGGCTGCCCGCGCGGAACACTCGCTGTTGGCCTACGTGCGGGAGACCGTGGACCTGGAGAACGTGTGGACCGCCCTGCTGCTGGCCGGCGACGGCGGCGACGTCGCTCCCTCGGACTGCTTCATCCCGGGTGGAGATCGGATCACCCGCGCCATCTTCGACCACGCGGCGGCCGCGCCCGACCGCCCGGAAGCGTGCGGACGGCTGGCGCGGGCGTTCGGTTCCCGACCCGTGGGACGAGCGCTGGCCCGCGGATCGCTACGGCTTGCAGAGCTCGACGACGTCATCTTGGCCGCTCGGCTCACCGAGTACCGCGCACTCGCCCGTCTCGATCCCTTGAGTCCAGTACCGCTTCTCGCCTTCGCGCTGGCCCTTCGCTCCGAGGCCAGGATGTTGAGTCGACTCGTGTGGGGAGTGACACTCGGAATTCCTGCGTCTGCTCTAGCGATCGAAGCGGCTCCGCCGGCATGAGTCACATCACCAGAGTGGTGTGTCAACCTGACCTGTCCTCCGGGTTCGAACTCGCCGGCCTTCGCGTTCATGAGGCGAGCTCGGCGGAGCAGGTCACGGAGAGCCTGGGCGCTCTGCTTTCCCAGCAAGACCTCGGGGTCTTGCTGATCGACGAACGTCTCCATCGACAGCTTCCAGAGGAGCTGCGTCGTGCGCTCGATCGTCGTCCGCTCCCCATGATCGTGCCGTTTCCCGGCCCGAGCTGGGGCGACCGGCGGGATCCCGATGCCTATGTGCTCGAGTTGCTGCGTCAGGCCATCGGATATCGGGTGAGGCTCACATGACGAGTGAGGCGCGCATCCGTCGCGTCACCGGGAACCTGGTCGAGGCAGCTCCGCTTCCGATGGCGGCAGTGTATGAGCTCGCACGCGTAGGCGAGCGCCGTCTGCTGGGAGAGGTGATCAGAATCCAGGGAGATCGTGCCACGGTGCAGGTCTACGAAGACACCACCGGATTGGCGGTCGGAGAACCGCTGCAGCTTTCGGGCGAGTCACTGACGGCACACCTCGGACCGGGTCTACTCGGCTCGGTGCTGGACGGGCTGGGCCGGAGTCTGCACCGCCTGGCTACCGTCACGGGGGATCAAATACGTCCTGGCGCCGAGGCGGTCACCCTGGAGACTGAGCGCGCCTGGACCTTTCGTCCCGTCGTGCGGCGTGGTGACCGGGTGGGTGAGGGTGACATCCTCGGAATCGTAGAAGAACGACCAGGGTTCGAGCATCGAGTGCTGGTTCCGCCGGGTCAGGCAGGCACAATCGAAGAGATCCATGATGGGCCGTTCACCGTGACACAGCCCTTCGGCCGCCTGGCCGATGGCTCTCCCATGCTGATGGCGCATCGATGGCCGGTGCGCACGCCCCGGCTCTTCCGGCGACGTCTTCCTGACGACCGCCCCTTCGTGACCGGGCAGCGGATCTTCGACTTCCTGTTTCCTGTCGCGGAAGGCGGCACGGTGGCGGTTCCGGGCGGATTTGGAACCGGCAAGACGGTGATCGAGCAATCGCTCGCCAAGTACGGTGAGGCGGACGTGGTCGTCTACGTCGGCTGCGGTGAGCGAGGAAACGAGATGGCCGAGGTCCTTGCCGAGTTCCCCCGGTTGGAGGATCCACGCACCGGTCGGTCGATCATGGACCGAACGGTCATGGTGGTCAACACCTCCAACATGCCGGTCGCAGCCAGGGAGGCCTCTGTCTACCTCGGCGTCACCATCGCCGAGTACTACCGGGACATGGGCTACCGCGTCGCGGTCATGGTCGACAGCCTCTCCCGATGGGCCGAGGCGCTTCGCGAGATCGGCGCTCGCCTGCAGGAGATGCCTGGGGAGGAGGGGTACCCAACCTACCTCGCCGATCGGGTCGGACGGTTCTACGAGCGAGCGGGACGCGTCATCACACTCGGCAGTCCGGAGCGACAGGGCGCGCTCACGCTCATCAGCGCCATCTCGCCTCCCGGCGGGGATCTCTCCGAGCCCGTGACCCAGGCCTCGCTTAGAGTAACGGGCTCACTCTGGGCGCTCGATGCTGCCCTCGCGCACGAACGTCAGTTCCCGGCGGTCGACTGGGAGGCGAGCTACAGTCTCTACGCCGAGGCAGTCACGCCCTGGTTCGAGAGTGCCGGAGGCGCCGGGTGGGGAGAGCTACGTCGAGAGACCATGGACCTGCTGCAGCGTGGGCGGGAACTCCAGGAGATCGCCATGCTCGTCGGCCCGGACACGCTGCAGGATGCCGATCGCCTCGTGCTGGACATGGCACGGGTGATCCGCGATGCCGTGTTGGCTCAGAGCGCGTACGATCCGAACGACGCTCGCTCTTCTGTAATCAAGACCTGGCGACTGGCCACGCTCGCCCGAGACCTCTATCAGGCAGCCAAAGCGGCACTCGAGTCGGGTGTGCCCTTCGACCACCTCGCACTGGCTCCGGCCCGGCGCGCTCTCGGTGCGATTCGCACTGCTTCCGAAGGAGAGCTGGAGGCTCGCGTCGCCGACATGCAGTCGGCGATCAGCGCCCTGAGTCAATCCGGAGCCAAATCATGATGCCCATGGCACGCCGGTACCGCGGCGCTGCGGGACTCGCCGGCCCACTGCTCTTTCTCGAGCGCACCGCCGGAGCGATCGCGGGCGAATGGGTGGCGATCGAGAGCCCGGGTCAGCCCTCGCGACGGGGACAGGTGATCGAGGCTGGCGAGACGACTACGGTCGTGCAGGTGCTGGACGAGACGCTGGGGCTCGCGCCCGGCATGGCGGAGGTGACACTGTCGGGGGAAGTCGCGAGCGTGACGGTCGGCCGCGAGCTCCTCGGTCGAGCGTTGAGTGGGGCAGGCGCACCTCTCGACGGATTGCCCGACTCCGGTAGGGGAAGCGCAGGAGCCCATCTGGGGCGCACCGATGAATCCCGTGAGACGGGTGCCCCCGGCCGAGTTCATCGAAACCGGTATCTCGGCGATCGACGGGTTGAACACCTTGGTGCGGGGTCAAAAGCTGCCGGTCTTCGCAGGCCCCGGCCTCCCAGCCCTCGATCTCGCCGCACGAATCGTGGAATGGGCACGCGCTCCCCATGGCGAGCCGTTCGCGGTCGTCTTCGTTGGCATCGGCATTACCGCTCGCGAAACTCGAGGCTTCCTCGACCGGTTCGAGCAGGCAGGGGCCCTCGAGCGCAGCGTGCTCTACATCAACCAGGCCAGCGATCCCACCGTCGAGCGCTTGCTGGCGCCGCGCCTGGCATTGGCGGAAGCCGAGTTCCTGGCGTTCCACGCCGGCATGCACGTACTGGTGGTCATGGCGGACATCACCCATTACTGCGAGGCCCTCCGGGCAATCGCGGCCGCGCGGGAAGAGATTCCTGGCCGTCGAGGCTTTCCCGGTTACATGTACAGTGACCTGGCCAGCCTCTTCGAGCGCGCGGGGGTGCTCGAGGGCAAACCGGGATCGGTGACACAGATTCCCGTGCTCACGATGCCGGATGACGACATCACCCATCCCATCCCCGACCTCACCGGCTACATCACCGAAGGTCAGGTCGTCCTCAGCCGCGACCTGCACCGCCGGGGGATCTTCCCACCGGTCGACGTCCTGCCATCCCTGTCGCGCCTGATGAGCGCCGGCATCGGACGAGGCCACACCGTGGTCGAGCACCGGGAGTGGGCCGATCAGATGTACGCGTCATATGCGCGGGGTCGGGAGGCGCGCTTGCTTGCGGCCATTGTGGGTGAAGGCGGTCTCGCCGGCGCCGATCAGCGTGCGCTTGCCTTTGCAGAGCGGTTCGAGCAGGAGTTCGTGGGCCAAGGTCAGAAGCGTCGTGGAATCGGAGAGACCATTGCGGCTGGATGGCGCCTCCTCGAGAGCCTCCCCCGCGAGGATCTGGTGCGCATTCGCGATTCGACCTGGGCGGAGCGGGCACAGGCCGCGATGTCCACGTGAGCGAGTTGGGCAGACTCCCCCCTACCCGCTCGGCACTGGTACTCGGACACCGACGGGCAGCACGATTTGCCAAGGGCGCACAACTCCTCCGGCGGAAACGCGAGGCGCTGGTCACCGAGTTGTTGCGGCTCGCCCGTCCCGTCTCGGCAGCGCGAACCCGGATCGCGGAGCAGACCGATGCAGCCTGCCGTGTGCTGCTGCGCGCGTTGGCAGCGCACGACCGAGGTGGCCTGCGCGCGATGGCCTGGCCGCAGCGCGAGCTTTCTCTGGAGATTCAGGCGGCTCGGGTCTGGGGAGTCACGGTGCACGAGCTCGTCAGGCGAGACCCCGTGCGGCGCACCCTCGCCGCTCGGGGGACCTTTCCCGGCACCGCGACAAACGCGGCTCTCGCCGCCGACGAGTTCGAGGTCCTGGCTGATCTGCTGCTGGACGCAGCGCCTCGCGAACTGGTCCTGCGGCGACTGGGGGCAGCGTTAGCGCAAACAACCCGACAGGTGAATACGCTCGAACAGCGAGTGACACCAGCGCTGGAAGCTCGGCTGGACGCGATCGGTCGTGCCCTCGAAGAGCGAGAGCGAGAGGAGCACACCCGGCTCATCTGGTTGACCCGAAACTCTCGCCGGCCAAATTCGCGGGATTAGCTCATGCATTGGCCGCCGCCGACGCCGGCGGCGTGGTGAGGACCCCCCAGCGTGCCAGCCGATCTGTGACGGCGGTGAGTAGATCATCGAGCCGACATTCGAGCTCAGGGCTCAGCCCGCAATACATCTCCAGACGACGAGGCTGAAGCCCGATCGCCACCAGGTGGGGCGGCAGCGTCCCCCGAAATTCGGCTACCGCAAGGATCTCTCGAAGATCGATCTGGTGCGGCGAAAGTTTTTGTGCGAAGAACCTGGGTAATTCCTCCCGCTCCAGCTCAATGAGCGATCCGGCCGGGCGCCCCGCGTCGATGGCGTCGAGAAACAGGACGCGCTCGGCGCCTTCGACGAGGGGGAGCAGGTTCATTCCCCAGGTTCCACCATCCACCAGGCGAACCGCGTCGGGCAGGCGCCGCTCCCGGCGCAGCCGATCGAGAGCCACCAAGCCGAGACCGTCGTCGGCCATGAGCGGATTCCCAAGGCCGATCACCAAGGCCTCGCCGTCGGCCTCACTCATCGATGAAGTGTTGCTTCGACGGCACGAACCGGCCTCCGCTGATGATGGAGGAGATCGCGCCACCCCGCTCGAGCAGGTCGGCGCGGGTGGCGAGGTAGACGTGGATGGGTATGAAGATGAGGAAGCCCCAGCTTGCCACGTGGTGCACGAAGCGCACGACCGGCATCCCGCCGAGTAGCGGCCCGATCCACCCGAACACCGTGAAGAACAAGCCCCCCGGATTGGACTGCCCATAGAGCGCGAATCCGGTGATCACCTGGAGGAGCGCCAGTCCGTAGACAGCGGTGTAGCTCAGCTGCTGCAGCGGATTGTGCCCCAGGTAGTGTGGCGCCTTCTCGACCTGGATCATGAGATAGTACTTCACCTGCTTGAACAGGTTCACCCAATCTCGAGGTCGGACCGGGAACAGGGCGAGCCACCGTTCATATTTGTTCCCCGCAAAGAGCCAGTAGAATCGGACGATGGCCGTAGCCACGAGGACGGCGGCGGCGGCGAAGTGCGCGAATCGGACCCACCCCATCAGGAAGTGCGCGCTGGTGTCGCCACTGGTCACGAAGTATGGCCTGCCGATGTAGAGCCCGGTGCCGGCCAGGATCAGAATCGACAGGGCAGCCAACCAGTGCATGGCCCGAATCGGCCATTCCCACAGATACACCCAGTGATAGTCTCCAGTGGGCGGGGGCACCTTGTGCGCCAGGGAGATTCCCTTCAAGTGCCGAGGCTGAGGCATTGGCGAGCCGGCGCCGGCGGTCATTGGACTGTGACCTTGGTTATTAGGTTGCCGGTCGCGTCCAGCACGTGGACCCCGCAGGCCATGCAGGGATCGAACGAGTGAATCGTCCGCAGGATCTCCAGGGGCTGGTCGGGCTTGAGGAGTGGGTGATTGTCGATCAGCGCCGCCTCGTACGGCCCCATCTGCCCCTGCGCGTCGCGCGGGGAGCAGTTCCATGTGCTCGGCACCACGCACTGGTACCGTGAGATCTTGCCGTTCTCGATCTGCACCCAATGGCCCAAGGCTCCTCGAGGGGCATCGAGGAAGCCGTATCCCTGTGCCTTCGCGGGCCACTTGTCGGGGGCCCATTTCGCCCCCTCGAAGGTCCGGGTGTCCCCGCTCTTGATCCGGTCGACCAGGCGATCGTACCACGTGTTCATCTTGCGGGAGAGCAGCACCGTCTCCATTCCGCGCGCCGCCACCCGTCCCAGCGTCGAGAAGAGCGCCGCCGGGCCGACTTCGAGGCGGTCCAGCACCTCCTTCACCATCGCCCGGATTTCCTCATGGCCCGAGGCGAAGCCGACGAGCGCCCGGGCCAGTGGTCCGACTTCCATCGCCTTCCCGTCGTAGCGGGGGGCCTTCATCCAGGTGTACTTGGGTGAGTCCTGCAGATATTGCCACGGAGTCGGCGGGCCGGCGTACTTCGGTTTGGTCTCTCCTTCGTAGGGGTGCAATCCGGCCGCGTCTCCCTTGGAGTACTCGTACCATGAGCTGGTGATGTACTCCTTGATCTGATTTTGGTCGTACGGCCAGATCCGGGTCAGATCCCGGTCCAGCACGATGCCGCGAGGCAGGTACAGCCGCTCCGTGTCCCGGACGTCGCCCTCGGGGAACTCCCCCACCGCCAGATAGTTCTTGACCCCACCACCGATCGCCGCCCAGTCCTTATAGAAGCCGGCGATGGCGAGGATGTCCGGCCAGTACACCTGCTCGACGAACTGCTGCGCGCGGGTGATCATGTCGCGGATGTCGGTCAGACGCTCGGCGTTGATGGTCGCCGTGTCGTCGAGATTGATCGCGCACGCCATCCCGCCCACGAGGAAATTGGGGTGGGGATTCTTCCCCCCGAATACGGTGTGGAGCCGGATAACGTCGCGCTGCCAGTCCAGGGCCTCGAGGTAGTGCGAGACGGCGAGGAGGTTTACCTCCGGCGGAAGCTTGTAAGCGGGATGGCCCCAATAGCCGTTGGTGAAGATTCCGAGTTGGCCGCTGCCGACGAACTTCTTCAGCCGCTCCTGCACATCCCGGAAGAGTGTCTCCGAATTGTTGGGCCACGGTGACACCTTCCGGGCGAGTGCCGATGTCGCGGCCGGGTCGGCCTTGAGGGCGCTGACGACGTCGACCCAGTCGAGGGCGTGCAGGTGATAGAAGTGGATGACGTGATCCTGGATGAACTGCATCCCGTGGATCAGGTTCCGGATCAGGTTCGCGTTCGGCGGGATCGTGATCTCGAGCGCATCCTCCACCGCCCGACACGACGCGACGGCGTGGACCACGGTGCACACCCCGCAGATTCGCTGGGTGAAGGCCCACGCATCACGTGGATCGCGACCCTGCATGACGATCTCGATCCCTCGAAATTGGGTCGAGGTCGCCCAGGCGTTGGCGATCCGCCCGTTTTCCGCCTGAGCCTCGATCCGGAGGTGTCCCTCTATCCGGGTGATGGGATCGACGACGACGCGCGTCCTAGCCATGTGGCTCCTCCTTCTTCTCGGGGGCAACCACTGGGAGCTCCCGGTCTCTCTGTCGCTGACGCACCTGATGCACCCCGGTCGCCACCGCGTGAGCGCCTACGCCAGCCGCAGCGCCGATCGCCAGAGCGGCACCCAGGAGGTCGACGCGGCTCTCGACTCCGAAACCTCCGACGTCGGGCAATCGGTCGTAAAAGGGCGACATCGTGTCCCAGAAGCCGGGCTCGGTGCACCCAATGCATGGATGCCCCGCGCCGATCGGCCAGCTGGTGCGAGTGTTCCATTGGAAGATCGGACAGGGCGAAAACGTCGCTGGCCCCTTGCACCCCACCTCGTACAGGCACCACCCCTTCCGGGCGGCCTCGTCATCGAACTGCTCGACGAACTGACCGGCATCGAAGTTGGCGCGGCGGGGGCACTGGTCGTGAATTCGAGCCCCATAGGCGAAGAGGGGGCGTCCCTCGGCGTCGAGATCGGGGAGGCGGTTGAACGTGAGATAGTGGATGATCGTCGCCGTCACCACATCGCCGATCGGCGGACAGCCGGCGATGTTCACGACCGGCTTGTCCTTGACTACCTTCGAAACGCCGACGGCTCCAGTAGGATTTGGCCTCGCCGCCTGAACGCTGCCCCAGTGGGCACAAGCGCCGATGGCGATGACGGCAGCCGCCCCTTTCGCGGCCTCTTCGAGTATCTCCTTGGCCGTCCGCCCGCCGATCGTGGTATAGATCCCGTTCTCCTCCAACGGAATCGATCCGGTCACGACCAGCAAGTACTTGCCGGCGTTGGTCCTCATGGAATCCTGAAGCGCCTTCTCGGCGGCGCTGCCGGCGGCGGCCATGAGAGTATGCGAGTAATCCAGGGAGATCAGATCCAACACCAGGTTCCCGATGGTGGGTTCAGCCGTGCGCAGGACGCTCTCGACGCATCCGGTGCATTCCTGGAGCTGGATCCAGACGACGCTCGGTCGCCGCACCGACTCGAGGGCCCGCACAAGTTGCGGGGCCATCAGACTGTTCAGGCCGAGGACCGCCGCGAGGCTGCCGCAGAACTCGAGGAATTGACGGCGGGAGATTCCCCGTGACTGAAGGTGCTCAGCGAGGGTCTCACCCTCCGACCACGGGATGGGAGTGGGAACGTACATCTCGACTCCTCCGATCTGGGCAAGGCCCTCGGACAGCCGGATGCGGTTGCCGGACAAGTGGCGAGCTGCCCGGGGATGAATCTGTGAGGGTGGACGTCAATAATTACGAATCACCGGTGTACGCGCCAGCGGTTTCCGGCTCTATCTTCTATAAATTTTCTTCATTTATCTGCATCTGGCGGGACTCTCTGCATCTGGCGCGACGAATCAGGAAGCGATATCGTGGTTCCATGGCTCTTCGCTCCGGCGTCTACATCGTTCCTACGCACCGGTGGTACATCGAGCGGACGGTCTGGCTGATCGCCGGCATCGTCCTCTTGCTGTTCACTACGTTGGCGGCGCTGTACCACCCACTCTGGGCGCTCGGCATCATCGCCACGGGCGCTTCTTCCATCACCGTGGCCCTGACCGGCTTCTGCATCGTGGGGAATATCCTCCGCCTGTTCGGCTTCACGCCGATGCTGGGTGCTCGGGGACGCACGCCGTGGAACCTGTATTTCATGCAGACCGACCGCTGGTACCTGGAGCGGCGGATCTACCTGGCCGTGGGAATCAACATCTCCATCGCATCGGTACTTTCGATCGTGTACAGCCACTGGTGGCTTCTCTTCACCGGTTTCGTCGGTGGGGCCATGGTATGGTTTGCCGCCACCGGATACTGCATCATGGCCAACGGCTTGTATTGGCTCGGCGCCGAGCCTCGCCTGGCACCCGAATCCAACAACGCCTGCCCGAGCGTTCCCGACACGAGCAGGCCGGCCCAGGCCTGAGCCCCACCCTCGCAACTCCGCTTCCGACATCTCGTTCGGCCCTCGAGAAAACTTTCACAAGCCTTTCAGCCTCTCCTCATGGGGTGATTGCTAGTTTGTAGGTGCGACTCAACCTGGAGGTGTTATGCGAGTTGCACTGCGGACCCCCATGACGGGGAAGCTGGGCCAGGAGTTCGAGCAGATGTTCGATCGGCTGCTGGTCCCTCGGTTCCTGACGGAGCCGCTGCTGCCACCGTTCCCGGTCGAGACGACCGGTGCGGAGTGGATTCCGGTAATGGACATTGTCGAGACCCCCGCGGAGTATGTCGTGCGTCTCGAGGTCCCCGGCATCCATAAGGAGAATCTGGATATCAACCTCACCGGTGAGGTGTTGACCATCACCGGAAAGAGAGAGGTTGTTCCAGCGTTGGAGGGTGAGGCCTATCTGGTGAGGGAGCGTGTGATCGGGAAGTTTCTCCGTACGATCTACCTGCCGGCACCGGTGGCTGACAAGAAGGTGGAGGCCGAGTATCGGGATGGTGTTCTGGTGCTGCATCTGCCGAAGATCACGGCGGCGCCTGCCACGAAGATCCTGATCAAGTAGGCTGTCTTCAAACCCTCCCCGCCCGGGCTTCGGCCCGGGCTTTTTCTTTATCAACCGCGAGACTCCGCGAGGAGCCGCCGATGAATTCCGCTGCTACCAGCGAGCGCACCGGGCCGCTATGTTGGGAGCTGGGTAGCTTACCGGCACACCCAGGGTCCGTAGCTCAGTTGGATAGAGCGCTTGCCTCCGGAGCAAGAGGTCGCGCGTTCGAATCGCGCCGGGCCCATTCGGGAACGTCATCCCCCGCTTGTTCTTCGGTGCTGGCGGGGGCTTCGTTTGCCGGGCTCGCCCGAGACGGATGGAGAGACCCCGACTCGATCCATGCTCTATCTCTGGCTCAAGGCCTTCCACCTCGTCGGCGTGGTGAGCTGGTTCGCCGGCATGTTTTATCACGGCCGGCTTCTGGTCTATCATGCCGAGGCGCTGGCGTCGGTCGAGCCTGGCCGTGACATCCTGATCTCGCAGTATCGGGGCATGGAGTCCCGGCTGCTCCGCTTCATCATGAATCCCGCCATGGGGCTCACCCTGCTCACCGCGGTCGGCATGCTGCTTACCACCACGGGAGGGAGCTATCTCAGCCAGCCGTGGATGCTGGCCAAGCTGCTGCTGGTGGTACTCCTGGTCGCGCTGCACTTCGGCATGCGACACATCATGCTGGACCTGGCGTTTGACCGGGAACGCTGGAGCGCCGAGCGGCTGCGGGTGCTCAACGAGGCGCCGACACTCCTGCTGGTCCTCATCACAATCCTCGCGGTCTTCAAGGGAGCCATCTCCTGGCGGGGTCTCGGCACGGCGGGGGCGGTTCTGGTCGGTGCTCTCTGGCTCGGCATCAGCGCGTATGCCCGACACCGACGCCGGCAGAGCGCCCGTTTCTGAAAGGAATTGAAGACAGTTTTCACGGCCGCTTCAGGCTGCAATCGTTACATACCTCTCATGGACCTGGTCCCGACCGACCTCATCTCCCGCTACGACACACCGGGGCCCCGTTACACCAGCTATCCCACGGTACCCGCCTGGACGGGGGCTTTCGGACCCGCCGAATACCATGAGGCGCTGGTCGAGCTCGCCGCGACCGAATCGGAAGATGTGTCGGTGTATGTGCACATTCCCTTCTGCGGCCACCGCTGTCACTACTGCGCCTGCAACGTCACGCTCGCTGGCCGCCCGGATATCGCCGACGATTACCTCGACCGGCTCGAGCGCGAGCTCGATCTGGTGACGGAGATCCTGGGCCGACACCGTAGGCCCGTGCAGCTTCATCTGGGTGGCGGCACGCCGAATTCCCTCACTCCGTCGCAATTGAGCAGACTTTCCCGGATGCTGGAGAGCCACTTCGCGTTCGGACCGGAGGTCGAGCGCTCAATCGAGGCCGACCCCCGGCTGGTGACGCGGGAGCAGCTCGCGACGGTGCGCGACCTCGGCTTCCAGCGCGTCAGCTTCGGGGTACAGGACTTCGATCCCGCAGTTCAGGTCGCGATCGGGCGGCTTCAGCCGGAAGGCGTGGTCAGGCAGGCAGTGGAACTGGCGCGGGAGACAGGGTTCCACGGGGTGAACATCGATCTGGTGTACGGGCTTCCGGAACAGACGGTGACTCGCTTCAAGCACACCCTCCAAGCGGCACTCATGCTCCAGCCCGACCGGGTCGCCTGTTACAACTACGCGCACGTGCCCCGGGTACGGCACAACCAGCGGCTCATCGACGCCACGGCGCTACCTTCGCGAGACGACAAGTTCCATCTCTTCCAGATGGCCGTGGAGATATTCACTGGCAGCGGCTACGAGTGGATCGGCCTCGACCACTTCGCCCGGGAGGACGACGAACTGGCGCGCGCGGCGCGCTCAGGGCGGCTCCGGCGGGATTTCATGGGCTATACGACGCGCACGACCCCGCACCTCCTGGGCTTCGGCATGAGTGCCATCGGGGAGGTCGCGGGGCGCTTCGTACAGAATGTGCCGCGGACCGGGCAATACCAGCGGGAGTTGGACGGGGGGAAACTGCCGGTCGCACGCGGGCACCGCCTGAGCGAGGACGACAAGGCGCGCCGCCTGGCCATTCTCCAGCTGATGTGCAACCTCGATCTGCCATTTCGCATGCTTCCACCCCCGGCAGATCAGAGCGCTGCCCGTTTGCAGCCGCTGGTCGAGGACGGGTTGATCACCGCTGCCACCGACGGATATGTGGTGACCTCGCTGGGGCGCTGGTTTCTCCGCAACATCGCCATGGCGCTGGACGCGTATTTCCCCCAGCAGCCTGCCGAAGCGCGACCAGTGTTCAGCAGGACCGTGTGACGGCGCAAGGCGTTCAAACGACTGAGCGTTCCGACTGACGGTGTCTGCGCGTCGCGCGCTCGAATCGCGCCGGCCCATCCCAAAGTCGAAGCCCCGCAGCCGGTTGCCGGCGAGCGGGCTTCGATATTCCCCTCCATCCGTCCGACAGGTGATCCAGCGCACGCCAAGCATGAGGTCTACGGGACCGACTTCCTCGGCCCGACTGCCTATCCATTGCGGGTACTTCAGTTCACTCGCATGGAGGACAGGATGACTCGAACATTGGCCATCACGGTCGCGGCGCTGCTGGGGTTCGGCGCACCGATTCCCCGCGGCACCGACATTCCAGTCACCGTGGACCAGAAGATTCCCATCAAGCGCGAAAAGTTCGGCGAGACGTTCGACGGCCACGTCGCTCGCGACGTGACGGTCAACGGCAAGGTGATGATTCCGCAGGGCGCGCCGGCGAAGGTGAAGCTGGTCGAGAGCGGCGACAAGCCAGATCAGGCGACGCTCCAGCTCTCGAAGATCCGAGTCAACGGGGAGATGAAGGACGTCTCGACCGAGAATGCCAAGACGGACACCGAGAAGTCCGGCCTCGATATGAAGGAACGGACGGCGGTCGGCGCGGCGGCGGGTGCCGTCGTCGGCGCAGTAACGGGAGCTGGAGTGCTCAAGGGAGCCATCATCGGCGCGGGCGGTGGTCTCGCCTGGAGCCTGCTCGACAAGAACCGCGAAGTGCAGGACGGGACCACACTCCGGTTCTCGCTACAGCATGAGCTGAACGTTCGATAAGCTTCCGACGATTCGCGCAACAGCACCTTACGGGGGTCGGGAGGGCCATTCGCGCTCTCTCGGCCCCTATTCGCTGTTCACTCGCGCCAGCCCACTCGTGGTCCCGTTACACCTCGGCGCTCCAGGTCCTCCGCACGAGGTCCGAGCCCAATCTCGGCCCGACCCAAGTCCGAATACCACGCTTACGTCGAGCGGCGGCCTCGGGACAACGATCCCAATTCTTCATAGAGGGCGACCATTGCCTGCCGGCCGCGGCGAAGATTGTCGAGGTCGATCCGACCGCAGGCTCACGGCGTGGGAGGGGGCGAGACCGCCAGCGTCACCCGGGCCGGTCTCAGAGAGTCCGGGGCCGGCGGTGCAGGAAGGAGTGAGGCCGACTAGTCGCGCATGTAGTGGCAGCTGTAGCCACCAGGGTGCTTCCGCAGATAGTCCTGGTGGTAGGCTTCCGCACTGTACCAGGTGGACGCGGGCTCAATGGTCGTGGCTACCGGACGCTTCCATTTGCCCGAGGCGTCTACGCGTGCCTTGACCCGCTCCGCCGTACGCTTCTGCTCCGGAGTCTGCGGAAAGATCGCCGAGCGATACTGCGTCCCGGTGTCATTGCCCTGTCGGTTGAGTGTCGTCGGATCGTGCAACTTGAAGAACCAGTTCTCCAGCAGGTCTTCGTAGCTCAGCACCGAGGGGTCGAACGTGACGCGGATCGCCTCGGCGTGGCCCGACTTGCTGTCGTGTGTGTCGTGGTACGTCGGATTCTCCAGCCAGCCGCCGGTGTAGCCGACGTCGGTGTCGAGCACACCCGGTACGCCCCGCAAGATCTCCTCGACTCCCCAGAAGCAGCCACCCGCCAGCACGGCTACTTCCGTCTGTCGGTCGCTGGCGACCGCGGTGCGAGTCGCCTTGCCCGGCTCGTTCATATCGGTTCTCCCCATCAGGGTCATGCAGAGCATCGCGCCCTGTCCTGACGTGGAAATCTACATGGGGAAATGTCCCTCCACACGCAGCGTTCGATACGGACCTCAACCGTCGCTTGCCCGCTCCGTATCCACCGCCCACCCGTCGAGAAGCGCGACCAGGTCCGAGAGAGTCTGCTTGACGGCGGTATGAGCCTCCACGATGCCCTCGAGATCACCGGACCGGCCGAGACGCTCCAGCTCCGCCGCCGCCGCGAACGATGGCCCATGCCCGAAGTTGCCGGCGGACCCCTTGAGAGTGTGCGCCGTACGCTGAACCGCGTCGGCATCACCGCGCGTTACTGCCACGTCGAGCTCGCCGAGGAGGACCGGGACGCGAGCCACGAATGTCTGGGCCACCGATGACAACAGCTCCCGGTCGCCGAGGAACCGCTCGAGGATGGTGTCCGCGGCAGGTGCGGCGACACTCGCCGGGCTCGGCGCGGCGGCACCAAGCGCGTCCACGATCGCATAGAGCTCGTCTGCCCGGAACGGCTTGGTCAGGTAGCTGTCCATCCCCGCGGCGAGACACTGCTCTCGGTCGCCCTTCATCGCCCGCGCGGTCAACGCCACGATCGGGACGTGTCCACCGAGCTCGCGCTCCCGCTCCCGGATGATTCTCGTGGCGTCGAACCCTCCCATCACCGGCATCTGCACATCCATGAGAATGAGGTCGAACGTCTCTCGTCCGGCCAACTCGGCCGCGATCTGGCCGTTCTCCGCCACGCTGACGACGTGTCCGCGCTTCCTCAGAAACGCCATTGCGATCTTCCGATTGACCGCGTTGTCCTCCGCCAACAGGATCCGCATGCTCCGACCCATCGTGGCGCCGGCCGCCACCGGCGCGGCGATGGGGATCTCGAGCGGCACATCGCTTGGGGCGCCGATCGCCTCGACAACGGCGGAATAGAGCTCGGCCAGCCGCACCGGCTTGGTGACACAGGCGGCGACCCCGAGCGCGCTCCACTGCGCCCTGTTCTCGTGACCGGCGGAAGTCAGCACCATGAGCGTCGTCGCGGCCAGCCGCGAGTCCTCACGGATGCGGCTCGCGAGGGTAAAGCCATCCATGCCAGGCATGTTCGAGTCGAGCAAGACCAGAGGGAATGGAAGTCCCGCAGCGGCCGCCTCGCCGAGACGGGCCAGCGCCACCGAGCCTCCGTCCACGGCCTCGGGGCGCATCTTCCAGCGGGAAAGCATCTCGAGGAGAATCAGCCGGTTCGTCGCGTTGTCGTCCACGATCAGCACGGAGAGATTCTCCAACGCGGTCGCGGGCGCGCTCCGCGATGTCGCCGCCGGAAGCTTCGAGAGTCCCAGCGTTGCCGTGAAGTGGAACGTACTGCCCAGCCCCACCTCGCTCTCCAGCCAGATGCGCCCGCCCATGAGCCCCACCAGTTTCGCCGAGATCGTGAGACCCAATCCGGTGCCGCCGAACTGTCGCGTCGTGGATCCGTCGGCCTGCGAGAAGGCGTCGAAGATGCGCTGGTGGTACGCGGCGGGAATCCCGATTCCGGTATCGCGAACCTGGAAGTGAAGCACCACCTGACCGTCGGTGCGCGACACCTCCGCCACGTCGAGGACGACCTCGCCGCGATCGGTGAACTTGTTCGCATTGCCGACCAGATTGACGATGACCTGACGCAGCCGGCCGGCGTCGCCCACCAGAAGCTCCGGGGTATTCGGCGCGATATGCAGCGCCACTTCGAGATCCTTCTCGCGCGCGCGAATCGCGAGCGTGCTCATCGTGGCTCCCAGCATCTCGCCAAGGTCGAAGTCCTCAGGATCGAGCACCAGCTTCCCCGCCTCGACCTTGGAGAAGTCGAGGATGTCGTTGATCACCGTCAACAGGCCCTCGGCCGAGCTGCGGGCGATCCCCAGGTACTCGAGCTGCGAGGGTCCGGGCGGAGTATCGATCGCGAGGTCGATCATGCCCATGACCCCGTTCATCGGGGTTCGGATCTCGTGGCTCATGTTTGCCAGGAATTCGCTCTTCGCCTGGCTGGCGGCTTCGGCGGCTTTCTTGGCGCGGACGAGCTGCTGTGTCGTGGCCGTCAACTCGGCGGTGCGATCACGGACCCGCTCTTCGAGATGTTCGTTGACACCCGCGAGCTCCAATTGTGCGCGCTGAAGCGAGTCGAGCATGACATTGAACGCGCGGGCCAGTTCGGCCACCTCGTCGTCTGCTCCTGCCTCCGCTCGGCTGCCGAGGTCCCCGGCCGCGATCCGCTCGGCCGCGACCGCGATGCGGCGAATCGGAATGGTGATGAGGGTGCTGATCCCGAAAACGGCGACCAAACCCGTGAGGAGAATCGCGAGGGTGGCGAGTGCCGTGGTGCGACGGGCCGCGGCTACATCGCGATCCAACTGGGCGAGTGAGAGCCCGAGGCAAAACGTACCGATTCGACGGCTGTTGCTCACGATGGGGGCACTCGCCCGGTAGATGCCGGTTGTCCGATCGACACCTGGCTGCGCACTGGCCGCGAGGAGCCTTTCGTCCGGCACCGAAGTACGATTGACCATGTACTGCACGGCGCCCTGCGCATCCAGCACGAAGAGATATTGCAGGTCAGGGTTGCTCTGAAGACCCTGTAGCGCCTCCTCCACCGATTTGGGATCATCGAAGACGAGACCGGGGCTCACACTGAACGCGGTCATGGACGCGATCTCCCGGCTCCTTCCCTTCAGCGTCCGCAATGCCTGCCGCTCGAGCTGCGCGGGCACGAGCCAGTAGATGACGCCTGCGATCGCGATCAGCAACAGGCTGACCAATAACATCAGACGGGTGCGGACGCCGAACCGGATGCTCCAGTGGCGCCGGCTCATCGGGCGACCGTCTCGGCGCTCGTGATCCTGGCGAGTTTGAGCAAGTCGGCCGAAAAGAGCGCGCCCTCGGCGCGGGAAGCGGACAGGTTGATCACGATCTGAGGCCGTACGCCGTTGACGTCGATACCGACGGAGAGCCCCTGCTCCACATAGTCCGGAATGCCGGTGAAGGTCCTGACCAGACGCTCACGGGTGGCGGCGGCGACCGTGGAGATGGCCACCGCGCGAAGCGGCGCGACATACAGCACGCGGACGCTATCTCGTACCAGCACCGCGCGGATGTCGCTGATCGCGTCGAGATCGATCGGGACGACCCGAATCGTTCGCCCGCCGACGAGAGACCGCCCCCTGGCAATCAACTGACTGCGCACCTCTGCTCCGATTTCCGACGAGTTGCGATTCCGCCCCTGAAAGACGACGCCGACGACGAGGGGGTCCGATGGGGAGGTCGTGAGAGCCCGGTCGAACGAAAGGATCTTGAGCAGGAGCGGAACCTGTACCTCGACCGGCACAGGCATGTCCTGGGCGGCCGCACGGGTGGCGACGCCGAGGCATAGCCCCACGAACAACAGTGTAAGCCTACCGAGTGGGAGGCCGCGGCGTCCGAGACAGCGAATCATTCCCTAAAACCGGTACCGGAGCTCGGCGGAGACATTCCTCCGGTCCTGTTCGATTGCCGGTTGGACGTGCTCCACTCCTCCCGGAGTCGCGTACACCGCATTGAACAGATTATTGACTCTGAGTGAGAGCTGGAGCCCGCCATCCGCGGCAAGGCTTCCGAACGGCGAAAACCAGACGTGCAGGTTACTGAGGGCGTAGGCCCCCGTGCGCGTCCCGTACAACGTCGCCCGACCGGACTCTACCCGACCCTCCAGCGCTCCCCCGACACGGGTCGTGAGCGGAGCCGCGATTCCCGCTTTCACCATATGTGATGGAGAATTGCTCAACACCTGGTCGGTCGCTTCGTCCCACGCATGCTGATAGGTGTAGTTGCCATATCCCAGCACGCCGCGCCCGAAACGGGCTTCGAGACCGAATTCGGCGCCGGTCGCGCTGGCCTTGCCGACGTTGCGGTAGATGTAGAGTCCGTCCGTCGAGTCCGACGTCAGGTCGATCAGCTTGCTCATGTGATAGCGAAAGACGGACGCCGTCCCGAGCAGCGCCGGACCGAGCCGTTGCTGCATGACGAGCTCCAGAGTATGGCCCCGCTCTTCCGCGAGTGTCGAATTGCGCTTGTACCCGAATGATTCCGTGCGGGCCTCGTAGAGACTGGGAGCACGAAAGGCACGGCCGTAGAGCAGCTTGAGCGTGGTGCCCGGGGTGAAGTCGTAGAGGAGAGCCGCTCTCGGCGTCATGGCGCTTCCGGTCGTGGTGTAGTTGTCCACCCGGAGTCCGCCAAGCATGGTCATTCGCGCCATCGGCTGAAACTCGTGCTCGACGTAGGCCGAAGCCACACCGTATGGGACGGCAAAGCCGCCGGTCTCACCCGCCTCGCCGATCGCGTTGTAGGCGGCACGATAGTGCCAGCGATACTCGGCGCCCGCAGTCAGGTGCTGCGCCGAGTTGATGTCCCAATGCAGCGAACCCTCGCCACCCACCGATTCATCGCGTGCGTGATCGACCGAGACATAGTCGGCGTAGGCGTAGTCACCATCGTACCCATAGCCGTCGAGGAAGCCCCGCAGTCGAATCTGCTTCGAGGCATCGAGCGCGTGTTCGTACTTCAGCTCCCCGAATCCGTACACATCGACGGTCTTTGCGGGAGCGGCGTTGAACGTCATGCCGTACGCGCCAGTCGGGATCGCCTTGACCCGCCGGCTGAACCACCCACTCAGCGCGAGATCGCCTTGCTCGGCCTTGGCCTGCACAAGCCAACGCCGCTCCCAGTCGAGGTTGTGCGCAATGCCGAAGTGCGTCTGGGGAGTGTCGTACTCGGGATAGAAGAGATCGTGCCCGTCAGTCGCGTCCCATGTGCCGGAGAGCGCGAGCTCCAGGCCCGATGACGTACGGCTGCCATACAGCGCGGAACCGCCACGGTGGCCGTAGGTCCCTCCCCGCACCGTCGCGTGGGCCCCGCTGATCGCGGCGCCCGATCGGGTGACCAGGTTGATCACGCCGAACACCGCGCCCGTGCCATACAATGCGGAGCCGGGACCGCGGACGACTTCGATCCGCTCGAGAGTGGTGAGGTCGATCGGGAGCTCGAGTGGAGCCGCTCCAAAGACGCCCTCGTTCACCGAGTGACCGTCAACGAGGATCAGGATGCGATTGTTGTAGTCGGAGGGACGGCTGAACCCTCTGGCGCCGAGGTAGGAATAGTTGCGGTCGTTGCTGAGGTAGAAGCCACTCACACCAGAGAGCGCGTCTTCCAGGGTGCGGTAGCCGAACTGCTCGATTTCCTCATGCGTGAGGATCGTGACCGAGCTCGCGGCCTCTCGGGCTGTTTGCTGGTACTTGCCCGAGGCGCTGATAGGCATGTTGAGGAGGGAGTCGAGGCCTAGGGCATCCGATCCGATCTCCTGCGCCAACGCCACCGCAGGAGCAAGGAACACGATGACTAGAAAGGCTTTGGCAATCCTGGTTTTGATCGTCATCGCGTTCTACCTGTTGGGGGACTCCAGCCACTGGGCCGCGGCACGAGCCGGCGGCCTCTCTCGGCCAGAGTTATCGGCAGAACGGCCGAGTTCCTGAAGCCGATCTCGTTAGACCCGAAGAAGTTGTGTGGCTTAGTGACTGGTGGAGACGCTTAGCGGCTAGCTCGTCGATTCGGTTCAAATGGGGAACGGCGTGTGGTCGACCACAGAGGAGGGGGGAGAGCCTACCGGTTCAATGTCTGACCAGGATCACTCGTCGCTCGAACCGAGCGAACCGAGGCCTGCCATCTCGCGCTCGGTGGATTGGACGTCCGCCTCCGCACCCAACTCTCCGAAGGTCCGGATGGCCTCGGCAAAGGCGACTCGGGCCTCCGCCAAGCGCCCGCTCTCGGCGTAAACTCGACCGAGATCCCTGGTCACCTCTGCTTGGATGAGCAGTGCATCGGCGACGCGCGCCAATTCTCGCGCCCTCACGAGCCGTGTCTCGGCTTGGCGCAAGAGCCCATCGGCGCGGTCGCACAGCGCGAGCACCCGTTGGGTGTCCGGCGCGTCGAAGTGCGCCTCGAGCGACTCGAAGGTGCGCTGCGCGTCCTCCACCGCTTTGCGGGCCTCCTTCGCCCGGCCCAACGCCAGCAGCGCCTCCGCGGCGTTGACGCGGCACAACGCGCCAAGGTGTGCGTCGCCGCTCTGCCGGGCGAGGGCACCGCATTTGTCGTAGTGCTCCAGCGCCTGCTCGAAGTTGCCTAGGTCAGCGGCGAGCATGCCGAGGTTGTGCCGGGAGATCGCGCTGCCATGCGTATCGGACATGGACTCATACGCGGCCAGAGATCGGAGATAGTTCACTTGGGCTGCTGCATGATCTCCGCGAATGTTGGCCACGATGCCGAGGTTCTGGAACACCCGGGCTATGAGAACGGGATCGTCGCCCGCGAGAGTGGCCGCTTCGGTCAGTGCCGCCTCGGCGGCCTCGAGGTTTCTCGTCTCGAGCTCGAGCCCGCCGAGTGTGTTGAGCGTCCGGGCGGACAGCAGCCGATCGCCCAGCAATGTCGTCACCGCATAGCTCTGCTGCAGCGCGCTCCGCGCCTTCGCCGTGTCGCCTGCCTCATGGGCCAGGATCGCTCGCCGACGAAACGCCTCTGCGAGCATTGCCTGATCGCCTTGGCGCGCCGCGGTGATGATCAGTGAGTTGTAGGCATCCTCCGCGTTGCGGGGGGACCCCGATTTCTCATAGGCCTCCGCGCGGGCGAGGAACGCCGCCGTGTCCACCCAGCTGTCCGGCCGGCGCCGGGAATCCTTGCCCATCATCACCATGCCACGGCGTAGCGGGAGAAGTGGTTCAGGTCGGCCGATACCTGATGATGAACCAGATCGTCTGAAGAGAGGAGGAGCTGGAGCAGCTCGAGCGCGTCCGTCGTGTAGACGATACGCTTCGGCAAGAGCGACGGGATCAGGGGGCACGTGGCGTAACTGAGCGTGAGACGAGCGGGCAGAGCGAAGGCGAGGCCCTCGGGCGCGAATCGAACCGAGACCACGGAGTCTGAAACCGCCACACCCGAGATGACGACCGTCGAATCGAGCGCCCGCGGCGGTACTACCAGCCGATGTGGGCCGATTTGGAGTGTGCCCCCTTCGGGGCCAATGGCTGCTTCGGCTTGAGCCGTTGGTTGATCAGGACAGCTGAGGAGCGTGATCCCCGAGCCGAGCAGTCCGCCCCGGCCGAGAATGGGTCCGAGCGATTGGTCGGGGCCAGACACTCTGTCGGGAGTCGAACAACTCGACAACGCAACGAGAACTAGGCCGAGCCAGGCGGCACGAGTGCGGCGATGCTGGGCGGACATTGGCTGGCTACCTACACGAGACGAGGATGGGTGGAGGGACCCATAGCCCAGGGTATGCTTGGCCTGATGTGCGGTCAAGACGCAGAAATCATACACCCTGTACGTTTTATGGACATCAAGGCAGGCTAAGGTCAGGTGCCGGCGACTCTTCCACTCTTCCTCCGGTACCAGAGAAAAACGGGGATCCCAAGACCGATCAATCCCGCCCCCAGCATCGCATTGACCGGGTTCGATGCGATGCTGCTAATCACAACGTAGACCGTTGATAGGACAAACAGAGCAGGAAGGAGTGGATAGAGAGGGACTCGGTACCCCGCCTCGCCATCACCGTGACGAAAAGTGCGACCCACCTGTCGGTCGCGAGCTCGATATCTGAAGACGGAAGATGAAATCAGTCCGAAAAATATCCAGTCACCAAAGACAGTATAGTCGAGCAGCTGGCTATAGGTACCAGAGAGGGTGAGAACCACCGCCCAGAGCCCTTGGACCAGGAGGGCGAGGTGCGGGGTATGGAATCGCGGGTGAAGCGCCGCAACCTGGGGGAGCATGAGTCCGTCGGCCGCCATCACCTGAAGGATCCTCGGAGCCGTCATGATTGCGACGCTCACGAATCCGAATGTCGAGGCGCCGATCCCGAGACCGATCAGCGTGGAGCCAGCCGGACCAAGCGTCCGATGCAGGACTTCGGACGCAGGAGCCGAGCTGCGTGCCAGACCCGAGACACCGAGCGCACGGAGATACGCGGCGTTGGCAAGCAGGTAGACAACGATGACACCGGCCATCCCCAGCATGATGGCACGAGGCAAGGTTCGACTGCCGTCCCTGACCTCTCCCCCGAGATTGTTCGCGTGGGCCCAGCCGCCGTAAGAGAAGAGGACGGGAATAAGAGCGATGCCGAGGGTGCGAGCGGAGATCGTCGACGCAGAGCTCTCGACGGCGGTGTGCACTTCGGGAGTCGCGAGGAAGCCGGCAACGATGAGAAGGCCGAGCGCGACGAGTTTGAGAACCGTGAAGAGATTCTGCACGGCCGCGCCGACCTGCACACCCAAATAGTTCACGGTCGTGAGGACGACGATGGCGCCAACGGCCAGGGGGGAGACCCAACCCGGCGAAAGCCCCGCGAGATCTCCAGCGTAACGCGCGAACGTAACGGCGATGGCCGCGATGCCGCCCGCATTGATGATGAAAAGGAAGGTCCACCCGTAGAGGAACGCGGGAAGCGGGCCGAAAGCCTCGCGCAGGTAGACGTATCCTCCGCCTGCCTGTGGGCGACGGCTGCCGAGCTCGGCGAAGCACAGCGCCCCGGCGAGACCAATCGCTCCGCCGATGATCCAGGTAAGGAGGACGCCGCGAGGCGTGGCGATGCGCTGGGCGACGATGCTCGGATTGAGGAAGATTCCTCCGCCGATGATACCCCCCATCACGACCATGGAGGCGTCGAAGAGGCCGAGGCGGCGGAGATAGTCGGTCAATCGGGGCTCAAGCGATCAGCTAGCTGGGCCAGATTTGGAACAGGCTCCCCAGCAATAGGACCAGGACGAAGGCGGTCATGACCACGTAGGTTCGGTCTCGCTGGCGGATGAAGGAGTAGAGCGAAAACGCCACCCGTGCGATGGGTGTCGCCAGGAGAACGAGGAACCCGAGCTGAATCAGTCCTCGTCCTCGAAGCCGCGACGCGCCCTTCACGATTCCCCCGATGCTCGTGAAATCCCCCGGCTCTCCAGTGAAGGACTCGTGATGCGGTGGAGTCCCGCCGTACTTGATGAGGTAGACGAGGCCACCGGTGGCGACGAGCACCGACGCCACCAGGACTCCCGTCGTGAGGAGCGTGGCCGTCCGTAGCTCCACCTCCTCGTCAGATACGACCGGCGGCGCCACGAACGATCATCTCCACCGCGAGCGCGGCGATTACGAGCGCATACACGATGCGAAGCACCTTTTGCCGGGTGCGCGCTAGGATCCTGACTCCGAGAGCGGCCCCTGCGAGGACGCCGAGCATCACCGGCATGGCGATGCCGGGATCGATGTAGCCGCGCGCCAGATAGATGCCGGCGCTCGCCGCGGCCGTCACACCGATCATGAAGTTGCTCGTCGTCGTGGACACCTTGAACGGGAGGCACATCACCTGGTCCATCGCGAGCACCTTCATTGCTCCCGAGCCGATCCCAAGCAGGCCGGACAACGCGCCTGCTCCCAGCATCAAGGCAAACCCGAAAGGAACCCGCTGGACGTGGTACTCCTTTTCTCCATCTACGCTGGGATATGACCCGTCGAGTCGGAGTTTGACGGCGATGGGGTCCCTGACGCCGACGACGTGCTCCGGCTTCGTGCGAACGTTAGCATACGCGGAGTAGAGCAGGACGAGGCCCAGGATTACCGAGAGAGCCGACGTCGAAATGAGGCCGGCGAGATAGGCGCCGAGCAGCGCGCCGACGGTGGTCGCAACCTCGAGCAGCATGCCGATCCGGATGTTGGTGAATCCCTCCCGCACATAGACAGCCGCGGCACCGGACGACGTCGCGATCACCGCCACCAGGGAAGCGCCGACGGCATATCGGAAGTCCACGCCGAACCCCAGAGTGAGCAGCGGTACGATGACGACGCCTCCTCCTAGGCCCGTGAGCGCTCCGAGGAATCCAGCGACACCCGAACCGATCCCGACGAGCAGCGTAAAGGTCAGTGTACTCATTACTTTTTGACCATCGCAGGCAGAGATGAGACTCTTTCAATCGGAAAGGAAGCGGAGGTGACGGAATCGCGTGGCCGACAGGCACGACTTCGACCAGGACTGGGCAAGCTGTATCCCGGAATCGAGAGCGGTGTCTGGCTACCTGTCGAACAACTGCTCCGCCACGTAGCGATTCTCATGCATCGGCGGCTTACCGATTCCGGGGCCATCACTGGAGACCGCTTTCTCCGCAGCGACCATTTCGAGTTCCGCGGGGACGCGCCGCGGCCGCGGGATTGGCCGCAGGACTTGTCGCGCATCAGCGACGCGGAGATTCCCCCACACGAAGGTTCCGTCTCGTAGTCTCCTTCGTGCTTCGGATCTCCTGGTTCATCGCCGTCATCCTCGGCCTCGCCTCTCGGCCGGCCCTCGCGCAAATCGAAGCTGAGGGCTTTCTCGGCTCGTCCTTCAGCGCACCGACGCCCCTTTCCATCACCCAGCGCGGCCAGCCCGACCTCCACGTCACCGCGCATTGGGCGACAAGACCATTCCGCCCCACCTGGTATTACGCCGCACGCCTGGGCCTCTGGCGCGGGGGCCGCGGATGGCTGCTCGACTTCACCCATCACAAGCTCGACATGACTCATCGGCCGCCGGAGATCCAGCAGTTCGAGGTCTCCAACGGTGTGAACATGCTTACGGTGAGCCGCGGGTTTCGGCGGGGTAACCTGTCCTGGGCCGTCGGCGCGGGCCCGGTCATCACGTTCCCGGCCAATCGGGTGCGAGGGAGTGCCCTCGAGCGGGGACGCGGCTTCTTTGGGGGATACTTCTTCTCGGGAGCGTCGCTGATGGCGAGCGCCACCCGCCACGTCCCGCTTGCTTACGGATTTCTGCTCAGCGTTGATGCGAGAGCCTCGGCGTCCTACATGCGAGTCCCGGTGGCGAACGGTCACGCCTCAGTGCCCAATGTGGCCCTGCACCTCCACGCAGGAGTGGGATACGCCGTGCCCCGCTGAGGAGTGCGCTATGCGAGAGCTCCGGGCTCGGTAGCCGCGGGGGACGGTCGAAACTCGAGGTGGTCGGCTCGGAGAATGAAGAAGCCGCGAGGTGTCGAAACACGCGTCAGCCGCTCACCAGCCATGTTGACCATCCGCTGAGTCACCCCGGGGAAAATCGGAGCGACATCGTACCACATGGATGGACTCAGATCGGGATACTGCCGCTGGTGTTCGGACCGCAGACGGGCCTGCACGCCAGCCATCCGCTCTCCTTGCCGGCCTTCGCCGACGCCTGGGTTCCATCAGGGGAAGAGGACGTCGCCCATAATCTAACGGGCCCTCAGCTTGCTCGCAGCGGGCCGTCCTGTGAGCTACGTCACAGCGAAACAGCGAGGCATGTCACTATCAACGATCCGGGCTGAGGCGGGCCGGACGAGTCGTCCAGCCCTTCCCCCTGGCCTGTGGACATTCAACGGTCGCCTACTTACAGTGAAAGCGACTTGGATGTTCGTGGCATCCAACGCCTACCTCGGATTTATCACAAACATGCCAGACTCTCAGGCGGTGCCGCCGTTCATCGTCGGCTCCAACTGTCTCGTCGTCGATGACGAGCCCAGCCTTCGCCGGTCGCTGATGCGGATGCTGGAAGGTCAGGGGTTTCATTGCTTCGAGGCCGCCAACGGCCTCGAAGCCCTGAGCGTGCTCGACCGCATCGGCGAGGCCCCGCTGGTGATTTCCGATCTCCGAATGCCTGACCTCGACGGCATTGAGCTTCTGGAGCAGCTGCGAGAGCGCTACCCGGATACGTCCGTCATCATGCTCACCGGCATGGGCGAGACGACGACCGCCGTGGACTGCCTTCATAAGGGCGCCGCCGATTTTCTCCTCAAACCGATCTCGATGAGCGAGCTGCAGGCGCGGGTGGCGCGGGTGCTCGAGAAGCGGGCGCTGGTCCTTCAAAATCGCTACTATCAGCGCCATCTCGAGCAGCGGGTCCACGAGCAGGCCCTCCGGATTCAGGAGCTCTTCCTGCAGGGCGTGCAGATGCTCGCTCGCGCACTCGAAGCCAAGGACTCCTACACACGCGGTCACTCGATCCGTGTGAGTCAGTATGCCGTGGCCACCGCGGCGCGTCTCGGGTTCGATGGGGCGAGCCTCGACGGGATCAGACTCGGCGGGGAGTTGCATGACATCGGGAAGATCGGAACGCGCGAGTCCGTCTTGCACAAGCCCGGTTCGCTCACGGATGACGAGTATCGGCAGATCAGCGAGCACCCCGCCCTCGGAGAGAAGATGCTGTGGCCGCTCGCTCAGGAATCGCCCGACGTATTACGGATCGTGCGCTCCCACCACGAACGGCTCGACGGCCGCGGGTTCCCCGACGGTCTACGGGGCGAGAAGATCCCGATGGAGGCTCGTATCGTGGCCGTCGCGGACTCCTTCGATGCGATGACCACCGAACGGCCCTACCGTCTGTCCAAGTCCGCGGAGGCCGCTATCGAGGAGCTTCGGCGAGTGGCCGGGACCCAGCTCGATCCGGCTGCCGTCGAAGCTTTCGTCGCCACCGTGCCCCAGCCTGCCGGAGTGCCGCTTCCCGTCTGAGACTCGCACTAGTCAGGAAGCTCCGGCGAGTCGGTGTCTTTCCGGCCCTGCAGAATCTCGGCCTTGGCTTGATGTCCGAGCGCGGTGTAGCGCGCCTTGAACAGATCCAGCTCTTCCTCGGTGAGATCCTCCAGATTCACCAGGGCCGTATGAGCACCCTGCATCGCCCGCAATAGCTCGTCGATCTTCAGATGCATTGCCGCGCTATCCCGGTTCTGGGTGTTCTGGATCAGGAACACCATGAGAAACGTGACGACGGTCGTGCCGGTATTGATGACGAGTTGCCAGGTATCGCTGAACTTGAACAACGGCCCGGTCACCGCCCAAATCACGATGATCCCGAGGGCCGTCCCGAATGTCGACGGATGACCCGAGGTCTTGGCCGTAACCTTGGCGAACCGGTCGAACGATCTGGCGAATCCCACACGCCCTCCTCTCCTAGAGCAGCCCCCGACGCTTGAGCTGGTGATACCGCTCGACCACGGCTGAGCTGGCCGATCCCGGCGGCACGTCGAGCACCATGACGCCGCGCGCCCGAATCTCTGCGAGGGCCGCGTCGCGCGCGCCGAGGAGCTCCTCCGCCGCCGCCCGCTCGAAGGCAGCACGGGGACTGGAGGCGCGGCCGGTCGCGAGCGCTTCGAGCGCAGGATCCCGCAGGGTCACGGCGAGCGGCAAGTGGCGGGGGCGAAGCGACGCCGCATGCGCCACGAGTGCGTCGCTAGCCGTGCGATCGATGACGTCGGTGAAGAGCACGGTCAGCGCCCGCTTCCGATTGTGGGCCGCGAGATAGCGGAACGCCGCCGGGTAGTCCGACTCGACGAGACGACCCTCGGCCACCGCCAGCCCTTCCAGCACCGCGCGGAGAGCCCGGCGGCCACGCGCCGGGACGATGTACCGCTGAATCGTGTCGGCGAACACGAGGAGACCGACGTTGTCGTCGTGCTCGACCGCTGCGCCGGCCAGATGGAGCGCGGCGGTGATCACGGCTTCCAGACGCGGCACTCCAGCGACCTCGGCCGTCAGCAGTCGTCCCGCATCCACGGCGATCATCACTTGCTGGCGGCGCTCGTCCTCGTATTGCCGCGCGATCGTCTTGCCCCGACGCGCCGTCGCCTTCCAGTCGATGATGCGAGTCTCGTCACCGGGGACCCACTCGCGCAGTCCCTCGAACAGCCGTCCCTCCCCAGGCCTTCGCACCGTTCGAAGCCCGGCCTCACGGCGGCGAGCCTCTCTCAGCGGAAGCGCGCGAAGAGAGGCTGTCGGAATGCCGGGATACACCGTCGCCGTCCATGGCAGCGCGAGGGAGATCTGGCGCCAGGCGAGACCGAGGGGACCAAGGAGTCGAACCGCCGTCCGACCCCCTTCGCCGATCCCGCGCCGGACTGGTCGCATGGTGATCGTCTCGTCGAATCCGATGCCGGGGTAAATCGTGAAACGCCGTGTCGGAGTCTCGGCGCCGCCGAGTGGATCAGGTAGATGCTCCCGCACTTCGATCTTGACGGGGCGCCGGGCCCGCAGCCTCCAGTGGTAGCGAACCACGGCCGGGCGCCCGATGGCGAACGCGGCGGGCGCCTCTCGGGTCACATCGAGCAGGCGAGCGGGTGGCGTCAGGGTCGCATCGATCACCAACAGCACCAGCCAGCAGAGGTCCGCGACGAGCAACACCGTCCCCGCGCCGGGCCACCAGACGCTGAGGGGGGCGATGATCGCGAGCGCGGCGGCGCAGATCAACCAACGGCGCGACGGGACCAGGATCATCGCGGCGCTTCGATCTTCTCGATCACGCCGTGCAGCGCGGTATCCGCGGTCACTCCCTCGAGCTCGAGCTCGGGCGCAACGGCGATCCGGTGCCGCAGCACGGCGGGGGCCAGAAATTTCACATCATCCGGTACCACGTACGCTCGTCCCTCGAGGAGGGCGGAAGCCTGCGCCATCTTGAGGAGCGCGACGCTGCCTCGCGGTGAGGCACCAAGCGTCAGCACCGGTGCCGAGCGCGTTGCACGGACGATGCTGGTGATGTACCCGACGATGCTCGGTTCTACCCGCACCCGCCGCGCAGCCTCGCGCAGCACGCCGACCGTTTGGCGGTCCGCGACCGCACCGATGCCGTAGCTCGCCGGCAGGTCCGCCTCGAACCCACCGAGCACACGATCGAGAATGCCCTGCTCGACAGTCTCGGCCGGATAGTCCACCAGCACTTTGACGATGAAGCGATCGAGCTCGGCTTCGGGAAGGGGATACGTGCCCTCGAACTCGATCGGATTCTGGGTGGCGAAAACGGTGAAGGGTTCGGGCAGCGGGTGCGACATTCCGTCGACGGTCACCGAACGCTCCTGCATGGCCTCGAGGAGCGCGGCTTGAGTCTTGGCGGGAGCGCGATTGATCTCGTCCCCCAGCACGAGGTCGCCGAAGATCGGACCGGGGCGAAACGTAAAGAGTCCCTGTGCGGCGAGAAGACTGACCCCGGTGATATCAGACGGCATGAGGTCAGGCGTAAATTGAATGCGCCGGAAGTCGAGACCGAGCGCCAGACTGAGTGTCCGGACGAGCAGGGTCTTTGCGGTGCCGGGAACGCCTTCCAGCAGCACGTGGCCTCGCGCGATCAGCGCGGCGACCGATTCGCGCACGGCGCTTGCCTGGCCGAGCACCACGGACTCGAGCGCCTGAACGATGCGGGCCGCCGAGGCCGCGTGGCTGACGGCTTCATCGGCGGTGATCGGAGTCGGATCGGCAGTCATGACGGCTTGAGCTCCTCCCAGAGTATTTCTACATCATCCACCGCCTCGAGAACTTCCTCCGCGGTGGCGCGCCGGTTCGAGATCCCCGAGAGCCGCTCCAGCGCCTCCTGCCCTCGTGGCGTCTGCACGCCCGGCGCGATCGACTCGAGCCAGGGGGCCGACGGGCCGCCCCTCTCCCCCTTCCCCGCGTGTCCAAGTCTTCGGTGAAGCCCCCGTACGATCAGGCGGACGGCAACATCGTGTCCGCGTGCGGCGGCGAGGGCGGTAGCGAGAGCGCGCACGTGCTCCAGCGGCGAGCGGCGACGACGCTCGATGATCCGTCGAGCCGGACCGAAGCGCACGCCAGCGGCGATGAGAGCAATCACGCCCACCAGCGCGAGCTGCCAGACGGCCCATCCCCAGGGAGAACGCAGGCTCCAGTCGAACGTCGCGCCGGCAAGTGAGCCCGACGCGTCGAACCCATGATGGTACTCATCGACGATGAAGCGTGCGTAACGGTCCACAACGAGACCCAGGACGAAGGGCCCAGTCCCCGATTCCCGCACGAGCCGATTGGTGAAGAGGCGGTCATCGGACACCAGCGTGACGACCCGTCCGCCTCGCATGCCAAGCCGCAGAACGGCGGGGCGTCCGCCGGCCGACAGCAGCGTGTCCAGCCGGACGGGCGCCGGCGCGGTACACCAGATCGCACGGCCATCGGAGAAGTCGCTGGAGTCGACCACCGTGGGCGTAGATCGGCGACGCAGGACCCAGCGAACCGAAGGCATCGGGAGCGAGTCGCTCTCGTCCGGGCGGGTCACTGTGCTTTGCGTGCCGACCGCGCGCACGACGTCATAACCCAGGCACCGCATTGCCGAAGCGGTCGTTGGTCCCGCGAGCAGAAGATCCGAGGGGAATCGTGCGACGGCGGCGCCCTCTTCAGGCGTCAAGGGCGCGGTTGGGCCAAGAAAGGACATCACGCTTCCTGACGGCGAGGCGACCGTATCGAACGAGGCGATCGGCCGGCGGTAGCGCTCGACTCGAACGCCCAGCCGAACGAGAGCCTCCGCATACCCCCCGACGCCGGACGGACCAACCAGATATGTCGAGCGCCGCTGGTCACTGTCACCGACCCGCGCACGTCGTCCACCGAGCGCGGCGGCCGCCACGCCGAGAACGATCACAACGCCGGCACCGATTGCGAGCTCAGTGCCCGGGCGCATGCCAGGAGAGCGCGACGGCCTCGCGCCACCGGTGGTAATCGTCGGGGCCGCACGGACGCCCGCCGAAAACGTAGGCGTAGAGCGCCCGGACGAGCCCGCGCAAACGTTCGCGATCGGCGGCGACAAGATTGGCTTCGTGCACGCATTCGGCAGGTGTCTTGCTCGCGTGATACCGAAGGAGTCCTTGTGCCTCGAGCGTGAGCGCAAGGCCGACAAAGGCGAGCTGGAGAGCGTCGCTGATCAGGCCAGCGGCCGCCGCGCGGTCGGCCTCACGGTAATACCACTCGGCCTTGCGGGTCTCGTCGGGCGCCGGCGCGTCGTCATCTTCGTGGGGCCCGGCTCCGGCGCGTAGTGTCCTCCAGATGACCCAGGTACCGTGCGCAAGAAGGAGCAGAAGCGTGGCGAGCAGGAGGAGAACCAACACGCGGAAGACGGCGGGGTTGTCGGCGCGCAGACTCTCGAGCCACTCCCCGAGGCGCCCCCACCACTCCCGCAGGAACCGCAGCGGCCCGGGCTCCTCCGCCCAACGATACGCCGGCGTGGAAAAGACGGTGTCGAGAACACTCCGCAGCCGAGCCGGATCCGGCGGGCCTTGAGCGAACATCGCCGTCACGGCGGTATCAAGCGGTGAGGAGGGTGGAAGCAAGGACTTCGAGGTCGAAGCCCTCTTTTCGCACCCGGAGATCGTAGTACGCGACGGTGAGCACGCAGTAGAAGAGCGGATAGATGAAGATCTGGGTCAGGCCCGTGAGAGCCACGACCGCGACGCTGACCGTCACGCCGGGGCGGGCGAACATCGTGCCCGCGCCGGGGACGAAGAGCGCCACGAGCCCTCCGATGGCGGCGATCGGGATGTAGAGCAGGACCACGAGCACGAGCAAGAGACCGAATATCCGCCAGCGCGAGCCGCGAGTCAGCTCCCACGACCGCGAAAGCGCGGCGCTCGAGCTGAGGCGCGGCTCGATGACGATGGCGGGGACCGCCAGGATCAGCCCGGCGATCAGGACGAGCCCGGGAAGTACGAAGAGGATGAATCCGATGCCGACGGCCAGCGCCGTCAGCATCGAGCAGAGAAGGATCTTGCCGATGTACGGCGCGGCGCGGCGCAGGGCCGCGCGGGCGTCGATCGGTCGGCCGAGATAGCTCTCGGACACGATGAAGACGGTGGCGGCGGTCGCGACGGAGCTGAGCGCGGCGAAGACGACGTAATAGACCAGCACCAGCGGAAGGTTCTCGAGCATGCCGCCCGCCGCCTCGATGAACATGTTGAGCACGACCGGAATTCCCGAGCACACAATCGCGACCCCGGCGAGCGGGGCGAAGTGTCGGCGATACAGAGTGAAGGAGACGTCCAGGATCTCGCCCACCGAGAGCGGGCGGAGGGTCGGTGGCGCCATGGGCGAAAGATATTACAATCGCTCAATGCCCGCGCTTCGCGGATCATCCGTGGACTACCGTCAGCATCTCGAGGTCGAGACCCCCGAGCATGTCGTGCTCGACCTGGAGATCGCCGGCATCGGCTCGCGCACGCTGGCGGCGGTGCTGGACATGCTCATCCTCGGGGGCAGCGTGCTCGCCGTGGTGATCGTGCTCGCGATCTTCGGCGGGTACGGTCTCACCGTCGGTCGACTCGGCGGCGCGATTCTCCTGCTCGGCGGGTTCGTGGTATGGACCGGCTACTTCATCGTGTTCGAAGGTGTCCGTGGCGGTCAAACACCGGGCAAACGGATCGCCGGTATCCGCGTCGTGATGGACACCGGACACGCGGTCACCTTCAGCGCCGCGGCCGTGCGGAACCTCCTCCGAACAGCAGACTTTCTTCCCCCGCCCTACCTGCTCGGCGCGCTGCTGGTCGCCTTTCATCCCCGAGGCAAGCGTCTCGGTGATCTCGTGGCGGGAACCGTCGTCGCCCGCGACCGTCCATACGAGATCCGCGCGGAGCGACCGCGACCCGAGACCGCGACGGCGCCGTCGATGCCTGAGCTGGGCGACGCCGAGTTCCGCCTCCTGTCGCAGTTCGCCGAACGACACGCCGAACTCTCGCCCGACGCTCGCGCACGGCTCGCGGCGACGCTTTCCCGGCGGCTCGCCGGCACAGCGGTTCCATCCGGACTCGCCGGCGTCACCGACCTGCTCGACCTGCACGCCAGAGAGCTGGCTCGCCGTGAAGGCAGCCTGGCGCGACGGGGTGCCGCCGGATCGGGAACGCGGTTTGTCGCGCAAAAGCGTGAGCGATGGGACGCGTTTGAGCGATTGGCCGAGCGAGCGGCGCGCGGCGGCCTCGATCGTTTCAACTCCGAGGAGCTCCCCGATTTCGCCGCGCGCTACCGCGAGGTCGCGGCCGATCTCGCGCGCGCCCGCACCTATGGCGCGGATGAGGCGACCGTGTCGAGGCTCGAGCGGCTCGTGGCGGCCGGACATAACGCGCTCTATCGCGAAGAACGGGGAACCTGGCGGCGTCTATGGCTCGTGCTGGCCCGCGAGTGCCCCGCGGCCATCATCGCCGCGCGAGGCTACGTCCTGGTCGCGTTCCTCGCCTTCGGAGTGCCGGCCGCGGCCGGGTTCACGCTCATGCGCGAACGCCCGGCGCTGGCGGCCGAGCTGTTGCCCGACGTGATGCTGCGACGCGCGGAGGCCGGCGTGCAGCGAAAGGCAGAGGGACGCAAGTATGTCGATGTTGCCGCCGAGGATCGTCCACTCATGGCCTCGGGAATCATCACGAACAATGTGCGGATCGCGATCTCGTGCTTCGCGGGTGGGATCTTTCTTGGCGTCGGCTCGCTGATCCTTCTGGCATTCAACGGTCTCGCGATCGGTGCGAGTGCGGGTCACTTCGCGAACGTCGGACTTCTCGGATATCTGCTCGAGTTCATCGTCGGACACGGCGTGCTCGAGCTGTTCGCGATCTGGGTAGCCGGGGCGGCGGGATTTCTCTTGGGTCGGACCGTCGTGGCACCGGGGACGCTCGCTCGGAGCGATGCCCTGGTCCTGAGCGGCAGGCGAGCCGTCAGAATGCTCGGAGGAGCGGCACTATTGCTGTTGGTCGCGGGGATGATCGAAGGGTTCGTCTCGGCGAGCGCTGGCGGACTCGCCGTCCGCTTTGTCGCGAGTGGAGCGAGCCTCGCCTTTCTCGGCGTCTATTTGGCCGCCGGGATCGGGACGGCACTTCCGGGCGAACCGCGATCAGAGGTCGCGTAGCATCGCCCGCATCCGGATCGCCAACGCCTCGATCTCACGAAGACCGGAGACCGTCTCGGCATCCATGCGGGCCGCATTGAGCAAAAGCAACTGAGTCTCGGCAAGGAGCGCCGAGAGGGGATTGGAAAGATCATGTCGAAACTTGCTCAATCGCTCCGGATCGCTCATGCGCTCCAGTCAGACGAGTGACAGGTACAGAGCTCGCACGTGATGGTCTCGAAGGCCGCGGACCGATTGCCACAGCTCGTCCTCCGTGGCGCCGCAGAAGATTTCGGCCGTCTCGCACGCTCTGCCACCTGGGTGATGAAAGCGCAGTCGTCCGCGCCAAGCACCGTCGTCCGAGCGGCGTACGCTAAGTTGAAGCGAGATGAGTTGATCGGCGAGACGGAGGGGGGAAAGCTCGTGAACCACGGGCTCACGGTGGTCGAGCACTACTGGCCGGTAGGGCTGAGCCGTCATCAATGAACCTCCTGGGTGGGATCCGGTGGGGGAAAGATTATACCACAGTGGAAGTTACGCAATCCACCCGGAGCCACTTGACGGGATTCCCACCCCGACCTATGTTGAATCGCTCCTTGGTATGGCAGGAAACTCCCCTACAAAACCCGTAGCACGCGCTCCGATTTCGGGGCCCACCACATACACCACCCGACTCTGCCTTTCTTGCATACTCACCTTCCCCAGTGCCCGCCGCCCGTCTCGGTCGGGCCCGCCTGTCTGGAGTCTCGTCCGTGGATATCGCTGAACTGAAGCAGAAGTCGGTCGCCGAGCTGCATGCGCTGGCCGAGCAGCTGAACATCACCAACTACTCCGGCCTCCGCAAGCAGGATCTGATCTTCCGCATCGAGCAGTCGCTGCTCGACTCCGGATACCGTCATCCGCGGCGAAGGCGTCCTGGAGATCCTGCCGGAAGGCTACGGCTTCCTCCGCAGCCAGGACTGGAACTACCTCTACGGCCCCGACGACATCTACGTCTCGCCCGAGCCAGATCAAGCGGTTCGATCTGCGGACCGGCGACACGGTCATGGGCCAGGTGCGCCCGCCCAAGGAAGGCGAGCGCTACCTCGCGCTGCTCAAGGTCGAGAGCGTCAACTACGAGGAGCCGGAGAAGACCAAGCACCGGATCGCCTTCGACAACCTGCAGGCCGCGGTACCCCGACGAGCGGATCCGGCTGGAGCGCAAGAACGGCGATCTCTCGATGCGGGTGGTGGACCTGCTCTCGCCGCATCGGCAAGGGACAGCGCGGCCTGATCGTCGCGCCGCCCAAGGCCGGCAAGACGATCCTGCATGCAGAAGCTGGCCAACGCGATCAGCGAGAATCATCCCGAGTGCGTCCTCATCGTGCTGCTGATCGACGAGCGCCCGGAGGAAGTCACCGACATGCAGGAGAACGTCAAGGCGGAGGTCATCGCCTCCACGTTCGACGAGCCGGCCGACCGTCACGTGCAGGTGGCCGACATGGTGATCGAGAAGGCCAAGCGACTGGTGGAGCACGGCCGCGACGTGGTGATCCTGCTCGACTCGATCACCCGCCTCGCCCGGGCCCACAACGTGGTGGTCCCGCACTCCGGCAAGATCCTCTCGGGCGGCGTGGACGCCAACGCGCTGCAGAAGCCCAAGCGGTTCTTCGGCGCGGCGCGCAACATCGACGGCGGCGGCAGCCTCACCATCATCGCCACCGCGCTGATCGACACCGGCAGCCGCATGGACGAGGTGATCTTCGAGGAGTTCAAGGGCACCGGCAACATGGAACTGGTGCTCGATCGCCGGCTCGCCGACCGCCGCATCTACCCCGCCATCGACATCCAGCGGACCAGCACCCGCAAGGAAGAGCTCCTCATGGACAAGGACGAGCTCAACCGGGTCTACCTGCTGCGCAACTTCCTGGCCGACATGCCGCCGGTCGAGGCGCTGGAGTTCCTGCTGGAGCGGATGAAGCGCACCAAGAACAACAAGGAGTTCTTCGCCACGATGGCGCAATAGCGGACGGAGAAGACGAAGAGGACGGAAGGACATGCTTCCGACCGCCGGCCGTCTTCTCGCCATCGACTGGGGAGAGATCCGTATCGGCCTTGCACTGTCGGATGAGTCGCAGATTCTCGCTTCCCCGCTCGAGACGCTCACGCGCCGGGCGGGGAAGCGTTTTCCCATGCCGAGACTCCTCGCACTCGTCGGCGCCCACCAGCCGGTTGGGGTCGTCGTGGGATTACCGCTCACCGCGGAAGGCGAAGAGAAGGAGAGCGCACGAGCGGCTCGGGAACTCGCCGGGATGGTCACGCGCCGAAGCGGGCTGCCGGTCGAGTTATGGGACGAGCGAATGAGCACGGCGCGCGCACTGGGCGTGATCAGGGAGCAGGGCGGGCGCACTCGCGGGCGCAAAGAAGACGTGGACGCGCTCGCTGCGGCGGTGTTCCTGCAACACTTCCTCGACGCGAGACGCGCTCCTGCGGCTTCCCCCGACGCCGACGAGATGTAGTGCGAAAACGCAGAACGCTGGCGACGGCGCTTGCCCTCGTACTCCTCGCCGGCTGCGGAGCCAACCCAGGCGTCGAGCGCGTGATTCTCCCCCCCGGCACCACCTTCAGCGCGGTGACCGACAGTCTCGTCGCGCATCGCGTCGTGACGAGCCGGAAGATCTTCAAGCTGCTGGCGCGAGTCCGCGGCGTGGATCGGTCGGTCCAGGCGGGGATCTATGAGTTCAAGCCGGGCGTCTCGGTCTGGCGGGTACTCAACGTGCTCGCGGCCGGGCGTGGACTCGCGGTACGGTTCACCGTGCCCGAAGGTCTCACGATCCAGGACGTGGCGGCCTTGGCCGCTGAGCACCTGAATCTTCCGGCCGACTCCCTGCTTGCCGCCGCGCGCGATGGGGCGGCTGCAACCGCACTGCTGGGTTTCAAGGCTCCTTCCTTCGAGGGGTTTCTCCGACCGGAGACATACCAGCTTCCCTTGGGCATGCGCGCCCCTGAGCTGATCCGGATCATGGCGGAGGGATTCAAGGCCGCCTGGAAGCCGGAGTGGAATCCGACCCTCGACTCCCTCGGCATGAGCCAGTTGCAGCTCGTGACCTTCGCATCGATCGTCGAAGGTGAGGCCCGGGCCGACGACGAGCGCGAGACGATCGCGGGCGTGTACCGGAATCGGCTCAAGATCGGAATGGCACTGCAGGCGGACCCGACGGTGCAGTATGCCATCGCACTCTCGACCGGCTCGCGCAAACCGCGGCTGTACGACAAGGACTACCATTTTCCGTCGCCGTACAACACGTACCTGCATCCGGGGTTGCCGCCGGGACCGGTGAACTCGCCGAGCCAGCGGAGCATCGAGGCATCACTGTATCCGGCCAAGGTTCCTTTTCTGTATTTCGTCGCCGGCCCGGATGGGCGACACCTGTTCGCCCGCACCTATTCCGAGCATCTGCGGAATGTGGCTCGGGTGCGGCGGCTGCTGAGGGCTGCTGGTCAATAGCTATGAGCCAGCCTCCATCAACCGATAACTCCTCGCCGCCGACTCGACGTCGTCCGCACCGAGAATTCCAGACGCCACGGCGACTCCGGCGCCGCCGGCCGATCGGACCATTTGCACATCCGCGGGCATGACGCTGCCGATCGCCATGCAGGGCTGGCCCGACGAGAGCCGCCACAATCGGGTGAACCCTTCGGTCCCGAGTCCGGTCCCGGCATCACTCTTCGTGCGGGTCTCACGCCAGGGGCCGATGCCCCAATAGTCCGCGTCCCCCGCGAGCGCCGCCTCGTCCTCCGATCCTACCGATGCGCCGATCACGAACCCCGGCGGGGCGATTCTGCGAGCGAGAGAGACGGGTAGATCGTCCGATCCGAGATGTACGCCCGCGGCACCGGCGGCGAGAGCGACATCGGGCCGATCGTTGACCAGGACGGGGATCGCGAGCACGGCGACGACGTCGCGGACGAACGCGACGAGCTCGCGCGGAGTCGCCGACTTGAGACGCAACTGGATGGCGGTGACGCCTCCGCGCTCTGCGGCGCGGGCCAGAGCGACAATGTCTCTGCCCGCGATCAGCCGATCGTCGGTCACGAGCATGAGGCGGCACCATTCGGCTACATTAGGTTTCATGTCCGTTCCCACCCCCCGGCTCCAAGGTATCCGCGGCGCGACGACCGTCACCCGGAATGATGCGGCCGAGATTCTCTCGGCAACCGACGAGCTGTTGCGCACGCTCATCGAGGCGAACGGCCTTCAGCCGGATGATATCGTCAGCGGCCTGTTCACCGTCACACAGGATCTCGATGCCGCCTTCCCTGCCCGTGCCGCCGAGGACTACGGGTGGAACATCGTGGCGCTCCTCCACGCCAGCGAGATTCCCGTGCCCGGCTCGCTGCCGAAGTGCATTCGCCTCCTCGTTCACGCCTATACCTCCCGTAGCCGCGCGGAAATCAAACATTGCTATCTCCGGGGGGCCACGGCTCTCCGACCCGACCGGGCGTGACCGTGGTTCGAGTGACCGCACGCGGCGCCGAGCGCTGGGTGCGGGGTCATCCCTGGATCTATCGAAGTGAAGTTCTCGATCAGCCCCGGGAGCCTGGTCTCGTCTCCGTGCACGATCCACGAGGAAAGTTCATCGGACAGGCGCTCTACGCCCCCGCGTCGGAGATCCGCCTTCGACTGCTCGAGCGCAGTGAGCGACCAGTGGATGACGTCTGGTGGCGTGAGCAGCTCGACGCCGCCGCCCGCCGCCGAACCGGTCTCGATGCCGATGCGCTTCGCCTCGTCCATGGCGAAGGCGACGGTCTTCCATCGCTCGTCGTGGACCGATACGACCGATGGCTCGTCGTGCAGATTCTGTCGGCTGGGCTCGAGACGATGCGGGAGACCGTCGTCGGCGCCCTGGTGAACCTCTTCGATCCCGACGGTATTCTGCTCCGCAACGATGTGCCGGTGCGCAAGCGCGAGGGGCTGAGTCTCGACTCCGAGCTCGCCTTCGGGGCGGTGCCCGAGCGCGTAGAGGTTCGGGAAGGCGCCGTGCGGTACCTCGCCGATCCCTGGCACGGACAGAAGACCGGCGCGTTCCTCGATCAGCGCGAGAACCGCCTCCTCGCCGGACGGCTGGCCCCTCCCCGCGGACGGGCGCTCGACTGCTTCACCTATCACGGATCGTTCGCGATCCACCTGGCCGGACACTCGGCGAGCGTACTGGCGCTCGATTCCAGTCGCGAAGCGCTCGAGCGCGGCGCGGCCAACGCGGCGCTCAATCGACTGGACAACATCGAGTGGCGCGAGGGGGATGTCTTCGAGATTCTCCGGGCGTTCGCCCGCGCACGCGAGCGGTTCGACATCGTCGTTCTCGACCCGCCGGCGTTCGCCAAGTCCCGCGCCGCCGTCCCTGCGGCCATACGCGGTTATCACGAAATCAACCTGCGTGCCATGCGCTGCCTTGCGCCCGGCGGCGTATTGATCACCGCGTCGTGCTCATTCCATGTGCGGCTCCCGGCCTTCCTCGCGATGCTCGAGGAGGCGAGTGCCGATAGTGGTCGCCGAATTGTCCTGCGTCAGGTGCTCGGACAATCCCCCGATCATCCGGAGGTGCTCACCATCCCCGAGACCGGATACCTCAAGGGGGCGGTTCTTCAGGCGGTGTAATGGCTCGCTCGTGTCGTTCCGCCTTTTCTTCGCGTTGACACTGCCCCGTGCGCTTGTGAGTTTGCTAGGATGCCCCTTCCATCGAAGGCCGCCGAGACGTCATGCTGACCGCCGCGGAAATCCGTGGTACCCAGCATCGTCGGCGATCGCCGTATTCGGATAAGCAGCACTATCAGGAGTACATCCTCCAGCGGATCGAGGGATACAAGAACTCGATCGGCCGCGATGAGCTGCTCCGGCTCGGCGACGAGGCGGCGGCCGAGCTGCAGAGCGCGGCCGAGGGTCAGTTCCTTCTGACCGAAGTCCTCATGCTCGAGTCGGTAGACCGGCTCATCATGAAGCGGCTCGCGCTCCGACCCTACAACAAATGGCGGCGACAGTTCCTCAAGCTGCGCGAGGCCCAGCGCACACCGACCCACTGGGGGCTCGAGGCCGCGGGCCCGGTGGCTCGCGTGGTCCCCAGACTCGAGGCGAATGATTCGACACTGGTCATCGGAGGAGCCGCCGAGCCGTGTGCCTACCTCCTCGCGGCGCACGATGCGGCCGTCGTGTTCGTCGCGGGTGACATGGGCGCCGTCGAGCGCGTGGAAGCGCGCATGGCCACCGAGGCCCTCGGCAGTATGTTCGACGGATACGTCGCTCAGCTTGGTCCTGGTCTCCCCGATTTCCTTTGCTTCATCACGGGGCTCGATCTGGTCATCATCGATCCCACCGCACTGGCCGAGGTAAGGGCGTCGATGCGACGCGAAGCCGTGCGCGACCTGCAGCGACGCACCAGACCCGGCGGCATTCATATCCTCCTGCCCACCTGCAAGTCACTCGCGCCCGAAGCGTTGCTCGCCCTCTACGACGGTTGGACGCTGGAAGACCCCAAGCGTCGCCGAAAACCGGGCTCGAGCCGGGTACGAGAAGGGCTCCTGCTCGCCTGCCCCACGTGTCCGGCGGACACGACGTGAGCCGCTTCCTCGTGTCGAAGCGACACGAGCGATCTGGAGTTCCGATCCGAACATGTTGCGGTGATTGATCTTCTGAGCGAGATGGGACGGGCACGATGGGTGCGTCATCACCATGGCAGCACTCTAACGGCTTCCCCAAGGAGAGGATCGATCCCGTGGCCGCTCGCCCACTCGCCGTTTCGCAGAAACCCCTCGGCATCGTCATCAAGAGTGGCGGTCCCACTCCCAAGCCCGCCCGATTCTGGGCGTACATGTGGGCCGCGGACGAGGAGTCCGCGGAGGATCACTGGCACCAGCGAGTTCCGACCGAGCACGCCGCGTAGCAGGAGGTCAGTGCGGCGGGCGGAAACACCCTCGGATCCATGGTCCGGGGGTGTTTCTATTTCCCGATTATATTGCCCCCCGACCATTCTCCGAGCCCCAATGCGCGCCCTCGTAAAGGAAGCTCCCGGCCCCGGTATGCTGCTCAGGGACCGTCCCGTTCCCGCCTGTGGTCCCAGCGATGTACTGATCCGTGTAAAGCATGCCGGCGTCTGCGGCACTGATCTGCATATCTGGGAATGGGACGCCTGGGCCAGCGCCCGACTCAAGCCGCCGGTGGTGATCGGCCATGAGTTTGCCGGAGAGATCGTCGAGCTCGGCCGCGAGGCCCAGCGCGAAGGGCTGCTCGCCGTGGGAGACATGGTGACCGCCGAAGGCCACATCGTCTGCGGGCACTGTCTTCAATGCCGGCTGGGTGCGGCTCATCTCTGCCAGCGCACGAAGATTATCGGCGTTGATCGCGACGGCGCGTTCGCCGACTACATCGCAATGCCGGCATCGAACGTGATGAAGCTCGACGGCATCTCGACCGAGGTCGGCGCGATCATGGATCCGATGGGCAACGCGGTCCACACCGTTCTGGAGTCCACGGTCCCCGGCAGCACCGTGCTCGTCCTCGGCTGCGGGCCGATCGGCTGCTTTGCGGTGGGCGTGGCCCGCGCCGCGGGCGCGTCGCTCGTCATCGCGAGCGACTTCAACTCCCGCCGGCTCGAGCTGGCCTGCGCGATGGGCGCTCACGTCACGCTCAATCCTGGGCGCGATGATGTCGTCGCCCGCATTCGCGAGCTCACCGGCGGCGATGGCGTGGATCTCGTCTGCGAGATGAGCGGTCACCCGAGCGGTCACGCCCAGGCGTTCGCGGCCGCTCGTCTGGGCGGACGGGTGAACCTCCTCGGCACGCCCAGCCGAACCACCGAAGTGGATTTCGCGCGCGACGTGATCTTCAAGGGCCTCACGCTCTACGGCGTCACCGGCCGCAAGATGTACCAGACCTGGCACCAGATGCGCCGATTCCTGCGTGGCGGTCAGCTCGACCCCCGGCCCGTCATCACCCACCGATTCCCGCTCGAGGCAATCGAGGAGGCCATCCAGGTCATCAAGGACGGCCAGGCGGGCAAGGTGATCCTGGAGGTCGCATGACCACGCTCGAAGATCGGGTCGAGCGCGAGCTCGAGGGATTCATCCGCGACGGCGTCTACAAGCGCCTCAAGTTCCTCGACGGTCCTCAGGCCGCCCGGGTGCGGATGGAGGAGCACGGCGACGTCATCATTCTCTCATCCAACAACTATCTGGGCCTGAGCAACGAGCCCGCCGTGGTCGAAGCAGGCCGACGCGCACTCGATCGATTCGGCGCCGGAACCGCATCGGTGCGATTCATCTGTGGCACGTTCACCGTGCACCGCGATCTCGAGGCGGCGTGCGCCCGACTCGTAGGCACGCCCGCCTCGCTCAGTTTCGTGAGCTGTTGGAACGCCAACGAGGCGGTGCCCGCTACCCTTCTGGGGGAAGAAGACATCATCATCAGCGACCAGTTGAATCACGCCTCGATCATCGACGGCATCCGTCTCGGCAAGGCGATCACCAAGTGCCAGACGGCCGTCTATCGCCATGCCGACATGGCCGACCTGGACGCGAAGCTCGCCGGGGCGCGAGACCGTCGAGTCCGAATGGTCATCACCGACGGCATCTTTTCGATGGAAGGATCGATCGCACCGCTCCCCGATCTGCTCGAGGTCTGCCGCCGGCACCAGGCGGTGCTGGTGGTTGACGACTCGCACGCCACCGGCGTGCTCGGTACGAATGGGCGCGGCACGGCGGAACACTTCGATGTCGTCGGGGAGATCGATATCATCACGTCGACGCTCGGGAAGGCGCTCGGCGGCGCGGCCGGTGGCTTCGCGGCCGGGTCGGCGGCGGTGTGCGATTACCTCACGCAACGAGCCCGGCCGCAACTCTTCTCCAATGCCCTGCCACCGACCGTCGCGGCGAGTGCCCTCGCGAGCATCGAGTTCCTCGAGGCGCATCCGGAACGAGTGACCCGGCTCCGGGATAACGCCTCCTACTTCCGTCAGCGGCTGCTCGAGCTCGGTTTCAAGCCGCTTCCCGGGGAAACCCCGATCATCCCGGTGATTCTGGGTGAGACTTCCGCAGCGATTCAGATGAGCGATCTCCTGCTCGCCGAAGGAGTCTTCGTGACTGGTTTCGGTTTCCCGGTCGTCCCACAGGGGCAGGCGAGAGTACGGTGCCAGATCTCAGCCGCGCACACCAAGGACGATCTCGATCAGGCGCTCGCGGCGTTCAAAAAGGTCGGCAAGAAGCTGAAACTGATCGGCTGAAGACTCTCCAGCCCTCCGCACAACCTCTGGCCCCCCTCTTGCACCCCCAACCCTGTCGGCGGGATGGGAAGACTCGGCGACGATCACCGTAAGTCATTATGCAAGTGGCGGATAGCCTGGCCACCGCTCCCTCTCCCTTCCCGCGATTTCCGGCAGAACCCCGCATTTTGACGTACCGTGCCGATCAGGGCCGGTAGACGCCAGGATCCACCTGGCACGGACACCTTACGGAGGCAGTCTGTGATGCGCATGGTCATCCGAAGCATTCCGGCCGCGGCGCTGGCCCTCTGCCTGGGCACCGCCCACCTTGCGGCCCAGGCGCCGGGAAACGGCAATTTCCAGTGGTACCTCGGCGGACAGGGCGGCGTCATGTTCTTCAAGACGCCGACGCAGAACCGGTCCGGGATCCCGACCTTCGGCGGACAGACGCTGATTGTCGCGAAGCGCACCGGGCTGATGCTTTCCTTCGAGGAAGGCGTCGGATCGAACGAGACCAGCTCGTACACCGACGCGAACGGCGTTCAGAACGTCACGTTCAATGACATTCGGAAGTACTCCGCCGTCCTCATGGCGTTTCCGGTCCGCTCCGCCGCGCAGCCCTTCCTCGGCATCGGCTACGGCCTCATCCACGTGGTGAACCCGACACCGGCGAGCGCCGCTGCCTTCCAGAGCGATGCGAACGAACTGGGGTCGAGCGGGTTCGGCACGTTCGTGGGTGGGTTGACCTTCCAGGTTGGCCGCCTGATGGCCTTCGGCCAGTACCAGATCACCACGAGCCCGTCGGCCCACTCGGTCGTCGATGGTTCGGGCACGGTGGTCGCCGTGGGACGCCTGCTCGACGGGCCGACCCATACCTTCTCCGGCGGACTTCGCATCGGCCTCGGCAGCGCGAAGGACACGCCCCGGAGCGCGGGCGGCTACTGAGCCTCGACGCTCGGCCGGCCCAGCCGGCCGAGTCCCCGTGAAACCCAGGGGGACTCGACGAGAAGAAAACGAAGCGGCCAGTCGGCCGCACGGGTAATACCAATACGCGGCGTCACCGCGAAAGCGGATGGCGCCGCGTCTCGTTCCGCCAGGACCGTCAGTCTGGATCCCCTCATCGCGACCCCATCCATCTCCTCTTTCGTGATCCCGAGCGCCTGACAGAGCTTTCCCGGACCGGAGCAGAGCTGCCTGTCGCTCAGAGGGCCTCGGCGAGTGCGCATCACATCCATTCCCTCCAGCGGCTCGACGGCACGGAGGAGGATCGCGCTCCCCTCGCCTTCGACACCACAGACGAGGTTGGCGCACCAGTGAATCCCGTACGACCGGTAGACGTACCAGGTCCCCGGCGGCCCGAACAAGGCCGCGTTCCCCGCGTGGCGACGATGCCGGTACCCATGGGAAGCTGGATCGCGGTAGCCGAGATATGCCTCGGTTTCGACGATTCGCCCAACGGTCCGGTGACCACCGAGAAGCGACACGATGGTCGTCCCGAGTAGCTCGCGGGCAACGACGTCTGATGGCTGCCGGAAAAAGGAGACGGGCAGCGTCGCTGCCCGTCTGTTACCGCTCACTCTGCCGCCTTCTTGCGCGGCCGAGATCGCGGTCGCTTGGCCGGAGTCTCCGCATCGTCGGAAGGTGGCGAGGTGGTGGCAGCCGCTGCGGCGGCCCGCTTTCGAGGAGCGCGCCGCGGGCGGGAGCGGGGACTCGACTTTTCCGTGGCTGGTTCGGAGACACCCCCTGGCGCCTCCTCAACCGGCGTTGCCACCGTGGTCGGAAGGTCGATCTCGACAACGCCGATGAGGGGAATGTCACCTCCTCGGACCGGTGAACGCGAGCCGCGACGGAATCGCACGCCAAGACGCTGGCCGTTCTCCCGCGTGGTAACCGCCGTTTCGCCCGTCGTGTCGACAGGAACCGAAACGGTCTCGACCGGCGCGGGTGATGGCGGGGGAGCGCCGGCGGGCGAGGCCGAAGCCGGCGGTGGCGCTTGGATACCGCTGCTCCGATGCGGCGAGATCTCGTACTCGTCGTCTCCGACCTTCCGCACATCCGCCACCTCTGCGTCGTTGGCCTGACGGAGGAATCGGGCGAATCGGGCGGCATCGAGCAACGGATCCTGACGCCCATGCAACGCGGCCATTCGGAGGCGGAGCGCTTCGTGACCGACCGGCGGACGGAGCTCGCCGAGCGCCTGCGACAAGAGTTGGAACGCGCGCGCAAGTGTCAGGAGCCCATCCGTCCGTGGCTCTCGGCTGGGGTGGCGGGACTGGCCGTCCTCGCGGGGGGCCTCGGCCACCCGCTCGCGATCACGTCCGCGCCCGCGACGGGAGCGGCCTCGCCGGGCGCCGTCTTCACGCTGAGGCTCATCCGGTCGCGAGGGTGGAGGCGGGATGGCCGCTCCCTGCAGCGGCGCCACCTCGTATTGTCCGTTGTCCATCTTCTTGACGAGCAGCACGCCCTTCTGGCCCGCCTCGACCACGAACTTGCTGAACCGATTGAACCCGGCGTTGCGCTCGTCGAAATTCGGGTCGATCTGCTGCATCACCTGCTTCAGGCGATCGGACCGCATGACGTCGCCGTTCCGTGCCATCTGCGCGACGGCCTCTCCCACCAGCTGCCACGGGTCGCGCTGCGTGGAGGGCGTGTCCACCTCTTTCGTCAGACCGGCGAGGTCGTTGTAGGAGAAGTACTCGTCGCAGTTCTGGATCAGCAGGTCGCTGGCCGACTCCCGGATACCGACCCCGATCACGTACTTGCCGTACTCCTTCAGCTTGATCACCAGCGTCGAGAAGTCGCTGTCACCCGAGAGCAGGATGAAGGTCCCGATTTCCGGACGAGTGAAGACCAGCTCGATGGCGTCGATGGCGAGGCGGATGTCGGTGGCGTTCTTCTTGTTGGTGCCGAACGCGGGAGCGAAGATCAGGTCGATGGAGGATTCGGAGAGCGGTACGATGTACTGCGGATAGCGTCGCCAGTCGGCGTAGGCCCGCTGGACCGCGACTTTGCCCTTGATGATGTCGCTGTTGAGGAGGGTTCGAAGTTCCTTGGTCAGGTCCGACCGAACCCCGAGGGTGACGTTGTCGAAGTCGATGAGGAGTGCTGCGTTGGGGGCGTGTACCGGGGGCTGACTGAGATGTCGCCCAGGCCGGATCAGCGTTTTGTTCACGGGTCGCTCGTCTTGAGGATCAGGCGCCCGGTGCCCATCCCGCGCTCCCGCTGCCGGATCTGTCCGGGTCGGGAACGTCGGCGACGCGCACGGAGCGGCTGCCGGATGTCGTCAAAGTGGTCGCGTTATCGCCACCTGCCAGGCCACCCAGGCCTGGCTCCGATGGGGAAACCTATATCGGCAGGGCCACCTGCGGGTAGGGTCGGTCGGTGCCCGCTCAGCCGAACTGCGGTTGGCCGGCAAGAGGGAGATCGAGAACGAAGAAGAACCGGGTGCCTTCCCCCGACCCCGTTTCGACGTCCAGGGTCGAGCCCATCGCCTCCACCAGTTTGCGGCAGATAGAAAGGCCGAGGCCCGATCCGGAGAAGGCATATTCCCCCGGCTTCTGTCGGCGGCGGAATGGTTCGTAGAGCGTCGCCATGGACTGGGGAGGGATCCCGCGGCCGGTATCCCGCACCGAGAACTCGACGGTACCAGCCGACAGTTGACGGGCCGTGACTTCGACGAACCCCTCGGCGGTGAACTTGAGCGCGTTGGTGGTGAGGTTGAGCAACACGCGGCTCAGCGCAACCGGATGGCCCACCCGGAAATCCGCTTCGGGCGTGGCGAGTCGGACCGTAAGACCCTTTTCCTCCGCGATCGGCTGAACGATATCGCGAACCGACTCGAGAATGTCGGTGACCGAGAATGGAATCGGATCGAGGTCGACGAGGCGATCTCCTCCGCGAGCGAGCTCGATGACGTCGCTCGCGACGGAGCTCAGCCCGAAGGCCGCGCTGTAGATCAGTCCGAGCTGGCGCTCCTGAATCTCGTTGACGGGTCCGCTGCGACCTCGTTGCAGCGTCTCGGCGAGGAAAAGGATGGACGTGAGAGGGGATCGCAGGTCGTGCGCGACTTCGACGACGAGCTCGAGCCCATCGGGACTGGAGAGTCGATCGGCAAAATGCTGGGACCAGTCGGCCTCGAGCCGCTGCGCGACTAGCTCGATCGCGCCAAGGAGCCGGAGAAGCTGGGAGGGGTCTGGCGGAGGAAGCTTCTGAACGCGCTCGACGAAGGAGGAACGCATGAGCGCGAGCAATCGCCGGGAGAGGGCATTGCGCGGCAACCCCTCGAGATCGGCCTCATCACCGCTGGCCCGTTTGCGCACGGCGTCGGACAGTTGCGCCAGGTGGGCGGTAACCTCGTCCGCGCCGCTGGCGTGCTCGAGCGTTCTTTCCCAGAGCGCCTGCGCCGAGTGCACTGAATCCCGAAGCGCATCCCACAGCGGAGCAGCGATACTGCCACTGGACGGACCGTCCGGGTCCCAGATGCGGGCGAGTGCGGGGCCGTGCGGGTGCCGCTTGCGATCTCCGCCGGCGGTGCCCGTCACGGTCTCGGGTCTCACTCAGGCAGCCCCGACGCGCCCTCATCCCGATGGAACGCGTGCTTGTCCATCAGGCGGTATAGCGTGGTCCGGTCGATGCTCGCCAGCCGGGCTGCCTTCGACATGTTGCCACCCGCCCGAGAAACCAGGCGAGTCAGATACTCCTTTTCGAACTGCGCCACGACCCTGTCCTTGGCGGAGTGGTACGCCTCGTCCATGACGCCGGAGGGCACCGCGTTCTCCACCGGCCGCTCACCCCCGTCGTCGTACATCGGGATGTCGTTCGGCTGGATCACCTGGTCCGGCTCGGCCAGCACCGCAACATGCTCGATGACGTTCTGTAGCTCTCGAACGTTGCCTCGCCAAGGGCGCGAGCGCAGGAAGGCGATGCTGGCGTCGCTCAGCCGTGGGACCCGGTCGCCCATCTGACGGTGCCGCTGCCAGTAGTGGGTCAGGAAGTGATTGGCGAGAAGCGGAATGTCCTCCGGACGCTTGCGCAGCGGCGGAAGCTTGATCGGGACGACCCGGAGACGATAGAACAGGTCGCCACGCAGCATCCCACTATCGACCGCTTCCTGCGGCTCACGGTTGGTGGCCGAAATGAACCGCACGTCCACGACCGCATCCTGTTGCTCGCTGCCGACCCGGCGGACTACCCCGTCCTGAATGACTCGCAGGAGCTTGGCCTGGAGCGGCATCGACATTTCGGTCAGCTCGTCGAGGAAGAGGGTGCCGCCGTTGGCCGTCTCGAGCAGCCCCGGCTTGTCACGGTCGGCCCCGGTGAAGGCGCCCTTGCGATGGCCGAACATTTCGCACTCGAGCAGCGGCTCGGGAAGGGCGGCGCAGTTGATCGGGACCAGCGCCCGAGCGCTCTGCGGCTGTTCTGATGGATGAACTGGGCGATGACTTCCTTGCCGGTGCCGCTTTCGCCGCTGATGAACACCGAGGCATCGGTCGCCGCCACCTTCCGGGCAAGGTCCACCGCCTGCCGGAACAGGGGCGAGATGCCGATGAGCGCGATCTTGTCGCTGTGACCGTGCTGCTTCATCAGCTGCACGCGAAGATCCTGGGCCTCGCGCGACATCATGACCGCGTGGGAGGCTCGTCCGATCAGGACCTGAAGGTGGGTGGCCGAAAACGGCTTGGGCAGGTAGTCCCAGGCGCCGGCCCGCAGGGCTTCGATGCTGCTCGTGACGCTGGGATTGCCGGTCATGACGACGACGATGGTGTCTTTGTAGGCGCCGAGCGCCGCCTGCAGGATGTCGAGACCCGAGATCTGCGACATGTAGAGATCGACGAGGATGATGTCGAACTTGCGCCGGCGGACCATCTCGAGGGCCTCTTCGCCGCGACCGATCAGCGTGACGTTGTAGCCGTCCATCTGAAGAACGCTGGCGCAGCTCTCGCGCAGGGTGCGCTCGTCGTCGACGACGAGCACCCGGATGCTCGCCTTGACTTCTCCCGGAATGGAGAGCGGATCGCGAAGGGATGGATCGGTCGGCGGCTGCGCCGACCGGTCATGCTGAGCGAGCGGGTTCGCCATCGAGACTCCTGGACGTGACCGCAAGGGCGGTCTGGTGATCGACCTGATGTCAGAGCGCGACAACTACCCAGTCGGCGCATCGGTTCGCCTGGGGACATGGCTTGAAGTAGCAACATTGATACCACAGGCTGCTGCGCAGGTCAACCACATGATGTTATCGCGCAACATTTTGCACGGGATCGGCGGGAAATAGCGTTGTGACAGGACTACGTTCGGCAGGATTCGTGAATCAGCTGAGGTATTCTGTCGGCACCTGTTCAAAAGCCCGAATTCTTTCTCCCTTTCCCTCCCGACGAAGATCGCGGAGTGCGGTCGTTGCTCTCAGGAGCAGCTCGATGGCATCAACCGGGGACTGCGCAAAGTCTGGGACCGCGCAGTATCCGGCGCGGATACGGATCGACCGCTCGCCGCCTCGATGTGCGACTGGTGATCCCTCGATGGCGCCACTCAACCGGCGCACGAGGCGCAGTGCGGCGTCAGGACCGGTGGCCGGCGCGATGACGGCGAATTCAGCCGGGCCGAGACGACCGATGGCATCCGAAGCCCGACCCGCACGTCTGAACAGCACTCCGACCTGATCCGACACCTTGTTGACCTCTTCTTCGCCGGCATCCGCGGCTTCATTCTCGGCTTCGGGTGAGAACACGACGCAAGCGAGCGGGTCGTGGCGTCGCAGTGCATCGGACCCGATTTCCCTGGCCCGGCGGGAGAGGCCGCGCATGTTGTACAGGCCGGTGCTGGCATCGAGGAGATTTTCCTCTCGGAGATCATCCACGGCTCGCTTGCACTGAAGAAAGGTGCCGAGCTTGAGGAGAAGTGATTCGCCGTCGAGAGGCTGGCCCAGGAACTCCCATGCCCCGGCACGGTAGGCCTCCAAACGCTGCGTGCGTCCGGACGGCCCCGAGGTCGTGATTACGATCGGAGTGGTGAAGCTGAAACGAGCATCCGCGCGCAGGGTGCGGCAGACGTCAAAACCGTGCATGTCGGGCATCTGCGCGTCGAGAATAATCAGATCGGGCAGCGTTGCCCGTGCTCGCTCGAGCGCCTGCTGGCCGGTATACGCGCGCACGACCGAGTACCCGCTCGGGCCCAGAATGCTCTCCAGCGATCTCGCCGACCACTCCTGATCATTGGCAATGAGGACCAAGGGAGCGGACGACGCCTTCTCGCGATTGTCCATTGAATCAGCCGGAATGGGGGGTGACGGCAAATCGGTACTGCGGCCCAGACAGCAGAAGTCGTGCGGGCTCGCCCGATTCCGTCAACCCATTATAACACAAGGCCATAGCTTTTTGAAACCCACCAAGATTCGTGCCCGCCGACGGGCCAGCGCCACAATTGGGAGGCTACGGCGCCACGCACCGATTTCACGGACCTGTGGCGGGGCGGTCGACCCATGTGTGGTTCAGAAGCAACGGTGATTTGACACCCTCCGAAAATCCGTTGCCGAGCTGGCAGTTGCTAAACTTTTACAAGGTAATATCTTGTAAACACCCTCCACCATCGTGGCTCTCCGCCTGAAATCGCGGCGTCATACTTGAAGACGAAGAGGCTCAAGTTCGTCCGTTAAGTTCGACTCACACGGAACTTGAAACGTATGCCTCAGCCATTCGGATCGAAGCCAGCCCCAACCGCTGACGACAGCGGCAAGGACAACGCTCCCGGTGACGCGAGCGCGGACGAGTCGATGGTCCGCGCAACGAATCCGGTGGAGCGCTCACGATTCAGTCAGTGGTTGGCGAGTTTCGGTCTTGGCGAGATGCCGACGCCGTTACTGACCCGACGTCGAGCGCATCGAGGCTAAGACGTTACCGAGCCAGTGACCTATGTCACAATGGTGGCGCCGCTGAGCAGTTAACCTTGGCAGTCCGCTCCTCGATTCACGAGAGGTCGGGGAGAACGACGGTTGAAACGGCATTTCGAAGCGTGTAGGAAGGCGTTTACCTAGACTAGGCGAGTCTTTCGACGATCATGGGCACTGCTACTTCTGGAGTCCGGCGAGCATTCCCCTCGCGCTCGCTCTCAGTTCGTCGATCACGCCCCGCGTGGTCGCGCGCGTATTCGCGCACGATCGCTCGTGTCGGGCGCACGCTTCCGAGGGAAGGTAGCGAGTGGCTCAACCGGTCGATCAACGTGCTGCTGGCAGTGGTGGCGCTGGTGGTGGCCTCGCCGGTGCTGGTGCTGGTGGCCCTGCTGGTCAAGCTGACCAGCCGGGGCCCGGTCTTCTACACCCAGGAGCGGGTGGGGCTGGATCGGCGGGGGCCCCGGCCCTCCAATACCAATCACCGCCGCCGCCAGGACATCGGGGGCCGGCCCTTTACCATCTATAAGTTCCGCACCATGCGGGTCGACGCCGAGCAGCAGTCGGGGGCGGTCTGGGCCCAGCAGCAGGATCCCCGGGTCACCTCGGTGGGCCACCTGCTGCGGCAGTACCGGCTGGACGAGTTGCCCCAGTTGCTGAACGTGCTCAAGGGGGACATGAACATCGTGGGGCCCCGGCCGGAGCGGCCCACCATCTTTGCCGAGCTGCGGGAGCACATCACCGAGTATCCCCTGCGGCAGCGGACCAAGCCGGGGATCACCGGGCTGGCCCAGATCAACCATCACTACGACCGCTCGATCGACGACGTGCGGACCAAGGTGAGCTATGACCTGGAGTACATCCGGCGCCAGAGCCTGGCCGAGGACTTCCGGATCATGCTCCAGACCATCCCCACCATCCTCTTCCGCCGCGGCGGCTGGTGAGCTTTACCGTCTGACAACCTGACCTCCTGATCCACCGCAGGTGTTGTTTTCCAGCCACATCCCGCATAAACCACGACTTCTCCCCATCCCGCCTCTTTCCAAGGCTTTTGGCTAATTACCCAGTAGGCATCGATTTACAGCGATGTAGCACGGATCCATCTCGGGGAACGGTCATTGCTGGAAAGCGGGCGTCGATCGGCCTATTTTCTTCAGGTGACCCGGACTCAGCGATGACTTCATCCACACCTGTAGCAGAACCATATCTGTCGGTGGTGGCACCGCTCTACAACGAGTCGGAGAACGTCGCCCCCCTGATCGAGTGGATTCTGGAGGCCCTGAAGGAGTTCCCGCGGAGCTTCGAGGTGGTGCTGGTCGACGACGGGAGTCGCGATGACACCTGGGCCAAAGTGGTCACCGGTGCGGCCGCGAATGCCCAGGTCCGCGGGATTCGTCTCGCGCGAAACGCGGGGCAAACCGCCGCCATGATGGCGGGATTCGACTATGCGCGAGGCCAGGTCATCGTCTCGCTGGATGGCGATCTGCAGAATGACCCCCGCGACATTGCGGCGCTCGTTTCGCGACTCGAAGAGGGGTACGACCTCGTGTGCGGGTGGCGTCAGCAACGCCAGGACAAGCTCTTGCTGAGAAAAGTGCCGTCCTGGGTGGCAAATCGGATGATACGCCGGCTCACGGGTGTACCGATCACCGATAACGGCTGCTCGCTGAAGGCGTACCGAAGGGAGCTGCTCGATCGGATTCCTCTGTATGCCGAGCAGCATCGATTCATCCCGGCGCTCTCCGCGAGCGTCGGTGCTCGGATCGCGGAGATGCCGGTACGCCACCATGCTCGCCGATTCGGAGAGAGCAAGTACGGGATTTCGCGAACGGTCAAGGTGCTGGTTGACCTGCTGACGCTCAAGATGATCACCACTTTCCGGTCGCGGCCGCTAGTTGGGTTCCTGATCGCCACGGCGCTGCCCCTGACGGCCGCTCTGGCCTTCGGCATCATGTGGCTCATCGCCTTGACCCAATTCGGTCCCGATAAGGCTCGAGCGATGGTGTTCCCGGCCGCGGCCGCCTTGTCCCTCGCCGCAGCGTTCTATCTGTTCATGCTCGGCCTCGTCGCCGAGGTAGCGCTCAGTAATGAACGAGAGAGTGCGAACGCTACTCCGACCGCGTGGGAGGCGCGCTGATATGACGGCGAAGGGAGTTCGGATGCAGCCGATGGACACCCCGATCCTGCCGGCGCAACGGCCCACCGAGCAAATGATCTCGGTGGTGGTCCCCGTCGTGGAGCGGGTCGATGACTTGACGGCTCTCTATCGGGCATTCGCCGGTGAACTGACGCGCCTGGGTGAGGAATTCGAGTTTCTGTTCGTCTTTGACGGTGGATTCGCACCGAGCCCGGAGCTGACCGCTCTCGCCGCCGACTCCGATCACATTCGGCTGCATCGTTTTGCCCAGCGGTTCGGTGAGACCGCGGCTCTGCGCCTCGGCATCGAGCGGAGCCGAGGGGATCTCCTCCTCACTCTCCCTGCCTACTTCCAGGTTCTGCCCGAAGGCCTGGGGCCGCTCATTGCAGCGGTGTCGGGGGGGGCGGAGATGGCGGTTGCGAACCGGTCGCCGCGGCTCGACAGCTGGCTCAATCGGCTCCAGTCGCGAGCCTTTCATCAGATTTTGGGCAACATCGCCGACACGCGATTCCACGACATGGCGTGCGGAGTCCGGGTCATGCGCCGTAGCGTGGCGGAGTCACTCCCCTTGTACGGCGATATGCACCGGTTCATTCCGGCACTCGCCGTCCGCGAGGGCTACAAGGTCTCCGAGATTCCAGTGCCGCAGCATCCGAACGATGCCCGCATCCGGGTGTACGGACCCGGCGTGTACTTCCGGCGCTTACTGGATATCGCCACTTTCTTCTTCGTAACCAAATTCACCGAGAAGCCGTTACGCTTCTTCGGTCTTGTCGGATCGGTATCATTGGCGATCGGCGGGGCAATTGGGATCGCCCTCATCGTAGAAAAAATAGGCGGGCACGCCATCTCTAATCGCCCCCTGCTTCTGCTTGGGGTGCTTCTCGTGGCCCTGGGAGTGCAGCTCATTGGCCTCGGACTGGTGGGAGAAATCATCGTTCACCTTCGAGCGCCTCACCGACGGGTATACCGGGTGCGCGAGCAGGTGTGAGCGTCGGCGCTCACCATGAATGATTGACGCCGGCACCCAGATCCGGCGGATCAAACGGCTGCGGAATTCTCCGACGCTCCGAAGCATCATGGTATACGGCGCCTCGGGCGCCGGATTCGCCGGAGCAAATCTCATTCTCGCCTATGAGCTCCCCCGTCAGGAATACGCACTCTTCACGCTCGTCCTCGCCCTCGTCAATCTCGCGGCCCCGGCCTCTCCTCTCGGTCTCGATGCGCTGGTCCTCCGCCGACGATTGACCATCGGGCAACAGGTCCTGAAGCGCCTGCTTCTTGCCGCGTCGCTCGTCACGGGCGGCTTCATCCTCGTCGGTCACTTCATCTATCATCTCGGGCCCTGGCTGCTGCTGATCGTCGCCGTCTCATCGATGGGTGGGGCCGTGATGGCGGTCGCGGGAGCCCGGTTGCAGTCGGAGCAACGGTTTGCCCTCGCGCTCTCCCTGACCCAAAGCCCGAATGTCGTCCTGATGGTCGCCGCACTGGCGGCGTACGCGGCCGGATGGAAGACGGCTTGGCCCGCGCTCGTCATCTCGGCCATCGGGTACGCGACTGCGGCCGTTGTCGGGTGGGGCATCGTCCGCCGAGACCCGGCGTATGGGAGTGACACGACGGCGCAATTCGCGTGGGGCGAGGCCCTGGCGCTGGCCGGGCTGGATGCCTCGGGGCTCCTGCTGCTCCAACTCGACCGCCTGGTCATTCCCTGGCTGCTCCCGCTCAATGCGTTGGCACTCTTTGGTGTTCTCTCCGCCATCGCCGGCTCGGTCTTTCGAGTTCTGCAAATGGGAGTGGGGTATGCGCTGATCCCGAGACTTCGCGCGGCGACCGGAATCGCTCAGCGGCGCCGTCTCGTTCGTTACGATGTGCTCCTGGTAACGGTCCTCATGATCCTGGGGTCCCTCGCCGTCGCGGTGGCGGTCCCTCTCGTGAAGCACTTTCTCCTGCACGGCAAGTACGATCTCAAGCCACCACTTGTGTTGGCCGTCGTGGTCAGCGGGATCGCCAAGGTCCTCAACGCATTTGGCAAGGCCCTGGTGGCCGGGCTGGCGCTACCAGACGAAGTCAACACGGTCAATTTGCTGGGATGGCTCTCAGTCGGGGTGGCCATCGCGGCCGCTGTGTTGGGCTCGCACTGGGGATTGGCTGGAGTGATTTACGGGGTCGGTCTCGGATGGCTGATGCGAGCGCTGGCGGCATTCCGAATTTGTGCCCGCCATCTGCGGCTGCCCGACCCTGTCCCCACACGGTGAAATGAGCCAACCGGCACCCGGGCGTCGGTGGAGACTTCTCGCCTTCGCCGGTCTCGCCGCCATTCTTGCCACCACGCTCTATCCCATCCCATCGGCCGCGGGAATAGCCGACCAAACACCGCTCCTGTGTCTGGTGTGCGGAGAGAACGGCGGCACCGACGTCATCCTCAACCTTCTGTTGTTCACGCCGTTCGCGATCGGTCTTCGACTCTCGGGTTGGAGTTGGGCTCGAGTCACACTCACATGCGCCGTCGTCTCATTCAGTGTCGAGCTCTGCCAGTACCTCTGGGTGCCGGGCCGGGATGCGAGCCTCAGCGATCTGCTCACCAACACGACGGGCGGGTCGGCCGCCGCGGCCATAGCGCCCCTTCTTCGAGTCGCCCTCTCGCCGGGCGAGCGAGAGGCGCGCCACCTCTTTCTCTGCGGCGCTACGGCCTGGATCGCCTTCTCCACGTTCACGGCGTGGCTCTTTTCGCCCTGGGTGAGTGATGCCGCGGCCCTCAGTGAATGGTCCTCGTTGTCCCACCGCGACTGGGCGTATCACGGAGACGTTCGAAGGGTCGTCCTGTCCGGAGACTCGATGCCGAACGGGCACCTCGACGCCCCTGCATCGGCTCGGGTCGCCGATCTCTTTGCTCGGGAGAGCTTGGACCTTCGGGTGGATCTGGTCTCGCAGGCGCCGCCAAAGGATCGGGAATGGATCTATCGCGTCGGCTTCGGTCCTGGCCGACTCACCGTCAACCAGAAGAAGACCGCAGTCATCCTCGAGGTACCGAGACGGCTCGCGAGACTGGAAGTCAACAGTCCCACGCTGCGACTCGATGACGGCGCTCCCGACCGCGCCGGGGTGCCTTTCTCGATAATCGCAGGAGAGCGTGGCGAGCGCGTCTGGCTCGAGACCACCGTGAATGGCCGTACGCGCCGAGCGGAAATCGTACTCGCACCAACCATGGCCTGGGGGCTGGTGGTGCCGTTCGGCTATGCGCTCGGACCAGAAGCGAAGTGGATCACGATGCTCTGGGTGGCAGCGCTGATGGTGCCGCTCGGGCTCTGGGGATCGTTTACCGGAAAGCCCGCGACGACGCTTCTCATTCTCGCGGTCGCTATCACGGTTGGACTCGGCGTTATCCCCTCGATTTCACCTACCGGGCCCGTCCCGTTGCGGGACTGGGTAGCCGCCGTACTCGGGGCGCTTGGCGGGTGGGCCGCCCGGCGTCCCGCGGCTTATCTTGCAACGCGATGCGCCTCTCCTTCCGCCAGCGAATTCTCCTCATCCTGATCGGTCTCGGCGCAGTCCCGACCGCCGTGGCGGTTCTCGGATGGGTATATACGATTCAATCCACCTCGCCGGCGGCCGGTGCTCGTGCTTCAATGGTGGCCGTTGAGTCGTCGGGTCGCACGTTACTTCAGACGATAGACTCCACCCGCCTCTCGCCCCGCGAACGCCGAGCTCTTGCGAACCACGCCAACAAACTGAACGCCGCCCTGGCTCGCTTCCAGCGCGCGGAGACGTTCGGACGATACTACTACGCGGGTCTTGGACTCGTCGTGTTCCTTGCAGGCGCGGCATTCCTCTACGCTTCGGTGCGACTCGGAGGGCATCTGTCCCGCCAACTGAGCCGACCGATCGAGGAGCTGATCGGGTGGACCGGCAATATTGAACGGAACGAGGCGCTGCCTCCCGATCGGCCGCGCCGGGGTGCCCCTGAGTTCGAGGCGCTTCGAACGGCACTCCGTCAGATGGCCGATTCGCTCGAGCGCGCTCGAGCCCAGGAGATCGAAGGCGAACGGCTCCGGGCCTTTCAGGAGACAGCGCGGCGGGTCGCGCACGAGATGCGAAACCCGCTCACGCCGATCCGGCTAGCCGTCACACAGCTCTCGCGCTCCCCGACCCCGACTCAACGTGAGGCGATCGACGTGCTCGTTGCGGAGACCGGACGCCTGGAGCAGCTCGCACGCGAGTTCACCGAATTCGGTCGGCTTCCCGAGGGTCCGGCCGCCCCGGTGGACATTCCCGAGCTACTCGCGGAGCTCGCACGTACCACACTTCCCCCGACCATGACGTCACGGCTGACTCTCGACCCGGCGACCCCGACGGTTCTCGGCCACTACGACCCTCTGCGTCGCGCCTTCAGCAACATCCTCCGGAACGCCGTCGAAGCCTGTGATGGCCAGGGCGAGATCGAGATCGCCGCGGGGCCGGATGGGGCGCAGCCCGGTGTTCGGGTCGAGATTGCCGATCATGGACCGGGAATTCCCATCGGAATCCGAGGGAGGATTTTCGATCCGTACGCCACGGCCAAGAGCGGCGGTACCGGCCTCGGCCTCGCCTTGGCCAAGCAGACCGTCACGATGCACGCCGGAACAATCGAAGTCGCCGACACACCGGGTGGCGGTGCCACGTTCTTCGTGCGACTCCAGGGGCTCTGAGCGCCGTGTCGGCCCAGATCCTCCTCGTGGACGATGAGGTCAACATCCGTCGCATGCTCGGCGCGCTCCTCCGCGAGGAGGGGATGTCGGTGACGGAAGCAGCAAACGGCAACGCCGCCCTCCTGATGATCAAAGACGTCGACCCGGATGTGATTCTGCTCGACCTGCTCATGCCACCTGGCCCCGATGGCCTCGAGACGTTGGTCCGGCTGCGGGAACAGGGTCGCGCGACACCCGTCATCATGATGAGCGGCAAGGCACAGCTCAACGACGCCGTGCGGGCCGTCAAGCTCGGTGCGTTTCAGTTCCTCGAAAAGCCGCTCACGCCCGAGTCGGTGCTGGTAACGGTCCGGGCCGCGCTCGAGCTCAACCGAGCCCGCGCCGAGAATCGCGCACTTCAGGCGGAGCTGTCGAGGCGAGGGACGTTGATCGGCGATGGCATCGCGATGCGGCAGGTGCGAGAGCTGATCGCGCGCGTGGCCCCGACCGAGGCACGCGTTCTCATCACCGGCGAGTCGGGAACCGGCAAGGAGCTCGTGGCAACGGCGATCCATGCTGCCAGCCGACGGTCGGATCGTGCATACGTGACGGTGAACTGTGCCGCCATTCCGCGCGATCTGGTCGAGTCGGAGATGTTCGGACACGAGAAAGGCTCGTTCACCGGTGCAACCGAACGACGGCTGGGCCGGTTCGAGCTCGCGCACGGAGGGACTCTCTTCCTCGACGAGATCGGTGACCTCAGCGCCGAGGCCCAAGCCAAGCTGCTGCGAACGCTCGAAACCGGCGAGCTGCAGCGTATCGGCGCCGAAGGCTCGGTCAAGGTGGACGTGCGGGTGTTGGCGGCAACCAACCGGCAGCTGGGTGACGAAGTCGACGAAGGCAACTTCCGCGAAGACCTGTACTTCAGACTGCACGTCTTTCCCATACATCTGCCGCCGCTGCGAGAGCATCTGGAGGATCTCCCGGCCCTCGTCACGTATCTCGCCGAACGTGTCCGCCCGCGGCTGGCCTCAGTCTTCACGCCCGCCGCGATCGATGCCCTCGCGGCGTACAACTGGCCCGGCAACGTCCGTGAGCTGGCGAATCTGGTTGAGCGATTGAGCATCCTTGCCGGACCTACCGTGGAGGCACATGACGTGCGCGCGGTCCTGAGAGGCGATCCGCCGCCGCCCGCTGCCGTCGCGGCAGCCGGGCGCCCGCTCAACGACGCACTGGACGACTTCGAGCGAGCGGTCATCGCCGCGGCACTCGCGCAGGCAAAAGGCAACGTCGCGGAAGCCGCGCGCGCCCTCCGGACCGATCGCGCCAACCTCTACCGCCGCATGCGGCGGCTCGGACTCGACAAACGTGACGAGTGAACGGTTGCACTCCCGCCTCGAGAGCAGCATGCGCCTCTTTCTCGTCGGACTCGCGCTTTACCTCGTGCCCGCTGTTCGCGCTCAGGACAGTGTGATCGTCATCGACCCCGACGCGCCACCCGGCGATTCGACGGTGGTCCGTGGCGGCCCACCACCCGAGGTGATCACCGATCTCATCGCCGCATTCAATGACTCTGCAGCCACGCGGACCCAGGGGGACGTCACTTTCCCAGAGGGAAGCAGCTTCAGCGGCCGGCTTGCCCATTTCCGAGGGTCGCTCAGGCTCGCCGGGCGAGTCGAAGGCCCTGTGACGGTCGTGAACGCCACCCTCTATCTCCTGCCGGGCGCCGAGGTGTACGGCGACATCCTGGTGGTCGGCGGCCGACTGATTCGGAGCGCCGGGGCGCGACACGAGGGGAACGAGCGCGTCTTCTGGGATGCGGCGCCGGTCCTCCGCAGTGAGGACGGAACGCTGGTGCTTCGCGCCCCGCGCCGGCCCCTGGGCGACCTCGCCACCGCGCGGACGTCGTTTCAAACCGGCCGAGTTCGAACGACGCTCTTTCTCGCGACCGGAGGCACCTACAACCGGATCGAGGGGGTTCCGATCGTCTTCGGGCCGCTGTTCGAGCTGCGGCCCACGAAGAGCACCGTCGCGAGGGTCGACTTGCGCGGGACGCTCCGAACCGCGGGCGGAGGATCACGGCTCACCAGCGATTTCGGATATTCGCTGCGTGGCGAGCTGCGCTCGCCTTTCGCCGGCATCGGGGGAAGGATCTACAGTGAGGTCTCCGCAATCGAGGACCAGCCGCTCTCCGCGGCCGAGAGTGGGTGGTCCGCCTTTCTGCTTCAGCGCGATTACCACGACTATTTCGAGGCCATCGGCGCTGGGGGGTACGGCTGGATCCAACCGACACGGCCATTCCGGCTCGAGGTGTCGCTGCGACGGGATCACGAGCGCTCGCTGCGTGCCACCGATCCGTGGTCTCTGCTCCGGAACAGCGACCGGTGGCGCCGAAACCCACTCATCGATGATGGCCACTACTTCATCACCGATGTCGACCTCTCCTTCGATACGCGCAACCAGCGGGACATGCCGAACACCGGCTGGTTCCTGCAGGCCCGATACGAGCATGGCACGAGTGACGACATTACACCGGTGACACTGCCGGACGTCATCCGTCCCCGCGTACTGGTGAACGGGAAATACGCCTTCGACAGGTTGACGCTGGACCTCCGCCGCTACTCCCGACTCACCCCATCGCTTCGGGTGAATGGCCGCATCCGCGCGGACGGGTGGATCGGGGGCGACCGACTCCCGATTCAACGTCGAGTCTCACTCGGCGGACCCGATCTCCTTCCGGGATATGACTTCCGCGAGTTTACCTGCGCGCCACGCGGGTTCAACGACTCTTCGCAACCGGCGCTCTGCGACCGCACGATCGTGGCGCAAGCGGAGGTGCGGACAAGGCTCGGCCTCGATCTCGGGTACCGCTTGCGAAGCCGCGAGGGAGAGTCGAACGGCCGATTCATCGGGATCGAAGAAGCCGATCTGGTCTTCCTCGGTGATTTCGGAAAGGGGTGGCTCGCCGGTGACGGCCCGGGGCAGGTGCCGGTCAACAGGATTCCGTCGCTCGACGAGTGGAAGGCCGACGTCGGAATCGGGCTCGATGCGGGAGAGATCGGCGCCTATCTCGCGAAGAGCTTGTCGGGTGGTGAGCCGGTCAAGTTCCTGGTCCGTCTTCAACGCCGCTTCTAGTGACCCACACCCCGAGTCACGTCCCCGGTGCGCGCCGCGCCTGGGCGGCGCTCGTCGCTCTGTCCCTGGGGGCGGCGGGTGTCCTCCCCGCGCAGCAACTGCCTCCCGTCCATCTCGAAATCAGGCTCACCTCACCAGCCGCGTCAGGCTCGAGGGCACCGATCGTCCAATCGAGGAACCTGCTCAGCGACGATCGCTGGGTGTCGGCGTTGCGATCGGGACTACCGGTACGATTGCACTATCGTCTCGAGGTGTGGCGGTCGCGCGAAGGGTGGTTCGACAACTTCGAGCGGCAGACCCAGTGGGACGTCGTGGTCCGGCATGAGCCACTGCTCGATCAGTACAGCCTGCTCACGATCATTGCCGGACGGGGGCAGGAGCGGCGCTATGCCACCATCGACGCACTCAGCGCTGCGCTGGGCTTCTCGTTCCAGGTGAACGTGAAGCCGACACAGTCGGGCCGCTACTACTACGCGACGACGCTCGAGATCTCCACCCTCTCGGATTCAGATCTGGACGAGTTGCGACGGTTCCTGGAAGGCGATCCGGACGATGCCGGGGGGAAGGACAAGGTGGGAGACGTATTGGGCCGCGGAGCCACTCGCCTGCTGCTTCGTCTTGCGGGCTTGCCGACGTTGCGGCTGGAAGCAAGGAGCGAGGCGTTCGAGGTCAGGCCGTGACAGTGCCCCCGAGCGCGCGAAGGGCTTCTTCACCATAAAAAAGGCGAATGTACTTGGCCTGCGCGGCCGATAGGCGACGGACCGCCCAGGAGAGATGCACGAAGTGCGGCTCGCGCGGCGCGAGCAGCGGATGCATTCCGCACTCCGTGGGCAAATGGTTCCCTTTTTCGTATTACAGGAGCTGCAGGCCGTCACGACATTCGTCCAGTCGTTGTCGCCGCCGCGAGAGAGCGGGACGAGGTGGTCGCGGGTGAGGCATTCGCGGTGGCGCAAATCCGCCTGACCCCGGTGGCAGTACTGGCAGCGGTACCCATCGCGGGCGAAGAGGAAGGTGTTGGTGACTTGGCGGCGGAAGCGGCGGGGAACGTGGACGAACTTCACGAGGCGGATGATTGCCGGTTTGGGAAGCGTCAGGCGTTCGCTGCGGACGCTTTCTCCCGCATCGGACTCGACGATCTCGGCCTTGCCCTCGATGACCAGACGGAGGGCACGACGGACCGGCACCATGGTGAGCGGCTCGAAAGAGGCGTTCAACGCCAGGCAGCGCACGCTTTTCTCCGCAACGATCGAACAGTGGATGCACGAATCCCGCCTAGCCTGGCCTGCCTCGGGTCGGGCCCGACGGGAAGGGGCCGGCGACCACGGATCGTCATGTTCCCGCCGGCCTTCGAATCGTAATGCGGAAGCGTGCCGGAGGCCATACCCGATCACTTCTTGACCAACCCCTTTATGCGGTTACCGATTGCCTCTGCGCATCCGTTGGCTCCGGGTGATTACGAGGACGGTATCGTCACCGGCGATGGTCCCGATGATCTCCGCCCATCCCGCCTGATCGAGCGCCTCCGTAATCGCACCGGCCGACCCGCTCGCCGTCTTGAGAACGAGGAGCGGTCCGACGCCGTCCACACTCACGAGAAGCGTCGGCAGAACCTGTGCCAGATCCGGACGCACTGCCGCCCGATGCGGGTGGGCGTAGTATGCTCCGCCCTGGGGGTCGGCGAGCTTGGCCAGTCCCAGCTCTCGAATGTCGCGTGACAAAGTGGCCTGCGTGACCACGACTCCCTCCGCCGCGAGCGCCTCGCGCAGCTCATCCTGACTCTCGATCCGTCGATCCCGGACGACGCGCAAGATCACGGCGTGGCGCTGGATCTTCATACCATCCGCTCGACTCGATGCACGTCTTCTCCTCCCACAAAGGTGGCGACGACATTCTTCGGCCCGCTATCGAGCACACGTGCCGCCGGATCGAGCCCGGCTGTCGAGGGAAGCGGGCGAATGACCGTACAATCACCCCACTTTCCAGTCCGGAGACTGCCGACCTCGCCATCCATCCCGAGGGCGCGGGCAGCGGAGATCGTGCACAGCGCCAGCGCACCATCGGCATCGAGATCCGCCAGCGCTGCCGCGGCACGCGCCTCGGAGAGGAGATCGAGCGTCCCGACGCTGACGACCGAGTCGGTACCGACCCCGACGCGCAGTCCGGCTTCCATCAACGACCGAAGGTCGGCGACGCCGTGCTTGTGCGCCCGATTGGACAGCGGACAATGTGCCACCGACGCGCCTGCCCGCACCAGAAGTCCGATGTCCGGCCGACTGACCTGCACAAGATGAATGCACAGCGTACGATCGGACAGAACGCCGTGACAATCGAGCCACCCGACCGGTGTGAAACCGAGCGGTGAGGGCAGAGGGATCCCCCGCTCGAGCCAGGCTCGGGCGAACCCACCGCTGCCGCTGGCGAGCAACTCGGACTCCGCCGACGACTCAGCCACGTGTACGGCGATAGGTAATCCTTCCTCCCCCGCCAACACTGCCGTCGCCGAGAACAATGGCCCGCTTACGGTATAGGGTGCATGAGGAGACACACCGATCCGTACTCGACCGCCCACGTATGCATCGAGAGTCTCCAACCGCCGGCGCAATCCCGCGAGACTCTCCACACATTGCGACGGATGCGGACCAAAGACCTCCTGATAGGCGATACCTGATCCGCCGACTTCGTGTAAGGCCTGGATGACCGCCCCGGAATCACCGGTGTCGCCCACGGTCGTGACCCCCGCCGACCAACAATCCCTGATCCCTTGATGGGCCGCCGCAAGAAACTCCTCGGCGGGACGCTCGGCTTTTCTCCGACGCAGCCGCCGGATCCACGCGGGAAAGTCTTCGTCTGGCGCCCCTTCCGCTAGGCCGGTCAGTTCGAGGTGGGTATGTGTGTTGATCAGACCAGGGAGCAGAACGGCATCACCGAACGATTCGGCTACGACATCGGGCGGCCGCGGAACGGATCCATCGGGCCCGAGCGCTGCAATCTTCCCATCGGCTCCGATCAGCAGCGCCGCATGCTCGACTGGCGGGCCGTCGATTGGTAAGAGCCAGCGAGCCGCGAGCCGGCGCGCCGGCACGGCTAGCGCTGAGTATTGGGTGCTGGACCGACCCCGCCCATGACTCCCGAGGTCGTTCCGGCGGCGGCACCCCTCTGGGGAGCAGGTGCACCTTGCGGCTGGCCCGGTGGGGCCGGTCCAGGCGAGGTCGCCGGCGCCGTACCGGTCATACCTGCCGTTCCCACCGCTCCGAACGGCGAGTGGATGGGACAGAAATCCGTCGGCTCGGTGCCTGGGATGAACGATTCGATGTAGTGCACTTCCTTCGGACAGAATGGGGTTGCCTTGTAGCCGGTCGTCTTGTCAATGTCGAGCGCCGTGAGTCCGTCTGGTCTGGGCCAGGCGGCGGGTGCCGTTCGGCGCTCGTAGACCTCGCTCATCATCGCGGTCCACGCCGGCGCCGCCAGCGCGCCGCCCTGGGCGTTGGCCTTGATCTTCTGCGGCTGATCGAATCCGATCCAGACCCCGGTGACCAGGTCGGGGGTGAAGCCGATGAACCAGACGTCGAAACCGTCGTTGGTGGTGCCGGTCTTCCCGCCGGCCGGGAAGTTGATCCGGGCACCAACCGATCCGACGGCGGTCCCGTGGCGCACCACGTCGCGCAGCGCGTCGGTCATCAGCCAGGCGTGGACCGTGTCCATCACCGGCACGGATCGGACGGCGGGCTGCCAGATGATGTTGCCGTTGCGGTCCTCGACCCGCAGGATGGCGTTCGGCAAGGTCCGAGTCCCCAGATTGGCGAACGTCGTGTAGGCCGAGATCATCTCGAGCGGGATGACGTCGGCCGAGCCGATGTGGATGGAGGGATACGGCGGGATGCGGGTGGTGATGCCGAACTTGGTGGCCTCGCTGATCACCGCGTCTTCGCCGATCTCCATGCCGAGCTTGACGGCGATGATGTTCCGCGACATGTAGAGCGCGCGGCGCAGCGTCATCGGGCCGTCGAACTTCAGGTCGTAGTTCTGCGGCGTCCAGGGCTCCTGCGTCGGGTCGATCTCGACGCTGAGCGGATCGTCCACCATCACATGGGAGAGCGGATATCCGGCCTCGATCGCGGCGGAGTAGACGATGGGCTTGAAGGTCGAGCCGGGCTGCCGCAGCGCCTGCGTGGCGCGGTTGAACTTGCTGTCGTCGAAGTCGCGCCCGCCGACCATCGCTCGAATGGACCCCGTCTTGGCCTCGAGCGTGACGACGAGGCCCTGGAGGTAGGGCGTCGTGACCTTGTCGCTGTTCTCGGGGGTATCGGCACGCGAATCCATGTACTGGCGATAGGTCTGGTGTGGGAATTTCCCGTCGGCGCCGCCTTCGATTGCCTCGAGCTCGCCTCCAGCGCCCGCTCGGCCGCCTGCTGCATGTCGAGGTCGAGCGTGGTGTAGATCCGGAATCCGACCCGATAGAGGTCGGAGCCGAAGCGGGCATCGAGCTGCTGCCGCACGTACTCGACGAAGTACTCCGCCACACCACTGAAGTCGGATCGGGACGAGAGCACCAGCGGATACGCCTTCCAGCGCTCGGTCTCCTCTGGTGTGAGGATGCCATTGTCGCGCATCAGGTCGAGGACGGTATTGCGGCGCTGGACGCTGAGGTTCGGGTTCCGTCGCGGATTGTAGCGGGAGGGCGCCTTGGGGATCGCCGCGAGCGTCGCGGCCTCGGCGACGTTCAGATCGCGGACCGATTTGCCGAAGTAGCGCTGCGCGGCCGACTCGACGCCGTACGCGCGGTTGCCGAGGTCGATCTGATTGAGATAGAGCTCGAGGATCTTGTCCTTGGAATACTTGGCCTCGATCTCCAGCGCGACCTGGGCCTCGCGCATCTTCCGCCGCAGCGACTTGTCCCGGCCGCTGATGTCCTCGGGCCAGAGATTGCGCGCCAGCTGCATCGTGATGGTGGAGAAGCCCTCCGCCACCCGAAACTTGAAGATGTTGTTCTTGATGGCGCCGAAGACGCGGACCCAGTCGATGCCGTGGTGCTCGTAGAAGCGTTTGTCCTCGGTGGTGATGAAGGCCGCCCGAACGAACGGCGACATCTCCTCGAGCGGGACGACCGTCCGACGCTCGAGACCGAGATCGGTGATCAGCCGGCCGTCGGCGGCGTAGACCTTGGAGGCCTGGTCGGGATCGTAACCGCCCAGCTCGCCGATGGAGGGGCAGCTGTTGCCGGCACAGGCCCGGGTGTAGGCCGCGACGATGACCGCGACGCCGAACGCCAGAAGCGCGAGGAATCCGACCAGAATGTTGCGGCGGGCGCGGGGAGAAAATGCAACGCGCATGCGAGGGAGTTGGAGCCGGCGGGGCATGGAGGCAAACTAGCCGGTTGCGAGGCACCTTTCCAGCGGGTACGATTTGCGCCTATGACCGATCTTCTCGAGCTGCTCGACGCCCGTGGCTTCATCCAGGACGCCACCCCCGGCCTCGCCGAGCGACTGCGCCAGGGTCCCGTCACCGCCTACGTCGGCTTCGATCCCACGGCCGATTCGCTGCACGTCGGCAACCTGGTCCCGGTGATGGGGCTGGCCTGGCTGCAGCGGGACGGGCATACCCCCATCGCCCTGGTGGGCGGCGGCACCGGCATGGTCGGCGATCCGAGCGGAAAGCGCGCCGAACGGCCGGTCATGGAGCTCGCGCAGATCGACAGCAACGCCCAGAGCATCGGCCGACAGCTCTCGCGGTTCCTGTCGTTCGAAGGAGCCAACGCGGCCCGACTCCTCAACAACGCCGACTGGCTGCGCCACATCCGGCTGATGGAGTTCCTGCGCGACACCGGCAAGCACTTCACCATCAATTACATGCTGCAGAAGGAGTCGGTGCAAAGCCGCATGGAGACCGGGATCTCCTACACCGAGTTCAGCTACATGCTGGTGCAGGCCTACGACTTCTGGCATCTCTTCCGGACCGAGGGCTGCGAGCTGCAGCTGGGCGGCAGCGATCAGTGGGGGAACATCACCGCAGGCAGTGATCTCGTGGACAAGCGTGAGCGGCGCGACGCGCACGGCCTGGTTTTCCCCCTCCTCACGACGGCCACCGGCGCCAAGTTCGGCAAGAGCGGAGGCGGGCAACGTCTGGCTCGACCCGGAGAAGACGCGCCCGTACCACTTCTACCAGTTCTGGCTGAACACCGACGACCGGGACGTCGAGCGGTACCTCAAGCTCTTCACGTTTCTCAGGCTCGACCGCATCGGGACGACGATGGAGCGGCACGTGCGCGACCCCGGAAAGCGCCTCGCGCAGAAGCTGCTGGCTCGCGAAGTCACCTCGATGGTCCATGGCGAGTCGATGGCGGAGCAGGCGAAGCAGACGAGCGAGGCGCTGTTCGCCGGCAAGGCGGGCACCGGCGAGGACGTGGTCGCGGAGATGCCGGAGCGGCGCGTCTCGCGCGCCCAAATGCCCGCCGGGCTCCACGTCGTCGACGTGTTGCTGGCGAGCGGCCTCGCCAGCTCCAAGGCCGACGCCAGGCGTGGGATCCAGGGGAAGGGGTTCTACCTCAACGGCCAGCCGATCGAGAGCGCCGACTTCGTCATCGACGACTCTGCGCTGCAGGGGCCGGCCGACGCTCCCTTCATGATCCTCCGCAAGGGTAAGCGGAACTACGTCAGAGTGGTGGTCGAGCCCTAGGCGATCACCACCGCGATCGCGACGTTCCCCGGGACGGCTTCCCGCCGAGCATCCCGAAGATCCCGCGAACCACCTCGCGCCCCACCGTCCGTCCAATGGTCGACGACAACGCACCGATGATCGCGGCGCCGGCCACCTGGGCGACGGTCTTGCCGGCTCGGCCCGCTCCCGCTGGCACGGGGGCCTGCGCTGGCGCATTCGCCGTCTGCCCTGCGGGAGCCTGCGTGCGGGCCATGCGCGACGCCAGAATCTCGCGAGCGCTCTCCCGATCGACCGGCTGGCCGTACTCCTTCAGGAGATCACTCTGCCGAATGTCTGCTTGCAGCTCGTCCGGCGTCAGCGGGGCCATGCGCGAAGCGGGCGGGATGAGCCGGGTCGCCACGACAGGTGTCGGTGAACCATGACCGTCGAGCACCGTCACGACCGCCTCTCCGATGCCGAGTGAGGTGAGCGTCTCCTCGAGATCGTAGAACTCTGTTTTCGGGAACGTGCGAATGGTGGCCTTGAGGGCCGCGTCATCGTCCGGAGTGTGGGCCCGGAGCGCATGCTGGATCCGGTTGCTGAGCTGCGCCAGCACATCCGTCGGAACATCTTTCGGCGTCTGTGTCACCATGTAGACACCGACGCCCTTGGAGCGAATCAGCCGCACGACTTGCTGAATCTGGTCGAGGAAAGCCTTGGGCGCGCCGTCGAAGAGGAGGTGTGCCTCGTCGAAGAAGAAGACGAGCTTGGGCTTCGGCAGGTCTCCCGCCTCGGGCAGGTTGTGGTACAGCTCGGCCAGCATCCACATCATGAAGGTCGAGAACAGCATCGGCTTGTCCTGCACGTCCGGAAGCTCGAGACACGTCACGACGCCGCGGCCGTCCGAGGTGACGTGGAGCATGTCCTTCACGTCGAATTCCGGTTCGCCGAAGAATTTCTCCGCCCCCTGCGACTCCAGCTCCACGATGTTGCGAAGGAGCACGCCCACGGACGCTGTCGAAAGCCCGCCATACTGCGTGAGCTGGGTCTTCCCGGCATCCGAAGTCAGGTACTGGAGCACGGCACGCAGATCGGCAAGGTCGAGCAAGGGAAGCTGGTTGTCGTCGCAGTACTTGAAGACCATCGTGAGAACGCTGGTCTGCGTCTCGTTCAACGCCAGCACCTTGCCGAGGAGGAGCGGGCCGAACGAGCTCACCGTCGCGCGGAGCTGCACGCCGAGTTCGCCCGTAAGGCTGACGAATTCGACCGGTGCACCCGCAGGCTTCCACGTCCAGCCGACCTCGGTGGCACGTCCGGTCACACGATCGTTCGCCTCGCCCGGCATGGCGAGGCCGCTGAGGTCGCCTTTCATGTCGCCGACGAAGACGGGAATGCCCTGCGCCGAGAGCTGCTCCGTCAGCAACTGGAGCGTCTTCGTCTTCCCGGTCCCGGTCGCGCCGGCGATGAGCCCATGGCGATTCATCATGGCGAGTGGAATGCGGATCTTGGGTTCCTGATGCATTCCTTTGCCTTCCATGGCCGCGCCCAGCGTGACGGACGGGTCCGTGAAGCCATAGCCTGCAGCGAGCATCCCCTCGAAAGAACTTGGCATGTCAGGTCTCCTGTAATACGTCGACCACCCGTTCCATTTCGGCGACCGTGTTGTACGCGTGCGGGCTCAACCGGATTGAGCCCTCGCGCACGGTGCAGATCACTCGCGCGGCCTTGAGGGCCCGATACGCCAGATCCACGCGCTCCGGCGCCACACACACAATCCCTGAGCCTCGCGGACCCCGCGGCGACGAGACTCGTACCCCGGTCCGATCGGCCCAGTCGAGCACGGGGGCGTGCAAGGCTCGAAGGTGCTCGGCGATCCGGTGGACGCCCAGCTCGTGTATCAGACCGAGAGATGCGTTCATCCCCGCGAAATCCTGATAGGGGAGCGTAATCAACTCGAACCGTCGCGCGTCTCCGCGAAGGGTGTCGTGGTAGCTGGTCAGCCGAGTGAAATCATCGGTTCCCTCGAACGCCATCCACCCCGTCACCGGTGGACTGAGCCGGGGAATGAGCTCGCGGCGCACGTAGATGAAACCGGATCCCCAGGGCGAGAGGAGCCATTTCTGGCCGCCGCAGGCGAGCACATCCACCTCGACGCGGCTGAGGTCGAGGGGAACCTGGCCCACGCCCTGGATTCCATCGACGACGAGATAGGCGCCGGTTCGCCGAGTCGCCGCCGACAGCGCGTTCAGATCCGCCAGGTAGCCGTTGCTGAATTGGACGAGTGAGATCGCGAGCACACGGACTCGCGGATCGGACAGGCGCTCGAGCAGTCTTGGTTCGTCCGGCCAGCCGTCCGGCGTGGTCGGCACCAGCTCCATCTCTATCCCGAGCTCGCTGAGGCGCATCCACGGATAGACGTTGGCGGGGAACTCCTTGTCGCTCACCAGGACGCGGTCGCCGCGCTCGAGCGGAAGCGCCCGCGCGATGACTGAGAGACCGAACCCGGTGTTCACCGAGAGACCGATCTCCTCGGGGCTGACGGAGAGCAGATCCGAGATGAGTCGACGCGAGGTGGTCATCAACGCGAAGAGATCCCGATCCGGCAGGTTAAAGGGCATCGAGCGCCTGCGATTGAAGGCATCCAGCGCCAGGCGCGTCCGCTCGGGCAAAGGGCCGATGCTGGCGTGGTTGAGATAGGTCGTCTCGCCCGTCCAGGGGAACTCGGTAGCGCGAAGCGTCTCGCAGTCGATGGGCTGGGCCTCGAAATGGACAGCCTCCGCGCTCATTCCAGAGCCTCACAGCGCTCAGGGAGGCAGGCACTCCGCGGGCATTCCGCGACTGTCCTGACGAGGACCAAATCCTGCTGCGGAAACAGGTTCCACCGCGGATGGTCGTCCAAGACGCTACCAGGCATGTGGATCCCACAAAAAGGGTCGGCTGCGTCACCGCGCAGGTGGTTGCACTTATACATCTTAGCTAGGGCGGCGCACGATTCTTGCAATTTTGTCTCGATCCTAGAGTACGCCCCCAACTGGAGACGGGGCAAGACGTGAACAAAGAACGTCCGTTTACCCTGGTTTTGAGCGGTGGCGGCCTCAAAGGGCTCGCCCACATCGGCGTCTTCCGCGCATTGGAAGAGCGCGGGTTGGCTCCGTCGCTCGTCGTAGGGTCGAGCATCGGCTCGCTCATCGGAGCCGCCTGGACCTCAGGCACCTCTGTGCGTCAAATGGTGGCGCGGGCCCTCACAGTCCGGCGCCGGGATGTCTTTCAAGTCGCGCACGTCGATATGGCGTTTCGACGCATGCAGGCTCCCGCACTGTATCGCCGAGAGCCACTCGAAACGCTCATCCACAGCCTCGTCGGCGACGTTACTTTCCGCGACCTCTCGACCCGTCTGCTCGTCAACACAACCGACCTGCTGTCCGGCATGCAGGTCATGTGGGGATTGCCCGGTCTTCTCGATGCCCGCGTCGCCGATGCGGTCGCTGCCTCGTGCGCGCTCCCCGGGCTGTTCCCGCCGCAGACGATTCAGGGTCGGGCCTATGTCGACGGGGCCGTCGTGGAAAACCTTCCCGTGCGGCTCGCCGCATCCCTTTCGCCCAATCCCATCATCGCGGTCAACGTCGCTGCCACGAGCGTGCGTCGGGCCGCCCACGAAACGGAGGGCTTTGCCGCCACCTACATTCGCGGCCTCGAGATCGTGATGCAGACCCAGATCGAGGGACAACTGCGCGACTGGAAGGGACCGCCGCTCGTGCTGGTGCAGCCCCGGGTGGAGCACATCTCGATGTTCGCCTTCGACAAGACCGAAGAACTGATCGAGGCGGGCTACCGGGCCACGGCGGCGACGCTCGACCAGGTCGGAATTCATCTGCACAGAATTCCAAAGGGAATGCATCCGATGCGTCAGCTTCGCGTCTTGGTGGACGACGCGCGCTGCGTGGGGTGCGGCGCCTGTGTGATCCAGGCGCCGACTGTATTCGGGCTCAATGCGCTGGGGAAAGCCGAAGTGCTCATTCCGATCCAGAGCTGGTCGCCGATGGATGGGTCCTACGTCCTGAACTGTCCGACGGATGCGATCAGCGTGAGGCCGGTGGAGTCAGCGGCGTAACCTGAAAGATGAACACGCTGGCGCCCTGCTGGCGGATCATGGGGATGAGATTGCGGAATGGGCTGCGATAGTAGCGATGCAACCGCACCCTGCCCCATGGTGAAAGCGCCCGCTTGAGGAGCACCTCATCGTACGACCGCTTGTGATCGGGGTCGCCGAAGTAGTCGCCCACCGGTGTCGTTCCGACGACCGAGCCTCCTGAGGCGAGATATCCCACCAGCTCCCCGATAAGGGCGGAATCGTCGGCGACGTGCTCGATCACCTCGTTGCAATAGATGATGTCGAACTGACCGGGGCCGGGTGGTACGGTGGTGAAGACAGGACGCGCCGCGGACCCCCGAAACGTCTTCGCCTGAGTGATCGCGGCCGGGGAGATGTCATAGCCCACCGCCTCACCACCCAGTTCCTGAAGACAGATCGTGAAGATCCCATCCATACAACCGAAATCGAGCACCCGCTTCCCCTCCGGCGGGTAGCGCCGGAGCAGCGCTCGCTGTCGCCAGAGGATGTGGGTGAGGCGCCAGTCACGGTCGAGCGCGCGTGCCCCTTGCCTCTCGAGCCAGACCCGGTACTGGCGGTCGTACTCGTCCGCTGCGGCCGAGGAGGTGGCCGTGAACGACATCAGGAGGCCGCTTCCCGCGCGCCGACTGCGGCGTGCTTCTGCCCGATCGCCACCAGATGGGAGATGACGCGGTCCCAGTTGTAGTACCGCTCCACGGCACGCCGGCCGGCTTGACCCATTCGCTCTCGAAGCCCCGGATCGTCGAGGAGACGGCGCAGCGCCTGTGCGACAGCCTCGGGGTTCTCCGCCTCGACCAGGATACCGGTCTCTCCGTCGCGCACCGCCTCCGGGATGCCTCCGCTGTGCCCCGCGATGATGGGAACTCCACAGGCCGAGGCCTCGCAGAGGGAAATGCCGAATCCTTCCACGCGCTGCTCGAGCAGCCGAGACACGCCGAGGTAGATCTCGGCGCAGTTGTAGAGTGCGGGCAGGTCTTTGTCCGGCACGCCGGTGAGGAATCGGACTCGATTGTGCACTCCGAGCTCTTTCGCCTGGATCTCCAGCGCGGGCTGATACTCCCCTTCCCCGACCACGGCGTATCGGAGATCGGGGTATCGGTCGCGGATCCGGGCAAACGCGTGAAGTACGGTGTCGATGCCCTTGTGCCGCGTGAGTCGAGCCACCGAGAGGAGCCATCTTCCTCCATCCAGCTCGTAGCGCATCCGCACATCGCGGGTATCGATACCCGGTCGAAAGAACTCCCGATCGGCACCGAGAGGGACCACCTGGACTCGCTCGGGTGAGGTATCGAGATCGAGCTCGCCCAGGAGAGTCAGGCAGCGATCTCGGGTCCACGCGCTGTTCGCGACGAGGACGGCGGCGGAGCCGAGAAGGCCACGGGCGGTCCGACGCTTGATGGCGGACTGGTGGATCTGGTGCTGCAGGATGAGGACGTCCCCTCCATGGAGGAGCACGCCGAACGGCGTCCCGATCCGCTCCCGCGTCCACTTGGCGGGATACGCCGCAGGCTTGATGTTCCCGCACCAGATGAATTCGGCGTCCGTGCTCCGCGCAAGCATGGCGCTGCGCCGAGCCCACAGCATCAACCCCTGAATAGTGCGAAGGCGACGGGGCGTAACAGGGAGTCGGTCCACCCGATTCGGGAAGGTTGCGTCTACCTCGGATGCATCGGGATGACTGCCGGTGGAAACGACGAGGGATCCGGCGGGATAACGTTTGGCGAGCTCCGCCATCCACCTGGCGATTCCGCCGCCGATCGGCGGAAAGTCGTACGTCAGGAGCAGGTGAGTCCGCATCCCCGATAATCTAGCGAAGCATGGCCGTGAGCCTAGCCATGAGGCGGCTGGCGGCTGCGGGAATCGTGAGCTGGTCCACCGCGGAGGGGTCGGGCGCCTGGCCTGCGAGGGCGCGAGAAACCGCCTCGGCAATGGCTGCGGGATCGTCCGGCGGCACCAGGTGGGCCGCCCGACTGATGAACTCCCGATGAGGGGGGATGTCTGAGGCAACGACCGGCGTTCCCGACGCCAGTGCCTCGATCGGGCCGAGCCCGAATCCCTCGAATCGGCTGGGAAACACGGCCACGCTCGCCTGCCGATACGCGTGCTCGACGGTCGGATCGTCGGCACCGGTCTCGACGGAAGAGCGAACGCCCAGCCGTGCTCCCAAGCGCCGCAGCCGCTCCTCTTCCGGGCCGCGGCCGATCAGGCGGACCTGAACTCTATCGCCGATCAAAGCGGCCGCGCGCAAGACCGCTTCCTGATTCTTGTGGATCTCGAGCCGCGAGACCGTGAGCAGGACCGGCGGCAGATCGCGCGAGGCGGAGCTGAATCGGAACCGCGACGAGTCGTAGCAATAGGGGACGGGTGTCCCACTCACCCCGAAACGGTCGCGCACGATGCCGGCGGTGAACTCACTCGCCGTCCAGAGCTGGTCGGCCCGCGTCGCGATGTATCGGAGCCGGCTGTAGTACCCTGGCCTTTGCCGGTAGCCGCCGACCATCCGTGGAAGCCGAAGAAACCGACGTCCGAACCACCAGATCGGATCGGGCTTTCCGATCGACGTCCCCTTGGGTGGAAGATCCCAGAGGTACAGGATCAGCGAGGCCCGCCTCGCCTGCGCGTATCGCCAGGCTGGCTCGGCCACGCGCCCGCTCATGGCGAAGGCGACTCGCGCCGGCGAATCGCCTTCGAGGGCTATTCGGAGACCGGAACGGCGAAGCTCGGGAACGACGAGGGTTGTATATGGATTCGAGGCGAACCACCGAACGTCATCCACGCCCGTCCACCACTCGGGCGAGCCCGGATTCGTACCCATCGATCATGCGACTCAAGGGGAACTCTTCCTCTATTCGACGCCGCGCCGCAGCCCCTATCTCCTGCCGGAGCTCCCGGTCTGCCAAGAGGAGTTGCACGGCGTCTGCGAGCGCGGGGGGATCGCCGGGGGGGACCAGAACTCCAGTGCGTCCATCGATGCCGAGGAGCTCGCCGGTACCGCCTGCGTCGGCAGCGACCACCGCGCAGGCGCAGGACATCGCCTCGCCGACCGCGTTGGGAAAAATCTCCTTCAGCGACGGGTGAACGACGACGTCCGCCGCCGAGAGGGCCGCCACCATTTCCGGGAGGTCGAGGAGACCCGTGAAGATGGTCGGAAAGGACTGGTCTGCCGCGAGCCCCCGCAGTTCGGCTTCCCGGGAACCGTCGCCGCAGACGACGTACACCAGGTCGATGCCCTCCCGACGCACCAGGTCGAGCGCCTCGATCGCCACGTCGTGTCCCTTGTTCCGGGTGAGTTTCGCCGAGGTGAGCACGACCGCGCTGGCGGAGGGGATGCCGTAGCGCGCGCGGAACGCGAGTCCCGCAGCCTCGTCGCGGACGAAGGCCGTCGTGTCGTACCCATTCGGGATCCGCCGCGAGGTGAGTCGTCGGAGCCGCGGGGCATGGGAATACGCCTCTTTCCGGATGTAGCGCGACTGGTAGAAACAAGCCGCAACCCGGCTCAGGTAGACCCGGTCCATGAGGTGCGATCGCGGTCGCCGATAGTTCAGGTTGTAGCGGTAGATGATTCGCGCGCCGTGGAGCAGGGTGGCATAGGCGGAAAGACGAACGTCACGGGGTGTGTCGGCGACGATAGCCTGGGCGCCAATTTGTCGAAGAATTCGTAGCAGAGCCCATACCTCTCGCGGCCCGGTGTCGCGCCCGGGCAGCTGGCTCACAGGCAGACCCTGAGCCTCGAGCCGCTCGGTCAGACGGGGCACGGCGGTCACGAGGCGAACGTCATGCCCACGGTCCAGGAGTCCCCGGGCGATTTTCGCGTAGCTCACGCCCGAGCCCCGCCAACCATTGGCCGAAGTGAGGAGGACGATCTTCATCTCGACGCTATACTTCCCCCATGCGAGTGCTCGTTCTCGGCGCCGGCGGAGCACGGCGGACGGAAGCGTCGATCGTCCGCGCGGTCCGATCGCTCGACCATCACTGCCGCTTCATCGACGTCGTCGGCTGGTGCCGGCGCCTGGGACGGCTCGCCCCGCCGTTGGTCCGTCGGCTGGGCGAAGCGTTCCGGCCCGAAGCCGTGATCCTGACCCGGCACTCCCGCCGGCTCGGCGATCGCATATTGGCAAGTATCACGCAAGGCCGCGCCGGGGGGCTCTGGTATTTCGACCTCAGCGTGCCACCGCTGCCGGAAGTGATCAGGCTCGCGAGAATCGTGGGACGCATCTTTGTCACGTGCCACTCCCAGATGGCCGCCTATCGGCATGCCGGCGTGCCCCAAGTGCTCTACCTCCCGCAAGGCCTCGATCCGTCGATCGACCGTCCCGTTACGAGCGCCCCTGAGCGATTCAGCTGCGACCTCTCGTTCGTCGGATCGGGACAGTATCCCGACCGCTACGATCTGCTGCGCCGCATGGCCCAAGTCGGCCGGTTGCAGGTGCGGGGGCCCGGTTGGGACGGAGCGCCGCCCGACATTCCCGTGGCGGGTGGCCCGGTATTCGGCAAAGCATTCGCGCGGGTCGTCCACGGTGCGGCCATCTCACTCGGCGCTAACGCGACCCGTGCGCAGGACTCCCAGGTTGCCTGCACTTCCAATCGGCTCTGGAAGGTCCTCGGCTGCGGCGGTTTCTTCCTCGGGCCCTGGCAGACCGGCCTCGATCACTTTGCTCGAGATGGAGAGCACTGCGTCTGGTATCGTAGCCTGGACGACGCAGTGGATCTCGCCCGCCGCTACCTCGCCGATACCACGCGCCGCCAGGAGATAGCCGCCGCGGGCCGGGAGTACGCGCTCGGCAGGCATACCTATGCTCATCGTGTCGCGCTGCTCCTCAGCGGGAAAGGGTACGAGATCGAGGACCCCGTAGGGGCTCAGACGATCTTGTAGTTGCGGAACTCGAAAACCCGCACCCCGGTCAAGCGCTCGATCGCACCGGAGATGTAATACCGCAGGAAGCGCCAACGGAAGCGCGGCGGGGCGATGACCCGCTCTGGATCTGTCCGCCGGTCGTCGATCCAACGCCTGGCGACGGCCGGATGCGTTCCCGTGAACGGGCGAATCCCCGGCACCCAGGCGAGGAGCGGCAGCGCGGCGTCGGCGTCGCGCCACGGATACATCGTCTTCCCCAGCTCGCGTTTCTCGCGGAGCGCGTGCGCGGGACGGGCCCAGCCGTAGTGAAACATTTCCGACTCTGTCAGTCGCGCCCGGATCTTCCGATGCTCGGGACCGACCCGAAACCCCTGAGCGCCTTGATAGGGCCGGATGTCGAGCGCCGGATCGAGCCGCACCGCCCGAACTTCCCGCCGGTACCACCGCCGATGCGTCGCCACGGTCTCGAAACCACCGTAGAAGTGGAGGTATCGTACCAGCAGACCTTCTACCCTCGGATCGTCATCGTGTCGTTCGATCGCAGCCGCGAGCTCTGCCGCGCCACGCTCGTGGAGTACCTCGTCGGCCTGGATGTAGACCCCCCAGGCGTGGCTGCACGCTCGCATGGCCCGCAGAGTCTCGACTCCCAGGACGGTATTCCGACGGGTCATGTCCCAGTCCGCCTCGAGTATGCGGATCTTGGGATCGTCGATCGATCTCACGAGCTCGAGCGTGGCGTCTTCCGAGCGCCCGACGTTGACGACGACCTCGTCGCATACCGGCAAGATGGAACGGATGCTGGCCTCGATCGGAAAGTCCAGCTTGATCGCGTTCCTGACGATGGTGAAGCCCGAAACCTTGACCAAGACCCGCCCCCTCAGCTCGAAATCGGCGACCCAATCTCACTCGACTGGCGCTGAGGGAGCAAGCGCGGGTCGGCTCAGGAGGGACTCATAGAGCCATCGGGTTCGCTCGACCGTCCGGTCGAGCGAGAACGTCTCGCGAGCGGTCCGGCGGCCGGCGGCACCCAGCCGCAGAGCAAGCGGCCGGTCCTGGAGCACGCGCTCGATCGCCGCGGCCCACTCGTGCGCGGCGAGGGGTGGGACCAGGAGACCGCTCACCTCGGTCGCGATCAGGTCGAGATTTCCGGCCGCGGCGGAAGCTATGACCGGCTTGCCCAGCGCCATCGCCTCCAGGAGTGCCTGCGAGAGGCCCTCGATGCGGGAGGGAAGGAGAACCAGCTCGAGCAGGTCATAGAGCGGGCGGACGTCGCTCACGAAAGGAATGCAGACTACGGCGTGTCGCGAAGGCACGCGGTCTGCGGCGTGACCGAGGGGGCCCGACGGGTCCACGCCGGCGAGCACCAGGCGGACGGGCGTGTTCACGAACTCGAGTGCGTCGAGCACGACCAGCTGATCCTTGGGGCGTGCCACGATGCCGATCGTTCGCCGATCATTGCTCCAGCCGATCCGGTGTCGCCAGGCCTCGAGCGCCATGGGTTCGACCGGCACGTCCACTCGTTCGGTGATGAGCCCGTTGGGAATCACGACCAGCTTGCCCGCAGGTGTTCCCTTGCGACGGAGCGCATCGGCAACGGGCCGACTCACCGCAACGACACACGATGCGGCGCGGGACGCCAGCCAATTCTCGAGGACGAAGGTGCGCGGCATCTGCCGACGCGTGATCACGAGGGGTACCCGCAGTCGGCGGCGCAGAGCGAGCCAGGTGAGCGCTTCTCGGTCTCGCGCGCTCTGGGAGTTGACCAGGTCGACCGGAACTCGTTCGAGGAGCCGCGCGAGGGCTCGGGCGTTGACCCGTCGGCTCCCGGCCGGCAGCGCAAGCGCGTGGACGTCGAGGCCCTGCGCACGTGCGATGGCTTCCACCTCTGAATCGGGGGGACAGACAAAGCTGACAGCGATACCCGAGCGCTGGAGACCGACGGAGAGATACAGGGCGGATGTAACGGATCCGGCGCCACCGCCTTGATGCAAGACCTGCAGGACGCGGAGCGTCATCGGCGCGGGCGATGGTCGGGGTCGAAGATAGATTGGTAGGCCAATGAACATCGCCCTCTTCTTCTGGGACCGACTCCCCGCCCCGACCTATGGCGGCACCCAGCGCATGGTGCTCTATCTGGCCCGGGGCCTTGCCGCCGCCGGGCATCGTGTCACGCTCGTGGCGGGCGAGGGCTCCAATGTCCCCGAGACTACACTCGTCCCCGTCGATCTCAAGGTGGCACGGAGTCCCGAATTCGACATTCGCCGCTATCTCCCCTCGGGACTGGAGATTCTCCTGTCATACGCGCCGCTGCGAACGCCTCCCGACCTTCCCTGGGTGAGAGGGCTTCCCGGCAACTGGAAATCCGGGACGGTCGGTCCACCGAATACGCTCTACCTGAGCGAGGATCACGCGCGACGCCACGGCGGCAGTGCGTTCGTGTACAATGGCATCGACCCGGCAGACTTTCATTTTCGTCCAACCAAGGACGACTACGATCTCTTCCTCGGACGGTTGCACAGCATCAAGGGATACCGCTGGGCGATCGAAGGCGCCAAACGGACGAAACGCAGACTCCTGCTCGCGGGAGGATGGCGACCGAGCCTTCAGTCGGTACGTTCGGTTCGTGGGAAGCGTCGGCGGAGAAAAGAAAGCGGCGCTCCTCGCAGGGGCGGGATGCCTCTGGATGCCGGCACTCTGGGACGAGCCGTTCGGCATCACGCTGATCGAGGCCATGGTGAGCGGCACCCCGATACTGGGAACGCGGCGCGGCTCCCTGCCCGAAATTGTCTCGCCCGCCGTCGGCGCTCTTGGCGATTCGGTCGATGAGCTGGTGGCGCTGCGTCCCGGGCTCGCCGGGACCGATCCCGACGCGTGTCGCGCTCGCGTCGAGCGCTACTTCACCCATCACCGGATGGCGGAAGGATATGTGCGGATGTTTCGCCACTTTCTCTCGCACGGGGTCCTTCCGCCGGGAGAGCGGGCGAGCGCGGCCGCTTAGACCGCCACGTGCGTGAGATGCAAGAGCTCGATCATCCGGTGCATGTAGGTGTGCTCGGACAGCGCCCGGTGCCGTCCGCCTGCGGCCACCTCTTCTGCCCACGCCCGATCCTGCAGCGCCTCGGCCGTGAGCGTGCGGAGATCGGTCGCGGTCCGTGAGACCAGGATTTCCGACCCTTCATTGAAGTGGAGGTGGAGATCGGGGCTGTCCTCGACGACCTGGGGGACACCAATCGCCGCCAGCTCGAAGAGGCGCCGATTACATCCTGGTCCCTCCTGCTCCTCGGCGTCACCCCCGCAGGACAGGTTGATGGCCACGGACGCCCCGGCATATGCTCGAACGTAGTCCTCGTGAGCGAGCAACTCGCCCCGGCAATAGTCGCGTAGCTTCGTTCTCCGCCACCCCGGTCCCCACACCGCCAGTCCATACTCGACCAGCTCGGACAGGATCCGTTCGCGATGCGGCGTGGCCGTTCCGGCGAACACCACGTTGGCGCGGAATCGATCGCGCGAGCGCATGGGCCGGTGAACCGAAGGGTCGCACCCCGGCGGGAGGTAGCGTACCGGGGGGCTTCCCGACTCGGCGAGAGTCGTCGCCGTTCCACTGTCGGCGATGAGGACGAGATCGAACGCCGAGGAGAGGGAGCGCACGACCGAAGGAGCACGGCAGGAGTCGCAGAACCACCCGGCCCACATCGCCTGGCTTCCACGCTTGAGCCAATCAACGAGTCCCGGCTCGAGACGACAGTCCTCGAGCACGACCACCACGGTCGGAGCGGTGTCGGCGATGATCCGCGCGAGCCGATCCTCCAATCCCCGTCGACGAAACCGACTGAGCCATCCCTCCCCGCCGTGAGGGTCGAAGAGCGAGACCCTGCATCCCAACCGCTCCAGCGCTCTCCTCCGGAGCCCGGTGTGGGCATGGAGCGTCTCGTCGGCGGGCCCGACGAGCAGCACGGAAGTGTCAGAGAAGTTGGCCGACAGTGGTCGTCTCCTCGTCGCGGAACTGCATGTCGTACAACCGGCGGTAGAGACCGCCGGCACGGAACAGCTCCTCGTGAGTGCCTCGCTGAATGACACGCCCCGCGTCGAGCACCACGATCTCGTCGGCGTCGCGCACGGTCGCCAGCCGATGGGCGATCACCAGAACCGTGCGGCGGCGCATCAATCGGTCGATGGCCTGCTGAACCAGCCGTTCCGATTCGGTATCGAGGGCGCTCGTGGCCTCGTCGAGGATGAGAATCGGAGGATCACGGAGCAAGGCCCGCGCGATGGCGATGCGTTGGCGTTGTCCACCAGAGAGTCGCGTGCCGCGCTCGCCGAGGACGGTATCGTAGCCCTGAGGGAGTGCATCGATGAAGCCGTCGGCGTTCGCCGCGCGGGCCGCCGCCGCCACCCGCTCGCGCTCCGCGCCCGGGCTGCCGTAGGCGATGTTGGCGTACACGGTGTCATTGAGCAGAACCGTGTCCTGACTGACGACGCCCATGAGGCTGCGGAGCGATCGCCGAGTGAGACCGGTCAGCGGCACTCCATCCATCAATATCCGACCGCCGGTCGGATCGTGAAACCTGGGCAGGAGATCGGCGAGCGTCGTCTTCCCGGCGCCCGATGGCCCGACGAGCGCGACGACCCGACCCTTCGGCAGAGTGAAGGACACTTCGCTGAGAACCGGATCGCCTCCGTGGTAGCTGAACGACACGTGGTCGTAGACGACCTCCCGATCGAACCGCGCCGCTACCTCGCCGGGACGATCGACTTCGGTCGGCGGCTCGTCGAGAATCTCGAAGACTCGCTCCGCGCTCCCCAGGGTCACGGCCATGACCGCCGGGTATGACGAGATGGTCTTGAGCGGGGAGGTCAGCTTGAGGGCGGCCATCAGAAACACGATGATCGCTTCCGGCGCCAACGGCGTCGAAAGCCCGATGAGACCCGGTCTGCTGCCGGCCCAGATGATCGCGATCACCAGCAGGCCGGAGAAGATCTCGGTCAGCGGGCTCGTGAGCGACGAGTAGCGCTGCGTGCGAATGACCTGCTTCCGGTAGCGATTGGTTTGCGCGGCGAAGCGCGATCCCTCGCGCTCCTCCTCGCCGAAAGCGCGAATGAGCCGCATCGCGCCGATGCGCTCCGTAATCAGCGACGTCACTTCCGCACGCTCTCGCATCCGGGCGCGCGAATGACCGCGCAGCCGCTTCAACAACGTCTGGAGGAAGTAGACCATCAGCGGCACGAAGGCGAGAGTGAAGATCGTGAGGCGGAGCGAGATCTGGCTCAGCACGACAAGCGTGGTGGCCACGATGACGAGGTTCTGGAACAGCGAGAGCAGCGAGGCGGTGACGACGGTCTTCGTCTGGTCGACCTCCGTAATGATGCCGGAGATCAGCGCACCGGCGCGGGTCCGTTGAAAGTAGCCGAGATCGAGGGTCAGCAGATGATTGAAGATGCGGGCGCGGAGGTCACTGACCAGCCCTTCCTGTACCCGCACCGAGATCTGGGTCGACGCGTAGGACAGCACGTTCTTGAGCAGGAGACCGATCACCAGAACCACGACGAGCCGCCCTGCCGCCGCTCCCGGCGAGAGGCCGGCCACGAGCGGCTCCGTCAGGCGGTGAACGATCGCCTCGAGCTGCGACGATCCGGGGCGTAGGGCGCCGGCTGTGCCGAACAGATGTTTCAAGAGGGGAATGAGAATGACGAGCGTGAAGCCATCCAGCAGGGAGGCGAAAAACGTGCTGAGCAGACCAAAGGTCAGCAACCCCCGGTACGGCTTCGCGAGCTGCAGGAGTCGGAGCTCGGTCCGCACGGTCAGCCCCGGCGCGGTGTCAGCAGCGCGATGGGAAGAATCACCTCCTCCGGAGACACGCCACCGTGCAGAAACGCTCCCCGGTACCGAGCCTGATATTCACGCAGCTTCGTGGGGTAGACGAAGAACCGGTCGCCGGTCGCGAGCAGCAGCCGCGTGCCCGGGGTGCGAGCCGGCAGCCCGAAGCTCGGCAGGTCGTCCACGACCAGTGCCGCATCGGCGTCCTGCGCCCGCAGGTCGTCACCGAACTTGTATCGCAGGTTTGCCGTGGTATCGCGTTTGGCGAAGACCGTGGCCGGCGTGTGACAATGGATCGAGCCGTGATCGGTGGTGAGAAGAACGGGGACGCCGCGACGTTCCGCCTCCCGCAGTGCGTCCCAGAGCGGAGAGCGCTCGAACCAGGTGCGCGTGAGATTGCGGAGCGCGGATGTGTCGCGGGCCACCTCGAAGAGCGTGGAGTTCTCGGTGCGGCCGTGGGTCAGCTGGTCGATGAAGTTGAAGACGAGCGCGGTGACTCCGTCCTGAGCGAGATGGGCCGGCAGCCGCTTGAGCAGTCCCTCGCCATCCGCGGCGGTGAAGACCTTCTCGTAGTGCACCGGAACCGGCTTGCCGGTCAGCTCCTTGAGCTGCTCTATGAGGAGTTCCGCCTCGTGCGCGTTGAGACTCGCCTCCTCGTTGTCGGTCCACCACCGCGGATACCGGGCCTTGATCTCAGCGGGAAAGAGGCCGCTGAAGATCGCGTTCCGCGCGAACGGAGTCGCCGTCGGAAGAATCGAGAAGTAGTGGGCCGTCTCGATGTCGAACCGGGAGCCGATCAGCGGCCGAATCATCGCCCACTGATCGAGCCGCAGGCAGTCCACCACGACCAGCAGGACTCGCCGATGCGACTCGAGGACCGGACGCAGAAACTCCGCGCCGATGTCCACTGAGAGCGGGGGACGATCGCTGTCGCTGTCGTGCAGCCAACCGGCGTAATTGCGCTGGAGGTATCGCGCGAAGTCCTGCCGAAGGCTTTCCTGGAGAGTTCGGAGTGCGTCCTGGAGTCCAGGCTCGTCCGCCTGGCCGAGCCGGACTTCCCATTCGGCGAGCTCGGCGACCAGCTCCACCCACTCGCGCCAGGCCAAAGGACCGCCGCGGCGCGCCTCCAGATCGCGGAATCGGGTGGCGAAGTCTCGAGACAGTCGCTGCTGGCGAATGCGATCGCCGTCGAGAAGACGGGTGACCACTGAAAGAATCTGCCGTGGGTTGACCGGTTTGATCAGGTAGTCCGAGATGTCGGCCCCAATGGCGTCCTTGAGCGTCTCGGTCTCCTCGCTCTTGGTCACCATGACCACCGGCATGCCATGGTCGATGGACCGGATGGCGCGGAAGAGCTCCAGGCCACGCCTGCCCGGCATCTGTTCGTCGAGCAATACGACACCGTAGGGTTGGCGCTGGAGCAGCACGAGCGCATCGTCGCCGTGCGGAGTCGTTTCCACCGCAAAGCCTTGCTCCTCGAGGAACAGTACGTGCGAGGTGAGGCTCTCGACCTCGTCGTCGACCCACAGAATGCTCTTTGGCCTGGGCATAAGGGAAGATTAAGCCCGGGGACGAGACGGAGAAAGGCGAAGGGAGAAGCGAGAGGGCCCGTTCTCCTTTCTCCGTTCTCCTTTCTCCTTCATAATTCCCCTGTGCCTTCCACCCTTCCCACCCCCAACATCCTCGTCGTTCGCTTCAGCTCGATCGGCGACGTGCTCCTGATGACTCCGCTCCTCCGAGCCCTCCGGCGCCGCCATCCCGGCAGCCGGATTACGGTGTTGACGAAGAGAATTCATGCCCCGCTGATCGATGACAACCCGAATGCGAATGAGATCATCGCCCTCGAACCTGGCGACTCCCTGCCGTCCGTCGCCTCGCGGATCCGGTCCGCGGGGTACACTCATCTCCTCGACCTCCATGACAATCTGCGAAGTCGCGTCCTCCGGGCGCTCGCCCCAGGCCCTTGGCGCAGGTATCCCATGTACCGCGCCGCTCGCGCCCTTCTGATCCATGCGAAGCGCGATCGTTACCCGGTGCAACGACCTGTCGCCGAACGCTACTTCGCTGCCGCACGAGGTCTCGACGTGCACCCCGACGGCGAGCCACCAGAATTCTTCCTTGGTCCACAGGCAGTGAATGAGGCGGCAACCTGGGAGCACGAGACCGGACTCGGCACGAGTCGTCCACTCGTAGCGGTGGCGCCGGGTGCGGCGCACGCCACGAAACGCTGGCCGACGGAGCATTGGCGTATGTTGGTAGACCGCATCGTCGATTCGGGCATGCGACGTCGCCGTGGTCGGCGGACCGGCCGATCAGGCGGTCGCGGAGGCGGTCGCGGCGGGACGGGGCGAACGGAGCCGCAGCGCCGCGGGACTCTTCGGCCTTCAGGCCACCGGTGCGATACTCCGGCGAGCCAAGGCGCTCGTCTCAGGGGACACCGGCGTCATGCACATGGCCACCGGGGTGGGTACGCCAGTCGTCGCCCTGTTCGGGCCCACGGTCGAAGCCTTCGGGTTCTTCCCATACACTCGGCGAGCGGAAGTCGTTCAGCTCGACCTCGCCTGCCGTCCGTGCAGCAGTCATGGAGGGCCCGTGTGTCCGCTGGGTCACCACCATTGCCTCACGTTGGTCGAACCGGAGATGGTGTACGCGGCGCTGTGCCGGAGCGTAGGATGAGCGATTGGGACCCGGCTGCCACGGCACTGCTCAGTGTCCTCACGGTCACCGGCCGGGGGCCCCGTCGCGAGGGCATCTTCGCACTCTGGCTCACCGTCAGAGTCGCACAGGACCTGCTCCGCGACCCGCCCCCATCCGAGCGGGCGCATCGCAAGAGACTTCAGGCCCTGGAGCATCGGCTATCGAGCCTCACGATTCCCCCGCCCCTCCGACGCGCGTTGGTCGCGGCAATCAGTCAGCTACGGGAGGCTCGCTCGGAGACGGCGGCGCAGGTGTTGAGCCAGCTCGTCGCGCCAGCACGCGACACCGGGGGGGCGGAAGCCGGTGAGGCGCTGGCGCAAGCGGCGCGAAGCGCCCGGCTCTCATTGCACGCAGGACGAGGCACGTGATCGGGCACGCGCGAAGACCGTGACCATACAGGGGAGGGTCCGCATGACGCGCGACAGTCGTGACGCCAAGGGCCCGCCAGGGCTGCCCCTCCTCGGCCATCTGACCGCCTTCCTGCCGGACAAGCTGGGATTCCTCATGCGATGCGCCGAACAGTACGGCGAGATCGTCAAGCTGAACATCGGCGGCCCCACCTACCTGCTCAACAATGCGGACGACATCCATTACGTCCTGGTGACCAATCAGGCCAACTACACGAAAACGGATCGATTGACCAGCGGGCGGGGGCGATGGTTGTCGGGCAACGGGCTGCTGACCAGTTCGGGGCCGAGGCACCGCGAGCAGCGGCTGCTGATGCAGCCGCTCTTTCTCCAGCAGCCGATGGCCGCCTTCGAGGACCAGATCATCCTCAGCATCGAAGGAATGCTGCGGCGCTGGAAGGACGGCGCTCGAATGGATATTGCCGCCGAGATGTCCGCCCTGGCCCACGAGGTGATCGGTCGGATCCTGTTCAGCGTGGATCTTGCCGGCGAAGCCGCCGAGCTGGGCGAGGCCATTCAGGTCCGCCGCCGGTACATCGAGTACTGGTATGGATCCCTGATCCCACGTCCGGAGCTGGTGCCGAATCGTATCAACCGGGACTATCGCAGGGCCATGCGGACTTTCGACGCGGCGGTGTACCAAATGATCCGGGCACGCCGGAAGGAGACTGCGCCGAGGGTGGATCTCCTCACACTCTTACTGCAGGCGAGATATAAAGACGGGACGGGAATGGACGACCAGCAGGTTCGGGACGAGCTGATGATGCTTTCGATTACGGGGGCGGAGACGATCGGCGAGGCTCTAACATGGACCTGCTACCTGCTGGCCCAGCACCCGGAAGTGCAAGGACGTCTCGCGGCGGAGGTCCGTGGGGAGGTGGGAGACCGAATGCCGAAAGTCGAAGATCTCCCCCGGCTTCGGTATTGCGAAATGGTGCTGTTAGAGTCGCTCCGATTGTATCCGCCGACGTGGATCTATGTCCGCATGGCACAGGAGGACGACATCCTGCCGAGCGGTTTCGGGATTCCGCGTGGAGCCAAGCTCTACCTCTGCCAGTATGTCGTTCATCGCAACCGACGATACTTCCCCGACCCCGAACGGTTCGATCCCTCGCGTTTTACGGATGAGGCACGCCGGCCCCGGCCGAAATACGCCTACTTCCCTTTCGGCGGCGGCCCTCGTGTGTGCATCGGGCAAAGTCTGGCGATGATGGAGGGCGTGCTCGCGATCGCCGGCATCGCAAACCGCTTTCGGATGGCGCTGCTCCCGGGTCAAACCATCATGCCGGTGCCCGGAATGACACTTCATCCGGCGGGCGAAGTACTGATGCAGCTCAGCCGGCGTTCGGACCAGACCTGAGCGCGAGGCTGGTGGATTTCGGAATCAGGACGTGGGCTTGGCCGGAGGAGGCGCAGCCTTCGTCGAGTCATCGAGCGTGAGGCGCGCCCCCGCCAGATCCACCAGTGTGCCCTGGCCGTCGTCGGCGCTTCTGATTCGTACCCAGAGGGGCGGCCCCTTCTGCTCGGCGAAGAGGACGACCGCACCGTCGGCATCCTTGGCGTCGTTGATGAGTCGCCACTCTTTGGTCGCGAACAGATGCCGGTAGTACTCCTCCACCACCTTGACCTGGAACGGGGAGCGAACGGTGATCTGCAGCGCGTCGACCCCGCCCGACTTTGATACGAGCGTGGCGTTCGGAGGGAGAGGGACGTTCGGCATTACCTCGGAGAACTTGGGAGGCTTGGGCTGAGCATCCTCCCCGCACGCCGCCATGGCGAGGGCGAGCGTAAGCACTAAAATGGACTGGCGGATCATAGGCGTGAGAGACTAGCGGCCGGCCCCAATCGGGTCAAGTGTCGCGTTGCCGCAAGCGTGTGTCGGACTTATGTTTCCGCGTGCCCCCAGGGCGCCCGCAGTGGCCGTCCGCGTCTCCTCCAACCTCCTGAACGTCAAGGAGTTCGGCCATGGCCGGACACAGCAAATGGAAGCAGATCAAGCGCAAGAAGGCTGTTACCGACGCCAAGCGGGCTTCCTCTTGGACCAAGGTGATCCGCGAGATCACCGTTGCGGCCAAGGCCGGTGGTGGCGATCCGGGCGGGAATCCCCGTCTCCGCACCGCGATCGACGCGGCGAAGGCGGTCAACATGCCGAACGAGAACATCGACCGCGCCATCAAGAAGGGGACCGGTGAGCTCGAGGGTAGCGTGTACGAGGAGCTGACCTACGAAGGCTACGGGCCGGGGGGCGCCGCGATCTTCATCGAGGCCACTACCGACAACGCGAATCGCACCGTCGCCGAGATTCGCCACGCCTTCAGCCGGAACGGCGGCAATCTTGGCGCGACCAACTCGGTGGCCTGGATGTTCGACCGAAAGGGTCAGATCTACCTCGACGCCACCACGCACGACGAAGACAGCACACTCGAATCGGCTCTCGAGGCCGGTGCCGAGGACTTCGCGCGCGAGGGCGATCAGTACATCGTGACCACGACTCCCGCTGCGTTCCACGCCGTGCAGGACGCGCTCCGGGCCCGAAGGCTCGAGATCGAATCGGCCGAGTTGACCATGGTGCCGAAGAACACGGTCAAGGTCGAAGGAGCCGACGCGGAACGAATCCTCCGGCTCATGGAAGTGCTCGAAGAGCTGGACGACGTCTCGAAGGTCTTATCCAACTTCGATATCGACGCGGCCGCGCTGGCCGAGGCCTGAGAGCGCGCCGGTGAAGGTGCTCGGGATCGACCCGGGGACCGCCGTGCTCGGCTACGGGGTGGTAGAGGGTGGCGCCGGGGGTCACCTCGCGTCTCGTCGAGTGCGGAACCCTCACCACGACGCCCCGGGATTCCCTGCCTGCGCGGCTCCGGGTCATCCATGATGGAATGGCGGCGCTGATCGCCCGTCACATACCGGACGCCCTTGCGGTCGAGAGCGCCTTCCACGGGAAAAACGTCCGCACAACGATCGCCTTGAGCCACGCCCGCGGCGTCATCCTGCTTGCCGCCGAAGAGGCCGGCGTCCTCATCGCTGAGTATTCGCCGGCGCAGGTGAAGAAGACGGTCGTCGGTCGCGGAGCGGCGATCAAACCGCAGGTGGGCTACATGGTCAGTCGCACTCTTGCGCCTGAGATCGGCGCCGTCGCCGAGCGATGCGGCCGACGGGGTCGCGGTCGCACTCACCCATCTGTTGGTGGCCTGTCGCCGCGAGACGTTGCTCCGGCGAACGGCGATGGCGCGATGATCGCGTGCATCAGCGGAGTCCTGGCAGAGCGCGAGGGCGACACGATCGTCGTGCAGACCGACGGGGGCGTCGGCTACAGTAGTCACCGTGCCCGCGGGCGTCGCGGAGCGACTGCCGCCGACCGGGGGACGGATGCAGCCTTCACACCGAGCTCGTCGTCAAGGAGGACGGTTGGTCGCTGTTCGGCTTCGACCGACCAGCGGAGCGGTTCGTGTTCCAGCGGCTGTTGGGCGCGAGCGGGTTCGGCCCCAAGCTCGCCCTCGCGCTGCTCTCGGCGCTTGGACCCGAACGCACGGTGCGGAGCATCCTGTCTCGCGATCTGGCTGCCCTGAGCTCGGTCGGGGGCATCGGTCGCAAGAAAGCCGAGCGTCTCGTGCTCGAGTTGCAGGACCGCTTTGGCGGGTTGACCTTCGAGTCTCCCGCTCCTCGAGCCGGTGGAACCGAGGATGCCGTGCGGGCGCTCGTCGGGCTCGGGTACGGACCAGTCGTGGCGGAAGATGCCGTCCGGGCGGTCCTCGACGACGGCGCGGAGCCCGAGACTCCGCAACTCATCCGGCGGGCGTTGCAGCAGCTCGCCTCCGTCCGGGGAGGACACTGAGCCCGTGATGACGAGTGTGCCTGCAGTAACGGCCGAGTGGAACTGCACCCGATGCGGAAGCACCAATCGCAAGTTGATTCCGGCGACGACCACCGAGACGCGTGACCGGTGCAACCACTGCCGCGCGTGGCATATCATCTCGATTGGCCGGACCCCGGTGCGGTGGGATGCTCGCTTGGAGGAATAGAGAAACCATGACGCGGCTCCAGGTGACCACTCCCGACGCCCTGCCCGAGGAATCGAGCGCGGATGCCGCGCTGCGCCCTTCGCGCCTCGACGAGTTCGTCGGCCAGGATCAGGTGAAGGCGTCGCTGCAGATCGCCATCGACGCAGCCAAACGCCGGCGGCGAGATCACTCGACCACACCCTCTTCTTCGGCCCGCCCGGACTCGGCAAGACGACGCTCGCCATGCTCATGGCGCGCGAGATGGGTGTCCAGTTCCGAACGACTTCCGGACCGGTGCTCGAGAAGCCCGGCGATCTCGTCGGTCTCCTCACCTCACTCGGGCCCCGGCGACATTCTCTTCATCGACGAGATCCACCGGCTGCGCCCGACGCTGGAAGAGTTCCTCTACCCCGCGATGGAAGACTTCCGGGTGGACGTGCGCATCAGCGACGGGCCGAATGCGCAGACCATCCCGATGACGCTGGAGCGGTTCACGCTGGTCGGCGCCACCACACGCTTCGGACTCCTCACACCGCCGATGCGCGCGCGCTTCGGCCTGGTAGAACGGCTCGGCTTCTATCCGGCCGACGAGCTGGAGCAGATCGTCGACTCGGTCCGCGGCGATTCTCCGTGTGCCGATCGAGGGCGAAGGGCGCGCGCGAGATTGCCCGTCGCAGCCGCGGGACACCGCGGGTCGCGAATCGACTGCTGCGACGAGTCCGCGACTACGCGCAGGTGAAGGCGGATGGGCGCATCACGCTTACCGTCGCCGATGCCGCCCTGTCACGATTGAATGTGGACGAGTTCGGCCTCGACGACATGGACACCCGCATCCTCAGCACCATCATCGAGAAGTTCGGCGGGGGTCCGGTCGGACTCGGGACCGTCGCGGTCGCGGTCGGTGAAGATGCCGGAACCCTGCAGGAGGTCTACGAGCCGTTTCTCATTCAGCAGGGATTTCTCGAACGCACCCCTCGCGGCCGTTGCGCCACGGCGCTCGCGTATCGCCGCTTCGGCCTGACTCCTTCCGCCGGGCAGACCACGATCTTTGACGGCTGACCTCCCCGCTCCGCTCCGGACCGCCGATTTCGAGTACGACCTTCCACCCGAGCTCATCGCCCAGGAGCCGTTGCCGGATAGAGGTGGAAGCCGGCTCCTCATGGCGTTGCGCCTCGACCGCCGATCGGGCCGGGGCGACGACCGCCGGTCCGCCGAGCGCCCCAATCATCCGGCGTCGCGACGGACGACCGGTGTATTCCGGGAGACCGAGATTCTTCCGAACCCGCAGGGCGTCGGCGGCGCCGTTCTGGTCGACTCGCTCTTTTCCCAGCTCCCGCTGCTGGTCTCGCCCGGTGATCTCCTGGTCCTCAACACCTCCAAGGTGCGCCATGCCCGTCTCACCTTCGCGCGCGCCTCGGGGGCACCGGCCGAGCTGCTCCTCATCCGCCCGTCGGACGACGGCTCCTGGATCGCAATGGGCAAACCCGGGAGCGCATTGCAGCCCGGAAAACGGATCCAGCTTGACTCCGATGTGGCGGCCGATATCGTGGGCGTGCTGCCCGACGGGAATCGCGTCGTCCGGTTCGTGGGAGCGACGGCGGAGGAAGCGATGGCGCGATTCGGACAGATTCCGCTCCCGCCGTACATCACCAGAGCGCCGACCAGGCTGGACGAGATCAGGTATCAGACGGTCTACGCAAAGGCCGAAGGAAGTGTGGCGGCGCCGACGGCGGGCCTGCACTTCACACCCGATGTGCTCGATGCGATGTCCGCCCGAGGGGTGATGATCTCCGGACTCGATCTGCAGGTCGGACCGGGCACGTTCAAGCCGGTCGAGGTGGACGACCCGGCCAGACACAAGATGCATCCCGAGCGCTACGAGATCGGAGCGCGCCTCGCCGCGCTGGTCGAGCTGACTCGCGGGCAGGGTGGACACGTGTGGGCGGTGGGAACAACCGTGGTGAGGGCGCTCGAGAGTGCCGCGACGGGAGACGGACGGATCCAGACCGGTGCCGCGGAGACCTCGCTCCTCATCACCCCCGGCTACAAGTTTCGGATCGTGGACCGCCTCATCACCAATTTCCACTTGCCCCGGTCCACCCTGCTCATGCTGGTGAGCGCCTTCGCCGGTCACGCCCTCACGATGGCCGCCTATCGCCATGCCGTCGCCGAGCGATATCGTTTCTATTCGTACGGCGACGCGATGGTCATTCTGTAAAATCCATGTTCGAATTCCGGATCGACGCCACCCAGGGAGCGGCCCGTGCCGGGACGCTGACTCTCCCGCACGGAGCAGTGCCAACGCCGGCGTTCATGCCGGTCGGCACGCATGCGGTCGTGCGCGGTTTGAGTGCGAGTGACGTGCGTCGAACCGGCGCCCAGATCATTCTCGGCAATACCTACCATCTCCACCTGCGCCCGGGCGAAGAGATCATCCGGACGATGGGCGGACTCCACCGATTCACGACGTGGGACCGCCCCATGCTCACCGATTCGGGCGGCTTCCAGGTGTTCTCGCTCGAAGGGCTTCGGCGCATCTCCGAGCACGGCGTCGAGTTCCAGAGCCACGTCGACGGCACGCTACGCACGTTCACACCCGAGCGGGCCATGGAGATCCAGTGGGCGCTCGGCGCCGACATCGCCATGGCGTTCGACCACGTCGTCCCGGGACAGGCCCCGCACGACCTGGCGCTCGAGGGGATGGAGCGGACGCTCCGGTGGCTCGATCGCTGTAAGAGGAGGCACGAAGAGCTCATGGTTGGGCCGCAGGCCCTGTGGCCGATCGTGCAGGGCGGAACCCACAAGGACCTTCGTCGCCGCTCCCTCGACGGCACCCTCGAGCGCGGCCCCTGGACCGGCATCGCCATCGGCGGGCTCTCGGTCGGCGAGCCCAAAGCGGTCATGCACCGGGTGCTGGAGGATCTCGGCCCTGCCCTGCCCCCTGAAATGCCCCGTTATCTTATGGGTGTCGGGTTTCCTGCCGATCTGCTGGAGGGCATCGCACGTGGGGTCGATCTGTTCGACTGTGTGGCAGCGACCCGGAATGGACGCCACGGCACCGCCTGGCTCCCGACGGGCAGAGTCAATGTTCGGGGCGCGAGACTCAAGGGATCGATCGAGCCGCTCGATCCCGAGTGCGACTGCGAGACCTGCACCACGTATCCGCGAGGCTACCTGCGGCACCTCTTCGTGGTCGAGGACATGCTCGGGCTGCGGCTCGTCTCGATCCACAACGTGCGGTTTCTCGTTCGGCTCGGCGAACAGGCACGCGCACGAATCCTGGACGGGACCTTCGAGGCTGGAGCCGCGATTGGCTCCAGCGTCATCACACCCGCGGAGAATGAGGAGCAGTCATGTTCCAGGGCCAGTCGGGATCGGGCGGCGGACTCACCATCCTGCTGCTCCAGATGGCGGCGATCGGTCTGGTCTTCTACTTCCTCATCCTTCGCCCCTCCGGCCAGGCACGAAAGAAGCACGCCGAGCTGCTGAGCCAGCTCAAGAAGGGTGATGAGGTCATGACGAGCGGCGGCCTGATCGGGCGTGTCAAGGACATCAAGGAAGTCGAGAGCGAGGGGATCAAGGAGAGTCGAGTCACCATCGAGTCAGGAACGTCGACCGTTGTCGTCGAGCGAAGCCGAATCGTCCGGGTGGGAGGCGCCACCGCGCCTGGAGCTCCCGCATGAGCCTCTTGCCCATTCACCTGCTGGGCTCGCCGGTGCTCCGCCAGCGGAGCGCCGAGGTGACAACGGTGGACGACGAGGTGCGCCGCTTCGTCGACGACATGTTCGAGACGATGGACGCGGCCAAGGGCGTCGGCCTCGCGGCCAACCAGGTCGGGCTTGCCCGGCGGGTCGCCGTGGTCGATGCCGAAGGCGACCGCTTCGTCATGATCGACCCGCTGATCGTCGAGACCGCCGGTTCGTCGACCGCCGAGGAGGGATGCCTCTCCATACCGGAGATCTACGGCGACGTCACCCGCCCCGAGCGGGTCGTGATCGAGGCGCTCGACGAACAGGGCACCCATTACCGTCGCGAAGCGATCGGCCTCAAGGCTCGCGCCATCCAGCACGAGATCGATCACCTCGACGGCATCCTCTTTCTCGATCACCTGAGTCTGATCAAGCGCCAGATGCTGCTTGCCCGCTGGCGGCGCGAGCGGAAGGACGAGACCGGGTACCTCAGGGAAGTGGTGGCGGAGACGGCCCGACCGGAGTGATGCGGATCGTCTTCTTCGGCACGCCGGAGTTCGCGGTGGCCTCCCTCGAAAGATTGCTCCACGAGCGGTACGATGTCGCCGCCGTCGTCACCCAACCCGACAAACCGCACGGCCGCTCTCGCTCTACCCTCGTCGAGCCGCCGGTCAAACTGGCTGCCGCGAAGGCGGGGCTGCATGTGCTTCAGCCGGAGCGACCGACGGGAGATGTCTTTCTCACCAGTCTCCGGCGCCTCGACGCTGAGCTCGGCGTTGTCGTCGCCTATGGACACATTCTCCGGCGCGAGTTGCTGAATCTCCCACCCCGCGGAATGATCAATGTCCACGCATCTTTACTGCCACGACTTCGCGGCGCTGCGCCGATCCAGCACGCCATCCTCGAGGGGCACACCGTCACCGGCGTGAGCATCATGCGGATGGAAGAGGGACTCGACAGCGGACCGGTGCTGCTCAGGATGGACACTCCCATCGCTGAGGGTGAGACCGCCGGAGAGCTCTCCACGCGCCTCGCCGACCTCGGGGCCACGGCCCTCATTGCCGCACTCTCGCGGCTGGAGGACGGTACGGCCCGCGAGGAGCCTCAGGATTCCGCTTCCGCGACCTACGCGCCAAAGGTAGATCGCGAGAGCGCTCGGCTCGACTGGACTCGCCAGCCTGCGGTCCTTGCGCGGCAGGTTCGGGCGTTCGATCCCGCACCAGGCGCCTGGACCACCTACCAGGGAACGCCGCTCAAGTTGTTCGGCGCGACGGCCCGCGACGATCGGGGTCAGCCCGGCACCGTGCTCGCCGTCGGGGAGGATCTCGTGGTGGCTGCGGACGGCGGAGCGCTGGCCGTGCGCGAGGTACAGCCCGCAGGGAAGACCCGCTTGCCGGTGGCGGACTGGGTTCGAGGACGCCGTATTTCGCCGGGTGAACGGTTGGCATGAGACCGTTGCCCAGACTGCACGCCGTCACCGACGCCGCCGTGCTGGCACACTCCGATCTTGGCATCCAGGCCGCGGCGATCGCGGCGGCCGGCTCCGCCGTCGCGCTCCATGTGAGAGATCGTACCGCGACCGCCGCGGCGCTCGCCGCCGTGGCGCTCCGGTTTCTCGCACTCGCCCGGCCGCCCGAAGCCTCGGTATTCGTCAACGGGCGCCCGGATCTCGCGGCAGCGGTCGCCGCCGACGGCATTCAGCTCTCCGCCACCGATCTCACGCCGGCGGATGCGCGACGAGTCTTCTCACGAGGTTGGATCGGTCGGTCCGTTCATAGCGAGAAGGAGGCCGAAGCGGGCGTGGCCGAAGGAGCGGACTACCTCCTCGTCGGCAGCGTGTACCCGAGCGCATCGCATCCGGGACAACCCGTTGTCGGCCTCCATCTGGTCCGATTTGCCGTGAGTCTCGGCAAGCCGGTGATCGCGATCGGGGGAATGGACCCGGACCGCGCCGCCGAGGCTCAGGCAGCAGGAGCGTATGGCGTGGCAGCGATCTCTGCGCTCTGGAAGGCCGCCGATCCCGCGGCGGCGGCTCTCGCCCTTCTGGAGCCATGGCTGGCAGGCGTATGACTGACCTCACCATTACCGTGAACGGCGAGACTCGGCAGCTTCGCGCACCGGCCACCCTGCTCGATCTCCTCGCCAACCTCGAGCTCGACGCGCGGCAGGTCGTCGTGGAGCTCAACCGCGAGATCATCCGGCGACCCCGGCTCGGCGACACCACGCTCTCGACGGGCGATCAGGTCGAGTTGGTGCATTTCGTGGGCGGAGGCTGAGCCCGCCATTATCTTTCCCGCATGACGAACACACTGCAGACACTGGCCCCGGCCGGCGACACAGCCCTCGCCATCGGCGGCCGAAGCTTCCGCTCCCGGCTCATGGTCGGTACCGGGAAATATCGCGACAACAGCGAGATGGTGCGGACAATCGCCGCGAGCGGTGCCGAGATCGTGACCGTGGCGGTGCGACGGGTCGATCTCGACCGCCGCAAGGAGGAGAGCCTTCTCCATCACCTGAGCCCCGACCGCTACTTCCTTCTCGCCAATACCGCCGGCTGCTATACCGCCGACGAGGCGATCCGTTACGCCCGTCTGGCGCGCGAAGCAGGCTTCAACGACTTCGTCAAGCTCGAGGTGATTGGAGACAAGGAAACCCTGCTCCCCGACACGAAGGGGCTGCTCGAAGCGACCGTGCAGCTGGTGAGCGAAGGATTCACCGTCCTCGCGTACACCAACGACGATCTGGTCACCGCGCTCCGACTCGAGGATGCGGGATGCGCCGCGGTGATGCCGCTCGCCTCGCCGATCGGAAGCGGACTCGGGCTCTTGAATCCCATGGGCATTCGGACCATCAAGCGCCGCCTGACGGTCCCGGTGATCGTCGACGCCGGAGTCGGCACGGCTTCGGACGCCTGCATTACGATGGAGCAAGGGGTGGACGGGATCCTGATGAATACGGCGTTGGCCGAGGCGGCCGATCCCGTGGCGATGGGTCGTGCGATGCGGCTCGCGGTCGAGGCCGGTCGCACGGCGTACCTGGCGGGCCGGATGCCGCGACGCGAAGTGGCAGTGCCGTCGAGCCCCGAACGAGGGATGCTCGAGTAGACACCGGGGATGAAGCCTGATGGGCTGGCTGCTCGCAGAGCCGCGCTGCGAATCCTCGGCGACGTGCGGCACGGCAGCCCGTTCGACGCCGCGCTCGAGCGCGCGGTCCGGTCTCTCGACGGGGCCGATCGCCGATTGGCCCATGAAATGGCCGCCGGCGTGCTTCGCCGTCAGACCGAGCTGGACGTCCGTCTCTCTTCGCTCATCGCGCGCGGGTGGGGAAGCGTGGCTCCGGACCTCCGCGAGGTGCTCCGGCTCGGCGCGTTTCAGCTCACCGCCCTCGACCGGATCCCAGCGCACGCGGCCGTCGATACGAGCGTCTCACTCGCCAGAGCCATCGGCGGCGTGCGCGCCGGAGGGTTCGTCAATGCCGTGCTTCGTCGCCTCACCCGATCGCCGGGCGAGCCGGCGACCGCGTGGGAGGATGGCGATGCAGTCGGGCGACTCACTGGTCACTACTCTCATCCTGCGTGGTTGGTCGAGCGCTGGTTGACGAGATGGGGTGAGGCTGAAACAGAGGAGCTCCTGCGCTGGAACAACACGCGTCCACGACTCGTGCTGCAGCCCGCGCGGGAGAGCTTGGAGCAACTCGAGCAACGATGGAGGACTGCGGGGATCGCCGTAGAGCCCGCCCCGTTCGGGGCCGGCCTGATAGTCGATCGCATTCGCCCCGCCGATCTTCCAGGGTATGCGGCCGGCGCGTTCATTGTGCAGGATCCCGCGCAGGCACTCTTGGCCTGGTTTGCCGATCTGGCCCCGGACGCCTTGCTCTACGACGCGTGCGCCGCTCCCGGGGGCAAGAGCATCACACTCGGGAGGGAGATCAAAGGCGTCATCGCCGGAGACCTCGTTCGGGCTCGGGTGGAGCGGTTGGCGGGCAATCTCCGCCGTGCCGGGAGTGGACGGGAACACGCCATCGTCGCCGATGCGAGACGACCACCGCTTCGGCAAATCCATGCGGTGCTCCTCGATGCACCATGCCTCGGGACCGGAACCTTCCGGCGCCATCCCGACGCCCGGTTGCGGGTCACCCTGGCGGCACTGGAGTCCCTGGTGCAAAGGCAGGCGGAGCTCCTGGCTCGGACCGCGGACATCGTCGCACCCGGGGGACTCCTGATCTACTCCACGTGCTCGCTGGAGCCGGAGGAAAACGAGCAGCAGGTGAACCAGTTCCTCGAGGCCCATTCTCAGTTTCGGCGAGAGAGCAGCGACACCTTTCCGGCGGCGCTGACCTCGACCGAGGGAGATCTCATGATCATCCCGCAACGCGATCGGATGGACGGCGCCTACGCGGCCCGTCTTCGCCGCGTCGCATGAGGACCCGACGGCACATGGGCGGAGGGACTTCGTTCCCGGCCCTCCCGGCGCTTACTCCATCGGGCCGTCTCGTGCGTGACGCGGGACTCGTTCTCCTCACATTCGCGGTCGGCTATGGACTCTCCGCGTTCTGGGTCTCGCCCGGCTCGATGCTGACTCGAGACCACCCGATTCCCCGCGTGCTTGGATTGCCGGAGGCGGAGGCGCGCGCCAGGCTCGTTCGCCAGGGATTCCGCATGCATGTCGAGGGCGACCGCCCGAGCCCTGCGATCCCACGAGGCGGCGTCATCTGGCAGGATCCTCCACCCGGCATGGTCCTGACGCCGAACACCACCGTCCAGATCGTGCTGAGCGCCGGCCCGGCGCCGATCTCCGTCCCCGACGTGGTTGGCTTGGCGCTCTCCTCCGCCGAGAGGGTTCTCGTCGCCGCGGGAGTCAAGGTCGGTACCATCGACACCATTCGCGCCACCGGAGAGCTCGGTGTAGTCATCGCCACGCGTCCGGGCGCCGGCAACGGCCGACCGCGCGGATCGACCGTCGACCTCGTCGTGAGCGGCGGTGGCGAGGGTGGACTGTGAGCGCTCGGATCGCACCGAGTGTCTTGAGCGCCGACCTCGATCAGCTACGCGAGCAGGTCGGGAGGGCCATCGCGGGCGGCGCAGAATGGATTCACGTGGATGTGATGGACGGCGACTTCGTTCCGAATCTCACGTTCGGAAGCCCACTGATCCGGGCGCTCCGGCGCATCACCGACCGGCCGCTCGACGTCCATCTCATGGTGCAACATCCTGAGCAATACATCGCCGAATTCGCGGACGCGGGAGCCAACGTTTTCACATTCCACCCCGAGGCGACCGTTCACGTGCAGCGTCACCTCGCCACTGTCCGCGAGCACGGCATGATGGCGGGCCTCGCGCTCAACCCCTCGACGCCGCTCGCGCACGCCGAAGAGGTCCTCGACGATGTGGACGTACTCCTCGTCATGTCCGTGAACCCCGGGTTCGGCGGGCAGTCGTATCTGCCGGGGTCCACGGACAAGCTGCGGCGGGCGCGAGCGCTTCTCGACCGCCGACGCTCTCGCGCCGCGCTCGAGGTGGACGGAGGGATTACCGAAGAGACCATCGGCGAGGCCTGGGGCGCCGGGGCCGACACTTTTGTCGCGGGAACCGCCGTCTTCGGCACCGACGATCCAGCACAGGCGGTGCGCAACCTCTTGCGTCGGTGCGCCGCAAGCGCGTGAGGTCACCTATGTCACGACAGTGGGCGTTCGTCGGAGTCATTCTGGCGGGACTCGGTACCGGTGCCGCCGTGCTCACTCGCGTGGGCCGCGAGGTCGCCCCCGTGGCCGTTGGTGCGTCGGCGCCTGACTTTCGGGCCATCGACTTGGCGACGGGCGATTCGGTCCGCCTTCGAGACAAGTACAAGGGAAAGGTCACCCTGGTGAATATCTGGGCCACCTGGTGTGTCCCGTGCAGAGTCGAGATGCCCGCCATGGAGCGCGCCTACCACGATCTCGCGCCGCGGGGATTCGCGATCGCGGCAGTGAGCGTCGACGAAGGCTCGCCCGACGACGTGCGAAAGTTCGGTCGCGATCTCGATCTCAGCTTCGATATCCTGCAGGATAAGAGCGGGGCGATTCAGCAGATGTACCAGACGACCGGCGTACCCGAGAGCTTCCTCCTCAACCGCGATGGAGTCATCGTCAAGCGCGTCATCGGCGCGCACGAATGGGACTCCGAGGCCAACCGCGCGCTGATCGGCCGTCTGCTCGACGAGCCAGGAAAGTAGGGTGAGCCTCAAAAGCGCCTTCACCGCAAATCTTCCGGTCAAGATCACCTCGGTCGTGCTCTCCATCTTTCTCTGGTTTCTCGCCGCGGGAGAGGAGAACGCCTCGACACTTCTGCCGGTCGACGTCGCGATCCGGGCGCCGGCCGGCCGCAGCCTCCTCAAGCCCGCAGGCCCCCTCCATGCGCTGGTCGTCGGACCTCGGCGCGAGCTTCTCAAGCTCTCCGCCACTCCGCTTCGGTTGTCCCGCATCCTCCCCGATACCACCCTGGCCGACGAAGTCCGGCTCGATCTCGATCCGGGTGACCTCGAGGTTCCTCAGGGAATCAGTGTTCGCGTGCAGGACGTGCAGCCCCGAGCGCTTGTTGTGAGACTGGACTCCACGTTCCAACGCGTGGTGCCGGTCCGAGCGGTCGTTCGGCTCCGTCCTGAAACGGGATTCGCACTCGGCGCCATTTCGGTCGTGCCGGGCACGATTCGGCTCATGGGGTCCCGCGAGCAGATTCAGTCCATCGATTCGGCGCGCACCGAACCCCTCGAGATCGCCGAAGCGGACGGCCCGGTAGAAGACGTGGTGAACCTGGATACATCGGGATTCGGCACCGTACGAGCCCTGCCCCAGGAAGTCACCGTGCGGGTGGATGTCGAGACGGTGAGATCACGGACCTTCGCGGGAGTACCGATTCGTCTCTCCAGCGCCACCGCCGGGCTGCTTCGGCCGGCGCGTGAGACGGTACGCGTCCGGGTGAGTGGAGCCGCCGGCCGGCTGGCCACCCTCACCGCCGATAGCCTCGTCATCGTCGTGGACGGCGGCGACACGGGGCAACCGAGGAGAGTCGGGCTGAAGGTAATCGGCCCCGCGGGCGTGGCCGCACGCACCGAGCCGGACAGCGTCGACCTGGTGCCGCGGAGCGGTCATGGCTGAGTGGACGCTCGGCATCGAGACGTCGTGCGACGAGACCTCGGCCGCCCTTCTTCGAACCGAGAATTCCCACGCGACTCTCGGCGGGTTGGTGATCCTGTCCCAGGACATTCACCGCGTGTTCGGCGGCGTCGTCCCCGAGCTGGCCAGTCGCGCGCACGTAAAGGCAATCGGTTCCGTCGTGGACCGCGCGCTCGCCGACTCCGGTATCGGGCTCAGTCAGGTCGACCGTATCGCCGTCACCGCGGGACCCGGTCTGGTTGGAGCGCTGCTCGTCGGAGTCATGTACGCGAAGACGCTCGCCTTGAGCCTCGATCGACCGTTCATCGGGGTGAATCATCTCGAGGGTCACCTCTTCGCCCCTAGCCTGGAAGACAAGGAGCTGAGGCCCCCCTTTGTGGCCCTACTTGTGAGCGGGGGTCACACGATGCTGCTCGACGTCCCGGAGTGGGGGGAATATCGATTGCTCGGACAGACGCTCGACGACGCCGCCGGCGAGGCCTTTGACAAGGTCTCCATGCTCCTCGGCCTCGGCTATCCCGGCGGACCGGCGATCGAACGGATGGCCCGCGATGGCAACCCGGAGCGCTATCGCTTCCCTCGCCCGATGCTTCAGGAGCTCGAGCGAGACGGGCCCGGGCGGTATGCGTTTTCCTTCAGCGGCCTCAAGACCGCAGTGCTCCGCGCGGTTGGTTCGGCGACGCCCGACGACCTGCCGGTCGCCGATCTCGCCCGAGGTTTTCAGGACGCCGCGATCGACGTGCTTGCGGCCAAGACCGCACGGGCCAGTGAGGAGCTCGGGTACGGAACCGTCATGATCGGGGGCGGCGTCGCGTGCAATCGTGCCCTGGTCGCGGCCGTGCGCGAACGGGTGGCGGGAGAGGCACGCGTGAGCGTAGCTTCTCCTCGCCTGAACACCGACAATGCGGCAATGATCGCCGCGGCCGGGGCGTGGCGTCTCGCGCGTGGCGAGCACAGCGACTTCGACCTCGAGCCGCGGGACGACCTGCCGCTGCCCGGCCTCATCATCCCTTCACCAGCTGGCGGACGCGCCTAATGCCCATCTACCCTCTCGTCTTTCACCTCGGGCCGCTCGAGATCACCGGTTACGGGATCATGATGATGGTAGCGTTCCTGATGGGGGGGTGGCTCATCGCGCTGGAGCTCCGGCGTCGCCAACTGGCCGAGGACTATGCCGCCGATCTGGTCGCGGCGGCCGTGGTAGGCGGGATCATCGGCGCCAAGTTGTGGTACGTTGCGCTCACCCGAGATCCAGGCGCGCTCTTCTCCCGCGGGGGACTCGTGTGGTACGGGGGGTTCATCGGGGGAACGGCCGCCGTCGTTCTCAACGGGTGGCGGCTTCGCGTGCCCCTCCGCTGGACCATGCAGTTGGTCGCGCCGGCTCTCGCGGCCGCCTACGCTCTAGGGCGAGTGGGATGCTTCCTCGTCAACGATGATTACGGCCGCCCCTCCAACCTGCCCTGGGCGGTCAAGTTCCCACGCGGACTGCCTCCTTCCACCGCCGGCAACATGGAGCACTTGTTTGGCGTCGCCGTGCCCCCCGGTACCGACCCCACCACGGTGCTTGCCGTTCACCCCACGCAGCTCTACGAAACCGGGATCATGCTCGTGGTCTTCGCCGTTCTCTGGCGACTCCGGCTCGGTTCACGGCCCGTGGGATGGTTGTTCGGGCTGTATCTGGTTCTTGCCGGGGCCGAACGGTTCGTAATCGAGATTCTCCGGGCCAAGGATGATCGGTTTCTTGGCGCCTTTACGCTGGCACAGCTCACATCCGTGATTCTGATTCTGATTGGAAGCGGACTCATGGTTTCGTGGAAGAGTGGGACGAGCCCTGCCCCAGGAGATTATCTGACCCGTGGCAAGACCGACCGGGCGGCTAAGAAATAGACAGTCTCATAAGTTGCACAGGCTCCGGGACTTATCACCTCGACTCCGACAACTGTCAAATCTATGAACAGATCCTAGGGTCTACCGAGTCCCGTCCACCACTGTAAACCTATGCACTGCTTGATGATGCGATGATACCGTGCGTGGCATTGCACTTGCACTACACGGGCACGTGGTAGGTCGAAGAAGGGTGGAAGCGAGCACTTCGGCTCGTTCCGTATACTCAGGGGGCGATCTACCACTTGTTGATACTCGAACGGCCCTCCGGATTCCGGTGGGCCGTTCGTGCGCTGTCGTCAGTCGGCTGGCAGCTCGCCGTCGGCCACCACGATGCCGTCCGCATCGGCATAGAGCCACTCACCGGGTGTGAAGGTCACACCGGCGAACGTCACCGGTACGCCGCGCTCTCCTTCCCCAGTCCGTCCACTCCTCATCGGCGACGATGCGAGGGCGCGCACGCCGACCGCCGTGGCCCCGATCTCGACTGCATCCCTGATGCAGCCATGCACCAGCATTCCGGTCCAGCCATGGTCGCGCGCGAGTGCGGCCAGTCTGCCTCCGACCAGCGCGGTGCGCAACGAGCCACCGCCGTCCACGACGAGCACTCGGCCGTGTCCCTCACCCTCCAGCACTTGCCGAACGAGCGCATTGTCCTCGAATACTTGAATCGTCTCGATCGGCCCTGAGAAGCTCGAGATGCCGCCCCAGTCGCGAAACAATGGCGCGACGACTCTCACGCGGCCCGGAAATGCATCGCAGAGATCGGCGGTGGCCCGAGCGATGTTCACCGGTGCGGAGTGGGAACGGGAAGATCGGCCTGAGCGGAAGGAGTGCGCGCGGACGTGTCGGGTTGGGCAGCCACCCGACGGCGGGGCGCCATGACGAAGGTCCAGGCTACGGCGGCAAGCGCCAGCACCACGAGAAGGGCCTGCGCGGCCAGGGACTCGACCGTCGGGATAAATGCCGATCGCCGGAATTCGCGGCGCCCATGGGGCGACCGTCGTCCCGATGGTCCCGCCTTCCTGCAGCTCGGCGATGCCCTTCCCCGCAAAGACGAACGCCATGTAGTAGAGAAACGCGCTCGTCACGCCGAAGAACGGCTTGAGCGGAAGCCGCACGCCAAACCGGTTGATCGCGACGTACACCACGACCAGTACGAGCCCGCCGGCGATGATGCCGACCGCAACCGGCATGGCACCGGCTGCCGTCGCCGGCAACGAAGAGCGCCTTGTAGAACAGCACCGTCTCGAAGCCCTCACGATAGACGGCGAGAAAGGCGACGGACGCCAGCGCGAGCGCGGAGCCGCCGCTGAGAGCGTCCTGCACCTTGCTCTTCACGAAGCGGTTCCACTTGGCCACTTCCATCTTCGAGAGCAGCCAGTAGCTCACGTAGAACAGCACGCCCGTGGCGACCAGCATCGTCGCGCCCTCGAGCACCTTCCCGCCGAACCGGGCTCAGCACGAAGATCGTCTCGAGCGCGAACGCCGTCAGGATGCTGGCGGCAACCGCCGCTCCGACGCCGACGATGGATGTCGCGCTTGCGGTGAGCCGCACCGATCTTCGACAGAAACGTCATCAGGGCCCCGACGATCAGGATCGCCTCGAGCCCTTCGCGCAGCAGAATCACGAATGATTGGACGAAGAGATTCACCGGTGACAGATCGTCGCCGAGCACTCGCTCCGCTTTCTCGAGCGACACGGCCAGCTGGCTCTCGATCGGTTTGAGCTCCGCCGGCGTCGCGGACCCTGAGCCCGCGCTCATCCGCAGCGCGGCGAAAGCGGCCTCGACTTCGGCCGCGACGTCGGGATTCTTTGCCCGAACAGTGGACTCGACCTGCTCGAAGGTCATGTAGGCGTCGAGGGCACGCGTCCCCGCCGAGGGATCCCCCGTGCGCGCCATGGCGAAGGCCGACTCGGCCTGGGCACGAATCAGATCGAACAGTCCGGCGGTCACCGGCCTGCCGCTGTCGCTCGCGAACGCACGCACCGCCGCGACCCTTGCCAGAGAGCCGGGATCGGAGCGTCCGCGCAACCCGAGCGCGGCGAGAATCGAATCGTCGCTCAGCTTGCCGGTCGTCGGAAACGCGCGGAGGGATGCGGGCACGTCGCCCGCGGGACGGGGCAGCCGGAACGTGGACGCGTAGAGGGCGACGGCCCACCGGTCCGCCGGCGGCAGTTGCTCCTCGAACGCCGGCATCGCCGTCGCCACCGTGCCGATGCCGATTCGGCGGAAATAATCGAGCGGTGTTTGATCTTTGAGGGCTGCCCAATCGGCGAGGCTCGCTGGAGGTGGATCGAGATTCGCCGCCAGAGACCCGTCTCCATGACCGGCGTCCCCGTGGCACCCGGAGCATTTCGCGCGAAAGATGTCGGCTCCGCGCGCGAGCGAAGGCGTCACGACTGGCGGCTCGTCGAGCGTCACACCCGTGGTCGAAGACAGCTCGCTCGTGAAGACGCGAACGCGGGAATCCAGCGTGTCAGGCGACGCGGTATCGGCAACGAGGGAGATGAGGGAATCGATCCGTGCGGCGGCGAGCGGGGCCGTCTTCGAACCAAGGCCCCCGGCAGCCCGTCTGGCCTCCTTCAGGAAGAGGGCGGCCTCCGCCACCTCCTGTGGTGCCACGACCCGACCATTCGAGAGGCCGAGGCGGTATTCCTGTGCCGCGAGTTGCGCGGTGGACGCCACTCTCCTGACAGTGGCGGCCAAGTTACCCGACGTATCGCTGGGCGAGACGCTTAAGAGCGAGGCGACTAGGGGGATCGCGCCGATGAGAAGCATTTTCAACCGATTCTTGATGGCATTCGGGAAACTAGAGTCCGGCAGTCGGATTTGGAAGAGGGCGGTGCGATTCAGGCAGGATGGATGACGGCGACTGCTCCGGCAGTGTTCTCGGAATGTGTCAGCGAAATCTCGATTCGAAGTCCACCGGCCTCAGCCGCCAGGCGTGCCGCCAGTCCATGGAGGACGATCGCGGGTCGACCATCGCCATCCCGCGTGACCTCGATCTCTCGCCAGCCGACGCCACGCGCGCCTGGAAGCGACTGAAGCGCCTTATAGACCGCCTCCTTGGCGGCGATCCGGGCGCCGGCATGACCGGTGGGGTCCGGTCGAGTGCCGAGGTAGTCGCGCTCCGCCTCGGTAAAGAACCGCGTCAGTGCCTGGTTACCCTTGGAGACGAGCAGACGTGAGACGCGAGAAAGGTCCACCAGGTCGATTCCGACACCGATGACGGTCAGAAGCGACTCCACCAGAACTCGGTGACCGCCGCGAGCGGCGGTGGGACCGGTAGATAGCCTCCCACGACGAGCCCGAGATATCCGGCCGCCGCGATGACCACGAGCGTGATCGACCATATCGGCCAACGTGGCCTCCGCCACGTCCGGATGCGTTCCGCCTCGCCGCGCCAATGTTCCTCCTCCATGCCGGCGGCGGAGATCACAGCCAACCATGCGGTCTCGAGTCGTCGAGCTCCTGCCTCGAGCGCTGCCCGCCACTCGTCGGTCGAGCCGCCGGCGCGCGCCGGCGTGCCGCTGGCCGATCGCAGGGTTCGCTCGAGTTCATCGAGGGCAGAGACGAATGGCGCTCCACTGCTGCCCAGCCTGGCCCCGATAGCGCGAAGGTCACTCGGTCCCAGCAGGATTCGCTGCAAGCGTCGCTTGGGAAAGCGCGACTCCGCGGCAGCGGCGCGAAGCTTGGTGTTTGCCGCGGCTCCGATGCGAGCCGCCACCGAGCCGACCGCGCGCTCCCACAGTCCGATCCACGCGACCCGGCCGAGCGATGCCATCGCCCCATCCCGATCGCCGGCTGCTGCAAACCCACGCCCGGCCCCGGCCAGGTCGAAGATTCCGGTTACCAAATCCAGCCGGATGTCATCGAAGGTCAAACCCAGAGGAGAGCGGGGACCGGGTGACGGAGGATCCGTGAGGGAGCCGAGCGAGGGACCGAGCTCGGGTACCGTCCACTGCTCGGTCAGCACAGGATCGCCTCGAGCACTCGCTCGGTGTCGCGGAAGTTTTCGAAGACGGCGTGAGGAGCGCAGGCCGCGAGATCCGCCACCGAGTACGACCCCGTCGCCACTGCGACGGCCCGGGCGTTGATGCCATGAGCCGCAGCGTGATGTCGGCGGGCGTGTCGCCGATGATCACCACCTCGGCGCCGGCCGGCTCACGGCCGAAGAACGGCATCGGCACGGCGCGCGGCGATCGGAGGAAGCTCGGGACGATGGCCGGCATCGGAGCCGTACGCGCCGACCCGGAATCGGTCCGGATCGATGCCGCCCGAGCGAAGCTTGAGCGCCGCGCCGTCGGCCACGTTGCCGGTGAGCAGGCCGAGCACGACGCCCTGTTCCGCCTCGAGGCGGTCGAGCAGCTCCGGGATGCCGGGCATCAGCGTGGTCTGCGACGCGGGGCGCTCCAGCTCCCGCGCCAGGTAGCCGACGTAGCGCACGACAGAGACGCCTGCACTCGCGCCGACTCCCTCGGCTTCCGGGTTGCCCGGCCAACTCGAGCATTTCGGCGCACGATCTGCGGATCGGTCTTCCCGTCGAATCGGATCGTCGCCAGGCGCGACGTCGGGCACTTCCTCAGCCATCGCGGCCATGATCGCCCGACGACCAGCACCGGCGGTGAGAAGGATGCGTGCCGTCGATGTCGAAGAGCACCAGCTTCCGGTTCACTGCTTCTGCTCCAACCGTCGCACCGCTACGAGCCGCTCGCGCAGCGGAGCCGCCCGTCGTCCCGGCCAGCCAGGACTCGGCGACGACGCCACCGCAGGCCACGGTCGAGTGCACGAGGGCATCGCCCATCGTCGGCGAAGGCGACGTGAGTGATCTTCGGCGTCGTCTCACCGCGGAAGAAGAGAAGATCGCCGGGTTGCGGGGGCCCGCCCGAGACTTCTACGCCGCACCCAATCTGTTGCGAGGAGTCGCGCGGCAGCCTGATGCCGCGTGCCGCGAAGGTCGTCTGCACCAGCCCCGAGCAGTCCACGCCCCATGGCGTCACGCCTCCCCATTCGTACGACGCACCCGAGAAATGCTGCGAGTGCCCACCGCTCGGGCGCCGTGCCGCGCGCCGAAGCGCGCGCCTCGCTCTCGGTCGGTACCGAACCTTCGACGAGTTGCCCGCGCCCTCCGCCCGGCAGCCGAACGGTCGCTCCTTCGATGGCGACACGCGCGCGAAGCGGAATCCGCATGGGGTTCTCACCCATCCGGACGACTGCGCCAAGGCTCCATCCGGTGGCCTCGGACCGCCACCGGTCGGCGGAACCCTCATCGACCTCCAGCAGGTAGCCGGCGTGTGCCCACCCCTCGTATCCGTCGAGACGAACAGCACAGACGCCGCCACTCCGCGTTGCTCTCGAGCACGCTCGCTGTCTCGCCCGAGGACGAGCTGGCTCACTTGCTCGGCGCGGAGGCTCGGCTCGGCGAACAGCGGAACGATCGGGGATCGGGCGATGGCGGCAGAGAACATCAGGTACCGGATGGAGACCTGGCGGCCTTTGCGGCACAGTCCCGGCAGAGCGTGACGCCGCGGAAGGTGCAGATCAGGCAGATGAAGGTCCCGCAGTTCGTGCAGGGATAGCCCTCGGAGGCGCGCTCCTCGCGCCCGCAGGCGCGGCAGGCCATGGCATCGTGCTCGCGGTTTTCCGTCATGGACGCCTCAGGCCGAGATGTTGTACGCGCTTGATCTTGTTGATCAGCGTCGCGCGCGAGATGCCGAGCTCGATCGCGGCGCGGGTGCGATTGCCGGTGTGGTGCTTGAGCGTCCGCTCGATGTGCTGGCGCTCCAGGTCTTCGAGGCTGAGCGGCGTGTGCCGCCGGTCGCCGATGCCGGGCCGCGCGCGGAATTCGCCCGGCAGGTGCTCCACGCTCACCGCCACGGCGCCGCGGCCGAGGATCAGCGCGCGCTCGAGGACGTTGCGCATCTCGCGCACGTTGCCGGGCCAGGCATAGCGCCAGCAGCCGCTCGAGCACTTCGCTCGAGAGCGTCGCCGGCCCGTCCGGCAGCTCGGCGCGAAGATCGGACATGAGCCGAGTGATGAGCGCGAGGCGGTCCTCCCGCGAGCGGTCCCGCACCGCCGGGAGCATGAGCGGCATCACGCTGAGCCGGTAGTACAGGTCTTCGCGGAAGCGTCCGTTCTCGACCTCGGCCTGCAGCTCCTTGTTCGTCGCCGCGACCAGCCGCACGTCCACCGTGATTTCTCGGGTGCCGCCCAGCCGGCGGAAGGTCTTGGTCTCGAGCACCTTGAGGAGCTTGGGCTGCAGCTCGGGCGCGAGGTCGCCGATCTCGTCGAGGAAGATCGTGCCGTGGTCGGCGATCTCGAAGAGACCCTGCTTCCGGTCCTTCGCGTCGGTGAACGCACCCTTCTCGTGACCGAACAGCTCGGAGTCGAGAAAGGTGGCGTTGAGCCCGGCGCAGTTGACCTCGACGAAGGGCGCCTTGGACCGCGGGACTCAGGTCATGGATCATCCGCGCGACCCAGCCCTTTGCCCGTTCCGCTCTCTCCCGTGAGCAGCACGGTGGTCCGCTCGCTCTGCGCCAGCAGCGCGACCTGGTGGGCGAAGTCCTGCATGCCGGAGGAGGTGCCGAGCGAATCGAGGCCGTGATCGGGTGCGCTCTGAACCAGGAGGGCTTCGTTCACGCGGCGGAGCCGCGCCTTGTCGGCGACCCGGGCGGTGGCGGCGGCGAGGTGCTCCATGTCCACCGGCTTGGTGAGGAAGTTCTCGGCGCCGAGCTGCATGGCGCGCACCGCGGTGGAGACGTCCGCTTCGCCCGTGAGCAGGATGACGCGCGGCGTCGCGCTGCCGGAGGTGCTCCAGCACCTCCAGGCCGTCCATCCCGGGCAGGCGGAGGTCGAGCATCACCACCTCCGGCCGGAGTCGGTCGAAGGTGGCCAGGCCGGCCTCGCCGCTCAGCTCGCGCGTGACCTCGTAGCCCAGCCGCTCGAAATAGTTCCCGATGCTGCGCAGAACGTCGACATCGTCGTCGATCAGCAGAACCGAAGCAGGCATCGGAAGGACCTAGGGCAGAGGGCAGCGATCACACTGCGGTAGCGCACCCCCCAGAAACTAAACACTCCCGTCCCGGGCGCCATGCCTCAGGTGGTGGTGGGGACCATGATGCGGATGGCGGCGGGAACGACAGTAGCCGTAAAGGGAGTGACGCCGCCGGGCTCCCCGTCGAGCTGGACCGGTTCGACGGGCGTCGATTCCACCCGAATTTCCCGTCCCCTGGCGTATCCCACATAGGCCTCTTCGGTGTCACCTGGCTGGGCGACCCGGAGCAGGTCCCACACCGCCCGGACGCTCTGTCCGAAACTGTTGGCCCGCACGACGACCACGTCGAGGAGCCCGTCGTCAGGCCGGATCCCGCTGCCAAGCCGGATGAACGGCGGAATCACTTCGCCGCAGTTGGCGACGAGTACCATGGCGGCGTTGGCGTCCCATTCGGCGCCGTCGATGGTGATGATGTGGGCACTGCTGCGGACTTCGCTGATGAGGCGAAACGTCGTGGCGACGTAGGCGGCCATGCCCCACCGTCGCTTGTGCTTCGACAACGTCGCGCCCATGACTCTCGCGTCGTACCCCGCACCACACGCCACCGCGAAGTACTGGGTCCCGGATGCCCGGTCCATACGGCCGAGATCGAAGGGCCTCGGCTCCGCGTTCACCAGGGCTCGTGCGGCGCGGGCAGGCGGTCCGTGAATCCGGAGATTCCCGGCGAGGAGATTCCCCGTGCCTCCGGGAATCACCCCGAGCGCCACGTCGGTGCCCACGAGAGCTGCCGCCGCCTGCATGGTGGTGCCGTCTCCCCCGAACACGGCGACGATATCGACTCGCTCAGCGACGCCGTACTCCGCGAGGCGTCGCGCGTCGCCGGGGCCACCGGTCGCCAGTACCTCGGCATTCCATCCAGCGCCCTGTAGCGTCCGCATGATCTCCGAGACCGCGTCGTGACGAGTGCGGGCGGCAGCCGGATTCGTGATCACCAGGACACGGGGCATCAGAACTCGCGTTCCCAGAGAATGTCGAGACCGATCTGGTAGGGGTTGGTGCTGGTGAAGCGCGTGGCGTTGGCGCTCAACGTGCCGCAGCTCTGCACGGTCGGCTCCACCGAGCTCTGCAGCTTCCATTCGCGGCTGAACCGGAACTCGAGGCTTGCGCCGAGTGTGCGTCCCCGAAGCTGGCTGAAATCGGGACAGAAGCCGGCACTGAACGTGAGAAAGGTCTTCTTGCCGATCTGCCAGCCCGCGGCGAGTTGGGTGAGCGTGCCGGCGGTTCCCGCGCTCGAGGAGACCCCCGGCCGGATCTCGATCAGGTCAATCGGCACGCCGAAGTCCTGAATGAGTGCGCGCTCCAATTCACTCGAGAGTGCGCTCGAGAAGTAGGACAGCCCGGTCTGCAGGGCGCTTCCCTGCCCGACCTGCGCAGCTTCACTCGCCGGGTATCCGGTGATGAGGTACGACACCAGGTCCGTCTCCGAAATCGGCGGACGGAACGTGCTTTCGAGGGAGACCTTGGGGGCGTAGAGCGTACCCGTAATGTTGGCGATGACGGGAATCTCATCGCCGCTCCGCACCGTCCGCACGACGTGTTGCGCCTGAATGTCGAGCCCCGCGTTGAGGTCGCCGATGTAGCTCACCTGACCCCTGCTCACGGTAAAGTCACGCGTCACCGGACCAATCTTGAGTGTGTAGCTCCCTCGAGCGGCGTTCAGGGTACCGGTAGGCGAGTAGTCCTGCCCGGTCTTGCTCACCCGAACGCTGCCATCCAGCTGGATGTTCGCCTCGGCGGAGCGAAGCCATACATCCGAGCCCATCGAGAGACGAAGGTCGGAGATCCTGAGCGAGTCGAGAAACCGGTTCTGGAATTTGGCGCCGAGGTTCTCGCGTCGGATCAGTGTCGTATCGACCAGGTCCGCATACGTCGGATCCTCGAGATCGATGATCCGCTTGTTGACGAGATCGGCGAAATAGAGCACACCACTATTCGCGACGAGATTGCCGGTGAGAGTCGCGCCGAAGACGGGGCCCTGCAGCTGAAGGCTGCCGGTACCCACCAGCGTGAGAAAATTGCGCACATCGATGGCGCGGAATTGATCGGCCCGAAGGTCGAGCCCGAGGATGGGGCGCGAAAGGTCCTCGAGGCGAAGTCCACCCGTGATCTCGAGGCGACCTCCTCCGCTCGTCACCAGCACATCGTGCAGGACCACAGAATCTCCCTGCAGGACTGCTCCCCCTTTGACCGTGCCGAAACGAACGCCGAGACCCGGAATGCTCATACTGCCGCCCGTCACGTCGACCTTGCCGGCGAGTCGCGGCTCGGCCCACGTGCCCTCGACCTGGACGTCGGCCCCGAGGGTGCCGTGCACTTGCGTGACGGCTGGTGTCAACGCCTCCAGGATTCCGAGGTCCACGCTGTCGGTGTGGGCGCGAACCGAGATCGGTCCATCGAGCCGGCGCTCCTTTGCCCCCTTGAACGCGAGGTCGAGGGGAAGGTGCGCTTCGACCTGCAGGATGTCTTCTCCGGTCCGCCAGAGATCGAGATTCGCGTCGAACCGCCGATCGGCATACTTGACGACGCCCTCGACGAGCGGAGCGTGGAAATCGCCAAACCGGCCGTCGGCCAGACGGGCGACGCCGCGGACCGTCGGCGCCGTCGAAGTGCCGCCGACCTGCATCGCGAGTCCCACGTCGCCGGCGACGCCGAGCGTGTCCCGCCCAAGCATGGCGTACAGGTCGTGGAGGTCGAGGCCCATCACCTCGACCGTCAGCGCTCCGGGTGCCCCGGCCGGGATTCTCCCCTCGGTGCGAACGGTCCCGGACCCGTCGGTCGCCAGGAGCGTGAGCGCCCCGACCGTCGTGGCCGAATCGGCGAACGAGATCGTCACCGAGTCGCGAAGTCGATACCGATGAAGCGCCAGAATGCCCTGCAGCGTATCGAGTCTGACGAATCGTTCCTTCTCCTTCTGATACCACTCGCCGGCGCCGTCGAACCGGGAGGTCTCGCCAATCGACACGCCCGCGTTCCACGCCAGCGAGTCGGCATAGCCATCCGCCTCTGCCGAGGCTTTCCGGAACGCGAGCTTCGCGGCTCCGATCGAGTCGCTGGCGATGGCCATCGTTACTCGCGGTCGCGTCCCGCCAAGCCAGCCGAATCTCCCGGTGATCTTGGGCGAGCGGAACCGCTGCCACTCGAAGCGCTGAATCTCGAGGTCGCCCGACGCCTGTAACGAGTCGAGGCTGCCGGCGAGCTTCACCGTGCCGACCGCCGTGCCGCCGAGTGGCCGCGCGTCCTTGGACGTGTCCCGGGTCTGGCCGGTGCTGGCGAGGAGAAGCGAGTCGAAGCCGATCAAGCTGTCGGCGAGCAGCGCGAACGCCATCGCTCCAGTGTGCGGAGCACGCCAGCCGAGGGTCCCGCTGCCCGTCGCGTGCGCACCCTTCCAGGTGACATACGCGGTGTCCACCCGGATGACGCTGTCGTGAATCGCTCCGCGACCGAACACGCTGTCGAACTCCCATTCCCGAATTCGTCCGCGCCCGAGCGCGAGCTCCAGGTCCGCCTCAGGCGCCCGCGTGGTGTCGATACTGCCCGTGACCCGAAGCTGACCGGCAAGCGTGGTCGGGAGCGGCCGGTTGCTCAGGGCCGCGAGATCCAGGCGTGAGAAGCGGAGCAGCAGGTTCTCCGCCCCCCACTTCGGGGGCAGCACCGTCATAGTTCCGATCGCATCGATGCTACCGATCTCACCGGTGAGCGACGCGTCTACCTGAAGGTGCTCGAGGGTTCCCTTGCTTCGGAACGTGCCACGAACGTCACCGCGCGAGACGAGAGAGGGGAACGCCGGGCGGATCCCGTCGAACGACAGGGGATCGAGGGTGACGTCGGTCGCCAGGCTGAGGGTATCGAACCGCGTGTCGAGATGAACGCTGCCGGTGGCCTGGCTCACCGGGAGTCCGGCGTCCTGGTGACGCGCCGTACCGCGGAAGGTGATGTTGCGAAGCGGTCCGTCGAGGGTCCCGGAGGCCGCCATCCGTCCATGCAGGATGATCGCCGGGGCCACCAGACGCGCGGTACGAAGGTCGATGTTGGATCGGCGCAGGTTGAAGTCGGAGAACGTGAGCCCACTGTCCGGCGACGCGCCGACGACACCGTCTCCCGCCACGAGGGTCACCGGGTTCCCGGGAACTCGGGCGTCCGCAAAGGCCCAGTCGAGCGTGAGGTCGATGGCGTCGAGGTAGCCCGACCCGGCCACCGAACCGGAAATCGTCCCGTAAAACGGGAGCGTGTCGACATACGGTCGAACCGCATCGAGGTCGAGATCCTTCAGCGTGAGACGCATGTTCCGGAAGCCCAGCCCCCGTTTCCGGTCGGTGAGCGCAACGAGCTCGCCATCGATCCGCTGGGCACCCTGACGGAGGTGCAGGTCGCGGACGTCGTAGGCAGTGAGGGCGCCCGTCTCCGAGCGGGCGACGAGCACTCCGCTTCCTGTCATCGAGGGAAAGTCGGGAGAGACCCACCGCAAATCCTCGAGGCTGACCTGCGGTGAGTTCACCTGAAAGTCGAAGAGCACCGTGTCATGCGGCCACGTAACGGCGCCGCCCCCGGAGAATCGGGTGCCGGGGAGTGCGCCTCGGGACAGACTGAACACCGCGCTGTCCCCGTGGAGTCGGACTCGTCCCACGGCATCGCGGAGCGTCACCGCCGGATCGCTGACTCGCGTGGCGAGCGAGTCGAGATCGATCGTGAACGGCTTGTGGTCCGGTGTCGTGATGCGCATTCGGGACATCCGCGTCGTGAGATCCGACAGAAGAATCACCTTGCGAAGTCCCTCGGGTGCCTCTTCGATCAGCCGTCCCGGCTTCGCCCGCTCGGCGTTGAGGGCGGAGTCACGCTGCGCCTTCGTCTTGAGTGAGCTCGAGGGATTCCAGGGGAGCGCGATCCGGAGCGCACCGCCATTGACCTTCAGATCGTGGAACTCGATGAGCGGCGACGTTCCACCTCCCTTTCCCTTGCCGAGCCCCAATACCTCCTCGTAATTCATGCGACCGTTGCGGTGCTTGATGAGTTGGATCGTGGGGTGGTCGAGCTGAAGGTCGCTCAAGATCACCTGACGGGCGAGAAAGTTCGGCAGCCGGTAGTTGAGGCGCACGCGCGGCAGATCCGCCAGGAGCGCGCCGCTGGTGTCGCGAACGACGAGATCTTCGAGTGTCAGGTCGTAGAGGAACGAGCCCGAGATGGCCCCGACCTTGACCTGGCCAATGATGATCTCGTCGAGCATGCGCGAGACGGTCCGCGCGAGGAGCGCCCGTCCCGGTGGGGTGAGCGTCATCGACGTCACTACGCCGAGAATCATCGCCACGGTGCCGACGATGAATACGAAGAAGAACCTGGCCACCAGGCGTCGCATCAGAAGGCCTGACCGACCGCGATGTGGTAGGTGACGTGGCTCTTCCGACCGAGCACGAACGACTCCTGGCCCGGAACCGCCGTCAGCGTACCCTGCGAGTCGAACTGGAAGAGCGTCCCCGGCGGAAGCCGATAGGGATTGTATGCCACGTCGAGACGGGCCGGACCGAGCGGGGTGCTGATCCGAAGCCCGAAGCCCGGCGTCACCCGCAGGGCGGCGGTGGAATTGGCGGCACCCCGTTCCCACACGCTTCCTGCATCCACGAAGGCTGCGAGCCGCATCCGCGAGCTGAAGACCGGCGACGGAACCCGCAGCTCGAGATTTCCGACCGCCAAGGTGTTGCCGCCGGTCGCCGCGACCGTGACCGAATCGGGATTGAGTGGTAACCCGCGCGAGGAGGTCGAGTCGAGGTGTTCCTTGGAGACGACATAGACGACCGGTCCCAGCTCGTTCCGCTGGTACCCGCGCACGTCGTTGGGGCCGCCACCGTAGAACCGCTGTTCGGGGGGAATGAAGTTGCCCGATTGCGTGGCGACGTCCACCGTCGGCGCGAAGATCGCGCCGCCGCGCACCCGCCAGCTCAGCACCACGTCGCGAGCCAGCGGGTAGTACCAGGCGTAGTTGCCCACGACGCGAGTGAACTGCTGGAACGAGGAGGATCCGATGAATCTCGAGCTGAGCGTCGCTTCCACCGACGCCACGGATCCGCGACTCGGGTCGAGCGGGTTGTTCACTCGCGGCACGGTCCCGGTCGCCGTGAGCGTGGCGAGCACGCGGTTCTGTCGCAACAGCGTCACCAGATCCGGCGTACAGGCATTGAACGAGGCACAGAAGCTGACGGCGGTCGCTTCCGTGCGCCCGTAGGACAGCGTGTAGGCCAGGGAAAGCGGAATCCGCTTCTTCGGCGTCTCGCGCCGCAGCAGCAGTGTCGTTCCCGTCTCCTGACGCAGATAAACCTTGAACTCGGAGCGCCGCTCCGCGAACACCGAAACCGAAATCGTATTGTTCGGTGAAAGGAATGCCGGCCGCCGTATCGAGGCGCCGAGGTAGAAATTCACCTTGGCCGAGCCGACGGTGTCCTCCTTGGATGGACTGCAGATGCTATTCGCCAGTCCCCAATCGAAGGGGCTACCCACTCCGACCTTCGAGACCCGGCTCGTCAGGTCGAGAATCCGACCACTGCCCCCGAGAAAGTTGCGCGTAGTCCACGCGGCTGATCCGCGGAAGCAATCGTCCGTTCCGTACCCGATCCCGCTCCGAATACGGTGCCGCTTGGCCTCGTTTACCTGAACCAAAATGGGAACCGAATCCGCGCCCGGTTGGAAGGCGGTGGAATCGACGTTCACCGTGGCGAACCGGAACAGGTCCGAGCTGTAGAGATTCCGTTGACTCTGAAACAGCTCGTCCTGCGAGTAGAGGCGCCCGGGACGGCTCACGAGAAGCTTGCGCACGAGGTTAGGATCGATGCGGACCGTACCGTCGACGGTGACCGTGCTGATGACCGCGGTTCGTCCCGGCTCGACATCCATCGCCACCTTGGCGGTGTTCGCGTCCTTGTTGGTCTCGAAGCTCGAGAAGACCCGCGCGGTGGGGTAGCCGCGATCACGGAGCCGGCGCGTGATGGTGTCGGCGGTGACCTGCATGACGTAGCGGTTGAACGGATCGCCCTGCCGGAGCGGTAGGTCCACCAGTGTTTCTTCCCTGATTTCTTCAGGGAGCGTATCGATTCCCGTCACCTTGAGGTCGGTGACCCGAGTCGGTTCTCCTTCTGCGATCTTGAACGTGATGTAGACGTTTTGCGGGGTGCGCCGGACGATGGTGTCGATCTGGACGTGAGGATAGCCACTTCGACGATAGAAGACGTCGAGCCGGACGACGTCACGCCGGAATTCCTGCTCGTCGAAGGTTCGCTTCTCGCCGAGACCGAGCCAGCGGAAAAGGAAGGCCCGTGCAAACCAACTCGAGTTGGTGGTCGCGATCGCGGTGGCCAGGAGCTCGTCCGCGATCGCCTTGTTGCCCTCGAAGTCGAGCTTCCGGATCACCCGATCGCCATTCTGTGCGGCGGCCGTCGAGACCCCGGTCGCGAGCACCAATGCGAGCGCCGCCGCCACGGCTCCCCTCACTGGAGCTCCAAGGCTGCACGGCGAGGCGCGGATGGCGACGAGCTGGCGATTGACGACATGCTGTAAGCCATGTATTTTGACCACGTTACGTCTTCAAGTCAACGATGGCACGCCATCCGCGAACCCGCGTTCGATCATATCTCGACGCCAATCGCCCAGGCTCTCTCTCCCCGCCATCACCTCGGCTGCTCTCGTGTTTCCCGAGACCATGGACGCACGGTGCGGGCCAAAGGTCTGCGCGACAAACCTCCTCGCGGATCCGATCTATGCATCGCAGGACTCGAGTAGTCCTCCTCCGTACCATGCTCTTGGCGCTGATCGGAGCGCCAGCGGGACTTCGCGCCCAATCGCTCACGAAGCGACTCGATGCCAGGCTGGACACGCCGCCGTTCAATCGCCAGCTCTGGGGCGTGGCGGTGGTAGACGACAAGGGACGCCTGCTCTACGGACGAAACCCCGAGCGTCTGTTCATTCCGGCGAGCAACACCAAGCTCGTCGTCACTGTCGTCGCCTCCGCTCTCCTTCGACCGGACTGGACGGTCCGGACCAGCGTGTACGCCGGTGGGCCCGTGGTCAACGGAGTCGTTCAGGGCGACCTCATTCTGTACGGAAGGGGTGACCCGACGATGGGGCACCGCTGCTATGCGACTGATTCCACCGCGGCTGGCGTCTGCGATACGGACTCGTTCGCGCGGCTGCGTCAATTGGCGGACACCTTGCGAGCCCGCGGCATCCGGGAGATACAGGGGGACCTGGTAGGGGACGGGAGTTACTTCGAGCCGCTGACCGTCAACCCGAACTGGGAGGGGTTCGACCTCAATTGGTGGTACGCTGCGCCGGTATCGGGCCTCGGATTCAACGACAACAGTGTGGACTTCGCGTGGGGCCCCGGTCCCGACGTCGGTGCCCCGGCGTCGATCACGATGAGCCCCAATCTGGGCGACATCGCCTTCGAGAACCGCACGGTCACGGTCGCCCCGGGTGGCGACTCGGACATCGGCGATCGCTTCTTTCGGGCGCCGGGCACGCTGCAGATCTGGGCAGAGGGCACGGTCGCACGCGACCACCCGATCAAGCGTGAGTCCTTCGCCATCCCGGATCCGAATCTCTTCACCGCGAGAGCACTGCGCCAGATGCTCGGCGAAGCGGGGATCTCGGTCACCGGGACGACGCGCGCGACCACCGATTCGATGCTCTATCTCACCGCTCGCCGCAGCGCTCCGCTCGCGGAGGTGCAGTCACGGCCGCTCAAGGACTGGGTCTTCCCGATCCTCAACACCAGTCAGAACTGGTTCGCCGAAATGCTTCTCAAGCAGCTCGGCCGCCAGTTCGGCAAATCGGGCTCGTGGGAGGAAGGACTCCGCGTGGAGCGCCGATTCCTCATCGATTCGGTACGCGTCGATTCTACCGAGTTTTCACTCCTGGATGGCTCCGGACTCTCGAGCGGAAACCTGATCACTCCGCTCGCTTTCACTCAGATGCTGCGCTTTATCCGCGGCCATCCGAGATACCCGACCTTCATCGCCGGGCTTCCGCGGTCGGGAGACACTGGCTCACTCCACACCAGGTTCCTGGACACCCCGCTCGCGGGACTGGTGCGCGCGAAAACCGGCGGCATCGGCGGCGTGAACACCCTGACGGGCTACATCGATTTACCGAACGGGCATCCGCTCACGTTTTCGGTCCAGGCCAATCACCACACACTCGACTCCCGCACCATCCTTCACGCGATCGACGACGTGGTGGTGGAGATGGCCAAGGGGCGGTAATTTGGCGCCATGCTCCTCCTCCTCGTTCGCCACGCCAATGCCGGTGACCACGACCCCGCCCGCTGGCCGGACGACCGCGAGCGGCCCCTGACCGACAAGGGGCGAAAGACGCAGCGCAGGATGGGCCGGTTACTCGGCAGACTGGAATACATCCCATCGTTGGTGCTGACGAGTCCCTGGCTACGCGCGGCTCAGACCGCGGAGATCCTCGTCGAAACGCTCGAGCTCGTTCATCCACCGGTGCCGTGCGACGCGTTGGCCGCGGACCCAGATGCGGCCCGATTAGCCGAGTGTGTCGGCGATCCAGGGGCAGACGCAACCGTCGCGATGGTGGGGCACTCCCCATGGATGGAAGAGCTGGCCGCGCTCCTGCTCGGGGGAAGCGTGTCGGGTCTTCGGGTCACCTTCCCCAAGAGCGGGGTAATGGGGATCGATCTGGAGAAGATCGAGCCGGGGGCGGGGGAGCTGCAGTTCTTTCTGAGACCGAAGATGGCAGATAAATGAGCTTATTCGCTCTGCCCGAAGATCGCCATGTTCGATGAATGACCGGGATTCACCTTGGCCTTGGGATTGATGTAGTGCACGGCATTGTTCACGGCGATGCACGCCTCCCCCGCTCCGGTCGCGATGAGCTTGAGCTTCCCGGGATAGCTCGCGACGTCACCCGCGGCATAGATACCCGGGACGTTCGTGGCCATCACGCGATCCACCTTGATGTCGGCTTTCTCGGTGTCGAGACCCCACTCCTTGATGGCGCCAAGATCGGAATGGAAACCGAGGAGCGGAATCACCGCATCGATCGGTAGGCGCTCCTCCTCCTTGGTCTTGTTGTTGAAGATGGTGACCCCCTCCAGCCTGCCATTCCCGTGTAGAGCCTTTACCTCCCAGAACGTCCGCAGCTCGCACCGGTTGTCCCGATGCAGCTCCTGCACCTGATTGATCGTCGCCGCATGGGCACGGAACCCATCGCGACGGTGAATCAGCATCACCGACTTGGCGATTCCCTGGAGATTGACCGCCCAGTCGAAGGCGGAGTCGCCGCCGCCGACGAGAAGCACACGCTGACCCTGGAATTGCCTCGGATCGAGGACCTTGAAGTAGAGCCCCCGCTCCTCGTACTCCTCCTCACCGTCTACCCCGAGCTTCCGAGCCTCGAAGGCCCCGATACCGGCCGCGATGACGATGGTCCGCGTCGGGTAGACATCGTCACTCGTTTCGAGAAGGAAGTGACTCGTGTCGCCGTTCTCGACCCGCCGAAGCCCGGTGACCACCTCGCCCAGATGGGTGGTGGCGCCGAACTGCAATCCTTGCGTGGCCATCTCCCGAATGAGGTCCTTCGCCAGAATCTTCGGGAAGCCGGCGACATCGAAGATGTATTTCTCGGGATACAGCGCCATCAACTGTCCACCGAGCGCGGGCAGGGCATCGATGATGCGCGCGGAGGCGCCGCGCATCCCGGCGTAGAAAGCGGCAAAGAGGCCCGTAGGGCCTCCTCCGATGATCGAGATGTCCTTGAGTTCCTGCTCGGCCACGTCCACTCCTGCGTGCGGTAGAGGTCGCTTGTTCCGTTTTGGTGCATAAATATAACGGCCGGGTCTGGCTCAATGCGACCCGACGCGGACCGCCAATCCGGGGCGTATCTTACGCCGACGACGGCCACACAATACATCGATGCGGCGGGAGGTGGGCGAAGGATGCCGATCCGGATCTATACCAAGACCGGCGATCAGGGCGAGACCGGGCTCTTCGGAGGCGGACGGGTCCCCAAGGACCACCCGCGCACAACCGCGTATGGCGAGATCGACGAGCTCAATTCGACTCTTGGCGTGGCACGGGCGACCCCTCCGGTCGATTTCCACGACGCGTTGCTCGAATCGATCCAACGCGACCTTTTTTCGATCGGCGGGCATCTTGCCACCCCCGATCCGGTCAAGGTCGCCAAGGCGCTTGAGAAGGCCGACCTTTCCGAGGAACGGGTCGCCTTGTTCGAGCGGGTCATGGACGACGCGGATAGCGAGCTGCCGCCCCTCCGATCGTTCGTGCTCCCGGCAGGCACCGAGAAGGCAGCGGCGCTGCATCTGGCGCGCACCGTGTGCCGTCGCGCGGAACGGAGCGTCGTGAGCCTGTCCCGCGAGAGCGGCGTCCCCCCGCTCTTCCTCGTGTATCTCAACCGGCTTTCCGATCTCCTGTTCACCCTGGCTCGCCTCGCGAACCACCGGTCAGGCACCGGGGACGTCACCTGGTGAGCAGATCACCGCTGATCGTCACCCATGCGCTCGGCCAATACCCCGTCTACGTGGAACCGGGCGTGCTGGGTCGCCTCGAGTCGTTGAGCGAGACGCATCTCGGGACAGGGCACGTCACGATGATCGCCGATGCGTCGGTGTATGAGCTCCTGCAGACGGGTCGCCTCTCACGCGCCCAGTGGAATGGGGATGCGATCACCTTCCCGGCCGGCGAAGAGTCGAAGAATCGCAAGGAGTGGGCACGCATCACCGATCTCCTCCTCGACCGTGGCGTTGGGCGCGACGGCGGGATCATTGCCCTCGGCGGCGGTGTCGCGGGCGATCTCGCCGGCTTCGTGGCAGCCACCTACCTGCGCGGGATCCCCTTCCTCCAGGCACCGACGTCGCTGCTCGCCATGGTGGACGCGTCGGTCGGAGGAAAGACCGGGGTGGACACGAGACACGGGAAGAATCTGGTCGGCGCGTTTCATTCACCCGTGGCGGTGGTCGCCGATCCTCGCGTGCTCCGAACACTGCCCGATCGGGACTATCGGGGCGGCCTGGCCGAGGCGGTGAAGCATGGACTGATCGCAGACCGAGAGTACTTCGAGTGGATCGAGCGTGAGGTCGACGCCGTGCTGCGACGAGACGAGACGACCCTGACGCGATTGGTTCATCGCAGCGTCGAGATCAAGGCCGCCGTCGTGAGCGCTGACGAGCGAGAGTCCGGACGGAGGGCGATCCTCAATGCGGGGCACACGGTCGCTCATGCACTGGAGCAGGCGACCGCCTATCAACTCCCCCATGGCGAGGCCGTCGCGCTGGGGCTGGTCGCCGAGTGTGCCTTGGGGGAGGAGCTGGGCACGGCGGAGCGCGGGACACGGCAGCGGGTCGCGTCGCTTCTCGCACGAATGGCGCTCCCGGTGCGACTGTCCCACGACGTGTCGATCGAGCGGGTTTTGGAGGCGATGAGACGCGACAAGAAGAACCGTATGACGCTGATCCGGTTCGCGTTACCGACCAGTATCGGCTGCATGGATGATTTCGGCGGTTGGACGAGACCGGCGGAGGAATCGGCGATCGCGTCGGCTTTGCAGAGCATATCGTAACATCAAGCCCATTCGTCTGTTATACAATTAATCAACAGCCATCAACACTCCAATTTGTGTGCGCGGTGGAGAAAGAAGCGAAGCATTTGCTTGGAAATGATTTGTGATGTGGAAAGATTTTTTTCCTTGACCGCACCCCCGTGAAATCCTATATTCGCACCCTCCTCTCACCATCTGTTCTGGTCGCCGTCCCAACAAATAGTGCAGTCCTTGTTCAACCATCTTTGGGGTTGACTATGGCCCATGTCCGTGTTCGCACCGGGAAAGCTCGCGCCTTGCTGCGTTCTGCCCCGTCCGGCTCCTTCGACCAGTACCTCCTCGACATCCAGAAGCTCCCCATGATCTCCGACCCGGAGGAGGAGAAGCGTCTGGCGCGTCGCGCGCTGGCAGGAGACGAGGTGGCCGCGGAGCGACTGGTGACGGCGAACCTCCGGTTCGTGATCTCCTACGTGAAGAAGTACCAGGGACACGGGCTGGATCTCTCGGAGTTGGTCGCGATCGGCAACGAGGGCCTTCTCAAAGCGGTCAAGAAGTTCGATCCGGATCACGGAGTGAAGTTCATCTCCTACGCCGTCTGGTGGGTGCGCCAGGCGGTGTTGAAGGCGCTCGCCGAACAGACCCGCAGCGTCCGGATCCCCCTCAACCAGAATTCCGCTCTCGTGCGAATGTCGCGGGCCCAGAGCTTCCTCGCGCAGGAGCTCGGACGGGAGCCCACCGACGCCGAAATCGCCACCGCATTGAACGACACCATCGAGAACATCCGCTCCGCCCGCCGCATGACCTCGACCGAGGTCTCCCTGGACGCGCCCGTCGAGCGACAGGATCGCGGCGCCAGCACGTTCGGTGAGCGCGTCGCCGGCACCGGTGGCGGCGAGATCGAAGACATGACCGACACCCGCCTGCAGCGGGAGTTCATCGATCGGATCTTCCAGCGCCATCTCACCCCGCGCGAGCGCAAGATCCTGTCGCTGTACTACGGGCTCGAGGAAGGGTCCGAGGCCTTGACCCTCGAAAAGATCGGCGCGCTCCTCGGTGTCACCCGTGAGCGCATCCGTCAGATTCGCGAGCGCGCGTTCGAGAAGCTTCGCGACAGTCCGGATGTCCGCGCCCTCCGGGGATTCTGGGGAGCAGCGTAAGCGGCGACTGGAGGCCACCGGCATCTGCTATCGGCTGTCAGTACCAGTTCGCTAAACGGCCCTTCTCGCTCGCCGCGAGGAGGGTCGACTGCTGTATCTTACGATCATGCTTCCCCAGCTGCCGATCTTCCCTCTCTCCGTCGTTCTTTTTCCCGGCACGACCCTTCCCCTCCACATTTTCGAGCCTCGCTATCGCCGCATGCTGTCGGATTGCCTCGCCGGCGATCGGCGATTTGGCATCACCCCGATGGGAAGCACAGGTGAGGCGCCCGACCCCGGGACCGTCGGGTGCCTGGCGGAGATTCGAGTCAATCAGGAGCTTCCCGACGGACGATCGAATATCGTCGTTCTCGGTGGTCTCCGGTTTGTGGTTCAGCGCCTCGTCCCGGGGGCGGAGCCCTATCTCACAGCGGCCGTCGAGACCTTCGGCGACGATCCCAATACGCTTCCGGCCGACGATCGCGCGGCCCGACTCCGGACGATGTTTCTTGAATACCAGGAACTTCGCCGGAATCTCCACGATCTCGAACCCGAGGAGTCGGAGCTCCCCGCCGACGCGGTGAGCCTCTCCTTTTTCGCCGCGGCCGGAGCGGAGTGCGACAACTCGATCAAGCAACGCCTGCTGATCGAGCGCTCTACCGCCCGGCGCGTCGAATCGCTCCTGCTGCTGCTCCCGTTGCTGACGAGTGCGGCGGAGAAGGCGCTCGACGTGCACCGCCGCGCCCATACCAACGGGAAAGGTGGCACGCCTTCCAATCTTGCGACGGAAGCATGACGCCCGACCTTCTCGTCGCGCTCGGCCGGATCGTGGGCTCGCGATGGGTGCGCCACCGCCGCGCGGAGCTGACCACCTACGCGATGGATGGCCTTCCGACCCGGGAGTCCTACCCTGGCGTCGTGGTAATGCCGGCCGATGCGCGTGAGGTTCGTGAGGTCGTGCGGCTGCTTCATCTCCTGCGCATTCCATTCGTGGCACGCGGAGCGGGAACGGGACTCTCTGGCGGCGCCGTCGCGGATCAGCAGGCGGTCCTGATCGCGCTCACGCGGATGAATCGCATCCTGAGCGTCGACCCCATTCGGCGGCGGGCGGTGCTCCAACCTGGCGTCGTGAACGCGAGACTCTCCGAGGCGGTCGCACCCTTCGGGCTCCATTACGTACCCGATCCTTCGAGTCAGACCGCTTGCACGGTCGGCGGCAATGTCGCCGAGAACGCGGGCGGGCCGCACTGTCTGAAATACGGCGTCACCACCAATCACGTCACCGAGCTCGAGGTGGTGCTCTCGGACGGGTCGGTCATCCGCCTCGGCTCCCCGCAGGGTGAGCCCTGGGGTCCCGATCTCGTCGGATTGTTCGTCGGCAGCGAGGGCATGTTCGGCATCGCCACGGAGATCACCGTCCGGCTCGAGCCGATTCCGTCGAGCGTGCGGACGATGCTCGCCGACTTTCACACCGTCCGCGCGGCGAGTGAGGCGGTGTCATCGATCATCGCCGCTGGTATCGTGCCCGCGGCGCTCGAGATGATGGATCGCGCCTGTGTGGCGGCGGTCGAGGCGTCGATCTACGCGGCCGGGTACCCGACCGATGCCGCCGCGGTACTCCTCGTGGAGCTCGATGGTCAGAGCGACGCGGTGGAGGCCGAGGCGGGGATAGTCGTGGGCATCCTTCGAGGCCGCGGCGCCCGCGACGTGCGGAGCGCTTCGAGCGCGGCCGATCGCGCCAGACTCTGGCAGGGTCGGAAGAAGGCATTCGGAGCGATGGGGCGCATCGCCCCGGACCTCGCCGTGCAGGACGCGGTCGTGCCCCGATCGGTGCTGCCCGACATCATGGACCGGATCGCCGACATCCGCGATCGCCATGGCATCAGCATCAGCAACGTGTTCCACGCCGGCGATGGAAATCTCCATCCGAACATCAGCTTTGATCGCCACGATCCGGTCGTTGCCGCCCGCGTACAAACGGCATGCCGCGAGATCATGACGGCATGCGTCGAGGCCGGCGGCAGCATTACCGGAGAGCACGGGGTCGGCAGCGACAAGATCGACTACATGCCTCTCATCTTCGACCCCGAGACCCTCGGAGCGATGCGCGCCGTCCGCCGCGCCTTCGATCCTTCGGAATCCGCCAACCCCGGCAAGGTCGTTCCCGTGCACGCCTGCCGCGAGTGGCTCGCCGCGCCGAGACCGAGATGAGAGACATCATCTACACCCGACTTCGCGCGCTGCTCGGAACGGGTGGCGTGGAGCGGGATGCGGACGGGTTGCCCCGTGCGGCCCCCGACTCTGCCGACGCCCTGTCGCTGGTGTGCCGCCTCGCCCACGAGGAGGGATGGAAGATCCGGGTCGAGGGTCAGGGAACCTGGCTGCCGCCCGATGCGCCGGCCGATCTCGCGGTCAGCACCCGCGCACTCGACCAGGTCATCTCGGTGAGTCCCGCCGACCTCGTCGCCACGGTACAGGCAGGGACCACGCACGATGCGCTGCGTCGCCGCCTGGCCGACGAAGGGATGTGGCTTGCCGTCGATCCGCCCGGTCGCCCGGACCGAAGTCTCGGCTCCATCGTGGCCACGGGCACCGCGGGGCCACTCCGGCACGGCCTCGGCCCGATCAGAGATCATCTGTTGGGTTGTACCGTCGCGACCGGCGATGGCCGGTTGGTGAAAGCCGGTGGCAAGGTGGTGAAGAATGTCGCCGGGTACGATCTCACCAAGCTTCAGGTCGGCGGATTCGGCGGGTTCGGCATCATCGCAGAGCTGCATTTGCGTCTCCGGGCACTGCCCCGGGCAGACGTGACCCTTCTCGCCCGCGGAGCGCGCGACGACCTGAGCGCCGCTGCACGACAACTGATCGAAGCGAAGGTCTCTCCTGCCGCTCTCGAGCTCCTATCCCCCGCCCTGGCCGCCGAGGCGGAGTGGGTCTTGGCGGCGCGTTTCCTGGGGACCGACGCCGCAGTGCACGCGGACGTGGGAAGCGTCGGGTCCGCCGGCGATCTCGTGTGGCAACCGCTGCCTCCTGAACGGACCGCCGCATTCTGGGGCGTGGTGGCCCGCGGAAGCCTGGGTGGGCCAGTGACGCTCCGGCTCGGCGTGCTGGGCGACGGTGTGGACGAGACTCTGGATCTCGTGGCGCACGACCTCGACGAGGGACTCCTCTCCGCCGGACCGGGGTCGGGAATGATCCGGTGGACCGGCAACGCGCCGATCGAGCGTTTGCGTGGTGTTCGCCGTATCGCGGCAGGCCGCGAGATTCCGATGACGCTCGAGCGGGCGCCCTGGCCGCTCCGGCGCGCGATGGGACACTTCGGCGCATACCGTGAGGGCGTCGGTCAGATCGTCGGTCGGCTTCGCGACAGCTTCGATCCCGGTCAGTGTCTCAGCGTCGCTTTGGAGGGAGGCGAGTGACCGATCCGCTCGCGGCCTGTGTCCATTGCGGATTCTGCCTTCCTGCCTGCCCCACATACCTGGCCACTGGTGACGAAGCCGACAGCCCTCGCGGTCGGATCGTTCTCATGCGCGCGCTCGAGCGTGGAGAGATCGAGCCCGACGACCCGGCACTCCTCGAGCACCTCGATGCCTGTCTGGGCTGCCGGGGATGCGAGCCCGTCTGTCCCTCCGGCGTGAGCTACGGACGAGGACTCGAGGTAGCGCGCGAGCGGCTGTACCAGAGCCACCGCGCGGGCCCACTCGCCCGTCTCGTGCTCGGCACGTTCCGCCACGAGCGTGTGTGGCGACCGCTGTTCACCATGGCTCGCGCCTTCCGCGCCACGCGGCTCCCACGGATTTTCGCCGGCGCTGGACGGCTCGGATTCCAGATGGGCATGTTGGGCGCGACCGAAGGCCTGGCACGAAGAGGGAACGCCGTCCCCAAGAGCAACGGCGCACCCACCGTCGCCCTCTTTCGCGGTTGTGTAATGGACACGCTGTTCGATCATGTCCACGATGCGACGCGGCGCACGCTCGAGGCGAACGGGTTCCGGGTTCGCGAGGTCTCCGGTCAGGTGTGCTGCGGCGCGCTTCATGAGCATGCCGGCGATCGCGACTCCGCTCGCGCGCTCGCCGAACGCAACGCCGCGGCGTTTACCGGCTCCGACGATCCAATCGTGGTGAACAGCGCGGGTTGCGGTGCGCTCCTCAAGGATTACGGTCATCTGCTGGGTGACCCGGAGGGCGCACGGTTCGGTGGGCGGGTTCGCGACGTGACCGAGGTATTGGCGGCGGCCGGACCTCGACCCGGTGGTGCGCTCGAGCTGGACGTGGTCTACGATGCACCCTGCCATCTCCAGCATGCGCAGAGGGTGCACGACGCGCCGCTCGCGGTGCTCGGCGCGATTCCCGGACTCCGGCTTCGCCTGTTGCCGGGATCGGACAAGTGCTGCGGAAGCGCCGGCATCTACTCCGTGCTCCATCCCGCCATGGCGCGAGCGGTGCTCGATGCCAAAATCGCCGACATCGCGGCGGCAACCCCACGGCCCAGCATCGTGACGACGGGAAATCCCGGCTGCCTCATGCAAATCGGTGCCGGCCTTGTCGCCGCCGGCCTCGACATCCAGGTGGCTCACCCCGTCGAGCTGCTCGACGAGAGCTACAGGCAGGGGGGAGTGTACGGAGAAGGGAGAAAGAGGGAAGGGTGAAGGCGGCCCCTTCTCCCTTCCCCTTTCTCCCTTCCACCCTTTACCGTTCTAATCAATGACCGCGGCAATCCTGTTCGACTTCAACGGCGTCATCATCGACGACGAACCGCAGCACTGCGACGCGCTGATCGCAACGCTTGCCGAGTATGGCTACGCCCTCGACCGCGATACCTACTACACAGCTTACCTTGGCTTCGACGACCGAGAGTGCTTTCGGTTCACCTTCGAGAAGATGGGGCACCCGGTCGACGAGGGAGCCATCGTGGCTGCCGTCGAGCGGAAGCACGTCCACTACGATCGTGCCGTCCGCAATGCCATCCGCCTGGTGCCCGGCGCCGAAGAATTCGTCGAGAACGCGGCGTTGGACGGATACCAGCTCGCCATCGTGTCGGGTGCGCTCCGCCGGGAAATCGAGCTGGTGCTCGATCTGACCGGTCTGCGGCCGCACTTCGCCGAGATCGTGTCGGCCGAGGATGTGACCGCCTGTAAGCCGGATCCGCAGGGGTACCAGCGAGCCCGGGAGATGCTCGCCTTGGCTCCGAACCGATGCGTCGTGATCGAAGATTCGCTGCAGGGTCTGGCCGCCGCCCGCGCCGCCGGACTTCGCTGCGCGATGCTCTCGACCTCTCACAAGGATTCGGTGATCGGACAGGCCGATTCCATCTGGCCCGATTTCGTCGGTCGAACACCTGCCGATCTGCCCTGGGCTCATGCCTGAATCGGATCTGGTCCTCGCCCGCGCACGGCTCGACCGGGTTCGCCACGCCGCGACGGCGGTGACGACCGAACCCGCGGTCTTCCGGATTACCGGCCCTGGCGCGCTCAACTGCCTCCAGGGCATGCTGACCAACGATCTCGAGAAGCCGGGTGATCAAAGCCTCGTCTACGGCGCGCTCCTCACGCCGAAAGGCATGATCGTCGTCGATGCCTGGGTCCTACGGCAACCGGATGGATTCACGGTGATTGTGTCGCCCGAGGGCCGAGCGGCCGCGGCCGAGCTTTTCCACCGCCAGCTTCCGCCCCGGCTGGCGAAGGTCGTGGATCTGACCGGCCAGTCTCGGGTCGTCTGGCTTCTGGGCGACCACGGCTTTCAGGTCCTCGCGAAGTCCGGCATTGGGGCGCCGGAGTCTGCCGGCCGTGTGGTCTCGGTGGGAGGGGATCTGAGCCCGGTCGCGGTGGCGTTGGCTCCCGAGTCCGCGCCGTTCACGGGCTTGCTCGTGGGACTCGCGCCGGCTGTAGATGCGCTGACGACGCGGCTCATCGGGTCCGGTGCCTCTGCCGGCGACGACAACGACCTTCACGCCGCACGCCTGCTGGGAGGGTGGCCGACGCTCGGCGTCGAGATCGACGAGAAGACGTTGCCGCAGGAAGTTCGCTACGACGAGATCGGCGGCGTATCCTACACCAAGGGATGCTACACCGGGCAGGAGACCGTCGCTCGGCTTCACTTCCGGGGTCACACCAATCGTGAGTTGCGCGGTCTCCGTTGGCAGGGAACCCCGCCACTTGCAGGCCGGGGCGTCGTGTACGGAGAAAAGGACGTCGGCGCCGTGCGCTCGACCCTTACCCTCGAGGACCGCCGGCTGGGACTCGGAATCATTCGTCGTGAGGTCGAGCCTGGTCGCATGGTCCTGGCAGGCGGCGCGGAAGCGAAGGTGGTAGCGCTCCCCTTCGGTCCGGACGAGCTGGACGGATAAACACTGGGCCCCAGACAATGCCGGGGCCCAATTTCAAGCGGTGCGATGAGCAGAGACTTACTTCTTGGTGGTGTCCCGGGCCATCGTGGTGTCGGACGACATCGGGGCAGCCATGCTGGTGTCCTTCGACATGTTCATGCTGCTGTCTGCGGCCATCCCGCCTTCGGCGGCAGGGGCCTTCTTCTCGCCACCACAACCCGCGAGCACGAGGGCCGCGGCGATCAAGAGGGTCTTCTTCATTGGTACTCCTCGTAAGGGATTGAGGTCTGGTTCGGAATAAGGTCCGCGCGCAGCACGTCGCCACGGCCGCCGAGCGTACGGGTGGCGAAACTATACCGCTGGGCGCTTTTGTCAAGCCGAATGACGGTCGCCGCCGCTGGGCTGGGCGTGCCGACTACATCAACAAGACGTTGCCAAGCATAGCGTTACGGCAACTGTCGTCGCATTCAGAATTAAAGGAGTGATGACTGCAATGCCAGAGCCGCGCACCCTGCACGACCTGAAGAACAGCCGCTGGGCGGAGCCGCCCTATCGCGGGAGAACGGTGCGCGACGAGATCCGCGCGAACCTCCTCGCGCGCCTCGAGTCGACCGAGCCCCTCTTTCCGGGCATCGTCGGCTACGAGGACACGATCATCCCGCAGATCGTCAACGCGCTGCTCGCAAAACACCATTTCATCCTGCTCGGCCTTCGCGGTCAGGCGAAGAGTCGCATCCTCCGCGAGCTCACGTCATTGCTCGACGAGAAGCTGCCCATCGTCGCGGGAAGCGAGGTGAACGACGATCCCTTCGCGCCGATCTCCAAGTACGCGCGTGACCTGCTGGCGGAATGCGGCGACGCGACGCCGATCGGATGGCTCCGGCGCGATCAGCGCTACGTCGAGAAGCTCGCGACGCCGGACGTCACGATCGCCGACCTCATCGGCGATGTCGATCCGATCAAGGCGGCGCGTGGTGGCCACTTGCTGTCCGATGAGCTGACGATGCACTTCGGTCTGCTGCCGCGGGCCAATCGCGGCATCTTCGCCATCAACGAGCTGCCCGATCTGAGCGGAAAAGTCCAGGTGGGACTCTTCAACATCATGCAGGAGGGAGACGTCCAGATCAAAGGGTATCCGATCCGGCTCCCGCTCGATGTGCTGCTCGCGTTCACCGCGAACCCCGAGGACTACACGGCGCGCGGCAAGATCATCACGCCGCTCAAGGACCGGATCGGCTCGGAGGTCATCACGCACTACCCCCGTACCGTGGAGCTGGGTATGGAGATCACGGCCCAGGAGGCGTGGACGGCCCGAGGAGGACGCGAGCTCGACGTCCCGGACTTCCTCCTCGAGCTGGTGGAGCGCGTCGCCTTCGAGGCGCGCGAGGACAAGCGAGTGGACAAGCGGTCGGGCGTCAGTCAGCGCCTTCCGATCAGCGTGCTCGAGAGCGTCGTCTCGAACGCCGAGCGCCGCGCGGTGTCGCTCGACGAGTCGACGGATCGTGCCGCGGGTGAGCGACGTCTACGCCGCGGTGCCGTCGATCACCGGGAAGCTCGAGCTCGAGTACGAGGGCGAGCTGCAGGGCGGCGACGTGATCGCGCGCGAGCTGATCCGGCGCGCGGCGGGACGGGTGATGGAAGAGCGGCTTGGCGGCGTGGACCTCGGGAAGATCGTGGCCTGGTTCGATCAGGGCGGCGCGCTCAAGGTGCCCGGCGACGAGCGAACCGATCTCTGCTATCAGGGATTCTGCGTGGTCCCCGGATTGGTCGAGCTCGTGTCGGATGTCGGACTCTCCCCCCGGAGCGACAAGGCGCGAGTCGTAGCGGCATGCGAGCTGGTGCTCGAGGGTCTCGCCGCGCACAAGCGGATCAGCCGGAGTGAGGAGCTGGGCTATACGAGAGTCAAACCCGAGCGGCGCGAGCCAGGGTACGAGCTGCAGCGCGCCCGGCTGGACCTGCTGCGCGCCGAGGCCGCCTACTCCGAAGACCGCGGCAGCGAGGCTCCGGCACTGCTCCTGCGGGCCGCACAGACCCTCGACCGGCTGGATCCGAAACTCGCGCGCGAGACCTATCTCGACGCATGGAGCGCGGCGCTCTTCGCCGGGCGCCTTGCGGGCACCCGCGGCCTGCACGACGTCTCGCGCGAGGCCCTGGCCCGGCCACAGCCGGCCGGCCCGCTGCGCGCGTCGGATCTGCTGCTGAACGGCTTCTCGCTGGCGTTCACCGATGGGCGCGCCACGGCGGCGCCGGTCCTCGAGCGCGCGGCGAGGAGCTTCGCGGGCAAGGACGTCACCGTCGAGGAGGTCCTGCGCTGGGGGTGGCTGGCAACGGCGGCGGCCGTGATGGTGTGGGACTACGAGACCTGCGTCGCGGTCGCTGCACGCGGCGTCCGGGTCGCCCGCGAGTCGGGCGCGCTGGCAGTCCTCGCCGTGAGCGTGAACGTGCTCGCCCAGGCGGTGGCGCTGGGCGGGGGGTCGGGGAGCGCGGCGCTGCTGACGGCCGAGGCCGACAGCGTCACGGAGGCCACGGGGACCCGGGTCGCGCCCTACGGAGCGCTCGTGCTCGCCGGCCTTCAGGGCCGCGAGGCCGAGGCCGCCGCCGTGATCGATGCCACCATCCGTGACGCCACGGCCGGCGGCCAGGGCACGGCTGTCCAATACGCGCATTGGGCGCGCTCCATGCTCCTCAACGGTCTCGGCCGCTATGAGGAGGCGCTGGCGTCGGCCCAAGAGGCCAGCGACGATACGCCCGAGCTGTTCGTCTCGGTGTGGGCGCTCAGCGAGCTGGTCGAGGCGGCGGTCCACAGCGACGACATGGCGCGAGCCCGCGGTGCTCTCGAGCGGCTCGCAGAGGCGGCACGTGCCGCTGAAACGGACTGGGGCCTCGGGATCGCGGCGCGCTCGCGTGCGCTGCTGAGCGAAGGCGAGAGCGCCGAGGGTCTGTACCGGGAGGCGATCGAGCGGCTGGGCCGCACACGGCTACGCCCCGAGCTCGCACGCTCGCATCTGCTCTACGGCGAGTGGCTGCGTCGCGAGAAGCGCCGCGTCGACGCGCGCGCTCAGCTGCGCGCCGCCCACGACCAGTGCACCTCGATCGGCATGCAGGCGTTCGCCGAGCGCGCTCGCCGCGAGCTTCTGGCGACCGGCGAGCCGGGTCCGCAAGCGCGACCGTCGAGACGCGCGACGAGCTGACCGCCCAGGAGCGCCAGATCGCCCGGCTGGCCCGCGACGGGCTGTCGAACCCGGAGATCGGCGCGCGGCTCTTCCTCAGCCCGCGCACCGTCGAGTGGCACCTGCGCAAGGTGTTCGCCAAGCTCGGGGTCCGCTCGCGCCGGGAGCTGGCCGACGCGCTGCCCAGCTCCGACTCCGAGCTCGTCCCGGCGTGAGGCCGTTGCCGGAAGGGCTGGTGTCCGTGCGTGCTCAGGCGAGCTGCCTGGCGGCGACGACGACCTGCTTGACCTCCGCCATGTAGCGATCGGCGGCCGCGGAGGCCTCGTCCGGGGCGCTCCCGCCCTGGCGCGCGTCCATGTACGCGGCGTACCAGTCCCACCAGTCGTGCGGTGGGGCGACCGCCTCGAACGCGCCGTGACGCTCGGAGGTCTCGTGCAGCAGGTCGGCCAGCGAGGCGACGTCCATCTCAGTCCTCCCACTCACGGCCGGGAAGCCGGGTCGTGACCTCCTGGAGCAGCCAGCGGTTGCCGTCGGGGTCGCTGAACGACGCCCGGGCGAAGTACGAGCGCCCGCGTCGCCGTCGAAGCCCGGGGGCCGGCTCACCGCCACCTCGCTGACGTCGACGCCGCGGCTGACGAGATCGTCCCGGGCGGCCTCGATGTCGCTGACCACGAGGATCAGTCCCTGCAGCGAGCCCGGGCTCGGCCGCCGTGCCGCCCTTGCCGAACTGGATCGAGCACGGCGAGTGCGGCGGCGTGAACTGCACGGTCGCGGATGTCGTCGCTGACGACCAGGTCGATGTCGAACCGCCATCCGAGGCTCTCGTAGAAGCGCCTTGGCCCGATCGACGTCGGAGACGGGCAGCGTCACGACCTCGAGCGCCATGTCCACGCCCTGAGCGCTCTGCGTCGCGCTCGTCGTTTCGCTGCTTGCGTCGGTGCTGGCCATGTTGACCTCCATTGATTGCGGTGGGCAGCAGCGTCGCGCGCGCCGCGGCGGTTCGCGCCCGTGGAGTCCCTGGTCGCGACCCGGACCAGGGAGTCCACGGGCGCGACCGATCGCCGCAACCGCGACTGTCACCGGCAACCGACGGAGGTGACGATGAGCTCGAGCAATGACTACGACGTGATCGTGCTCGGCGGCGGGCGCGCCCGGCGAGCACTGCGCCGCGCGCGCTGGCCGACGGCGGACTGCGCGTCGCCGTCGTCGAGCGCGAGCTGGTCGGCGGTGAGTGCTCCTACTGGGCGTGCATCCCGTCCAAGACGCTGCTGCGCCCGGGCGAGGCGGTGCAGGGCGCGCGCGACGCCGGCGGCGAGCGCGGAGGTCGACGTCGAGGCCGCGCTCGCGTGGCGCGACTTCATGGTCTCGAACTACTCCGACGCCGGGCAGGAGCGCTGGCTGAGGACCGCGGCATCGACCTGCTGCGCGGCACCGGCCGGCTCGCCGGCACCGGCGCGGTCGAGGTCGACGGCGTCCGCCACACCGGCGCAGCACGTCGTCGTGGCGACCGGCGTCCGATCCGATCGTGCCCGCCGATCCCGGGACTGCGCGAGCTCGACGGCGTCTGGGGCACCCGCGAGGCGACGAGCATGAAGGCGGTCCCGCGCCGCCTGCTCGTGCTCGGCGGCGGGTCCGGCCGGCGTCGAGCTGGCCCAGGTCGTGCGCCGCTTCGGCGGCGAGGCCGTGCTCGTCGAGGGCGCCGACCGCGTGCTCGCCGCGCGAGCCGGCGCCGCTCGGCGAGGCGCTCGGCGAGGCGCTGCGCCGCGACGGCATCGAGCTGCGGCTCGGGGATGCACGCCACGCGCGGCGCGCCGCGACGGCGACGAGTTCGTCCTGGAGCTCGACGACGGCCGCGGAGCTGCGCGGCGACCGGCTGCTCGTGGCCACCGGCCGGCGCCCGCGCGTCGAGGGGATCGGCCTCGAGACCGTCGGCGTCGAGCGCCGACCCCCGCGGCATCCCGGTCGACGAGCACCTGCGCGCCGGCGAGCGCCTGTGGGCGATCGGCGACGTCACCGGCATCTGGCCGCTGACCCACGTCGGCGAGTACGAGGGCGAGGTCGTCGCGTCGAACATCCTCGGCGAGCCCACGCGGCCAACTACGAGGCGGTGCCGCGCGTCACCTACACCGACCCGCAGGCCGCGGCGGTCGGCGCGACCGAGGCTCCGTTCAGCGCCACCGCACCCGTGTCCGAGGTCCCGAAGACCGCCACCTACACGCACGCCTACGCCGAGTCGAACGGCTTCCTGACGCTGCTCAGCGACGGCGAGCGGCTGACCGGCGCCTACGCGCTCGGGCCCGAGGCCGGCGAGTGGCTGCAGCAGGCGACGCTCGCGATCCGCGCCCACGTCCCGCTCGACGTGCTGCGCGACACGATCCAGCCGTTCCCGAGCTTCTCGGAGATCTACGACGCGGCGCGTGAAGGCGCTGCGCAGTGGAGATCGCCGCAGAGCCACGGCCGATCGTCCGAGCCCGATGGACCCGCAGATGGCCGAGCCTGTCATGACCGCGCCGCCCGCGAGCCGCGAGCTGCTCGGGCAGACCGTCGTCGTGATCGGCGGCAGCGCCGGAATCGGCCTCGAGACCGCCCGGCTGCGCCCGCAGCCGAGGGCGCCGACGTCGTCCTCACCGGCCGCAACGCCGAGCGCCTCGAGCGGGCGGCGCGCGACGTCGGCGCGCGGAGCACCGCGGCCTTCGACGCCACCGACCCGGCGGCGCTGAAGCGCGTTCTTCGACGGGCTGCCCGCCCCGATCGACCACGTGCTGGTCACCGGCCGCCGGCCCGCGCTACGTGCCCCTGCTCGAGATCGACGCCGATGAGGTGCGCGAGGCGCTCAGCGACCACGTCGTGCTCGCGCTCGAGGTCGCGCGCAACGCCGCGCCCAAGATGCGGCCCGGCGGCACGCTGCTGCTCATGGGCGGCACCGGCGGCCGGCGGATCGGTCGCGACCTCGGACTCGCCTCGGCCGGCCACCGCCGCGATGCCTCCGTTCACGGCGACCCTCGCGCTCGAGCTCGCGCCGATCCGCGTCAACCTGATCGCCGCCGGCTTCGTCGACACCCCGCTGTCGGCCTCGACTTCTCGGCGACGGACTCGAGGCCCGGCGCGACGAGCTGCGCGCGACGCTGCCGATCGGCCGCGTCGTCGGCCCGGCCGACGTCGCCGCGCTCGCCGTCCACCTCATGACCAACACCGCGCTCACCGGCGCGACGTACGACATCGACGGCGGCCAGCAGTTCGTCGCGCGATGACCGTGTCCGAGCACGTGCACATGCCGCCGCTCGCCGGGGCCACCGGGTGGGTCAACTCCGAGCCACTGGGGCCCGCCGAGCTGCGCGGCCACGTCGTCCTGGCGAACTTCTGGACGCTGACCTGTATCAACTGGCTGCGCCAGGAGCCCTACGTCCGCGCCTGGTCGCAGGCCTACCGAGACGACGGGCTGCTCGTCGTCGGCGTCCACACCCCTGAGTTCTCCTTCGAGCATGACATCGACCGCGTGCGCCGGGCCACGAAGGTGCGCAGCGATCGACTACCCGGTCGCCGCCGACAACGACTACGCGGTCTGGGACGCCTTCGCCAACCGCTACTGGCCGGCGCTCTACTTCGTCGACACCGACGGCGTCATCCGCGACCAGCACTTCGGCGAAGGACGCTACGAGCAATCAGAGCGCGTCATCCAGCAGCTGCTCGGCGTCGAGCGCGAGCTCGTCTCCGTCGAAGCGCTCGGCGTGGAGGCCCAGGCCGACTGGGACCACCTGCGGACCCCGGAGACCTATCTCGGCGCCGAGCGGGGCTCGCGCGAACGCGGCGACGACGCGCGGCCCGATCGCCTGGGCCTCAACCACTGGGCCCTGTCCGGCGAGTGGTCGATCGAGCCCGAGAGGGTCGTGCTCGGCGAGGCCGGCGGGAGCATCCACTACCGCTTCCACGCGCGCGACGCCCACCTCGTGCTGTCGCGGGGAGCGCGAGGGCCGATCGCCTTCCGCGTGCTCCTCGACGGCGAGCCTCCGGGCCCCGCACACGGGGTCGACGTCGACGAGGACGGGACCGGCCTGCTCGAAGACGGCCGCCTCTACCAGCTCGTGCGCCAGCCCGACGCCGTCCGCGAGCGGGCGCTGCAGATCACCTTCCTCGAACCCGGCGCCGAGGCGTACGTGTTCACGTTCGGATAGCGACCGAGCCTCGCGTCGTCCGGCTGACCTCCCGGGATCGGCGAGCCGCGGGCGAGCACCTGGCGCGCGAGTCCCCGCTCTTCGCCGTCGCCTTCACCACCGTCGCGATCCGCGCGTTCAAGCGCTCGGCGGTGAGCTGATATGGCCCGAAAGGGGGTCGCGTCGAACGCGGCGCTTGACGTGGAAAGCCGCAAACTGTAGTTACGTGTCGTGAGCCAGACCGCACGGCGTCATCGGA